>CAWHTX010000008.1:0-361485 GCA_963832355.1 uncultured Bacteroidota bacterium | reverse complement strand
TTCGGCCTTCAAAGAGTGGATGGATAAATGAATTATCCTTTATCTTTTTTCTCTGCTTCAGCGTTAGGCATTATCGGGATCCTGGGCTGTTTTGCAAATGAGAAGGACAGCTGTTCATACCAGGATTCATCTGAGCCGATCATACCCAGGATCTTGTTCCAAAGGACGACGGGAGGTCCGAATTCGTGCCAGTCTACTTCAAGTACTCTTATTCCCCTTCTTCTCATTTCATTTACAAGTTTTTTGTAATTACTGTCGAGATGCTGCAGGTAGTCTAACGGAACTCCTTCTTCTTCAGTTCTTGATCTTGTGTTCATACGGCTGTGGCATTCTTCCGGAGAAACATTCAGGTAAACGAAAATATCAGGCGGCATTATGTCGCGGCTCATATTTCTAAAGACATCAAAATACAAGTCGAACTCTTCCATAGTCATAAATCCTCTTTCCATAGCCGTCGTTGCAAAAACCGTATCACCATAAATAGGACGGTCCTGTATAACGGTTATTCCGTTCTCACCCCAGGCCAGTTCAACTGCCAGCCTGTGCTGTTCATATCTCTGGCAAAGCATAAACATCTGCATCTCAAAGCCACCGCCGGTATTATTTCCGGTGATCAGATCATTATAATAATGTGAAAGAAAATGTTTGAATCTATCCGTGTGTGTGGGTTCTTCCAGCACTCTCGTCTGCCTTCCTCTTGAACTTGAAGCAGAAGCCAGCGCGTGACATGCATTCGTCTTTCCTGCACCGATATTTGCATCTACTGTAATAAAGAGCCCTTCTTTTCTTGTTATACTCATTGTTGTTCCTGTTTCCCGAAGTTACAAATTTTAATTTCGCATTTTAGATACTTAACTAAAGCTGAATAAATAATCAACTTTCGAATGATGAAAATCTTCTGTCATTCCTGTTTCTTTTTTTTAAATTAGAATAGTGTTTTTTATAAGGAAAGAACTATGATCGCTGACGAACTGATTAAGGCAAATAAAGCAATTTCCCGGCTCAGGTATGAATATGAGGAGTATAATACCGAAGAAACCAGAGAAGTTCTGGACGTGCTGCAATTTCATATGTTCCTCGTGATTTCATATTTCAATAAGTCCGAATTGAAGGGAGAAGATGTAAAGGAACGATTAATAGAAAAGCTGGCCGGTGCACTTTAGCAGAAATCAATTTTATCTAAATTATCATTTCCAATAATTCCACTCTTTATAATGCGGGAAAAATCAATACCTGATCTTTCCACATACTTGATTTTTATCTAAAAATAAAAGAAAAACTGAATTTGTGTTTATGGCACTGTAGTTGGTTATAATGAAGTTTAATCATTCTGTAAAATCAGGAGAGATTTAACTAACCCGCTCATTTACTCCAATAAATAAGGTGAGAACAGATAATGAGAAAACTCTTTACCTTTTTGCTTCTTTCATTCTTTTTCCAGCAGGGGATGGCACAGACCAATCCTCTAGTCCAGCAGGTGATCAATAATGTAAATATTGATTCCTTAACACAATTCGTAAATGAATTATCCGGGGAAGTCCCGGTTATTATCAATGGTCAGCCGGTAACCATCACCTCCAGGTACTATAATACCTCAACAAACGACAAGGCTGCTGATTATTTAAAGCAGAAATTTGATGCTTACGGACTTCAGACTTTCGACCAGACATTTAGTTACGGCAGAAATGTTTATGGGATCCAGACAGGTGCAGTTTATCCTGATCAATACTTTATCATATGTGCCCATTATGATGATATGCCGTCAAGCGGACTTGCACCGGGTGCTGATGATAACGGCAGTGGTACCTGTGCGGTAATCGAAGCCGCAAGAGTGTTGAAAGATTATACTTTCGATTATTCAATTATTTACGCCGTATGGGATGCCGAAGAACTGGGACTTCTGGGCAGCGCTTATTATGCTCAGAATACTACCCTGAATATTCTCGGTGTCATTAATATGGATATGATTGCATGGGACAGCAACAACGATAACCTTGCCGAGATCCATACAAGAAATATTGCCAACTCCGTAGCACTTAAAGATTCAATGCTGATGGTTAATACAGATTATTCAGTTGGAATACAGCCTTCGGTTATAAATCCGGGTATAACTGCAAGCGACCACGCATCATTCTGGAATCAAGGAATCACAGCCGTGCTGCTGATTGAAAATTATTACGGGGATTTTAACCAGTATTATCATACTTCTAATGATCTTATTGATCATTACAATTTCCCTTATTTTGAAAAGTGTTCGAAACTCTGTATTGGCACACTCTCACTTATGGCGAACGTTGAAGGGATAGTTCCTGTTGAGCTTACTTCATTCACAGCCGATTGGCAGAATGAAAATGTTTCTCTGGCCTGGAATACTGCAACGGAGCTGAACAACTATGGATTCGGGATAGAAAAGAAAACAGAAAATTCGGCCTGGCATTCAATCGGGTTTGTTGCCGGAAACGGAACCAAACAAACTCCCACAAGCTATACTTTTACGGACCCTGAAATCAGCTCAACCGGGAAATGCTTTTACAGGTTGAAACAAATTGATAATGACGGATCTTTTATATATTCTTCAGTGGTAGAAATAACCCTTGCACCCTCGGATGGATTTGTTCTTGAACAGAATTACCCGAATCCTTTTAACCCAACAACAAAAATCCGGTTCAGCCTTCCTGAGTCTTCAACCCTTCGTCTTTCCATATATAATGTGGTGGGCGAAGAGGTTGCAGTATTGGCAGAAGGATACTATCAGGCCGGACACCATGAGCTGACATTTAGTTCCACAAACCTACCGAGCGGAGTCTATTTGTATAAGCTGCAGTACAGAGGTTCCGTTCAAATGAAAAAGATGCTGCTTCTGGAGTAAGTTATTTTTTCTAATATATTTTTAGCAGACCCTCCGGCTCCCGGAGGGTTAATTTAATGTAAATCACAATTTTTTATTTCTAAATTGTTGCTAAATATTGAGAAAAAATTATATCTTATTTCTAAGGTAAATTATTTAAATAAAAACTAATGTAATTACCTTTCACAGATGGACATCATTTAGGGCAATGCTGTCCATTAAATTACTTCACATTTTAGGTGTTAGGAGGATCCATGAAACATCTTAACCGATTTCTATTTACTGTGTTACTCTCTTTTCTACTGTATTCAATAGGATATAGCCAGAATTTCAGGGTCACGAATAACAATACATCAACCTCAAGCCCGGATGCCCCAAATGATTTGATCGTGGTACATTATGACGGTGATAATGCAGGGAATTCTGTTGGCGATGAAGGTACTACCTTTATAGGCGGAGCACGTTTCCGTGCCGATATTATGGGTTCATATACAGGTGGTGAACTGCAGGCTGTTCAATTTCATTATACACAGGAAGCTACAGGATTAACCATTATGATTTATGACGCAGGCACAAGTTCAGAGCCAGGCACACTGCTGCTCGAACAGCCGCTTGATCTTTCGTCACTTATTATAGGCGACTGGAATGAAGTAGCTCTTACTACAAATATTCCGATTTCCGGCAACGACCTGTGGGTTTGTCTGCAGGTTGAAGATGCTACCGGATTAAATTATCCTTTAGGTGTTGATGAGGGTCCTGCCGATCCTGACGGAGACTGGGTAAATGATTCAGGTGCCTGGCAGCATCTGAATGATTTTGGTTTGAACTATAACTGGAATGTTCGCGGTGTTGTTGAGACTAATCCCGGCGGCGGTTCTGTTATTTTCTCGGATAATTTTGATTCCTACACAGCAGGCCAGCAACTCGCATGTCAGAATCCAGATGACTGGACGACATGGAGCCTTGACCCTTGTAATACCACTGAGGATGCATATGTGTCAAGCAATTTTGCGCATAGTGGAGCCAATTCATTTGTTGTAGTTCAGAATAATGACGAAGTTCATTACTGGGGTCCTGAAACCTCCGGAAAATGGGAGATTGATTTATATAATTATATCCCGACAGGAGCGACTGGATATTTTAACACACTTTCACAGTTTATTGCTGACCAGGAGTGGGGTTTTGAGGTTTACTTCAACGCAGGCGGCGCAGCTTCTGTAAATGCTGGTGCTACCGGAGCTTTCACGTTTAATTACACCTATGATCAGTGGGTTCTGAACCAGGTTATTGTAGACCTTGACAATGATGTAGCTGAGTACTGGTACAACGGCACAATGATATGTTCATGGCAGTGGACACTTGGAGCTGATGGAACCGGCGCTGCATTATCATTGGAAGCTAACGACTTCTTTGGTGCAGCAGCTACTGACGAAATGTACGTTGATGACTATCAGGTTATGGACCTGACAATTGTTCCGGTTGAACTGACTTCCTTTACAGCCAACACTAATGCTATGGGACAGGTAGTTCTTAACTGGCAGACAGCTACCGAAACAAATAACAGGATGTTCGAAGTTCAGAGAAAAGATGCTAACAGCGATTTCGTAACCGTTGGTTTTGTTAACGGTTCAGGAACAACAACTGAACCTAAGGCTTATTCTTTTGTTGATAAAAGCGTTGTTAACGGAACTTATTCATACAGACTGAAACAGCTTGATTTCAACGGAAATCTTGAATATTCAAATGCAGTCGAAGTCAGCGTAACCGGTCCGAGAACTTTCAATCTTGATCAGAATTATCCTAATCCTTTTAACCCGTCAACTACCATTACCTATAGCGTTCCTCAGTCAGGTAAAGTTAAACTAGCTGTTTACAACCTGATCGGACAGGAAGTTGCCGTGCTTGTTAATGGTGTTGTCAGCGAAGGTTCCCACCAGGTTGAATTTAATGCAAAATCATTACCCAGCGGCGCATATTTTTATAAGCTCCAGGGTGAGAATTCTGTATCAGTTAAAAAGATGCTTCTCCTGAAGTAATTTTTTAACTCTCTTTTCTATAAAAAAAGACCGCTTGAATAAGGCGGTCTTTTTTTTGTCTCTGGTTAAATATTTTTTCTGTTTTATCCGACTTTCTCTCTCTTTGACGGATCAATAACTTTTGCCCGCGCAGTTAAGTAATAAAATGCCGGAATAACAAATAGTGTCAAAATCGTTGAAGCAATTAGTCCACCGATTGCAACAATACCCATCGGTATTCTCATCTCTTTACCTGCGGCCCCGATTCCCAGCGCTAACGGGAGCATACCAAGAATAATAGCAACTGTAGCCATAATCTGGGGCTTAAGTTTAGTCGGACAGGCCTCCAGCAAGGCGTCTTTAGGCAGCATTCCCTGTTCTCTCCTTAGCTGGTTGGTATAATCAAGGATAAGAATAGCGTTATTCACTACAATCCCTATAAGCATGATTATCGCCATTAAAGAAACAACATTGAATGCGGTATTCGTTATATAAAGCGCCAGAATTACACCAATCATTGCTAACAGAACAGTCAGCATAATAGAAATAGGCTGCCAGAAACTTTCGAGAATAGCGGCCAGAAGCATATACGTAAGGAATACAGCCAGGAAGAATGCAAATATCATATCCTGGATCATATCATTCATCATTTTCACATTGCCTCCCCATCTGACATAATATCCGGGCGGCATATCAAGATCTGCCAGTCTCCTGTCTATTTCGTTCGTTATATTGCCCAGCGGCACACCTGAAGCAGGTGCACCTGTAAACATGATCGATACATACTTATCGCGATGAAGAATTTTGGTGTAGCCTGTTGTAAAGCGTACATCCGCAAGCTGTGATAATCTGAATGGACCGACCGGAGAAGCAACAGTTATATTAGATATTTTTTCCGGGGAGTTAACAGATTTATCATCCATTGTTACGGTTATATCATATTCGTTCCCGAGCTCCCGGTATTTCGATGACTGAATTCCTTCAACAGATGACCGGAGAGTTAAAGCAAGATCCGTAATGCTTAATCCTGCCTCAACCAGTTTTTCCCTTTTGGGAAATACCGTGATTTCAGGTTTACCTGCTCTTGAACTCTGATCGAAGTTTATGAGTCCCGGAATATCCTTCACTTTTGCTACAACCTGGTTCTTAAGCTGCTCAAGTTTATCAAGATCCTGACCCATCAAAAAGAATTCAACCGGAGCCCCCGGCCCTCCTGAAGAGGAACCGAGATCGACCTTGATCCTGGCATTGGGTATATCTGCCAGTTCTTTAACAAAAACTGATATCATATCCTGAAGACTGATATCTCTTTCTTTCGCATCAACGAGCTGTACATCCATCAAGGCCATATTTGTACCGATATCAAGCTCACTCATTCTGCCCAGGTTAGTGATCATATGAGTTACTTCGGGATGTTCTTTAATCCTGTTCTCAATCTCGCTGAGTAAATTTCCTGTCGCCTGCAGATTATATCCTTCAGGCATTTCGACTGATATTTTTATTTTGCCGTCATCAAAAGATGGAAGGAATTCAAATCCGATCTTAGAACCTACGGTCATCATCACAAGTATCAGTATCACGAATGAGGAAAGTACAACCATGGAGCTTGTGAACTTATTCTTAAGAAACTTTGCCAGCATATTCTTATAAAATTTCGTCTGTTTCTCTTCGAATGCATTCAGTTTCTGACTAAGTTTTCCCGGTTTATGTTCTTTGGTAAGGATCAAAGATGCAAGCATCGGGGTAAGTGTAAATGACATTATAAGAGAAAATATTGTCGCAAATACGGCTGCCAGAGCAAGTTCCTTGAGCCACATACCAACCATTGATGACATGTTAGCAACAGGAAGAAATACAACAAGGTTGGTCAGGGTAGAAGCAAGTACTGCAACCATTACCTCCGAGGTTCCCTTGTATGCTGCCTGTTTTATAGTTGCTCCCATCTTCTTGTAACGGAATATGTTTTCTATAACAACAATTGAATTTGCAACAAGTACTCCTACCGAGACTGATAGACCCATAAGGGTCATCATATTAAGAGTTAAACCTGAGACCTGCAGAAGCAGGAAGGTTGAAATAATCGAGGTGGGCATAGAGAGTGCAACGATTATCGTGGAACGGAGGTCATGAAGGAAAAGAAATAGTACTAATGCAGTGAAAATAACGCCCAGATAAATGTTGCTCATTGTATCGTCGACGCTGCTCTGAACGAATCCGGATTCATCATTAACTATTTCAAGGCTCGCCCCCTGCGGCAGGGCTGCTTCTATATCCGGAAGTGATGCCTTAATTGCCTCTGCAACCTTAACTATATTTCCCTCCGCGCTTTTAACAATACCGAGTCTCACAACGTTTTCGTTACGGAGATTCTGCTTCACATTATAATATACAGCTCTCTGCCTGATATCTTTTCCTATATCCTCGACATCGGCGAACTGTCTGATTTTCTTGGGTCCGTATGGAGTAGGGACCTCGAGTTCGTTTATTGCATCGGGACTGGCGTACTGCCCGTTCAGTCTCACTGTATACTCCTGATCCCCTATCTGAAAATATCCACCCGGGATATCCATATTATGGATCTTAAGGATCTGACTCAGCTGAGGCAGTGATATAGAATTCTCATATACTTCCTTGTTATTAAGGATAACACGAACTTCTCTTTCCTGACCGCCGGTGATCTGAACATTTGCAACTCCTTCGATCTGCGCAAACCTGTCTTTAAGGGTTTTATCGGCAATTTCATACAGCTGCCTGGGATCAAGATTTCCGCTCAGCACCAGATCGACCACAGGGAACTGTTTGAGGTCGACTTTCTGAACGATTGGTTTTTTCGAATCCTCGGGAAGATCATTAATTATTTCATCTACTTTGTTTTTTACCTCCTGGTTAGCAACGTCAACGTCTTTTCCCATCATAAACTCAATTATGATAATCGACAGACCATCAAGTGAGTACGATTCCACCCTTTCAATCTGGCTGATCGTTGATATTGATTCTTCTATTCTTTTACTGATGAGAGTTTCGATCTCTTTAGGTCCTGCTCCGGGGTACACGGTTGAGATGGTTACATAAGGAATTTCAACATCGGGCTGCAGGTTAAGGTTCAGTCTGAAAAAAGCAATCAACCCGAAAATGACAAATACGAGAAGTCCTACAGTAGTTAAGACAGGACGGTTTATAGATACTTTTGCAAGAAACATAGTATAATTCCTTCTATTGAATCACTTTGACGGTTGTACCATTCTCAAGCTGATCAGCACCTTTTGTGATCAATCTGTCGCCTGGCTTCAGGCCTTTGCTGAGTTCATAATAAATTCCGCTTTCCCGTCCGTTCTCCGCGTATACTTTTACAGCTTTACCGTTATTTTCAGTAAATAGATAATGTCCCTTTTCATCCGTCATCATCAGGTTCCGGGGAATTATAATTGCATTCGGATTGTCATAAACAAGTACTTTAATTTCCACAGTGATACCATTCATAAGTTCATTCTTTGGATTGTTGAATTCAGCTTCGACATAAAATGATTGTCTTGCCGGATCTATCCCCAGAGAAACATCTGTTACTTTACCCGGATATTCTTTTCCGTTATATACTGCAATAGTTTTCATCCCCTGATTGATCAGACCGATTTCCTTTTCAGATACCCAGATTTTTGCACGCATGGTATTAGTTTGTGCAACAGTAAACAGATATGCGTCGTTTTTAACATTATCGCCGGCATTTACCTTCAAATCTACAATTCTACCGTCAAGCGGAGATTCGACAAAAAGTATCTGTTTAAGGGATTCGTAATTTCTCTTACTTACCAGGTATTGTGTTTCTGCCCCGTCAAAATTTGCCTGAGAAGTTTCCCCTGCATCAAGCAGCGATTTAATTCTCTCATAATTCTTCTTCGCATTTTCATAAGATGTTCTGGCCTGTTCATACTGGAGAGCAGGATTAGTTGTATCGAATACAACTATCACCTGTTTTTCTTTAACAAAATCGCCGACCCTGGCATTTATCTTTTCAATTTTACCGCCGGCCATTGCTCCCTTAGTAGCTTCTTTGATACCATTTAGTTTTGAGTAGAAGCTCAGGTATTTCCGGAAAGGTTTATATGAAACAGTTTCAACTTTTACGGGAATTCCTTCCTCACTCTGTATCTGTTCCATACTTTTTGTTTCTTCCTGATTTTTACTTTCGCATCCGATAATAAAAATCCCGATTAATCCGGCAGATATATAGACAAGTATTTTAGCTAAAGGTCTCATTTCAATCATCTTCTCCTCTATTGGATTTAATTTAAAATCATTTAATCATTTAATAAATCGAACAATGAATAGTATTCGGGATCAACCTTACCTATCATCTGTTCGAGTTCATATCTTGTGATCAGATAACTGTAAACAGTCTGCAGCCGGTTCAGTCTTGCCTGTCTCAAGGCGATGTCAGCATTCTGAACTTCGAGCTGACTGCTTGTTCCTTCCTTGTACCTGACAGTGGCAATCTGATAGGCTCTTTCAGCAAGTGATACATTCTTATCCTGAGTTTCAACAACCGTCTGCACCCTTATCAGTTCATTAATTTTTGATTTTACCTGGGCCGTTAGATAGTCTTTTAACTGGGCGACCTGCTCCGCCGTCTGTTGATATGTTAAAGTTGACTGTTCTACACGATTGGCTGTCTGCTGCCCTTTCCATAAGTTGATAGAAAAATTGACACCTACAGTAAGAGAGGAATAGTTCTGGAAATCCCATTTGTCTGCCGAACCCGCATATGAATAATTACCGAAAGCGGCAATATTCGGCCAGTATTCAGCCCGGTCGAGATCTATGAATGCATCATCTACCTGGGCTTTTAGACTGAGTGTCTGAAGGCTGTGGTTCGACTTTAACACTTCATCAATCATATCCTGCACTTCCGGAATGGGCATCGGTTTATAGGTTATATCACCTTCAACATCAATTTCATTTTCGGGATTTAGTCCCAGCAGGATCTTTAATCCATCTCTGGCATCCTTAAGCTTATTTTCCATATTAAGCAGGGTTGGTCTTATATTTTCAACCTGAACCTCCGCCTGAAGATTGTCGAATTCGGAAACCAGTCCCTGACCATATAAAGCATTTACATTCTTATAATTCTCCTGTGCATTTTCAAAGCTTGCTTTAGTAATCTGGTAAACCTGCTTAGTGAGTAACACGCCGTAAAAGGCTTTCTCGACATTTAATACTGTGGTTGATATCGTATTTTTTAATTGAGCTTTTGAAAGATCGAGATAGATCTGGGAAGCGCCTATTCCGCGAAAAACGGCGGAGCTGAAGAGGATCTGGGTCAGCTGAAGGCTTGTTTCATAATTATTTGCCAGCGCAAATGACTGGAGGCTGTATCCTACGGGCTTAAATTTATTGTCATCGCGGGGAATAACACCTTCATCAAACAAAATGGAATAAGTTGCATTACCCAAAAGAGCAGCAAAATCCGGGAAGGGAGTTTTTGGCTTCTCAAGAAAATGTGTGAACCCTGCCGATAGATCAAGACTGGGCAGTGCATATCCAAATGCTTCATGGACTGCGGCTGAGGCCTTCTGAACATTCATCATAGCAATTTTGACGTCACTGTTATTTTTCAGCGCAGTCTTTATGGCCGTATCAATAGTGTATGACTGCGGCTGAGAATAAGCATTTGTGGAAATTATGAATAATAATATTACAGGCAGATATTTTAATATATGTTTCATTTATCTTCCGGTCTGATGTGATTTTTTATTTGGGGGGAAAACATGTGTGCCCGCGAGCGATAGTATGAAGGTAACCGCTCCCAATTGAATAAATCTGGTAAGTACCTGAGACTCAAAAATCTCCCCCGGATACACTGATAATAATAAATATTTACTCCCCTTTTTACCCGCAGCCGGTTATGATCCCGCTGACCGGATAAAAAGTACATATCAAAATTAGGGAATTAATGCCGAATTTGTAAATAAAGTGAATGTTAAATCTTAATGAATTGTGTAATCGGAAGAAAATAGTGGTGAGTGGTAGAGATGAGCCGTCGACTCATCTCTACAAATGAATTATTTTAATCTCACAGGACCGGCTTTTTTGACTTCATTTGATGTACCCTCAGCAAAAAGCTTAAAGTTTTCGATGAATCTTGCTGCAAGTGCATCATATTTTTTCCAGTATTCCTCCTTGTTACCCCAGCTTGATGAAGGATCAAGTACATCTTCCGGAACATCAGGACAGCTCAGGGGGACTTCAAATCCAAACAACTTGTCTTTTCTGTACTTCACCTTATCTAGTTTGCCATCCAATGCAGCATTTAACAGATTACGGGTATGACGTATGCTTATTCTTTTACCAACGCCGAACCTGCCCCCTACCCATCCTGTATTAACCAGCCATACGTTAGCTTTGTGCTTAAGCATTCTCTGCTTCAGCATTTCAGAGTATTCATAAGGATGACGTACCATAAAAGGAGCACCAAAGCATGCACTAAAAGTTATTTGGGGTTCAATTCCCAGTCCGATTTCAGTTCCGGCTATCTTTGAAGTATATCCGCTTATAAAATGATACTGGGCCTGAGCCGCATTCAACCTGGCTATTGGAGGAAGAACTCCCGAAGCATCACATGTCAGGAATATAATGTTTTTCGGATGACTTCTTACATAACCGTCTTCCACAACGTTAGGTATGAATTCAAGCGGATAGGAAGCACGGGTATTTTCTGTTATATGATCATCATCAAGGTCGATATTCCTTGAAACCGGATCAAATACAACATTTTCCAGGATTGTCCCGAAACTTTTGGTGGTGGCATATATCTCAGGCTCGTGATCAGCCGACAGTCTTATAACCTTTGCATAGCACCCGCCTTCAAAATTAAATACTCCCTCACTGCTCCAGCCGTGTTCATCGTCTCCTATGAGTCCCCTGGAAGGATCGGCAGAAAGTGTGGTTTTACCGGTACCGCTAAGTCCAAAGAACAATGCAACATCATCTTTAGAACCAACATTTGCAGAGCAGTGCATCGGAAGCACATCTTCAAAGGTCAGGAGAAAATTCAGCACAGTAAAGATAGATTTTTTGATCTCTCCCCCGTACAGAGAGTTTGCAATCACAGCAGTTCTTTCCGCAAAGTTCAGCACAATAGCTGTTTCAGTCCTGGTGCCATCGATGGAAGGATCTACATTAAATCCCGGTAATGCTATAACGGTAAAATCCGGAATAAACTTTTTAAGCTCGTCTCTGTCGTTTGTAGTAATAAACATATTTCTGGCGAAGAGGCTGTGCCATGCTTTTTCTGTTATAACCCTGATAGGCATCCTGTAATCGGGGTCGGCGCCGGCATAGCAGTCCTGGACAAATAATTCCTCGCCCTGACAGTAAGCCTGAACCCTCCCCATGATCTGGTTGAATTTTTCAGAACTGAAGGGACGGTTATAAACTCCCCACCATATTTTATCGTTTGTTGATTGTTCCTGCACAACAAATTTATCAGCCGCGGCACGGGCCGTATGTTTTCCGGTATTAACTACCAGGGCACCGTGTTTTGTAATTTTGCCTTCATTACGGAAAACAATTTCTTCATAAAGGGCTTCCTCGGGGAGATTCCAGAAAACGCGCTCTAACCCTGTTAATCCCTGATTTTTCAGTCTGAAGTCAGATGCAAGCTCCATTGCCTGCTTCGTTGCCGGGGTATTGAATTCCAGATATTTCATGACCAATCCCTCACTAATTTTCTGTCGCCTATATAAAGTTCATTGGGTGAGTTAGGATCGAGAGCCCATTTCATTCGTTCTATTCCTTCCGTGATATCTTTGATCGAACCGCAGTAACTCAAGCGAAGGTAGCCCTCCATTCCGAATTCAGCGCCCGGTACGGTTAGTACCTGGACTTTATCAATGAGGTATTCCGATAGTTTATTTGAGCTTTTTTCATACGCAGAGAAATCGGCAAAGCAGTAAAAAGTACCGTCGGGTTTTGTTACTTTCACACCCTCGAATGATCTCAGAAGATCTATCATTACATTCCTGTTATTCTCAAGTGTAGTGCGAAGACTCTCAACTCCCGATTGTATACCGTTAATAGCTCCCACAGCAGCCTTCTGAAGAAGAACTGAAGGCCCCGAAGTCTGATGTCCCTGGATATTCGACATAGCCTCTATCAGCTTCTTGTTCGCAACTGCCCAGCCGATACGAAATCCTGTCATAGCATACTGTTTCGATACTCCGTTAATAACTATCAGCTTCGAATTTTCATCAAGCTTTTTTGCGTACTTGTAGCAGTTGATCGGTTTTCTTCCATCAAATATAAGCCTGTGATAAATGTCGTCCATTATCAGGTAGAGATCTTTCTTTTCACAGAATTCAACCACATCAGCTATGAACTCTTCCGAATACATCGCTCCTGAAGGGTTGTTCGGACTATTAATAATCACGGCCCTGGTGTATGATCCTACACGATCCTCTATATCCTTTAGTCTGGGATAAAAAGTCCCGTCTTCTGCATAAGCCGCTACTCCTATAGCTCCTACCAGCTTTGCCATATCAGGATAGCTGACCCAGTAGGGTGCGGGATAAATGATTTCCTCCTGGGGATTGAGAATTGCCTGCAGGGCAACCATGATTGCCTGTTTGGCTCCTCCCGATGCGATAACATTCTCAGGATTGACTTTCCTTCCGTAAAATTCTTCTGTATAACGTATAATAGCCTGCTTTAATGCAGGAATTCCGTCTGCGGGAGCATACCTTACTTCACCGGTATTAACATGTGAAACGGTTGCCAGTATAGCATCCATTGGTACTTTACTCTTTGGTTCTCCTCCGCCAAGGTGAATTACCGGATCACCTTTCTCTTTTAATATTGCAAATTTCTCATTCAGCTTTAAAGTGGGAGAGGCTTTAATAGATTTGGCAATTAAACTAAGACTCATATTTAGTCCCCATAGATTAACTATAGATTTTCAAAAAATATTTACATGCTAAAATTATTGGTAGTTGGCCTGATAAGCAAGATAATATTGCGTAATTTTGACCGGACCGGAGGTTTTTTATGAAGAACAAAAATATTTTTGATTATATACCGCCTTATATTCCGGATGAAATTGTAAGGGAAATATTTGCATCCGAAAATATAAGGATTGAAAGCATAATTTCGAAGGGACATTCTTCTCCCGAAAACTTCTGGTACGACCAGGAGGAAAATGAATGGGTAATGGTGCTGCAGGGGAAGGCCAGGTTGAAATTTTTTGACGACCAGATTCCGGTTGACTTAAATGCCGGCGATTATCTGAATATTCCTTCTCATACGAAGCACAGGGTAGAGTGGACGGATCCGAAAATGGAAACGATCTGGCTCGTTGTGTTCTATTGAAGCACAGATTTTATATGGTTAATTTATATTTAGTTAAGATAAAACAACGCGTTCGACTGTTGTAACGGTTCAATTTTTTTGAATTTTTTATGCACTTATCTTGAAAGGATTTATAATGTTTGATAAAAAAATTTATACGGAAAGGAGAAATAAACTTAAAAAGCAGCTGAAATCAGGATTAATACTGCTCCCGGGAAATGAGGAACCGGCTATGAATTATTCCGGAAATACGTATGCTTTCAGACAGGATAGTTCATTTCTCTATTTTTTCGGTGTTGACCAGGCAGATTTGTTTGGTGTTATTGATATAGATAACGATGAAGATATTATTTACGGAAATGAATTCGATATTTACGATATCATCTGGATGGGACAACAGACCACGATCAGGAATAAGGCTGCCAGAGCAGGCGTCAGAAAAACTGAGCCTGTTAAAAATCTTTCTATAATGATTAATGACGCGGTTAAAAGAGGAGTTAAAATTCATTATCTGCCTCAATACCGCTATAAAGTAATTAATTGGATGAGCGAACTCCTGGGAATTCAACCTGCTGCATTAAATAACTATGTGTCATCAAAACTTATTGAGGCTGTTGTAGCCCAGAGGTCAAAAAAAATAAAGGAAGAGATAAGTGAGATTGAATATGCCCTGGACATAGCTTATGAGATGCATACAACGGCGATGAAAATGGCTGAGCCCGGAATGGTTGAAAAAGAGATAGCCGGTGCCATAGAAGGAATTGCTTTGTCTATGGGACCGGGAGTTTCATTCCCTCCTATTGTCTCTGTCCATGGGGAAATTCTTCATAATCATAGTTATAATAATAAGCTGAAGAAGGGCGACTTAATGGTAAATGATTCCGGAGCGGAATCATACCTGCATTATGCAAGTGATATTACCAGGACATTCCCAGTTGACGGAAAGTTTACCGGTAAGCAGCAGGAAGTATATGAAATTGTACTGGGGGCTCAGCTTGATTCAATAAAAGCAATGAAACCCGGAAGAAAGTTCAGAGATATACATCTGCTTGCGGCAAGAACTATTACAGTAGGACTTAAAGAGCTGGGTCTGCTTAAAGGCGATGTTGATGAAATTATTAAAGCGGGAGCACATGCAATGTTTTTCCCTCATGGTCTTGGTCATATGATGGGACTTGATGTTCACGATATGGAAGGCCTGGGTGAGGATTATGTGGGCTATACAGAAAAAGTTAAAAGGAGTGAGCAGTTCGGACTTGCCTACGTTCGTTTCGGAAAAGAGCTTGAACCGGGACATGTACTCACAGTAGAACCCGGAATTTATTTTATGCCTGAGCTCATTGATTTTTGGAGAGGAGACAATAAGTTCCGCCAGTTTATTAATTACAATAAGGTGGATACATATAAAGGATTTGGCGGAATAAGAATAGAGGATAATGTGCTTGTAACCCGTGAGGGACACAGAGTTCTGGGTAAACGGGCTATTCCTAAAACAGTAGATGAAGTTGAACGGATGTGCTATGCTTAAGGTGTTCGGATAGTCTGGTTTCAGCTGTTAAAACATATTATTTTATAAGTGAATTGTTCCACAATTCGGGGAGAATATTATGGAAAGATGCTTTAACCATCCTGAGCGAAATGCATATTCAATATGTCATAATTGCGGCAGGCATTTTTGTGAAGAATGCCTCACTGTCGGAAGGGAGTTTTACTATTGTAATTCTTCTGAATGTCAGGCAAAATTAAAAGAAGATCTCCAGAGTGCCCTGGAAACACATACTATTGTTTGTCCTGATTGTCAGAGCGAATTGAATCTTTCGGATGATGAACTGCAATCCGGCGGATTCAGATGTCCCGAATGCGACTCTTTTATCGTACTCCTTGATGGGAAACCTGAAATACTGCCCGATAAAAATTATATTCAGCTGCTTTCATCACTCAACCAGGGTGATATAGCAATTATAAAATCAATGCTGGACGATGCGGAAGTTGATTATTACGTAACAGGTGAAAATTTTCTTGGGGTGAGGCCTTTACTTGAGCCTGCAGTATTTTATGTGAACGAAAAGGATCTTGAGCTGGCAAGAGATATCCTGAAGGATTTTGAGCTTCATTTGTTCGGTTTCTCTACAAATAATGAGGAGGAAGAATAGTCGGGAATAACATCAATTTACCTCAGTCAGTAACTCAGAATCTGTCATATCATTTACTTTATTCATATTTTTGGGGTCATTACCCAGCAATTTATTATGGTGAAGGATCTATGAAAAAAATAATTATAATCTCCTCCCTGTTTACAATACTATTTCTTACAGGGTGTTTACAGGAAACAAACCAGCCATCAAAAGCAGGAAAAGCAATGGATTCACTAAGGACAATGATAGCACAGTTTGCACCGACTGAAATAAAATATGATTCAACAATCCTGAACAAAAGACAAAAAATAGTTGTTGAAAAACTTTACCAGGCCAGCCGACTGATAGATAGTATTTTCCTCAAGCAGGTATTTTCTAAAAATATTGAAATTAAAAACCAGCTTAAGGAAGGTACCGGCGAAGAAGACAGCCTGAAGCTTGTTTACTTTGATATTAATTTCGGTCCTTTTGACCGGCTTAATCATGATGCTCCCTTTATTGACAGCTACAAAAAACCTTTGGGAGCTAACTTCTATCCACCCGAAATGACTAAAGAGGATTTCGAAAGCTGGATAAAAAACCATCCTTCCGATGAAAAAAGTTTTACTTCTGAATTTACTGTTATCAGGAAAGCAGGCGATTCACTTAAAGCTATTCCTTACAGTGAATTTTATCAGCCCGAGCTGAGTAAAATTTCAAAACTTTTAAGAGAGGCTGCAGAGTATGCTGACAACCCGTCGCTGAAAAAGTATCTTAACTTAAGAGCAAAAGCCCTTGAAACTAATGACTACTTTGAAAGTGATATGGCATGGATGGATCTTAAGAATAATGATATAGAAGTTGTCATTGGTCCTTATGAAGTCTATGAGGATGCACTCTACAATTACAAAGCCTCATTCGAAAGTTTTGTTACCATAAAAGATCCCGAAGAAAGCGCAAAACTTGAGAAGTTCGGCAGTTATCTGAAGGATATTGAGAAACATCTCCCGATAGAAGATAAATATAAGAATACTGAACGGGGATCAGAGTCGCCTATTGTGGTAGTGAATGAGGTGTACTGTGCAGGAGATGCCAAAGCAGGAGTACAGACACTGGCATTCAACCTGCCGAATGATGAACGTGTAAGAGAAGCAAAGGGCTCCAAGAAAGTTATGCTGAAGAACGTTCACGAAGCAAAGTTCGAAAAGCTTCTGAAACCAATTGCTGAAATCGTGCTTGACCAGAATCAGCTAAAATATGTAACCTTCTCAGGATTTTTCAATCACACTCTGATGCATGAGATGTCGCATGGTGTCGGTCCCGGTATCATTACAATAAACGGCAGGAAAACTGCGGTAAACAAAGAACTGAAGGAGACCTACTCCACCCTCGAAGAATGTAAGGCCGATATCCTGGGAATGTATAATAATATATTTATGATAGACAAAGGTGTTTACCCGAAAGAATTTGCGGAGGAGACTTATGTTACATTCCTTGCAGGAATTTTCAGGTCCGTAAGGTTTGGCATAAATGAGGCTCATGGCGGCGGTAACGCTATCATATATAATTACCTGCTTGAAAAAGACGGATATGAGTATAACCCCGATACGAAGAAAGTCAGGGTAAATTTTGATAAAATTTATCCTGCCTTAAAAGATCTGGCAAATAAGGTTCTAATGATACAAGCTACCGGAGATTATGACGGGGCCAAAAAATTTATTGCGAAATATGCGGTAAGCTCACCATCAATGGACACGCTCAGATCCGAACTTACGAAACTGCCTGTGGATATCAGGCCGGTATTTCAGATCGAAGAAGATAACAGTAAATAAATTTGACTAAAATGTAGGAGTCATTCCTCTTCTGAATGACTCCTTCTTTATTGTTCCAGCTCATCAATAACTTTTATACTTCCTTTAACCGGAAGTTCTATGGTATATGCCTTTCCCGTTTTATTGGTTAATTCATTGTCGCGAAGCCAGGGATTATACATCTTCAGTATTTTATAATTGATCCCTTTATCTATCGCAAAATCAGCAAGGTCATTTATAGAGCTGCTGATCGTAATTTCATATGTCGGGAGTTCCGCATAAAGGTCATCTTCATCAATAGCAAATCCGTAATTCTCAGGATTCTGAAGGATAACTTTCATAGCAATTATCCTGGCAACATACCTTGAAGTTTCATCACCAAGAACCAGGTTATAATAATTATTGGTCTTCTGCCGGGCCATTTGTTTTTCAATGCCGTTAGTTCCCATGTTAAATGAAGCTGCCGCCATTGTCCAGCTTCCGAACTCATCATAAGCATCTTTTATATAGAGGCAGGCAGCCTCCGTAGATTTTTTCAGATTATAACGCTGATCAACCTCGTCATTTATTTCCAATCCGTACTTCTTTCCCGCGGCCTCCATAAACTGCCAGAAACCGACAGCCCCGGCGGGGGAGATAGCATTAGACAACCCGCTCTCTATCACAGAAACATACTTAAAGTCATCCGGAATACCATGTTCTTTCAATATGGGTTCGATAACAGGGAAATACCTGTTTGCGCGTTTCATTGAAACTATGGTAAAAGAGTGGTAATAAGTATTAACGATGAACTCTCTGTCCATTCTCTCTTTAACTTCAAAATTATCGAGGGGTACTTTTTCTCCTGCAAAATCAAGGTGATCGGGAATAGGCGGTGATACGATCTTATAGCCCTGCGGAAACTTATCATCATCCGGAACAACGGCAGAGGCAGAATTTGATCCGAGAATACCAGGCATGAATAAAAATAGCGGAACGGCTGCTGCAAATCCGAGAAGAAAGGTATATATCTTAGGCGTGTTAAGCTTTTTCATAATATTATTATTGGATGATTAATTTTTGGATGTAGAAAATATAATTAAATATCTTACTTTGTAAATACCATTCACTACGCAGAGGAACAATAATTTAAAATAAAAAACCCCTCTACCCGGTTTCCGGGTGAGGGGTTCAAACCATAATTTAAGGGATTTACTGACCTAAATAAGCCTTCAAAGAACTGCTTCTTGATGCATATCTTAAACTTCTAAGGGCTTTCTCTTTAATTTGTCTTACTCTCTCTCGTGTAAGATTAAAGCGTTCGCCTATCTCTTCAAGGGTAGCTGCATGCTCACTGTTTATTCCGAAGTATAATTTGATCACTTCTGCTTCTCTCTCATTGAGAGTTGAGAGCACGTTTTCCACTTCCTGCTTAAGAGACTCTTTCATTAAGGTACCGTCGGGAGAAGGCTGCTGTTCATTTACAAGAATGTCGCCAAGACTATTCTTGTTGTCGTCACCTTCTTTTAACGGAGCATCCATAGAAACATGGCGGCCGTAAAGCTGCATCGTATCGGCAACTTCATCTACGTTCATATCAAGAACCTGCGCAAGCTCCTCAGTGGTAGGTTTTCTCTCGTATTCCTGCTCGAGATCCCTGTAAGCTTTGCTTAACTTACCGAGGGAACCGACACGGTTAAGAGGAAGCCTTACGATCCTTGACTGCTCGGCAATTGCCTGCATAATCGACTGCCTTATCCACCATACTGCATAGGAGATAAATTTGAATCCTCTGGTCTCATCAAATCTTTGTGCAGCTTTGATTAATCCCAAATTTCCTTCATTTATCAGGTCACCAAGAGATAATCCCTGATTCTGGAATTGTTTTGCAACACTAACAACAAATCTCAGGTTAGCTTTTGTCAACGCTTCTAGTGCCTGTTTATCACCTTTCTTAATCCTAATCGCCAGCTCAATTTCCTGGTCAGGTGTAAGCAAGTCAACCTTACCAATTTCCTGCAGATACTGGTCAAGCGATTTACTTTCCCTGTTAGTGAATTGCTTGGTTATCTTCAATTTTATCAACTCCTAATAATTTGGTTTATGGATTATTACATTAGATATAAGAACAATAAAATCGGTTCAAAAATTCCGCCGAAATAAAGCTACAAAATATAAGTAATTTTTCCGCAAAAGTTAAGTTAAAAATGCATCCTATTTAAGGATTTCTGTCTTATAGACGCTGGAATCATAAAAAAAGTTTCATTAAAGTGATCGGGATCAGACAGGTGATAAATAATTGCCCTTTTTTCCGTGCCCTCCAAATTTGTTAAATGGATAATAAGGATTTAATCGAAAAAACTCAACTGTCCTGTTTTTACGATAGAATCAAAGGATTCACCCATTAAGCTCAGTACAGAATCAGCTATAGGTTTGATTTGTTTATCGATATAGTGCTGGTAATCTATGTCGTTGTGTTTTAATTCAACCGGAACCGGACCTCTTTTGGTTATAACATAATATATTGTGCCGCTGTTCTGATCTATCAACTTTGCTGCACGGACATGCTGGGGGATGCTCCTGGTATACTCCCCGATATCTTTGCGCAGTCTTTTTCTATAAACAAGTTTTTCATCAAATTCACCGGAATAGACTTTTTTTACAACCTCCTTTATCCAGTTCTTTACCTCCCTTTCATAGAATATCCGTTCGTACAGCTCCACCTGGAACTCCTTTGCAAGTCTTGTCCAGTCACTTCTTACAAATTCAAGGCCAACAAATTCAAGCTTTTCTTCCTCACCGTTTTTAAGTAGTCCGGCATATCTTTTCTTAGCACCTGATTCTCCTCCCCTGGCTGGTGTTATAATAAATTTCCTGTAATATTTCTCATACTCTATTTCAAGGAAGGATTTCACCCCGAATTCTTCCTTAAGTCTTCTATTCCAGTATTTATTCAATTCGCCGACAAGCTGATTCCCATTCTCTTCAGTAAAGATTTTTATATTTTCCGGCAGCTTAACAAACAACGAATCGGTATCCCCATATACAACCTCATAATCTTTTCTTTTAAGAAATTCTTTACTTCTCAGTAGGAGCCATTGACCGGTCCCCGTGATTGCCGAAGGAAGATCAGGGTGATAAAACCGGCATCCGTAAGACCCCATTACACCATAAAAGCTATTCATAAGAATTTTAATTGCCTGTGATAACTGTTTATCTTTTTTCTTTTTAGCTTCAGACCTTTGTTCAATAAGCTGCGAGATAAAGTCGGGAAGAAAATTCTGCCGGGCTGAAAACTTATAACCGGCCGGTGTCCTCAGAGTATTATCTTCCGAAAGAAGTCTTGATAAAGGATCAATTTTAAAAGTCTGTATGATTGATGGGTACAGACTTCTGAAATCTAGCACTATAACATTGTTATATAAACCCGGTTTGGGATCAAACACATAACCGCCTGCAGCATGTTCGGATAATTTAAGATCACGAACATTCGGTGCAACAAATCCCTTGCGGTGCAGTCTGGGCAGGAAAAAATGATCGAAAGCTGCAGTCATCATTCCAAGCTGATCCATAAGAAGTCCTGAAAGCTGGGAACGTCGAATGGATAATTCTATTAGTCCGGCTTTTTTGAATATTTCGGTAACAAGGACAGCATCCTTCAGGTTATATTCCGCAAGTCTTTTCTTGTCCTCTGCAAACAATCTTTCGATTTCCGCCACTTTATCCTCGTCGGGTGTGATTACCTTACCTTCGCGGAGTAATTCCTGAGCAACCGTTTCAAGTTTGTAATCCTCAAATGTAAAAAAGGAAGAGCGAAGAGACTGAGGACCATCAATAACAACGCGTCCATAAACCGAGGCAAAATATCCTCCGCCTTTGCGGCTGCGCAGGGAGACCCTTCCGTTTCCGCGTGCTATCTCAAAAGGAATAAAATATTCGTTACATTTATTTTCGAGAAACATCAGATCGAACCCAATTACATGCCATCCTATTATAATATCAGGGTCTGCCTCCTTAAACCATTCCAGGAAAGCCTGAAGTAATTCTTTTTCTCCCGTGTAAAATGAAACGATAGCATCATTTGTACCATCCCCAAGCATAAATACTTTTTGTTCCGGAACTTCAGAACCTGTTAGATTTACTGCAATCGAGTAGAGTATGCGGTTTCCCGAGCCGGTTTCAATATCGATCGAGGCGATTTTCAGATCCGGAGTATATTCGGAAGCCTCTATTGAGGGATTTGTAAAACGGATTAGTTTTCCTGATGTTGATGATTTACCGGTAATCTGAATCTGTGCATTAAGGAATCGTTCCATAAGATACCTTCTT
Organism: uncultured Bacteroidota bacterium; assembly: GCA_963832355.1. GTDB lineage: Bacteria > Bacteroidota > Ignavibacteria > Ignavibacteriales > Ignavibacteriaceae > DATFVA01. The sequence goes on along the minus strand of CAWHTX010000008.1, from coordinate 339,053 downwards.
ACCGGATCAACATCAGATTCATAATTGGGAGTGCTATTTTTATCAAGTTCTTCCGAAGCTGTCTTCAGTTCTCTTTGACTATTAAAATATACGGCATCAACATCCTCTCTCAGGAAGTTTTTCAGTTTAACAGGCTTGCGTTTAAAAGGAACGTTTATACCCGGATCTCCTTCTGACCGCCGTATAAAAAAAACAGGTCTGACATTGGTAATGATAACTTCAACCGGGCCGTGATTCTCCGTGACACCAATGAATTTGAGAACATTCCTGCCGTTGATGTCCTGCCATTCTCCGGTTAATATGAAGGCTTTGACCTTATCCAAGAGTTTTTCTGCCATTGTTTTCAACTGCTCTGCCAAAATTTCACTATTTTTCCGGGTATTCAATTCATTTATTTTTCTGAAACGTTAATTATTTGAATAAAATAAGGATAAAAATGAAAATATTTCTCTTTTTTCTGATATTCGGTCTGCTCACGGTTTTAACTACTGCTCAGAATAATGACACAATTGCTACAAAATCCGGATTACGTTATCTGATCCTCGAAAATGGAAATGGCGCACGAGCCGAACCGGGAAAAGAAGCCACAGTTGATTATACGGGATATCTGCCGGATGGAAAAGTATTCGACTCTTCGATAAAAAGAAATCAGCCGTTATCGTTTACTGTTGGTGAAGGCAAGGTAATAAAAGGATGGGATGAAGGAGTTGCTTTAATGAACGTAGGCGCCAAATTCAGATTTATAATACCGTCCGATCTTGCTTACGGCGAGCAGGGAGCTGGTGATGTTATACCCCCCAATGCCACACTGATTTTTGATGTAAAACTGCTGGAGGTTTCGGAACCCAAACTGGCGCTTGGAGATACTCTGCTTGTCACAATATTTGAAACAGGGATTGACTCTGCCATAAACCAGTACAATTATCTCAAAAAAAATATGGGTGATGAATATGATTTCCGTGAGCCCCAGCTGAATATGCTCGGTTATCTGCTTCTGCGCAACCGGATGATCAAAGAAGCCGTTGAGATCTTTAAGCTAAACGCCGAAGCGTACCCTGAGTCAGCTAACGTTTATGATAGTCTTGCAGAAGGATATTTATTTGATGGAAATACAAAACTTGCAGAGGTGAACTACCGGAAATCGCTTGATCTGAATCCGGATAATGAAAATGCCAGGAAGATGCTTAATAAACTCAAAAGCAAGCAATAAATGAAAAGTACTCTTTTCAAAACTCTTACTATTCTGATTGCGGTAATTTTCATACCGATACTGTTCTTTACCGTTTATGAAATAAGCTCACTCAATAGTAATGAACAGGTTCTTGATCAGATATATGCCAACCAGCTGGATGCAATATTATTTTCGGTAAACCAGTATTCAGAGGATGTGGTCAGCAGTTGGAGAAATAAGATAAATAACGCTGTTTCCGAAGATAATAAAGAACTAATAAATTATTTTCTGAGACTATATGACCCTGTCAATTTTATCTTCATAGCGGATAGTTCCCACAGAGAAAATCCCAAAATTTTTTCGAAGCAAGATAATACCGGCAACGACAGCACTACTGCCTTACAGATCCTCAACAGCCAGGATAATATCATTAAAAGACTTTACACGTACGGAAAGAGCGGTTATCTGAAACTGGAACCAGTCAGCTTAACACCCGATCTTTCAGCCGTTCTTTTTCTTCTGGATGATAATTCAATCTGCGGCGTGATCTTTAATTCTGCCGAGTTTATAAATAAACAGCTCGATTCGAAGATGAAAAGCATCGCCGGGGGTGAGTTTATTCTTGCAGTATATAAACCTTCAAAAAATGATATTATCTTATCAACTGATCGGGTAAATCTCAGGGACATCCGGCAGACAAAATCGTTGTGGTTACTCCCCCGGTATAACCTCGGTATTACCCTAAAGGGTAAAACTATTTATGATCTTGTTAGAGCAAGGACAACTCAAAATTTGCTTCTGATTGCGGCGATAACAATCCTGCTAATAATAGGTATATGGTTTGTTTTCAGGAATGTCAAAAAGGAAATTCAGCTGGCCCAGATAAAAGCAGATTTCGTATCCAATGTATCTCACGAGCTAAGAACACCGCTGTCTCTGATCAGTATGTTTGCAGAAACACTCCAGATGGGAAGGGTTAGTTCCGAAGAGAAAAAAAATGAGTATTATTCGATTATCCATTCTGAAACAAGCAGGCTTAGCGGCATTGTAAATAAAGTTCTGAACTTCTCTAAAATGGAGGCGGGGAAAAGAACTTTCCATATGGAAAAGTCTGATTTAAACGAAATCTCTGAAAATATTTTTAACACATATAAATTTCATCTTGAGAATAATAATTTCGATTTTCACTATGAATGCAGAGAAAATCTTCCGCTTGTAAACCTCGACAAAGATGCAGTTTCCGAAGCAATAATAAACCTCCTAGACAACGCAGTAAAATATAGTGAGGAAAACAAATCGGTTACTCTGAGAACAGGCGAAGAGAGAAATTATGTGTTTGTTGAAGTTGAAGACAAAGGAGTTGGTATTCCCGAAGCTGATCAGAAAAAGATCTTTGAAAAATTCTTCAGAGTTTCAACCGGTCATGTTCATAAAACAAAAGGAACAGGACTGGGCCTTTCACTCGTAAGGCAAATCGTTGATGCCCATAAAGGGAAAATACTTCTTTCCAGCACCCCGGGGAAAGGAAGCAGGTTCAGAATATTACTGCCCGCCTGATCATTTTATAAGGTGTTCTTTACCTATGAATATTTTATGAAAGAGATTACTCTGATTTCCGTTAAAATACGTTCCGTTATTTTCGGTAGAAGTTATGATGACATCCGTATTGTTTTGATAAGCTGCCAGCACTATTCCTCCTTTGGATGCTGACTCAATGGTCAGGGTATAGGCGGCTTTTCCCAAAGTATTTGAAGTTACATTATCTTCAAAGGAAGTGCTGGTGAGATGGGAAATGGTTCTCAGGTAGCTGGCCGTTTTCGCAGAATCAGTTTTAATCCCGTTAATCATCCATTTGTTATCATTTTTCACAAGTTCAAAAGAACTGTCGGGATAAGTAAATGTTAGTTTATTCCAGTTTGAGGGATCACCTTCCATCACGATATTGTTCCTGTAGTAATCGGCCTTCTGGTTGAGCGCCATACCGAGGAAACCCTGGGTTTCATAAACCTCATTTTCACCGTTCAACCTGACAAATGTATTCATCTGGCGGGACTGCTGAAATGAAAACTTACCTACTATCAGATCAAGCGTATTATCACCGCCTTCATATACCTTAACCCTTATTCCTGCAGTATCTACCTGAAACTCCGGCCATTTTGATTTATCCTGTGCGGCTACTCTTGTCGGTTTAATTTTAACAAGCATACCAAGCAGCGACTTCACTTTGGTTTCGGGAACACTTGCAGTCTTATTATTGTCAAGGTTCACTTTCCAGTTATCTTTGCCTTCCTTATATAATTTTACCTCCTGGTGATTAGCAGCCCTCGGATATATTGAAATTGCTGTGACTCTGGCGGTATCAATATTAACTATATTTGTCTTAAATGATCTCTCACCACGACCGGATTCAACTACAACATATAAAACTGCGAAAATAATAAGCACACCGAAAATAATAAGAAGTGATTTATTCGATACTTTATTAAACATAGTTCTCGCTCATCCATTTGTTCCTTTTACCTTTCCTGACTCTATAACGGATAAATCCGTAAATTATAATCAGAAAAATCGGAATCAGAAAGTTTAAATATTTAACAAGAGTTTTTGTCCCCTCCTCGATATCAGGATTTAGCGGACGAGATGTCACACCTTTTGTTCTGAGAGCGATCAACCCTGTATCATCAGACAGCCAGTCAATCGCATTAGACATAAGATTAACATTATCTTCCGATAGTCTCTGTTGATTCTGCCCCGAACCATTAACCGCAAATTCGCCGTCACCGAAAACAACCATTTTTGTTTTAGCCCCATCGATATTACCATCCAGAGCAACAGCAACAGGAAGTGATGATTCGGGAAAATCCTCTCTCGTCCAGTTTTTCATTACGTCAAAAGAAACAGGGGGTTTCTCTAATCCTGCTTTATCCGATGTGTACGCAAGGTTGACATAATGCAGAGAAGAGTCATTTACATTAATTTCAACAGGACTTACAAAAGGCATCATTACCTGTTCGATCCCTGTTGTTATCGGATGTTTCTTATCAAATTTTGATATAATAGGAAGATAGGGAAATTTAACAGGCGTATTCATCATAAACATTCCCTGGTTCTGTCTTACCATTACATTCCCGCTATTAACATCAATAATAAAATCGTCTTCAACCTTAACACCTTTTTTATTAAGCCAGTCTGATAACCCGGTATAATTACTTTTACCCGAAGCTGTTGAAAGATCTCCCACAACGCGGTCAATAGCTACCAGGATTCTTCCTCCTCTGGATAGAAAATTATTGAGTTTGCCGAATACCATCGGCGGGATAGTATCTCTTGGTGAGATAACAACGAGCGTCTTGATATCTGCGGGGATATCCGTTGTATCGGTAATTGTAACCGGTTTAACATTGTACAAAATCGTTAGCTGCTGATTCAGCTGCGGTAATGCCTGTAAAGGCGGTTCACCGTAACCCTGTAAAAATCCGATCTGTGTTTTTTGTAGCAACAGTCATCTTTTTTATATTTGAAGAAAGATCATACTCCATTGCGGCTCCGGGCTGAATAAGAGGGATCACCTCTTTCTTCTCACCATACTGAAGAACTGCGCCGAGATAAGCTTTCTGCTGTTTCATCTGGTCTTTTTCACGGACGTTAATTACGACAGGTCTTATCCCATTCTGCTGTGCTTCCATTTCAGTCTGCTGATCTTCGTTCGGGTTTATGAATTGGTAAGCGATTTTACCCCCCGAGACACTATTATATTCTGTGAGAAGATCTTTAAAATCACTTTTTACCTTTGCAACATCAGGCGGGAGATTCTCGGAAAAATAGGCAGTAACGGTTACGGGTTCGTCGAGTGATTTAAGAATATTCTCCGTTGCACCGCTTAAAGTATACTGACCACCTTCAGTAAAATCCAGCCTGAAATAAAATTTATTAGCCAGGAAATTCAAAACAATCAATATACCGGCAAGCAGCAAAAGAGAAGTAATTATTTTTTGTTTGGTTACCATTTTAATCTACTATATTCCTTTTTGATAATGCTGTTTCAGCAAGTACTAATCCTAAAAACGAAATACTCAGGAAATATATAATATCCCTGGAATCAACAACGCCGCGGGAGATGCTTTCGAAATGATTATTGATAGTCAGATAATCCAGTATTTCACCAAGAGTACCGGTGAAGTCGCTTGCGAGCACCTGGAAGATAATAAGGAAGAATACCCCGATAAACAGAGCGAGAAGGAACGCAACGATCTGGTTGTTAGAAATGCTGCTGGCAAATAATCCAATACTTATGTAAGCCATACTCATTAACACCAGTCCGAGGTACCCGCACCAAACAGCCCCGTGATCAACGGGGCCCATTGCCCAGACGCTGAAATAATAAGGTAAAGTCAACACGAGGGCTACTACTATCAGAAGAAGGCAGGCAAGAAATTTACCCACAATCACTTCCCAGTCGCTTACAGATTTTGTCAGCAGGAGCTCAATTGTTCCGGTTTTATTTTCTTCTGCAATCATTCTCATTGTGAGCGCGGGAGTGAAGAAGAAAAGAGTTATATACGCAACATTGAAAAACGGCTGCAGACTTGCCTGTCCCTGAAAAAATATATCCGAGCCTGAAAGCCATGTGAAAAATCCGCTGAAGCCAAGGAACATAATTATAAGCACATAGGCAGTCAGCGAATCAAAAAAAGTCCGCAGCTCTTTTACTGCTATTGTCCAGATTTTATTCATTTTACTCTACTGTTAAATCTCTGAAAATATCTTCAAGTTTGGTTTCAATTGGAGTCATTTCGGTAAGTATCCAGTTTTTCTGAACACACAACTGAAATATTGATCTTCGGGATGATTTACCCTCTTTACTCTGCACAATGAAACTTCCCGTTTCATCGGCAACCGGATCAACCATACCCACGGATTCCAGACCCTGAAGAGAGGAAATGAGCTCATCCCTGTTTAAAGCTTCAGCAATCTGCACCTTCAGTATCTCCTCGCCCTGGGACTGTTTACGCAGTGTATCCGGAGAACCGTCAGCAACAATTTTACCTTTATTTATGATAAGGATCCTGTCGCATGTTGCTTCAACTTCGGGTAGGATATGAGTACTCAGAACCACGGTTTTCTCCCTTCCCAGTTCGCGGATAAGTTTCCTTATTTCTATTATCTGGTTTGGATCAAGACCGGTGGTAGGTTCATCCAGAATTAAAACCTCAGGGTCGTGGATCATAGCCTGGGCCAATCCCACTCTCTGTCTGAATCCTTTTGAAAGTTCCCCTATTTTTTTGTGTTTTTCTTCATTTAACCCTGTGAGATGGACCATCTCTACAATACGGTTCTTTATTTTACTCTTCTCAACTCCCTGAAGATCGGCTACAAAACTCAGGTATTCAAGAACCGGCATTTCATAGTAAAGCGGATTATTTTCGGGAAGATAACCGATCTGTTTTTTAATTTCTTCCTGGTTATCATGGATGGAAAAGTCCCCCACTTTAACATCTCCGTCAGAAGGAGCCATAAAGCAGGTGATAATCTTCATCGTTGTGGTTTTGCCTGCCCCGTTAGGTCCGAGGAAACCAAGGATTTCTCCCGGTTTTACATCGAAGGATATCGAATCAATTGCTTTTTGAGAACCGTATTGTTTGGTTAAATTCTCAACCGTTATATTCATGTGAATCCGGAATTAGTGGATGAAAATTTATACCTGGTAAAAATAATTTTGACGAAGACTAATTTAAAAAGTTCCGCATAAAATAAAAAAGTCATAAAAAGATTTTGTTACTGTAAAAATGCTTCCCTAAATTTCCGATTATTTTTTGAAAGGGAGGGTTGTGGAACAAACTGCGGGAATCGGAAAATTAAAAAGCGGGTTTCAGACATCATTCTGGGTTGCAAACGGAATGGAATTGTTCGAACGACTCGCCTATTACGGTCAGGCGACTATCTTAAGTGTTTTTTTAAGAAATCATCTTAAATTCAGCGAGGTGCAGGCCGGACAGCTTTCTTCAATCTTCGGCGGTCTGATCTATTTTCTCCCTATTTTTGCCGGTGCGCTTGCAGATAAATTCGGATTCAAAAAAGCCTTCTCATTTGCATTCTTTGTCCTTGCTATAGGATACTTTTTAATCGGTTCAACAGGTATTTCGGCATTCTCCGGATGGTATTCTGAATCATCTTTATTTCCTATTCTGTCTCTAATATTGATTTTCACCGCAATAGGAGGTTCTTTTATTAAACCAAGTGTGCTGGGAACGGTTGCTCTTACCACTACCGCAGAATCAAAATCGCTCGGATATGCTATTTATTACTGGCTTGTAAATATCGGTGCTGCTATTGGTCCCCTCCTCGCGTATCTTGTGAGGGATTCATTCGGAATTGAGTTCGTTTACCTTGTCTCTGCGTTAAGCTGCGGACTAATGTTCCTTGTATCTATCATTGTATTCAAAGAACCGGAATTAAAACTGAATGAAGAGCGGGAAAGCTTGCTAATTGTTATTCAAAATCTGTGGACTGTAGTAAAGAATGTAAAATTCATGATCTTTCTTTTAATTTTTGCTCTTTACTGGATTGTGTTCTGGGAATTTTTCATAGTTGTTCCCTTCTATATTTCAGATTATATATCACCTGATGCCCCAATTGAGATCGTACTCTCAGTAGGGGCATGGACAATCATCCTTTTGCAGATCCCGATAAACAGGCTCACGAAAAAGATACCCACCCCAACTGCAATAATGATTGGATTTATATTCGCCGCACTCAGCTGGTTCCTCCTCTACTTTGCCTCGCTGGCAGGCATAACAATAGGCCTGGGATTAATTATTGCTATGATCCTGACCTTCTCTATAGGTGAACAAACGCAGGCACCCCGGTTTTATGAATACCTGGCTGATCTGGCACCAAAAGGACAGGCAGCCTTATTCCAGGGCTTTGCATTTCTTCCTGTAGCTATTGCCTGGCTTGTGGGAGGGACATTCGGAGGCTGGGTGTACCAGACCTTCGCAACAGATCAAGACAGACCAGACCTGGTTTTCTTAATCATCGGTTTGGTCGGAATAGTTGCTGCCTTATTGATGCTGGCTTATAACATATATATGAAAAGAAAAAGCTAATCAGGAAATTCTTTGGGATTAGATGCAGGACAAACCGGGAGTTGATTATTTTAGAATTTTACGCATTATTGGCCTTGTCTCGGAACGTCTTGCCGCCTCTTTAAAGCCTGCTTTTCTAAATGCTGAAGCGAGACCCGTATAAGCAAAAACAGGAGCATAGTTATCTGTTTTGGTATCGATGGGATACCCCTCAAGTATTCTTCCACCGTTTTTCTTTGCAAACTTTGCGGCTTCATTTAAGAGCCCGACAGTTAATCCTTTCCTACGGTGATTTTTATCTACAAAAAAGCACACTACCGACCAAACCGGTTTTTCGTCAACCGGTTTTAATATTCTTGAGGATTCAAACCTGATATATTGTTCTCGGGGAGCAAATGCAATCCACCCGACAGGCACTTTATTTTCATATGCAATTATTCCCGTCTGTGTTTTACCTTTAACCAGACGCTTCAGAGCAATCCTGTTGCCCTCTCCCTTCTTCTGATCGAACTCTCTGCGTGACTGCCGCCAATACATGCACCAGCAGCCTGCGCAGGCACCACGGTCACCGAAGAGAACTTCAATATCTTTCCATCTTTCATATGTAAGAGGCTGAAACCTATATTCAGTTTTTGGAGAAGGCATATAAAGACCCTTCCGGATAGTGATGAAAATAATTTATCTCAGTTGTACAGGCTTACAAAATAAATTTATTCCAACTATTCATTCGCATTAATTTTGTTTGAACAAATCAGCTCGAGCTCCGAAAATACAGGCTCACTCTCACAAAGGGGATAAATCTGACCGGCAAACTCTTTCACATAATCTGTATGTCTGTGATGTTCTTCAGCTTTCTCACTTTCGAAGGTCATAGTATGAATAAATGAAGTGATGTCGCTTTTTTCCTGGTAACAATTATATAGTATTGTTCCCGGTTCCTTCTTCGTAATTTCATTTACAAACTTTGTGATAGTGTTTTTCGCTTCCCCGACTTTATCCTTTTTAACTTTAAATGAAACAAATAGGTGTTCCATAACAATCCCGTTTGATTAAAAGTTAAAATACTCTCCTGTAATTAAAACTTTAAACATTAATATGTCAAAGGTATTATCCGGTAAAAAGGAAGAAAGCCTGTCCTTCAGGAGAAAGAGCAACAGCATTTATAATCTTGCCATTATCATCCTTCATTTCTTCCTGAAACTCCAATCCCGCATTCTTAAGATCCTGAATGATTGTATGCATTTTTTCATCATAAAAAGTTAATGCCGGGGCTTCAAAATAATGTTCACGCGATTCGGGAGAATACAATCCGATTCCGATTATACCGTCATTCATCGAAACTTTCTTTTTTTCAGGGTTCATTTTATTTTCCTTTTTTTCAAAACCCAGTTTTTTCCAGAATTCAACCGATTCTTTGATTTTTTCGGACCGGATTCCTATTTCAGAAAACCTGCCCCGCGGTTCGAACTCATTATTATTCACCTTGTTGAAATATTCGGGAACTTCGGAGATGAGACTAACAAAAAAATCATTAGGATCTTTAACAACTTTATACCAGGTATCCCCCAGCTGCATGTCCTTTTTAACATATTCAATACCCTTACCTTCAATTTCGGCTGCTTTTTCCTGCATTTCATCGGAATAATAACATAATCCATAAAATTCATTCTCTGCAAGTAAGATATTCAGATTTCCGTCACTGAGAGCCACCCATTTGAAAGGTTTCTTACTGTAAGCAAGCTCTTTAAATCCCATGAGTTTATAAAATGAGATCGAACTGCCGACATCGTTCGTGCTGATATGGAATTGCGAGCTGCTTCCTAATTTCATTGTCATTAATCTTCGGTTTTCATTTTGAATTTAATACCTTTCTAATATCAAAGGAAAGATTCTTAATAAATGTGATTCAGACTATAAATCTGAAACTTTTTGCCTCACTATGAATCGTATTGTTTCTTAAATTGATCTATTATCCATAAAATTTTCGGGAGACAGTTTGAGTATAGGACAGATCATATTGTATCTTCTTATTGGATTCGTACTTATTTCATATATAAGAAAGTTCTTAAACAACAGAAAAATTGAACATCATAATCCACTGGATATTAGCAAAAGAATGAGAAATCAGAATAATATGCTTCTTCTGGATGTAAGAACAGAACCTGAAAGAAAAAGAGGACATATTAAAGGTTCGGTACATATTCCGCTGAACCAACTCAGGAAAAGACAGCAGGAGCTTGAAAAGTATAAGAACAAAGAAATTGTCTGCTACTGCAGATCCGGAAACAGGAGCCTGAATGCTGCTGTTTTTCTTCAGAAACACGGTTTTAATGCATCAAATCTTAAGGGAGGAATTTCGGCTTGGAATTATCAAAATCAAAAGTAGCCAGGAAATGGATCTTACGTATATTACCGGTAGTACTGGGTGCCCTGGGTGGTTTTCTGTATTATAATTACGTTGGATGTGTTACCGGATCCTGTGCGATCACCAGTAATCCCTGGCTCAGTACCGGGTATGGTGCTCTCATTGGGGCTGTTTTTACTTCCTGGAAACCAAATGAAAAGAAGTGAATCTAATAGATTAAAAAATACAGAGGAATTGTAAGATGGAAAAGAACCTTCATTCAATCGATAGAATAGTGAGAATAGTTTTAGCTGTCATACTCGGGATCTTGATTCTTAACGGAACATTGACAGGGATTGCGGGAATACTGCTGGGAATTTTTGCCATAGTGTTTCTGTTTACGGGTATCATCAGTTTCTGTCCGCTTTATAAGATGATAGGTTTTAGTACCTTAAAAAAATAAGTCGGAAACAGTATAGGTTTGTCACATAAATCACCCGGTTTATGTCTTATAATATTAAGTTGTATTAGAAGGAGTTTGAAATGGATTACGGTTTTTCAAAAAATATAAACATGCCTTATGAAAAGGCTGTAGATAAAGTTACTGAGGAATTAAAGAAAGAAGGCTTCGGAGTATTAACGTCGATAGATGTAAAAGATACACTAAAAAAGAAAATTGATGTCGATTTCAAGAAATATGTAATACTGGGCGCATGCAACCCGCCGCTGGCTCACAAAGCCCTTGAGAGTGAAGAACAGCTCGGACTTCTGCTGCCCTGCAATGTTATAGTGTATGAAAATAACGGTGGATCAACAGTTTCCTTTTTTGATCCAATGATAATGACGCAGCTGATAGATAATGAAAAACTTAAAGCTGTAGCTGAGGAAGTCCAGGCTAAAATGAAAAGAGTATACGAAGCCGTTAAATAATTTTTAACAAAAGAAAAAAAGGAGCAACAGATGTCTGAACATCTAAATAAAGAAACTTTCAAAACAAAAGTATTTGATTTTGAAAAAAGCCAGGAATGGAAATTTGAAGGCGATATTCCGTGTGTAATTGATTTCTGGGCCCCCTGGTGCGGACCCTGCAAAATGGTTGGACCTGTTCTTGATGAGCTTTCCAAAGAATATGAAGGAAAGATCCACGTATATAAAATAAATACAGATGAAGAACAGGAATTAGGAGCTATGTTTGGTATCAGGAGTATCCCTTCAATCCTATTTGTGCCTGTTGAAGGTCAGCCTAAGATGGCTGTGGGGGCACTGCCCAAAAACAATCTTAAGGAGATCATTGAAAAGGAACTGCTTACTGCAGCTGCCTGATCCCTTGCTTTTCCTGAAAGCCGGTAATTCCGGCTTTCTTTTTTTATTTCTGTTCCAGCCATCACCTCAGAAAAACATCACATAAATGAAATTTGTTTTAATTACTCTATTCAGATAAAGCAGATCATATTTCAATTAATGATCTTATCTACTCTGATTTTTTTTACCCCCAACTCAATGATGCTTCTTTTATCTTTAAAAGGAATAAAGTACAATCCTTCATTGCTCCCGGTTTTTCTCTCACCTGCTTTAAGGGAACCCTTAACCTCCTGTGTTTTCTCTCCAATCTCCGTTCTGAATACCAGTTGAAAAGTATACCCGACCGGGTAATCATTTTTATTTTCCAGATAGATAACCACGCCGTTATTCTCTACTCCGTTTCCTTCGCTGTAAAAAAGAAAATATATCCCAAGTCCATCCTTTTCTACAATTTTTTTCATCTGGCCATAATTAGAGTTGCAAACCAGCATAGCCAGGAATACGGTCAGAATAAATCTGATTTTAATATTAAAGATCATCACTCTGAAACAAAAAAAATAAATCGAATATGTATTTAATTACTGCAGGTGAAGTTATACTTTGCACAAACTAATACTAAAGAATAATATCAACGGGTAAAATCAATGATTGCCGTATTTCTTCTCCCCCGCAGTTACCTTAAGATGTAGATAATTTTGCTTCGGGGGAAGAGGACACGTGGCAAACCGTGTAAATGCACATGGGGGGTTATAAGCCTTATTAAAATCCAGAACTGTCATCCCAAGAGAATCGGGTTTATCAGTATACAAAAATCTTCCTGCACCATAGGTTTCCTCACCGTTGGATTCATCGGCAAATATGATAAAGAACTCGTTACCTTCACTGACCGGATCAAGAGTGTATATTTCTCCATTCATTTTGAATAAAAGCCTTCCTTCCACCGTATCATTTTCAACGGATCCGAGTATATTGGGTATTTCTATTACTTTTGGCGCGGGATATTTTTCAAAATTGGCTTCAACTCTCCATTTTTCGTCAATGGGATACATATCTATTCCTTTGAACTCCTTCACAAGGGGAGCATCAAGATCCCGAAGTCTTACTCCGTATTTTCCATTACGGTTAATAATGAACCATCTCAACGAACCCCACTGCAGTACCGATGTACTATCTGACAGGTCATCATTCATTTTCATGCTGGTTACTATTTGAGAGTCGGAAAATACTTTAACAGCAGGATTTATTTTAACATCCACGATGCCATCATTCAATATAAAAGTTCCGATATGATCGGGTGCTTTTTGCGGAAAAATAATATCATTATCATTCGCGCTTCCGAAAGTATTTTTACCCTCTTGCAGCCAGTACAGTCCAACAAGATTAAGCCAGCCGTTTTCCTTCTTAAGCCTGGATATTCTGTTTTCATGCCACTGCTTAATTGATTTTACATATTCAGGATTACCCTGATCTTTTTCACAGCCTGCGGCAAAAATCAAGGAAAGAACAGAGATTATTATCAAGTATCGCAATTTATAGACCTTCCATAACTTCACTCGTATAAAATTAAAAAATATAAAATAAAATTGTGCATCACGTACCTTGTACACATGAGATTTCCATCTCCTGATAGTTGCATTAGAATGTCGGGAAATTCGTGCCCGGAATGGTCTGCCGTTAAAGCAGTATAAAGTAAGTTCGGCCTGACAGGAAATGTTTTTTATCAGCCAAGATAATCTTTCAGTTTTGTACTGTTTTTTGAACTTCTCAATTTTCTCAGCGCTTTTTCTTTTATCTGTCTTATGCGTTCCCGGGTAAGGTTAAACTTAACTCCGATTTCTTCAAGAGTAGCTCTATGACTGCATCCAATGCCGAACGTCAATCTGATTACTTCCGCCTCCCGTGCATCAAGAATTGAAAGCATATTTTTCACCTCGTCTTTTAAGGAATCAGTCATTAATTGCTTGTCAGGCATGGCCTGGGACTCATTCTGAAGAACATCAATTAAAGTAGCACTTTTTTCCTCGCCGTTTTTCAGAGGGGCATCGACGGAAATCTGTCTTCCGCCAATCCGGATAATTTGGTCCACCTCATCGATGCTAATTTCAAGGATGTCAGCAAGTTCCATAGTTGTCGGTTTTCTTTCAAACTCCTGCTCAAAATGTCTGTAAGCTTTCCCCAGTTTAGTTAAATTACCAACCTGGTTCAGAGGAAGCCTTACCACTCTTGATTGATCAGCAATAGCAGACATTATTCCCTGTCTGATCCACCATACGGCATATGATATAAATTTAAATCCTCTTGTTTCATCAAATCGCTGGGCAGCTTTAACGAGTCCAATATTACCTTCATTAATAAGATCACCCAGTGACAGTCCCTGATTCTGATACATTTTGGCAACGGAAACCACAAACCTGAGATTAGCATTGACCAGTTTATTCTGAGCTTCAACGTCGCCTTTCCTGATTTTTATGGCCAGACTTACTTCTTCACCTGGGCTTAAAAGATCATATTTACCGATTTCCTGAAAGTACTGATCTAAAGATTTATCTTCACGATTGGTTAACTGTTTGGTTATTTTCAATTTGATCCGGTTTCATTTGTTTTTGGAAGAGGAATTACAGGAATATTTTGTCCATCGTAAGGTTAAAAATTCGTTCGCTCAGCATACATAAGTAAAAAGGGCGCAAGAAACAAATAAATGATGGTTTAATTCCTTTATAACAGTTGATTTGACTGAAAAAGGATAATAAGGCAGTTTTTTTGGGATGAAGCAGATCCTTCTATTCCTCCGCAAACATATATCCTGCACCTCTTATACTTCTGAAATATACCGGAACTGACGGATCTGGTTCAAAATATTTACGAAGCCTGGCTATAAAAATATCGACTGTACGGGTTTCTATATCAGGATTTAAACGCCAGACATTTTCAAGCAGTTCCTTCCGTGTGACAATTTCCCCTTTGTGTTCGATTAGATACTTCAGCAGCATTGATTCATGAGGTGTGATTCTTATTTCTTTATTTCCATGACGGCACTCTAGATTTTCAAAGTTTATTTCATTCATTCCGAACTTATAGACAGGCTGCTTTTCCAAGGCACTCTTATACCAGTTTTTCCTCTTGAGCATACCTTTCACTCTAAGAAGCAGTTCCTGCAAGTGGAAGGGTTTGGTAAGATAATCATCAGCTCCTGTTTCAAGACCTTTCACTTTGTCAGTTGATTCTGTTCTGGCAGTAAGCATAAGTATCGGCATCTTTATATCTTTTTCACGCACAATCTCTGCAACTTCGAATCCGTCAAGAAATGGAAGCATAATATCAAGTATGATCAAATCAAATTTTTCATTATTAAAAAACCTGACCGCCTCTTTTCCGTTCTTTGCCCAGGTAACCAGGTAACCTTCAGAAGTAAGATTGTATTCGAGTCCGACTGCGAGGGTTTCCTCATCTTCAACTAAAAGTATTCTGCTGCCTGAAATAGTATCATCCATAAGTTATCTTCCTGCTGATAGCTCTCATAAATCTTTTTCCTGATTTGTGATACACCGGAAGCTCGATTCTGAAAGCAGCGCCTCTTGTTTCGCTGTCATGAATAAGGTTGATTTTTCCTCCATGAAGTTTAATAATCTGCTTAACCTGGTAAAGGCCAAGACCCGTACCTTTTACGTTTGGTATGTTCCTGTTGTTTATCCTGTAAAACTTCCTAAATATTTTTTTCCTTTCAATCAGGGGAATTCCTATTCCGCTGTCTGAAAAATCTATCAGCAGCTTATCCGAAGCGCAGCTCAGTTTAACATTTATATCAATTTCTCCTGCAGAATATTTCAGAGCATTATCTACAAGATTATCAAAAACGATCTTCATCGATTCTTTGACCACAGCTATTTCACAGGGGGTTTCTCCTGTTATGCTGTAGTTTTCTTTTTTGATACGGAATCTTTCGAAAGATTCCTCCATCACTGCCCTGAGAAAGTGATCTGCATGATATACTTCATAATTCTGAAGTATTTTCTTTTTTTCCTGCGCAGATATCTCAAGAATTGAGTTTATTAACCTCTGGAGACGATCTGTATCTTTCATCATTATTTCAAGAAATTCCTTTTGTTTTTCCGGGGGCACATCCCTTTGTTTTAATGTTTCAAGATACAGCTGAATAGAGGAAAGAGGTGATTTAAGTTCATGAGTTACATTACTAATAAAATTATCGTATAATTCTCGTATTCTGAGCTGCACATTCAAATCCCTGAAGATTACGGAAGTAAAAAAAGAAAGCCCGATAAGAAGTATTAATCCCAGAACGAACGGAAGAGCATTCTGCACATCGTATAAAAGTTGGGGAGAAACCTGATCGCCTACCTTTTCGTAAATGATATAATTCGATACATACCAGTATATCCATATCCCAAGAAGCGACAGCCAAACGAGCTGAGCGATAATGAATATCAGGATATGGTAAAAAAGAGAGTGTTTTCCTCTCATATTCTCGCCCTGGTTCCGTTCATAAAATTTTTAGTCCATTATAATATCATCTAATCCATGGTGAAGGTCAAACGACGAATTTTAACTTTTACATTTCTTTTACAAACAATAATAGAAATTTTTTGCATTATTAAAACAGTCATGTTAATTGAATAATCGCAGGGAATAGTTATGAAAGTACTGCTCGTCTATCCTGAGACTCCATCCTCCTTCTGGAGTTTTAAAGATGCCTTAAAGTTTGTGTCCAAAAAAGCACCGGAGCCTCCTCTCGGATTGATTACTGTTGCTGCACTTCTTCCCGAGGAATGGGAAAAGAAATTAATAGATATGAATGTATCGAAACTTGAAGACAATGATATTTTATGGGCTGATTATGTCTTCCTGAGCGGAATGAACATCCAGATAAATTCCTTTAAGGATATTATCCGGAGATGTAATAAGCTGAGCGTCAAAGTTGTTGCGGGAGGTCCGCTGGCTACAACTCAATATAATGACTTCCTCGGAGTTGACCATTTCATATTAAACGAAGCAGAAAATACGCTTCCACCGTTCCTGGAGGATTTAAAAAACGGGAATCCGAAGCCAGTCTATACCTCAGATGAATATCCTGATATAACAGATTCACCTGTCCCGAAGTGGGAGCTGCTGAAAATAAAAAAATATGCTTCACTTTCCCTACAATATTCAAGAGGCTGTCCCTATGACTGCGATTTCTGCAGTATTACCATGCTGAACGGAAGAAAACCAAGAACTAAAACGTCTCAACAGTTTATAAAAGAACTAAATACTATATATGAACTTGGATGGAGAGGATCAATCTCTATAGTAGATGATAACTTTATCGGAAATAAAAACAAACTTAAAACTGAAGTCCTGCCTGAAATGATAAAGTGGTCAGAATTAAAACATCATCCTTTTAACTTTATAACAGAAGTATCAATGAATCTTGCCGATGATACAAAGCTTATGGACATGATGATTGCAGCGGGGTTCAACAGCATATTTATAGGGATAGAAACTCCAAGTGCTGAAAGTCTGCAGGAATGCGGAAAATTCCAGAATCTTAAAAGAGACCTGATATCTTCTGTCAAAACTCTTCAGCAAAAAGGATTCATTGTTTCGGGGGGGTTTATTGTTGGTTTTGATAACGACAGCCCGGCTGTTTTTCAGGAACAAATTAACTTTATACAAAAAAGCGGAATTGTATCTGCAATGGTTGGATTGTTAAATGCACCTACTGGAACAAAGCTATTTAAAAGGATGATGTCCGAAAACAGGATGCTGGAAATGTTCAGCGGTAATAATATGGACGGCACTATTAACTTTATTCCCAAAATGAATTATGGTGATTTGATATCGGGTTATTCAAAAGTAGTAAAGACAATCTATTCCCAAAAGGAATATTATTATCGTCTCAAAAGATTTCTTAATAACTATATACCTCCCTCCTGGACTAAAAACAAAATTCATTTTCAAGAAATCAAAGCATTTATCAGGCTTGTCTGGCTGCTGGGAACTCTGGAAAAAGGCAGGAAGTACTTCTGGAAGCTTTTATTGTTTACAATACTTAAACATCCTCAGAAATTCCCGCTTGCAATGACGATGGCTGTATACGGCTACCATTTCCGGAAGGTTGCCGCCAGGATCTAATTAAAGACAGAGTAAAATTAAGAGAGATCCTATTTTAGCAGGACCATTTTCTTTGTGGCAGAAAATCCTTTCGTTTCAATTTTATAGTAATAAACTCCGCTCGTTAGTGAGGAAGCATCAAAAATAATTTCGTGACTTCCGGCGGATTTAAATTCATCAACGAGTGTTTTTATTTTCTCTCCGAGCGAATTGTATATGTTGATCTTTACATCTCCGTTAGAGGGGATTGAATAATCAATGGTTGTGACCGGATTAAATGGATTTGGGTAGTTCTGCAAAATAGCAAACTGACCCGGGCGGGGAATAATTTCAGCAGCTACAACTTCCGATTCGGTTCTTGTTCCATCAAAATCTATTTGTATAAGCTTATACAAATAAGTCCCTGGTTTTAAATTCTTATCAATAAAGGAATAATTATTAGTTTTGGTTGAAGTGCCATGTCCCTCAACATAACCTACCATCACCCACTCTCCTTCTGCCTGAGCTCCAGCCACCGATCTGCGGATTTCGAAACCTGAATTGTTGGTTTCTGTCGTAGTCTTCCAGTTTAAAGTTACATCATTCGCATTGGTTGAGGCAATAAAAGACGCAAGTTCAACCGGGACGGGATCCAGAGTACTGATTAGTACACCATCGCTACCTACTGCCCATCCTGTATGCCCGGGAGAAAAGCACAACCCTAACAGAGTACTGCTTGTAGGAGCAGTCTCTGGTACCCAGTTAGCACCGGAATCGGAGGTATGAAGTATTACGGAGTGTTGTGTTCCACCCGAACCGCCTATGGTACCTCCGACTGCCCACCCGGACTCACTATCAATAAAATAAATATCCTGTATATATTCATCGGTTCCGAAAGTTTTAATATCCCACGAAGTTCCTCCGTCAGTTGTCTTTGATATATAAGAAACATGGGGAACACCAAGATATTCTCCTGACGTCCAGCCGGTGTCGGAATTCACAAAATATATGCTGAAGGGCTGATAAGAAGTAATGGGAGTTTTCTCACTCCAGATGCTTCCACCGTCAGACATTTTTACGATGTCGCCGAACTGGCCGGCAGCATAACCATCAAGAGCGGTAGTGAAATGAACACAGTAGAAAGGCCATTCACCGGATTGATTTTACTACAGATCAGCGCAGTAGAATCATTTTACGGATTTTGATAAAAGCACCGGATTCAATCCTGTAATAGTATATTCCGCTAGAGAGATTATTTGCACTAAATTCTATATTGTATCTGCCGTTACTTTTGTATTCAATTATTAGAGTTACAGAGGGATGAATTTCTTCATATATATACATTCTATTAGTTATTACTTCATCACAAAAAAATCACAAAATAGTATCCATCTCACACCGAAGGATTTTAGTATTAAATAATTTGGGCAAAAAGGAGAAGAATATGACTGATAAAGAAATTATGAATAAAATAAAGGATTTGCTGGAGGAAGAGCACAAGCTATATTCAAAAAACGGTCTATCTGTTGAAGAAAGAAAAGAGGCAGAAAAGGTTCAGATTGATCTTGATCGTTACTGGGATCTGTTAAGACAAAGAAGGGCATTAAAAGAATTCGGAGACAACCCTGATAAGGCAAACCTAAGGGGCACTGATACAGTCGAAGATTATGAACAATAATGTTGTGTTAAAACCTAATGATGTTTATCCCCATGATTGAGACTTCCGAATGCTGAGGCTTATTCACTCCAACATATCCGATTAACATTTGACAATAAATCTATTTGCATAATTATTAAAGGAAAAAGAAAAAAGGCCTTCTCCCCCGAAGGAGATAAGGCCTTTTTCATCTGCTTATTTATTTATTAGTGGGCAGTATGTACCTGTCCGGGAGCTTCATGCTGTGCAATATTCCAGATAGCAAGTAAACCTACAACTACTCCTGAAATAAAGAAATTCCAGGGAACGGCTAACATAAATGCCACACCGCTCAGGAACAGCCAGATACCTATGATACCATTAACGGTACCCTGCCAGCTGTTAACCCTGGCTGCACCCCAGAAGCCAAAGACAAATGCTACTATTCCGGCAATTATCATACTTGAAGGTGTTCTGATTGCCGAAATGAATGTGCTTATTACAAGCCATATACCTACTACCAGATCCATCCATCCTTGCCA
The DNA here is from genome assembly GCA_963832355.1 of uncultured Bacteroidota bacterium. GTDB lineage: Bacteria > Bacteroidota > Ignavibacteria > Ignavibacteriales > Ignavibacteriaceae > DATFVA01. The sequence continues at coordinate 318,886 of CAWHTX010000008.1, read as the reverse complement.
CATAATTTCCTCCGAATTGTTCAACATATATTTCATTAATCAATTTAATACCATTAAAAATATTTGCAAGTTACTAGCATACAGTGGTGAGTCGAATCAACTGCCGCGTAACTGCTTTTAATATAATATATTACGAAGAACAGAAGCAGTCATCATTACTTTTCGGGGTGATTTGAGAAACATTTAATTTAAGTCTATGAACTGACTAATGAAGATATTTATAAATCGGATACCTGTAAACAGATTTTTTGGAGCAGAAAATTCGTTTTCATAAACAATAAATATTATTAAACACTCTTTCCAACTAAAAAAAATCTTCATTATCTTATTACAGGTAAATTCTAAGTACGAGCAATTAATATCCTGGAGGCTCGCAGATGAAAAAGTTCGAAACTGAAGTTCACCTGAGTAGGGAAATGCGTTTGATGGATGCTACCCTTATTGGTGTGGGCGCAATGATTGGGGCCGGGATTTTCGTTCTTACGGGTATTGCAGCCGGGGTGGCAGGACCTGGATTAATTATTACATTCGGGCTGAATGGTTTTGTCGCTTTGCTAACCGCTTTCTCCTATGCTGAGCTTGGATCCTGTTTCCATGATGCAGGAGGAGGATATCTATGGGTGAAAGAGGGACTCCCCAAATGGAATGGTTTCATTTCCGGCTGGATGAGCTGGTTTGCTCACGCTGTGGCCTGCAGCCTTTATGCTCTCGGCTTCGGGGCATACTTTGAGCTGGTGCTTCATGAATTTAATATCGTCATGCCTCACTGGGGATTCCTGTCACCTCAAAAAATTCTTGCAGCTGTAACTGCCCTGCTGTTTGCTTACGTGAATTTCCGTGGGGCTTCTGAGACAGGGAAAATAGGAAATATAGTGACGATGGCTAAAATTGTAATCCTTATGATATTTATCGGCTTTGGACTAAATCTGATCCTTCATCGTCCAGACTGGCAGGAGGCTTTTACTCCATTTCTTCCAAACGGATGGGGTGGGGTATTCAAAGCCATGGGATTAACTTTTATAGCCTTCCAGGGATTTGAAGTTATTTCACAATGTTCGGAAGAGATCAAAAACCCGAAGAAAAATATTCCAAGAGCAGTTTTTTTATCTCTTATAATCGTGGTTCCTATATACCTTTTGATATCATTTACTGCACTTGGGGCAGTAAAGCCGGAAGGTATGACTCCCTGGGATTACCTTGCATCGAATAAAGAAACTGCGCTGGTTGAAGTCGCAAAATCGTTTTTTGTCGGCGGTGGTATAATGCTTCTTGTCGGCGGTATAATTTCAACTATGTCCGCGCTCAATGCTACAATTTATTCTTCCTCAAGAGTTGCATTCGCTATGGGGCGGGACCGGAACTTCCCTACTTTCTTCAGTAAGGTTCATAAGAAAAATTTTACCCCCCATCTCTCAATACTTTTTTCACTTTTTCTCGTTGTAATAATGGCTGTTTCACTGCCGATTGAGGATGTAGCCAGTGCCGCCGATATAATGTTTCTGCTTTTGTTTCTGCAGGTTAATATCACCCTGATCAGGCTGCGAAAAAAACGACCTGATCTTGACAGGGGATTTTTTACTCCTTTGTTTCCCTACCTCTCGATTGCAGGAATATTGATGCTGCTATTCCTTGCCATATACATGTTTAATTACAGCCCGACAGCATGGATCGTTACCGGCATCTGGGTAGGGATTGGATTATTTACCTACAGAACCTATGCATCTAAACGGGAGATAGAACATGTTCGAAAAGTGAAATCGCTTGAAAGACTTGAAAGGAAGGAATACAAAATTCTTTTACCGCTTGCGAACAGAAATTCAGTTTCAAGTCTTACTCACCTGGCAAAAGCGATTGCTGTGAAAGAAAACTCGGAAATACTTTTTCTACACGTCAATGAGATCAGGGAAGGGAGTCCCCTGGCTATTGAAGCAAGCGATACCGAGAGAGCAATGCCTTTATTTGAAACAGCGCGTAACGTAATAGGAGAATCGGGAATAATATCACGTCCCATTGTTACCGTTTCCCATCGAATCTCGGAAGGGATTGTGCAGACTGCCGAAGAAGAAAACTGCAATTTTATTATTGTGGGTAGGGAAAAGAACCCTACCTTCGTGGAAAGGTTTTTTTCTTCAATAATTGACAGCGTAATACAGAAATTTCCGGGAGAAGTAGCCGTACTTCATGGAACTTTTATTAAGGAACAGGTAAATACCATTCTGATTCCTTTTAACATAGACATACATGCAATACTCGCCACCGAAGTAGCACCCGCATTTGTTGATTATTTCGACTGCAAGGTGAAGCTGCTGCTGGTTTATGAACCTGATACTTCTCAGAAGGAAAAAGAAAGACGCGAGGAAAAAGCAAAAGAACTTATTAAAGAAAATAATATTTCTGCAGAACTTGTAATCATGCCGGATTCTGACATAATGACCTGTATTGTTGAGGAATCTGCAAATGCTGATATGATTGTAATGGGAGGAAAGACCGGGGATTTTCTGGAACTTTTATTCGGCCGTTCACTTGCACAGGAGATCACAGAACAGTCCGCATGTCCCGTGCTGTGGGTTAAGGAATATGAAGAAAGAGAATCTTTCTGGAAATTACTATTAAAATCACATAAAGAAGAGGGAGTTGAAAATGGATAATTCCTTTGAAGGACCCTTTTTTAATTTTGGAAAAGAGATTATCAGTTACCTGCCTAATCTTCTCGGAGGCATCCTGTTGCTCGCAGTCGGATGGTTCGCCGGCTGGCTGGCAAAAAGAATAATTGTGCAGCTGCTTGTTGCTTTCAGGCTTGAAAGAATGTTTACACGGGTGAGGTGGCGCCAGACATTGTCAAAAGCCGACATAAGATATGCATTATTCGGATTCATAGGCAATATCGTATTCTTTGTTGTATTTCTGATTTTTCTTTATACAGCATTGGATGCAATGAAGCTTTCTGTACTTTCGAGTCTAATTCAGAATGGCGTATTATTTATTCCGAAGCTCATTGTAGCGCTGCTGATTTTCGGAATCGGCTGGATAATAGCCGGCAGAGTTTCAAGCTCAGTTTATATTGCATTGGCTAAAGAAAATGTTCCGGCCTATTCGCTTATATCCAGGTTCTTGAGATTTACTATTTTACTTTTCTTTGCTGCAATGGCTCTGGCCGAAATTGAAATTGCCGTAGAAATTGTTATAATAGGATTTACTACCATATTCATAACCCTGGCTGTTCTTGCAGTGGTTTTTGCAGTAACAGGAGGTAAGTCGTATATAAAAAACTTTTTCAACAATATCTGATCTATAGTTAATTAAGCAGATGAACCGCAAAAGTATTCTGATTCTTTTAGTCTTTCTGCCGGCACAATTTGTCCTTTCGCAGGAGCCGGAAAACGATACCCTTAACGGGTACACTTCATATGACTCGCTTATTAAACTTCAGTCAAAGATGAATGATTTTGAAATTTTTCGGGAGCTGAATTATATGAAAATGAATCTGAAAGTGAATAATGATCCGAATACTGTGTGGATGTGGACAAAACTTTCTATAGCAGCCTATGAAAGTTCCGAGGGTTATGCAGGTGAATCTCCCGGCAGTATGCTGGAACCCCTCCACCAGCAATTCCTTGAAAATTCCAGATTAAACCCGATTCGATATGTGTTGGGTATGGCACAGACAGCCGCTGTTGGCTACCTGGCCTACCGGCATATCAAGAAGTACGGGTTTTTTAAGTAACCGCCTAAAGTTCATCACGTTACTTCTGTGAAATGACCCCCCGGCATCGAATTGTTTCTTTTCCTTTACTGTAGTTTAATTTTCAGTAATAGCTCTTCTTTCATATTCCTGACATCAATAGAATTAAAAAAAGAACAATTTATACTTGTTTTTCTGATATTAATATGATATCATTACGATATCAACTTTAGAAGAGGTTTAACATGCAAACGGTTTCAGAAAAACAGTCAACCAAAATAAACGGTTTTTTTGCCCTGCTTATTATATTTGTCCTAATTGCTCTGGATGTAATTCTGTTCATTAGCGGAGTCAGATCACATGATCCTTCTTTTCTCTGGTATTTCTTTCCGCTCACCTTTATAATCATTATTTCCCTTGTGGGACTAATTACTGTCCAACCAAATGATTCCCGGGTAATTATTTTCTTCGGTAATTACAGCGGTACGGTAAGACAGACCGGGTTCTGGTGGATAAATCCCTTTACCATAAAAAGAAAAGTAACCTTGAGAATAAGAAATTTTAACAGCGATAAAATCAAGGTGAATGATCTTCGCGGAAACCCAATTGAAATCGCAGCAGTAATTGTTTGGAGAGTGTTCGATACTTCCCGGGCAGTATTTGATGTTGAAAATTATGAGGAGTTTGTAGCAATACAGAGCGAGACGGCAATACGTTCACTTACTTCGGAATATCCTTACGATGGCGATGAGGATAAAGCTTCATTGAGAGGAAGTCCCCAGGAAATTGCGGAAGCGCTCCAGAAACAGGTTCAATCTCGACTTGAAATAGCCGGTGTTGAAGTAGTTGAGGCACGTATCAGTCACCTTGCTTATGCACAGGAGATAGCTCAGGCTATGCTGAGGCGCCAGCAGGCAGAAGCAATTGTTGCAGCAAGACAAAAAATAGTTGAAGGAGCAGTCGGAATGGTTGAAAGTGCCCTGGTAGCGTTAAGTCAGCAGAACATTGTACAGCTAGATGAAGAAAGGAAAGCAACGATGGTAAATAACCTGATGGTTGCACTGGTATCCGAAAAAGAGACCCAGCCTGTTATCAACACAGGAACACTTTACCAATAGAAGCTGAGGTACATGATGATCACCCACTTATCCAGACTTGCAGGTATGACGTTAACATTAACTCAGCCTTCCATATGGAAGAAAAATTTTGATTTGGTTTATGAAGATGAGATCCTGGGTAACATAACTGTTAGTGGTCTCTTCGGTTCTAATATACAGGTAAATATTCTGGGAAGTGAATGGGAGATATATTACCCGCGATTCTGGAAATCCGGTATAAATATAAGGGAGAAGGGTAAAGAAAATCCTTTTGCTAACTATTCTCAAAAGTTTTTCAGCAGGGAGGGTACTATATTTTTGCCAAAAGGTCAAAGACTTAAAATTAAATTCGGAGTGTTTAAGAATAATTATGGAATCTATACAACCGGTGGAATATGTCTGGTAAATATTAAGGATAAATTCGGACTTAAAACTAAAACCGTAATAAATATTGAAAACAGTTCCGAATTGCTGGATAAATACCCCTGGGTTATAATACTTGCATGGCATTTAATTATGAAGAGAAAGCAGGCAGCTGCGGCTGCAGGATAGGAAAAGATGAATACTTATGGCAGAAAAGAAAAAGTTTTTATTAAGAATAGATTCTGAACTTTATGCCGCCCTTGAGAAATGGGCTGCAGATGATTTGCGCAGCATTAATGCACAGATGGAATTTCTTTTATCCAGCGCACTAAAGAAAGCAGGAAGAAAATTACCTAATAAGTCCGGGAACAAAGAGGCTTCTAACGATAAGCAATAACATAACATGATTCTTTTTTATTTTCTTCGATAAAGAATCGGTCTATTGCTTTGTTTTCCTTCAGGGGCATCATCTCTCTGTGTGGGTATCAAAGTTCAAATACCTCTCCCTTTCCAGGGTAATTCACAGATCTGTATCCTTTACTTTCAATTTTCTCTTTCAGCGGTAATGCCTGCTCTTCCTCACCATGCACAAGGAATATATGCTTTAATTTGTCTGATGGAGAAAATTTAAGATAATCCAGAAGTCCTTTCTGGTCTGCGTGAGCACTGAAATAATCCATCTGTTTTATCTGTGCCCTTACTTGATGAGGATCGCCGAATATATTAACCTCTGGGGCGCCGTCCATAATCTTGCGGGCAAGTGTTTCCTGTGCTGCATAACCGACAAAAAGAATAAGATTATCAGGGTTTTCGATATTATTCTTAAGGTGATGCAGAATCCTGCCCCCTTCTGCCATACCCGATGCTGATATAATGATACAGGATCCTCTGAACTCATTGAGCTTTTTTGATTCTTCCACATCACGTATATAAGTCAGTCTGTTAAAACCGAAGGGATCTTCATGGTTTTCAATAAACACTCTGTAGGTTTCCCTGTCAAAACATTCCGGATGCATCCTGTAGACTTCCGTTGAATTAACAGCGAGAGGACTATCGACAAAGATGGGGATGGCGGGAATTCTGTTCTGATTAAACAGTTTATGGAGTATGTAAACAAATAACTGAGTTCTGCCCACCGCAAATGCGGGAATTATTATTTTTCCCTTCTTTTCAAGAACTTCATTTATAACCCGTGCAACCTCTTCTTCCACTTCGCCCGTAACAGGATGGAGCCTGTTGCCGTACGTGCTTTCCATTATGAGTACGTCGAGATCAGTGAGGATATTGGGATCTCTGATAACCGGCATTTCGGTTCTCCCTATATCACCGCTGAATCCCAGACGTGTATACTTACCATTTTCCCTTATTTCAATAAGTAATCCGGCAGAACCAAGAATATGACCCGCATCTCTCCAGGTTGCTTTTACACCGGGAGCGACTTCAACAGTTTTATCATACTGTACACCGATAAAATTTTCCATCGCGGTTTCGACGTCATCGACTGTATATAATGGTTCGAACAGTTTTTTATTCTGTTTGCTCCGTTTTTTATTAACAAAATGAACATCTCTCTCCTGCAGGTAGGCCGAATCTCTGAGCATAATCTGGCAAAGATCAACGGTTGCAGACGTAGTATATATATGACCCTTAAATCCGCTTTTAACCAGGTGAGGTATATTTCCTGTGTGATCAATATGAGCGTGCGATAGTAACATTACATCAATTTCAGAAGGATCAAATAAAAAATTCTTATTGATCTCATATGCTTCCTTCCTTCTTCCCTGGTATAAGCCGCAATCCAGAAGGATCTTCTTTCCATTGACGTTAAGCAAATGCTGTGAGCCGGTGACAGTCTGAGCTGCTCCAATAAATTGTATTTTCAAAATTCCACCCTGAATATGAATCAGAAATAAAGACTTATAGACAATATTAAACAATTATATCAAATCGGGCAAAAAACCAGGTTGGGGTCCGCTGCGTATGTTTCATTTGTCCGATGGTAAGTGCACAGGCAGTACTTTGAACTATTTTGCTACCTCAAAATAAGTGGTAATAAACTATTCAGCTTCCTTTAAAAAGTTCTGAGAGATCGAGACTCTCCGGTCTTTTTTTGCCAGCCAGAGAGATATAGGTCAGTGCCAGAGTTTCTTTTCCGGCACCCAGAACGGTACTTACAAGTCCCAGTGCCTGTCCATAATCCTTAGGATCGAGATTATTGAGAATAACACCCCAAATTGCCTCCTCCAGTACGTTATAGGCTGCATGAACCTCGTGCAGATCGTACCCCGAATCGTACCTTTCAGATGCTATTTTTTCTGAATATTCTATTAATTCAATCAGGTTTTTTTCTTTAATGCAATTAAAAGTAAGGTCGAACAATTTCTCGATCCGCTCCCAGTTTGCATTTGCACTGGCAGTAGAATAATGTTTTAGATTAGAACGCAGAAGAGAATCAAAGGCCGTTCTGATTATATCAGACTGATTCTGATGCAGGCACTCAAGGATATTCATAAAAATCCGCCTTTTTTTGAAAATATTAGACTTTTAAAAATACTAAAAAAACAAATAGGGATTCCGTCACATTGGGTAATCATTGGAAATCCTTAATTTTCATTATGTTAGCATGCATAAATTGGAAGGAGATAGAATGAAGGTCTTTAAATATATGATTATACTGACCGCTGCAGTACTGGCAGGCTGTTCGTCACTAAGGTTAGCGCCTGCTGATTTTTCCTGGCCGGTAGAATCTGTCATACGTGTGAACGATAATGGAATTGCGAAGGAAGACCGGTATGCACTGTCGTTTAATGCAAAACCGCTTTACTTCAAAGAGACCGGTGATTCTCTTGCTTATCTCGACCGTGACCTGAGAGTAATAAGAGACACCCTCGGCTACTACTATATAACCGGAAATAAATTCAAAAATGTTTATGTTTTTACAATGGGAGACGGAGCATTTAATCTTTATAATGAAATTCAGATTTCGGAAACCGGTATAAAAGATCCGGTCTTTAATCAGAGACCTCCTTATATAGAGCTTATCGAAGGGAATAAACAGTATTATTTATCAAACAGCGGGATTGAGAAGGAGGAGAAGTAAATGATAAATAAGATATTATTAAATAGTTTTTTGTTATGTCTGCTGTTTTCATATTCGATCTATGCACAGTCAGATTATGAAATTGTGCAGGGATTTAAAACAAAAGCTATGGCAATCGACGATTCTATCCGCAACGCGACATCGCTTGAAGAACTTCAGAGTGCAGGAAATAAGATAGATTCGTTAAGGAATGAGTACTCTGATAAAAGAGATTTGCTTGACAAAAGTCTTTATCCGCTGAATTTCAATAAAACTTTTGAAAATCTTCAAATGGCGTATGATCTGAGGAAAGGAGATTTTACACAGATCAACGTACTGCAGACTCAGGTAACGGGACTAACGGATCAGGTTGAGGTTCTTAACCAGCGGAATACTGACCTTATCTCACGGGTAGAGACGCTCGAGGCGGAGAGTAAAAAAGATAAAAGCAGGATCATACAATTGGAAAGAACTGTAGCTGATTTGAAAGCGTCTCTTCAGAAAAGGGATGAGCTTGTAATCAGTATGATCGACAGCCTTATTCCGCCATCGTACAGACAAAAATCAGAACTCAGTTCAGAAGAAAAACAGAAAGTTTACTCTGAAATACAGAAGAATAATGTTTTAAACAATGTTAAAAAATCACTCCAGGATAATATAAAATTCCTGCAGGTTGCGACATTAACCCCCGACGATCTGTCTGAAATAAAAAAACAACAGGAACAATTTGCAAAGCTCTGGCAAAGTGTTGGTCCTAAGCTGGTCAGCGTTTATTCTGAAAGGAACGCCGGCACAAATGAGCTTAAAGAAATAGACCAGACCTTTACTACCTGGAAAAATACACTGGATCAACAGGCATGGAATTCTGTCAGGCTGATCTTTTCAGATTACGGGATAAACCTCCAGCGATTCTCAACCGGGAAGGAATTTACGGAAACCGCAACTTCATTTATTAATGACGAAATCAAAAATGTTGGAGTGAAGAACAGCGGAGAATCACAGAGCACATATAAAAGTTTTGCAGACAGTGCATGGTACGGTACAGTGAAACCGACCTGGGTTCCATTTCTTCTCGAGAATAATCTGTTTACAGAAGCTCAGAAGGATACTGTTGAAAACAGGATAGCTACCTGGAAAAATAGTCTTTACGGCACCAGCTTTAACTGGCTGTATATAATTATAGGAATACTGGCAGTTGTAATTGTCATTTTAATTTTCATTAGGCGTAAACCAAAACAGCAGACTAACGAAAATCAACCATCTGCTTAAATTTTAAGTAAAAAAATCTGTTGCCGGTTTAAGCCATCTATAACTGATGAGTATAAACCGGCAGCTTTTTTTTAATTCGGCGGCGTTTTCACCAGCCCATTCTCTGTTTCAATGAGGTTATGTGTGCGATTTGAAACCCCTCTCTCAATTCGTTCGTGTATGCTTTTGGGGCTTTGAACCTTCCTACAGGATATCGGAGATGTTCAATTTCTTTCATAATAAACGCCTTTTTATAATTATCTGAAATTACTTCAGTCATTTACCATAAACTACTACTATTTTTGAATCAGCCGCAACCTTTTGGGGATCAGTATGGTCAAAAGAAAAAACAAAGTTGAGGAAAATTCAAAAATGAAAAAATTAACAGTTGCATTATTCGTTTTAAGTCTTTGTCTGATGGCAGTTTCTACTCTATATCCTTCAGACCGCACCACTAAAAAATACGACTACAAAGATTTTACCGGAGTAGAAGCCGGCTACGGCATGCTTCTTAAAATAAATCAGTCATCTTCATTCAGCATAGAAATAAATGCTGAAAAGGAAGACTTCGAATACCTCAAAGTTGAGAAAAAAGGTCATACTCTTCAAATATATATTGATAAGAATAATTACAGGAAACACGGGGATATCAAAATAATTATTCAAATGCCTGTTCTTGAAGCAATTGATCTGAGCGGTGGCGCACAATGCCAGCTTTCAATGAGCACCAGCAGGAACTTCAGCTGCGATTTATCAGGAGGAGCAGAATTATCAGGAAATCTTGAATGCAGCGACACCAATCTGGAAATTTCAGGCGGAAGCGTTATTAAAATAACAGGAAAGGCATCTGATCTGACAGCCGATGCTTCCGGCGGAAGTATTTATCATCTTAAAGATTTTAATGTAAAAGATGTTAACACAGATCTTTCGGGCGGCTCAAGACTGGAGATAAAAATGAACGGCACGCTTAACGTAGATGCAAGCGGCGGTTCCAGAGTAGTTTATTATGGTGCGGCCAGACTAGGGGAAACTGATTTCAGCGGAGGTTCGGGAATTTCTCAGGGTGATTAAGATTTATGCAGAAACCTGCCCATTAATCAGGGCAGGTTTCCATTAAGGTTAGTGCTTCATCTCTTTCGCTTTCACAACATTTCCTTTTGAATTACCCGTGCTTAATATTGAAGCAATCATATCGGGAGGTACAGGATCAGGTACTTTATTATGTATAGCTGGTAAAGAATGCAGATAGGCAAAAATATCCTTAAGATACTCATCGCTGGATTTACCTATTCCGGGCCATGGCATCGGCGGAAGTATAGGACGACCAATTCCCATGTGCTTTCCTGTTCTTAAAGCCTTAATAAACAAATCCTCAGTCCAGTTACCAAGCCCTGTTTCCGGATCAGGAGTCAGGTTAGCAGTATAAGAAACCCCCCAGGGACCTATCCAGGCTGTTGCATCCATTGTTGAATGCATCCACATCTTTGACTTCAGCATCGCCGGATCAACATTTGCTACCAGTTCACCCTGCGGATGGCCAGATAATAACCTCGTTGTATCCGGTACAGGACCCATTTCCGTCATTACTTTTGGGGAATGGCAGTCATTACATCCTCCAAGTTCCACTAACATCTTGCCTTTTTCAATTCTTTCCTCCTTTGTAGGAACCTTTTCTCCCTTTGAATTACTACAGCCTGCCTGAATCAGCACTACTGCGAAAATAATTACCAGAAAAACGGACACGAACCGGACTTTTCTCATACTAAGCCTCTTATTTTATGTTATTGAATAAAGCTGACACTTTTTTAAAATACAATCGTATACACCGATAGTTGGTCATACTGCCTCAGTCCGTAAAAAACCCGGTAATAATTTTTGTTTAATAAGGAAACGGCAGTTAACATATTTCAATATTTGACGATTCGCAATAGTTTATAAATTTATTTGCTGGAAATGTGATAAATGTTGACAGGGCGGAATGTTAAATTTGTTCGTTAAATGTGACTATTTCGTTATGAATATTTTTGTTAACTATGTGATGTTAGGATTAAAAAGGAAGAGAACTTATATGAAAAGCATATTATCAGCTATAATTATTACCCTTGTTGTTTTCGGCCAATTAAACTGCCAGGAAACAAGTTCAAACAACAAAATGAAAGATGAAACCGCTATGGATAATGTAACTGCAAAAACCGATACTGCTACTTTCGGCCAGGGATGTTTCTGGTGTGCCGAGGCAATTTTTGAACGCGTAGAGGGGGTAAAATCCGTTGTTTCCGGTTATGCAGGCGGGAGTGTTCCCAACCCGACATATGAGCAGGTCTGCACCGGAACTACGGGCCACGCAGAAGTCGTTCAGATCGTATATGATCCGAAAGTAATATCATATGATGAACTGTTGAAAATTTTCTGGAAAACACATGATCCCACTACATTAAACCGCCAGGGGGCGGATGTTGGAACACAATACCGTTCGATTATACTGTATCATAATGAAAAGCAGAAAGAAAAAGCCGAATATTATAAAAAAGAACTCGCTCAGTCGGGCGCCTGGGATAAACCAATTGTCACACAGATTGTACCCTTTACAAAATTTTACAGGGCGGAAAATTATCACCAGGATTATTTTGAGAACAATCCTAATCAGGGATATTGTTCATTTGTAATTGCCCCAAAGGTAGAAAAATTCGAGAAAGTATTTAAGGATAAGCTGAAGAAATAGATTTTTATAGTAAGGACAATCTTTAAGCCGGTTTTTCTTATCATTTTAAGCCATTTTGAAAGCGTTTACATCACCGGGCTGATACTTCCGGCTTGATTGCAGCTGCAGGTTTAGAAGGGATCAGCAGAAGGGCCGCTGCGGATAATATACTTACAATAAATGCCGCAAACCAGACTTCCTTTCCTCCCAGGTTATCATAAACTAAAGTTCCCAGCCAGGGACCAAGGGTAAATGCCAGGCTGAATGACATTTGAAAGTATCCCATATATTCTCCTCTCCTGTTTGGCGGAGATATTTCAGCAGCAAAAGATGAACTTGCAGGAAATAATATCATTTCACCAAATGTCCATATTATAATCGTAATAATAAGAGGAACTACACTGCTTACAAAAGCAGTCGCGCCGAACCCTATGCCGATCAATAATGCTCCGAGAGCCAGAGATTTTTTCTCAGACCAGCTGTTCATAGCAGTATTCAGCGGGACTTCGATAAAGATGATGAGAACAGTATTTACAGCTGTCAGCATACCGAATGTCGATGTCTGAAAATGCAGATCTTTAACCAGGTAAAGCGGGAGGACACCAAGGTGCTGAAAAATAACCATTGTTGCAGGTGTGATGGCAAGAAGAAAAAAAAGAAACCGGATATCCTTAAGTACGGTTCCTTTATGTGACTGAAGCTTTTCAACCTCTCTTTCAATTTCCTCCCTGTCAATTTTGTGCCTGATGGGATAAAAACTTAAAAACAGCGCAGCAGCAATAGCTGTGGCAGCATCGACGTAAAATATTATGGAGAAATTCAGCTGGGCTAAAAACCCGGCAGCAACAGGTCCAATACTCATTCCAAGGTTTATCACCAGTCTGTTCATTGCAAAAGCGGTACGTCTTTTATCCGTCGGTGCTATATATGAAATAAGCGACATAACAGCAGGACGAAAGGCCTCATTTATTATCGACCAGAGGAGCGTAACTGCCAGCAGAAGCGGAAACCCGGTTATGAAAGGATAAAAAATCAGAATTACACCCGAGAAAAAAAGAGAAATCTTCATAACTGTAAGGGAACCGATTTTATCAGACAGCTTCCCAATAAACGGAGCCGTAACAAGAGCGCCGAGCCCGTAAAAAGTAAGAATCAATCCGGCCGTAGCAGCATCTTCATGAAGCTGAGTCGTCAGGTAAAGAGCAAGGAACGGAAGTACCATTGTCCCTGCCCGGTTAATCAGGGTAGCAGTATATATTACCCAGAGATCCCGTGATAAGCCTTTTACGCCTTTCCAGGGGTTCAAATATTTTCCTGTTGTTTAAATTTGGATTGACAAATATAATGCAGATTTGCTGAATTGGATATTAAATTAATAAAAAAAGAGATGCTATTGAACATCCCTTTTTCCATAAAACTTATATTTTTTTATACTAATTACTGGACATCATAACTTAACAATTCCCAGGTCTCTTTTATGTTATCAAATCCCTGGACCCTTCTGTAAAATTTAACGATACCGACATTGCCAACAAACCAGGTTAAAGAATAACCATATACGTTAAACCCGCCCCAGTTTCTTTCTATTCTAAACGCATCTGAAAAGTTACCCGCGGGAACAGATACGTCTTCTATATTTTTCACGATTGATGAATCAGACACCTGGTCAGGATTTGTCCACGTCTTCCCTGCTTCCAGTGGAAAAACAATTTTATGATCCACGATATTGGGATACGGATCTTCATAGTAATACACTGTATTATTATCAACATACACATAAAGTGTATCATTATAGTTATGTGAATTTCTGACCCAGATAGTCAGATCTTTCCCGTTCCCCGTGGTTGTTCCGACAATGCTCACTGTGAGTGTATCAACGGAACCGCTCAGGCTGTCATGAACGGCATAAACCCATTTGTCGCCAACTTTGTTTGGAAACGATCCTGTATTTACCTCGGGCGGTTTATTCTCGGTAGAATTCTCGCATGCCGACAGTATCAGGGGAATAAATAATACTACAAATAATTTTACAATACCTGATTTTCTTAACATATGATATCTCTTTTTTTATTATTAATAGTCTACCTTAACAAAATAAGGAACAACAGAGACAAGAAGAGAACACAGAAATTAATCGTTTTAATGGATATTACGACTCTTCTACTAATAACGGTTAACTATTATCACACCCGCAATAATGATTATACCGCTTATAAGCATAAGAAGTGTAATTGTTTCATGTAAGAAAATCCACGCAGAAAATACGGTCACAAATGGTTCAAAATAAAGAAATGCGCCTACTTTAGAAGAATCCATATCCTTAAGTGACTGAGCCCACAAGACATATGAGATTCCCGAACAGAATATTCCAAGAAAGACAACAGATATCCAGCCTATTGATGAGAGATGTTCAATACGCATGAAAGTAGCCCGGTTCAAAGTGACAGGAAGTATCAGCACAGCCATCATAATAAAGAGATACAGAATAGTCATTAGCGGAGGATATGTCAGGCTTATCTTCTTATTGACCATCGAGTAAACTCCCCATGTAAATGCACTTGCCAAAACCAGAAAATCACCCTTATTCGATATGAACCCGACTGATGAGAAATTCCCCTTACTTATGAGTAGGAAGAGTCCTGCAAAAGCTAATATTATTCCGAGCAGCTGCCTGAGACTAATTTTCTCTTTAAAGAATATCATCCCCATAATAGCAATAAAGATAGGCGCAGTACCAATAATCCACCCGGTATTTGCAGCAGACGTATACTGGAGTCCCGTTACCTGTATCCAAAGGTGAAAGACAGCAATTGCAGCGAGCAAAAGGATGAAAGCATGCTGTTTAATTTTTATGGAAAAATCTCTTTTAGTGTAAACTGCAACTATTAACAGAAAAGAGATTCCAAGCAGAAGCCGCATTATTATAATCATTACGGGGGTCAATTCATTTAAAGCCGTTTTGGTAGCAATAAACGAGAGTCCCCAGAAAATAGTTGCAAGAAGAGGTTTTATATATGCGGCAGGATTGTCTTTCATATAACTAAAAATAAGAATTACTTTGCGTAAAGCCCTCCGGTATGCTCCAGCCAGTCTGCTATTTTACCAACAGCCCCCCCAACATTATTATCGGATACATCTACTTCAAGGACCGGAAGAACTGAACGCGAGATAAGACTCTTCATTAATTCCTGTTCCTCAATAAAAATATGAATATCATCGTACTGTTTCGGATTTCCGGAAACTTTTAATCTTTCTTCTCTTGCTTTGAAAAATGAAGCCGGTGTACGGGTACAAAATACAAGATGAAATCCGAGATTGTTCAATCCATCTTCAAGCCAGGTGAAGTCATACTGCTTATTATTTGCTTTAAGCTGGTAAGCTTTTGTAGATATATGGAAGCGGTCGATTATCCACGAATAGTATCTTTGAAGCTCAAATAATTTTAACCAGGTTCTGTAAGTTTCTATAGCCCGGTTTTCTTCCTGTTCTTCAAAATTGATTAATCCTCTTCCCCAGGGAAAATTAGTAAAGGAACACCACTCAGCCGAGATTAAGGGTGAATGATACCTGTATTTTCTCGGGCCCACTATGCGAGGGTGCTCATTCAGGGCAAACGCGATATCAGTTTTAAAAGTAAGGCGAGTTCCCTCCAGAATTATTTTAGGACAAAGTTTTCCGCCCATCTTCTATTTTGATTTTTTGGTTTTCCTGGCTGAGGAATAATCTTTCAGATTATAGTGTATCCTGGTTTCCGGCATATCCACTTTTGTTATTTCAACACCGCTCTTAGTATAAAAATCAGTTGCAAGCGTATCATGAAAATCCGAGAATACAACCACGCGCTTAATCCCCGCAGCAATCAGGGCTTTCGCACAGGTAGTACAGGACATATTTGTAATATATGCAGTTGAACCGCTTATATTTATTCCGTGTATTGCTGCCTGTACAAGAGCATTTATCTCAGCGTGGTTTGTCCTTACACAGTGATTATCCACCACAAGGCATCCTTCGTCCTCGCAGTGCGGCTGTCCCGGCAGAGAACCATTATATCCTGTTGCAAGCACAAACCTGTCTTTTACAAGCACGCATCCGCAATGCATCCGGGGACAGGTAGCACGCTCGGAAGCGAGCATAGCCAGTTTAAGAAAGTATTTATCCCATGAGGGTCTTTTATTATTTTTCATCATTATATAATTTTTTTTCAGTCTAAAAATAAGAATTATAACCGCAAATCTAACCCGCTGAAAACTGTATTTTTCAGGTAAGTCCATTCCGTCTTGAGTATACTGTAGTAAATGGTATCGCGTCTTCTACCATCCTGCATTAGGGTGTGACTCCTTAATATCCCTTCTTCTACAGCCCCGATATTTTTTAATGCTTTGCGTGACTGGAGGTTCAGAACATCTGTTTTAAATTCTACTCTTTCAAAACCGAGTTTTTCAAACACGTATTGCAGCATCATAAACTTACATATCCTGTTTAACCCTGTTCCCTGGAACTGCCGGCCGAGCCAGGTTGCCCCGATTTCCAGTCTTTTATCTTTTTTTGAAATATTACCAAAACTACTGCTTCCGGCTGTTTGGTTCCTCTTTTTATCAATGATTACCAGGGGATAGATAATGCCGGCCTCTTTGTGCTTGAGAGCCGCCGGAGATATAATTTCTCATCTCCTCATCGTTCATGCATCGTGATACATTGAATCTCCATATCTCATAGTCATAAGCAATTTTCGATAAACCCGCAAAATCTTCCGGTTCCATCGGTCTTATCAGTGCAGATTCATTTTCTAATACAATATGTTCTGAAAAACTGAACTCCATAAAAAAATATCTTATTTTAACTTTGTTAAAAAGTAATAATATACAAGGATAAATAATGAGCTCCGTTAAATTTAAGGCTCTTTTGGTTAAAGAAGAAAATGGAAAATTCATCCGGGAGATAACTGAAAGAAAAATTGAGGATCTTCCGGAAGGTGAAGTACTTATAAATGTTAAATACTCATCCCTCAATTATAAGGATGCTCTGTCGGCCACAGGAAACAAAGGCGTTACAAGGAGGTATCCGCATACACCCGGAATTGATGCAGCGGGCGTTGTTGTTGATACGAAAAGTGAAAAGATTTTCGAAGGAGACGAGGTGCTTGTAACGGGATATGATCTCGGGATGAACTCTTCCGGGGGCTTTGCAGAATTTATACGGGTACCTGCTGACTGGGTGGTTAAAATTCCGGATATGCTCTTCCTGAAGGAAAGTATGATATTCGGGACTGCAGGTCTTACCGCGGCACTAGCCCTTGACAGAATGATACAGAATGATCTGGACAAAGAAGGAGAGGTGCTTGTAACCGGAGCTTCAGGAGGTGTTGGATCGATGGCGGTAGCTTTGTTAGCAGGTCAAGGATATAAGGTTGTAGCAGGAACAGGTAAATCTGACCAGGAAGGATACCTGAAGCAGCTCGGAGCAGTTGCATTGATCTCCAGGGAAGAGATGAGCGATAAATCCGGAAAAGCTCTTTTATCGGGAAGATGGAGCGGAGTTGTTGATACGGTTGGAGGAAACATTCTAAGCACGGCAATAGCTTCAACAAAGCAGTGGGGGGTTGTAGCGGCCTGCGGCAATGCTGCCTCAGTTGAACTCAATTCTACTGTGTTTCCTTTTATCCTGAGAGGAGTTAGTCTCCTGGGTATAAATTCAGAAAAGACTCCCATGGCTCTGAGAGAAAAACTTTGGCAGAAGTTGTCAAATGAATGGAAACCGGCAACACTGAACTTAATGTATGAAGAGTGCTCGCTTGAGGAAACGAATCAGAAGATTGATGAAATATTGAAAGGTGGAATAAAAGGAAGAATTTTAGTAAATCTTGATAAATAACATATAAGAAACTAAGTTTAGGCAGCAATCTATTAAATAGGGACACATAAATTTATCACTTTTATCCTGACTGTTCGACCAGTCCTCGGCCTGTGTTCGGCCTCATCTCGGCCTCAAACCACGAGATAACTACGAGAATACTCCGGGCTGGAAATAACCAAATTCCAACAACAAAACATAGAATCCTACCCGCAATAGCAGATGAAACGGATCTGATCCATACCCAAAAGGATATTTACGGATAGTATTAATTATAAGTTTTTCACTATAAGGTCTTTAACGGCTGCGACCCAGGTATCGTTATCGTTCAGGCTTTCAACAAGCTGAACCTTTTCACCCCCATGTTCTTTGAAAAGCAGCTGGTATTCGTCTCCGATTTCTATTACAGTCTCAAGGCAGTCAGCCACAAACGCCGGACTAAACACCAATAGTTTTTTAGTTCCCTTTTCAGCCTGTTCAATCACGACCTTATCAGTGAAAGGTGTGAGCCAGTTTTTATCCAGCCGGGATTGAAAACTAACCGTGTACTTCTCAGTGGGGATATTCAGTCTTTCGGCAAGAGCCCTGGTGGTAGCATAGCACTGGGCCTTATAGCAGTATTTATTCTCTTCTGTGATTTCATTTTCACAATTATGGTCATCGCAGGGTTTACCGTCAACGTACACCTTATCAACCTGCCTGACGGGGAGTCCATGATAGCTGAAAATGACATGATCATATTCTGCTATTTTGTACTGTCTGCCTCTTTCCGTGAATGCATTCAGATAGCCTTCATCATCCCAGAACTGGGTAATCATTTTAACTTCGGGAATCACCCACCATTTCTTAATAATCTTCATTGCCTTATCGGCTGCAGAACCTGATGTTGCAGAGGCATAATGTGGAAACAACGGCAGAATTAAAAGTTTATTATAATTTTTCTGTCTCATTCTTTCAAGCACTTCATCCATGGAGGGACTCTGATATCTCATTGCAAGTTCCACTTCATACTTATCTCCCAATATTTTCTGAAGCTTTTGAGCAAGACTTTCACTGTAAAACAGAAGCGGGGATCCCTTTTCCGTCCATAATTTCTGATAAACTTTAGCAGATTTTGGAGCCCTGAACGGAACAATAATCAGGTTAACAAGCAGCTTTCTTGCGATCCAGGGAATATCAATAACCCTGGCATCATTCAGGAACTCACGTAAGTATTTCCTTACGTGGGGAACAGAAGGACTGTCAGGCGTACCCAGCTGAATTAACAACACACCGGTTTTATTCATATACTTTTTCTCTCGATTTTATAAGCCCATAACAAGTATTAACGGGAAATAGTTTTATAATTTAACCAAATTTATTTTTAAGTTCATTTCTGATTAGATTTGAAATGTTAATTTTCCGGAGGGATTAAACAGGTGAGACGATTTTTATATTTTTCTATGATCCTGCTGATATCATTAATCAGCGTAAATGCTCAGCCCAAACCCTATGTAATTATGATAAGCTTTGACGGTTTCCGATGGGATTATGTTGACAGAGGGATTACCCCGCACTTCGATTTTATCAGGGAGAATGGAGTTTCAGCTAAATCACTGCGGCCTTGTTTTCCCTCAAAAACCTTTCCGAACCATATTTCAATCATTACGGGAATGTACCCGGAACACCATGGAATAATATCCAACGGATTTCCGGATCCTTTCAGCAATAAATACTACTCCCTTAGTGATTCTAACGCGGTGAAAGATGCATACTGGTATAAAGGAGAGGCATTCTGGGAAACAGCAGAAAGACAGGGAATAAAAACTGCAAGTTATTTCTGGCCGGGCTCGGAAGTATCGCTCGCATACAGACATCCGACTTACTACAAAAAATATGAACACCATCAGCCTTACCGTGAAAGGGTTGACGGAGTAATTAACTGGCTGAAGCTTCCATATAATGAGAGGCCTCACTTCATCACGGCTTACTTTGACGCTACAGATACTTACGGTCATAAGTATGGACCCGATTCTCCCGAAACAAATTTTGCAATAGCACAGCTGGATTCTATACTGGGTTATTATTTTGACCGGTTAAAAGAAATCAATCTATTCGACAGTACGGATATAATTGTCGTCTCAGATCATGGTATGACGAATGTCAGCAGCGAAAAAACTGTGAACATTGAAAAAATCCTTGAAGGATTAGATTATCAGCAAAACGACCATGGTCCTTTTATGATGATTGAACCTGATGGGGATAATATATATGATATCTATAACAGACTTAAAGAGAATGAGCTCCATTATAAAGCATATAAACGAGAGGATGTTCCCGAATATTTTCATTATTCGGACAATCCTCTTATAAGTAGTATTGTACTCATTGCAGAGAACGGGTGGAGCCTCGAGACAAATAAGACAATTGAAAATAATAAAAAGTACGGCAATAAAGGAAATCATGGATATGATAACTACTGGATGGATATGAACGGGATCTTTTATGCCGAGGGACCTTCTTTCAAGGTTGATTATAGAGTGGGAACGATAAATAATATTGATATATACCCTCTGTTATGCAGAATATTTGATATTACAGGCAGCCCGTTTATAGATGGAAGGTATGATAGGATCGGATATATTTTAAAATAAAATCCGGAATTTCGAGTTTTATGGGACAGCCGGGACTTTATTAATTATTTTCCCCGGTCTCTTCCATTTTTTCTTCTTTCTGTTCCTCCTCCTCTTCCTCAACTTCAAATTTTAATCGCTTGACCAGTTTCCCTATCGTTAATCCCTGAACGCCAATTGAAAATAATACGATAACATATGTTACTGCCACAAAAAAACTTCTGCTCATATCAGATTGAAGCGAGAGTGCAAGAGCAACAGATATTCCACCTCTGAGTCCTCCCCAGGTCAAAATCAGTATGCTATGTTTTGTAAATGTATGTTTCATTGCCTGAACGGGGATCCCCACTGAAATAAAACGGGCAAATAAAATAACGACCACTCCGAACAGACCGAGAAGAAGGTAAAATGGTTTAAGGTCGATTACCAGGAATTCAAATCCGATCAGCATAAACAGAAGAGCATTTAGAATTTCATCTGTCATCTCCCAGAATTTATCAACATATGATTGAGTAGTGTCTGACATCGCATATCGTCTTCCCCGGTTCCCGGTAATAATTCCCGCAACAACCATTGATAAAGGACCCGATACCTTGAGTAATTCAGCAAGGGAATAGCCTCCGGTTACAATAGCCAGCGTTATAACAACCTCTACCTTATAATTATCTATAGATTTAAGGAGGTAGAATCCGGCATATCCAAGAGCAAAGCCAAGCAGTATCCCGCCTGCGGCTTCGCGTAAGAAGAGAAGGCCGACATCGATGGCTGACAGATTTTCTATCCCTATTTTTGCTACCTGGTACAGACTCAGGAATATTACAACAGCAACACCATCATTAAAAAGTGATTCCCCGGTGATCTTAACCTCAAGGCTTTTGGGAATACCGGCTTCTTTAAGTATACCAAGGACAGCAATAGGATCAGTAGGAGAGATCAATGCACCGAAAAGAAGACAATATATATAATTTATCCGGATGTTTATGAGCCCCATGAAATAGTAAAATATTGTCCCCACAATAAAGGTAGAGGTTATTACGCCGAGTGTTGCAAATATCATGACAGGATATTTGGATTCAAGAAGCTTTTTAGAATTAACGTTTATCGCCCCGGCGAATAATAAAAAACTGAGCATCACGTTTAGAAGTATATAGGAAAAGTCGATACCCTTTATTGCTTTAGCTACTTCCTGTTTGAACCCGATGTTAAGGTAGCCCAACCCCACTAACCCCAGTGATGTAATTAATGCTATGAGCATCATACCGATCGTGTGGGGAAGGCGGAGAAATCTGTAGTTTATATACCCGAAAGCTGCGGAAAGAACAATTAATACTGATACAACATGAAAAAAATTCATTAATTCTAATACTAAACTTACTGGTTGATTTTACAATATCTGATTTTTATCTCAGCAGATAGGTGACCGGTTTAACGTTAGTCAGGAAATCAGGCCGAATGCAGATCTCACCCGAAAATTTAAATATCATAATTTAATATGGGTCCAAGCCATCTTTCCGTTTCATCAAGACTCATCCCCTTTCTCTTATGATAATCAAGGACCTGGTCCTTCCCAATTTTTCCCACATTAAAATACTTAGCTTTGGGATGTGCAAAATACAATCCGCTTACCGATGCTGCAGGGTACATTGCCAGATTTTCGGTTAATCTTATTGAGGTATTTTCCTCGACATCGAGCAAATCAAATATTATGGATTTTTCGGTATGATCAGGCTGGGCGGGATAACCAGGTGCTGGTCTGATCCCCTTGTACTTCTCTTTAATCAGATCATCATTGCTGAATTCCTCTTCGGGTGAGTAACCCCAGTATTTTTTTCTTACAAGTTCATGTAAATGTTCAGCAAATGCTTCAGCTAACCTATCGGCCAGGGCTTTGGTCATTATACTGTTATAGTCATCATGATCAGCTTCAAACCTGTTTACGAGATCTCCCACACCTATTCCAGCGGTTACAGCAAAGGCGCCGATCCAGTCAGTTCGTCCCGACTCTTTAGGAGCAATGTAATCCGATAAAGCAAGGTTGGGTAGGTTGTCAGTCTTTTTTGTTTGTGAACGCAGTGAATGTAAGACTCTTTTTAATCCGCTTCGCTTCTCATCTGTATATATCTCTATATCGTCTCCGGCTGAATTAGCAGGAAATATTCCGAACACGCCGTTAGCTGTAAGAAGTTTTTTCTTTATTATTTTATCGAGCAGCTTCTCAGCGTCTTCGAAGAGTTTCTTTGCTTCTGAGCCGAAAGTTTTATTGTCGAAAATTGCCGGATACTTCCCTTTCATTTCCCAGGTCAGGAAGAACGGGGTCCAGTCTATATATTCTCTAAGCTTATCAAGAGGAAAATCTTTGAGCACCGTGATGCCCTGCTTTTCGGGTGCAACTATCCGGATATCGGCCCAGTCTGTTTTTAATCTGTTTTTTCTTGCCTCATCAAGTGGAAGGATATTATCCTTTCCCTTTTTCCGGTTATGCATTTCACGAAGATTCGAATATTCGGTCTTTACTTTATCGATGTAGTCGGCTAAGATTGTTTTATCCGGGTTAATTAGATTGCTTACTACCGGGACACTTCGCGAAGCATCGAGTACATGGACAACAGGACCTGAATAATTGGGAGCTATTTTAACAGCAGTATGTACTTTGGAAGTAGTAGCTCCGCCGATAAGCAGTGGAGTATTAAGTTTTCTTCTTTCCATTTCCCGGGCTACATGAACCATT
The DNA here is from genome assembly GCA_963832355.1 of uncultured Bacteroidota bacterium. Classification (GTDB taxonomy): domain Bacteria; phylum Bacteroidota; class Ignavibacteria; order Ignavibacteriales; family Ignavibacteriaceae; genus DATFVA01. The sequence goes on along the minus strand of CAWHTX010000008.1, from coordinate 295,526 downwards.
TCGTCGAGCGAAGGTGTAATCAATCCGCTGAGTCCGATAATATCTGCTTTTTCCTGTTCAGCAGTCTTTAATATCGTATCTACCGGAACCATTACCCCCAGGTCGATTACCGTGTAATTATTACACCCCAAAACAACACCCACAATATTTTTTCCAATATCGTGGACATCCCCCTTAACTGTAGCCATAACAACCTTTCCTGCCTCCCTCTTGTCATTAGATTCCTCCTTCTCCTTTTCAATAAAGGGAATCAGGTACGCAACGGCCTTTTTCATCACCCGCGCACTTTTTACAACCTGTGGAAGGAACATCTTGCCCGAACCGAATAAATCTCCCACGACATTCATCCCCCCCATAAGAGGCCCTTCAATAACCTCTATGGGTTTGTTATAAACTTTTCTGGCTTCTTCAGTATCTTCATCAATATAGTCAACAATGCCTTTAATAAGAGCGTGCTTTAGACGTTCCTGCACAGAGGTATTTCTCCATTCACTCTTCTTAATTTCCTCCTTTCCTTTTTGTCTTACATTCTCAGCAAATTCTACCAGCTTTTCCGTTGCCTCGGGCCGTCTGTTCAATACTACATCTTCAACCAGGTTCAGCAGATCCGGCGGAATTTGTTCATAGATCTCCAGCTGACCCGCATTTACTATCCCCATATCCATACCTGCCTTGATCGCATGATATAGAAAGACTGAATGCATAGCTTCACGGACAACATCATTTCCGCGGAAAGAAAACGAAATATTACTTACTCCACCGCTGACCTTGGCAAGCGGAAGATTCTGTTTTATCCAGCGTACTGCTTCAATATAATCCACCGCATAATTATTATGTTCCTCTATTCCCGTTGCTATAGTAAGAATATTGGGGTCGAAAATTATATCCTGCGGGGGAAACCCAACCTCATTCACCAGTATGTCATAAGCCCTTTTACACACAGCAATCTTTTTATCGAAAGAATCTGCCTGTCCTTTTTCATCAAACGCCATTACGATAACTGCAGCACCATACTGCAGAATCTTTGCCGCACGCTCCTTAAATACTTTCTCACCTTCTTTTAGACTTATAGAATTGACAATTCCTTTTCCCTGGAGACATTTAAGCCCCTCTTCGATTACACTCCATTTTGAGGAATCGATCATGATCGGAAGTTTTGCTATGTCCGGTTCCACAGCAAGCAGGTTCAGAAATTTCCTCATTACAACTTCAGATTCTATCAGCCCTTCATCCATATTTACATCTAGCACCTGGGCTCCGCCCTCAACCTGGTTTCGTGCAACCGAAAGTGCTTCCTCATAATTTTCTTCTTTAATCAGCCGGGCAAATTTCTTTGATCCCGTAACATTCGTTCTTTCCCCGATATTCATGAAATTTGAGTCCGGTCTCAGCACTACCGGTTCCAGACCACTTAATCTTAAATATGGCTCAATCACGGGGATTTGTCGCGGTTTTATAGAAGCCACAAAATCCGAAATAGCTTTTATATGTTCAGGGGTAGTTCCACAGCACCCGCCCACAAGGTTATAGAAGCCGGCCTCCCCGAATTCTTTTAATAATCCTGAAGTAATCTCCGCTGTTTCATCATATTCCCCCATTTCATTAGGAAGTCCTGCATTGGGATAAACGTGAACAAAACAGGGAGCCAGAGAAGAAAGTTCTTCCAGAAAAGGACGCATTTGCGCTGCCCCGAGAGAACAGTTTAATCCCACACTCAGCATATTTTTAGTGTGAGAAATAGAAATAAAAAAAGCCTCCGTGATTTGTCCCGAAAGCGTTCTTCCGCTGAGATCCACAATGGTACCAGATATAATAAGGGGAACTTCTTTTTTCAGTCCGTTCAGACATTCTTCAATAGCAAATATTGCAGCCTTTGCATTCAGGGTATCAAAAATCGTTTCAACCAGAAGAATGTCGGCTCCGCCATCTATAAGTCCTTTTGCCTGATCATAATAAGCTTTGACCATCTCATCAAAAGTAACAGAGCGGAATCCGGGATCATTTACATCCGGTGAAATTGAAAGCGTTTTATTTGTAGGCCCCATGCTTCCGGCAACAAACCTTGGTTTAAGTTTATCCTTCTGATTGTATTCATCAGCTGTGACCCGGGCATTTTGTGCTGCTGCAAAATTTATTTCATAGACAAGGTTCTGTGTACCGTAATCGGCCAAAGATATGGCCGAACCGTTAAACGTATTTGTCGTAATAATATCGGCACCCGCATCCAGGTAGGCCCTATGAATATTTTTTATTATTTCCGGTTGTGTAAGATTTAGTATTTCATTGTTCCCTTTTAAATCCTTATTATGATCTTTAAACCTCCTGCCCCGGAAATCATCCTCGGTCAGCTTATGCCTCTGAATGAGAGTTCCCATCGCTCCGTCGAATACAAGTATACGCTCTTTAAGCAGGTCCTTCAGAATATCAAGTTTAGATTTCATCCGTCTGATTTTATTGTTAATCTGATATGTGTTTTTCAGGTTAAGCCGATAGCTTTATAAAGTTATCAAATATAACTAAATTGCCTTCTATTATAAATCCAATTTATTAATAATATTTATCAAATATGATCATAGTTACGGGCGGTGCTGGTTTTATCGGGAGCGCAATTGTATGGCAGCTTAATAACCTCGGGAAGACCGATATACTTATTGTTGACGAGCTGGGTTTAACTGATAAATGGAAAAACCTTGTGCCGTTGAAATATTATGATTTTGTAAATAAGACTGCTTTTATTGATAACCTGGATAAAATGAAGGGTGATCTTGAGGCAGTAATCCACATGGGGGCTAATTCTTCAACTACCGAAAGGGATGCGGATCACCTTTTAACAAATAATTATGAATATACAAAACGTCTGGCTGAATTCTGCATCCAAAAAGGTATCAGATTTATCTATGCCTCATCGGCCGCTACATACGGTGATGGTTCCTCCGGTTTCGATGATAGTGAAGAAATTGCCGAACATCTTCGACCCATGAATATGTACGGGTACTCCAAAAACCTGTTTGACATTAAGGCACATCGGGAAGGCTGGTTCAAATCTATTGTCGGATTGAAATATTTTAATGTTTATGGTCCCGACGAGTATCATAAAGGAGATATGAGAAGTGTGGTTCATAAGGCCTTTGAGCAGATCAGGGATACAGGCAAAGTCAGGTTGTTCAGGTCACTGCACCCTGACTATAAAGATGGCGAACAAATGCGAGATTTTATTTATGTAAATGACGCGGTGAACATGACATTATTTTTCCTGGAGAATAAGGTCGGTGGATTATATAACGTGGGAACAGGAAAGGCACGAACCTGGAATGATCTGGTTAAAGCTATATTCCTGGCTCTGGATAAACTTCCGAATATTGAATATATAGATCTACCAGCCGAAATAGCCGACAGGTATCAATATTTCACTGAGGCCAAGATGGATAAGATAAAAAAAGCCGGCTATTCCGCTAATATTATTTCTCTTGAAAACGGAGTAACCGACTATGTTAAAAATTACCTGATGAAAGACCTCTATCTGGGGTATTAGTTATAAGGAACTTCGTCATCGTCGTCGAATAGATCATCATCCTCATCTTCTTCAAAATCAAAATCCTCTTCGTAAACATCTTCGTCGTCCAGAATATCTTCATCCGGTTCCTCTTCGAGATCATCCTCTTCTTCATCATTTTTGTAGTAATCGTCATCGTCGTCGTCTTCATAATCATCATCTTCGTCTTCTTCTTTCCGTGAGGCAAAGAATAACCTGGCTTTGTCATCTTCTTCATCAGAGAGATACTTAAAAGGATTCAAAGGATTATTTCCGGAGAAATTCATCTCAACAGCCATTACTATAGGTCTCCTTGTTTTTAAATTATAACTAAAAGTTACACTCAAATATTTTCAAAATATTTTAAAGAGCAAAGTCAAAATGAATTTAATTTGTATATAAATTCTCCCCTAAGATTTAGAACACATTTTTTATTTCTCTAGGGAAAGATATAAATTAACAGGATAAAATTAACTATTATAACTCTATTTCAGCACACGAAAATGAAACTTGCAACTCTGTGTTATGTGATTAACAATAATGATAGAACAACATTAATGATACATCGTACAAAAAAAGAGAATGATTATCATGAAGGCAAATGGAACGGCCTTGGCGGGAAATTTGAACGGGGTGAAAGTCCTGAGGATTGTGCGGTAAGAGAAATTAAGGAAGAATCGGGACTTATAGTTAAGTCTCCCCGTATGCATGGATTTATTACTTTTCCCAATTTTGACGGGGTTGATGACTGGTATGTTTTTATTTTTACAGCTGACCAATTCGAGGGAGAATTGATAGACTCACCGGAAGGAAAGCTGGAATGGATTCCTAATCATAAGGTTACCAAACTTAACCTGTGGGAAGGTGATAAAATATTCCTGGAATGGCTGTACCAGGACAAATTTTTCAGTGCGAAGTTTAATTATGAAAACGGCGTTTATAAAGATTACTCGGTTTGTTTCTATTAACAACCTGCCCGTAACCTGGAATTTTAACAGACATCATTAATCACACACAGGGAGGATCAGCAAATTTTTTATTCCCAGAGATTAAATTTTATCTTATTTTATCAATCAGAACTCCATCCATAAGAGCCATAATAAAATTAAATATTAATCGAGGTATATAATGAGAAAATTCTGGTTATATATTCTTTTGATACTGACTTCTCTGCTGCTGCTGGCCTAGAAAATAAAATTGGTAAAGAAACGGGGTTGAGGGCATTTTTATTCGGAGATACTCAGAACAATTTTTCCGATATTTTTATTTGCTTCCATATAACGATGTGCTTCGGCTACATCACTCCATTTAAATACCTTATCTATAACAGGTTTCAATAGTCCGCTCTGAAATTTATCCAAACCAAATTTCATAAAATCAGCATTCAGACTGATTTGATAATCCGGGGTTCTTGATCTAAGCGTAGATCCAATAATTGTCAATCTTTTTGTCAATATCTGCCTGATATCAGCATCACCGGCCTCACCACCCCCAAGAGTTGCCAGCAGAACAAGTCTCCCATCCCTTGCAAGAGACACTAAATTTTTATTGAAATAAGGACCCGCAACAAAATCGATTATTACATCAACTCCTTTGTTCTCAGTCAGATCAAGAATTCTGGAGGCAAATTCATCTTTTTTATAATCAATTGTATATTTTGCCCCAAGTTTTCTGCATACTTGGTGTTTCCCAGCCGACGCAGTAATAAAAATTTCGGATCCAATCATTCTTGCAATCTGAATTGCGGCAGTTCCTACACCGCTGGCAGCAGCGTGTATCAGGATTTTTTCATCTTTCTGAAGTTTTGAATGCCAGACTATAGCCTGGAAAGCGGTCAAAAATACTTCGGGGATGGAGGCAGCTTGCTCATAAGTTAGTCCCAAAGGAATTGGATTTGCCATTAGCTCATTGATAACGGTATATTCAGCATACCCGCCTCCCGGGATTAATCCAAAAACCTTATCCCTAATTTTCCATCGCCTCACATTTTTACCAACAGAATGCACATCCCCGGCAATTTCAAGTCCAAGAATATTACTGGCTCCCTTCGGAGGAGGATATTTCCCCTCACGCTGGAGGATGTCGGCCCTATTTAAGGCTGCTGCTCTGACCTTTACAAGAACTTCATTTTCTTTAGGATCCGGAGTTGGTATTTCTCCCAATTCTAACTCATCTGCCCCTCCCGGTTTTTTAACAATAACAGCTTTCATTTCTGTTTAATCCTCTTTAAAAATCCTGCAATATATTTATTTACCTCCGCAGGATTCTCCAGGGGACTCAGATGTCCCGCTTTTGCAATGGTATAAAATTCAGAATTATGTATCCGGTCTGACATTCCCATCATTACATCAGGGGTCGTCAGATTGTCTTCTTCCCCGCATAATATTAATACAGGAACTTCAATACCTGATAAACATCCGGTTGTATCTGTGCGGCCGGCCATGGCAAGAAGACATCCTTTTATGCCTTCAGGAGAAAAAAATTCAGATCTTTTAATGCTCTCCTGCACAAGTTCTTTTTTATTTTCCAGAGAATATTCGCAAAAACAATTGGGGATAAAATTCTGGACATATGCTGCAGCCCCCTCTGTGTTTATTTTTTTTATTCCCTGGGCCCTGTTTATTTTTCCTTCATTTGTATCGGGTGATGACTTCGTATCGCATAGGATCAATCCTGCAAATCTGGATTCCATACGCTCAACTGCCCTGAGAGAAATATACCCTCCCATTGAGAACCCGCATAATACAGGTTTATCAATATTCATCTCATTCATTACCGTCTCAAGGTCATCTACAAATGCTTCAATTGTATATTGCCCGTCACCCGGGTCTGAATCACCCAATCCTCTTATATCATAACTAACACATAAATAATCGGAACTTAACTTGCTGATCTGGTTTTTCCACATATTATGATCAAAGGGAAATCCGTGAACGAACAGAACCGCAGTCCTTTCTTTATCCCCCTCGATGAATATTGAAATTCCATTTTTCTTTATATTCATAGTACTTTTCCAGAAAAATTTTTTCTCTTCAACAAAATAAGGATAAAATGATGAAAGTTAAATTTACATTACTTTTTATAGCCCTTCTTTTAATATCACATATTAATTTCGCTCAGGAGGATTCTGTAAAACTTTACAAGTGGACCCCTACGGCAGCTGTAGGTTTAAATCTCAGCCAGGTTGCTTTAAGCAACTGGACGCAGGGTGGTGAAAATACGGTAGCGGTCACTTTTCTTGGAACCGGTGGATTAAAATATTATACCGAATCCTGGAAATTCAAAAATGACCTGAAGCTTGCTTACGGACGCACAAAACTGGGAGATCAGGATTATAGAACAACAGATAACGAGATGTACCTGGAAAGCGTGCTCTCATATCAGATTGGCTGGGCGGTTGATCCTTATGTAAGTAATACGGTCAGGACAACCCTGGGAACAGGGTATAAATATGATGCTGACAGCACTTATGCGATTGCTGGTTTTTTTGATCCCGGATATGTTACTCAGAGTATAGGTTTTACTTATGATAAGCTTGAAAATTTTACAACAAGAGCGGGTTTTGCGGTGCAGGAGACTTTTACAAATAAATACAATCAATATGCAGATGATCCGTCAACTTCTGAAATAGAAAAAACAAAAGTTGAAACCGGTATTGAATCCGTTACAACAGCAGAACTAACCCTGCAGCAGAATCTTCTTTACAAGAGTAATCTCCGACTCTTTTCAAGGTTTGAAAGCATGGATGTTTGGGATGTTAGATGGGATAATTCATTTGTGGCAAAAATTAATGATTACGTGAATGTTAATCTATCCTTTCTTCTGATTTATCAAAAAGATCAATCAGTTAAAACTCAGATAAAAGAGGCTTTACAGCTGGGACTTACTTATACGCTTCTTTAACTCTGTGATTTTGTGCTTTGATTGATTTTTATTCGGACGTTATTTGCTTATTAATGGGTAAAAACAAGAATAAAGAAAAATATGAAGATTGCTTTTGTATCCTCGGAAGTTTTTCCTTTTGCTAAGGCAGGGGGTCTCGCCGATGTGGCCGGGGCCCTGCCTAAAGATATTTCCCGACAGGGGCATGAAGTAAAGGTGTTCATGCCGAAATACAATTTTATCGATGAAGATAAATTTGATCTGAGTTATTGCTGGGACATCGGGGAAATACCCATCAGGGTGAACGGGATTTTGAGGTTTGTCCATCTGCACCAGGCAAAACTACCCGACTCTAACGTTGAGATAAATTTTATTGATTGTCCCCATTATTTCTTCCGGGGACAGATATATACAAATGATCGGGATGAAGATGAAAGGTTTATTCTTTTCAGTAAAGGTGTGATAGAGGTTCTGCAAAGACTGAAATGGGCTCCCGATATAATCCATTGTAATGACTGGCAGACAGGACTTCTCCCGTTGTTCGTTAAGGACAATTATAGCTGGGACAGAATGTTTGATAATACTTCCTTTATTTTTACTATTCATAATATAGGTTATCAGGGAATCTTTTCTCCTAAAGTCCTCTTCTCGGCTGAAATTAGTGAAGACTCTGTTTTATGCAGGCGGTCCCGTTGAAATGTTCGGGAATGTAAACTTTATGAAGGCAGGTATAGTGTATTCCGAGATTATAAATACTGTAAGTCCTACCTACGCAAAAGAAATACTAACACCTGAATACGGTGCTGGTTTGGAAGATATTCTTAAAGCGAGGCAAAGTGACTTATATGGAATTTTGAACGGGGTTGATTATGAAACCTGGGATCCATCTAATGATAAGTTAATTCCTTTTCGTTACAATCGGGACTATCTTTCCGGTAAGACAAAAAATAAAAAGTATCTGCTTGACCGGTTCAAAATTAAATTTGATGAAAACATCCCTTTAATCGGTATTATCTCAAGGTTGGTTTCACAAAAGGGTTTTGATTTAGTAATGGAAGTTATTAACCAGCTGATGAACCTTGAGGCACAGTGGGTTATTCTGGGTAGTGGTGAAGATAAGTATGAACAGATGTTCAATTCTGTTTCACATAATTTTCCCGACAAAGTTGCGGTATATATTGGATATAACAATGAAATATCTCATCTTATTGAAGCAGGGGCAGATATATTTTTAATGCCTTCTCTCTATGAGCCATGCGGACTAAATCAAATTTATAGTTTAAAGTATGGCACCGTGCCGGTTGTAAGAAAAACAGGCGGATTGAATGATACTGTTAACGACTGGCACGAAAAGAAATTTGCGGGGGAAGAAACCGGAACGGGATTCATTTTTAATGACTACACAGGCCACGACCTTTATTCTGCTTTGATCCGTGCCGTTGATACTTTTCACGAAAAAAATGTATGGAAGCAAATTCAAAAAAATGGAATGGATAAGATATATTCCTGGCAGAATGCAGCAAATTCCTACATTGATTTATATCATAAAGCGAAGCAATTAAGACAATAATTGATACAACTAACTGCTTTATTCAAGCCTGACCCATAAAATATAAACAGATAAAATTGTGGTGTTATCAAGATGACTCTGATCAAATAACTTTTTAACACAAGATGGTACGAGGATTTTGAAGAATGTAAAGATATTCCCGGCGGGACTTAATAATAATAGCCTATCGAAAAATAGAAATACACATCTCCCAGACTGATAGGGTTACTGGGAAGGTTTTTAAACAAAAAGCTCCGGCCGACTGAAAAATCGGCAGGTCCAACCGGAGTATCGAATGACAATGAAATACCAACGCCGTGCCTTAATTCTTTAAATTTTATTTGTTCCTGAACCTCCCAGGTTGAACCAAGGTCATAACGCATCTTGAAATAAGTTTCAAAAAATATCTCAAAGGGAAGCTTATACCTGTATTCTAATGAAGACAGAAAAATCTGTCTTCCTCTGAATTCATCTGCCCTCATTCCAAAAAAAGAGTCCTGACCGCCCAGAGAATACTCTTCACTTAAAGGAAGGGTCTTATCTGCGAAGCCCATAACCACCCTGGGAGAAAATGTGTTAACGTCATCCACTGTAAAATAACTCTTATAATGAAAATTAAAATTCGTGAAGCCGATATTACCGCCAAGGATTTTCTGAGCGACTTCATACTCAGCATTAAAATAAAATCCTTTTTCGGGGTATGGATATTTGTCCTGCGTATCAATAGTAGAACTAGCCTTAAGACTTACAATTTTTATTTTATACGGATCCACAGGGGAGCCGGATTTGTTTTTTATTTCATCATACTTGTATTTACCCGTAAAAATAAGATTTCCAAATCGTTCAACCTGGGTTCCGAGGGAAAGTGATGTTCCGTAATAGATCTGCCTGTATTCACCGATTGTGCTTCTTGAGAATCTGTGCACGTCTGTAGTTGAATCGTCAGCGTAAGCGTACACATCATTGAACCGGTAAAATGCATTTATATTATATGTAAGATAAGTATTAAATATTCTGTTCGATTTATGTTCAAGTACATATGCCCTGTTCCTCGTTCCGCCAAACAAAAGAAGTCCAAGCTCTGTACCGCTGCCGAAAAGATTTTCGTCCCTGATATCAAGGCTCAGCTGAACCTTGTTTTCGTTATCAGCACGGAACCCAACCCTCATCAGGCTCGATATTTTTTCTTTCACATTTATAATAACAATATTCTGCTTGTGCTCCCTCTTCACCGTAAGCAGGATATCATTAAACAGATTTGTACTCCGAAGATTTGTAAGCCCTTCTTTCACCTTGTCATACACAAAATAATCACCTGCTTCTAGGGGGAATTCCCTTTTTATAATTGATTCGCTGGTTGATTTATTTCCAACTATACGAATTTCAGAAATTATGCCTTCATCAATTCTAACATTAAGAATTCCTTCTTCTTCACTAAAACTGACATTCCTTACTTCAGCAAGGGAATATCCCTGTTTACGATAAAGATTTATCAAATCTATCAGATCCGAGATTACCTGGTCAGCATTATATGGTTTTCCAATAAAACTACTGAATACATTATCAATTTCACGCTGATTAATGAGAGATACCCCGTTAACATTTACATAACGGATTACGGGTTTAGACGTTCCATTAATTTTTAAGATAGAATACCGATTTTTGTTTTTGATCAATGCCTCCAGATCAGTATAGTCGCCTTCCCGGTATAAGCGACACAAATTATAACGAATTAAAGATGAGGAGACAGAATCCCTGTAGGTTAAATTTTTTATAAAGCTTTCCGATAGAGAATCGTCATCCGCAGGGAATATGTTTTCGAAAAATTCTTTGGTGGAGTCATATTTGCTGATGGTAAGGGAATCAATTCTTCGTTTAATCAGATTGATGACCGGTCTTATTGATTGATATCCCCTCTGAATGGTTTCCTCCGCCTGCGAAAAGTCTGTTGCTGATTCCTCGTCCAATTTAGGAGTTATAACAATATTCGCATCTTTTAGCTGATCCTTGTCCAGAAGTTTCATCGGAATACTGACGATCTGGTCAGCAATTATCCATGGATACTCAAGATCATTTTCCGGATGGAGATCGCTGGTTGTATTCACCGCTATTATATAGTCGGCTCCAAGTTTTTTTGCTGTTTTAACCGGAATATTGGCAACGAGACCTCCATCAACGAGTATTAAAGAATCAACTTTAACCGGCGACAGAAAAAATGAAACACTGGAACTGGCCCTCATTGCCTGGCTGAGGGAGCCTTTGCTGATTACAACCGGACTTCCCGTCACCAGATCGGTGCATACCGCTCTAAATTTGGTTTTAAGCTCATCAAAACTGCTGTCGATGTGAATGGGGGCCTGAAGGGTCAAAAGATTCAGAAAATTAGATAGTTTTTGTCCGTTATTAATTGAAGTAGGGAGGACTGGAGTAAGGCCCTTGAGACGAAGGGAGAAAACTGCCTTATCTTCCGTTACTTTCTGATCAATAAAAAGTTCTCTTCGGTCGGTTTCACGCTCAGAGGAAAGCAGGTCATTCCAGTCGGTATTCCGGGCAATGGAATCCAGCTGCTCAACAGAATATCCGGCAGAATACAATCCGCCAATAATACTGCCCATACTTGTTCCGACAATCATGTCTACCTTTATTCCAGCCTCATCGAGTGCTTTAAGTATGCCGATTTGCGCCAAACCCCTGGCGCCGCCTCCGCTAAGGGCAAGAGCAACTACTGGTTTAGTAGACGAAATTTGTTTAGATAAACCAAAGGGAAGGTTTTTGCTTTTATGCTCAATAGAAATGACATATTCATTTTGCGCCTGAACCGCCGTTAAGCTTAAAAATGCCAGAGCAAAAAGTATGTGTTTAAAGCGGATCATCTTTTAAGCGCAGCTTTTCCCGATATATAATTATTTATCAAAGAAAAATAAACTTTTACAAGATATTTATCTCTTTCTTTTTTGCTGCTGCTGACCTTTTGCATTTTGTTCTGCAGCTTCCATAAGTTTAGACATAAATCCTTTTTTCTTGTTAGGATTTTTGACCGGAACAAGCTCCATTCCATCATGTTTATGATTTATATAATATTGTTGTGCAATAGAGAAAACGTTAAACATGAAGTAATAAAGGTTAAGTCCTGAAGGGAATGACATAAACATTATGGTAAGCATTACGGGCATAATATAGACCAGACCGGCTTGCTTCGGATCTTTTACGCTCATTTTCTGCTGAACAAATGTTGTTACACCCATCAGTAGAGCAAGTCCGCTTATCTGGTCAATACCGAAAAGAGGAAGTTTAAAAGGCAGTTGGGCTATAACATCGGGTGCAGAAAGATCTTTTATCCAGAGAATAAACGGTTGTTGTCTTAATTCAATAGCGGTTTTAAACAAACCCCATAATGCAATAAAAATCGGCATCTGAAGCACCAGAGGTAAACAGCCTCCGGCAGGATTAACCCCGTAGGTTTTATACAATTTCATCGTTTCCGTATTAAGCTTCTGGGCGTCATCCTTATATTTCTCTTTAATCTCGGCTATCTTGGGCTGGAGGAGCTGCATTTTCTTCATCGACTGATAGCTTGTCTTTGTCAGGGGGTAAAGAACAAATTTAATTATCAGGGAGAAGACAATTATTACAAAACCATAGTTAGGGATAAACGTGTGCAGGAAGTTGAACAGCGGAAGTAAGATATACTCAGCAATAGGCCTTACGATAAACTTTAAGCCAAAAAAACTTCCGAAGTCGACGATTGCTGTAAACTTTTCGCCATATTCTTTCAGCCTGTCATAGTCCACCGGTCCAATGTAAACTGTAAACTGGCTCTTTTCAAAGTCTGTATTTTTAAATGGAACATTTATTCTTACAGAATAATCTTCCTTTAAACCTGTCTTTCCAACGGACTTTCTATTTCCTTCGATATATGCCCCATTTACCGCATCGGGATTTTTTGGAGCAATTATAGCAGCGAAATATTTATTTCTTACCGCGGCCCAATCAATTCTTCCGTTAAAGTCTTTATTTACTTTCTCACCAACTGACGAAGCGTCGACGATTACTTGCTCGCCTCCATAATATACACTTGCATCGGAATAATTAGCTTCATCAACAGAATTTTCTTCAACAAACCTCAACCCGCTGTTCCAGACAAGGTCATACGAGTTATTGCTAATCAGGTTTGTCATATTTACGAGATCTATTTCACTATCAAAGCTGTATTTATTCCCGTAAAAGGTATATTTTTTCTCAATATAAGAGTTATCCCCGGCAGGAAGCTTAAAGCTCAGGACAAGAGAATCTTTTTCATTAATTTTATATTTGGATTTTGCAGCATCAGAGTTAAAAACAAGATCTGCGGTTGAAATCGCTTTTCCGTCTGAGGTTACAAAGGACAGGTTATACGGATCCCCTTCAGAATAGTCGATCAGCTGGACATGTGTTTTATAAAAATTTCCCTCATCTTTGGAATTTGCCGAATACCAGTTATTAAATTTTTTGAGATAATATTTCCTGATATTTGCCCCTTTTGTGGATAATTCCATAAGGACATATTCATTTTCAATAGTAATGATTTTTTCTTTTTCAGAAGTAGCAGAAAAATATTTTCCGTATTTAAGGCTATCATTTTCCCCGGTCTGCGGCTGTTTTTTCTTTATCGAGACAGTATCGGCTGCAATTTCCTTCTTCTCCTGTTTTACCTGGGATGTATCAAGGTGAACAGCTGTAGTATCTGCGGTTTTACCCTTTTGTACCTCTTCGGGTGAAGGTGTGTTAAGGTAAAACCAAAGCACAAGAATGGCCCCGATCAATATAAAAGCAATTGTTGTATTTCTATCCATTTAAAATTCCATTACCTCAGAGGATCAAATCCTCCTTTGTTGAAAGGATTGCACCTTAAAATCCGCCAGACTGATTTTGCCCCTCCCTTTATAACTCCATATTTCTTAAAAGCCTGTATGGAGTATTCAGAACAGGTGGGGTAAAATCTGCATGAGGGTGGGAAGAGCGGTGAAATTAATTTTTGATAAATTTTGATTAGGAAAACAAAAATTCTCCACATCTATAAGCTTCTTTCTATTTTAACCAGTACATCTTTAATTCCAGGCATTATATCATCGATTGCAATTAAACGGTTATTTTTTTCATTAAACCGATAAGGAGAAAAAATAATTTTCAAAACAAGATTTTTTAGTAAACAAAGATTATAAAGGTTTTCTTTATTCAGTCTGTAGGAAACTCTAATTAACCTCTTAATACGGTTTCTCCAGGCAGCATTTCCGGCTTTACCTGATACAACGGCAGCTATTTGAATGTTGCCCTTTTGGGCCTGCTCATCGAGGATGTAGATAGCTTTGATTTTTTTGTCGTTAGAAATAATAACATCGCCGGACCCATACAAATTTTCAAAATCGGTCCTGCTTTTAATCCTCTCTCCGGCAGGAAGCCCAAAGCGTTTCAAAACGCTACATCTCGTCGCTGACTGTAAGTCTCTTTCTTCCTTTAGCTCTTCTGCGTGAAAGTACTTTCCTTCCGTTTTTCGTCTTCATTCTCTCCCGGAAGCCATGCTTATTTTTTCTTTTCCTGTTGCTGGGCTGAAAAGTCCGCTTCATTTATGCTCCTAATTATCAAAAAGACTTCAAAAATAGCCTTTATAAAATAAACAAGCAAGACAATTAATATTAGAAAATAGAGGGTGGGTATTTTTTAATGCACTTTTTTTGAGAATTAATTTGCGGCAGGAGAAAATACTTCATATTTTTTCTCTGTGTCTGATACTCGAAATTTGTGTTCATAACTTGTTGATAATTTTGGAATGTGAAAACGTTTCACGATCTCCCGAGGGTTAAATCTTCCCCAATGTTTTTTGAAAAAGTTGTTAATAATTGAAATCGATGTCTTTAATTCTTTTATTTACAACAAGTTAGGGGGCGGTTCCTAATGTTAGGAAATTGTTAATTGTTTCGAGGGTCAACAAAAACAAGTCTGTAAATAATTGATTTTTCAAAGAATTTTATTCTTTTTTTGTGTGGATAAATAAAATGGTGAATGCCTCCTCTCTTAATAAACCCGACCATCATGATGCTGCCTCCATCTGGAAGGAATGCCTTAAATCCATAAAAGAAAACGTCACTTTGATGACCTACAATACATGGTTTTTACCAATAAAACCGCTGGAATTAAATGGATTTACATTAAAAGTTCAGATACCAAGCCAGTTTTTCTGGGAATGGATCGATGAGCATTACAATACTCTGATTAACAGGACGATACTGGATGTTATTGGTCCTGAAGCAAAACTGTCCTACATCATTGCTGAAGATAAAGAAAGAAAAGATAACCAGGAAAGAGAACTTCCTGTAATTCAATTGGCCAGGGATGTACCAGTCCAGCAGCCGAAACATGAAACATTATTTAAATCCCCGTTACACATTTGATAATTTTATTAAAGGGGAAGGAAACCAGCTTGCAAGAGCTGCGGCGGGAGCAATCAGCGAAAATCCCGGAGGTACTTCTTTCAACCCTTTCTTCGTTTACGGTGGGGTAGGACTTGGAAAAACACATCTTGTGCAGGCTATTGGAAATAAGATACTTGAAGCTTTTCCTTCTAAAAAGATCATATATCTTTCTTCGGATATTTTTACCGTTGAGTTTGTAGAGGCTATTCAATCCAATACTGTAAATGATTTTTCGAACTTTTACAGAAGTATGGACGTCCTCATAATTGATGACATTCAGTTCCTTATAGGCAAAGAAAAAACGCAGGATCACTTTTTTCATATTTTTAATACCCTTCATCAGTCAAGGAAACAAATTATTCTTTCAAGCGACCGGGCTCCAAAAGATCTTAAAGGTCTTGATGACAGGTTAATATCAAGATTCCAGTGGGGACTGGCTGCAGACATTCAGCCTCCGGAACTTGAAATGAGGATAGCGATTCTAAAAAAGAAGTCAGAAGATTACGGAATGGAACTTTCTCCCGATCTCCTGGAGTACATTGCAAATAATATTACGTCTAACATAAGAGAACTTGAGGGATGTTTAATAAAACTTTTGGCAAATGCATCTCTTAATTCCAGGGAAATAAACCTTGACCTTGCAAGGAAAACGGTCAAAGAAATTGCAACCGATAGAAAAGTAAATGTAACTATAGAAACTATAACAAACATTGTTTGTGAAGTTTTAAACATTGCTGAAAATAAAATAAGGGATAAAACCAGAAAAAAAGAAATTGTTATGGCCCGACAGATAGCGATGTATCTATCGAAAGAAATGACAAAATCATCGCTTAAAACAATCGGTCTTCATTTTGGTGGAAGAGACCACTCAACAGTTATACATGCCTGTACAACAATTGAGGACTCTATGTCAAAAGATCAATCCTTAAAAGATATTGTGAACAATGTCCGATCACAGATTGAATTGAGGTGCTCATAACATTTTACTTATTTGATTACCAATAAGAAGAAGAGGCTCCCTTATGGAGCCTTTTTTTATGTCTGACATGTTGGGAAATTGTTAAAAACAGATTTATATGATGTTAAGAAAGTACGTGTTATCCGCATTGTGTTCATAAGATCAATATTGTTTTTTTTATCCACATATATAAAACAAACAAATTCTGCTAAAATGATTTCTATTCAAGAGTTTGGTACCGAATTAACATATCCACATCCTTATTATTATAATTATTTATTAATTAATTAATCCATTAATTAATAATAGTGGGTTAATAAATAATTTCTTTTCTTATACATCGTTTTTGTGTTATATTTTCATTGAAAATAATTCCCTGTTTTCAGCCGAAAAACCTATTTTATACCAGCTAAATTCATTGAGATTAGCAGCCTTTTTTACTATTTTTATATGCTTTAAAAGGAGAATGAGTCAATGGAATTCAAAGTTAACAGTAAGGTTCTAGAAAAACTTTTATCCAAAATTATTCCTGCTGTTCCGGGCCGTACACCAATGCCAGTACTGGAGAATTTCCTGGTTGAAATTAAAGACGGCTTAATGACAGTAAGCGCCACTGATATGGAGATTGCACTTCGCTCATCTCTTAATGTACCTTCTGATGAAGATATAAAAATGGTAATACCCGCGAAACTTTTTTATGATATAATCAGATCTCTCGGTGATACCCAGATTAAATTTGAGACAGAGAAGAATTCAAAATTAAAAATCCAGACAGAGAACGGAACATATAATATAAGCTATTCCCCTTCGGATGATTTTCCTGATATTCCCGAGGTAACCAAAGAAAAAGAAGTATCAATGAACGGGCAGGATTTAAGGAAGATGATAGAGCAGACTTCCTTCGCAATGAGCAAAGAAGATATGCGGCCGGCAATGACAGGAACCCTAATGGAATTTACCAGCGAAGGGTTAAGATTTGTTACTACGGACGGACATAGACTTGTAAAATATATTAACAAGACCATTGTATCTTCCAACGACGAACAATACATAGTTCCTGAAAGGGCCATATCTGTTCTGTCTAAATTACTGGGAGATTCAGATATTAAGATGTATCTTAGCAAAACCAACATTGCATTTAATCTTGGTGAACTTGAATTAATAACCAGGCTTATAGGGGAAAAATATCCGGCGTACAACAGCGTAATTCCGCTTGAAAACGAGAATATTTTAACGATTAAAACATCTGACCTTTTATCCACAGTGAAAAGGATGATGCTTTTTTCAACTGCTAACTCAAAACAGGTTAAATTTTCAATCAGCGGTGATAACCTTGAAATTTCGGCCGAAGATATAGATCACGGTTCAAGTGCAAGAGAAAATATAAAGTGCGAATACAAGGGCGATTCAATGGATATCGGCTTTAACACCGCTTATGTGAATGATGTATTGACACATATAAATGATGAACAGGTTATATTTAAATTGCATTCGCCTACGAAAGCCTGTATAATCGAACCTTCAAAATCGGAAGAAAATAAAGACCTAATGCTTTTGCTGATGCCTGTACGTTTAAATAACTAAAATGATTTTGAAATCCATCCGCCTGAAAAATTTTAGGATTCATAAAAACACAGAATTAGAATTTTCAGACAAACTAAATTACATAGTAGGCGGCAACGGCGAAGGAAAGACTTCTATACTGGAGTCAATTTATTATTTGTGTACAACAAAAAGTTTTAATACAAAAGTTGACAGCGAAGTCCTGAGATTTGATGAGAATGAATTCGAAATAGATGGGATGTTTACAGATATAACAAAAGACAGAGTCAGGGTTTTATACAATTTCCCGGAAAACAAAAAAAACTATTTTCAGAACGATAAAATAGTATCCCGTTCAGCTGATGTTATAGGCAGATTTCCTGTGGTTATACTAACTCCGGCAGATCATTCGATCACCCAGGGATCCCCATCAGAAAGAAGGAAATTTATTGACTCCGTTATATCCCAAGCTAGCGAGACATATTTAAAAATATTGCTGGATTACAATAAAACACTCCGTCAAAGGTCGTCACTTCTGACAAGAATTAAAGAAACGAGAAAACAGGATCTATTTACAGAACTTGATGCATGGACAGAAAAACTTATAAGTACAGGAAGTGAAATTATCAGGCACCGGCTGAAATTTATAGAAGAATTCAATAGTTATATAAGAGATTCCTATAAAATAATTATGGGAAATGATGAGGTTCCGGGAATTTATTATTCATTCCTTGAAAATTGTGATAACGAGGATATTCAAAAAAGATTCAACGAAATAATTGAAGAAAAGCGTACTGAGGAGCTTAGAAGAACCACGAATCTTGTCGGACCTCATCGCGATGATTATATACTGGAAATAAACGGACTCAACCTTAGAACCTACGGATCGCAGGGTCAGCATAAAACTTATCAGGTCGTATTAAGATTTGCTGAATTTTTTTATCTAAAAGAGGTTTCGGGTAAAACTCCCATTTTTCTTCTGGATGACGTTTTTGGAGAACTGGACACAAGCCGCTCTGTAAAAATAAGCGAATACTTAAGGGAAGTTGGGCAGGCATTTATAACCCTGACGGATTTTTCAAACCTGTCTTTTCTTGATATAGGAGATAAGGGTAACGTTTTCAGGATAAGGAACGGAGTAATTTCTAATGCCTGATAATTTTAAAAGTATTAGAGAAATAATTGCAGAAAATCCCGGGCTGGCCGGCGTCAGGAAAACGGTAAAGCAGTCAGATGTTATACTTGAATTCTTTAAGATTTTTCCCGAAATGAAAAAAGTTGTAAGGCCGGTAAAAGTCTATAAAAATCTATTGGTTATAAGTGTAGAGAACTCTATTCTGCGCAGCGAATTAAAATTCCGGGAAAGTCAGCTGGTAAGCAAGGTTAATAAATATTTTAACGAAGAAAGAATAAAAGGGATAAGGTTTCAGTAATGTCCCTTAACGAAATCAATTAATTTAATGGTCAGGATGTATGACAAAAGCAAAAACAAGTGATTACAGTGCTAAAAATATAAACGTGTTGAAGGGTCTTGAGGCAGTAAGAAAAAGACCCGCGATGTATATCGGAGACGTAAGCACGAGGGGATTCCATCACCTGGTAAATGAGGTGGTGGATAACAGTATCGATGAGGCTCTGGTCGGATACGCAGATAAAATTGATATAACTATAAATGAGGATGAGAGCCTTACCGTTGAGGACAACGGGCGAGGCATTCCGGTGGATATGCATCCTGAAGAAAAACGATCGGCACTTGAGGTTGTTATGACCGTCCTTCACGCAGGGGGCAAATTCGATAAGAACACATACAAAGTTTCAGGCGGACTGCACGGGGTTGGCGTTTCAGTTGTCAACGCTTTGTCTGAATGGTGCCGGGTAGAAGTAAAGCGCAATGGGAAGATTTATTTTCAGGAATATAAAAAGGGATTTCCGGTTAAGCCTGTTGCCGAAATAGGAAAAGCCAGGAAAAATGAATCCGGAACGAAAACAACCTTTTTCCCGGACAACGAAATATTTAAGGTAGATAAATTTAAGTTCGACACGATTGCCGAGAGAATGAGGGAACTCGCATATCTGAACAAAAATGTTACGATAAATATTAAGGATATGAGAAACGGGGAGGAAGAAAGTTTTCACTTTAAAGGCGGACTAATTGAATTTGTTAAGTATCTTGATGAATCCAGGCAGGCACTGCACAAAACAATCTACATAGAAGGCGAAAGAGATAATACCCCAATTGAAATCGCTTTTCAATATACCGACGGATACAGCGAGAATATTTTCTCTTACGTTAATAATATAAATACCCATGAAGGAGGCACTCATCTCGTAGGATTTAAAACCGCTTTGACAAGAACAATGAATAACTACGCATCCAAGAATGGATTAATTAAAGATGATAAGATCACTCTTACCGGTGATGATTTTCGCGAGGGGCTTACGGCTGTAATTTCCGTAAAAGTTGCAGATCCCCAGTTTGAAGGACAGACAAAAACAAAACTTGGAAATAGCGAGACCAAATCAGCCGTTGAGACAATGGTGGGTGAAAAACTTTCGGAATTTCTTGAAGAGAATCCTTCTGTTGGTAAAAAAGTTATTGAGAAATGTATGAGGGCGGCCGAGGCAAGAGAAGCCGCAAGGAAGGCCAGGGATCTTGCAAGAAGAAAGAATGCTCTCGACAGCATGAACCTGCCTGGAAAGCTGGCTGACTGCTCTATCACTGATCCTGAACACTGCGAGATATACATAGTAGAGGGAGACTCCGCGGGCGGATCCGCGAAACAGGGCAGAGACAGAAGATTCCAGGCTATACTACCGCTTAAAGGAAAGATCCTGAATGTGGAAAAAGCTAAGATAAATAAGATCCTTGAGAACAATGAAATCAAAGCTATTATCTCTGCGATAGGAGCCGGACTTGGGCAGGATTTCGATCAGACTAAGTCGCGTTATGGAAAAATCATATTAATGACCGATGCTGATGTTGACGGCAGCCATATTCGCACACTGCTTCTAACTTTCCTGTACCGCTATATGGCGGAGCTGATCACATCCGGAAAAGTATACATTGCTCAGCCACCTTTATATAAGGTAAAAAAAGGCAAACAGGAGTTCTATGCTTTCGATGATAAAGAAAGAGATGAAATATTAAAGCGTCTTAAAGTAAATGGAAAAGAAGACACCGAAGAACTGGTTGAGGAAATGATTGAGGAGGGGTCGGTTAAAGGAGTCAGTATTTCTCGATATAAAGGTTTGGGTGAAATGAATCCCGAGCAGCTGTGGGAAACAACAATGAATCCCGAAACCAGAACGGTACTACAGGTAACGTTGGAAAGCGCCGCTACTGCAGATAAAATATTCGAAACCCTTATGGGAGATGCTGTAGAACCGAGAAGAGAATTTATCGAGAAGCATGCAAAGTATGTCAGAAACCTCGATGTATAATTAAAAAATTAGTATCAAATTAAAAAAGATTAATTATGGCGACGATTTTTGAAAAAATAGTTCCAGTATCACTAGAAGAAGAGATGAAGTCATCTTACATCGATTACTCTATGTCGGTAATCGTATCCCGGGCTCTTCCGGATGTGAGAGACGGATTGAAACCTGTACACCGGAGGGTATTGTTCGGCATGCACGAGCTAGGTGTAGCCTATAATAAACCTTATAAAAAGTCGGCCAGGATAGTCGGAGAAGTTCTTGGTAAGTATCACCCTCACGGAGATACCGCTGTATATGACAGTATGGTAAGAATGGTGCAGGAATTTTCTTTACGTTATCCGCTTGTAAATGGACAGGGGAATTTCGGTTCGGTAGATGGTGATTCGCCGGCAGCAATGCGTTATACAGAGGCAAGATTGCAGCGTATTGCCGAGGAAATGTTGCGGGATCTTGATAAGAACACTGTGGATTTTGCACCCAATTTCGATGATTCTTTGCAGGAGCCGGTTGTACTTCCCTCTTATCTTCCCAACCTTCTTGTTAACGGTGCAAGCGGAATAGCGGTTGGAATGGCTACAAATATTCCGCCCCATAACCTCACTGAGATTATTGACGGACTCATTGCATATATAAAAAACCCGGCGATATCCGACGAAAAAATGATGAAGATTGTTACCGCGCCCGATTTTCCAACGGGAGGGATTATCTTTGGATACGAAGGAGTAAAAGAGGCATATCTGACAGGCCGCGGTCGGGTAATAATAAGAGCAAAAGCCAATATTGAAACCCTTAAGAACAATAAAGAAAATATTATAATTACAGAACTGCCTTATCAGGTCAACAAAGCAAATCTTATTGAAAAGATGGCAGACCTTGTTCGCGCTGGTAAACTAACTGACATTTCGAATATTAGAGATGAATCTGACCGTGATGGTATGCGTGTTGTTGTGGAACTGAAGCGGGATGCACAGCCTTCGGTTGTCCTTAATCAGCTTTTTAAACACACCCAGATGCAGACAACCTTTGGCGTGATTATGCTCGCCCTGGTAAATGGTGTTCCGCAGGTGCTTACCCTAAAAGCGATGATGAAACATTTCATCGATCACAGGATGGAAGTGCTTATCCGCAGAACAAAATATGAACTTGACGCTGCGGAGAGAAGGGCCCATATACTTGAGGGATATATAATAGCACTTGATAATATAGATGCTGTTATTGAAACAATTAAGAAATCAAGGGACGTTGAGACAGCCAAAAATAACCTGATGCGCAAGTTTAAGCTCAGCGATGTGCAGGCTAAAGCGATACTTGATATGAGGCTGCAGCGTCTGACCGGTCTGGAAAGGAAGAAGATCGAGGATGAATATAAAGAGACTATCAAACAGATTGAGAAACTCAAAGGCATCCTGGAAAGTGAAGAAAAAAGATATTCTATTATCAGAGACGAACTTTTACAAATAAAAGAGAAGTATGGTGATGCCCGCAGAACAGAAATTGTATACAATTACGAAGAGTTTTCTCTTGAAGATATAATTGCCGAGGAAGATGTCGTACTTACTATGAGCCATAAAGGCTTTATAAAAAGATTTCCGGTGAGCGGCTACAGGAAACAGGGACGCGGAGGTAAAGGCGTTACGGGAGCTGGTACCAAGGACGATGACTTTATTGAGCATATGTTTATCGCGTCTACTCACCAATACATTTTGTTCTTTACAGACAGAGGAAAATGCTACTGGCTGAAAGTTTTTGAAATCCCCGAAGGCGGAAGAGCCTCCAGGGGCCGTTCCATTCTTAATCTGATCGAGAAGGATAAAGAAGAAAATATAACAGCATTTGTTACAGTAAAAGACTTTGACGACAGCCATTACCTCGTTATGGCAACTGAACAGGGAACCATTAAGAAAACCGTTCTCTCGGCATACGGCAACGTTAGGAAGGGCGGTATAAATGCTATCAACCTAGTTAAAAGCGATAAACTAATCTCTGTTAAGATGACTGACGGCAATAATGATGTCGTGCTGGGAACCCGGAACGGTTTTGCAATTCGCTTTACGGAAAAGGATGTCAGGGACATGGGAAGAGTTGCAACCGGCGTGCGTGGAATAAAGCTGGCCAAAGGCGATAAAGTGGTAGGACTGCTCGTCATAAAAAGAAATGATACTATTCTTGTCGTAACTGAAAAAGGATTCGGCAAACGTTCGGATATAAATGATTACAGGATTACGCATCGTGGTGGAAAAGGTGTAATAACAGTTAAGACAAGTGATAAAGTCGGGAAAATGATAGCAATGATGGAAGTGGTTGACGGTGATGAGCTCGTAATAATCTCTTCACATGGGATGGTTATTCGCCAGAGTGTGGTTGATATAAGAGTGATGGGCAGGAACACCCAGGGAGTAAGAGTTATTCGCCTCAAGGATGGAGATTCAATAGCGGATATTGCTAAGGTAATTCCTGAAGATGAGGAAGATGTACCAATAGCTGTAGATTAAATTTTTCTCAAATCTGCCTGGCGATTCTGGTATACTTGTCAAAATTTCAGTGTGACATTTTGTCAGTGTTTAAAATATCAACACCCCAAAAACAAGCGGAAATCGCAGTTTCTTGGGGTGTTTTATTTTGAGACCAAAAGGCGGATAAAAGGCGGATTAATACTGCATTAAGAACGAATAAATACCCTTCCCTAAAAGTATGACAGAATTGTCATACTCTAATAAATCGATCTTAATGTTTCGTAATTTGCCTTGATCGTTTTTTCAAGATCTTCTTCCGAATGTGCTGTCGAAATAAATGCTGCTTCAAACTGAGCCGGTGCAAGGTAAACCCCCCTTTCGAGCATTCCGTGAAAATACTTTCCATAAAGCTCAGTATCTGAAGACACCGCAGTTTTAAAATCAGTCACCGGTCTTTCGGTAAAAAACATGCATGACATCGACCCCACCCGGTTCAAAGCCAGATTCTTACCTAATTTTTTCAGATTCTGTCTAAATCCCTCTTCAAGAATTTTCCCCTTTTCATCAAGATCATCATAGAGTCTGGGGTTTTCTTTGATATGGGTTAACGCGGCATATCCTGCTGCCATAGCGAGTGGGTTTCCGCTTAAGGTTCCCGCCTGGTATACTGGTCCTGCCGGAGAAATCATCTGCATAATTTCTTTTTTCCCCCCGAATCCGCCAACAGGTAAACCACCGCCTATTATTTTTCCGAATGTGGTAAGGTCTGGTTTTATTCCCAGAATTTCCTGTGCCCCACCACTGGCAACACGGAAACCTGTCATAACTTCGTCAAATATCAGGATAATGTTTTCTTCGTCGCAAATCTTTCTTAGTGCATTAATGAAATCATCTGAGGCTTTTACCACTCCCATATTTCCGGCAATGGGCTCAATTATTATTGCTGCAATTTCATTTTTATTGGCACTTATTAACTTCTTAACCGATTCAATATCATTATAATCTGCTATCAGCGTATCAGCTGCATTTCCTTTAGTTACACCCGGACTGGTTGGTACGCCAAGAGTAAGGGCTCCTGAACCGGATTTGATTAAAAAGTAGTCGGCATGACCATGATAGCATCCCTCAAACTTTATAAACTTTTCTTTTCCCGTATAGCCTCGAGCTGTCCTTATTGCGCTCATAGTTGCTTCCGTACCGCTGTTAACCATCCTCACCATTTCAATGGAGGGAACAAGTTCAGTTATCAGTTTTGCCATCTCTACTTCCAGAGAAGTAGGGGCTCCGAAACTGGTCCCACTTTGAAGGGCATCCTCCAGGGCATTCATTATAAAAGGGGGATTGTGTCCGAACAGATGAGGTCCCCAACTGCCGATATAATCGATAAATTCATTCCCGTCAGCATCAAATATTTTTGAGCCTGCGCCGCTTGTAATAAATAATGGGTCTCCACCCACCGATCTGAATGCTCTTACTGGTGAGTTGACCCCTCCCGGAATATACTTTTTTGCTTCATCAAACAGCTGATGGCTTTTGCTTGTATTCATAAAGACCTTAAATCAATTGTTGTCGAGAAAAATTAAAGGAATAAAGATAAGCCATAACCCAAAAACATTCTACATAAATCCTGCAGAATCACGCCATTTTGATTCAATGATATTCTGCTCAGACTATAATTTAATCTCTACGGTGACGGGATTTACAATTATACCCTGATCGATTAAAGGTGTTTGATAGAACAGTTTAAATAATTATCTATCGGACATTTTTATGTTTCTCCAGAAGATCTTTGGCCCGGGGTTTATAAAGAAGATGGAATATAACATCCAGGTATGAATTCATCTCCTCCATTTCGATATTTGTAGTATACCGCCAGAACCCATAGATCTTTGCCAGCTCAAGTAGTTTCTTCGCATATAAGTCCCAGTTATAATCCTTTTCCACTCTTTCGATAGCACGTTTTGAAATTCTATTCCATAAGGAATCATCCTTTTGCACCCCCTTGAGGAAATCAAGTATTTTCTGTGTGGTCTCTTCTGAATTAACCGGATCTATGTGAAATCCATTAATCTGATCTTCAATTATTTCCAGGGGACCTCCATACATAGTTGCGAATACCGGGAGACCGGAGTGCATTGCCTCCAGCACTGTCAGTCCGAAGCCTTCAAACAGTGCAGGCTGAACGAAAACACCTTTATGGTCTGCAATTAATCTGTATACCTCTCCCGTCTGATCCTTTCTGAACAGCTTCCCTATCCACCGGATCTTTTCATGCAGATTATATTCATTTATTATGGAATGCATTATTCGAATCTGCTCTTTCTCTTCTTCATCATTTGAATCTTCTGTTCTCACATTGCCGGCCACAATAATCAGGTTTGATATTTCCTGCAATTCTTTGCTTTCGCCAAACCATCTGGCAAGGGAAGTTAAATTTTTTATTTTATCGAGCCTGGCAAGAGAAAAAATTGGAGTCAGGTCGGGGTTTTTCAGATTACCAACGACATCGGGATCTTCAACATTACTAAAGAGAAGATCATTCATTTCTTCTCTGGTCGCTTTAAGCCTGTCCTCCTCCCGTGTAAACGGAAAATAAAAATCAAAATTAACCCCGGGCGGAACAATATTGAATTTGGGATGAAATAGATTTATTCCCCCGGTTACACGGTAAAGGTCGGGCATTGTAAAATATTTATATGATTCATACTGGCCTATGCTGTCTTCGGTCCCTGCTATTTCCTGGTAGGAAGAAGTGATAATGATATTTGCAGCATTCATGGCAATGAGATCGGCAGTGAACTGGGTGGAGAAGTGATATTGTTCTTCAAGATTCTTCCAGTAGAGTGCGCTGTAAAGATATTTACTTTTTTCTAGAGCATGCGCAATATTACATTGTGTTACGCCGTATTTTCTAGACAGCATGAATGCGACCGTATTTCCATCAGAGTAATTCCCGATGATAAAGTCAGGCCTGGAACCGAACTCTGCCAGAAGTTCTTTATATGAATCTTCCGCAAAATCTTCAAGGTATGGCCAGACTTCAAATCTTGAAATCCAGTTATCGGTTATTGCCGGATTATTTGAACGAAAAGGGACACGAAGTATCCATGAGTTTTTTGTATCATAAACTTTTTCAAGACGCTGATTGGATTTTGTATTCCCGGCATTTGGGATGAGGCGTGTAAGTATAATTATTTTGGGAGTAGCCTCTACGCCCGATTCTAAAAGAGATTCAGTCATTGCCTTTTCTAAGGCTTTAACTTGGTCAAGTATATAGACAACCTGGCCACCGGTATCTGGCATCCCCAGAACACCTTCCTGACCGAAATATCCGTGGGGAGATATAATTGCAATGTTAAAAATCATGGGGATATTTGAGAGGAATTTCTTTAAGGCAAAAAAATCAGGAGTCTGAAGAAGATTGTCGAGTTGTTTAAGGCTTTCTATCACGGATCCTGCATTATTTCCCAATCCTCTTTCAAATCCCATTTCCTGAAGCTCATTCCTGAAGCTATTGTACTGCTCATCCTCAGGTTTTTTCTTAAGGAAGTTTAATGCTTTATCAATTCTACTGCTCAGGTCATCCGGGTTTTTAACGCGGTCGTTCAGGATTAACTGTTGGGAGTTATGTTTATGAACAAAGAGAAAATCAAACAGTGCTTTCCTCATTTTTTCCGGATGAGTGAACATTGTGCTGGACAGATAACGATTAAGAAACTCAACACCTCTGCCTATACTCTTAGCTTCGCGTATGCTTGGAAATTTATCGTAGAAGGTTCTGAAGTTAAGGGAAAGGATATCGTCTTCCTGATTAGGAGAAATATAAGTCTCTTTTGCTTCGAGATATGCATTTACATCCGTCTCTTCAAAATATTTTTCTTCAATATTGAATTTATAGAAATCCGATTGACCTATACTTCCTCTTATTTCAAAATAAATACAGCTGCCGATAGTTACCGATTCAGTTACTTTCTGTATTACCTCTCGGATAGCATTATAATTACCCTTTTTCTTTTCACTCTTTATAAAGTCATCGAGAATCTCTTTGAGATTCCCATAAACCATAAGTTTATTTTCACTGGAAGATACCTTGTTTAGGTATCTGAAAAAATCTTTTTTGTTTCCTCCAATTAGTGAGTTTATTTGTTTACTCAAACCTTAACTCCCTTTATATATTTAAAAATTTATAATGTTTTATGCCGTCAATTATTCCACCAGCAAAATCTCTTTTGGCAAAGTAAATTCTCTTGCAGCCTTTTAATTTTTCAAGCTCGCTGCTGTAGTTTGACACAATTACCCCGAGTAATTCACCTTTCAACATCTCTTTGTCATTTCCGGAGTCTCCTGCTACGAGTATATGCTCGTACGGAATATTCCACCGGTAAGCAAGATACCGGATGGCTTTTCCTTTTGATGCCCTATACGGAAGAATGTCTAAATACTGCCCATGACTGAATATTACCGAAGTCTTTAACCGATTTTTAATAAGTATATCTTTTACCTTTTTCAAATTTTCCGTGTTATCATCCATAAAGTAGCTGATTTTATATTTTCTCTGAGTAAATTCTTCCTGGGGTACAAGAAAATTAAACTGTTTTAAGATGTCCTCTGTTTTGTTTCTATGCCACTGATGAGCAATATGTGCATCCCAGCCCTTTGAGTATATCAGATCCTCATTAAAGTTATAATAAATTTCCGAACCTACAGAGGAGATGATCACATCGGGTATTGACACATTATTTTCTTTTAAGATTTTTATGGCAGAATCTACTGTCCTGCCTGTCGCCACAGCAAAACCGGGCTTATTCTTTTCCGAAGCAAGTATTGTTTTGAATTCCTTAAGACTTTCCTCGTTTCCGAGCAGGGTATTATCAATATCAGAGACAATTAATTTTTCCATAGAGAAGAGCTTTTTCCCAACAGTGGCGAATGTATTTTTCTTTATAAGCTCCTTTTTAAGAAGGTTTTCAATTTCAGCAAGGTATGTCTCTTTATGTGCTTCCCATGTATAATGCTTCCCGACGTTTTTTATTCCATCACTTGAAAGATTATCCCATAAATCAGGATTTTCGAGAATTTTCCATATGGCTTCGGCAATGTTGTCGGGTTCGGAGACATCAACCAGTAATCCATTCCGGCAGTTCTTTATAATGTCCCTCGGCCCGCCATCATCTGTTGCAACAACGGGTACCCCGGAGGCTGCTGCCTCAATAAGTGTTAAACCAAAAGGTTCTACCAGGGCAGCATTTACAAATATTCCATGAGATTGTGCAGCTAAACGGTATAGCTGTGGGATTTCGTGTTCAGTATTGTGTTTTTTAGGAATAGCCATCTTTCCGTAAAGATTATATTTGTCCATGAGCAATAATATCTCTGTTAATACTTCTCGTTCATTTTCTGGCATTTCCTTAATATCTTCTCTGATCCCAGCAAATATGGCTAGATTAGCTTTGTACTGAAGTTTTTTATTTTCTCCATAAGCTCTGATTAATCCGGAGATATTTTTTCTTTTATCAGGCCTGCAAATGGTGAGGATCATCGGTTTTTCTACTTCAACAAAAAAACGGAAAAGTTTTTCGCCGATTATTCCCTTCCATTTTTCTGATTCATCTTTGTCCTCGGGCTTCTGATTATAAGGATAGAATTTTTTGATATCTACCCCCGGGGGAATCACTTTAAATTTTCTTTCGTCAGTATTCTGATAGTCGCCATACTGTTTATCAATTTCCTGCCATGTGCTGGTAACGATAATATCAGCAAAATAAATGATCTCTTCTTCAATACTAATTCGATGATTTATTTTATATCTTTTTTCTATTTCGTCCTCATTCATTCCCTCGTTCAGTAATTTTCTTAGTTTATCTTTTCCGAGGGAATGACCGGTGTGTATAAAAGGTATACCAAAGAATTTGGTGAGTTCACTGCACACATAACCGGCGTCCGCATAATGACTATGAATAATATCGGGAAGCCGGCCTACTGATTTAATATGCTTTATGCTTTTATCTACAAACTCTTCTAAATGATCCCAAAGAAGTTCCTTCCGCAGATATTTACCCCCGCCGGCTCTTATTCTAATTATACTGAACTTGTCATTAACTTGTTCAAAGGGTTCGGAATATTCTTCTGAGACATCTTTATCTTTAATCTGACGAGTAACAAGTTCAACCTTTTCAATTCTATTATCATGGCTTAAAGCATTGGCTAATTCTAAAACGTATTTTATTTGCCCGCCTGTATCAGCATCACGTCCGAATTCAGGATTATTACTCCGAATTAAACCGTGGATACTGTACAACTGAATATATAGTCCCTTTTTAGTCTTATTACTCATTTATTAACTCTTTATATTTGTTATGGAGAGCTGAGTCATTCGGGATCGCACCATTAATCCTAACAATTTCCCCTGCAAATCTGGATGCAAGCTCATTTGTTTTTTCAATATCCCATCTGTTAAGGTACCCTATACAGAGTACAGCGGCATACGCATCACCGGCACCTACCGTGTCGATAACGTTGTCAACTTTTAACCTGTAATTACTGCTCTGACTGCCTTCAAAAATAACAGCACCCTGATCACCATAAGTAACACAAAGTCGGTCAATCGAATACTCATTTATTAATCTTTTGGGAGTTTCATTTATATCAAAGTTTTTATCCAGGAGCAATGTATTCACAAGTTGCAGCTCTTCAATATTTAGCTTTAGAACATTACACGCTTTAATACAGTCCCTTATCAAGTCCGTGGTATAAAAGTTTTGCCTTATGTTCAAATCACAGAAATACTTTTTATCTCTGTTAAAAAAATGATGAATGGTTTCCCTTGTTGTTATATTCCTTTGGGCAAGAGTGCCAAAATATAAGCAGTCCGTCTTTTCATTAATAAGCTTTTCTACTTCCTCATTTTTTTCTATGTAATCATAAGCCGTCCCGGTTTTTATCTGCCAGGTCGGAACTTTATTGTTATCAAGAAGAGCGATTGACTCACCGGTAGGATGTATCGGATCTGTTTGAATAAAATCACCCGGCAGATTATTCTCTGCGATAAATTTCAGTATCTCTTTACCGTTTGTATCCTGGCCGATGCGGCTTACAAAATTACCGTTTCCGGTAAGCTTTATAACATGAAAAATAAAGTTAAATGATGCTCCCCCAAGAGTTTTTGAATATGGATACACATCAAATAAAATTTCGCCTATAGCGGTAACTCTATTCATCTAAATGACACTGGATCTTTGAAACACATCTTATATTACAATAATTTTTTCTAATATCAAGTAATTTCAGGCACGTAAAAGTGCTGTAAGCCATTATTATTAAATAAGTTAAAAATCACCAACGGTTTTGGAATTATATTATATCAGGATTTGTTCAGAAAATAAAAGGCAAAAAAATGAAAATATACAGATATTATGAAGAACAGAAGCTTCCCGTAAAGATTGAAGAAGCCTGGAAATTTTTCTCAGACCCCAAAAACCTTGTAAGAATCACACCCCCGGATATGAAATTTAAAATTACAAATAATCCGCCAAAGGATATTTATTCCGGGATGATAATCACTTATAAATTAAGGCCATTATTGAATATTTCGGCAAACTGGGTGACGGAAATTCTATTTGTGGATAAACCACATTCTTTTATTGATGTACAAAGATTCGGACCTTACAAATTCTGGCATCATAGGCACCATTTTAAGGCAATCGATGGAGGAATATTAATGACTGACGAAGTGAACTATTCGCTCCCTTTTGGCATACTTGGTAGAGTTTTCCACTCTTTATTTGTTAAAGAAAGAATTCAAAAGATATTTGATTACAGAAAAAATGAATTGAAGAAGATATTCAGCTAATTACCCAGACTGCTACCTTATTAAGAATATTACAATTGAAATAATTATCAATATCGAAACAAAAGGTCTGATATAAGAAGGATATTTCTTCTTGATTGCTCCCCAGAAATTACCTGCGAATATCATCAGGATAAGGAGTGTTAAAGTTGCAGCCAGGCTTTCAGATACTGAAAAACTGTCGCCTATTATTTCAACAAGACTTTTTCCACTCCATATTTTTGAATATATAACCTCAAGATGAAGCCAATAAATAAGGAGAGATTCTCTGCTAACATCAAGCACGAAAGATTTTTTTGTCTGTCTTTTATTTGCATAATACCAGAAGAAAGATGATAACATCAGGACATATCCCAGACGCTGATATAAAAACAGAGGGTTGGGACGAATACTAAATATTGGAGAGACAAATAAACCGGAAAAGAAAAGATGTCCGAGAAAGATTGGAATCAGACTATATAGAAATATTTTGATTATAAAATTATTCTCACGGTTTTCAGTGCGTGCGCCAATATAATACCTCGAATAAATTGCCCCAGTTAAAAGAAAGAACAACCAGGGAAATACCGGAAAGTAAGAACCATTAAGAGGGGTAAGATAATCGGCAAAAAAGAGGGGAATATATTCGCTGAAATCGATCTTCCAGATTAACGGAGAAATAAGGCTGATCAGAATACTCAGCCAGATTAAAAGCGAATAGAACAATCTTTCATTCTTGATGATTATCCGTAATAAGAGTAAAAAAAGTAGGCCCGAAGCAATACATTGAAGGATATCTACATTAAACCAGGTTATAAGATGGTTGTAAGTTGGGGTGCTAACAATTTTGGTAAAAGAAAAAAAGGGAAGATGCAGCGAATAACCGGCTAAAAAGATCAATCCAATCCTGCTCAATTTTTTCCAGAAATAACCCCTTAATTTTCTTATTTCATCAATTCTTCTTTCGGTGGAAATTATAAAAGCAAAACCACTGACAAATAAAAACGCAGGTGCAACAAGTCCATTGATAAAATTCAGAAAATTAAACCATCCGGTTTCTTTTAACGACGGTAAAAGAAAAGCATTAAAAACATGAACTTCAATCATGATGATTAATGCCCAGCCTCTTAATAAATCTATATAGATAAATCTTGGGTGATCTTTTTTCATTACTGATCTAAACAAAAAATCAAAATCAATAATAAATTATTGGATATGGAATCTATATAAAAATGAGAGATAAAATTATCGGTTGAAGATATCTTCTTTACCTTTGTTTGGAATTTTTGGGGTCCAATCATCACCATCACAGGGGAGGAATGTTTTTGTGGGATGCTTGTCATATTTCATACATATCACAGCAGATCTGTCGAAATGTTTACAGGAAGAACAGAGAGTAGAGTTTATAATTTCCTTATTTTTTTCTTCAAACAGCCGATAATGAATAATTGCCGGATGAATTACAACTCCATATATTGACATAAGTACGATAGTCCACCAGAATTGGAATTCGATATAACCCTGAGCTATCCACAAGACGGGGATTAGGATCGAAATCCTCAAAATGGTCCAGAAAACTATTTCGCCCACGAAAGATCCTTAATTAGAAAATATATAGTACTATTTGCAGAAATATTATTATGATTTGATTAATAATAAAAGAATTACATTAAGATTACAATATATGAAGGCAATCCTCTTTGCAACTTGCTGTTATTTAATTAATGTATTAATATAAAATATTGTAATTTTTGATTATTTTTGTAATAAAAATGCCCTGTAGAATGTACAGGGCGAAGATGATTTTGAATTAGTGAGTGAGCGCGGGTGGGCTCGAACCACCGACCCTCTGCTTAAAAGGCAGATGCTCTACCCCTGAGCTACGCGCCCAATAAAAAAATGAGAGCTTCAAATATAAAAAATTGAGATTTTTATTCCAAATTGGCTATTTCTCTTCAATATAAAATAGGGTACTAATGACAAAAAACTCTAAGATTTTAGTATGCGATGATGATGAAACACTTTGTTATTTATTAAAAGAACAACTTCTCGAGGAAGGCTTCTCTGTCGATACCGTTTATGACGGCCAGTATGCGATAGAAGCTATTAAACGGAAAAACTACGATATCCTTCTGCTCGATTTGAATATGAAGGAAGTCTCAGGCGAAGAAGTTCTGAAATTTGTTTCTGAATACAACGCCTCAATTCAAGTAATCATATTATCAGCGCAGTCAGAAATCAGGAAGGCAATTGAGTGTATCAAGCTGGGAGCTTATGATTTTATTACAAAGCCTTATAATTTTGACGAATTACTTGTTACAATTAACCGCTCAGTTGAGCATAAAGAACTTATTGTTAAAAATGCTATTCTGTCGAGCCAGGTAAATAAAAAACTTTCTAATACCATCATTGGCGATTCTCCTGAACTCCAGAGGGTTATTAATCTTGCCAACAAATCTGCCATGTCTGATTCCAACATACTTATTGAGGGTGAAACAGGAACAGGCAAAGAACTTTTTGCCGAATACATTCACAAGCATTCAGCAAGAAATGATAAACCGTTTGTGATAATCAACTGTGCCTCTCTTCCCGATCAGCTTATAGAAAGCGAGTTATTTGGTCACGAAAAAGGGGCATTTACCGATGCGAAGAACACCAAGCAGGGTCTCGTTGAAATAGCTCATGGCGGAACACTTTTTCTTGATGAAATAGGAGAGCTGAGTCTCACCCTGCAGCCAAAACTATTAAGGTTTTTGGAAAATGGGGAATACAGAAGGATAGGGGGAGTTACGAACCTGACCTCAAATGTCAGAGTTATCGGAGCAACTAACAGAAACCTTTTGGAAGAGGCAGATAATAAAAATTTCAGACGTGATCTTCTTTTCCGGTTAAATGTAATTACTTTAACCATTCCGCCACTCAGGGATAGAAAAGAAGATATTTCCCTGCTCGCTAATCATTTCCTTTCTGTTAAGTCTCCGGTAAGAGCCCCTAAGAAAATTTCAGCAGAAGCAGAGAGGGTTCTACTGGGTTACGGTTTCCCCGGAAATATCAGAGAGCTTGAACATATTATTGAGCGGGCTATAATATTTGCTGAAGGAGATACAATTAAGCCTGATGACTTAAACCTGCCGCATATGCCGGCTTCTTATAAAGAAAGTTCGGTAGCTTCCGAATCTGAGGAAGACTTATCAGTTCTTAGTATGGAAGAGGTTGAGAAGCGTCATATAGCCAAGGTACTCAAGAGGAACAGATGGGATAGAACCCAGACCGCAAATCAGTTGGGAATTAGTCCCAAAACGCTTTATACAAAGATTAAGAAATACGAAATTAAACAAGATTAATAAGCTGAAAATATGTCTAAATCCCTCGTTTCTAAATATCCTCTTATAGATATTTTAGAAACTGATGATTCTGCCTATGCAATTACCGACCATTCATTTAAGGTTACCTGGTATAATCAGCAGTTCAAATCATTAATTAATTCCAGGCGCATAAAGGGAAAACCGCTGCATGTTCTGCTTGAAATCAATGAGAACAAGTTAGAAAAAATTTCGGCAGACAGATCTAAATCCTTCCAAATTCGGGATGATAACTATCTGGTACTAATTTCTCCTCTTGTTTCCAGGGGTAAGAATGAAGGCCATTTTGTTAAAGTCCATAGTATACATCAGGAAAGCACCCGGGAATTTACTGATTCTGATTTTATCCAGAAAAATCTAAAATTTCAGGAGGAACAGCAGAATATTCTTACGTTAGTGGTAAAAGAAAAATCGCTGCAGATATTAGCGGGAGAGATATTAAAAAAGAGCATAGAACTTTCTAAAAGTGATGTTGGATTGGTCGTTATTTTTAATGATACGAATAAATATGAGTTCCTGCTTCAGGATGAAAAGGAAATTATTAAAAATCAGAAAGAAATGGAAAGGGAGGTAGAGGCTAATTTTTCATTCATTACCAAATGGCTAAATGTAAATAAACACTCTCTTCTCGCATTGAACTATCCAAATAACATTGGTTTTAATCTTACCCGCTTCTTTCAGTGTGAGTCGCTTGTTATCTCCCCCGCTTTTTTTGATGAAAAACTTCTGGCAGTTATTATCGTTGGACGAAAGAAGGAAGTTTATACCACACTTGATATCAATAATAGCGAGCAGCTGGCATTACTCCTGGCATTTTCAATCAGCAGCATCAGGACACGGGAACTAAACACAACACTTGAAAACAGGCTTCTGCAGGCACAGAAACTTGAGACAATAGGCAAACTGTCGAGCGGAATGGCGCACGACTTCAGTAATCTTTTATCAAGTATCTTCGGGAGCTTAAATCTTCTCAAAAAACGAGTGCCGGAGAATGAAAATATATACCGATTAATTGATAATATTGAAAATTGTTCGGTAAGAGCCCGTGATCTTACCAAGGGACTTCTCTCGTTCGGAAAGCCCACACCCAAAAGAAAAGAAATTATAAAGCCTAATATCTTAATGACAGAGATTTCAAAAGTCATTTCACAAACTTTTCCCCGGAAGCTTCATTTTGAGAGTAACGTTGATGAAAACCTGCATGATGTTCTGGGTAATGGCACGGAGATTTATCAGGTGCTCTTAAATCTTTGCGTCAATGCAAAAGAGGCAATAGAGGGAAATGGCAAAATAAAACTTGAAGCATCAAACATTACTATTGATGAGGAGAATATCTTCAAATATCCACTCCTTAATAAAGGTAATTATGTCCATTTTTCAGTCAGTGATAATGGGGCTGGTATCGAAGAACAGAACGTGCAGAAAATATTTGATCCTTATTTCTCTACAAAAGTGAAAGAAACCGGTTCGGGGTTGGGATTATATGTTACATATGGAATTATTAAAGCTCACAGCGGGCATATTGAAGTTACAAGCACGATTGGTCAGGGGACCACTTTTGATGTGTATCTCCCTGCCTTCGAACCAAATGTGGCAGAAAAAACTGCTCCAACTGATAAAATCATATTGCTGATTGATGATGAGGTTATGTTGAGAGATCTTCTGGCAGAAATGCTGGAGTCCAATGGTTATAACGTAATTAAAGTTGGTTCCGGGTCTGAGGGGCTAAGAATTCTAACCGAAGAGATAAAGGCCGATCTTGTAATCGTGGATTACAATATGCCGGAAATGAATGGTCTTGAGACTGTACAGAAAATCAGGGACCTTGATTTCAAAATGCCTGTTATTTTGTCTTCAGGAAGTATGGGACTTGAAGAAAATTTTAACCTCAAGGAAGCCGGAATTACTGCTACCCTGACAAAACCATATGAGTTTGATACAATGTTCTCAACAATTCAGAAACTGATATAATCAGGAAGCCGGCTCTTCATTTTTATCAACATCTATCATTTTTATATTCTTAACATAGTCAGACAGAACTGGTTTTTTTATTGTATGGAGCTGATTTAGAATATTATTAATTTCTTTGATGGCTGTAGTAATATAATCCAGTCTCTTATTTATTGCCTCAGTTGAAATAATCTCTTTGCTGATTTCTCTTTTGATGGCTGCTGCCGAGAGGCTCATAAGAGTAAGGGGCTGTTTTATTTTATGATTTGCCGTTACCACTGTAGCCGCAAATAGTTTACTTCTTTCAGCTTCGATTAACTGTTTCCTTGCATCCGATAATTTCAGTGCAGATTTTACCCTGGCCAGCAGTTCGATTCTGTTAAATGGTTTTTTAATATAATCAAAAGCGCCGGCCTCGAGTCCTTCTTTAGTATCCTCTGCTTCAATTTTTGCAGTAACTAAAATTATAGGTATGTGGGCTGTTTCTTCATTGCTGACTAATTTCTTACAAACATCCAGACCAGTTATGTCGGGCATCATTATATCAAGAAGGATCAGATCCGGCTGTTCGGAAATCGCTTTATTTAGTCCTGATTTTCCTTCATAGGCAGTAATCACCTCATATCCTTCGCTTTCAAGTCTGTCCTGCAGAAGAAATACGTTTTCCGGAAGATCGTCAATTACAAGAATTTTTTTCATTTGACCACAGTATTTAATTTCGAGAATAGTCGTTCAATTTTAAATGCCATAGAAGCGGAATTAACAGGTTTTGAGATATAATCATCAAATCCATGTCTTAGAATTATCTCTTTATCCTCCACCATAGCTTTGGCAGTAACCGCAAAAACAGGAATATTCTGCCATAATTCGTTCTGTTTAATTCTGTTTAATGTCTGAAAACCATCCATCCCCGGCATCATTATGTCAAGTAGTATAAGATCCGGAATTTTTACGGCCAGGGCTTCCAGGCATTCTTTCCCCCCTTTTACCATTCTAGTGTTACAATTACAGGAGGTTACAATTTCATTAAGAGTAAAAAGTGTATCAGAGTCATCGTCAACTATCAGCACATCTCCGTTCAAAGCAATTTCTTTTTCCTCCGTAATTTCCTCAGGGATGACTTCTTCAATTGTTTCTGCCATCATCGGCTTCTCAGGCAGTTCTATGGGATTAGGCGCCTCTGCGTTTTCTTCCTGAAGGCGTATTCTATCCCTTACTACCTTTAATACATCTAGAGGATGACCTTTGGATTTAACCGTAATGTTTTCAACAATATGATTCAGCGAATTCTTATCGTCATCACTCATTTCATCATTTGTACTTATTATAATAGGGATATCCCTTGTTTCCCGGTGAGTTTTCAGCTTGTGGGAGAGAGTGATACCGTCAACATTCGGCATAAGTAGGTCCAGGATGATAAGATCGGGCTGAACTTCTTTAATTTTACTGAACGCGAGTTCGCTATCTTTTATATAATCTATCCTGACATTTTCATTCGCAAATGCTTCTTTGAAGTTTTCAAATACATTCTCATCATCATCTACAATTACAATTTTTTCTATCGGTTTCTTGGCTTTCTCTTCGAGTGCGTTGAAAGCGTGCGTTAATTTATCAGACGAGATTGGTTTGACGATATATTCATAGGCTCCCAGTCCATATCCCAGGTTTTTGTCACTTATAATTGAAACAAGGATTACAGGGATATCTTCAGTTTCAGGATTCTCCTTTAATTCCTTAAGAACACTCCAACCGTCTTTTCTTGGAAGCATAATATCGAGAGTAATCGCAAATGGCTGCAAAGTAATTGCTTTTTGTAAACCTTGTTCTCCATCCTCTGCATATTCCACCTCGTATCCTTTTGAGATAAGATACTGTCCGATAGTGTATCTTACATCTGGATCATCATCAATAACCAGAATTGGGTGTTGACGGTTTTTGATAAGCTTTTCTATATTAAGGTGAGGAACAACCTCTTTCTTCTTCTGCTCAACCACTACAAGAGGCACAGTGAATGTGAATGTAGAACCCTTACCCTTTTCGCTTTTAACAGATATTGACCCATTCATCAGCGCTGCAATCTTTTTACATATCGCAAGACCTAGTCCCGTTCCGCTATATTTTCTGGTCGTAGTTCCGTCAATCTGTCGGAATTCCTCAAAAATAATCTTTTGATCTTCTTCCGATATTCCAATACCGCTGTCGGTAACATCAAATTGCAATTCGTTTTTAGCACCCTTGGAGATTTTAAGTTCAATTTGACCTTCATGGGTAAACTTAACTGCATTGCCGAGCAGGTTAATCAATACCTGAATAACCTTTCCTTTATCTGTATTTATTATGACATGAGTATCTGTTTTCTTGACGACTTTGAATTCAATATTCTTATTAACAAGAAGAGGCGTTACAGAAGCATTAACCTCAGCTAACAGATCCTCAAGGAAGAAGTCCTCAAGGGCGATATCCATTCTACCCGCTTCAATCTTTGAAAGATCAAGGATGTCATTTATCAACCCCATCAGTCTCTTCGCACTATTCATTACAACGTACAGTCTTTCCCTGTCTTTTGCTTTGATAGTAGAATCATCAAGCATTAATTCAGTAAGACCTAAGATTGCATTCATTGGTGTCCTGAGTTCGTGCGACATACTTGCCAGGAACTGGGATTTCAATCTGGTAAGTTCTTCAGCCTTCTGTTTCTCTATTTCGAGTTCTTCAGCCTTCTGTTTTAATTCGTCGTGGAGTTGAGTAAGCGTATCATTCTGTTTTTTAACCTTAATATTCTGTTCCTGGTAATCGTCATTAAGGGATTTAAGATCGGAAATCAACTTCTCCATCTGAACGAGAGCCAGTGAATTTGTCAGTCCTATTGCAAGCTGCTCCTGGATATTCTGGAGGTATTCGATCGCCTCTTTCGAAGGTTTACTAACTCCTCCCAGTTCAAGAATGGCTATTACTTTATTGTTATAAATTATTGGCTGAAGTAACAAATGTTTTAGATTCAGGCTAATTAAACCGGAGTTTATTACGGGAAGTCCCTCTTCCGATTCAATTACAACAGGAGTGCGATCTTTCAAAACAGGCTCAAATAATTCCGGGGTTTCATTCAGAGAATCCTTCTTAATACCGTATGAGCTTACCATTTTAATTTGGCTTTCGTCAACCGTATATAAGGCACCGACAGTAAAACCGCTGGTATTGATTATTTTCTTCAGAGCTGCTTCTGAAATTTCAGACAGGGTAGGGTTTTGATTTAACAAGGTGATGAATTCAGAATATTCATTCATTGCCTTCTGATTCTTATTCAATTCATCCATCATAAGGTTAAAAGCTCCGGCAAGCTGACCTATTTCATCTTTGCTTTGTACCTCTATCCTGGTACTGAAATCGCCGGCCTTAGTTGCTTCTGTTGCAAGATTAAGCTGCGAGATCTGTTTTCTTATCCGGTCAGTGAACACAAGTGTCAGTATTAAAGCCAGAATGGATCCTGCCACACCGATAACAATAATAACATAACGAATATTGGCCCTGAGATCAGCGGCCTCATTAATCGTGTTAAAAACAAGAAATGATATCTTATTGTTGTTAGATGTACCCGGATTAAAAATTGCTGCGACCAGGTCAGATGCTTCATTATTCAAAGCATACACAGAAGTTTTATCTTCTCTGCTTAACTTAGAATAAGCGGTTTTAAGTCCACCTATAATATTACTATTCTTCTCGAGATTAGATATTTCTACAGGTGTACCATCCAAGACCAATGCGACATCCGCATTGATTTTACCGGAAACATCCGTCAATAAGGTGGCAGATATCAATCTGCCGTAATAAAAAGTTACCCCTTTTTCATCTGTAAAAGTATTCAACGAAACAAAAGGATTTTCCTTCAGGAATACATTCAAATCGAAGCTTCCCTTGGGAAATATAATTTCTTTTTTCCCTGTAAATTTAGAGATGTTTTCTGTCCCGGGATAAGTTTGAAGCACAAAATCTAAATTTTTTGTCAGTGACTTAGGAGATAGGGAACTGATTTCATTATTATCATTAATTTTATAAAAATCATCGTCAGAATTCTGCTGCATATCCCTGTAAGTGTAAAGGAATTCATTAAGAGAATTCTGCAGCTGTTTCGACTGCTGTGAGGTGAGAACATTATACATAACCGAGTAGAAAGCAAAGGCCGCACTCCCCAGTATCAGTACAACAATGGTAAAATTAATGATTAATATTCTTAAACTGAGTTTCATAGTAAACCAAAAAAGAGTAAAATTTTACTAATTCTCTCGTTGAAGGACCTTACGAATAGTGATGAGAAGCTCATCAAAATCGTAAGGTTTGCTGATAAAATCGCTGGCTCCCATTTTAGCCGAGTCAATAGCACTTTTAACATCAGCATATGCGGTAAGTACTATTACTTTCGTTTTTATCTCCTTCTTATCGAGTTCTTTCAGTACTTCAAATCCATCTTTCCCCGGCATCTTGAGATCCAGCAGAATCAGATCTACTGGTTTTTTCACAAGGAAGGAAAAAGCATCGTCTCCGGTATTAACATATTCCGCATCATAGCCCACTTCACTAAGCTCTTCTCTAAGGACATTACACAGGTTCGTGTCGTCATCAACAATAAGAATAGTTTCCATAACACCTGAATTATTTATCCTCTGTTAACGAATTGAGCTGATAATATTTAATCCTCTGTCTGTTCTTCAGAATGTCTTCCTTTATAGGATTCTCAACCCTTGGTCCTGCTAACCTTTCCTTAAGCGTAGGAACAAGCTCAGCTTTTATTAAGATAACCAGTTCCTTTTTGGCAGTTACAACTTTATCGCTGCCGGTAAGATATCTTATACCGAATACCCACCAGGGAAGGTCTTTTAAGAAAGGTATACCAACTCGTTCAGTTGTTTTTTCATTAGAAAAAAGTCCGCCCAGGATGGTCTCTTCCCCATTAAGCATGACAACCTGAGTACTCGCAGAGGTTTTACGTATTTCTGTAGTTGTTTCACCTGCCTGGAACGTACTTCTTTCAACATTTAATTTAAGAAGCGTATAATCGACACCATCTTCAGTGTATACATAAGGGGTAACTTCTATTATAGTTCCTGTAGGAAAGAATTTTTCAACTACGTTACCGGCGAAATCTCTTTGTTTTACTGAAAAGTCAGAACCAACCTGTATTCTTCCCAGCTGTCCTTCTCTTACGATTACATTAGGACTGGCAATAATATTTCCGAATTGTTCAGATTCCAGGAATTTAAATGCGGCTGTTACGTCACCGAAGAAATTACCGCTCTGAAAGGTTCCATCACCGGTTATATTATAAGTATTCTGCTGTATAGTCTGTGTCCCGCTTGAACTGGTTTGTGGATTTGCTCCGGTATATAATTCAGTTCCTAGATTGATATCTTTGCCTGAAAGTAAAACTCTCCAGTCGATTCCTCTTTCTTTTGTTGCATTCTCATCCTGTTCGAAGAAGACAGCAGATATTTTTACCTCTCGGGAATCAACTGAAGCATAATTATCAGGGGATCTATCCTCAGCTTCTCCCTTTTTCCTCACCACTATTACATTTTCTTTTTCTTCATATGTTAAGCCGGCGTACTGGACTATTACAACCAAAGCTTTGTCATAAGGCATATTGTTTATCTCTATGCCAATTGGCTGATCAGAATCAACAGTAGAAACAATATTTTTACCGGTGAATTTTTCACTGACTTTGCTTAGCAAATCTATTGCCTGGTTAAACGGCAAAGATGCCGACATAGTAACAAGTTCATCAGGATTTGTATAACCTTTGAATTCTTTTTCAAGGTACTGCTGTGAGTAGGACTGGAATACCAATCCAAGCATCAAAAACAATGTTATAGTAAATGTTTTCATTTTTTAATCTCTCTTTTTTAATGGCCTTTTTTATCTTTTTTAGAATCTTCCTTTTCAAGTCCAAGGTCGACCTTATCTATAATGCCGCCTTTATTCAGGATAAAGCTTACACTGTTCCTTTCATAATCGATTTTGGTCAGGTACCCAAGGTAAACCTGTTCGCCTTCCCATAATAAATAGGTATTCCCTTTGCTGTCGCCAATAAAGGCACCTTCGGGAACCAGGGCTAACAATTTGGCACCCTGAACATCAAGCAGGTTATCAAGATTTGGCGGAATTTCATTTCTGATTAATGGGTAGAAGGCATCATACAGCGGTCTTGCGGTCAGATTATTCTCAACCATTGCTGATGTAGCGAAACGGCTGTCATTAGAATAATAAGCTGCAACATCAAGATTAAAATTTACCAGGAAATGCGGCATTCCTTCTTCATCTGTTTTGATCAGATTGCTTAAGGAAGCTGATTTTATTTTTTTCAGCTCTTTACTTTGCTCAATAGCATAGATCAGACGCCAAACATCATTGTAAGCTCCTCCTCCGCTAAGTTTATACTCATGGTAGAAGAAGTTTTTGTCGGGTTTCATGTCTGCATATTCTATATCTATTGTGGTTTGTGGAGAATAGCTGTCGCTCAGATCATTCACAAAATCATAGAATTTTATGGATGATAAGTCTTTTGGAATGTTGAACTTCCTGGCTGCCAGTACAGAATCAAGCACTGCAGCACGTACCTGAAGATCCTGGTATTGAGCTTTCAAATCGGCCGTGTTATATGAATGTGCTTTCATATCATCAAGTTTGGTTCTTCTCTCATTGAGATCGCCTCTCTGAAATACCAGGATATATACGCCGCCCACAACTAGTATAAAAACAAGCAGAGCGACCAGACCAAGTGTGCTTTTTAATTTTCGGTTCATTGTACGCTCTTCTTATTATTTAACAAACTAAAACTTATAGTGAATTTATATGCATTTTCATCACGCAATGCTTCAAACATCATACTCTTAAGAGTTGCATTTTCGAGTGAATAAGCAAATTTAGTAACCACATCTTTATTTATTGCATAACCAATTAACACGACCTCTTTGTTAGAGTTAACCGATAACTGAGTAAGCCATAGGTTATGTCTGGTTGCAAAAAAGTCTGATATATTCTGTAATACGTCAGTCCAGACTCCGGTACCTGAAGAAGCAGAATCAAGTATTGCCTGAGTCTGATCAAAACCTTCAATTTTTGTTTTCAACTGGGATATGTCATTCAGGATTTCCTGGTTCTGCCGCATTGAAATAGTTTCCTCAGTAATCTTCTGATTCAGTTCTCCGAGTTCAAGATGATTCTTGAGAATAGACTGCGTCATAAAGAATGCTGCAATGAACAGTATTGGGAGCATCAGATAGCCATGCCATGCAAACTGTATAAACTTCTGATCATCCTTTACATACTTAGGTAAAAGATTTATTCCCTTTGTACCTTCTTCCTCTTCATCAATGAATTCAGTTCCTACAGATATGGGAACGCTGAAAGCAGAGAATTTTGATTTTGTCTCTTCATCAAGTGAAGATAGATCAAGATCATCGAATTCAAGGCGGGAAACATTTGCCTCGGGAAAAGTACCGTAGAATGAGAGAATCAGATTTTCGGAATCATCTTCACCGCAGACAATAATATTATCCAGGGATGAAATTCCGCCATTCTCCATCTCAAGCAGTATTTTGGAAAAATAAACATCATAGGTGTGGAGATTGGATGTTCCAATATCGAGTGTGGTTCCTATGTGTTTTAATTTTCTGCCGTGCAGGAATATCAGCTTGCTGTATTCTTTGCCTATATAGACAATAAGAGAATTATCATCAGGGAAGAATTTCTTTCTCTTTGATACATA
The DNA here is from genome assembly GCA_963832355.1 of uncultured Bacteroidota bacterium. Classification (GTDB taxonomy): domain Bacteria; phylum Bacteroidota; class Ignavibacteria; order Ignavibacteriales; family Ignavibacteriaceae; genus DATFVA01. Next base: position 250,827 of record CAWHTX010000008.1, on the reverse strand, counting down.
GTATGCAAGTGATATCTCAGCACTCTTTACTGTTGGTATCTTGTAATACCTTTTATTATTATACCTGGCGAGTGAGTTAATAAATTTGATACAACTGACCTCGCCGCCCAGAAATACAGATAACAGTGATTTATCTGCTAATTCTATATATCCAAGGTTCTCGCTGTCAATAGAGACATTCTTAGCTTCCTGGATATCGTTTATGATTTCCTGGGTCACTTTCGCCGATTTAGGAAACTTTGAACCTTCAAATACGTGATAGAAGATCGCAGGTTCTGTTAATGCGGGAATAAACTGAGCATTATTAAGGTTTATTCCTGCGAGTGCATCATTGATCAAAGCCAAAGAAGTCGACTCAGATTGTGGTGCACTAACAGGTCCTGTGGATCTCTTCAATCCTTCAATCTGAAGATCTTCAGTATCAAGCTGAAGACCACCCAGGGTGTCTTCTGTTGCTAAAGCAGGCTGGGAAACAACATCTGTAGATGCCGTTTTTAGCACTTTAAGCTTGCCGCCCTCTTGTGAGAGCACGGCTGCTTTTAATTCTGTTCCTTCACAGTAGATACAAACTAATGGTTTCATTATGCTGCCGATAATATTTGATGTATTCTTGTTTTATTATTTGCGTATGCTATGGCTGTTTCTAAAGATATTTTCTTTGTCATGTACAGCCGCTTTAGATCCTGCTCCAGGGTGATCATGCCTTGCTGGCCGCCCTGGTTTATCATCATATAAATTTCACTCACGTTATTATTCTTTATCGCTGCTTTAACACTGGGGGTAACAATTAAAACTTCTTTTGCCAAAACACGTTTTCCGTCAAGACTGGGAACAAGCTTTTGTGAAACTATGCAAACAAGCACATCAGCCAGCCTATGTCTTACTCTGTCTTGTTCTGCAGGATTCACTTCTGCCACAATTCTGTCGATTGTTTCAGAGGCAGAAGAAGTATGCAGTGTGGAAAAAACCTTATGGCCTGTATCTGTCACTTCAAGGGCGGACATAATAGTTTCCGGATCTCTCATTTCCCCGATTATTATTATATCTGGATCCTGTCTAAGTGACTGAATAACTCCATCTTTAAAAGAAAGAACGTCTCGTCCTATCTCCCGATGACGAATAATACAGGCTTTAGAAGTATGAACATATTCAACCGGAGATGCTATAATTACCACATGAGCCGGATCAATTTGATTATGTGCGTCAACGATGGCGTCTAATGTGGTAGATTTACCCGAACCTGTAATTCCGGTAATTAAGGTTAATCCATTTTTTATGTATGTATGGCTAAGTGTTTTTATCACATGCGGATGAAAGCCGTAGGAATCAAGAGGTCTGATTGTTGAATTAATCGCGCGCATATTCAGTGCAAGAGAATCCAGATCAAAGTAAGCATCGGCTCTGAAACGAACATCAACGTTTTTCCGGGTATAATGGAAAGTGTAACTGAAGTCCAGATTCCTGGTTAATGCCAGATGTTTACGCTGATTAACATTAAGCATATTGATAATAAATACCGCGGCCTCATCATCATTCAGCTGGATAAATTCTTTAACTCTTTCTTTATCTCCATGAATTCGCAGCCATATGAATCCGCCGTTTCCGTGTCCGCCAAGTTCAATATCAGAGGCATCCATTTCAATCATTGCTGTAAGAACCTTATTTAAATAGTTCCTAAGCAAAATCCTTTTATCTGATTCAAGTTTTTCTATATTTTCCAATAAATAGTTTACCCGGTCAGGACCCTGAAGGACAGGTGGAATAGTATTACAGAAATCTGTTAATACTTTTTTAATTTCTGAAATAGTTAAGGCAATATCTTTAGTATCTTTAGAAGTCATAGTGTATAAGCATTTATGTTTTTATTTAATTTTTATTCATCTGTTGTGGCTGCAAGTACTTCCTGGATCGAGGTTAATCCCAGTTTCACTTTTTCAAATCCAGAATCTCTTAAAGTAAGTGTACCATCAGCTTTTGCCTGGTTTCTGATCTTTTCTTCATCAACTTCAATACCAGAACGAACGATATGTTGTCGGATTTCTTTTGTAAAATAAAGTGCCTCGTGAATCGCTAATCTGCCCTTATAACCTGTCCCATTGCACTTTTCGCATCCTTTTGGCTCATAGATCGTATAATTCTTCCATTCTTCAATATTCAGGCCAGAGGCTTTCATTAGAGTTTCGTCAAAATTTACCACTCGGCGCTTGCAATTATTACATAAACTCCTTACAAGACGCTGAGCAACGATGATATTTATAGCATATGCTATAAGAAATGGCTCTATACCCATTTTATACAAACGGGATACAGCACTGGGTGCATCATTTGTATGAAGTGTAGAAAAAGTTAAGTGACCTGTGTTTGCAAGTTTAATAGCGACTTCAGCTGTTTCCTTATCTCTCATCTCACCAACAAGTACAACGTCGGGATCATGTCGAAGGATTGATCTTATCGCCTGGTCAAAATTCATTTTGTAACCAATCTTTAACTGGCGAGCACCCTGGATTACATACTCCACCGGATCTTCTACGGTAAGAACGTTGAGAGTTGGATCTATCACCTGGTATAGAGCTGCGACAAGGGTTGTACTCTTTCCACTTCCTGTCGGTCCTGTTAGTATAACCATTCCCTGAGGCTGATTAATTGCCTTAACGAAAGTCTGCCTTGAATATCCGGTTAGACCTAATTTATCAAGATCAGTGATTACTTTTCTATCATCAAGTATTCTTATTACCACGCTTTCAAATTTATTTTTAAGTTCCGTTCCCACCATTGGTAAAACAGAAACTCTGAATCTTATGACGTGACCATCTATCTCTCTTTGAATATACCCATCCTGTGCTCTTTCCCTTTCAAACCTGTCCATTCCCTTTGAGCGATCTTTTACAACAGCGACCACAGCTTCAGGAAGAGTATTATCCTGCGTATGCCAATGCTGCAGGTTTCCGTCAATTCTTATCAAGATATCGGTTTTATTTCCCATCTTGGGAACGAAATGGATATCACTGGCTCCTTTCCGTACACCTTCAATTAAAGCTGCTTCTACAAGATTTATTAAGGCACTCTTATTGATTTCAGCATCGAGTTCATCTTCATCAAACGAATTTTCTTCATCCTCAATCTTAATTTCAGCATCCATTTCCTCCATCATTTTCAAATAGACATTTTCCGGAGGCAGGATAGTGGAAATCAGCTTTTCATAATCTTTTTTACGTATAAAAACTATCTCATACTTTTTCGCATTTAGGCCAAAGGCAATTTTAGGAATATTACGGTCAGTGGGATCTATCGCTGCAAGTATGAGTTTATCTTTTAACCTTTCATCATACATGAAAGGAATGATCTTATGTTCAAGCATCTGACTTTTCAGAGAATCACTGGCACTAGTTATCATGTGCTTTATTGATTCAAGTCTATTCTCAGGAATATCTTCAGGACGCGTATCAAGTTCCCGAAATGCATACAAGATGGCTACTTCCCGGAAGATGGTATCGTGTTCATAGCCAAAATCCTGAACCAGGATCTGGGCAAGATTTCTTTTTACTTTATTATTGTCATTTGCCTTCGCATTCAATGCCCTTTCTAATGTAGCCGCATCTATAATGCCTTTTTTGAAAAGAAGGAAACCGATTTTGTCGGTCATTTCCAGATTTGTCTCAATCATACTTTATCACTCTGCATATAGGTTATATTGTTTGCCATACCAGGTTGTTTTGGGTGAACAGTTGCCGTTTCTGCGGAAACCAGTGTAAGAAGTATCATAACTACCATAATAATCATTGCAATAACGACCTGAACGATTTCGATAAAATTCTTCAGTTTATATACTGTTTCAGCTTCATAGTAATTTGCGAGCTGAAGGGATGTATTCTTTATAGTTCCAGTTTCTTCTCCTGAGTGCAATCTCGAAAGAGCCGTTTCGGTAAAAACACCTGATGCCGTGAAAGCATCGGTCATTCCTACACCTTTTTTAACCATTAATGGTATAGCTACATTTTTAATTCGTTCTTCGAAATATTTATTTCCGGCCGCTTCTGCGGCAATCCTTATAGGTTCAATGCTTTCTGCTGACCCGCTGTACAAAGTATAAAATACGCGGCAGTAGACTTCAATAATAGTTTTATGAATTAGATTACCCACAAGTGGCAGTCTGAATAACATTTTATGAAATGAAACCATACCTTTTTTGGAAGTAGCCCATTTCCAGAATATAATCGGAGGTATTATGAATAGAGCTAGAAGTATGTACATATTGTCAATCATGAAATCGCTCATCTTTAAAGTAAAGGCTGTCATAGGGGGCAGTTCGATTTTGAATCTCACAAATAACTTGGCTGTTTCAGGGAAGATGTAAGCGACATAAAAAACCACAGCCAGAAAGAGCACAAAAATTGTCACCAGAGGTGTAATTAAAGCGCTTCTTAAACTTTTCTTAAATTCTTGTCTTCTTTCCAGGAACTTAGCCGTCGCTTTATATATCTCTGCCATATTTCCGCTTTTTGAAGCTAATCCTAACATATACGCAGTAAATTTTCCAAAGATATTTTGATACTTTAGAAAAGTTGCCTCACTGTCTGCTCCCTTTTTGAGGTCATTATTAACTTCTTTTAGAGTATCCCTCTTAGAGTCTTATTTTCTGTATCATTCATCAATAATGTTAATATTTCATTATATGGTAATTTTTGATCAAGTAATTCAGCACTTATTTTAACGAATGTAACTATCTCAGAATTCGGAGGTTTTTTATTAAACTCAAGTAATTTCTTATTTACGGATATCACCTGATATCCAAGACGGGAAAGAGCATCCTCCACTTCTTTCTTGGTATAGGCTTTTTGTTCTCCGGTTATGGGTTTTTCATTTCCCTTTCTAACCTTGTAAAGGAAGGTTGCTTTCTTTTCTATTTTCCTTACCTTCAACTGATTTTTTTCAGCTAACTTTTGTATCTTTTTCTTCCCCTCAATGAAAGAATTAGCTGATAGGGAACCATTTATAGCCTGACCGTTTAACTTTTCCGCAGTAAATTTTAGTTCTACCATTATAAAAATTGCATTTGTTTATAAATTTTTAACTTACTCTACAATTCTCATTCCAAAGTCAAAACCTGGCTTACAACCTTGTTTCATACGATTTGAACAATATTTAGAAAGGAATACGACACATTCTGTTGGATGTTGTGTAAACTAATACCTGTGTTTTTTTAATGAAATTAAATTTGGTAAAGTTTAAAATAGAAAAGGCTGTAAATTATACAGCCTTTTAATAGAAAGATTTTTGATATTATTTACTGTACTGCAGAAACAACGGAGTCTTTATTTACTGTTGTAACTACTTTCCATTTAGCTGCATATCCTTCATCCAGTGGAGTTGCTGTGAAGACGATGTTATCAGCGGCTACTACCGGCGGAACTGCAGTCCAATCTGCATCAGTTGAAACTTTAAGGTTTTGGGGAAGGGTATTCCATACTTTTGTGTCAAAACCAGTGAAAGTATTGCCGCCACCATTCATAGCGGTAGGTTTCTTATAATACTGCTGTGCCAGAGCACCGATGTTTGTTCCCTGAGAAACTAAAGAATCCTGAGCAGAAGCTTCAGCGTTTGCATTGAATAAGTTGATACCAACTACTACAGCTATACCAACTACGATAACACCAAGAACGATTAAAAGAAGTTGTTGTTGACCCATTACAGATCTCCTTATGTTGTTGTGATTAGTTTATTAAGTGTTCTTATCAATTAGTTACGATCAAAATTTCTAAGCTCTTTCCTGATTATCAGGATTCGTGCCATCAGGTAATCAGGCGTTGTACACATTATATGATAAGCACGAATTTAATCTTCGATTTTTATTTACCGGTAATGTTTTCTTGTAAGGAATTATTTACCGGATGCTTAGACAGCCGTTGGATTTCTTCAGTTTTAACTGGCTGTTAAAAGTTTTTACTCATAATTTCAAAGACGGTTTAGTAAAGAAAATAATATGCCAGTCCTTAATAAGTGCACTTATAAAATGTTTATTGAGGATTTATAAGCGACATTTTTGGTGCTTGTAAGTTTTACAAGTAAAAATTTTCCAGTAGGATAGAAGTTCTACCGGATTTTTAGCGTCATTTTTGTCTTTTTCATTTCGGATGACCTCCCGTTCCTTGAGTATGTGGTAAATGAAAATTTATCCAGATGTATGTTGTTAAAATTAAACCCCTCAGTAAATAATAACTTCCAAGTACCACTACTAACAGTAATAAAACAGAAACACTTCCTTTATTTAGGGTATAATTCTTTTTATGTGTGAAGTAATAAATTAGAAACAAAAAAGGTACAAGTAATGAAACTTCCTTGGATAAGAAGGCTAAAAAGAGAAGCAGGGTTATAAAAATCAATAAATATGTGCGTTCATTTTTTGTGAATTTTATAAAAACATAGAAAGCAGAAGCCGAAAAAAATGCTGCCAGCAAATCTCCCCTTCCTGCAATCCAGCCAACAGCATTAATATGAATAGGACTAAGAGCAAAAAATAAAGTAGAACTAAATGAGATAATCTTAGGAACGCCAATGAACTTTTAGTATCAGAAGATTGAAATCTTCTCAATCATGGATGCTTAATTACGCCGTTGACAAATTAATACCTGACCGACCGCCGATGAGTAAATCAAAGATTATAGAAAGCAGTGCGATAGGACGATAATAATGCATATCCAGGTAATTCGAGGTGAAGGAAGATGAAATTTTTTCAGCAAGTGTCATCCCGCTAAATTTTGTAAAAATCAAAGTATCATCATCCAGAAAAATTAGTCCGTGAAAAAGAGAATGAAGATAAACCACCAGTACTATCAGCGTAATAACTGATATCAGAAATTTATTCGAATTAAGTAAATTTCAATTTTATGATTCATTGCAGCTTGATTTTATTGTTCTATAACCATTATTCTTTAAATTTCGCCCGAAGATAAGCAATTTATATGCACGATTACCTCGGGTAATTGAACAATTTTGTTCTTTTTAGTAAATTTTACAGTTAGTATGCTTCTTATCACTTATAAAATTTTGGAATCAAATTTGAATAAATTATTTCATTTTTAATTATTGTTATCTTATAATGCCAACACAGGGATCAGATAACAATATTTTATATCAATAGGAAAGGAGAAAAAATGGACCAGGTTACTACCATTTCCCCTGCTTTGCATTTTACGGTTAATAAGATGGCCGGTGATATGAACTTTGTCGGTATGTTTTATATTATTATCGGGGCATTAGAATGTCTGACCATCATAGGTGCGATCGTCGGTATTCCATTAATTATCAGCGGATTGAGATTAAGAGAATCCTCGGATTCTTTTAGAATGTATTTAAATGCAGGCGATTCCTCCATGCTCGAAAGAGCTCTCGAGCGTGAAAGCCGTTTCTTCTATATTCAAAAAATCTTCATAATTATTTCTATCGCTCTTTTCGTTCTATATATTAGTCTTCTTTATTGTCTTCGGGTTGACAATGCTCGGAAATTTTCAGAATTTCAGAACGGTTTAGTCTTATATATCTTTCCCCCTGGGAGCGAGACACGAGAAACCGGCGCTCGCAGGATAAGTGCAGGATTGATGAAGATAAAGTAGAGATGATCGGAATAAGTGCCATTGTCAAACACTGAATATTCTTTTCGGCTGGCGAAAGCAAGATCACATCAACCAATATTGATGAATGAATCATAGCTAATTTTGCTTTATTTCGTTATGTTACCCTGAAGCTTAAAAAACATTTAAATTATTTTATAAAAAGGAGTTAAGATGTTCAAAAAGGCAACAAAGACATCTTTAAGTAAATATTTCTCTGTCCTGTTTTTAGTTATTTCGTTAATAATGATTTCCGCTGGCTGTGAAAAGAAGTCAGAAAAACCTGAAGGCGAGAGCACAATGAATGATACGACAAATATGGCACAGCCGGGCACCGACACCACAGCTATGGCTGATACTTCAATGCAGTATCCTGATTTAACCGGAACCTGGACAGGTAAATTTCAATCACATAATGCCACATTAAAGATAAGTGATCAACAAGATGAAAACTTTAAAGGAAATCTTTCAATTGCATACCGCGAACCAATGAATAAAGCAATCAGCGGAAATTTAGAACCTGAAGGAAATAAGGTTTCAATGAAGGATGAAGCTAAGAGCAGGAATGAAGCTACATATACAGCAACATTATCTGATGATGGAAAAAAACTTTCCGGAACAGCTCATTTTAAAGTCGACAATTATGATGTGAATTTTACTTTTACAAAAAAATAATTCTATAGAAAGGAATAATTATGAGAAAATATATTTATATACCGTTGGTGATGATTATCGGGATGTTTATAGCATCCTGTTCGGATACTACTACAAATCCTCCGCCTGTTGAAGATACAGGATCAATATTTATTACCACACAGCCGTCTGGCGCCCAGATAATTCTGGATGGTACCAGTACCGGCAAATTTACACCGGATAGTGTGAGTAATATTGCAACCGGTTCTCATTCGGTAACATTAAGTTTGAGCGGTTACAGGGATACAACAATTACCGTTAATGTTGTAACCAATACATTAGTAACCAAATTTGTACCATTAACTTCTACTTTGAATCTTACTCCTTTCGGACCGGATACACTGTGGGAGACTGCTGGCACTGGAGTAAATCAACCAAGTGGTCTGGATCTTTCGTCCGGTATGGCTTATGGAGTATCGGGGAGCAATAATGGATTGGTTGATATCTATTATTCAAGTAGTGGTACTGGCGGACAGTCTTATCTGGTGCAGAGCGCCGACCTTTATCCTAATTTAACACGTCATACTAGTTTTAAAGTAGGCACATCTGGTAATTTACAGGATACGGTAGATTCACCGAATTCTGCTTTTCCCGGATGGACAGATTATATGGATGATAGAGAACCTAATTACGTATTCTTGTATGATGAAGACGGTCACTATTCCAAGCTTAAAATTACGGGCTGGGGTTCTGTAAATAACATTGCGTTTGTAGTTGTTCAATGGATCTATAATAATACTGGCGCAGATAGAAGGTTCTAAAAATTAAATAGATCTTTGAATAAGCCGTGGAGCGTTTGCTTCACGGCTTTTTTAATGCCCTTCCAGGCCGAATTTTAACCCTAATAACTGCTCACCGTAAAAATCACAGGAGATACTCCACTCATTTACTATATATGATGATCATTGTATATTTTTGGTGTATTCATACTTTTTAAGCGTTATTCACTGCGTATTCACTGCGTATTCAAAGCGTATTCACTCCGTATTCAGATGCCTTTTATCCCGTAATTGATATCTATAACAATGCTAATTAACTAATAATGCCAGCACGTAAAACGGTAAAAAATTGCTCAAGGTCAGGATGATAATGGTTGTAAACGGTCCGCTTTATTTTTGCTGTCCGGAATGATTACAAATGAATTATGAATATTGTAAGATAATTATGAGGAAGTAGAATAGTGATCGATAGAAATCAGAGGGCTCTTAGTTTGTGCGACACGCACATTAAATATCTCATTTAGCAAATATGTTTTTTAGTACGAACCATACATTTGCCGGTCTTTCGGCAAGTCTTCGCATATACCATGAATACCAGGCTTCTCCGTAGCTTATAAGTACACGGATGTTATATCCTTCCTCGCTAATTCTGATTTGCTCCGAAGATTTAATTCCATACAGCATCTGAAACTCAAACCTGTCCCTGGTAATATTCTTCGATGTCGTGTAGTTTTTTACTTCAGAAATGATTGAAAGGTCATGTGTGGCAAAAGCAATCCTTGCATTATGATCGTTTACATGATCAAGAAGTTTTTGAGCAAGTTTTAAGTAATTTTTATCAACCTGTGCCTTTTCAGCAAAAACTTTATCCGGAGGTTCCATGTACGCTCCCTTAACAAGCCTGATATTGGGAGATAGTGGCAGGAGATCACTTATGTCATTCATTGTTCTTCTTAAATATGCCTGCAGGCAAATCCCAACATTATTGTATTTTCTTCTGAACTCTTTATAGAAATCAACTGTCCTTTGTGTATAGGAACTCTGCTCCATATCGATCCAAATAAAATTATTTTTTTCACCAGCACTTTTTAAGATAAGTTCAAAATTAGTCGCCGCGGCTTCAGAAAAGATATCGAATCCGATTTGAGTTAATTTCAGGGAAATTTCAGAGAGAACTGAGAACTTTTCAATTTTGTCCAGTAGCCCGAGGTAATGTGCCGTAACCGCCCCTGCATCTTCAAGGGTGATAATGTTTTCCCCCAGCTTTGTAAAAACCGTTCCTATCCCCTTTTCTTTAAACCTTAAAGCCTCGATAATTGCGGAATCCACATCTTCTCCGGGCATAAATTTCCGCAAAGCTTTTTTAACATAGAAAAGTTTAGGTACATTCTTCTTCATCCAATTATTCTGGGAAGCCCACAACAAGAGGTTCCTGGATAGACTCATTTCATTACTCCCGGGGAATTTCTTTGAAAGATAATATTTTCGTCTTAATTATCCTTTAGTTATGATTCTTCTTCAAAATTCTTTCGGAGTCGAGACCAGATATGGTAAAAAAGTTCATATTACCCTATTGAAAGAACGGCCCAACCGGGGGATAAAAGAATCTTGAATACGCTCTGATTACGCTATAATACCCTCGGAACTACGGTGGAAACCAAATCTGAATTCTGAGCTTAACAGGTAACTTTAATTAAACCAGTAATGATTTTGATAGTTTCTATTTTTGCTGATTCGGGTGGTTGTAGATAATCTGAAGATATTTTGTTGAAAATTAAGAGGAATTAGATCTTCTCCCCTCTTATTAGATCTTATTTGGTGAGGATGTTTTGAAGTACGAACCACACATTTGCCGGTCTTTCGGCGAGTCTCCGCATATACCATGAATACCAGGCTTCTCCGTAGCTTATAAGTACACGGATGTTATATCCTTCCTCGCTAATTCTGATTTGCTCCGAAGATTTAATTCCGTACAGCATCTGAAACTCAAACCTGTCCCGCGGAATTTTATGCAGTATCGCGTAGTTTTTTACTTCCGAAATGACAGAAAGATCATGTGTAGCATAAGCAATCCTTGCATTATGTACGTTTACATAATCAAGAAGCTTTTGAGCAAGTTTTAAGTAATTTTTATCAACCTGTGCCTTTTCAGCAAAAGCTTTATCCGGAGGTTCCATATACGCTCCCTTAACGAGCCTGATATTGGGAGATAGTGGCAGGAGATCACTTATGTCATTCATTGTTCTTTTTAAATAGGCCTGCAGGCAAATCCCAACGTTATTGTATTTTCTTCTGAACTCTTTATAGAAATCAACCGTCCTTTGTGTATAGGAACTCTGCTCCATATCGATCCAAATAAAATTATTTTTTTCACCAGCACTTTTTAAGATAAGTTCAAAATTAGTCGCCGCCGCTTCAGAAGAGATATCGAATCCGATTTGAGTTAATTTCAGGGAAATTTCAGAGAGAACTGAGAACTTTTCAATTTTGTCCAGTATCCCGAGGTAATGTGCCGTAACCGCCCCTGCATCTTTAAGGGTGATAATGTTTTCCCCCAGCTTTGTAAAAACCGTTCCTATCCCCTTTTCTTTAAACTTTATAGCCTCGGAAATTGCGGAGTCTACCTCCTCCCCCGGCATAAACCTCCGTAAAGCTTTTTTAACAAAGAAAAGTTTAGGTACATTCTTCTTCATCCAATTATTCTGGGAAGCCCACAACAAGAGGTTCCTGGACAGACTCATTTCATTACTCCCGGGGAATTTCTTTGAAAGATAATATTTTCGTCTTAATTATACTTTAGTTCTGATTCTATTTTTTTCGGGGTCATATTCGTCCCCTTATCTGCAGAGAGGAATCCGCTTCGGTTAAAAATATTCGGGAAGCTTATGATATCCCGAAAGAGAATTGACCCTTAAAAAGTTAGAGCCGTTTCCCGCAGAGAGACTCCCGCACCCAGCAATAACAGCTATAGAAGGAGACGTGTGATTTTTGCCCGCAGAAATAAAATGACCCTTTAAAGCGAAGCATTTGTCGATTTATATCGCGGAATAAAGTAACTTTAAGTGTACAATTTCGATTTATACTCAGGTGGAGGCCATGCTCAAGTCTACAATTATTTTTCTGCTCTCATTATTGATATCCTCATCGATCCTGTCCCAGGAATTAGATCATAATTATTTTAAGGAAAATGTTGAGGTCTACTTCAAGTTTCAATTCACTTCTAAAACAGATCTTAATGAACTTTCCAGGATGATTTCGATTGACAATGTTAAGGGAGATACGGCATTTGCTTATGCGAATGAAGAACAGTACAATAATTTTCTTAAAACGGGATATGAATTAAAAATATTAACTGCTCCGGGGAAACTTATTGTTCCCAGAATGAGCGATGACCCGCAATCAATTTTAGACTGGGATGTTTATCCCACCTACGACGCATATGTGACAATGATGAACCAGTTTGCGGCCAACCATCCTGATATCTGTCAGCTGGTTGATGCCGGTATCACAGTGCAGGGAAGGCATATCTTATTTGTTAAAATTTCGGATAATGTTAATGTGAGAGAGACTGAGCCGCAGTTTATGTTTTCATCCTCTATGCATGGTGACGAAATAACGGGATATGTACTGATGCTTCGCCTTATTGATACTCTCTTAACTTCTTACGGAACGGATGCACGACTGACTAATCTCATAAACAGTGACGAGATCTGGATAAACCCCCTTGCAAATCCTGACGGGACTTATCACGGAGGCAACGGTACAGTCTACGGGGCGACAAGATATAATGCCAACGGAGTCGACTTAAATAGGAACTTTCCCGATCCCGCCGCAGGTCCACATCCGGATGGACACGCCTGGCAGCCCGAAACAATTACTATGAAAACCCTCGCTGAAAATAACCACTTTATATTGTCGGCGAATTTCCATGGAGGAGCTGAAGTAGTTAATTATCCATGGGATACGTGGTCAAGACTCCATCCCGATAATACCTGGTGGATGTTAATTTCACATTTGTATGCCGACACTGCCCAGGCCAATAGTCCTTCCGGTTATATGAGCGGATTTAATGACGGTATAACTAACGGCTATGCCTGGTACCGTGTTACAGGCGGCCGCCAGGATTTCTTTACTTATTTTCATCACGGTAGAGAGGTGACAATTGAGATCTCTAATACCAAAACCCCTTCGGCCTCTTCGCTTCCCTCTTACTGGTATTATAATAAGGAATCATTCCTGGATTATATGGAAAATACTTATTACGGGATAAGGGGACTTGTAACAGATACATCCGGAAATCCGGTAAAAGCCCGTGTTGAAATTACGGGCCACGATATTGATAGTTCAGAGGTATATTCTGATTCGTTAAACGGTGCATACTATCGTATGATAGCTGCAGGGACTTATACTTTGGTGTTTTCAGCTGATAACTATTTGCCGCAGACCATTTCAAATGTTCCGGTCACTAACTTTCAAAGTACAAACCTTGATGTACAGTTGGTTCCGAACCAGACACCGGTTGAGCTGATTTCCTTCAGTGCTTTAACGGATGGAAATGAAATGTTGTTTGAACTGGAAAACAGCAACAGAAACAAACAACCAAGGGCTTTGAAATTCAAAGATTGCAGGTTGACGGATTAAATCGTTGGCAGGATATTGGATTCATCAGTGGAAGTGGGACAACAACAGAGGAGCATACGTATAGTTTAGTGATGATGATTTGCAGTCGGGAATTTATCAATACCGATTGAAACAACTAGATTTTAACGGAAGCTTTGAATATTCGAACATTGTGGAAGCGGTAGTTTCTTCTCCGGGCGAATTTGTGCTTGAGCAGAATTATCCCAATCCGTTTAATCCATCTACGAACATTAAATTCAAAATCCCTCAAAAATCGTTTGTTTCATTAACAATTTATAATCTCCTCGGCAGCAAAACAGCAGTACTGGTTAATGAAGAAAAGGAGGCGGGAAGCTACAGTATAAATTTTAATGCCCAAACACTTTCCAGCGGGACTTATTTCTGTAAATTGGAGGCTGGCAGCCATATTTCTGTTCGTAAAATGTTATTTATCAAATAAGTAAAAATAGTTGATCAATTCTTATTGACATTCGGGATTAAAAAACATAACTTCTTTTTGTGTAAACGTTTACATTTTGCTTCAAACCAACTAATAACCTTTAACCATTATAATGGAGGGAACTATGAAACGTCTTTTACTTGTTTCTTTTATTCTCCTTACCACTTCTGTTTTCGCTCAGCCGCCCGTGATAGATTTTGAAACCGTAGGCAACAACTGGACCTGGAATATATTTTCTCAGGGTACAAATGGGAGTTTTGCAATAGTTGCAAACCCCGATCCAAGTGGATTAAATACTTCCGATAGCTGTGCAATGCTGATGGTCGATGCAGACGGCGATCCATGGGCAGGTGTCTGGTGTGCTGATTTTCCTGACATGCTAATAGACTCATCTAACTGCGTTGTCAAAGTTCTGGTTTATAAAGATGTCATCTCCAATTTCGACCTTAAATTAGAACCGCCGAACCGGGATCACAATGCTATGAATACCGTAACGAATCAGTGGGAGGAATTAACATTCGATTATTCTACAAGTATTGGTGATACAACAGCTGCAACATTAACTATTATCCCTGATTTCCCGGAAACAAGGACTTATGCAAGTGTAAATTATTTTGATTATATAAGATTCCTTCCTTACAGTGAGCTGCCGGTTGAACTTACGTCTTTTACCGTTGCTAATAACGGAGCAGGTCAGGTTGTTCTTAACTGGCAGACTGCTACCGAGCTTAACAACCGCATTTTTGAAATTGAAAGAAAAACAGGCAATGAGAACTTTGCTACAATCGGATTTGTACGCGGCGAAGGAACAACGTCAGAACAACATAATTATACATTCATCGATAAAAATGTTAACGGCCAGATTTATACATACAGACTGAAACAAATTGATTTCAACGGCTCAACCACTTATAGTAAAGAGATCACAATAACGGCTATTGGTCCGAAAACATTTGATCTCAGCCAGAATTATCCGAATCCATTTAACCCGACAACAACCATTGATTTTATTGTTCCTCAGGCAGGATTTGTAACACTTGCTGTTTATAATACTCTTGGTGAGCAGGTTGCTCTGCTTGCAAATGGAATTATGTCAGAGGGAGCTCATACAGCAACCTTTAATGCCAAATCACTGCCGAGCGGCGCGTATGTATATAAACTGCAGGCTGGTAATTCGGTATTGACAAAGAAAATGCTGCTAATGAAATAGTATCGGATGATGCAAGCCTACTTAAAATGGCGGTATTAAATATAAAACCCGAGATTGATTACCCGGGTTTTTAATATGCATGTCTAACGCTTCTCTAATAAAAAGCTTCCCTAACCTATTTGTTATATTCTTTAAACAAATCTTTTATATAATTGAATTCTTCATCTGTAAGCGGCTTATCCTGTCCTGCCAGGTTCGATTTCACCTGTTTCAGATTTCTGAATCCCGGGATTACACATCCTACCTCTTTATAATGCAGCAGGTACTGCAATGCTGCCCTTGCCAGGTCTTCAACAGAGGATCCAAATTTTGATTTCAGCTTTTCAAGTATAGGTTCAAGCTTTGTAAGGTTTTCTTTACTGAACCGGTCGGAATCTTTTCTGTGATCACCTGCCTCAAATTTCGGAGGATTATTCTTATCGTATTTATCGAGAAGCAGCCCCTGCGCCACGGGACCGAACGCGACAAAAGAGATATTATGCTCATCAAGCAGCTTCCTCGTTGGTGTTCCTTCCTGCAGGAACCTGTCATCTATTGCACTTGAAAAACTCTGTATCACCTCCGGTTTCACTTTGGGGATCAGCTTACTAAAATCAGAATGCGAATAAGCCGACTGGCCGATCAGGCGTATCTTTCCTTCTTCTTTCAGTTTATACATTACCTCTACTGCATCATCCAGATATTCATCGTTTTCGCCGAAGTTACCATGATGAAAGTAATAGAGATCTATGTAATCGCGATTGAGATTTATTAGCGACTGTTCACACTGATGCCGAATATGCAGGGGTTCATAAGCATGCGCTGCTGTGCCGGGGAACCAACCTATCTTTGTTGCAATTATAAAATCATTCGTTCTTTTCCCCAGTATACGTGCCAGCATTCTTTCAGCCCTGCCATTACCATAAACATCCGCGTTGTCAAAATGCGTAACGCCGTTATCTATACCATAATTGATGGCCTCTTTAACTTCTTCTTCATTTACATCAGCCCAGCCATTGGGGTCTCCGTTTACCCAGTTAAGGCCGCCAAGTGTCCAGCATCCGAGACTAATTTCCGATACTTCAATATCCGATTTACCAAGTTTTCTATATTTCATTTTCTCCCTTCCTTTAATTGATACCAAATAATGCTTCGGTTTTCTGATATGCACGGTGTACGTCTTCTACCCCGTACTTCGCAAGCTCAAAATTATTACTCTTTAAATCATCTCGTAGTTTTTGGGCCGCATGCAGCAACTGAGTTGTATATGTTTCAAATTTCTTCAATGTTTCCCCGTCATTAGTTCTCAGCCTGGCTTTGGTTAAAGCCTCAGCTCTTGATACGAGATCATCACTGACCAGATAGATCTGCTGATAGTCCTCCTGCGGAAGGTATTTATGATATATCATATAAAGTACCTGGTGGAAACTGTCGAGTTCGGGAAGTACGGGATGGATAATACGTACCAGCGACTCATATTTGGAATGCAGGTTTTCTGCGGCTTTCAGCAGCATTTCGTCATCATTCTGATCAGCTATTTTTTTATATTCCTCTACGGCTACCTTAAATTCATCGATGCCCTTGTCCCACATTTCCTGCTTGTCCTGAAGTATACCGGGCAGCTTTGCTTCATAAATTTTCTGTGAGCCTTTGTCTATGTCTCCCACATAACTCTTAAGGGCTGAATAATCTTTTGAGGGGTAAGCAACATGCCAGATAGGATAAATTACATCATGAAATTCACTTAATGCCGGCACTTCGGCCTTAATCTCCGTGGAATCAAATTCTGCCTGAGAAAATACCGGAATTGACAGTACTACAAAAAGAATAGTTAATAGGTAGATTTTAGAATGCATACATTCCCCGACTAATTTATTAGTGGATTATTATAGTTTATTTAGTTCTTCTCTTAAAGATTTCTTTAAACCTTTTATCACCAGATCATATGAGTGATCTATCCATTCCTCGATAAGACTATTTTTAACGGTTCCTTCAATCTCAACAGTATTCCAATGCTGTTTGTTCATGTGATATCCCGGTGTTACTGCAGAATATCTTTCTCTGAGTTCAACTGCTTTTTCCGGATCACATTTTACATTTATTGAAAAGGGCGGATTTAAACTCGCAATAAGAAATATTTTCCCCATGACCTTATAAACAGGCGATTCTTCATCAAAGGGGAGTTCTTCGGTTACTCCCTTTTTCTTAAGACAATATTCGCGTACCTGTTCAATATTCATTATTTCCTGTTCTTATCCAGCCAGCGGGCCGCATCTTTTGCAAAATATGTCAGGAACATATCCGCACCTGCACGTTTTATAGCCATTAATGATTCTATCATTACTCTTTCTTCATCAATCCAGCCGTTTATTCCGGCAGCCTTAATCATCGCATACTCGCCGCTGACCTGGTAGGCAGCAGTCGGCATTCCGAACTTATCTTTTACTCTTCTTATTATATCAAGGTAAGGTCCCGCAGGCTTTACCATAATAATATCAGCGCCTTCTTCAATATCCGATTCAGCCTCACGCATTGCTTCATCACCATTAGCTATATCCATCTGGTGCGATCTTCTGTCGCCGAATGCCGGGGCTGATTCAGCAGCATCCCGGAATGGGCCGTAATAGCCGGATGAATACTTCACTGCATAGCTCATGATCGGAGTTTTCTGATACCCTTTATCATCCAGTATTTCCCTGATCGCCTTTACCCGGCCGTCCATCATATCCGAGGGGGCAACGATATCGGCACCTGCCTGAACATGAGTCAAGGCTTCTTTTGCAAGAAGTTCAACTGTTTCATCATTAAGTATCTCTTCGCCGCTCAGCAGTCCGCAATGACCATGAGAAGTATATTCACACATACATACATCGGTAATAACCAAAAGATTTTTCACTTCTGCTTTAATCGCCCGAATTGTACGCTGTATTATTCCTTCAGGATCATAGGCTTCTGAACCCTTTTCGTCTTTATGCGATGGAATTCCGAATAATATAACTGCAGGGATACCCAGGGCCTCAACTTCCTTACATTCTTTTACAGCGTTGTCGATCGAGAGCTGAGATACTCCTGGCATCGATTTGATAGGTTTATTTATATTTTCACCCGGTACAACAAACATGGGATATATAAAATCGTTTTTAGATAATTCAGTTTCTCTCACCATATCTCTTACAAGAGGATTGTAGCGGAGTCTTCTCATTCTTTTTACAGGATATATTGCCATTAAATCTCCTTATACTTTAACTATTTTATTTATTACCTGATTCTTTTACTATTTTTTCAGAAATCAATTCGCCATTCTTTAAACAATCGCCGATGGAAATTCCGCCGCGGTAGTTTCCGCTGAAATACAGACCGGGATTGTTTTTTTCAAATTCGTCAAAATATCTCTCGTGTTCGATGTATCCGATATTATACTGGGGAATAGATCTGGTCCAGTATTTATAGCCTATATATACAGGATCCTCTGTAATTCCCATTATCTTCTCGAACTCGCCCCGGACTTTCTTAATCAAAATTTCTTTATCGATATTCCCTACTTCAGGGTCACGGGCTCCGCCCACAAATAATGTAAATGCGGCCTTGTCTTCATCAGCACGATTTGGGAATATTACCGAACTCCATATTGCTCCCAGGAATGACCGCCTTTCCTTTGCAGGAACCAGGAAACCGAATCCGTCAAGTGACTGTCTTATACTTTCTTTATTATATCCGAGCATCAGGGCCAGTACCGGCGGATAATAAACAGCATTGAAGTGTTCAGTAAGCTTTTCATCCCATGATTTAAATAGTTCGGCTGCCGTATATGCGGGAACGGTAGACAGTAATATATCGCAATCTATTTCTTTCAGATGTCCTGCATTATTGTACTTAATCTTAAAACCGTTTCCGTTCTTTTCGATAGAGGTGACGTCGCAAAAAGTATGTACCCTTTCGCCGAGATAGGAAGCAATTGCATTGGGCAGTTTCTGCATGCCGTCAGCAAAAGAAAACATACGAGCGCTTTGTTTCGATTTTTCGGCTCTCTGTCTTCTTTCTTTTATGCTTTTAATCGTACCGACAATCAGTCCGCCGTATTCCTCTTCAAGTTCATATAATTTCGGGAAAGAAGATTTAACACTAAGCTCTTCCGGGTTACCGGCATATACACCGGCTACAAAAGGATTTATAGCATAATCCAGAAACTCCTGTCCCAATCTGCGCTTAACAAAATCAGCGATACTCTGGTAATAACCGTCTTTCGAGCGTCCGATGAAAGGTTCGGCAAAAAGTCTGACCTTTGCTTTCCCGCTGAATAACTTAGTTTTAATAAATGCGGGCGGATTCATAGGAAGAGGGTGTAGCATATTATCACGCAAAATATACCGTTTGGATGCTTCCTTATTTGCATAAACAAGATCGTCACCGAGTTTCAGATCCGACACAATTTTGGAAAGGACCGGCGTAGTTTCCAGTCCGCTGTTAGGACCGCGGTCGAATAAGAAACCTTGCTCCTTTATTGTTTCAACTGAGCCGCCCACTTCCCTCTTCTTTTCGAGCACAGTGACATCAAACCCCTCTTTTGCGAGAAAATAAGCAGGCGTCAAGCCTGAAATTCCCGCACCCAAAACCACAACTTTTTTGCTCATTTATGCCTAATTTTAATTACAATTATTCTAAAATATTATATTAATTTACCAAATAAATAAGAACTTTAGTACATATAAATAAAGCACCGAATGAATGACTGGGTAACACATTTCGAACAGTCCGGGGAGATGGAATCACCATCTTATAATGATACGATAGCATATTTCCGTCGTTTTGAAGAAAAAACTAAGATGGCAAAACTGATTACTATGGGAGTTTCCTCCCAGGGTAGGGAAATAAAATGCCTGGTAGTGGCCAGGGAAAACCATTTTACTCCTCAAAAAGCAAAGAGAAGCGGCAAGGCAATAGTATTAATTCAGAACGGGATTCACCCGGGTGAGATAGAAGGTAAGGATGCTTCGATGCTTCTCCTGAGAGAGATCCTGGTAACGAAGGAGAAAAAGGATCTGCTGGATAACCTGGTATTACTATTTATTCCAATCCTGAATGTTGATGGTCATGAAAGACTTAGTCCTTACAACCGTCCAAACCAGAATGGACCGCGAATGATGGGATTCAGAACGACAGCTCTGAATCTTAACCTCAACCGCGACTTTATGAAGGCCGATACACCTGAAATGAAAGCCCTCCTCAGGTTATTCTCAACCTGGCTTCCCGATTTTTATATAGATAATCATACAACCAACGGTGTTGATTACCAGTATCATGTAACCTATGGAATGGAGAAACATCAAATTATTTTTGGTGCGCTGGGCAAATGGGGACAGGAAAAATTTATTCCCTTTGTGAAAAGTGAAACTACGAAAAAAGGGTTTTTAGTTACTTCATATATTGAACTTATAGGGAAAGAACTGGAAGACGGATTCAGCGACTGGACTTCCAGACCTATGTATTCAAACGGATATTCAGCTTTACATAACAGACTTCTGCTGTTAATCGAAACACATTCATTAAAACCGTTCAGCAACAGGGTTTATTCTACCAAAGCAATGGTCGAATCATCCCTTCAATTTATCAGTGAAAACTATAAGGAGTTGAAGGAAATAAATCGTAAAGCCGACAGAGAATCGGTGAGGAGATATGCTGACGGAAAAACATCCTTCCCTATTGTATTCCAGGGAACAGATGAATTTACAATGATGGATTTCAAGGGAATAGAATATAAAAGAGAAGTAAGTCCGGTTACCGGTTCAGCGGTAAAAAGCTATACCGGTAAACCGGTTGATATAAAAGTACCCTGCTTTAATAAAGTTAAAATAACAAAACGGGTTAAGCTTCCGGCAGCTTATCTCATTCCGTCCGAGTTTAAAGAAATAGTAAGGATTTTGAAGCTTCACGGATTAAAAATAGATGTCCTGAACGCTGATCGTTCATTCACAGTAGAAAAATATCATTTTACAGAGTATAAATTTGCCGAAAAACCTTATGAGGGAAGGCAAATGATTAAAGTAAAATGCGAAACCCATTCAGAAAAAATGGAAATTCCTTCAGGAACATATGTCGTAAATACTAAGCAAAGAGGGATAAGGTTAATTGCAAACCTGCTTGAACCGGAAGCACCGGATTCATTTGTCAGCTGGGGATTCTTTAATGCTTTCTTTGAAAGAAAAGAATATGCGGAAGTCTTTGTTATGGAACCTATCGCAGAAAATATGCTGAAGGATGACCCCGGGTTGAAAAGGGAGTTCGAGACCAAATTAACAAATGATGCAGAATTCAGGCAAAATCCGTTGGAAAGACTCGATTATTTCTACAAAAAATCAGTTTATTTTGACCGCAGAGAAAATATTTACCCGATTTTCAGACTTATGGAAAAAATTGCAGATTGATTCTGTGGTTTTGAAGTAGTAAACTAGATCCACATCAATAACCTCACTTTTATTTATAAACTTTACCGGTACCCGAAATGGCGGAAAACAATAAATTTACAATCCTATGTATAGCCAGCTTTGAAAAGGGGCAGGAATTCATGCGTCAGTGTAAAAGAGAAGGGGCCCGGGTTATTCTTCTTACATCTAAAAGTCTGGAAGATGCCGAATGGCCGAAAGAGAGTATTGATGAGATATTTTATATCCCTGACGTAAATAAAGTATGGGATATGAAGAATGTAATATACGGGGTAAGTTTTCTCGCCCGCACCGAGCAGATCAACAGAATTGTTGCACTGGATGATTTCGATGTTGAAAAGGCTGCATCACTAAGAGAGCATCTTCGTGTTCCGGGTATGGGTGATACAACGGCACGGTACTTCAGGGATAAACTTGCAATGCGGACACGGGCCAGGGAAGAGAAAATACCTGTTCCCGAATTTGTTCACGTATTGAACTACCGGGCAATAAATGAATTTGAAGCCGCTGTGCGTTTTCCTTATCTGATTAAACCAAGACTCCAGGCAGGGGCACACGGAATAAAAAAGATTAATTCTGTACAGGAATTATGGCATACCATCAATGGACTTGGCGACGAACAATCATTTTATATCCTTGAGCAGTTTATTGAAGGCGATATTTATCATGTCGATTCAATTATCTACAATATGGAAGTTAAATTCGCTATAGCAAGTCAGTACAGTCTTCCTCCTTTTGAAGTAGCGCATGAAGGAAGAGTATTCGGAAGCAGGACAGTAAAGCATGGCACTCCAGAAGAGGATAAGCTGCTAGAAATAAACAGGAAAGTAATGAAAGCTATGGGCCTGGTGAGAGGAGTTTCACATACTGAATTCATCAGATCAAAAGAAGACGGAAACTTTTACTTTCTTGAGACATCAGCCCGCGTAGGCGGAGCAAATATTGCAGAACTGGTAGAAGCTGCAACAGGGATAAACCTGTGGGCAGAATGGGCGAAGATCGAAATCGGTTTTGGAATCAGAGAATATAAACTTCCGCAGGTTAAGAACGATTACGCAGGAATAATAATATCCCTTGCCAAACAGGAATGGCCTGATCTTTCCGGTTATGTTGATAAGGAAATAGTCTGGAGAATAAAAAAGAAAAATCACGCAGGCTTGATCATCAGCTCCCCGGATCATAACCGCGTTGAGGAATTATTAAAGCAATACACAGAAAGGTTCTATACCGATTTCTTTGCCTCTCACCCGCTTACCGATACCGCACAATAACTAATCTCATTATTTCAGTAAAAGTAATTTCTTTGTATCAGAATAACTGCCAGCCTCCATTCTATAGAGATAAACTCCGCTCGGAAGATTTGTACCATCAAACTCAACGTCATAGGCACCAGCAGACTTTTCTTCATTAACCAAAGTTTTAATTTCTCTTCCAAGAGCATCATAAACAATCAGATTAACCTTGCTTAATTCGGGAACCTGGTATTTTATTTTTGTGATGGGATTGAACGGGTTGGGATAATTCTGGAACAGATCGTAGTTACCGGGGTGACTTGCTTCGTTTCCAGTTGAGGAAAGTAACGTGCCACAGCCCACCAAACAGATACTTTTCACTCCTTTCTCTGTTATCAGGTTCAATTTGCTTTGATACAAGATGGACGAATCTGGTGAAAATTCAACATTAAATTCTTTACTTCCACCAGAAGGAATTGTTATGGGTAATGTATCATTGTTGGTAAACACTGAGGGAGTGACATCAATAGAATTAACTTCTAAGTTAGCAGAGTAAGGATTGTGGATAGTGTAGCTTAGTGAAAGAGAATTATGTACAGCTATTGTATCAAAATCGAGGGTGTCTCTGCTGGAAATTGATTGTAAGAGTTTAATTCCCGACTCATTAAATACAGCCAGGCTATTTAGCGTTGCAATCCAGATATTATTGGTATCATCAATCGCAATAGAACAAATAGAATCCGATGGCAAACCCGAATTTGTTCTATCATAATGGGTAAAAACGGTTGTTGATCTGTTAAATTTTACTATACCGCCCGGACTATAATCTGTGTGCCCATGGCTCCATAAATTATAGTTTTGATCGGGATATAATTTCCAGATATCGAGTTGATATGGTGGGGGCTGGGTATACGATTCAATCCAATTCAAATCGTTAAAATCAATTTTGATTAAAGTGCTAACTGATGTAGACCAGGCTTCCTGGTATACAGTATCGATAGCAAGTCCGACAGACCATCCAACATGATATTGCCACGATGTATCAAATTTTGCAACCCCCGTGTACCCTGTCGCCCAATCAGAAGAAAACCAGAAATCGTTGTTTTGATCTATGGTGAAATCGGTTGCATTTGGTGCGTGTATTTGTGTCCAATATACGACACAAGAATCTTGGGAGATTTTAATAATCCCGCTATTTCCACCGGTACTTCCGGTAACCCATTTTACTTCATTTTCATCAACTGCAAATTCTCTGTTATAACACCAATCAATAATCTGGTTTGTGTCGGCCTTAGTCCAATTCACCCCATTGAATTTAACGAAATAGGGATAGTTCCACTGATTCACCATAAACCATAAATTATTATGCGTGTCAATAACCAGGAGATCAACTGTATCTGATGGCAGACCAGAATTTGTCGTGGTGTAAAGATTCCAAAGATATCCGTCATATTTAAATAAACCGTGATTTGTTCCGATCCATAAATTATTGTGTTTATCGTGTTTCAATGACAGAATCTCATTATCAATTAGCGGCGAATTGTGAGAATCGAAAATCCTCCATTGGTCTTGCGCCAATGATAATTGTGATAAAATCATAAATAATAATATTATCGTATGAAGTCTTCTCTCTCCCGTCCTATGATTTTTTTTAGTAAAAATAAATTTCTTTACGTTAATGTAACGGCCGGATTCCATTTTATGGAGGTTTATAAGCAAACTAATAGACTTCATTTTATTTCTCCAATTACTTAAGCAAAATGAATTTTTTTGTATCTGAGTAATTCCCTGCCTTGAGTCTGTAAAAATAAGCGCCGCTGGGAAATGCTATTCCATCAAACTCAACCTCATAAATACCTGCAGGTTTTTCTTCGTTTACAAGGGTTCTGATCCTCCTTCCCAATACATCATATACAGTAAGTTTTGTAATGGTATTCTCCGGTAACTGGAATTTTATCTTTGTTACAGGGTTGAATGGGTTGGGATAATTCTGATATAAGATAAAAGTTGAGGGAAAAGATTCCTGATTTTTAACATGCGTCAGATCAGTCCAGGTAAAAGGATAGAAAGTTGAGCCCGCATTCCATTTTGAAAATTTTACTGAGTCTCCCAATAAAAAAATATAATTATCAGTTATAGCCGGAATATCTGAGGCAGAGACGGAATATGCCAGGGCCCCATTTTTTTTAACGATGGTGTTTACCCATACCATATAATAAAGGTTTTCTTTTGCAATCAGAGTTCCGGTACAGAATGCGCAATGCAGCTGATTGACCCCCCAATTTTCAAAGGTATAGACAGGGAAAGATGGCTCCTCAATGATTCTTTTGTAAAGTGTACTATATTCTACGGGCCATGGATCTGGTGAGAGCCAATAAACATACGTAATTAATGTGTCATGCGTGATACCGGTATTGCTTGCGGTAGTAAAACCTCCGTTAAACTGACCAACAGCGTAAAAACCGAATCCTTCGACATATTTATATATTGTTCTGTTTAGAAGGACGAGAGGGTAAGTAAAGAATGCTCCGGATTGTGGGGTATAAACAAATAGAGTGTCTGCAACCGTAACAACTGAATCATTTGAGACTTTTAAGATATTAAAAGCATTTCCGGATCGAATAAAAAAGTATGGTCCAAAATCATAGAGCGAAGAAACGGGATAATCAGGAACAAATAAATCCTTAAATGATAGATCCCAGGCTCCGGTATTAGAATAACAGAAAATAGAATCGCCCTTGCCTATAAAAAAATAATCATCGTTAAGCATAAGTTTTGTGGAAGAAGTAAAATTTCCTTCAATATATCTTGTAAGGTAAAATTCCCCGCTTGTTCCGTGAGAATAAAATTTCAAAAGAGCCTTATCGGTAAGAAGATAATAGAGACTGTCTTTTTGAAGCAGTTTATAGTAATGTGAGGAAACCGGCTGAGCCGATATCGCAAAGCAAGCAATAATAATAAAAGATAATATTTTATTAATCATAATTACCCCCTTATTTGGCTAATATCATTTTAGTTGATTTAGTGAAGCCATCTGCCTTAAACCGGCATATATAAACACCCGAACTCAGCTTTTCACCATTAAATTTAACTTCATATCTCCCGGCCGCCATCTCTTTATCCACCAATTTAGCAGCCTCGTTGCCAAGAATGTCATATACTTTAACAGAAACAAAGGTACGCCTGGGTATTTCATAAGTAATGACCGTAGCTGGATTAAAAGGATTAGGATAGTTCTGTTCGAGTTTGTATCTAAGCACTGATGGATTATTCTCCCGGACAGAAACAGGTTCCAGAATCCTGAATGTTACCCAGCCTGAATCAGGATACACATCCGAATTATCGAAAATAGATGTGTCTGTTATAGTTGCTTTCATCCTGATAATATCCCCGGGTTGAAGATCAGGAGGATTTATTTGAATATAAGGAGTTGATAACGAAATATTATAATTTGTATTAGAAACTATTTCTGAATCCCGCTCAATCTCCATAGTAAGCTGAAAATGATTTATTAATTGATAATATGTTACATGAAAAGGAATGCTCAGTAAATATGGAAAAGTATTAAGTGGTCTGTCAATAACAGGATATAGAGAATCGATTTTTAGAATAAGCGGATGTATGATATTTGAATCCAGAATGGCAGACACAGTAGTATATTCATCGCTATACCAAAGTGATCCTCCACCTCCGGCAGAGCTAAAATAGGTAAAACCGATATCTTCAGTAGAATTAAAAATATCGTAGGTCCCTGTGAGTGATGTCATCTTATAAGTTTGAAGGGTGTCACCCCAGAAAATTTCGGGAGTAATCCCTCCAGAAGTATAGACAGCTACCTCTCCCATCAAATAGGAGGTAAAGGTTGAATCTTCCGGAGCGTTAAAATCTACTGCTAATTTGATACTATTCTCTTCCGGAATTTTAACCAGTAATTTTTGGTTTAAGAAATCATATCTGAACCAACATCCCTCAGCAAATGGGGCCCCGGATAACTGATAAAAAGTTTCTCCGTTTATCAAGGTATCACCTGAGACTGAGATCGATGAGAATGCTGTCTCTGATCCGCCTGAGCCGCCTGGTCCTGACCAGGAAGAGACATGTTTTATCTGATATATATTTCCGACTTTCATAGGAAAAAAATTTTGCGCTAAAGAATTGTAGAAAAGGGGAGAAAAGATCATGGCGCAGGCTAAAAGAAAACTCTTCATAATAAACCCCTTAAATTTTTAATGTACTAACTTTCTATTGAGCGGCGAGCAGGTAGAAATCCTGATATTCATGTTCTTCATAAACTTCCCCGTAATTTCTTAATAATTGTACGGACTTTAGGCTGAAATGTCAAGTAGAATACGGTAATTAGAATGAGAGGTATATTGAGTAAAACAGCCCGTTTATAATTAAACAGGCTGTTTCAGGTAAAGATCAAACAGTACGGGAATACTTTGTTGTATCTTCTTTGCGTTCTATGTAACCGTCAAAGTTCATAGCAATGTTGCGGATGAGAAGTTTGCCCATTTCGGAAACCTTCAGGTGATCATTTTTAATTTCAACGAGATTATCGGCTTCCATTTCTTTCAGGTTATTCAATCCCCACGCAAAGTATGTCTTAAAATCTATTCCGAATTTTTTCTCAACTTTCTTGAAATCCAGTTCGAAGTCGCACATAAGTCTCATTATTACGAAGCCGCGCACAATGTCATCTTCAGTTAGCCGGTAACCTTTTGCAACTGGTAGAATTTCATCATCGATTGCCTTGAAGTATTCACGTTCTGTTTTATAATTCTGAGCGTAGATGTTTCCAAGCTGACTTATAGCCGTGATTCCCATAGAGTACATATCAGCCCCTGCATTGGTGCTGTATCCCTGGAAATTCCTGTAGAGTTTCTTTTCTCTGAGCGCTATTGCAAGTTCATCGTCGGGTTTGGCAAAGTGGTCCATTCCTATAAACACATAACCCGCATCGGTTAACTTTTCAATCGTTGACTTTAATATATCAAGTTTAACTTCCGGTGCAGGAATATCTTCGGGATGAATTAGAGCCATATGCTTTTTCATCCAGGGGACATGAGCATAATTGAAAACCGCAATCCTGTCAGGAGAGATATCTATTATCTTATCAACCGTCGTATTGAATGATTCAACTGTCTGATGTGGAAGTCCGTATATAAGATCCAGATTTATGCTTGAAAAGCCGAGTTCCCGCACCCATTCAACCGTCTGTCTTGTAATATCCTCGGGCTGAATCCGGTTAACTGCTTTCTGAACTTTTTCATTGAAGTCCTGTACTCCCATACTGATCCTGTTAAAGCCGTTATTCCGCAGTGCTTCAAGGTGTGCTCTTTTCAGATCGCGCGGATCTATCTCGCAGCTGTTCTCGGAGCCTTCCTTAAAGTTAAACGACATATTTATGTACGATGCCAGGTCATTTATTTCATCAGGAGTTAGGTGTGTCGGTGTTCCTCCGCCCCAGTGCAGTTGTGTCACCTGTCTGTCTGTCAGGATATATGTCCTGAGCATATCAATTTCTTTTTTCACATACCTGAGGTATTCGTTTACTCTATCACGATTGCGGGTTACAATCATATTGCATCCGCAGAAATAACACAAAGTATCGCAGAACGGAATGTGATAGTATAAGGAAAGATCCGGAAGGTTCTCACCGTAATTGGTTTTAATTATTTCATCCAGATACTCTTCCTGGGTGAAACTATCACTGAAATGAGGAGCAGTGGGGTAACTCGTATACCTGGGTCCCGGTTTATCATATTTCTTAAACTTCTTTAGATCTACCTCAAACATTTTCATTCTCCTTTGTTTGCATCATAAAACTCATTCTTATTTTACCTCCACCCCGGGGCTGTGAAAAACTCTACTCTCTTCTTTAACAAATTGAACCAGCGCTTTTGCCTTTTCCGGATCGATATTAGGGAGTATTCCATGACCGAGATTGAATATATGTCCTGATCCATTCCCAAATGACTGAAGTACTCTTTTTACCTCGCTCCGTATAACCTCTTTTTCCGCAAATAATACTGTCGGATCGAGGTTACCCTGCAGTGCAACTTTATCACCAACCGCACGCCTTACTGCTCCAATATCCATCGTCCAGTCAAGCCCAAGTACATCGGCACCGCAGCCGGCAAGACTTTGCAGATTAAAATGAACACCTTTTGCAAATACAATAACGGGTACGTTTTGTTTATTTATCTTCGATATCACTTTTTCTATATATGATAAAGAAAACTCCTGAAAATCGTGTTGAGAAAGAATACCGCCCCAGGTATCAAAGATCTGAACCGCATCAACACCGGCCTCAATTTTGGCCGACAGATATTCGGCAACAGCATCTGTGATCTGTTCAAGAATCTTATGAGCAAGCGGGGGATTATTATATATTAACTTTTTTACATGAGCAAAATTCTTTGAACCTTTTCCTTCAACCATATATGTCAGGAGCGTCCATGGCGAGCCACTGAAACCGATCAGCGGTACTCTGCCGTCAAGTTCTTTTTTTGTAAGCTTAACAGCATCAAGAACATATTTCAAGTCTTTTTCCGGTTCTATTATTTTAAGGGCTTTCGCACCGGCTTCATCTCTTACCGGGTTATGGAAAACAGGACCTTTTCCCTCGTGCATCTCGAGTACCATTCCCATTGCTTCGGGTATAACCAGGATATCGGAAAAAATTATTGCCGCATCAACACCAATTATATCTATCGGCTGGATCGTAACCTCCGCAGCTAGTTCGGGCGTTTTACACATCGTAAGGAAATCTGCTTTCTCTCTTACAGCACGGTATTCCGGCAGATATCTTCCTGCCTGGCGCATAATCCAGACCGGCGTTCTTTCAACGGGTTCTCTTTTACATGCTCTCAGAAACAGATCATTCTTTAATTTCAATTCTTCTCCGTTTGATAATATTCAACAATGGAATTAACGAGACCGTCTATAGTATATTCTGACGGGATTATATCAACCTTAACTTTTTTCTTCTCCACCGCAGCCTTCGTTGTAGGCCCAATCACAGCAACAGTAAGATTCCTGAAATAGTCAAGCGGATCAAATATCGATTGAATTTCAAGAAAATTCTGAAACGTGGAAGGACTGGTAAACACAAATAAGTCCGGCTTACTGTTCCTCAGTTTTTTCCGGCATTCGAAGATTGTGTCATCTGAGGGTAGACCGATGTTATAGACAGATGCGGTTTTTATCTTTGCTCCTCTCTTCTTTAGTCCCTCCGGAAGTTCTTCTCTTCCAATGGCTGAACGGGGGATGAAGATAAGCTTTCCTTTCAAATCGTATTCCTCGAGTTCATCGATAACTCCTTCACCGCTGAATTCGCTTGGGACTATATGAACAGGGATATTACTTCTCTCACACATCCCTGCTGTCTTGCTGCCCACAGCGACAACTTTTATCCTGTTAAAATCGAATTTGAGAGCAAGCTCTTCACATCTATGTAACGAACATTCTAACTGAATGACCGCTGGTAAATATTATGAAATCAATCTTTGACTGCCTGCTGACCACGGCGTCAAAATCTTTCCAGGAATCAGGCGGTGTTATCTCCAGCGTAGGAAATGTAAGGACTTCAGCACCAAGCTTCTGAAAAATCTCGGCTGATTCCTTCGACTGTTCAAGTGTTCGTGTAATAACAATGGTTTTATTTTTTAATGGCAGCAGACTGCTGTTATTAAAACCCGAAAAAAGACCGGTAACCACAAATTCATATACCCTCTCTCTATCTTTAACCATTTCTTCTTCATTATACTTCTTTTCTATTCCTCTTGAAACCGATCCGTATATGCTTCCGAGTATCAGGTCAACAGCAAAGTCTTCATCTATTTCGCGGAAGAGGTTTTCGTTCTTTCCGTTTTTTATGATCGTTCTGAGCATATTCTTAAGATCTTTCTCCATAACACATAGTTCAGAACATATTTCATTTTCCGCCTTCAGAGATTCTTTTTGATACATTAAAAAGAAAGTCTGATATTTCATCATAAACATATATGTATGTATTATGAAGGAATGCAGCGAGTCAATGCTTGTTTTTTCATCCGCAATTTTATTTTTAAGCGATGTAGTAAGTTTTTCCATCCGCTGGCGCATAATTGAAAAATATAACTCCTCCTTGGAAGAGAAATAATTATAAACTGTTCCCTTTGCCAGTGAAGCCAGTTTTGCAACATCTTCTACCATTACCTCATGGTAATTCTTTTGCGAGAAAAGAAGCGATGCAGCTTCTATTATCTTTCCACGCTTAAGAATTTTCCCATTCTGTCTTTTTTCTTTTACAATCATATTCGTACCTGCTTACATTATTCTCCACTTATCTGTCGAAATCACATTGCCTGAGTTTGGATCAATCAACAAAATTTCACCATTACCGCGCATACCGTTTGAGCCTTGCGATTGTTCATAAGTTGAAAGGATACTCCATACGTACTGATTATATTTGGGTTCCCATTTGAACTCAACCTTCCAGTCTTTTATTCCTTGCTTAAAGTTGTTGTCTTTCGCGATTTGTATTGCCTGTTCTTCATCTATATTGAACTCACAATTACCGGGATCAGCAACGCAGTCAGGAAGGCCTATTACATTTTCCCGGTTCAATACATTTCCCGTAGAATCAACCTCAAATTTAATTTTACTATCTACATAGGGTTTATCAGGTATTTTAAAATCATAAACCATATAATATTTTGAGTTTATTTTTTTTGTTTCCCGGAAATCCGGTTTTATATAATTGTCAAAGAATTCCTGTCCCACCCGCGAAACGATAAACCTGTTTGAATTCTTCAGCACATTGTCAGGAACATTCGATTGTGAATCTGTGCAGCTGCATGAACATGCGAAAAGAGTAACTCCTGCAATTACTGCCAGAAGACCGATTAAAATTTTTCCAGTAAAATTGAAATTCATTTCACCCTCACATTATTGTAAATTTCATCAAGAATTTCCTTTGCTCCGGCTTTGATCAGATCTTTTGCCAGGCTGATCCCGACTTTCTCAGGCTCTTTGCTGCTTCCTCTTATCTTTTTCCTGAAAGTAAGACTTCCATCGACCGATCCCACAAGTCCATCCAGATAGATACCGTTAGGCTTAACCGCAGCAAATGCCCCGATCGGTACCTGGCATCCGCCCTCAAGTTTTCTCAGGAATGCCCTTTCAGCCAATACGGATTTATACGTTTCTTCATGATGGACCGACTGAAGTATTTCATCAACAATTTTATTTTCCTCGTGTATCTCGATTCCAAGGGCGCCCTGTCCTACTGCTGGCAGAATATCCTCTTTGTCAATGTAAGAGGAGATATATTTTTTCAGGTTCAATCTCTCTACCCCCGCACGTGCCAGTATTATTGCATCCCAGTCAGATTCGAGGAATTTCTTAATACGCGAATTAACGTTCCCTCTTAATTCATAAATCGTAATATCGGGTCGTTTATGAAGAAGCTGCGACCTTCTTCTGAGCGAGCCGGTTGCAACATGACCATTTTCCCTGATTGTATGTATTGTAGTACCTTTTTTTCTTGCTATCAGAACATCTTCAACCGGATGACGTTTTGATACAGCAGATAACTTTAGTCCGTCCGGCAGCTGAGTCTGCAGATCCTTCAGGCTGTGTACTGCAAGGTCTATCTTCCTATTCAACAGCTGCACCTCAAGTTCCTTCGTAAACAGACTTTTATCGCCTATTTTGGAAAGAGCGACATCAAGGATCTTATCACCCTTGGTTTTGATAATCTTTATCTCAACCGAAATATTTTTGTTTCTTTTTTCGAGTTCTTTCTTGATGAAGTTCGACTGCCACAAAGCAAGCTCGCTTCCACGTGATCCGATTACAATTTTTTGTTTCAAATTAATTCCTGAAATTATTCTTTTTCATTATCAGTACCGTCTTTTTTATCTATACCAAAAATCTCCCTGATAATACTTATCCTGGCGGCCATTTCATCCGGAGCATTATCCTCGCCGGTAAGTTTTTTAAGTTCTACCATGGGCTGATGAAGGATTTTATTTATAATTCTTTTGGTAATTATATCCAGCTTTTCCTGATCATCATCAGTAAAACGGTTCTTATTTTTCTCAACTTCCTCAGCACGGATATTTTCAAAATAATCCCGAAGCTCTTTTATTGTCGGCCCCGCTTCAAGAGAATTATACCAGTTGATAAGTGCTTCCAGTTCTTCCTTAATTATCCTCTCA
This sequence comes from uncultured Bacteroidota bacterium, assembly GCA_963832355.1. Taxonomy (GTDB): domain Bacteria; phylum Bacteroidota; class Ignavibacteria; order Ignavibacteriales; family Ignavibacteriaceae; genus DATFVA01. The sequence goes on along the minus strand of CAWHTX010000008.1, from coordinate 217,659 downwards.
ACCTTTGGTATTTCATCTCTTCTCTTCGACAGATTCTGCTCGACTATTATATTCAACGAGTCTATATCATGATAGAAAACATAATCAATAGCTTTTGATGTGGGATCAATATCACGTGGAATTGCAATATCCATCAATACCAGTGAAGAATAATTCCTGCGTTTCATCGCGGCCTCTATATCCTTCCTGTTAAGGATCAGGCCCTGTGCGCTTGTTGCACTTATTATTATGTCATAATCGTATATGTAATCTTTGAAGTTATCGAAGGGGATTATCTTTGCATTTAGGGAAGAAGCAAGCTTTTCAGCTTTTTCAATCGTCCTGTTTGTTATTGAAAGTCTTCCTATTCCTCTGTCGCGCAAATGCTTTGCTGCAATTTCACCTGTCTCACCGGCGCCTATTACCATGGCCGACTTTTTACTGAGGTTCGAGAATATTTTTTCTATCAGCTGAACCGCAGCATAACTCACAGTTACGGCGCCCTCACTAATAAGGGTTTCATTTATCGCACGCTTCCCTGTTTTTATAGCTGCATCAAAAATTCTTTTTGTTATTACTCCCGTGAAACTTAGATCTTCAGCCAGCTGGAATGAATCTTTCACCTGCTTAAAGATCTGGTTATCCCCGATAAGCAGGGAATCAATTCCTGTTGCAACTCTGAATAAATGCTCGATTGCCGAGAAAGAGTGAAATGACTGAAAGTTCTCCGGCGATATATCCGGAACAGATTTATGGTCGATCAGTAATTTCTGAATTTCCGGCAGGGTTATCTTTTTATTAGCCGGAAAACCATAGATCTCCGTACGGTTACAGGTTGAAATAACCAGTCCCTCACTGAGGAAATTACCTTTAATCTTCGCTACAAGCTCAGCAATCTCCTCTTCACTCAGATGAAGAGCTTCTCTCAACTCAACCGAAGCAGAACGGTGATTTATTGATATCGCTGATAAGTTCATACAGGCTCAATAAAAAGAATGAAAACTCTGTGCTAAAAAATTAGTAAGCATGGTAGAAGCAATGGCAAGAACGAAACCAATAATAGATAGAGTTACTACTTTCTTACCGCGCCACTTTCCGAAGATTTTACTGACTATTCCGATACCATATAATATCCAGACCATAGATGTTCCAATAAGTTTGGGATCTGCATAGGAGAAGTTCGGGAAGGCTTTCGGCAGCCAGATGATGCCTATTACAATGGCAACTGTTAGAAGGATAAATCCTATCACAGCCGAATAAAAGCTCAGGACCTCAAGGACTTCAAGATTGGGAAGCCTGTTAAATATCAGTCCGAACTTATTTAGTTTTATTTCTTTATAAAGAATTAAATAGAGGAATCCATACACGGCAGAAATCGTTATTGCCGAATAACCGAGGAGTGCACTGAAAACGTGAATGCCCAGCAGGTTGCTTTTAAGTACATCTTTAACTTCTACCAGGTCCTGGATGAAAAATGAACTGATAAGCTGGAATAAAATTGAGATTATTATAATAAAAAGACCCGTTCCCCTTATATCTGTTACAAGCTCCAGGATGAAATAAGAGAAGCCTACCGCAAATGCAAGTACCGTAAAGATCTCGAAAACATTTGTTATCGGCGGATGATCAAAATATAACGTCCTGAAAAGCAGGTAGAACAGGTGAAAAATTAGTGTAAGGAATAGCAGCACCCTCTTGGAGGTTGCAGCTACTTTCGCGCCCTTCATAAAATCTATGTAATAAAAGATAAAGGTAATGATATAAAGGACGGGCAGCAGTATATTTAAGAAATCTATTAGATCCTTCATTATAATCTCATATATGACTTACGGGTACAAAATTAGACATTAAATAATTATCAAACAAGAATAAAATGACTCCCAGGTCAAATAATGATCTCTTAATTTCCTCCCAAAATCAGTGGAAGTCCATCTTTTCCTGAGCCTATTACCACTATTTTGCTGTTTTCTGACCCGGCAAGTTTTTCAGTCGCTTCAATACCCTTCCATTTAAGAAGCTGCTCGCTTATTCCTTTAGAAACGATCTCCTGGAAGTCAGCTATACCTTTTGCTTCTATCCGTTTCCTCTCAGCTTCCTGGGTCTCCCGCTGTAGTATGAACTGCATTCTTTGACTTTCCTGTTCAGCTTTAAGTTTCTCTTCTATTGAAGCGGTAAGTCCTGAAGGAAGGATGATCTGTCTAAGTGGAGCGGCCTCAAGGGTGATTCCGCGGGGACCAACAAGACCGGAAAGTTCGTCCTCAATTTCACGGGCAAGTTCTTCTCTCTCTGCTGTATAGAGTGCGCGGGCTTCATACCTTGCGGTTACTCCACGAACTACAGAGCGGAACTGGGGAATGAGTATTTTGTCTACATAATCTTCTCCCACAGTTTTGTAGATCTTATTGGCATTTTCAAAACTCAGACTGTAGAGGAGACTAATCTCAAGTTCCACACCTAAACCTTCTTTGGACGGAACATTCATAGTCTCTTTGATTTCATTAGTCCGGGCATCAAATTTTACTACATTGGCAAGCGGATTAACGAGATTGACACCGGGAAATAATGTCTTGTCGCTTACATTTCCGAAGAAATCGATAACCCCTACATGTCCTGCCGGTATGATCGTCCAGCACTGAAGCAGGGCTATAAAAATTGCTGCGAACATACCGATTAAAGCAAAGTTGGATTCCTGTTTACTGGCCCTCTTTTTTGCGCTTATATAAACTCCTGCCGCAACTGCTGCAGCCAGGATTGCGATTATAAATAACATTTTACTCCTCGTTCATTTCTTTGTTAAAATAAGTATGAAATATAAAGGTACTATGAAAGAATTGAAATAAAACGGTAATTAAGTTTTATTTAAGTTATTACAGGCTTTTGTGAATGTTTTCAGCAACATTGTCAGGTAATAGTTTTTTTAATCAGTTTTAGGCCCGACTGTTTTTCTTTGCTGAATGAGATTGACTGTAGTAATCGCTCTTTAGCTGACTCAATACCCCTGCCTGTATCAGAAAAAAGTTCTGCAATGGTATCGCCTTTCTTAATTTTATCTCCAACCTTCACCCGAAATATTATTCCGGCTTTGTGATCAATTTTATCTTCTTTGGTTTTCCTGCCTGCCCCAAGCTCTATAGCAGACATACCGATTTCATAAGTATCTATAGTGGATATGTAACCGGATTTTTGCGAAATAACTTTCCGTTTATATTTAGATTCAGGATACTTTTCCGGATTAGTAATAAATGAGACATCTCCCCCCTGTGCCTTAACCATCTCCTTAAATTTATCCAAAGCTTTGCCGTCTGAGATCAGGGATTCTGCTATTTTTGTCCCTTCTTCTATGCTCTCAGCTTTTTCAGCAAGGTTGATCATAGCTCCCGCCAGCTTAGTGCTCAATTTAGAAAGATCATTTTTTACTTCACCCCTGAGAATTTTTATGCACTCCACAACCTCAAGCCAGTTCCCTATATGCGTACCCAGCGGCTGGTTCATATCAGTAATAAAAGCAACTACTTTTTTATTGAAAGCTTTTGCAGTGTTAACAAGTGATTCAGTTAATTCTACGGCATCTTTCATGGTTCTCATAAAAGCACCCGAGCCTACTTTTACATCCAGAATAAGACCATCGATCCCTTCAGCCAGTTTTTTACTCATAATGCTGGCGGTGATAAGCGGAACAGATTCTACGGTGGCGGTAACATCCCGCAATGAGTAAATCACTTTGTCAGCCGGAGCGATATCTTTGGTCTGCCCGATCAGCACAGCCCCTGTTTTTTTCAGTACTGATCTGTATTCACTCAGACTAAGATCCGTCCTGAATCCGGGAATAGACTCCAGTTTATCCAGTGTTCCGCCGGTATGACCTAATCCCCTGCCTGATATCATGGGTACTTTTACTCCTGCAGCTGCAGCAATAGGAGCCAGGATGAGAGAGGTCTTATCACCCACACCCCCTGTAGAATGCTTGTCAATTTTAACTCCTTCTACCTTTGAGAGATCGATTACTTTGCCGCTGTGAAGCATTGATTTGGTCAGCTCAGAGGTCTCTTCCTTTGTCATTCCCTGGAAATACACCGCCATAAGAAAGGCGGAGAACTGGTAATCGGGAATTTTGTTATTGGTGAAACCGTTAATTATGTCTTTGATTTCTTCAGAAGAGAGAGCTTCCCCCTCGCGTTTCTTTCTTATGATTTCTACAGGATTCATAGTAGTTTATACCTTCAGGAGCACTATTATTTAATTTGTATGCCCTTTTTTTATTAATTATTTTTATCGCCTGAAATTTATTTGTTGGAGCAAAGTTACAAAAATGAAATTTGAAAGAAGAACTCATAACTGCGGTGAGCTGAGAGAAAATAATGCCGGTGAAAATGTCGTATTAAACGGATGGGTGGATAGAAGAAGGGACCTCGGCGGATTGATCTTTGTCTGGCTGCGCGACCGTTACGGAATCACCCAGATAGCATTCGAGCCTGATAACAAAGATGCTTTTGAGCTTGCAAAAGATATCCGGAGTGAGTTTGTTCTTTCTGTAGAAGGAAAAGTTAGAAGGAGACCTGAGGATGCTGTTAATACCGATCTGGAGACCGGAAAGATAGACGTCCTTGTAAATAAAGTAATTGTGCTCAACGAAGCAGAAACACCTCCCTTTGCAATTAAAGATAATACCGATGCGTTCGAAGACCTGAGACTAAAATTCAGGTATCTCGACCTGCGCAGACCTGCACTCCAGAAGAACCTGTTATTAAGGCACCGGCTTGCCCAGTTAACAAGGAAATATTTTGATGAGAATAAGTTTGTTGAAGTGGAGACTCCTGTTTTAATGAAGAGCACTCCAGAGGGAGCCCGCGATTATCTCGTACCGAGCCGGCTTCATAAAGGAAAGTTTTATGCTCTGCCTCAATCACCCCAGACATATAAGCAGTTATTAATGGTATCGGGGCTGGACCGGTATTTTCAGATAGTTAAATGTTTCAGAGATGAAGATTTACGTGCAGACCGTCAGCCTGAATTCACCCAGATAGATGTCGAAATGTCTTTCGTGGATCGAGAAGATGTATTTGAGATGGTAGAAGGTTTCATGAAAGTACTCTTCAAAGAGATATGGGATAAAGACCTGCAGCTTCCTCTTCCAAGGCTGTCATTCGATGAAGCAATGGAAATGTATGGAAGTGATAAACCCGATATGCGCTTCGGACTTGAGCTTAAAACGCTTAACGAAGTTTTTGCTCAGAGTGAATTTAAAGTTTTCAAAGAGCAGGTTAGTTCCGGCGGCATTATAACAGGACTCCTTGCTGAAGGATGCGCTGACTATTCCCGGAATCAGCTGGATACACTTACAGATTATGTTAAAGGACTTGGTGCGGCAGGACTCGTATGGCTTAAAGTAAAAGGCGGCAGCGTTGAAGCTCCCGTTGCTAAATTCTTTTCTGATGAAGAAAAGAAAAATCTTATCTCTCAAATGCATGCCAAGGATGGCGATCTGATCCTCATTATCTCAGGACCGAAATTAAAAAGTCTTACAGTAATGGGCTACCTCAGGATGGAAATGGCTAAAAGACTGGAACTCATTACGAAGGATACTGAGCCTGCATTATTATGGACAACCGACTTTCCGCTTTTCGAATGGGATGAGGAAACAAATAGATTTTACGCAATGCATCACCCCTTTACTTCTCCCGTCGTCGACGATATTCAATATATGGAAAGTGATCCTGGACGCGTCAGAGCCCGGGCTTATGACCTTGTTCTTAATGGCACTGAAATAGCCGGTGGCAGCATAAGGATACATAATACGGAGCTGCAGTCAAAGATGTTCCGGTCACTCGGTATTTCTGAAGAGGAAGCTGAGCAAAAATTCGGCTTTCTTCTGAATGCATTTAAGTATGGCGCACCCCCGCATGGCGGCATAGCCTTCGGCTTCGACAGAATGGTCATGATATTTGCCGGTGAGAGTTCAATCAGAGATGTGATCGCATTTCCTAAAACTGCCAGCGCCGTCTCGCTGATGGACGATTCCCCCTCTCTCGTAAGTGAAGACCAGCTCAAAGAACTGCATATAAAAGTACGATAGTAGAATTCACTTCAGGCCGGTATAATCCGGAGATGGGAATTCTTTATCGACTCCGCTCTCTTTGCTGTAAGATACATCTTAAAGACTGTATTAATTTTATTTTTTTATAAAACAGTTGTTCCGAAATGATCAAAAAAGCTTACTTTCGGTTTTATGAAGAATTAAATGACTTCCTGCCTGAGGAGAAAAGGAAAGTAAGGTTTGATCATCAGTTTATAGATCGCACTTCTGTAAAAGATATGATCGAGTCGCTGGGGGTACCGCATTCAGAAATTGATATGATACTCGTAAACGGCAATTCTGTGGATTTCAGTTACCTTGTACAGCATAATGATGAAATAAGTGTGTACCCTGTCTTTGAATCTCTCGATATTTCCAGCGTTCAGCACCTGAGAAAGATACCTTTAAGAGACCCTAAATTTATCGCAGATGTTCACCTTGGTTCATTAGCTAAATATTTACGGATGCTTGGCTTTGATGTCCTGTATGAAAATGAATTTTCGGATGCTGAGATAATTGAAACCTCGCTTAATGAAAAGAGAGCTATACTCACAAAGGACAGGGAACTATTAAAGAATAACAGGATCACCCACGGTTACTGGATACGCAGCAGCAGCGTCGAAGAACAGGTTAAAGAGGTTATTGAAAGGTTTGATCTTAAAGAAAATATCAATGAATTTCTTCGATGCCTTGAATGCAACAACATTCTTAAGCCCATCGAAAAAAATAAAATAGGAGACCGCCTTCCTCCCAAGGTGAAGGAATGGCAGAATGAATTCTGGTACTGTGCGCACTGCGATAAAATTTACTGGAAAGGAACCCATTACGAAAAAATGCTTAAATTTGTTCGGCATTTAAGGAATGAATTATAAAGAGAATTTGTTGTACATAATAATAACCTGAATTATCCAATACTGATGCTCTCTCACCGGGGGAGACTCGAAACTTTTACTAATATATGGGCTTCATTGTAGTCATTTTTATAACTTTTATCCTGATAATCCTGGTCCAGTTCTACTTTAGCAGGAAGGCGTATAGGTCTATCCGGCTGGTATTCCCGCGGGTTTCTACAAAAATTCTTAAAAGGATCTTCAGGATCCTGCTGATTTTTTTTAATCTTTATCCTGTTTTTTTACTGGGTGCTTATATTTTCCTTTCTTCATCAACCGGCCAGTCAAGACCGAATATTCCCGAGGGATGGGCAATAAATTATTTCCTTCTCTATCCTTTCTGGCTTTGGACTTTTTTTGTGGTGCAGTGTATACTCCTGTTTTTTATAATAGAAGTTGTTAAGCTTCTTCTGCTTCCGCTCTATCGCAAGTACAAAGAAAAGTTCAGGCTAAATGAAGCCAGGCTGGTTGTAATTATTCTTGCCTTCTTTATCCTTTATGTTCCGGCCAGGGTGATCGTGGATTATTACGTGGTTTCAACCAGGATAGTTGAATATAAAGATAAGGACCTTCCCCGGGAGCTGAACAATTTCAGGATTACATTTATTTCTGATATTCAGGCGGATGCTTATACCGATGCTTCAAGACTGGGAAAATATATCAGAAGGGTAAATGATACTGATCCGGACCTTGTGCTGATCGGCGGCGATATGATAACCTCGACGCCCGATTATATCGATGAGGCAGCTGAATACGTCGGAAAAATAAAATCTAAATACGGCGTTTATTCCTGTATCGGCGACCATGATAACTGGGCATACAGAAATGATTATTCGCGAAGTCTTAGAGAAGTAGAGGCGGCTATGGATAAATATAATGTTGAGATGTATAATAATAAGGATATCGAGTTAAAGGTTAAAAATTCAACTATCGGAATAACCTTTCTGACGAGTACCTATGTGGAGCATTTGAGAGCGGAAGTACTCGATAGCCTGGTTAATGCTCAAAACCACTCCGACCTCAAAATAATGCTGATACATCAACCGAACGCACTGGCTGTTCAGAAAGCAGCTGATTCCGGGTATAATCTGTTCCTTGCGGGTCATACTCATGGAGGACAGGTCACCTTCCTGTTCCCCTTCATAAATCTTACTCCCACTCTGTTAGAGACCAGGTTCGTTCGCGGTGATTTTCATTTCGGGAATATGCTGATGATCGTTACAAGAGGACTTGGAATGTCGCTGGTTCCCATGAGATATAATTCCACACCTGAAATCACTGTTATAGTTTTAAGAAAAGAATAAACCTTCCGTTGGCCGCTTACGATTTCAATTCTTTCTGCTCTGAACCATTTCCATTAAGCATTGACATAAACAGGGTCTGCGTGGGATAAGCAAACTCGATCCCTTTTTCCTCAAAGACTTTATATATCGCCAGGTTTATTGCCTGTTGTATATCCATGTACTTGTTGTAATCTGCTCCGATCACATAATACACAAATTCAAAGTTCAGGCTAAAATCACCGTATTTTGCAAAATGTCCTCTATCGAAAGCAGTATCTTCCTGATCTTCAATGATCTTTCGGACAATCCCGGGAATTTCCTTTACCTGTTCAAGAGTTGTCTGATAAATTACTCCAAGCTGAAAGACTACCCTTCTGCGCTCCATCTTTTTATAATTGTGGATCCTTGAATCAGTCAGATCTTTATTTGAAAAGACAAGCTGCTCACCGCTAAGACTTCTTACCCTGGTTGTCTTCAACCCAATATATTCAACTGAACCGAGCTTATCACCGACAATGATAAAGTCTCCTATTTCAAAAGGACGGTCGAAGAAGATGACAAAGTAGGCAAACAAATCACCCAATATTGCCTGCGCTGCCAGAGCTACCGCAATACCGCCGATACCGAGACCTGTTATAACCGCTGAAACTTTGAATCCCAGGTTATCCAGTAAAAAGACAAGACCAACCGTCCAGATAATCAGTCCTATTATAGTAGAGATTCCCCGAAGTTCTTTTTCCCGTGATTCCTCTCCACCTTTTTTTCTCACATAAGCACTAAGAGAGAAACGGATAACAGAAGAGATAGCTCTAAGAAGGAAAAAGGTGAAAATAATGACAGCAATTTTATTAATGATTCCCATCGTATCGGGATCAATTTTCAGATATTCAATGGCAAGGTAAAAGGCTCCAAGATAAAGAAGCGGCACAACGGTTCTTTGTATACCGCGTACAAGGAAGTCATCAATTTGAGTTTCGGTGGATTCCGACCATTTCTTCAGCCGGTTAAGAACTATTGTTTTGAATATCTTAATTACAATAATTCCAACTACAAAAATTCCGAGTGCTATAAAATAGTTCAATACGGTATTGCCGAAATATGTCTGACTAAGAAAGTCCTGCATTATTTTTCTCCTGTTTTTTTTACGGGTGTCAAATTATACATATAAGTATCATCGCATTCTTATATAATCAACAGGCAATGACTATTAATCGTTCAAAGGGATATAAATTCTGATTTAGAATAGAAAAATAAAAAGATGAGATCACAAATGACAGAAATATTCAAAAGAAGTGATATTGATTAGCTAGAGGTTGATAAAGTTCTTTAGCAGCGTAAGTCCTGCCTCTCCCGATTTTTCAGGATGAAACTGTACTCCAAAAGCATTTTCCCGTTCGACTGATGCAGAAAAAGTTTCCCCGTTATTCACAACTGAAGTGGTGTATTGATTTTCAGGAAGATAATAATATTCGGAAAAGAAAAACTCGGTTCCTGTATTTATTCCTTCGAAAAGCCTGCCCGGTTTAAGGATATCGATCTTTTTCAAACCTGAGTGGGAAACGAGAACTTTTTCATCTTCGATTTTATTGGAATCAACAGGAAATAATCCCAGGCAGGATAAATTTTCTCCCGAAGTATGCTCGCACATAAGTTCAACACCAAGACCTATTCCCAGGATTGGATTTTTGATCATTCTTAACATAGAAAAAAGATTCAGAAGATGAAGCTGCCTGATGTTCTGCTTTGCGGAGCCGCTGCCATAGAGAATTACTTTATCACTTTTGCAAATGTCAGCTTCGGTAGTTGTGACCCTGTAAGGTACATCTAACTGCTTCAGAACAAGCGAAAGCTCATTTACCGATGAATCTTCACATTTAATTAGGGATAACATATAAAACCTGGTTTTCTCTTACTACTTAAACGTCATATTCATTAGAATAGTTTCAAAAACTATTCCAGACCAACCTCAAATTTAATGATATTTTCGGATAAAGTAATAAAGACAGAGTCGGTAAAATCCCGGGACGAATAACAGTGTGGTCAGGTATTGTCATAAATCGGCCGGGAAATCTTAACAGTTCTTATTAAATGCCGCTTAAAACAGGCCAGGGAGATACCGGTATTATCAGGATGATAAACACATTCATTCCATGGTTTTGATTGACAATTAAGAGATAATTACAGTAAATTAATAAAGTTAATTCGTAGACTACTAATCTATTGAAAGGGAAAGAAGATGCGGGGAATTATTCTCTTACCAATCATATTGTTATTTACCATCTCAACTTCAGCACAAATAACTTACGAGGGACCGGCGGATGGTTCAATCGGCTCAGGCATTACACTTAACACAAATGACTTTTCAGAAACACCGGCATCGGCCAAACGATTCAGAATTTTTAATGTTTTTGAGCCGGAAGAGAGTTCCAGTTACATAAATACCGGAGGTTCAATTAATTTACCAACTGAATATTATCAGCTGACTGATAGAATAGATAACTCACTCGATTCTACAATTTTGTTCAGCGATTTTGAAGGATTTCCTGATAACAACCAGATTCCTCCGGATGATTATATTGCAGCGGGGCCTGACCATTTAATGATGGTTGTCAATTCGGAATTCAGAATCTTCGACAAGAATGGAAATGTCATGAAAACCATCGATGCTCAAACCTGGTACGGAAGTCTGTTTTCAAATCTGCCTGTATTTGATCCCAAGATCGCGTATGATCCTTTTGCATCAAGGTGGATTATGGTATGGCTGGCCAGCGGAATTACGCAGGGTGAAAATTATTATCTACTTTCGGTTTCTGATGATTCGGATCCAAATGGAACCTGGTTTAACTGGGCTTTGCCGTCCGATGTTAATGGCAGTGCAGCTTCAGGAAACTGGGCAGATTATGAAGGAGTGGGTTTTGATGAAAACTGTATTTATTTGTGTTCAAATCAATTTTCTTTTACGGGTTTCTACAATTATGTAAAGCTTAGAATCATTGATAAATCAAATGTTTATATAAATGCTAATCCCGGGACAGTTACCTGGAAGGATATCTGGTCTATTTCCGCCCCCGGCAGCGGTTCGCAGCTCGTAACACTCCGTCCTGTGAGAATGGAATCGAATTCTGATTCTTATTATTTGGTCTATATGCCGGCCAGCGGCAATCATTTATCCTGGTATGAATTAACTGATCCATTATCTAATCCTGTGTTAACGGGGTCTAACATAAACACAATTAGCTATTCCAGTGCACCCGATGCTTCTCAGCAGGGTGGAGGTTTGAAAATAGATTGCGGAGGTGGTGCGTTAAAGTATGAACCTCTTTACAGGGATGGTATTATTTCCCTCGTCCACCCGATTAAAAATCCCAACTATACTTCACTTTCCTGCCTGCACTTTGTTGCCTTTGATCCTGCCACTAATTCACTTGAACGGGAAGTGGTTATGGGAGACGACCAGCATTTTTATTTTTTCCCCGGATTGGCAATGGATAAAAATAAGAACATAATATTTTCTTACAGCCGGTCTTCTGAAAATGAATATGCCGGCGCTTACTATACTATACTGCCCGATTCTTCTGTCCCCACAGGAAGTTATGCCCTGAAACCCGGAAATAATTATTATTATAAAGATTATGGATCAGGACGAAACAGGTGGGGTGATTACAGCGGTGCCTGGATTGACCCTGCCGATAGCGTGAGTTTCTGGATTTGCGGCGAATACGTTGAAGCGCTGGATACATGGGGAACATGGGTGGGAGGCGTCTTGTATGATTCTGAAGTTCCGGTAGAATTAATTTCGTTTGATGCATCTCTGAACGGGTATAACATAGAACTTAAATGGATTACAGCTACCGAGATAAATAATTCAGGATATGAAATTTTAAGAAAGACTGCACAATCACCTGAGTGGCAGATGATTGGCTTTATGCCCGGCAAAGGTACAACTACAGAAAAACAAATTTATAATTTTACTGATACTGATTTGGAATGCGGAGAATATATTTATCGCCTGGTTCAAATTGATTACAATGGTTCAAAAAATATTTTGGCGGAAACTCCGGTAAGCGTATCGGATAAGATAATTGATTTTGCTTTATTCCAGAATTATCCTAATCCTTTTAATCCATCTACTCATATAAAATATGAAATTCCATCAGGTCTGAATTCAGTACATGTAAAACTAGCGGTTTATGATATACTCGGGAATGAAGTTGCTGTTCTGGTGAACGAAGATAAAGCGCCGGGTAATTATGATATTGAATTCAACAGTAAAAAGCTCTCCAGCGGTACTTACATTTACAGATTGACTGCGGGGGACTTTTCTTCCGTAAAAAAGATGCTTTTCTTAAGGTAATAATGAGAGGTAATATTAAAAAGGGTAATACATCTGATGTATTACCCTTAATTTTAGGAGTTGCTAAGCCTGTGCGTGGACTTCCTCTTTTGTGAATTGGAGTTTTCCGCCATCCGCTACCGATATATAAATAGTGTCTCCGTCCCTGAAATTATCCATCAGCAGCTCCTGCGACAATGGATTGACCAGGTATTTCTGTATCGTTCTTTTAAGAGGTCTCGCACCAAATGTTACATCGTAACCAAGTTTGGCCAGCCAGTCTTTTGCTTCATCATTTACGTTTATTGTGATCTCTTTCTGGTCGAGCATCTTCTGAACGTTCCTGATCTGGATATCGACAATTTCTCTGATCTCCGATTGCGTTAACGGTTTGAAGAGAACAACTTCATCAATTCTGTTCAGGAATTCCGGTCTTATTGTTCTGCGCAGAAGTTCTATCATCTGTCCTCTCAGTTCTCCCATCGCATTTTCAATTTCATCGTCTTTAACGTGTTCCAGTTTTTCACGGATGACCTGTGAACCCAGATTGGAGGTCATAATTATAATCGTATTCTTGAAGTTAACCGTTCTTCCCTGGTTGTCGGTAAGTCTTCCGTCATCCAGCACCTGAAGAAGAATGTTGAAAACATCGGGATGAGCTTTTTCTATCTCATCAAGAAGTACAACCGAATAGGGACGCCTTCTTACAGCCTCGGTAAGCTGACCGCCTTCCTCGTACCCTACGTATCCCGGAGGCGCACCGATAAGTCGTGAGACGGAGAACTTTTCCATATATTCCGACATATCAATTCGTACCATTGCATGTTCATCGTCAAAAAGGAATTCAGCAAGAGCACGTGCAAGCTCGGTTTTTCCCACACCGGTTGTACCCATGAATATGAATGAACCGAGCGGACGGTTTATGTCCTGCAGTCCGGTTCTTGATCTCCTGATCGCATTAGCTACGGCAGAGACAGCTTCATCCTGTCCTATTACACGTCTGTGCAGTTCATCTTCAAGTCTTAATAGTTTACTTCTCTCACTTTCCAGCATTCTGCTTACAGGTATGCCTGTCCATTTGGAAACGACTTCCGCTATATCCTCAGCATCAACTTCTTCCTTAAGCATTTTCTTATCTTTCTGAACCGCTGTGAGATTTTGGGTTTCCTCTTTAAGCTGCTTTTCAAGTGTTGCGATCTTACCGTACCTTAACTCGGCAACCTTACCCAGATCACCTTCACGTTCGTAACGTTCTGCAAGTGTCTTTGCATTATCAATCTCACTCTTCATTCCTCTTATCTGCCGGATCTTTTCCTTCTCAAGGTCCCAGTGCATTCGAAGGGTGTTTCTTTCCTCTTCGAGACCGCCCAGTTCCTTTTTCAATTCTTCGAGTCTTTTTGCAGAGGCTTCATCTTTTTCCCTTTTCAGAGCTTCCCGCTCTATCTCGAGCTGTTTGATCTTTCTTTCAAGATTATCAAGCTCTTCCGGCATCGAATCAATCTCAATACGCAGCTTCGAGGCGGCTTCATCGACAAGATCAATTGCTTTATCAGGCAGGAACCTGTCGGCTATATACCTGTGAGAAAGCTGTGCTGCCGCAACTATTGCGGCATCCGTTATACGAACTCCATGGTGTACTTCGTATCTCTCTCTTAGTCCGCGCAATATTGAGATGGTATCTTCCACCGAAGGCTCGCTGACTAGTACGGGCTGGAACCTTCTTTCAAGAGCGGCATCTTTTTCTATATGCTTTTTATACTCATCCAGAGTCGTGGCACCAATAGCATGCAGTTCGCCTCTTGCAAGGGCAGGTTTCAGAATATTTGCTGCATCCATAGATCCTGAAACGGCGCCTGCGCCGACTAAAGTATGCAGCTCATCTATAAATAGTATTATCTCGCCGTTGGATTCCTGGACTTCTTTAATCACTGCTTTAAGGCGTTCCTCAAACTGTCCCCGGAACTGGGTACCGGCAACGAGCGCACCCATATCCAGTGCAACAATTCTTTTAGTTTTAAGATTTTCAGGCACATCGCCGGCTACAATTCTGTGTGCAATCCCTTCCGCAATGGCCGTTTTACCTACTCCGGGCTCACCGATGAGGACGGGATTATTCTTTGTCCTTCTGGAAAGCACCTGAAGTACTCTTCTTATTTCTTCATCACGACCAATTACCGGATCCAGTTTACCTTCCTTTACCAGGTCGTTCAGATCTCTTCCGTATTTCTTTAATGACTGGTAAGTTTCCTCCGGATTCTGTGAAGTTACACGCTGCGAACCGCGTACTTCTTTCAATGCCTCAAGGATCGTGTCATGTGAAATCCCGTTATCTCTTAGCAGCTGTCCCGATTTACTATCCGTTTTTGATAGGGCAAGAAGAAGATGTTCTGTAGAGATAAATTCATCTTTAAGATTGCGCGCCTCTTCGGCAGCAGCGTCAAAAAGTTTTCCTGTCTGGGGCGACATCTGCTGGTTGCCTATTCCCGCTCCCGATACCTTGGGGAGTTTTTCAAGCAGCTCATTAACCTTAAGACGTATTGCACTTACATTACCTCCTGTTTTATGCAGGATTGAATCGGCTATACTTCCCTTCTCCTGGATTACCGCTGCAAGCAGATGTTCCGGTTCAAGTATCTGGTTATTATAGTTCTGGGCGATCTCGATCGCTGTCTGAACTATCTCCTGAGCTTTAACTGTTAGTTTATTAAAATTAAACGGCATAATTTATTTTCCTTTGCACTGCATTGATCATTCCGAATCTAATCATTCGATTTCAAATCAGGTTGACTAATTCTAACCTTCTGATATCCTTACAAAATGACAAGCGAATCAATTTATCTTCTTAACTTCTGTGTACCAGTCGCTCGACTGCTCAAGCATCTGGTTTATTTTACTTACTAATTTGTGAGGATCCGTCAAATCTCCCTCCAGCAGGAGAGCCGATTCAAATAATTCCTCAACAACATTGGTTATATACTCATCGTGACGGTCTGCTTTAAATACTTTCAGCAGATTCCTTATCAGCTTGTGGTCTCTGTTTATTTCAAAAACTTTTTTCGGTATCTCCATTTCCTTGTTCATCATTCTCATCATCTTCTGCATTGAGGATGACATCGAATCGTCGGGATTTACAAGTATTGCAGGACTACCGCTCAGACGGTCGGATTTCCTCACCTCAGTTACCCTGTCTCCCAGTATTTCTTTGATCCTCGAAAGAAGACTGTCGAAATGGAGCTGATCATCTTTATTTAATTCAGCCGGTTTTTCCTTTTTCTCATCTGTTTCTTTGAATGATTCAATATTCTTTAAATCGACTGAATCCACCGGCTTAAACTCAAAGTCCTTATATTTTCTAAGTGACGACAGCACAAATTCATCTACAGGATCATAAAGGTACAGCACTTCAAGTCCTTTACTCTTAAATATCTCAAGATGCGGATCCTGCTCTATAGCCAGTCTTCCGGTTCCGTGAGCATAGTAAATTTCTTTCTGGCCTTCTTTGAATCTCGATACATATTCCTCAAGAGAAGTTAAACCTTTCTCATCTTCATTATGGGAGGAGTTAAACCTCAGGAGTTCTTTTATCTTATCCATATTGGTAAAATCACTGTAACCCAGTTTCAGGTACTTTCCATGCTCATTCCAGAATTCGGTATACTCTTCAGGTTTATCTTTAGCCTTTTTAGATAGATATGACAGGACCTGGCTGGTAACAGTGTTCGATATTTTTGTAAAAATTATATTCTCCTGCAAAGTCTCCCTTGAGATATTCAATGGAAGATCCTCTGATTCCACCACACCTTTAACGAATCTTAAATACTCCGGCAGAAGATCTTTATTCTGGTGCTGTATGAGGACTCTCCTTACATAAAGGTCAAGACCATAGTCCTCCCTGTTGAAACCGAAGATGTCAAAATTCTTTTTCGGAATAAAAAGCAGGCTGTGGAACTGTATCGGCGCATCAACAGAATTATGAATTACATCCATAGGTTCATCAGGATCGTGCGACATAAATTTGTAAAACTCATCATACTGTTCTTTCTTCACACTGCTTTTGGGTTCACGCCAGATGGCCGAGACAGTATTAATTTTTTCTTTCTCCAGGTATATCGGGAAATTGACGAAGTTGGAGTGCTTTTTAATCACTGTCTCCAGTCTGTATTTGTCTGCGAAATCCTTCGCATCATCCTTCAGATGGATCTCGATGGTCGTTCCTCTCTTTAGTTTTTCATCCGGCTCCATTATCTCGTAATCACCAAGTCCGTTTGATCTCCATTCAACCGCTTTTGTATTTTTCCTGTACGATTTGGTTTTTATAATCACCTCTTCGGCTACCATAAAAACCGAGTAAAACCCAACTCCGAACTTTCCTATTATATTATTTGCCTCTGATTTGTTCTCCTGCAGCTGCTTAATAAACTCGGAAGAACCTGATTTAGCGATCGTTCCTATATTCTTTATCAGCTCATCTTTGGTCATTCCAACACCGGTATCCGAAACCGTAATGATCTTTTTCTTCTCATTAAAGTCTACCCGGATCTCAAGAGGAAGATCCTTATCCTCTATCTCAGAACCTTTTGTAGATTCAAATCTCAGTTTATCCAGTGCATCCGATGCATTGGATATTAATTCACGTAAAAATATTTCTCTGCTTGTATAGAGTGAGTGTACAAGAATATCGAGAAGCTGCTTAACTTCAGCTTTGAATTCATATTTGTTAGGTGTTGCAGTTTTACTCATTCTTTACTCCTTTAGTCCTTTCTTAGCTGGGATAATTTTCTGAATAATTCTTTTTCTTCCTTTGATAAATGTTTGGGTATCTGAACTATGACCCGCACAAAAAGATCTCCGCGTTTGCTCTTATTTTCTTTACTTAACATTCCCTGTCCCCTCAGCTTCAACAGCTTCCCGTTATCTGTTTCAGGGGGAACAACAATACTTAATGTCTTATGGTCAAGCGTCTGTATCTGCACGTTACCGCCAAGTATGGAAGTATACAAATCAACATCGAGGTTATAAAAAAGATCGTTTCCCTTTACCTCGTAAAAAGGATGATCCAGGACATGAATATTCAGGTAAAGGTCTCCCTTCTCGCCGCCGTGACTTCCGGAAGCTCCCATACCGCGCAGCCGGAGCTTTGTATTGTCCCGTGTGCCGGGCTGAATCTTCACCTTTAGTTTCTTGCCGTCAACACTGATCTGCCGATCCACCCCGTTAAATACCTCTTCGAGCGTAAGATTCAGGTTAGCCTCATAATCCTGACCTTTTCTGGCGCCTGCAAAAGGACCGCTGCGTCCGCCGGCTCCACGGCCGCCGAAAAAGCTTTCAAAGAAATCAGAGAAACCTCCAATATTGCCGAACATATCTCCCAGATCGCCTGAGTACTGGTAGGTTGTTCTGCCGCCGCCGCGTCCTCCGAACTGACTGAAGAAGTCTTCCATCCCGGGACCGCCTGCGCCAGGCTGCTGGTAATGTTTCCAGTTGGCTCCAAGCTGATCGTATTTTTTTCTTTTTTCAGGATCACTAAGCACTTCATTTGCCTCGGTGATCTCTTTGAATTTTTCTTCAGCTTGTTTGTTGTCGGGATTTCTGTCAGGATGATACTTTAATGCAAGCTTGCGGAAAGCTTTTTTAATCTCTTCCTGCGTTGCATCTTTCTCAACACCAAGTATTTTATAATAGTCTTTAAATTCCATGTTTTTATTTCCTGTATACAAAATATAATCAGAACAGGATAGTAACTTTCTGACATTAAACAAAAAGGGCAGCCGAAAATACTTTCAGCTGCCCTGACAGCAATCATAGAATTCCGGCTTTCTGATTTTCAGATAAGCTTATTTTACTTTTACTTCTATTTGTTTTGGTTTTGCTTCTTCAGATTTAGGAACGGTTATCTTTAACTGACCGTCCTTAAACTCAGCATCAATTTTATCTTCCTTGATCTTTGAAGGGAGATTGAATGACCTGAAGTATTTTCCATAGGTCCTCTCAACCCTGTGATACTTCGAATTCTTTTTCTCAGATTCCTGCTTCCTTTCACCGCTTATAGTAAGCTGACCATTCTCATAATTGATCTTTACATCTTCCTTCTTAACTCCCGGAAGATCAAGTTTCAGGGTATAAGCATCGTCATCTTCACTAATATCTGTCAGAGGTGACCATACAGCGCTTTCATATTCAGCCGTTTCTTCATCTGAATCACCAAAACCAAATCTGCTGTTAAAAGAGTTAAACAGCCTGTTGAACTCCCGTTCAATATTTAATAAATCCTTTGAGGGATTCCATCTTACGATTGCCATATTTTTTCCTCCTTTCATGTTATCTATTATTGTCATAATTGGTAAATCAACTAGAATGCCAGCATAAATAAATCACCGTAACTTATGGAAATATATGAAGTTATGGGGATATGGCCGATTTAATGATAGTATGACAAAATGGCAGACTTTATAAACAAAATGGTCATCCGGCTTATAAAAATGGCAAACAGTAAGACAGAATTTGCATAGCAAATCCTGTCCCCCGCTAGGGACCATTCCGGAAAACTCAGGAATTCAGCAGCCAGGTGAAATTAAAGATCTTTCACCAATATTTAATGAATGGGAGGATCAGGTTGTTAAGCGTAGTTACAACGTTTTCAGAACGTTTTCAGATTGTTTTCAGAACGTTTTCAGAACGTTTTCAGAACGTTTTCAGATAGTGGTTATCTCCCTGTTTGGATTCAGTAATAACACCAAAACCAGGGGTGTTATTTCTTTGGATTGTTAATCCACAATTATTTCTATATTTTTGCAAACTCGTTTCTGCGAATTAAACCTGATGAATAAGTTTACCGAAGACACTATAACTGCGATCGCTACTCCTTCGGGAGCCGGGGCAATCTCCGTTATACGGGTCAGCGGACCGGATTCTATTGCAGCGACTGACAGTATTTTCAATGGAAAATCGCGATTAGCAGACTCTGAATCCCATACGATTCATTACGGTGAGATCCGGGGCGAAAATGGGATCGTAATTGACGATGTACTTATTTCCATCTTCCGGAATCCCCATTCATATACCGGGGAGGATTCGGTTGAAATAAGTACACATGGAAATCCATTTATATCAAAGCAGATTATTGAACTGCTGCTTCAAAATGGTGTTCGTCAGGCAGACCCGGGTGAATTTACAAAGAGAGCCTATCTGAACAACAGGTTAGATCTCGCTCAGGCAGAGGCTGTAGCGGACGTAATTTCCTCCAGGACCGAGGCATCCCTGCGCGGTGCGAGGAATCAGCTGGATGGTCTTCTCTCAAAAAAAGTAGATGAGATCAGAACAGCTTTGATCAATGCCTCTTCATTCGTTGAACTGGAGCTGGATTTTGCAGAAGAAGATGTGGAATTCATAAATCTTGATGAGTTAAGCAAAAGAATAAGAAAATTAAAATCCGAAATTGAAACCCTGCTTAAAAGCTATTCTTTCGGAAAAGTGATCAAAGATGGTGTAAATGTTGCTTTAGTCGGGAAGCCGAACGTCGGGAAGTCTTCCCTGCTTAACTATATTCTTAAGGAGTCACGCGCGATCGTAAGTCATATTCCCGGAACGACCCGTGATATTATTCGTGAAGATGTTTCGATTGATGGAATACTTTTTAGATTGTATGATACGGCAGGGATAAGGATCTCCGAAGACGTTATAGAAAAAGAAGGCGTACTAAGGAGTAGGCAGGCTGTAAAGGATGCTGATGTGGTTTTGCTGATAAACGATGTGGAACAGGAATATTCCGAAGATCTGCTGATGGAAATATCTTCAATTACAGATCCCGGAAAAATATTGAACGTTTTGAACAAGATTGATTTAAGGAATGATTTTCCTGAACGATTTGATGCCAGGGTTTCGGCTATGACCGGAGAGGGAATTGAGAAGTTATTCCAGATCATGAAGGAAAAGGCTCTCGGCTCGTCCTCATACAGTGAGAAAAATGCTGTGGTTTCAAATTCCCGGCATTATGATTGTTTAAGAAGAGCCAAAGAAAGTCTTGAGAAGGCAGAAGAATCAATTTCCGGAAAAATGAGTGGTGAATTCATTGCTGTTGACTTGAGGAAGGCAGCCGATGATCTTGGTGAAATCATTGGAATTGTGACTTCTGACGATATTTTGAACAATATTTTTACAAAATTCTGTATAGGTAAGTAGGTTTCACGTGAAACAATTTGAGACGTCTCCGGAAAGGTGAATATAATCGTTCCACGTGAAACAATTGAATTTATGATGAAATATGATGTAATAGTAGTAGGCGGAGGACATGCAGGCATTGAAGCGAGTGCTTCGGCTGCAAAAATGGGCTGTACCACTGCCCTTATAACAATGGATAGGTATGCCCTCGGCAGAATGTCGTGCAATCCGGCTATCGGAGGAACTGCAAAAGGACACCTGGTACGCGAAATTGATGCCCTCGGCGGATTATATGGGTATTATCGCGGACAAAACCGGGATTCAGTTCCGGATGCTGAATAAGTCGAAAGGACCTGCCGTTTGGTCTCCCAGATGCCAGTCGGATCGAAAGCTCTACTCTGAAGAGGCGTATAGACAGATAACCAGAATACCCGGTCTTGAAATAGTAGAGGATGCTGTAGTAGATATCCTCACAGAGAATGGAGTCGTTACAGGAGTTCTCACCGCCAATGGAAAAGAGATTAAATGTAAGGCCGTCGTTTTATCGTCGGGTACTTTCCTGAACGGATTGATGCATACGGGGTTAAAGTCCACAAGCGGAGGGCGGTTCGGTGAAAAGCCAGCTACAGGAATAACTGAATCTTTGTTAAAACTTGGTTTTGAATCAGGAAGATTAAAAACAGGAACTCCGCCGAGGCTGGCAAAAAATTCCATCGACTGGGATGCTGTCGAGGTTCAGCCCGGAGATGATGATCCTCAGCCATTTTCGTTTACGACAAATAAAAATGAATTTCCCTATCTCCCCCAGGTCCCTTGTCATATTACTTATACCAGCGAAAAAGTCCATAAAATACTGGAAAAAGGCTTTAACGACTCCCCGATGTTTACCGGAAGAATTAAAGGTGTTGGTCCCCGTTACTGCCCCTCCATTGAAGATAAAATAGTTCGGTTTGCCGAGAAGAAACAGCACCAGCTCTTTCTTGAACCGGAAGGCCTTGATAATGACCTGATATATTTAAATGGGTTCTCCTCCTCCCTGCCGGCTGATATTCAGCTGGAGGCAATTCATGAAATTAAAGGTCTTGAAAATGCCGAAATGATCCGTCCCGGCTACGCAGTTGAATACGATTTCTTTCCTCCTCACCAGGTGGATCTCACGCTTGAAACCAAATTGATAAAAGGTCTCTACTTCGCGGGACAAATAAACGGAACCTCGGGTTATGAAGAAGCTGCCGCCCAGGGAATCGTTGCCGGGATAAATGCCGCGCTTAAAATACAGGGCCGTCCCGAATTTGTTCTTAAAAGAAGTGAAGCCTATATAGGTGTGCTTATAGATGACCTGGTAAACAAATCGACTGATGAGCCCTATAGAATGTTTACTTCAAGGGCAGAGCACAGACTGCTGTTAAGACAGGATAACGCGGACCGCAGACTCATGAAATATGGTTATGATTTTGGTCTGATTGAAAAAGAAAGATATGAAGATCTTGATAAACGAGACAACCTGATAAACGAAAGTATAAATCTCCTAAATACTCTAAAGCTGCATGCCCGCGATATAAATCCTTTGTTGGAGAAGAAAGGTTTTAACGGGATTGATTCGACTGAAACAATCTCGAAGCTCTGCAAACGTCCCGAGCTGAATCTTGAAGAGCTGCTTAAGGTAAACGGGTTTGGAGGAGAAGCGCTTGTAAAAGAATTGTTAAATGATCCTATCTCTCTCAACCAGGTTGAGATCGAATTAAAGTATGAAGGTTATTTGAAAAGGCAGGAGGAAAATATCCTCAGACTCGAAAGATATGAGGAAGTTAACATTCCTTTAACATTAAACTATTTACAGATTAAAGGATTATCAACCGAGGGCAGGGAAAAGCTTAACCGCGTAAAACCCCGATCTATAGGGCAGGCAGGCCGTATTTCGGGAGTTTCACCTTCAGATATTTCTATTTTATTGGTATATTTGAAAAACTAATTATAGGGAACTCTAATGGTGGATGTTCAGGAACAATACCTCAAAGAATTGCAGTCATTTTATTGGGAAAATGCTTTCACTCCCGATATCATGAAAATTGAACGTCTGGCTTATTTTGCTGAGTTAGTTGCCGAAAAAAATGAGTCAGTCAATCTGATTTCACGCCGCGACATTGGTAATATAATTGAGAATCACGTTTTCCTCTGCTCTTATATTACTAAATATGTTCCGGAAAAAGCTACCCATTTTCTGGATATTGGAACAGGGGGCGGATTCCCGGGAATACCGCTGGCAATCATGCGTCCCGAATTACAGGGCATTCTTGTCGATTCAACCAATAAAAAGATAAATGCCGTAAAAGAGTTTGTCGATAAATTGAAACTCGGCAACGTTATGGCAGAGAACGACCGGGTTGAAAGTCCCGAGTTTATCGAGAAGTATAAAGACAGCTTCGATCTCATCGTGAGCCGTGCATCTGTTCCTTTAATAATTCTTTTCCGCTATTCTCTTCCTTTAATCAAAGAGAAGGCTTACCTGTTAGCGATCAAAGGCGGGGATCTTGATGCCGAATACAAGAAGGCTGAGATGAAGTATAAGTCGTATATTAAGAAGTCGACTATCTTTGAGCTATACTACAAACCAACGAACGTCCGCAACCAGAAAGGAAAGAAATTAGTTTTACTGGAACTCCATAAATGAGTTCTTCAGATAAGAAGAAATTATTCGATGAGATAAGTTCACTGCAGACAGAAGCGCGCAACGCTGCTTCAATGAATATTGATATAGCATCTGTTGGTGAGATCCTGAAAATTATTAACAACGAAGATAAGTCTGTCCCCGCCGCTGTAGAAAAAGAAATCCCTTATATTGAAAAAGCTGTAGAGCTAATTGTAGCTTCCTTTAAAGCGGGGGGGAGGTTACTATATTTCGGAGCCGGTACCAGCGGGAGACTTGGAGTTATTGATGCGGCTGAATGTCCTCCAACATTCGGAACTGATCCCGGACTTGTACAGGGATTTATTGCAGGAGGGAAGGAGGCAATGTTCCGCGCACAGGAAGGGGCAGAGGATTATGAAGAGAACGGCGCTGCCGATGTTGTTAAAGCCGGTGTAAACCAAAATGATGTTGTATGCGGTATTGCTGCAAGCAGACGGACTCCCTACGTAATCGGTGCAGTTAAAAAAGCAAAACAGCTTGGAGCCAAAACTCTTTATATTACCTGTAATCCCCGCAGTGAGTTTAACATTAAAGAAGTTGATGTTGCTATCTGTCCTTATGTGGGACCCGAAGTTGTAATGGGCTCAACCCGAATGAAAAGCGGTACGGCCCAGAAACTTGTGCTTAATATGCTGACTACAGCTTCTATGATACGGCTTGGTAAGGTTTACGAGAATATGATGATCGACCTCCAGATGACAAATAAAAAGCTGGTTGAGACGATCGAAAAGAATTGTTATGACGATTACGGGACTTTCATATGAGGAAGCAGAAGATTATCTTAACAGAGCCGGAGGCCATGTAAAAACGGCCCTCGTGATGATACTTGCTAAAGTTGATGCGGACGAAGCCCGTAGTCGTTTGAAAAAAGCAGACGGATTCGTAAGAAAAGCTGTCGGGTCTAAATAAGTATTTAACTGCAAAATAATAAGGAACCGGGAACATGAATGTTAAACGGTTCGTGCCCTGGATTTTATCCCTCATAATTCTCATCCCGCTAATCATTACATCATATCCTTCAATCAGCTGGTGGAACAGCGGAGGTTATGCCGCAGCAGCGTTCAGTCTCGGAATTCCGGAGCCCGGCGGGTCAATCCTATTTATTCTCCTTGGCAAAGTATTTACCATTATTTTCTTTTTTCTCTCCACGGTTAAAGCGCTGATACTGGTGAGCGTAGTTTCATCTGTAATTGCCGCAGTGCTGCTTTATTATTCTCTATTAACAATAATTGATAATATCAACAAAGAAATCCCTGACACTCTTAAAATCTCTGCGGCATTTATTACGGCAGCCTGTTCACCGTTTCTTTACAGTATATGGATTGAGTCAACTGCAGTACAGGTATATTCCCCGGGGCTCCTTCTCACGAGCCTCCTTGTATATTGTGCCGTTAAGATCTGGTTTTCCGGAGATGATAATGAAAAAAAACGTTACCTATACCTGGCCGCTTTCCTGACAGGACTCGATTTTGCTGCACACAGACTGAATACTCCTTTTATACCTTTTTTCCTTATCCTGCTGCTTTTCCCCTTAAGAAAACAATTGTTCAAAGTCAGTTTCTGGCTTGCGGCAATTGGTTTATATCTCCTTGGATTGTCCCTGAATTTATACCTGTTGATCCGTTCACCCATGTTCCCGGCATATGCGATGGATAACATTCAGAATTTCGGAGCTCTGGTCGACTGGATAACAATGAAACGGTATGGTGAGTCGAACTTTTCTATTCTTTTTGACCGAAGGGCTCCTTTCTGGGATTACCAGGTTAACCATATGTATCTGCGTTATTTTGGATGGAATTTCCTGGGAACGAATGGGGAAGGATCCATATACAGCCAATTCTACCTGTCATTCCTGCCATTAATACTTGGAATAACGGGATTTTTATATTCACTTATCCGAAAATTCAAAGTCTGGATCCTTCTTTTCTCCCTTTTTATTCTTTATTCATTAGGACTGGTTTTGTATTCGAATATTAGGGAGGGATTCGATATTATAAGAGAAATTGACCGTCTGTTTATTACCTCTTTTTACATTTTCCTGCTTTTTGTCGGTATCGGGGTTTTGGTCATTTTTTCCGGACTATATAACCTGCTTATCAAAGTGCATATAAGAGAAAGAGCTTTGACTACTCTTCTGCTGATATTCGGGTTTGTACTGCTGCCGCTTAACGTTTTTATAACGAACCTTCATAAATGTGATAACAGCCGCTATTTTTTCCCTGAGGATTTTGGATATAATATCCTTACAGGATGCGGCCAGAATGCAATTCTCTTTACAAACGGGGATAATGATTCCTACCCGCTATGGTATTTACAAACCGTAGAAGGAGTAAGACCCGATATCACGGTTGTCAACCTGCCGCTGCTGAATACCGACTTTTACGTCAGTCAGCTCCAGAGAAAATATAAATTGTTCCCGGAGAATTCAGTAGTGTTCAACCCGGATAAATTCCGGCCTTCCTATATCGATTCAGCTGTATCGATTGAACTAAGTGGAAATGATAAGATGGAAAAAGGTGCCTCTGACAGACTGGTAATGAATTATGTGGGACGGGATTTTGGAAAGAAAAAAGGACTCATTCCGCAGGATAAAGCATTAATTGCTCTCCTTGAAAATAACGGCTGGAACCGGCCAGTTTACTTCTCAATCACCGTTGCCGAAGATAATGTTCTGGGAATGTCTGATCATTTGTACCTTACAGGATTTAATCGCAGACTGCTGCCTGTAAATAATGATTCTGTCGTTTACAACCAGCTCAAAGTTAACCTGCTTGATAAATTCAGGTACAGAAGCTTCAATGATCCTTCGGTTTATTCCGACAGAACTGCAAACATGTTGTTCAATAACTACCGGCATCTGTTCCTTAACCTCTCTCAATACTATCTCGAAAAGGGAGATAAAAAATATGCCGGTTATATAATAAACGAAATGGATGCAAGACTTCCGGAGTGGAGGTTTACAGATGAGCAGAATAGAGAAATAACGGAATTCAAAAAAAGTCTTTTGGAATGAGGTGTTGGTATCACATTCTGCTCCAGGACATTGAATCTTGACCGGCAGATACTAAAGTTGAAACCAAACAATACTTAATAAGTATAAAATATCGATTTATTTAATTATTTTTGTCCGGGTTCAGATTTGAGCCCTTTTGGTGTTTTAAATTGAAGTATGCAGGAATATCAGAATTTTCGACCTGATATTCCGGGATTATGGCTGCGGTAAATTACGGAGATATGAATTACATAGTTAAAGAATTTCTCGACACGAAGGTTATCAAAAATATCCAGGGGATAATTACGTCCGGTTCCGCAGAAAACGGGCCTGCTTATATCTCTCCTTTGTACGGTTCATCTAAAAGTTTTCTCATAAACGGTCTTTCCAGTAAAGAAAAGCAGCTGGTTATACTCCTGCCCGATTCAAAAGCAGTCGATGAGCTTAAAGTTGAACTCACTGTGCTGGGACTTTCAGATAAACTCCTTGTGGTAAACGAATTTCGCCCCGAACCTCTGCAGGAAACACTCACCGAAATTACTAAGCGCGAAAGGTTTATTCTTTTATCTACATATAATATTCTTAACTGCGAACTTCCCTCAAAAGAAAGGGTCAGCGAGCAGACAACACATATCCAGGTGGGTGGAAATCTTTCATATAATGACGTGATCGAATACCTAAATCTTCTTAACTACCAGAAAGATAAATTCGTGGAAGCACCGGGTGATTATTCGCAGAGAGGTGCCATTATCGACTTCTGGTCGTACAGCGAGAAGAATCCGGTGCGACTGGAATTCGACGGCGACTTCCTGGAATCAATAAGATATTTCGATCCCGAAAGTCAGCGTTCAATAGAACAGATAAACGAAGTCACCCTTGCTGCTTCGTTAAGCAGCAGCGATGGCGGCGGCTTTACGGATATTTTCGCATACCTCAGTAATCCCCTTATACTTGCCTCATCATTCGAGCTTAAGAATTTTAAAACAGAAAGATTTAATTGTTTTTCTGAGCTTAAACCTGTTAACCCCGAAGTACCTCTTACTGAAGAACCAGATGAAACTACTTACGTCGATGATTTTCCCGAAGAACCGGAAGATGTTGAAGAACTTGCTGATGTTGAAGAGAATCATTCTGGAGATTATAAGAAATACCTGACTTTACCGGGAATAAGATGGGTGCTTGAGGAAGAGCTGGGAGGAAAAGACAGAAGGATCGATACCGGGATCTCCGAGTCCCCTTCTATAAATTCCAACTACGAGATACTCTTTAATACCTTAAAAGATTATGCGGAGAAAAGTTTTCGGATCATAATTACATCTGAAAATGAACTGCAGACCTCACGCCTGAGAGATCTTCTGAGCGAATTCAAAAAGGAACTGGCAGTCTTAATTGAATCAGGAAAGGTTAAAATAGAAACCCTCGCGATAAAGAAAGGATTTCTGCTGAGAGATGAAAAGCTGCTGATCCTTACAGACTATGAGATCTTCAATAAGCCGTACAGAACAAAGATCTCAACTTCGCGGAAATACAAAAAATCAAAGTCGAAAGCATTCGCTTCAATTAAAAGAGGGGATTATGTAGTCCATGAGGATTACGGGATAGGGCGGTATGCAGGACTTGAGACAATACGTATAGGCGAGGCTGAGCAGGAATCTATGAAGCTCCAGTTCGCTGAAGGCGGGATCGTCTATGTTAATCTTAATTACCTTACTCTCGTAAAGAAATATTCATCTAACGATAATCTTAGTCCCACTCTTTCTACTCTCGGTACAGTCGACTGGGTAAACACAAAGACCAAAACAAAGAAGAAAATAAAAGAAGCTGCCCGCGAACTGATAGAACTTTACGCTAAAAGAAAGGCAACGAGCGGCTATTCATTTAATTCAGATACCGTCTGGCAGAAAGAGCTTGAGGCTTCATTCCTTTATGAGGATACACCCGACCAGGAAAAGGTCACCGAAGAAGTTAAATCCGATATGGAAGCCGAGAACCCGATGGACAGACTTGTATGCGGCGATGTCGGGTTCGGTAAAACGGAAGTCGCGGTACGTGCTGCATTTAAAGCTGTGCAGGACGGGAAACAGGCTGCAGTGCTCGTCCCTACTACAATTCTCGCAGAACAGCATTATAATACTTTTAAGGACAGGCTTACGCAGTTCCCGGTATCCGTGGAGGTAATGTCGAGGTTCCAGACAAAAAAGAAGCAGACAGAGATAGCGGGGAATCTTAAAGAAGGTAAAGTTGATGTGGTAATAGGTACGCACCGCCTTCTCTCCAAAGATATTGCATTTAAAGACCTTGGTTTGTTGATCATCGATGAAGAGCATCGCTTCGGTGTTAAAGCAAAGGAAAAACTCCGTTCTTATAAAGTTAATGTTGACACACTGACATTAACAGCAACCCCGATACCTCGCACACTTAATCTTTCTTTGCTTGGTGCACGCGATCTATCGATTATTGCCACACCTCCTCCCAACAGGCAGCCTATTTATACCCAGGTTGCGGTTTTCGATATTCATAAAATAAAAGAATGGATAATGACAGAATTGAGGAGAAACGGACAGGTTTATTTTGTGCACGACAGAGTCCAGTCGATTGAAAAACTGGCCGGTTATCTCAATAAATACATCCCCGACATAAAGATCGCAATCGCCCATGGCCAGATGAGAGCAAGTCAGCTTGAAAATGTAATACATGGATTTCTTAACAGGGAATACGACGTTCTGCTTTCAACAAAGATCATTGAATCGGGTATAGATATTCCGAATGTGAATACGATTATTGTCAATCGTGCCGATCGTTTCGGACTTGCAGAACTTCACCAGCTTCGTGGCAGGGTAGGGAGGTCGAGCCGTCAGGCTTACGCGTATTTCATCGTTCCGTCTCTCAACGGCATAAACAAAAAAGCACTCAGGCGTCTGCAGGCAATCGAAGAATTTACCGATGTAGGTGCGGGTTTTAATATCTCAATGCGCGATCTTGAGATAAGAGGAGCCGGTAACCTGCTCGGAACCGAACAGACCGGCTTTATCAACGAAGTAGGATTTGATCTGTATGTAAAAATGATCAACGAAGCTGTTGAAGAGCTTAAATACCAGGAATTCAAAGAAATATTCAAAAGTCTGCCTAAGCAGGAAGAAAGAACAGAGCCCACCATCGATGCATATTTTGATATCGGCATTCCAAAAGATTATATGCCCGAGCAGATGGACAGGCTGAATTTCTACACTTCACTTTACTCCATCAGTCAGGTTTCCGAGCTTGAAGAACTCACAGAAGAAATGAAAGACCGTTTCGGACCTCTGCCTCTGCTGGTTCAGAGACTCATTGCCGCGGCGTCACTCAAGCTGTATGCCTCCTATGCGCTGTTCGAACGAATAATCATCCAGCGGAAGAACATCTTTATCATCCTGCCGAAAGGAGAGAAGGAGGATTACTACAAATACAGGTTTGTTGAGCTTATGCGTTTCATAATGGATAACTACAAAGACAGAATTAAATTCAATCAGCAGAAAGAAGTACTAAAGTTCTCCATCCCGAACAATTTCGAATCCCCTGAAAAGCTCCTCGACTTCCTCATCAGCTTCAGCAGGGAGGTAATGGACCTTTTCAAGCAGCAGATTCCCGACCCGGCAGAGGCCACAGAAAATACTGATAGACTCAATTAAAGGTGAAGGGATTTTAGTGAATTCAAAATACTTTTTTGCTATGTTTGTTCTATATTAAAGGAGTTTGGTGATTGAACTGTCCTTTTTGCAATAACCCGCTGGTTATCCTCGAACTGAACCAGGTAGAGATCGACTACTGCACAAACTGTCATGGTATCTGGCTTGATAACGGAGAGCTGGAGCTGCTGCTTAAAGATGCAAAAGAAAAAACACAGCTGCTGAATTCATTTAATATAAATAAAAATTCAGGTGAAAAGATCCTAAAATGCCCTATCTGTTCGAAGAAAATGGAAAAGGTTAACTGCGGTACAGGGAACAAAGTACTGCTCGATAAATGTAAAAAAGATCATGGAATCTGGTTTAATGAAGGTGAACTCGAACAGGTTGTGGAGATGGGAGGACTTGATAAGCAGGATAAGATCATTAATCTGCTGAAAGAAATGTTTGCTCATAAATTAAATAATTAATGAGGTTAAAATGGTTATAGGAATAATTGTAATTGTACTGCTGGTTCTGGCCGTATTGTTTTTTATCGCGAACTATAATTCGCTGATAGGATTAAGGAACCAGGTTAAGAATGCGTGGTCGCAGATAGACGTTCAGCTTAAACGTCGTCACGATCTTATCCCGAATCTTATCGAGACCGTCAAAGGATATATGAATCACGAGCGTGCAACCCTCGAAAATATAACCAATGCAAGAAGTCAGGCAGTAAGCGCGCAGAGTGTTTCTGAAAAGGCTAAGGCCGAGGCAAGGTTAACGGATGCAATAGGAAAGTTTAACCTCGTGGTTGAAAATTATCCCGACTTAAAAGCAAACCAGAACTTCCTTGCTCTTCAGGAAGAACTTACTTCAACGGAAAATAAGATCTCTTTTTCACGGCAGAGCTATAACGACCAGGTTTTATTTTATAATAATAAGATCCAGATGTTCCCCTCGAATATTGTAGCGGGAATGTTCAATTTCAAACAAGAGGACTTCTTCGAAGTCGAAGACAAATCTGAAAAAGAAGTTCCAAAAGTTAGTTTTTCATAGGTTCATACGTTAAATGTGGGAATTAATCAGATCTAATCAGAGAAAATCCATTTTTCTCTTCGGCGGAATGGCAATTACACTGATCCTTCTGGGGTATCTTATTGGAAGTACATTCGTACCCGACGGTGGAGGTGTATTCGGGATTGCAATAGCCATAATTATATGGACGGTCTTATCCATCATCAGCGTAACCGCCGGAAGTTCTCTGGTTCTATCCGTCAGCCAGGCTAAGGAGGTTACTCCCGCCGTACATCAGCAGCTTTTTAATGTAGTTGAAGAAATGAAGATAGCGGCAGGACTGCCGGCAATGCCGAAGGTTTATATAATCGATAGTCCTGCTCTTAATGCCTTTGCCACGGGTAAAGATCCACAAAACAGTGCTGTCGCAGTTACAGCCGGTTTATTATCTAAGCTTAACCGTGACGAATTGCAGGGGGTAATAGGACACGAAATCTCACATATACTTAACCGCGATACCAAATTTATAACGTATGCTGCCGTTATGCTGGGAACAATCGTCATCATTTCTGAAATATTCGTTAAGGGAATGTTCTTTTCAGGTGCAGGCAGGAGATACGGGTCGAGATCCAAGAATGCCGGAGGACAGGCACAGATTATCATTCTTGCCATTGCAATAATCTTTGCAATTTTAGCCCCTATAATGGCAAGGCTTCTTTACTTTGCTCTGTCACGAAAACGTGAATACCTCGCCGATGCATCTTCCGCAAGACTTACAAGATACCCGGAAGGACTTGCTTCAGCTCTGGAAAAAATATCCGACTGCCGCGACGATCTCCCTTCAGCCAATAAAGTTACAGCCGCTATGTACATTGCTAATCCTCTTAAGAAAAAGGGAATGAAACTCTCCGACCTTACCAGTACTCATCCTCCTATTTCCGAAAGAATAAGGATATTAAGAGGTATGATGTATGGTGCCGGGTTCAGCGATTACCAGAAATCTTATTCCGCATTAAAAAGATCTTCAGCCACAATCATTCCCGCCTCTGGATTAACAGATGCAGCAGTTATTCCGTTAAGACCAGCTGGGCAGCATCTTGCTGAACCGAAGTCAGCTGCTGATGAAAAACGTAAGCTTGGGAATATCATGATGGCAGTTAATGATTATTCTTCAATAACCTGCGAGTGCGGATTAAAGATCAAGATCCCGCCGGGCTTTGGAATGAACAAACCCGAGATCACCTGTCCCAAATGCGGCCGCAAACATCATGTAGAATCTGCCGGCCGGATAAAGATATGAAAGCAATTGAATAATTAAGGGGTAAACTCCAAAGCCTACCCCTGAAAAACTGGTCACTATTTAATTAACAGCATTTTCTTCATATCACTAAATTTACCGGCATCCAGCTTATATATGTAAATACCCGAGGGGAGATCTCCGGAGTTAAATTCAACGGTGTATTTCCCTTCCGGCTTGTTTTCATTTACCAGTTCGGCAACTTCTCTTCCAAGCATATCAAAGATTTTCAAAGTGACAAATTCAGGATTCTTCAAGCTGTAAGTGATTGAAGTTGAAGGGTTGAAAGGATTGGGATAGTTCTGTCCCAGTTCATATTTACCGGGCATTTCTGATATTTGAGCAACTGCCTTATCCGGAGGGTAGCCTCCTGTGACATTAGTTTTAACCTCAGAAGGAAGTGAAGTGTATGGGTGTTTATCCACAGCAGAAACGTGATAAGTAACCGTACGCTCTCCATCGCAGACCTGAGGAGGAGGTGCTGTACAATATGTTTCATTTGGGTCTTCGAAGTAGGTATTAGTCGTCTGTGATAAGGTAGTCCAGCCTCCCTGGTAAGCTTTTTCAACGATATAATGGTCAAAATCAGGCTCAGTGTTAGCTGACCAGGTAAGATAAGGATGGTTATTGAGACTACGGGTTACCTGTAGATTTTGGGGAGCTAAAGGTATAGCATCATATTGACAATAGTAAATATTATTATAGCTTCCTGCTACTACAAATAAGTCATTAGATACAGCATATATCCGGGGCGAATTTTTTGCATCTAATATGAGAGTTTCATCCGTCCATAAACCGTTAGAATAACTTCTGTAATCAGTACCAAGGTGGGTCCAGTAAACTATATGGGTGTTACCGTTAATGGTATTTGTTGCAGAAACAATATTATTTACATCTGAATATACATGTAAATAATATGGTGATGACCAGGTGGTTTCATTAAATCCTCGTTCTTTTACATATAGATCTGAATAATAAAATCCTCCTCCCCATTCAAATTTATAAAAGAAATCAAATAACTTGGAACTACCAGCGTGAATTCTTTCTCTGAATGAAGTTGTAGTATAAACAGTTTGGGGAATTTGCCAGTTATTATAGAATTTATCCCTTGATTTGGCTTCGCCAAAATTCAGAGATGGGGAGACATTTTGACCAGTATTATATGAAACATGAACTCGGTTATTTGATTTGGATACTGTTGGCATTCCTCCTACATAGCTGTCATCTGTTACGTTTTCTGATGCGGTCCATTGATTATTATTTAGTTTGCTATAATAAGTCTCGAAATCATCCTCCGAGTCCTGAGTTGCCCATACCATATGAAGAGTATTATCATCTTTACCCCAGGTTATATCTACATTATTACAGGGATTACTACTGGTAGTTTTATTATCGAGGGCCGTCCAATTCTGGCCCTGGTTAGTTGACTTCCAGGTTTTTATTGCGTTTCCTAATTTATAGACGATGTATAGATTATCATTATTCCCGTCTATGTTGGCGAAATTTACATACTGAGATTCGAATTGGTGAGATCTAACAACAGTTCCCGAAGAGTTTACCAGATAATATTTTAAATAATAAGTAGGATAATCTGCATACGCAACCAAAATATGATTGCCTTCTCTGTTTGTAAACAAGTCTAGATTGGAATTATCGGTTGAAGGAATATTTAACTCTTGAGGAGAATTCCATCCCTGTGAAAAAATTGGGATAGTAATTAATATAAATAAAATGACCAAAATTCTTTTTTTAATGTAAAAAGACATCTTCATCTCCGATGGTTATTTAAAATCGTTATTTAACCAAAACAGTTTTAATGGTATTTATATAAGAACTTTCTGCATTCACAGCTTTAAGCCTTATTAAATAAATACCTGAAGGAAGTAATCGGCCGTTACTATCCTTTGCTGCCCAGTCAATTGTAAAACTGCCGGGAGATAATTCTTTGTCTAATAATGTGGTTATTTCTTTCCCCAGAATATCATAAACCTTTAAGGTGATCTCAGAACGCTCCAGAATGTTAATCTTGATTTTCGTTGTTGGATTAAAAGGATTGGGGTAGTTCTGAAACAGCTCAAAAGTTTTAGGTGAAGTATTTTGTTCCCCTATATTTACAGTAAAATCTGCTTTGTATATATAAGTGAACAATCTCATTCCTCCATAGGCAAATTCATCCATATGAATAACAATATCCTCTTTGCCGTCTCCCGTAACATCATACATCGTAGCTCCGTAGAAATCACTGTATCCTCCCGTCACCTCAATATCATTTCTTTTCATATAGAAGACAGAATATTTATGATGGTTTACGCTCCCTGTAAACTTCAAGATTATGACGTGTCCATCAATACAGATCATAACTTCCGGCTTTCCATCCTTGTCCACATCCAGCACCTGCATATTGGAAGCATACAGAGAGAATACCCCGATGAAATCAACTTTGCCTACCTGCACATAGTTATCTTCTCCGTCAGCCTCGAAAATTGTTAACCGTGTATAACCAATCCCATTATCGAAATAATCTCCTCCTATCCAAACCTCCGGCTTACCATTACCGTCAATATCATCTGTTGCTGCGTAGAGATAAGCATTATTTGTTTCAACATATCCATTATAAACTGGCTGATAGCAATCATTACCACAGTTCTCTATTACAACGACCTCACCATTTACACCGCCCATCCAGAATTCGTTTTTCCCGTTCTGATTAAAGTCACCTATGGCAAAACCGGCGAAATAAAATTCATATTGATAAAGGTCGTGAGAATAAACAGAATCAAAATTATTATTTAGTTCACTATATTCATAAACATAAAAATTCATTGGATATTCCCTGATAAAAACCTGGTCCGTAATCTCATCACCATCCCAATCGCCGAATGTATTATTGTTAAGTTGAGCACCATTCGGGGGAAAAGGGTAGAAGATAAAAGAAACGTCAGAGGCGAATGTAGTAGCTAACGGTTGTGTATAAAATGGCCAGCTATGCCCGGGAAACAAAGTATCCGAAGGATATCTTCTGAGGGGGATTTCTTTTAGTCCATCTTTATCAACATCATAAATAGCTCTTGGAGTTGTTGTGCTGTCATAAGAATAAACTGAATCAAAGATACCCTCAGAATTTTCCTCCATAATTACTATATCGCTGTCATAAGAGAAGTAATCTTTCATAATACCATAAATTTCCGGCAAGCCATTATTATTCACATCATCAATCAATGGTGGTGCAGTGTATGGACTTCCTGCATTTACTCCCTGCCAGAAGCTGTACTTCTGATAGAACGAAAGCGTATCCAGGGTCATAAGATTAATAATTGTGCTGTCGAAGTTGGGAGAATAAACCGCAGAATGGTGATCTGAAATTTTAAGGTCATTGACGTTTTTTATGATGTAATGTCCATCAGGATATGTGAACTGAAGGATATCCGGTTCTATTTCTGTAATTTTTATATCAGTGTGCATTTTAAGCTGTTCAAGTTTGGATTCACGATCAGGAAAAAGTGATTGCGCTGGCGTTATACCCCCTGCAATCAGAAAATAAAAAATAAGACATTTAAGCATTAGTATTTTGTAAATACCGTGTATCATACTTTTACCTTCAACTATTTAATTAGGGAAAGAAATAATCATAATTCTACCAAGGCTATGTAAAACCGGTTGAGAAAAAATTAAGAATGAGGAGTGAAATAATTGCCGGAAGAGAAAATCCAAGAGCGGCAGATAATAAACTTTCAGAAAGAAATAACTCATTTATCAGGAAGAATATAAGGCACAGAAATTCCCAAATCATCTTCCCTCCCGCAGAGAGAGAGAGAGTTAAATATCGTGCCAGTGTGAATAAATTGAATCATTTATTCCCCGTTCAAATTTTAATCTGGGTTTCCGCCTTTTACTGAAGTCCCGCAATTATTTTGAGAAATATTAGTTAATCCCGGCATCAAAGTCAAATCATTAAATCCGCCATCACTTTAAAGTATGATCTGAAAAATTTAACTATAAAAAACTTTTTTACTCTGTTATGGATGTTAATAATCATTATTTAATTAACTGTGAGTGCGGATTAAAGATCAAGATCCCGCCGGGCTTTGGAATGAACAAACCCGAGATCACCTGCCCCAAATGCGGCCGCAAACATCGTGTAGAATCTGCCGGCCGGATAAAGATTTAAAGGACGCCTGAATAATTAAAGGGGTAAACCCCAAAGCTTACCCCTGAAAAACGGATCACTATTTAATTAACAGCATTTTCTTCATATCACTAAATTTACCGGCATCCAGCTTATATATGTAAATACCCGATGGGAGATCTCCGGAGTTAAATGCAACGGTGTATCTTCCTTCTGGCTTGTTTTCATTCACCAGTTCGGCAACTTCTCTTCCAAGCATATCAAAGATTTTCAAAGTGACAAATTCAGGATTCTTCAAGCTGTAAGTGATTGAAGTTGAAGGATTGAAAGGATTGGGATAGTTCTGTCCCAGTTCATATTTACCGGGCATTTCTGATATTTGAGCAGCTGCCTTATCCGGAGGGTAGCCTCCTGTGACATTAGTTTTAACCTCAGAAGGAAGTGAAGTGTATGGGTGTTTATCCACAGCAGAAACGTGATAAGTAACCGTACGCTCTCCATCGCAGACCTGAGGAGGAGGTGCTGTACAATATGTTTCATTTGGGTCTTCGAAGTAGGTATTAGTCGTCTGTGATAAGGTAGTCCAGCCTCCCTGGTAAGCTTTTTCAACGATATAATGGTCAAAATCAGGTTCAGGGTTAGCTGACCAGGTTAGGTATGGATGGTTATTGAGACTACGGGTTACCTGCAAGTTATTAGGCATAATAGGAGCTTGATCATCGAATTTGTACCGGAGGTTATTTCCGTTATTGTTACCAAACTCATCTTTCCATATTACGTGAACTTCGTTTCCAGCTGAGGAAATGTTAATGAACATCGGCTCATATTGGGGAAAATCCTGGTATTCGTAAATAATATCATCAGGATAACCAGTTAGCGAATTCGAACGTCTTATCGCCAATTCCCCTGTCTGAGGACCACCCTCACCATTAGCTATTTGTTCATAATAATATGCTGAATGGCTAATGTTATCAAATGTAGTTGTTGAATAAACCAACTGAACGAAATTTACACAGGGATTAGGCAGATAACCCAAAAGCGTATTATCACTTATTCTTATCCAGGCCCAGCCGAGGCGTTGACTGTAAGTGCCATTCTCATAGAATGAATGATAAGCTATAAGGTTTGGTCCTTCAACTCTGATACCAGCAAGATTGGATGAAATAAGATTCGGTTCCGATACTGTATAACCGGATAAAACAGAAGACCAGGAATTATTTGTTACTTCATATGTTCTCCAGTTATTAGTATTAGTGCCGCTCTTCTGCCACATAAAATAGATAGAATCTTTACCGCTTCCCCCATATCTTGCAGCTATTTTGGGATATGTACCAGTTTCACCTGTCGAAACTATCTTTTCGCTAGTGAAATTACCGCTTTGATAATTTCGGAATCTATATTTTACTGTGCTTGATTCCAGATATGTAATGTGTAAATTATGATTTGAAACTACAGACTCCATCCAGGATGCATTCGTTGCGAGATTGAGTGCATATATTGTGCTCCAGCTCGAACCTCCATTAGTGCTTCGTTTTACTTTCATCTGACTTCCAATACCATATACTATGTATATATTATCTGCATCTCCGGAAATGCTTGGGGAAATCACAGCAGAACTTTCTATTGTTATCGGATTACTTGCTTGTCCG
The DNA here is from genome assembly GCA_963832355.1 of uncultured Bacteroidota bacterium. GTDB lineage: Bacteria > Bacteroidota > Ignavibacteria > Ignavibacteriales > Ignavibacteriaceae > DATFVA01. Next base: position 179,530 of record CAWHTX010000008.1, on the reverse strand, counting down.
CTCAGGTTCATCTTATAGTATTTAAGATTGCTGCTTTCCTGTACGATAATATGATTACCATCCCGATTTGTAAAAATGTCAACTCCGCCAAAATATAAAGCACTGCTAACGTTAATATTTGTTTCTTTCACACTAGTCCAGTTTGGAGTTTGTGCAAGTAATACGCCAGAAAACAGAACCGCCACTAAGAATAAAATCCTTTTCATTTTTGTACCACCTTTTTATTTAAGCAAAACAGATTTAAAAGTTTTGATCGAATTATTTGTTTTCAGGATAATTAGGTAAACTCCGCTAGGAAGTAAATCACCAAAATTGTCCCTCGCATCCCAGGGAATGTTATATTTTCCCGGGGAGAGTTCTTGATCCAGCAATAGTTTTATTTCTTTCCCTAAAAAATTGTAGATCTTTATTTGAACATTTGATGCTTCAATAATATTAAACCTGATCGTGCTTTCTATGTTGAAAGGATTGGGGTAGGACTGGATAAATTCAAATGATTTTTGATTTCTAATCGGTCCCTCTACTCTATTCGGTTTATCCTGTTCGAGAATATAACTGAAGTTATAAATCATTGAAGGGGTGTTATTCTCCATTGGAATTATTAAATCCTTCTTTCCATCACCGTTAAGGTCAGCGATGCCAACGGGGTAAAATTGAGCGCCAGGCTGCGTTGCTTCGCCAAACTTTACATACCAAAGTTTATATTGATGTTTGTTTGGTGCACCAACAAATTTCAGAACAAAAATGGCATTACCAATAGAAATAATTAGCTCTTCTTTGCCGTCATCATCAATATCAACTGATTGTATGTATTCGGTACCAGATAAAGAGGCTAAATACTTAAATTCAATACGCGCAACTGGTTTGTAGTTATTATCTCCGTCTGCTTCATAACATTGAAAAACGGTTATTCCATCTTGAAAATCCTGCCCACCGATCCAAAACTCCGGTTTTCCGTTGCCATCGATATCTTTTGTCGCCGTCTGCATATAAGTATTGGGAACCGGGAATGGGAATTGACTAACGATGGAGTACTCATTTTCAACACTATTTTCTATTACAAAAACATTCCCAGGCCCCGAGCTAATAACTAATTCAGTTTTACCATCCAAGTCAAAATCATCAATAGCAAAACCTGATAAATCACTTTCAAAAATTGATTTAAACCGAAAAACCTCTTCAAAGTTATTTATACTATCTCTGAATTCAGCAATTGCACACATAGTAGTGTCCCATATACTCGGAGTAGTAAATGCACAATCAGCAATACCGTTATTATCATAATCACCGAAGACCACATTATTAATCTGAAGTGTGTCTATGTAAAAGAAGAAATCAAATGTTGTCGATAAGGAATTAGCAGAATCGCTTTTGTAAAAAGGATAAAAGAAAAAAATTTCATCATTATCTAACATAGATAATATAATTTCTTTTCTACCATCGCTATTAATATCTGCAATTCCTTTTACCAAAATAGTAGCTGTATCATAGGTGAATATATCCCGATAAATTTCACTTAAATCCCTCTCAAATATTTTTACAGGACCCGCAAGATTCGGTATTAAAGTATTTGTAAAACCATACAATTCGGGTCTTCCGTTATTATTTAAATCATCTACTGGCTGAGGAGACCACCAGATATTATTAGCAACATCCACTTTTTGCCAGAAAGTAAACATATCTGCAAACTTGGTGGTATCTATTTCCCATATGTTTATTATTGTTGTATCTATCTTTGCATTGTTTTCAATTACATTAACTCTACTATTAAGGTAAAAAGTTCTGTTTTCGCCAATCCGGTTCGTTAGCTTGTAGATATCAGGAGATATTTCTTCAAACTTTCCACCCTGCTGAGCAAATTCTTGCAGTTCTGCATCTATATTAAAGTTGTTGTAAGGCTTAAAGTCTTGAGCAAAAGCCAAACAGCTCATAAACAGGGAAATTAGTACTAGTGATTTTCCTTTAACACGGGATTTCATAAAACTCAGCATCTTTTGACCTTTTAATTAAAATATTAGGGAAAGAAATAATCATAATTCTACCAAGACTATGTAAAACCGGTTGAGTAAAAATTAAGAATAAGGAATGAAATAATTGCCGGATGAGAAAACCTAACAGCGGCAGATAATAAACTTTCAGAAAGAAATAACTCATTTATCAGGAACAATAGGAGGCACAAAAATAACCAGCTCATCTTTCCAAACCCCGCAGAGAGAGAGAGAGAGTTAAATATCGTGCCAGTTTGAATAAATAGAATCATTTATTCCCCGTTCAAATTTTAATCTGGGTTTCCGCCTTTTACTGAAGCCCCGCAATTATTTTGAGAAATATTAGTTAATCCCGGCATCAAAGTCAAATCATTAAATCCGCCATCACTTTAAAGTATGATCTGAAAAATTTAACTATAAAAAACTTTTTTACTCTGTTATGGATGTTAATAATCATTATTTAATTAACTGTGAGTGCGGATTAAAGATCAAAATCCCACCGGGATTTGGAATGAACAAACCCGAGATCACCTGCCCCAAATGCGGCCGCAAACATCGTGTAAAATCTGCCGGCCGGATAAAGATATGAAAGCAATTGAATAATTAAGGGGTAAACCCCAAAGCTTACCCCTGAAAAACGGATCACTATTTCAAGAGAATCATTTTCTTTGTTTGAACATAGCTCCCGGATTTTAAGCGGTAAAAATATACTCCGCTTGGTAAATTATCCGCATTAAATTTAATTGAATATTTTCCTGTCTTAATTATATCATTTACCAATGTTTTAATCTCTCCACCTAACACATCATATATTTTTATTGTCACCAACCCGGAAACAGATATTTCATACTGTACTACCGTGCTATTATTAAATGGATTAGGATAATTCTGTGAAAGAGAAAAATTGTACTTATAGTCTGGTTCATCTGCTATTTCGGTAACGATATCAACCTCATATAACCCTTCCCCCGATGTGCCCAAAAAATATTTTCCTGATCTATCTTGTTTTATATCCATAATATCTACTCCAAAGCCTGTCGGTTGCACATAAAAAGACCAATCATTCCCAAAATTTGTAGAAATATAGACCTTATTTGTATCATTATAGCTCTGGATTATCGTCCCCGTAATCACAATTCCATCATTATTTGCAAACACCATAGATTTTGGATTATCCAAAAATAGCACCTGTTCCCATGTATTTCCCAGATCGGTAGAACGAATAACTCCATTCAATTCTGTAGCACGGCTTGCTAAGAAAACATTTCCATTATTTAATGCCGATACGGGACAATTCATATCCCAGGTTCTAAATCCTGAATAGACAGAATCAAATGAAAGCCCGTGATTTGATGTCTTAAATAGGACACGGTCATGATTTACATACCCAGTTACCCATAGAATATTATTATTAAAAAATAAACCTCTGGCGTTGTCCCCGGTAATTATGGGTAAAATTTCCCAGCTGTTACCACCATCAGTTGACTTTCTAAGATTATAAAAAGTAGAAGCAAATAATGTATCATCATTTAACGCAAGAACATTATAAACCGGCATCAGTGTATCGGCTGTTAGGTTCGTTAATGTCCAGCTTTTACCCAGGTCAGTAGATTTGTACAAACCTTCATCCTGAGTGGCAGCATAAATTATATTTGATGGGGTTATTGTTACAGCTTCAACTTTGTATAATCCTGCATTTTCCCAAGTATGCATCAGCCTATTATACTTTTGTATGCCAGAGGGTGTTGCTGCGATTATGACACTATCTCCACTAAATACAATATTCCTGACAAGTGAAACGGGCAATCCAACCTGATCAAACTGATCACCCCCATTGGTTGACCGGAAAACGCCGCCATCTCCATAACCTGTCTGCCCATTGCCTTCAGAACCGACAAAAATATCATCCTGCTGATTTATTTTTAATCTATATACATCTTTCCTGTAGAGACCATTTTGATATTGTATCCAGTTCCTCCCCGCATCTGATGTTTTATATAACCCATCATTCAGAGTACCCGCATACAGATTTCCTTCTGAATCAAAGACTAAAGATAATACGACCTTTCCGGCTAATCCAGACTGAGTCCAGGATCCTCCTCCGTTGGCAGAATAAAACAATCCATTACCATTACTGTGATAACCTGTTCCGCAATAAATATTGTTATTCGTGTCGATAATAATTGTTGGAACCGTATAACTTCCCAGGGAATTATTATATATCCAGGTTATTCCGTCATCAGTGGAAAGATATAGTCCGTTAAAGGTTCCACAGTAAATGGTATTGTTTGAATCTGCTGCAATTGCTAATGGGCCGATATTATCGACTATTTCCCAGTTATTACCACCATCAGTTGATCGGCATAAATAACCGGCATCTGCATCTCCTGCAAACATAGTCCCTTCTTTGCTTTCTCCTATAGTCCAGCATTCAAATGTTGGGTACCCATTATTTTTTATCTGCCAGGTTTGTCCTTCATCCACTGAAAGATATATTCTGTTCTGCTCTTGCGTCCCGACCCAGATATGGTCTTCTTTATCTATATATATTGCAAATACTGCAAAGTCATTGAACTGCGTGTTAATCTTTTCCCAGCTGCTGCCATTATCCTTTGACTTATATAACCCATTCCGAAGCAGCGGATACATCCCTGCAAATATGTCTCCATTAGAATTGATCGCTATATCACCAACGACTCCCCCCATAGGTCCATTCAAACTATTCCAATGAAGCTCCTGTGAATGCACAGAAATATTAAATGATAGAATTATGAATAGAATAGTTAAAGCAAGAGATTTTGTTTTAGATGTGTCTGCTTTATACCACATTTGTTTCCCTTAAAATAGTACTGACAAAAATTAAGTCATTTTTTGGGGTTAATCAATTAAATTATTGATTACTGTACAGATATGTAATAACCCTATGATCATCAGCTCGTACCAGTCGCCGCTGCTTACTGAAGTCCCGCAATTATTTTGAGAAATATTAGTTAATCCAGGCATTAAAGTCAAATCATAATTTTGACTCCCGGTTGGAAAATCAGACAAATTGCAAATTAAGCCCTGCCGTCTTATCTTCACTAACAGAGTCTGAATATATTTCCAAAATTATCATTATTCGTCCCCCGACAGAAGGTCAGGATTAACATGAATCCTATATTTCAATCCATATTTACCCGCTTTGCCCTGAGTGATAAGAAAGGTAAAGTGGATGAGGACAGTATTATCCGGGAAATTGATTCGATAAAAAAAAGAACGCTTCAGTTTATTAAAGAATTCCTGCTTATTACAGTTGGATTTCTGCTTGCGGGATTCGGATTGAAAGGATTTCTTCTGCCTAATTCTTTTATCGATGGCGGCGTTACGGGGATTTCGTTATTAGTTGCTGAGGTTACCAGTATCCCCCTTTCGATCCTTCTGGTATTGATAAATCTCCCGTTCATTATTCTGGGATATAAACAGATCAGCCGTCAGTTTGCGGTAATGAGCATCCTTGCAATAGTCGGACTTGCCCTGGTAGTATACTTTATAGAATATCCGGTTGTTACTTCGGACAAATTGCTGGTTGCAGCTTTTGGCGGATTTTTCCTTGGGGCAGGGATAGGACTCACGGTACGCGGCGGGGGAGTGCTTGACGGAACTGAAGTGCTTGCAATTTACCTTAGTAAAAAAACAGGACTGACTATAGGCGATATCATCCTGATTTTTAATATTATAATCTTTTCTGTCGGTGCATATGTTCTTTCTATTGAGACTGCCTTATATGCAATTCTTACCTACTACGCGGCTGCTAAAACGGTGGATTTCATTATTGAGGGTATTGAGGAGTATACCGGCATCACCATAATATCTGATAAAAGTGAAAGGATAAGAAAGTTGATCACTGAAGATCTTGGTCATGGTACTACCATCTATAAAGGTGAAAAAGGCTATTCACCCGATGGTAAAGAGTTGAAACCCGTCGATATTATTTATACGGTAGTAACGCGGCTGGAGATTGCACGACTGCAAAGTGAAATCGACAGGATCGATCCTTCGGCTTTCATAATTAAGAATAATATTAAAGATACCAAAGGCGGGATGATTAAGCGTCTGAAAATCGGAAGATGAAGTACCTGCAATGACGTTCGCGACCCTATTAACCAGGCCCTAAAACCGATATATAATAATAACCAGATCTGCCATGCTTAATTTAACTTCCGACAAAGATGACGAGCATTGTTAATTGGTTACTTGATTATTGCACTAATTACTGCTATTATTTCTGGTGCTAAATTTGTTCGCTCAAAACTAAGAAGTTCGTCAACATACTTTTGGACTTCAAAAACACGGGGAGTAAATGAAAGGTGTAATTCGGCTTATAGGCGTTTTTCTTTTCCTTCTTTCAAGCTTCACTCAAACTTTCTCTCAAGAACCTCAGGCAGATACAAATCATACCCCAATCCAATACCGCAGAGGTAATGAAATCCCTCCGGGATATCAGAGTTATGAACAGAAATATGAGGGAAAAGATCTCATTGAAGAGAAGAAAAGGTTATTCCCCTTGCAAAGTACAGGGATATGGGCGGAACTGAATCCGAAGATACCCAGGGTAACCTATCCGGGAGTCCATTTTGTAAACAAGGATACAGGCTGGGCAGTAGGAGATCTGGGCGCATTGATCAAGACAATAGACGGAGGAGAAAGCTGGAGAGTAATTGAAACTAATACAACAACTCCTATACTGAAGGTAAGAAGCTATAATGGACAGGTAGTAATAGCAAGCGGTTATGATGGACTGGTACTAAGATCAACAGATGGGGGAGAAATATTCAGCCAGGTGCCAAGCGGGTTAGGTGCCGGATATGATCTATGGGGGTTAGAGCTGGTAAATGATACATTGGGCTGGGCCTGCGGGGCAACAGGGCTTATCAAAACCACTGATGCCGGGGAGAGCTGGCAGATAGTAAGTACCCCAGGCTTTACGGGTAATCTGTGGTGGATTGACTTTATGAATACGGATTACGGATTCATAGCCGCAGACGGAAATGTTCTGAGGACAACAGATGGAGGAGAGAACTGGGAGATAATACCTGCGGGTGATTACAGGCCATTATATTGCTTAGATATAATAGACAGTCTACACATTGCAGCAGCAGGGTATGGAGGTACAAGTTACAGTGCCAAGAACCTATATAGTAGCGATGGAGGGTATACGTGGATTTCGGGAGGTAATTTAACCACAGAAGAAGTTAATTGTATCCAATATGTAAATCCCGACACTGGTTATCTCGTAATGTCTGGTGTATCTGCTCGGAAAACGACAAATAGGGGGCAGGAATGGACAACCCTGCAGGGAATAAGTGATAATTATGAAATACAAATCCTCAATAATAATATTGGATACAGTGCAGGTACCGAGGTAAAAATATGCAAAGCAGAAGGAGATTTAGACCAATGGCACAGGCTGTTTATAAATGACAATTTCTCAGATGTATTCTTTGTAAACGAGCAAAAAGGATTTGTTATTAGCAGTGCCGAGAATTCTAATTACAGGGGGTTATACAAAACGACAAATGGAGGAGAAAGTTGGCAGTCTGTCCCGGGAGCTCCTAATGGAGTGGATTTACTCTTTCTTGATAGTCTTACTGGATTCCTTGGTGCAAGCAGTTCAATATATAAGACTACTGACGGTGGAGAAAGCTGGTATCAAACTCAAGGAGCGGCTGGGGGAGGGAAAATAATCTTCATCAACCAGTTAACCGGGTGGGCGATACATAGTAACGTAATTTATAAAACAACAGACAGGGGGGAGTATTGGTTTACTCAATTTACGGCACCATCCAGCATAGGATTTAAAAGTATATATTTTGTCGATTCCTTGTACGGTTGGACAGCCAATTCAAATGGAAGGCCATATAAAACAACTGATGGAGGGGATAATTGGATTCAACAAACTAATTTAGAGATCTGGCAAAGCCAAGATGTTTTATTTAGTGACTCAGACACAGGATTTTTGCTTGAAAGCAATAAATTGTATAAGACAACAAATGGGGGGAGTACGTTTGATTTGATCACAGGTGTAACCGGATTCAGCATTGCTGGGAAGTTTAGCAACTATATGGATAGCACCTTTTTTATCACGGGTTATAAAACATTTCGTTCTATTGATGGGGGTGAAAGTTGGTATATGTTCCCAGAACTCGACCTTATTAGAATCAACGGACTACATATTTTAAACCCAGGAGCAGGTTATTCTGCAGGGGAAACAGGATTAATACTTAGATACTATGATTCTTTGTATACGCCTGTCGAACTCTCATCATTCCTTTTGAAATCAAACGGACAAAGTATTCAAATAACTTGGACAACCGCAACTGAAACCAACAACCAGGGATTTGAAATTGAAAGATGTCAAAAGGCGGTTTCAAGCAAACAAACTTGGGATAAGATCGGTTATGTCGCCGGAAATGGGACAACTCTCAACTCTCATTCATATTCATATACTGACGAGATCGATAAACCAGGTAACTACTCTTATAGGTTAAAACAAATGGATTTTGATGGCAGCTTCGAGTACAGTAAAGAGATTGAAGTGAATGTGGCCTCACCAAATAGATTCTCTTTAGAACAGAATTATCCTAATCCATTTAACCCAGTTACAAAAATTAATTTTAATCTGGTTACGGATTCAAAAGTAAATCTTAAAGTATATAATGTGCTGGGAAGGGAGATTCAAACGCTAGCTAATAAAGAAATGAAAGCCGGGTTTTATGATATAGATTTTAATGCATCAAATCTGGTAAGTGGTGTGTATTTCTACAGATTGATTGCAGAAGGAAATAATGGGGAAATCTATGATTCAACAAAGAAGATGGTGTTTCTTAAGTAAGCCGACAATCTTCTATACTTAAATCTTGGTATAGGAGTAAAATAATAACTAATCTAAAGGAGAAAATATGAAGATAATATCTACAGCGGGAAGAGCCCCACCTGAGGAAATAAAAGCCCACACTGAGACCCTAAAACCTCCACCAAGAGAATTCAAGAGTTTTAAACTCAATGGGGCTTTTTATATGTAATTCACGCAAATGTAACATTTGCAAATCATAAATGAAACAGAACAAGTTGCCTCATATGGCAATAAAAACAGGAGAATAATAAATGAAACAATTTTTAATAATAATCTTGGCACTGGTATTCTATTGTAACAAATCAGATGCGCAAACTTATGCTAATATTGCTGGCCCCGAAAATGTACTGGTTGTATGGAATGGCAATTCTGAAGCATCAGACTCGGTTCAGCAATATTATGTTGAGCAACGTAATATTCCGGGTTCAAATGTGATTCATTTGGATAGTCTTGTCAGCAAAAATATAACCGTTGATGGTGTAACCCATCCTGTAATTCTTGCAGATGGTGGAAATATTATCCGCGACTCACTTAATCACGAGTGGGACACTTGGTACGGAACCGCACACGCTTGGAAATATTTTTACCAGTACGTGGCTACTCCAATTAAGGAATATATCGCCAATAATAATTTATCCTCTTCTATAAGGTATATAGTGTTTTGTAAAGGTACGCCATATAAAATTCAATCTTGTGGAGATCACGGCACAGGAATTGGAAACATAGGAGTAGATGGACTGCTTTGTCTATTAAATACTGACAATTATGGTACATTTTTGGATTCAATGTATGCTAAATGGAGAAGAAAAGCTGTTAGTGGTACTAATTACAACTATACATGGCAGCTGTCACAAATTTCTAATCCATATCATAGCACATCTCAGTACCTCAATATGAACTATCGATTTAAGTCCGGAATATATACAACAACCTGGTATGAATTTAACGTAAAAATAGACTACCTGGTATCCCACCTTGATGGGACAAGTTATAATATGGTTAAGAATATGATAGATCTCTCAATAGAGGCCAAACACGCTAATAATTATGATTGGTTTATTGATGCGGACCCGATTCCCTGCTTCGGAGGTAGTATAATGGTGAGTTTCGCTAATGCAGCTGCTTCCGCTCTGAATTCAATAGGATTTTTGAATTATTCTTTTGATACGACAGAGGATACGGTCACTTATCACAACAAACCTATAATGTCCTATAGTTCAAACGGAGTTCATACCACACTTGGTCCATACCACGACCCTGATTGTTATAATCCAGCCTTTGCACCAGATTATATCCAATCGCAATTAAACTTTGAATATGCCCCGGGTGCAATCTTCAATACTGCTGAGAGTTACAATGCCGAACGCCTGAGTTCAATTACAAGGCATCCGGGAGCTGAGATGGGACAGACGGTCGAATTTTTCCTTGAAGGAGGTACGGTGGCCGTAGGGCATCCATATGAGCCTTTTACAGCCGGAATTATCGAAGATGGTAGAATGTTCCCCGCTTATCAGCTAGGTTATACCTTCATAGATGCAGCTTATTTAGCACTACCTCACTTTGCGTGGCAGAATGTTGTTGTGGGCGATCCGTTGACAACCATAGCCTGGGGGAAGCAGACGACGACTGAAAATATTACGATGACAAGCACAAACCTTGTCACCGATACTATTCACATAAGTTCCGGAGATACTATTACCATCCAAAGCGGATCGCTTATCCGTTTGCGGCATAACGGTTTTATTACCAGCAATGAATCTTCTGTTATAATAATCGGTACGAATGTGGGTCTTGATTCAGATAGCTGGAACAGAGGACTGCTTCTGACAAACAATTACGATCATCCCCAGCTGCTTTGGTCTGCCAATCCCGAAATGGAAGTAACGGACTACTACAAGGTTTATCGTAAAGTAGATGATGGAGCATTCATACAGCTGGATTCCGTTACAACAAATGTCTGGACGGATTATGCAATGAATTTCGTGAATGGGCAGGCATTAAATAACCTGCACGTCTATTACTATGTTAAATCCTTTAATAGCACTTCTTCCTCTGATCCTTCAAACACTGTCGATGCAATAGTAGAGAAATCGCCTAAAAAGATCAAACCCGCCATCAATACTGATCAATTCTCTTACAGACTTGAACAAAACTATCCCAATCCTTTTAACCCGACAACAAGTATAAGTTATTCGCTAAAAAGAGATGGTTTTGTCTCATTGAAAGTTTATGATATACTTGGGAAGGAAGTGGCAGATTTGGTAAATCAGAACCAAAAAGAAGGATACCATTCTGTGAATTTCGATGCTGCGAAGCTGCCCTCAGGAGTGTATATATATTCGATAAAGGCAGGAGAGTTTACCGCAAGTAAGAAGATGATTTTGATCAAATGATAGATGAATGCAGCACAAAGGGTGCCCTGAAGGGCTCCTTTTATTAATGTTACCTGGAATAGAGTCACGCAGTTAGTCGGGAAAATTAATTTCGCGGATCCTATATCGCTATTAAAACAAAGAGTGAAAACTTGAAATCAGGACTCTTAAAACCCATAGAGAATAAGTGCGGAATATTTCCTATTTTCCACTTAAAATAATTCCCAATAAGTAAAGTATAAAAATGGAAACAGATCTGAAGCTGGCTGTGCTGATTGACGGCGATAATATTCCTTCCGCATATGTAAAAGAAATGATGGAAGAGATCGCAAAATATGGCAGTCCTACAATAAAAAGAATATATGCCGACTGGACAAAACCGAACCCCACAAGGTGGAAAAACCTGCTGCTCGAGAATGCTATAACTCCGATTCAGCAGTATGGGTATACTTCCGGAAAAAATGCCACCGATTCTGCGATGATAATTGACGCAATGGATATCTTGTATTCTGAGAAAGTTGATGGTTTCTGCCTTGTTTCAAGCGACAGCGATTTTACGCGGCTGGCAACAAGACTCCGTGAGGCGGGTATGAAAGTTTACGGCATAGGCGAAAAGAAAACCCCCGAGCCTTTTATAGTTGCCTGCGATAAGTTCATTTATATAGAGATCCTCAAAAGCAGGACTGATGAGGGTGAAACGGACGCTTCAAAAGATAAAACCGCAAAGAAAAATGAGGTAGAAAAGGTTACTCCTGCCCTCATCAAATTAATCGCGAGTACAGTTTCAGATCTTGCAGATGAAGACGGCTGGGCTTTCCTTGGTGATGTAGGAAATCTCCTTCAGAAGAAGCAGCCTAATTTTGATCCCCGGAATTACGGCTTCCAGAAGCTGACGCCTTTAATAAATTCTATTAATAAATTCGAAATTGCTGAGACTCAAAAGGGAAGATTTAAATTGATATACGTAAGAAATAAAAAATAGAATAAATGAAAGTTAACCTAGTCATAACCGGAACCACAGGAATGGTAGGGGAAGGTGTTCTCCATGAATGCCTTAATCATTCAGACGTAGAATCTGTGCTTGTGATAAATCGCCGGAGCTGTAATGTAACTCATCCAAAGCTGAAGGAAATTATTCACGATAACTTCTACGATCTTTCTTCTATACGTGATCAGTTGTCCGGATATAATGCATGCTTCTTCTGCCTGGGCACTACTTCAGTCGGCAAAAAAGAGGATGAATACCGCAAAATTACATTTGATCTTACGAAGACATTTGCAGATACTTTCCACGAAATAAATCCCGGAATGACATTCTGTTATGTCTCAGGCTCCGGTACAGACAGTTCGGAAGAGGGAAAACTTATGTGGGCGAGGGTCAAAGGCAGAACAGAGAATTACATACTCAACCTTGGTTTTAAGGATGCCTACATGTTTCGTCCTGCACTGATTACTCCTACAAAAGGACTGAATAATACATTAACGATGTATAAGCTCTTTGCCCCGCTTATTCCGTTTGTGAAATTATTTTTCCCGGGATATGTCTGCAGTCTGCGGGAAATAGGACTGGCAATGATCAACTCAGTCATCAAAGGTTATGACAATAAAATCCTTGAAGTAGATGACATTAAAAAACTAGCCGCTAAATAGTATGCTTGAATTAAATTTTGCTCCCTTTCCAATTATAAAAACAGAAAGACTGCTTCTTAGGCAGATCAATAATGAAGATGTGAACGAAATTTTTGTGCTTCGATCGGATGAAAGGGTAATGCGCTATATAGATAAATCCCCCGCACAATCATTGGATGATGCGTATGAGTTTCTTACACGAATAGCTGAGCTGGAAAAAAATACAGAAGCAGTTACCTGGGGTATTGCACTGAGAGACGACCCCCATCTAATAGGAACAATCTGCCTGTGGAATATTCAAAAAGAACATTACAGGGCTGAGGTCGGTTATAATCTGCTTCCGGATTACTGGGGAAAAGGTATAATGCAGGAATCGATTAAAGAGGTAATTGATTATGGATTTAATGCTATGAAACTCCACTCAATCGAGGCAAATGTTAATCCTGATAATGCCGCATCAATCAGGCTGCTTGAAAGGAATAAATTTAAAAGAGAAGCATATTATAAAGAGAATTTTTATTTCAACGGTAAATTCCTGGATACAGCTATTTATTCTTTACTAATAACTGACTGAATTTTGTAAGCTTATGTATGACTATCTGAAAAAGGGTTACTTCGCACAGGCAACCGGCAAAATGGAGGATCTGTGTGCTGAAGATCTGGCTGAACTTGGCGCATCTGATATAAAACCTGCCTATAAAGGCGTCTATTTTAACGCCGATATTGTGACTATTTATAGGATAAACTATACATCACGACTTCTCTCGAGGGTTCTTGCTCCGTTAGTGTCTTTTCCCTGTCATACTACGAATGTCCTGATCCAGAAGGCTAAGAAGATTAACTGGGAGGATTTCCTTTCGATAAAAAAAACATTTGCGATCAGTGCTTCTGTTTCGAAAAGCAGGATAACAAATTCGCTTTATGCTTCTCAGTGTCTGAAGGATGGAATAGCAGATTACTTCAGGGATAAATACGGGAAGCGTCCCGATGTTGAGGTGGTAAATCCTGATGTCCGCTTTAATCTTCATATCGATAAGGATACTGCAGTAATTAGTCTTGATACTTCCGGAGAATCGCTGCATAAAAGGGGATACAGGCTTCTGGCCGGTGAAGCACCTATGCAGGAAACACTTGCCGCGGCTATAATCCGTATCAGTAAATGGGATGGTGAAGCTCCTCTCTGGGATCCTATGTGCGGCTCGGGAACAATTTTGTGTGAAGCATTGATGCATTACTGCAGGATACCGGCACAGAAGCTGCGTAAGAAATTCGGATTTTTTAATCTGCCTGAGTTTGATCCTGAAGTATGGAAGAAAATAAAAGACGAATACGACAGCAAGATCCGTCCTTTACTGAAGAATATTATAAGCGGAAGCGATAAGTCTCAGAAAGCAATTGATGTGGCGAGGGAAAATTTATCTCATATTCCATACACTGGTTCAGTTGAATTAAAGAAGAGACAATTTCAGGAAAGGGAGAGTTTTGAGAACGGAATACTGGTTACTAATCCCCCATACGGAATAAGGCTGGGTGAAAAGGAGGAAGTGCAGTCGCTTTATAAGGAACTAGGTGATTTTCTTAAAACAAATTGCGCGGGCACATCAGCGTTCATTTATACCGGAAATCCCGAGTTAAGAAAGTACATCGGACTTAAAACTTCCCGCAGAATCCACCTCGACAACGGTAAACTTGAGGGTGTTCTTCTTCAGATTGACAGCTACAAAGGAAGTAAAAAGAAAAAGTGGGAGGAATAACAATATGCCGCTTTTAGACGGCTGTAAATATTATTTAGACAAACTGTTTTTTAACTTCTCCAGCTCATCCCATCTTTCATATAACCCCTTAACTTTATCTTTTGCTGCTTCGAGCTGTTCGTTGAGTTCATTTGTCTGCTCAGCGTATTTCTGGTAAAAATCAGAAGAGGTGAATATCTTTTCAATTTTTTCGACTTCTGATTCAGCATCGATGATCTTTTCTTCAATCTGATCAAGCTCTAAAGCATCTTTATAACTAAGTTTTGTGGGTTTGGATTTTTTCCTGGGTGCTGCGGCAGTAGTTTCCTTTTTTTCACCCGACCGCAGATCTTCATTCTCTTCCAGCCGTTTTTTCTTCTTTTCGAGATAATAATCATAGTCCCCCTCGCTGTAATAGATTTCCCTGTTTCCTTCCAGGGCGATTATTCCGCTGCAGACACGGTTAAGGAAGTACCGGTCATGACTAACAACAACAACAACCCCTTCGAAAGATATCAGTGCTTCTTCAAGTATTCTTAGTGTGGGAAGATCAAGGTCGTTGGTGGGCTCATCCAGCATCAGAAAATTGCCCCCGCTGCATAATATTTTTGCCAGCGTTAACCTGCTTTTTTCTCCACCTGAAAGTTTACCTACGTTGGTGTTTATTCTGTCATCGGTAAAGAGAAACCTTCTCAGGTACGTCCAGATGCTGATCTGCTGTTTCCCGAATTTGACTGTTTCACTTCCTTCTCCGATAGCTTTTATGACAGTATCTTCGTCGTTTAAAAGAAGTCGTGACTGGTCGACATAATTAAATATTGTCGTCTCCCCGATCTCAATTATACCTTTTGCAGGCGGTATTTCACCAAGGATAGTTTTTAACAACGTGGTTTTGCCCGAGCCGTTGGGTCCTACCACACCTATATTCTTTCCAGCCTCAAAATTAAAATTGAACCCTTCGAACAGTATGTTGCCACCGGGCTTAACCGCCAGGTTTTTAATTTCAACGACCTTTTTTCCCAGGCGGTCTGCAGGGGGAATGATAAGATCAACATCAAGTTCTTGTTCAGAGGCTGTCTGAGAGGATATTTCATAGAAATTGTCGAGCCTGCTTTTGGCTTTTGTTCTTCTTGCCCTGGGACCGCGTCTCACCCAATCCAGCTCACGCTTAAGGAACTGCTGACGCTTGCGCTCCCCGACCTCTTCTACTGCCTGTCTCTCCGCTTTGTTGACGAGATACTCTGTATAGTTTCCGGGATGTGAATAGAAGGTGCCAGATGAAAGTTCTACTATTCTGTTTGCAATCCTGTCGAGGAAATAACGGTCGTGCGTAACGAATATACACGTTCCAGTATATCCCGCAAGAAAATTTTCAAGCCATTCAATTGAACTTGTGTCGAGATGGTTTGTTGGTTCGTCAAGTATTAGCAAATCAGGGTTTGAAATCAATGCTCTGCATAAAGCTGTGCGTCTTTTTTCTCCACCCGACAGATTAACAATTTCCCTTTGGGTGTCAGGTGCATCGAGGGATTTTGCAAGGACTTTAATTCTTTTTTCGAGGTTCCAGGAATCTTTGCGAAGAATAGTCTGTTCCAGCACATGTTTGGCAGGGGAGTCGAAGGGCGTCTTTTCATACTGCTTTATAAGTTCAAGTTCAGCCTCCGCGCCTGATAGTATATTCTCATAAACATTTTTGGATTCGTCTAAGGTAAATTCCTGTGAAAGGAAACCGGTAACCAATCCCTTTTTCCTTGCAACTTCTCCCGAATCCGGCAGCATCATGCCGGAAATGATTTTCAAAAAGGTCGATTTACCTGCTCCGTTTCTTCCGACTAATCCTATACGGTCGCCTTCATGAACACTTAGAGAAGCTTTATCTAAAATGATCTGCTCCCCGAAATGAACTTCAAGCTCGAGAGCAGTTAAAATAACCGGGGAAATGTTATCAGCCATATATCGAAATTTTACTAAATGAGGTGCAAATATAAGCTAATGGGTTATAAGTATATATGTGTAAAAGGCGAACCTTCGGGGAAGAGGATCAGGATTTTTTGAAAATCATTACAAGGATCCTTGGAATGGATGTTCCGTCCCCATCAAAAAATTCATCAAGGTGAGTTATTTCCAGTCCTGACTTTTTAGCTGCACTGATAAAATCAGAGATATTATGATTATAACATTCCAGTACCTGGAGTCCCTCTTCCGTTTCGAACCTTGCTTTTGTTCCTGCATGCTGTTTATATGGGTGAAGTTCCCCTAGGTATACATTTCCCCCGGGTAAAAGCGACCCGGATGCTTCTCTGAATATATGATCAAGGTTTTCAATATGTTCCAGCACAAGACTGAAACTCACCAAATCATATTTGTCATTAACAAATTTCCAGCTATTTCTGATATCTGCCTGGCGAAACAGAACTTTATCCGAATTGATTTTGGCCTTTGCCCTGGCGATCATCTCATCTGAGAAATCGACAGCAGTGACGTGCTGTGCCTTTTGCATAAGCCATTCGGTATTTTTTCCTGTGCCGCAGCCGATCTCGAGACACTTCGCGAAATCCAGGCTATATAGTGTTTCTCTTAAAGCTTTAGCTTCCAGATCACGGGTTTTGTTGCTGTTTGTGTCGTACTGTTCCGACCACAAGTTGTATGCGTCTTTTGTTTCCATTTTTTCAGGCTGTTATGCAGCAAGCTCCCTGTTATATTTGTTCCTGTACTGGATTGGGGATAAACCTGTTATTTTTTTGAATGTCGTTCGGAATGCCTTGGTATCGGTATAGCCGACTTTATACATAATATCGCTAACGTTTTCCATAGAAGTTTCCAGACTCATCTTTGCGGCTTCAATCTTTACTCTCTGTATATATTCAACAACCGTATTCGCGGTTGCTTTCTTGAACCTGCGTTCAAGATTCCTGCGGCTGAGGGCCAACATTGATGCAAGCTGTTCGACCGTAATTTTATCCTGGTAATTGCTTTCGATAAATTCCTGAGCCTTCCTGATCTGTACGTCTTCGTGTTCCTTCTGACCACGGAACATTATAAAAGGCGACTGACTGTTGCGGTCTATATCTATCATAAAAGATTTTGAAATTAATACTGCCACTTCCCGTCCTGCAAATTTTTCTATAAGATACAGCAGCAAATTTAAGTAAGAATATGCTCCGCCGCTTGTATATATTCCGGTATCTTCCGTCATTATTTTGTCGTCCAGAAGATTTGCTTCGGGATACATTTTTCTGAAATCATTCGCAAACCTCCAGTGTGTTGTACATCGTTTTCCTTCCAGAAGTCCTGTGGCTGCCAGGAAAAATGATCCGATACAGAAACTGGCTATCTCTGCCCCGCTTTTGTACTGTTCAATTATCCAGGGTAGGAACTCTTTGTTCCGTTCGACGGCTTTCTTCTGATCACCGAACAAGGCAGGTATGATTATTAAATCTGTTTTGTCCACATCATCGATTATAACATCCGGATTCACAGTAAACAAACCCGTTGTCTGCCGGATTTCCCCAGTCAGTCCTACAAGGTGGATATCAAAAACAGGCTCCCTCTCCATTTCTTTAAGCAGTCCGTTAACTTCAGAAAAAATCTGGTAGGTTCCTTCAATATTGACCATACTTGTGTGACCCATCGGAATTAATATAGATATGTGTTTCATAAAGCATCTATGAAATTAGGTGGTACAATTCTCTGGTTAATTAAGATTGAATATAGATAACAGGTCTGTCGCAATCAACCCCTAAAGTTGCCGTAATTACACCAGCTTTGAGATAGAACAACCGGGTTCAATGAAAAAGCTGATTTTCTGACTGTTTTTTAAGTTGTCGCATTTCCCCCTTTAAAATGACGGAATTGCACCTATCATGTTTAGAATCTGTCGTTTAGATTTGTATTGAGCTTAGGATATTAACAAAAAACAAAAACTATTGATTGATATCAGTACCACAGACTGAATATCATACGGAAAAACCATGTGAATTATGTCTGCAAGAAATAAAAAACTGGTAATGAATTTTATGGAAGGATATACTACGGGGAATACGCTGGATTGCTCAAGATTTTTATCAGACGATATTAAATGGAACATTGTCGGTATGCCTGCAATCAAAGGAAAACAGAACTTTCTTCAGGCAATGGAAACGATGGAATTGTGGAGGTCATCTTTGAAACATAACGACACAATGCCTGTCGGGACAAAGAATATTATTGCAGAAAAAGATTTAGTCGTTGTTGAAAGTTCAGGCATAAATAATAGTTCCTCTTATTGTGATATTTACAAAATATTAAATGGAAGAATCCGGGAAATGACATCTTATATTGTTGATACTACAGTAAAGGAGTAATCAGCTAATAAATAATTATGAAAGGAAAATGTTATGGTTAATTACAGCAAAGCGTTCAGCAGTTTTTCGGTTAACGATTCGGGGAAAGCGAAAGATTTTTATTCAAATAAACTCGGACTTGAAGTTACGGATGTGCCGGAAATGAAAGGACTGATCAACCTTCATATTAAAGGCAGTGAGAGTGTAATGGTTTATGAGAAATCGAATCATCAGCCGGCAACTTTTACTGTACTGAATTTTATGGTTCCGGATGTGGAGAAAACTGTTGATGAACTGACATCAAAAGGGGTGAAGTTCGAGATTTTTAATGACGAAAATCTTAAGACCGATAAGAAAGGTATAATGCGAGGAATGGGACCGACGATTGCCTGGTTCAAGGATCCTGCAGGCAATTTTATTTCAATAATGGAAGAAGTCAAATAAATATTTAGGAGACAAAATGCAAAAGATAAGTCCTTTTTTATGGTTTGATACGCAGGCTGAAGATGCGGCAAAGTTTTATACTTCTGTATTTAAGAATTCAAAGACTGGGAAGTATTACTAAATATAATGATGCAGCGGCAGCAGCTTCACGTATGGAACCCGGTTCTGTTATGACGGCTTCCTTTGAAATAGATGGCTACAGTTTTACGGCGATAAACGGCGGACCGGTTTTTAAAATTAATCCTTCAGTTTCATTTTTTGTTCATTCTAAAGATGAAAAGGAAATTGATAATCTGTGGAGTAAACTTTCTAAAGGGGGGAAAGTGCTTATGGAGTTAAACAAATATGACTGGAGTAAAAAATACGGGTGGGTTGAAGACAAATTTGGTGTTTCCTGGCAGCTTATGTTAATGGAAAATGATTTCGAACAGAATATAGTACCGTCATTATTATTTACCGGTAACTCTTTCGGAAAAGCCGGTGAAGCGATGAATTATTATACATCTGTATTCAGGAATGCTAAAGTGGATAATATATTTAAATACGGTGCCGAACTTTCTCCCGATAATCCTGATGCTTTAATGTTTGCCGATTTTAAACTTGAAGGGAGCAAATTTGCCGTAATGGACGGTGCAGGTGAACATAACTTTCAGTTTAATGAGGCAGTTTCTTTTGTGGTTAACTGCGACGATCAGAAGGAACTTGATCATTATTGGGATAAGCTTTCCGAGGGCGGTGATCCTAAAGCACAAATGTGCGGATGGCTTAAGGATAAGTATGGAGTATCCTGGCAAATAGTTCCTTCTGTCCTTCCGAAACTTTTGGGTGGCGGCAAAAAAAGTCAGAAGGTTATGGAACAGGTCCTGAACATGAAAAAACTTGATATCGCAACTCTCGAAAAAGCATATAATGAATAAAGGAAGGTTAAATTATAATGAGAAAAATTGTGGTTAACACTTTCGTTACTCTCGACGGTGTTATGCAGGCTCCCGGCGGTCCCGAAGAGGATACTGACGGAGGATTTAAATATGGCGGCTGGTCGTTCCATTACTGGGATGAAATGATGGGAAAAACCATGGATGAATTTATGGCACAGCCTTTTGATCTTCTGCTAGGTAGAAAGACCTATCAAATATTCGCCGCTCACTGGCCTAAGATAACGAATGATCCTGCAGCCGATAAGCTTAACAGCGTAAAAAAATACGTGGTTTCAAAAACACTGGATAAAGCTGACTGGGATAATTCGCAGTTGATAAAAACTGACGTAGTTAAGGAAATCAAGAAATTGAAAGATAAAGAAGGTCCCGAAATACAGGTTCACGGAAGCAGCAGCCTTATACAAACACTTCTTAAAAATGGACTTGCAGACGAATATAATCTCTGGGTATTCCCGGTAACTGTCGGAAAGGGAAAGAGATTATTTGGCGAGGGTACTTTACCAGTGAACTGGAAACTTAAGAACAGTAAAGCATCATCCACGGGTGTGGTCATTAATAGTTATGAACCCGCAGGTGAATTAAAAACAGGTTCTTTTGCCCTTGACGATTCCGGACCAGAAATATGAGAAAAGTTATTTTTTCTATTAATCATACAATAAATGGATATGCAGATCATACAACCGGAATTGCCGATGACGAACTGCACGACTTTTTCACGGGATTGCTGGATGAGGTTGACGTAAGTTTGATGGGAAGGAAAACATACGAGTTGATGGCAAGCTATTGGCCGACAGCAGATAAAGATCCCGAATGTACTGAGATCATAAAAAGATTTGCGGATAAATTTAATGCAATGAGGAAAATAATTTTTTCAAATACCCTTAAGAGCGTTGATTGGCAGAATTCAGTTCTTGCTGAGAAAGATCTTCTCTCAACAGTTCTTGAATTAAAAAAAGAAAACGGGAAAAGCATTTCCGCTGGAAGCATAAGTATTGCCGGACAGTTATTTAAGCATAATCTTATTGATGAGTTTTGGTTCGTGGTTCATCCCGTCATTGCAGGTAAAGGCCCCCGTTTATTTGAAGGAATTGACAGCGTAAAACATCTTAAACTGATAGATTCAAAAATTCTCGCCTCAGGCGCTGTAGCACTTCACTATTCATTGATCCCCGACGTCAAAAATATCACAACTGATAAAATCTGAATACATTAATATCAATCAATATTAAAGAGTCGATTTATAAATACAAAGATGGAGGAAATGATGTATCTGGTTCGTGATGTTTTCAGCACAAAACCCGGAAAAGCAAAAGATCTGGTAAAAAAATTCAAACAGGCGGCCCCCTCTTTTGAGAAACATGGTATGACGGGACTGCGTGTAATGACCGATATTGCAGCTAATTACTGGACAGTAGTTTTTGAGTATGAAGTTGAGGATCTTGGTGATTTTGGAAAAGAGATTAGAACAGCTACAAAAGAGCCTGATACGGCAAAAATACTCGACGGCTATATGGACCTGGTTACAGGCGGGAGACGGGAAATATTTTTGATGGAGTGAATCTATTATATCTCGGGGTAATTAGATAATGGTACACACGTTTCTAAAATAATATTTCCCCGCAATTGACGGATTAAGCGATTTGCCTTAAGTTTACCATTAAAAGGTAGTAGCAAATCTATCGGTAATATAATGGATAATCTTTTAGATCTGTTTCATCTGGTTAAATCGCACGTACCATTAATAACAATTGAAACCAGGGACGAAAAAGAAGCAGTTTTGTTAATTGTCAGTCTGGCTTCTTCGGTGAGAAAACCCGTATACGGATGGAACCTGATTCGGGGATTTTCTTTGCTTGACAGGTACGGCAATATCAGCGGATCAAATTTACTTGAGCCGACTGAAGTGCTAAACACAATTTATGAAAGCTATAGTTCGGCTATTTTTATACTATTAGACTACCATCCTTATTTAAAAAATGATAGAAATGTCAGACTTATTAAAGAAATAGCGCTGAATGCCGATAGATTAAATCACACTATTTTTTTTATTTCAACCCAGATTGAACTGCCGGAGGAGATTAAACATTTATCTGCAAATTTTGAAGTATCATTTCCATCGGATGCTGATATAAAAACTTACCTGATGGAATTGATTGAAAAATGGAAAGTGGAAAATTCCGTTCGTGAAATTCGTATAGAGGATGCCATTCTGGATCTATTCATAAAAAATCTTCACGGACTTTCTTTTTCGGAGATCAGGAGAATTTTCTATAATGCTCTGCGTGATAATGCTATTACAAAGGATGATATTCCTGAGATAGCAAAAGCGAAATATTTTCTGCTGAATAAGGATAATGTTCTTTATTATGAGCATGATTCTTCGACCTTTTCTGATGTGGGAGGATTAAATAATCTTAAAGAATGGCTCGATAAAAGAAAGAAAGTATTTATAGGTGATAAAAAAGGTAAAGGAATTGATACTCCTAAAGGTATCCTTCTGCTGGGTGTTCAGGGAAGTGGTAAAAGTCTTGCTGCAAAATCCGTGGCCGGAACGTGGGGAATCCCTCTGCTGCGGCTCGATTTCGGTACACTTTATAATAAATATTATGGGGAAACGGAACGTAAAACTCGTGAAGCATTAAAAATGGCTGATATGATGGCCCCCTGCGTGTTATGGATAGATGAGATAGAAAAAGGTCTTGCTTCCGAATCGAACGACAGCGGCACTTCGAAAAGAGTGCTCGGTACAATATTAACATGGATGGCTGAACGGAAAACTCTAGTCTTCCTGGTGGCCACTGCAAATGACATCCAGAACCTTCCGCCGGAATTGATGAGAAAGGGGAGGATGGATGAAATATTCTTTGTCGACTTACCATCGGATGCCATCAGAAAAGAAATTTTAATTATCCATCTAAGGAAAAGAGATTTAAACCCTGACAACTTTGACCTTAATAAAATATCACAAGCCTGTGATGGTTTTTCCGGATCGGAAATTGAACAGGTAATTGTATCCGGTTTTTATTCCATTATCGGAGGGTATAAACAGCTTACTACTGAATTGCTGCTTGATGAAATTAAAAAGACAAAACCGCTTTCAGTGATCATGGCCGAGAATATTGAATCGATGAGAGAATGGGCTATGGGTAGGACTGTTCCTGCTAATTAAATTGACCTGCGTAAATGAACTGCTGTTCTGTGTCTAGAATTTTAAATTACCTACTGATATTCTGAAGGGATACATCAGGTAGAACCTGGTAACGTTATTCTTAAATTCGATTGCAGGAGACGGAAATTTAATGTAATTGAGTGACTGCCTGAACCAATTCCAGAACCAGCCGCCTTCAGGCAAGAGTTTTACCAGGTTGTAATCAAGCCCGATCATATATCTCCGGGTTGCCAGCTGATCGGGAGGACCATTACCAGTTGATGCCGCATCTATTGCATCAGCACCGTACCCGAAAGAAATATCCAGCCAGGGAACCCAGTATTTTTTCATTTGGTCAGGAAGAATATTGTATACATTCACAGACCACCAGAATGTAGAGCTGTTATAATCATCTATGAAGGTCCTGGGTCTGCTGCTGAGGGTTGGCTTTCCCGTCCATTCGGATGGAATGTACTGCCATTTGGGAGTTATGTTCTGAAGTGCCGGAACATAATGCTGAGCGAGGAAAAAGAGAGAACCTGCCGCATCCGCATACCAGTCGGAGGGACTGAATCCCCAGTCCTTTGCAAAGCCGTCTTCGGTTTCAACATATGTCTGATACGCTATCCCTAATGCCGTTCCCCACACTGTACCATCGTCCCAGGAGAAACCAGAGGCGATCAATCCTTCACTTAGTAAATAAGAGATAAGATATCCGCCGTAAAAATGACCCGCCTTATCTACCTGGAGAGCATAAACCCAGTCCTCCTCAAAATGAAAGTTCCCTCTGTCTTTGCTCCACCATGCATTTGCCTGGTGAAAGTGAAGCCATGTTAAAGTTCCCAGGTATATTCCTCCAAGGATGGCCGCACTCGCAGGTCTGATCTCTGTTTCGGTATTAGGCAATAAGCCGTCGAGGGTATATCTTCTTTCGCCGGCATATGTGAATTTTTCGGCAGAAAGATAGAGCGACGGTTTAGTATGCGGAGGTATGGACAGGGTATCGGAATTCTGTCCAAAGCTGATGGAAGGTACCACGAGCTGGATAATCAGCAGGAGATAACCGAAGAAGGAAATTCTTTTATTATATAGTTTGATTTGCTTTGGTCTCAATACTCGCCCAGTTTAACAGTTAATGTTCCGGTTATCCCCTGTAAATCTTCACGGGTAATATTATAAACATCAGTATACGATGAGATCATTCTGTAGCTGATCCCAATATCCGTGTGCAGCCATTCATTAAGCTTCACTTCAAAACTAATCTGCGGTTCCCAGACAAGTAAATTACGGTTTGAAAACTTTGTGTTATTATCTTTCAGGTAAAAATTCAGTCCGCCGCTTCCTAAAAGCATACTTAAACTCAGGTTATAATTACTTTCATAAAGGAGCAGGTATTCGAATTCAAGTCCCCCGTAGTTAAAGTCGATCAGCAGGTCCTGGTTAGCGGGCTGAACCATATAATCTGAACTTACCTCATTAGTCAGGACGTAATAACCCGCACCAAGAACAATCCTCTTATTTATTATCCATCCGGCTTTTCCTCCGGCTATTAAGCCTGTTTGTCCCGCAATGTTTGTAAACTTTAATACAGGTGCACCAAAGGCTCCGTTTTCGCAGCTTTGGGCAGGTATTAAGCTTGACAAAACAAAAAGATTTATAATAAGTATGAAGAAGTATTTAATCATTCATCACAAAAGAAATAACCAATAACACAGTAAAAATAGTCTTTTAAATAAGTATTAAAACAGTCAAAACTTTTCTGTGCTTATTTTTTATTGGCGGAAAGCTTCTCCTGCGGTGTACGTATCAAAAAATTCTTTGAATAGAATGATTTTCCCCTCATTCAGCTTAATAAGATGAACAAAATCACTTTCATAAATTTTCCCGGTTGGTTTAGCGAGACATTTAAGATGACCTGTTACGGCTACAGAGTTTTCATTGGATAAAAATTGCCTTGGTTCAAGAGCCAGGATCTCTTCAGTTTCATGTCCGATATTTATCCATTCCAGAAATCCCTTATGTCCGTACCTTGTTCCACCCGCCGGATTATAGGGATTTTCGGGTTCTCCCCATTCAACATCGGGACTAAGCAATGAAAGAATTGAATTGATATCTCTTTTTCCGAAAGCTTCATAGAGTTTTTTAACTGTTTCGATATTTTGGTTTTGACTATCCATAGTTTTTATATAAATCATGTAAAAGTTATACATTATTATAATTTAATCAATCACATTAATAATTATTCCAGTCTGGATTTTTATTTTTAATTCTTATATTCGGGCGACGATTCCCAAACTATTTAACAGAGCAGAGAAAGATGAAAGTTCTTAAATTCGGCGGTACATCGGTGGGTTCAGCACAGCGTATGAAAGAGGCTGCCGGGCTAATTTCAGGAGATATGATGTAGTTGGTCCTATCTGTGAATCTTCGGATACTTTCGGAAAATCATTGATGCTGCCGGAAACAAAAAGGGATGATATTTTAGCGATCAGAACTGCCGGAGCCTATGGAGAAGTTATGTCGTCTCAATATAACCTGAGAGATCTTCCAAAATCAGTCTATTCAGATGAACTATAGCAAGAAATATTTCATTAATACCGTATCCAGAGATCATGTACTTATTGGTAAACAAGACGGAATAATTCAGGCCGGACACGGAAAAAAAGCACCCCTTGAAAAACTAAGTAAGGGTGACTTTGTGATTTTTTATTCACCAAAGACATCCTTATCAGGCAGAGAAACACTCCAGAATTTTACCGCAATTGCTGGGATTAAGGATGAGAAAATATACCAGGTTGTATTAACTAATACTTTCCGGCCTTTCAGGAGAAATGCTGAATATTTTGAATTGTAACGAGATACCTATTCGTCCCCTCATTGCAGATCTTGAATTTATTGAGAATAAAAAATCTTGGGGGTTTAAGTTCCGGCTGGGACTTTTCGAGATAAGCGAAAATGATTTTAGGCTTATTTCGGCTCGTATGAACCTCAAAATGTAGAAAATATTTGCTAAATTAGCAGAAATAAGCCATATTAAGAGTGGAGGATTTAACTATGGAATTATTTTTTAACTCATTCCTGGTAATGTTGATCTCCGCTGTGGTTGTAATGTTTGCTCTCAGCCTGTATTTGTATCTTTATCTCGACTGAGTTTATTTGAGCAAATTTTCGAGTGGGCTGTCATCGCGGATGATATCCCTGATTTCTGACCAGGGGATAAATACTTCTGGTGCCCCGAGAACATATGCACCGGCTTCATAAGGATTAAACTGAAATTTTATTCCCCCTCTATACAGATCGAAATTTTCATTCAGTGCAAAGCCGTTTTCAAATCCGAAAAATCCCTGTTCGTATAGAGATTGTGTGGAATCTGTCTGGTAATTCTCCCTGAATATTTTTTCTCCGACTTTATTTAATTCTGCTTTATAGTTTCCCTTAAAAATATCATCAAGAGTTATTTGTTCACCATTCTTAAGATTAAAACTGAATAGAGAAAATAGGGAATTACCGTGGGCGCCGCCGGTATAAATATATTCACTGATTTCAAGACTAAGAATATTATCGGAATTATAAGCAATGCTTGTAAATTGATTGTCCTCATAAACCGGTTTATAATCTTTAAAGATTTCCGAATCGGCTTCAATTTCATTCCGGTAATCTTCTATGAATGATTCCATCCTGTCATTTATATCTGTATAACCATTATCTCCCTGCATCGAACCATTAATGTAAAAATCGGTAATAAAAGAATTTATTTTTTTCTGCACTTTCTCATCGGCATAATCTGTCATTACAGGATAGCTTAATTCAATCGAGGCGGCAAAGTCGGAATAATCCGATTCACCATAGTTCTTATTCAATTGTTTTATTTCAAATTTTGCACTCCCGGGCGGATAGACTTCCTTTAGTTCAAAATTGTATATTTCAGAGGAATCAGGACTTATCCAACTGCCCTCAATTGCTCCCGGTGAAGTAAATTTCCCATCAAAAATCCCCGTAATAATTGTATTATATTCTTCATCATAACCGCCCTCTTCCTCAATATGGATACTGCCGTCATCTCTTATATAGCTGTAGTACTGAAAATAAATTGGTTCGCCAACATCATTAGTAGAAATAGTTGCCGTCAAGAACTGAATCCATTCTGGTAAGATTCATCTGAATATTGAGAGTATCATCGATCTTTCCATCAAGTCTTTTATAAAAATAATCAGGTATGTTTAGGGATGTTTGCGGAAGAACGAATTCAGGACATAAACATAGCAGTAGAAGGACGAATGATTTTTTCATATGCTGGTTCTTTCAGACTTCGAGTTTCATTTTGATTGTACATCGCTGGTACTTCTCCGGATGATCATTGGGTACCTGCTCAAACCCCAGTTTTTTATAGAGATTCAAAGCAGCGCCAAGTTTATTGCTTGTTTCAAGAACTACCTGTCCAGCATTTCTGGCAACAGCAAAACCGATTACAGTGAGTGCAAGTTTTTTCCCTATTTGTTTACCCTGGTATTTCTCAGTGACCCCCATCTTCGCAAGTTCATATGTGTTCTTATCAATTTTAACAGCGGCGCATGTACCTGCTACCTCATTATTGTATAATGCGAAGAAGATCTCTCCTCCGTTTTTAATTATATCTCCGGGCGAGGATAGAATTCGCTCATCTTCCGGTTCAACCGAAAAATATTTCCCCAGCCACTCCTCGTTCAAACTTTTAAAGTCTTCTTTGTACTTTTTATCGTAACTGACAATTCTTACTTCCTTTATTTCTCTTTCTTTTATTCTTTCTGATATCCTGTCATATATGCTTTTTTGCTCAAGGGTCTCTTCTATTCTGTCGAGAAGAAGCAGCATATCGAGTCCTGTAGAATTTATAACTTCAGAAGTAACTTCTTCGATATCGGTAAGCAAAGGCCTGATCGATTCAAATGTTTCACGTCCTTTGGCAGTAAGTGAGATCAGATTAACTCTTTTATCTTCACCCGGCCTCGCTTCAACCAGGTTCTTCTTTTTCATCTGATTCACGAATTGTATTATTGCGGGATGCGTAAAACCTAACGATTGAGCCAGGCCCTGTATGCTCATTGATCCATTTTTATATAAAGCGTACATAGTAGTGAACCATTTGGGCTCAAAATCAAGATTCCGGTTTTTATAGATCCTGGCTACATCCTGCGAAAGCCTGTCGCCCAACCTTTTTAAGCGGGTTGCCATTCCTAATTCCCCTAATTCTCTTATTAAGTCTTCTGCCGCCATAATAGTAAATACTTACGTAATTGATATAACATATTACATTATTCTAATTCGGACAGCAAATCAGGGATATTCAGAGCCTCGGTATACATAACAATATTGCCCGATTTATCCTTCTGCCATTCCGGTTCTGGTCTGTCAGCATAAAGCTCGACTCCGTTTCCATCGGGATCAGTGATGTAAATTGATTCAGAAACTCCATGATCAGAGGCTCCTTCCAGAGGATAATTTGCCTCCCATAATCTTTTAAATACCTTTGCAAGTTCTTTACGGCTGGGAAGTAGTATGGCAAAATGGTACATACCCGTATGCCCCTTGGGAGGGGGAGTCGCACCCTTTCCTGCCCAGATGTTCAATCCTATATGATGGTGGTAGCCTCCTGCCGATAAAAAAACTGCTGAATCACCATACCAGGCACTAACCTCGAATCCCAGCAGATCTCTGTAAAATTTCAGAGAACGATCCAGATCTGACACTGTCAGATGAATATGACCTATCCGTGTTCCGGGATGAATTTTATTTTCCATTACCTGCTTTCAATCAAATAAAACTATTTATCTAAAGATAATAAAGTTAGTATCAATTTATTATGGCCGTAGCTTCAATCTCAATAATCAATCCCTTTAAGATTAAAGAGTTTACTTCGACCATAGTCGAAGCGGGTTTTATATTCTTAAAAAATTCGCCATGTGCTCTTCCTATTTCCTCCCATTTTGAAATATCTGTAACAAACATTCTTGTCCTTACCACGTCTTTTACGGATGCACCGGCTTCAGAGAGAGCTTTTACTATTTTAGCCAGGATAAATTTTGTCTGTTCATATCCATCCTCCGGAGCAATAATTTTCTCACCGTCAACTGCCGTTGTTCCGGAAACCTCTACCACATTTCCTACTCTCACAGCCCTGGAATAGCTTACAATATCCTCCCATTTCGCATCTGATGAAATGTTAATCCTTTCGGTCATCATTCATTCCTTATTATTTCTTAATGTTTTTTGAAATTTCCTCCATCATTTCCATTTGTATCTGTTGAATTTCAAGCATTCGCATTCCCTGCTGTTTCAATAAATGATCCATTTTATCGTGAAGCCTTCTGATTTCTACTTCAGCCTTCAAATTTACCTGGTAATCATGCATAGAACGTATTCTGTCTTTCGACTCCTGTCGATTCTGACTCATCATAATTACCGGAGCCTGGATTGCTGCTATGCATGATAGGACAAGATTAAGCAATATGAAGGGGTAAGGGTCAAAACTCTGTTTAGCAAGGAACACCACATTTATCATCATCCACACTAAAATGAAAACCAGGAATATAATTATAAAAGGCCAGCTGCCACCGAACTGTGCGATCTTGTCCGAAAGCCTCTCACCCCATGAAGCCTTTGTTTCATATGATTCATCAACATCTCTTGAAAGTATATCTCTTTCTACAATGCTGTCAAGAACCTCTTTTTCAAACTCAGAAAGGGTTCCTTTTTCTTCTGCTAATATGCCATGGACAAACTCGGATCTGAATTTATTGAGATCGTCGAAGCAGATAAATCCCTCGGGATCCCATTTATAATTGTTCTGTATTATAAGATCTACAATAGAATTCGGGATGGAAATACCTGGCATCAGCTCGGTTATTTTTTTTTCTTTTTTACAGATCTGGCAGACCGCAGTGCTTCTTGAAGATGTTTTCATACCTATCCTCATCACCAGTTTGAAGTGAATAAAAGAATTTCAATAGAAAATTACTCAGAGAAGGATTTAAAAAAAAACATACCCAAAATTAAATATTTCCCTGAAGGTAGGCCTTTCTTTTAGTCTCAGGAAATTTTTCGATAGCATAACGAAGCATGGTCCTGGGCATCTGCCTGTAGTATCTCTTAAGGAATTTCTCCTCCTCCGGCAGATCTTTATTGCCTACTTCGCGAAGCATCCATCCGACACCCTTATGGATAAGATCGTGCTTATCATTTAACAG
Organism: uncultured Bacteroidota bacterium; assembly: GCA_963832355.1. GTDB lineage: Bacteria > Bacteroidota > Ignavibacteria > Ignavibacteriales > Ignavibacteriaceae > DATFVA01. The sequence continues at coordinate 148,841 of CAWHTX010000008.1, read as the reverse complement.
GATCTCAGCAATCCGGAAGGTGGTCTCAAAATGAAGGTGCTTAATGAAGAACATTGTCGATAAAATTGAGATCCGTTTTTCCCAGAGATTTGAAGAAGCTGCAAGTTTGAACAGAATACTCTTATCCCTGTTGAGTAAGTGTGCACCAACCACCTTCGGGGCACTTAAATCAACAAGGTCCCAGTTATTAATTTTGCGGGTATTTTTAAGATAGAAGCGATAAATCTTCTCTTTAAGTATTTCATCTCCCCTGCTGTACTGATCTACGAGAATAAACAATGAAATTAGTCTTTCTTCGTGAACAGGTGAATTCAATAGTTCCTGAAGGACAGACAAAGGTAGATCACGATATTTTTTAGCTATAGATCTTTGAACAGGTACTTTAATTCCATAAAAGATATCACCTTCCCCATATTCACCTTTACCTGTTTTAAAGAATCTTTGAAGGTTGACAGCTTGTTCCTTATTTGATTCTTTTTTTAGCTCATTTCTGAGCTCGATTATACCCATAAGAATTATTTCTTTGTATGTTCTTTAATCCAGTTACCTATTATTTCCAAAGCCTTCGGAGAGATAGTCTCCTCAATTTTTGCATATTCTGTTGGTGAACCTGTTTCGGATGTCTGGAACAAATGATTCAATTTCGGAATTTCAATCACCTTGTAGTCCTTATTACCGCCTGCCTTTAATGCTTCTTTAATAGCAGGCAGATTCTGATCAGGAGGAACCTGAAGATCATTTTCCCCATTTATTGCCAGAACCGGTACCTTAACTTTTTCCAGCGTCGGTTTTGGATCGTAAGTCAGGAAGAATTTGAACCAGGGAGTTAATAATGTTTTTGCCTGACGGTCAAAAACAGATTCCGGATCATTTCCGAATTCTGCCTTGTCAGCTGAATCAAGGGATGCATAGTAATTGCGAAAAACAGTTTTGATTTTTTCAGCTGCCGCGGCGCTGTCTTTCTCATTCTCGACTATATTATAAAATTTATTAGCCAGTTCAGTTCCGCTTTTTATTTTCTCATCGCTCATCCCGATCGATTTCTCAATGAGCTCACTTTGCTCAAGCAAAATTTTTCTGCCTGTTACTCCGGGCGCGGCCATAAGGACAATGAAATTAACATCGCTGCTTTTAACAGCTGCAAGCGGAGCAATCAATCCGCCTTCACTATGGCCGATTATTCCCGTTTCATTTCTTTGTATGTCCTTCCGGTTCTCAAGATATTCGACTGCGGCAAGTGCATCGTTTACGAAATCCTGTGTAGTCGCGGTTGAGAATTTACCGGCTGACTTTCCAACACCACGATCATCATAACGGAGTACAGCGATACCCTGCCTGGTAAGGTAATCGGCCAGAACGAGGAATGGTTTGTGTCCGAGCAGGGTCTCATCCCTGTCCTGTGGTCCCGATCCCGTCACCAGAACAACTGCCGGAAAAGGACCCCCTTCTTTAGGATAAGTTAATGTTCCGGCCAGTTCAATTCCTGCTTCCTTATCAGTAAAAGTAACCTCTTCCTCGTTATATGGATAGGGCTTTTGGGGCATCTGTGTGCGTTTTGGTCCTTCAGCTTTTTCTGTTTTTTTCAGAATGAGAGGCCAGGTATTTCCACCCTGATGCCATGTTCCGGCTATACTGTCTCCCTGGAAAGTACCATCAAACGATCCCTTTATCGGGGGAATACCGAAGTATACGCTGTCATTTCTGAATAAAGTTGAATCAACCTTAATTCCGTAAGCATTCTGGTCGGGACTATCAAGTGTTGTGCTGAGAGTATCCAGTTGTGTCTGATACATTAAATACGATATGAAGTTCGAAACCGGATACTTTCAGGATACCCTGCCATGTTCCTGTAACAGCACTATTATCTGTTTGCGAAAAGCTGTTAATACTTATTAAGGTCATTAAAAGTATGAACAGCGATATTCTTTTATACATTTTTCTACCTATGATTAAAAGTTCCTAATTACTCTACTAACTTAATCAGAGTCGGGGTGTAATTAAAATCATGAAGGCCTTCAACTTCAGAAATTGATTATTTCAGAAGGAAAAGTGAGTTCTAAAAAAGTAATAAGTGTATAGTAATTTTTTCAGTACCGTTTCATTCAATCAGCTTAGAGTATTCTGTTACCGACTGATTGCCGGGAGCGGATAAATAAAGCTGATCATCCTCAAACCGGAAATTCATAGTAAACGGTGGAGCATCCCCGATGGAAAAAATGATAGTATTATCCTTTAATTCGTACTGACCATCCTGCCGTCCCCCGTTTGCGAGTATTAAAGTAACCTGGTGGTCCGGGTGAAATTCTATTTCCTTTCCGCGGAATGATGTCGAATCTACAGCCTTCCATATGCCAATAAGTTTTTCGGAATTTATCCTACTGCTGCTAACCTGGCCGCAGGCATTCATCAGAAATATAATCGGGATACCTAGTGTAAGTATTATGCGATATTTCATATTTTATCTCCCGGCTTCTTTCCTTTAAAATATCTTTTGATTTCTCTGTGAAGTCTCTTTTCTTTTTTCTTTCTCTCAAGATAAAGATTCTTATCTATTAATGAATCATAATAATCACTTTCCTTCCTCAACCTGAGATAGTTATCATAATGTTCCTTCCTGATTATTCCCTGCTGTACCGCGTCTCTTACAGCGCAGCCGGTCTCCTGAACATGGGTGCAGTCTTTATATCTGCATTCTGCAGCAAATCCGGAAATATCACTGAAAACATCAGTTTGTTCCATATTACTTTCTGCCATGGCAAATTCCCTCATCCCGGGAGTATCTATTATAATCCCGCCCTCAGGCAGAAGAAACAATTCACGTCTCGTAGTAGTATGCTTCCCCTTATCGTCGCTTCGTCTGATATCCGAAACTTTCTGCAAATTGTCCATCATAAGGTAGTTTATAATGGAAGACTTACCCACACCCGAAGAACCTGTAAGAGTATAAGTTTTACCCGGCTGTATAAACGTTTTTAAGTCATCGAATCCATCCCCTGATTCGCAGCTGAGTGAAAAGACGGGTACATCTTTAATACGGTTCTTTACTTTTAATAGTACTTCATCAGGATTCTCAGCCAGATCATTTTTATTTATTATTATTACCGGGGCACAGTTGCCTTCTTCTGCCATAACTGTGTAACGTTCGAACCTGTTAACGCTTAAGTCAGAATTAAAGCTCTGCACAATGAACACATAATCCACATTGGCAGCGATTACCTGGGTGCCGACCTCCTGACCAGATTTCCCACGGGAAAAGTGCGATCTGCGTTTAAGCACATTATGAATGATGCATTTGTGTTCATCTTCAAAATACATGATCGTTACCCAGTCGCCTGTCTTCGGAAATGAAGATGAATTTTCAGCTTCATACAAAAACCGGCCCGTTACTTCTCCAGGGATTTCACCATGTTTGGTAATAACCCGATAGCGATGTTTATCTTCCGCTGTTATTCTGCCGGGTTCAAAACCAGAAGTTTGAAACTTTTCGAATTCTTCACTAAAGAAAGGATCGAAGCCGTATGGTTTGAGGTTAATCAATTTAATTCTCCTTAAAAAATTATAAATGCTGAAAGCTTTTTAAGAAATTCAGGATATAGGAATGAGCTTACCGGGTATTAAGCAATATCCGGCATTTGGAGAGTAAATTGATATGTGAGTATAACTAAAAAATAAGTCTTCGTTATTTATGTCCCAAAAATAAAACAAAAACACGGGTAAGGCAATATGCCGGGAGGGAAGAGGGAAGTATAGAAAAAAAGCCCTGCAGGCTTCTGCCGCAGGGCATCGAAATTAAACAGTGATTACATCACCAGCGCCATTACTGCTTTTTGTACGTGCAGTCTGTTTTCAGCTTCATCAAATACAATTGAATGTTCTGAGTCTATCACTTCGGCGGCAACTTCTTCACCGCGGTGCGCGGGGAGACAATGCATGAAGAGGTAGTCGTCTTTGGCGTTTTTAGCAAGCTTACTATTTACCTGGAATCCGGCAAATTTTTTCTGCCTGTCCTTCGCTTCAGCTTCCTGCCCCATACTTGCCCATACATCAGTATAGATAATATCAGCATTCTTTACCGCAGCAGCCGGATCATCAACTATTTCCACTTTGCTTCCCATATACTTTGCATTGGCTTTGGCGTCACTTACAATATCTTTATTTGGCTTATAGCCTGAAGGGGAGGCGATGCTTATGTCCATACCAACTTTGGAGCATCCGTTCAAGAGACTATGGGCCATATTATTTCCGTCGCCGATGTATGTAAGTTTTAATCCTTTAAGTTCACGCCTTTTTTCCAGTATAGTGAAGAGATCAGTCAATACCTGGCAGGGGTGCAGAAGGTCGGTCAATCCGTTTATTACCGGAATAGAACCAAATCTTGCAAGATCAACCACATCCTGGTGATCGAAAGTCCTTATCATAATGCCGTCGAGATAGCGGGAAAGCACCTTTGCTGTATCGGATATAGTTTCTCCTCTTTTAAGCTGGAGGTCATTAGGACCGAAATACATGCCTATTCCGCCCAGGTGGTAAATCCCTGCTTCAAATGATACTCTTGTCCTTGTAGAGGGTTTAGCAAAGATCATCCCGAGTGTTTTACCTTCAAGCCATTTATGAGGCTGACCCGTGTGGTGTAATTCTTTAAGAGTTTTGCTTACATCAAATATCTGGTACATCTCTTCAAGCGTAAGATCATTTATAGAGATGAGGCTTTTTCCTTTCATTGAGACTGCCATAAAATTTCCTTGTGTTTATTTTAATTATTTTTCTTTGACTATTCTGGTTCCTGCATCTTTATCCGATAATGCAGAAGATTCGGTTATTATAGTTTCTTTTCCGCCGTGTTCTACATACTCTATTGCGGCTTCGATCTTGGGGCCCATACTTCCCCTGGAAAATTCTCCGCGTTCCAGGTATTCTTTTGCTTCAGTAACCGTTATAGTTTCAAGGGCTTTCTGTCCCGGTTTATTGAAATTGATGTATGCGTTTTTAACATCAGTTAGTATAAAAAAAGCATCTGCTTCAATTTCATTAGCAAGGAGGGAAGATGCAAGATCCTTATCAATTACAGCTTCAACACCCTGGAGAAGCTTTTTCTTATCACGATAGACAGGTACACCGCCTCCGCCTGCGGCTATTACTATTGATCCTTTTTTTACGAGATCCCTGATTATTTTTTTATTGACTATCTCAAGTGGACGTGGTGAAGCAACAACTCTGCGCCAGCCCCGCTTACGCGGATCTTCCTTAATAACCCAGTTATTGGCTCTTGCTAGCAATTCTGCTTCCTCCTTCAGAAAGAAAGCTCCCACAGGTTTAGTCGGATCGCTGAAGGCAGGATCATTTAAGTCTACCAGAACTTCGGTTACTACTGTAATTACGTTCCTTCTTATCTTATTCTCAACAAGGATGTTTTTCATCTGGCGTTCCACCATGTAACCAATCCCTCCCTGTGAATCGGCCACACAGATATCAAGCGGCATTTTCGGAATTTTATACTGATTGTACCCGGCTTCATTTCTTAAAAGGATATTACCTACCTGGGGTCCGTTGCCATGTGTTATGACTATATTATAGTCCTTTTTAAGCAGTTCAATCAGGTTAACAAGTGTATTGTAAGTATTCTTTTCCTGCTGCTTTATAGTTCCTATTTCATTTCCCCGGATAAGGGCATTTCCCCCCAGGGCTACTACTGCAATTTTCTTCATAACTGTGCCTCAGGCAGGAACAAAAAAGGTTTGTTTATCTTAATCATAAAATCCGTGGTTTTTGAGCTCCCCTGTATAAAAACATACAAATTCATTTAAAATTGAAAACTGAAACTTATAGCCTGCGGGAGAGAGAATCAAATTTATTTGTGCTCATATGAGCAGGAATAACCCTCAATTTAATCATCAAAACGAATTTCTTTTCCCTGTTCAGCTGCGTATACTCTTCGGTTTTTGTCATCTTTAAGGATGGATGCGCCTATCCAGTCAATTGCAGGTGGATCACCGTGAATAAGAACTACTTTTGCAGGATTCAGCTTATTTACGACTTTAAGCAGATCTTCTCTTAATGAATGGGCAGAAAATCTAAAACTTTTAACAGTGCATTTAACTTCGGTCTCTTCACTTAACTTTGACAGTTTGATTTTCATCCCCTGTTCTGCAGTGGATATTACGAAGCCCGGAGTTTCTTTTTCCATATAGCCGACGGTAAAAATCGCGGAATTTTTCTGTCTGAGCCAGTGCCGGGCCAATCTGAATGAGGCAGTCCCTTCTATCATCATACCGCTGGAGGCAAGGACTATGCAGGGGTGAGAGAAAAACTCCTGAGGATTTTCAACATCATAAAGATCTTTCTGAGGAATCTCACTTAATTCAAATTCCGGATCTTCACAATTAACCACGTAACGGTTATAATCATAAGCCCGACTAATTTTCCTGGCGATTCCCCCTGAATAAATGTCCACTTTAACAAGTCTGCCCTTTTCCATAAGATTCCAGACCATCTTTAATATTTCCTGCATCTTCCCGAGAGAGAAAACAGGAATCAATATAGAACCTCCCTCATTTATAACTTTATTGGCCGCAGATGTGAATCTATCGGCTTCCTTCTTCCAGCTGTTTATCGTTGAGGAGTCGGTGGCTCCATAGGTAGTTTCCATTAATAATATGTTCACCCTGGTTTTCGGCAGCTTTGCTCCCTGCATCCATGACTGCGGCTTAAGGTTAATATCGCCCGAATAAAAGATCCGGGAATCTTTGTGCTCAATCATAATAGAAGCTGAACCGAGAATATGACCGGCATCGTAAAAGGTTATCTTAATTGGTTCATCATTGTTATGGTTGTATCCTTTGATCGGGAAAGTTTCTCCCAGGGCTTTGTATTCAATTGACTGTATCAGAAGATCAGTTTCTTTATGTGAGTATATCTTAAATTCGTCATCAGTAATCTGCCGGGATAATATGGAAACCGCGTCATGAAGTGTGAGTTCAGCCAGTGCTCTTGTTTGCGGAGTGGCAATTATTCTTATATATGGATGACGCTGAACCAGGAAAGGGAGTCCGCTTAAATGGTCCTGGTGAGCGTGTGAAATAAGGACATAATCAACATCCTCTCCTTTAATTAAATCGAAATCAGGAAGCGCCTCCGTCCCAATTTTCTGCGGGTGCATACCGCAGTCGATTATGATCCCCGTTCCCGATACATTCAGATAGTAAGAATTAGCGCCAATTTCACCTGCTCCCCCCAGGGGGATAAACCTTGTCATTCCTTCCTTTCCAGCAGTTCGGCTTCTTTTCGTTTTTCAACGGGACTATCTTTTGGTACAAGGCTTATCAATGTCTGGCCGGGTTTGGGTTCAGGTTTGTTTTCTGAGGTATAAACGATAAGATTTTTTTCTCTGGTAATTAAAAACATTGGTATCACCTCGTTCCCTCCGTTCTCACCCAAAAATTTTTTGTAATCGTATTCTTCTGTTATGGGTGTCGATTTTATCTTTGAATTACGATTAAATCTCTGCAAAAGGTAGTAATATGTATAATTTGTCCCAAACAGAATCTTTCCCCGAAGATCTTCAGAAACAGCTTTACCCTGCTCTTCCTCATCCTCCTCTACTGTCAGCTGGAAGACGTTATTTCCTCCGAATATTCTTGAAAGATGAAGAGCAGCCAGTGAATTTACTTCTGCATTCGGTGTAAGAGCCAGTAGTTTTCCTATTCCGTTCAGATCATTTTCATCAAGAAAGCTGCTTGAGTTCACACTTCCCTGGTGTGCTTCAAATCCTTCCATCCTTGCTTCTGTTATATTATGCCTGTTGGTATCAACCAGCAGCATCCTGTAACCGCTGTCCTTTAGTTCAGAGGCAATCTCCCTTGCAAAGGAGTGAGCGCCCAGTATCAGGCATCCCTGGGGATTAAGATTCGATAGTCCCAGCCATTTTGCCAGGGGGGCAGCACTTAATCCGTATACCGTTATCGTAGCTACAATAACAAGAAACATTTCCGGTACAAGTCGTGCTCCTTCATTGAAGCCCAGACTTATTAATTCAATTGAAAATACTGAAGCAACCGCAGCTGCAACAATTCCTCTGGGCGCCATCATCGAAAGAAACAATTTCTCTTTCCAGCTGAATTTTTTGCCGATTGAAGAAATAAAAACAGCGGCCGGTCTTATTATTAATATCAAAACAGCAACAAAGATAAAGCTCCCGGCATCCAGTCCGGCAAGTTCATCCAGCCGTAGTCGTGCCGCAAGCACGATAAAAAGAACAGATATAAGAAGAGTCCTTAAATTCTCTTTAAATTCAATTATATGCTTGACGTTTATTTTTTTCTGGTTAGCTAAATAAATTCCCATTATCGTTACAGCAAAAAGACCACTCTCTTCCTGAACCAGGTTTGAGATCGTGAAAATAAGCACCACAGTGGTAAGACTGGCGGGATTCTGAAGGAAGTCAGGGATGAGGTCCTTTTTTATTAAAAAAGCAATCATATAGCCGCCAAGCAGTCCTATTGAACTGCTTATAACTACTGATTTTAAGAGTGCGAAACCAACCTGCAGGGTTGCTTCCTGAACTCCGCTTGCAAATACCGCTTCAAATACAAGAATGGCCATTAATGCGCCGATAGGATCATTGATGATCCCCTCCCATTTAAGTATCGAATTTATTTGTCCTTTTGGCTTGACATGTCTTAAAATCGGTAGTATTACAGTCGGTCCGGTTACAACAAGGATTGCTCCGTATAAGAAAGATAACAACAATGAAAAATGAAGAATATAATAAGCCCCGAGAATTGTCATCAGCCAGGTTACCAGAAGCCCGATAGTTATAAGGTTCCTGATCAACGAACCCACAACTTTCAGCTCGGAAAATTTGAGATTCAATCCGCCTTCAAACAGAATAATCGCTACTGAGATGGAAACGAAAGGAAACAGCAGATCCCCGAAAAACGAATCAGGGTGTATGAATCCCGTAACAGGTCCGGCTATAAATCCAAAAATCAAAAGGAGAAGAATGGAAGGGAATCTGAATTTCCAGGCAATCCATTGTGCTAGGACGCCCGATACAACAATGGCTGATAAACCGATTATGAATTTTTCAGTCAAGTAATTTCCTGTTTAAGAATGGATTCTCCAATATAACATTTTATTTGAAGTAACCGAATGATAAGAATTTAAGGTTGAATGAGGTACTTAAAAATATGTCAGTTTTTAATTGCCCAGATAACATCAGAGATTATAGTCACTCCCGGTTCAAAAGAGAATTTGAGGAGAAAGTCCGGATTAAATCCAAGCATGTATCTTTCTATAACGGACTTAAGCCAGGTGAGCTCCGCCTTAAGCTGCCAGTGATTACCGTCTTCAGAATAGAGTACAATAATGAGTCTGTTTTTGAGGTGTTTCCGCTGCTGCTGCGACTGGTTTCGGTAAAGCCACCTTATAAGCTCATCTGTTCTGCTGATTGCCTCATTAATTCCGTATGGGAAACCTTTCGGAAAAACTGACGTTTTATGATCGAATTTGGCTCCCTGTATAGTGAAATCTACCAGGCGGTCCTTTTCATCTAATGCGGGTACAACCCCGGGCATTGTACAGAATATTTTTTCAACGGCATAAGCTGACCAGAAGTTATACCACCTGTTTAATGCATAGTTCGAAATGTTGTCATGTTCGTGATCTTTTCCAAACCTGTTCTTGATTTCTGAAACTACCCTATCAAACACAGGTTCCCGGTATACGAAATTTGTCAGTTTATCGTAACGGTCGTTTTGTTTTCTTCCCCACTTGTAAGGATATGCCAGTCTTTTTTTTAATTCCGATTCTATTTGCGAAAGCTCAATATTCATAACTGATACGCCACCGGGTGGTAGTTCTACTTCTGAAAGAGAAAAATATATTCATGCTTGAAAATATAAAATCCTCCGGCAAGAGCACGGTATCGCCATAGTTCCTGCTGATTCCTTTTAGCTGTGGTCTGGTCAAAATTCTTAATGATAGTAGATTTCAATTTAAATCCTTGCTTAAGCATTTCCTGCATAGTATAAAAACCTAAAGGAATCCATTCTCCCGAAGAATATTTATCACCGATAACCACTGCCGCATATCTTCCCGCATCAAGTACCGGCATCGCAGCGCCTATAACCTTTCCGAACATTTTAAGGAATTCTTCAACCGACCCTGCATTTGATAGATCGTTCTTTTTTTCACTGAACCTGATAATATCCCAGTAAGGAGGGTGCAGAAGGAGAAACTGAACAGAACCGCACTTAAATCTTTTCAATTCCTTCTTAAAATTGATCGCACTGCTGTCGCCATTTAGTACTTCAGTAACAGTATCAAAAGGATTTTTTTCCTTCGCAAGGGTTTTCTTTGCAAGAGCGGCAACTTCAGGCTGAAGCTCTACCCCGATTCCGTTCCGCCCAAGTCTTCTGCTTTCAATCAAAGTTGTCCCGCTTCCCAGGAATGGATCGAGCACCCATTCTCCTTTCTTTGTAAACCGTCTCAGGAACTGGTTTGGTATCTGAGGGATGAAGTTACCCCAGTAACCCGCACTATGTGCACCAGTACGATCTCTTTTATCAAGTATCCAGAGGGAATCTGTCAGAAGATCTTCATATTCCTTCCAGCGGTTAAGGTTAATATCATTTATTTTACCTTCTTTCCGCTGTGAAAGACTTCTGATCAGTCTCCTTATATAATATCGGGTTCTTTCGATGGTTCTGGTATCATATACCTGTTCTAATTCCTTTAACAGGTATCCTTTAGAGATTTTATCGACTTCACCATTTGAATGTATAACCAGTTCTTTTTCGAAAGAGTCAACCAGCAAAATAAGCTGCCTCACCTGCTTCTTAACAGAAGCAAGCCTGTTATTCTTTAATAACTCCTGGAGATCATCAATTAATTCGAATGCTATCATTTTTAATGCTGCCCCCTGGTAACAAACATTTTCTTAGGAATAATATTTTTTATTGTTATCCCAATTTAACTTCTTGTTACCGAAAAAAGAAGATTGGAAGCAGCATAATTTGCTAATATCTGAATACAGCAGCAGCCGGATTTTCAGCAGGCATCTGGTCCGTATGCAGGGCATATATCTTCCCGCTGTTCAACAGGGTATAGGCGGCAGCCAAATCGAGGAGATCTCTGCTTCCCTTGCTGCTATTGCTTGCGAGTATAACCTCGTTTTTTTCGGGATTAAATTCTCCCCATTTGTTTTCATCAATATTTATAAATAAGGATTCTATTCTTTTAGCATGGGCTGCTTTTACAATTTCTTTCAAATCATCGGAAGCTTTATGGTTATTCACCAGGTCTTCATATTTATTAAAGGCCTTTTCCTGGTCTCTTTTGAAATATGGCTCTATTACCTCCCAGGCTTTCTTATGCAGTTCTGTTTTATTGAGAGTCTCGGTATCAATATCCAGTCCTTTTTCAAAAATATTTGGATAGGAAGCTGCTTTTCTGAAAATAGGAATAAGATACTCCACACCTGCAAGAATAAGAGGAATATTTTCATTCCCGATAACACTGTAGATTCCCTTATCGGCCATTCTGAAAAACTCCAGGATTTTTTGTTTATAAACAGTTTCATCCATTCCGCCGGAACCGTGTCCGTGAAATATTGCTGAACGATTTTGTCCTGAAGCCTGTGTCTGTGTTCCCGTATGAAACTGCACAGACCTTTCCGGATCATCCCAGCGCATTGCCTGTTTTAAGGTCACAGGGGTTTCACCAGGCAGGTTTATCTCGTTCAGGGTAAACATTCCGCCTTCGTATAGTTTTATACCATCCAGGTCGAGCGAGAGGAGAAAGTAACGCTCATCTCCGCTCAAAGCCGGTATTAGTGGCTTTATATAAAAGTGATCCGATACAAAATGTTTTTCTTCTACTTCAATGGGGAGCACGTAAGTATAAAAACTATCGGGAGAAATAAAAACTGCAAGTCCCCTGCTTTGATAATTCCAGAATTCGTTATCATCCAGAAGATCTCTGGGTGATTTAAGAAGCGCGTCAATTGTTCTTTTACGCAAATTATTTCCTTCCAGTAATTTTTCTATCTCCTGCAGCTGATTTTTAAACCTGATCTTATCTTCATTCATATTATTCCATTGTTCATGAGCCGGCATGTAAATCGAAATGCAGGGTTCCCCGCTGGTTTCAATCAGTTTTTTAATCTCTTCTTTATTAAGTGTATCCATATTATCCTCCGATTATATTTTCTACCCGGTAGGGCATATATACTTTAATAAAAGAAAAGTAATTTATTTACAAAGTGAAAATATCAATGAGTGACTTATTTAACAGGCAATTGTATTTTATAGTCCCTAAGGATTTTTTTGGCCGCATTATAACCGCACATTCCGTGGACCCCTCCCCCGGGAGGCGTTGAGGAAGAACAAATATAATATCCTTTTAAAGGGAATGAATACGGAGATAAGCTTAAAACAGGCCTGCTGATAAGCTGTTTCCAGTCCTGCACACCTCCGTTAATATCTCCTCCCACATAATTCGCATTGTAGGATTCCAGATCTCCCGTATTCATTTTATTTCGGGCAAGGATTATATCACGAAAGCCCGGTGCAAACCTTTCAATCTGGTTCTCCATCCGGGCGGTCATATCTTCAAGGGACCCCTTAGGAACGTGACAATAATTTCTTATAGGTGTCCGAGTCTGCTTTTACCGATTCAGCCGTTTCATCTATGGAAGGAGAAATGTATGCGGCCGTGCCGTCTTCAAACGGATGGACGACAGACTTTTGAGGAAAGATCCACTTTAAGCCATATTTATTTAAAGGTAATTTTTGGAAGAAAGGTGAACCTGCGCCAAGTGGATGAACAGCAGAGCATACGTCGTGCAAATATCCGGGAGAGGTCAGTTCGGAAGTTCTTGTTCCTCCTCCGATTTTATCATCAGCTTCAAGGATAACTACTGACAGACCTGCCTCTAATAAAAGAATTCCGGCCGCTAAACCATTAGGACCGGAACCAATAATTGCCGCATCGTACTTATTCATGAGAGGGTGTCGTTTAACTGCATTAAAGTACAATACAGCATAATAAAATAAAACGCAACCATAAAGATACTCAACAGGGTAAAAGAGTCCAGATAGCTGAACAGGCCAGCTGCTTACGGCAATTAAACAGATTAATTTGATGTGTTAAAAAGCAACTAAATTAAAGATAAGATATCCGCTGAATTATCTCTCAACGCTTCAACCTCAGGAAGTTTTTGCTCTTTCATCAGAAGATGAACAGCATCCATTTCTTTGTCACGGTTTATACCTGCGGCCGCCATCACTGCATTATCTTTTATGTAATAAGCTATAAATTTTTTGGCTGCAATATTACCGTCGATCAAAATCTCATCCCAGTCTTTCACAAAGCCCACATATCGTAAGATTCAATCCGGCCTGCTGAGTCCAGAAAAATGGTACCCCAGTGAACTTATTCTGCCTGCCTGCCATATTAGCTCCCGCTGTCCGGCCAAGCTGCTGGGCAAGACGCCAGTGTTCAATCCGAATATGGTTTCCCGTCCGAAAATCGGGAAAGGATGCAATATCACCCGAAGCATATACATTTTCATTTACACGCAGGAAAGCATCGGTTTTAAGACTTTTATCATGCAGGAGCTGAGAGTCATCCAGAAAACCTGTCGCCGGTTTTACCCCTATTCCTATAATGACTATGTCAGTTTTTATTTCTTCTCCCGACTCGAGTAAAACTGATTCAACTTTATCTGTTCCTCTGAATTCTTTTATCTTTGATTGTAATTTGAAGTTAACTCCGTTTTTTTCATGTTCCTTTCGGAAGAGCTGTCCGATTTCCTTTCCAAAATTTCTCTCAAAAGGAACTTCATTCGGTGCTATAACAGTAACATTAATTTTTCTTTCCATAAGACTATGAGCTGCTTCCATAGCTATAAAGCCAGCACCTATAACTGCCGCGTTCTTAGAGTCTTTAAGAGCATCAATTATCTGATCCGCATCATCGAAACTTCTGAGGTAGAAGATGTTTTTAAGATCAGAGCCTTTGACATTAAGTTTGTTTGGTATACCACCGGTTGCGATCAATAATTTATCATATTTAAGACTCTCATTATTATCAAGAGACACCTGCTTTTTTTGAAAATCGACTCCTTTAATTGAAACAGTCTGTTTGATCTCAATTCCGTACTCATCAAAAAAATCATCGGGGCGAAGAGGCATCCATTCCGGTTCAGCACTTCCCGCAAGGTATTCTTTGCTGAGATTGGGTCGGTCATATGGTTTCCTGCCCTCTTTTGTTACCATAATAATATTTCCTTTGAATCCATTTTCACGCATTGACTGAGCAGCAAAGTAAGCCGATGCTCCCGCACCAAGGATTACAAAGGTCCTGTTATCCTCACTGGTATCCTTTACTGCCATCTCCGGCGTCCGTGAACCTGGTATTTCGTCGGGGATATTAATACTTATTTTTTCACCCTCTATTTTTAGATCAAATACCGGAAGGGCATCCATTGCGGGCGGTTCAATCAGATTTCCGTTTTTGGCATGAAAGCAGGCATGATGCCAGGGACAGATAATGGTTTCGCCTTCAAGCACTCCTTCCTCAAGCGGAGCCCCGTAATGTGTACACGATGCTCCGACTGCAGAGTACTCATCATTTATTCTGCACAGCAGTACATTATGTTCATCGTCTAACTTATATGATTTCATTTCCCCGTTTTTAAGGTCATCTTTTTTAGCTATCTCCTTAAAGCCCATCTTTACTCCTCCTATTTAATTTTCACCGTTTCAGAGATGTATTACTCCGGCAGCATTTTTCTCATTTATCACTTTCTGGCGGAGCCATAAACTCAGGACCAACCGGCTCTGAAATAGTAGTATTTATCAGGTTATTTATTATGATTATATCCTGCTGATTCAGTGTCCAGCCAGATATTTCATCTACCCCATTCAGTTGTTCAGGTTTCCGAGCACCCCACAATGCGATATCTGCACCCTGATCCAGTATCCATCTTACGGCCAGGTGTATTATTTTCTTATCATATTTACTTTCCGCAAACTGAGTTACTTTATCAACAGCCTCCAGGTATGCATTGTATAATGGCTGCTGAAATTTCGGATCATCTTTCCTAAGATCATCTCCTTTAAACTCCGTATCCGGTTTCATCTTACCGGTTAACAAACCTCTGCATAGCGAGCCGTATGTTATCAGCTTAATATCGTTTTCCTTGCAATATGGAAAAACGTCTTCCTCTGCTTCTCTTTCGAACAGGTTATAAGGGGGCTGACAAAAATGTATCGGAGCTGATTTTCGGAACTTCTCCATTTGAGCTGAAGAGTAATTACTAACTCCGATTGATTTTATTTTCCCTTTTTCAAGCAGGGTGTTCATTGTCTCTGCGGTTTCTTCAAAGGAAACACTGGTGTCAGGCCAGTGAATCTGGTAAATATCAATGTAATCTAATTGAAGGCGGCGAAGGGAATCGTCTATCTCTTTGAATAACCTTTCTTTCGTTGAATTTCTCGTGATATTTTCATTATCATCCCATTCCAATCCTGCTTTTGTAGCCACAACTATTTTTTCTCTGTCACCGTAATTTTTTAAGGCCTTACCTATAAATTCTTCAGATTTTCCGAAAGCCGTATGCCGGTGCAGTATCTATCAGTGTTATTCCTTTTTCCAGGGCGGATTGAATAGTGTCTAACGACTGCTGTCTCATCAGTGCCTCCCCACATAGCACCACCAATTGCCCAGGTTCCCAAACCGACTCTTGAAATTTCTTTGTTTAGTATTTCTGATTTTAAGGTCTCCATTTTCTCCTTATATGTAGATGATTGTAATATGATATTTAACCATTATAAAATTTTATCTTTATGATCAAAATCAAGATGACAACATTTGTTGTAATTCCTGAGCATTTTCTACCGCATATCCGCTGTCATCATTATCAAAATAGATGTATACATCCTTATTATTATTCTGCCATGCCGATACTGTTCCTGCCCATCCGGATAACTGCTTTTTACTGTATTTACCCTGGTATTTACCGCCGGGACCATGTAAACGAACGTATACAAAATCAGCTGTTACCTCTTTTGGAGTTAAAGTTCCTGCCAGCTCATAGATGCAGAATGCAGCATTATGTTCCTTCAGTAATTCCAGGACTTCATCATTCCACCATTCCTTTTCCCTGAATTCGTAAGTATACCTGTACTTATCAGGCATGGATTCTATAAAATTCTGAAATCTTTCCCTGTTATATCCCCACCCCGGAGGAAGTTGAAAAAGGACAGGACCTAATTTATTCTTCAGGTACTTAATCCGGGTGAAAAGTTTACTGCTGCTGGTTTTCGGAGCTTTTAACTTTTTCATATGAGTTATATACCGGCTCCCCTTAACCGAAAAGGTAAAGTTTTCGGGCGTTACATTTTCCCAGGTCTTTAAAGTTTTGGTATCCGGGAGATGATAGAAAGAATTATTTATCTCCACAGATTTTAATTTTTCAGAATAAAACTCCAGCCACTCTTTCTGTTTCAGATCTTCAGGATAAAAGTTATTCTTCCAGTGTTTATAATTCCATCCTGAAGTTCCAATATATACCCTGCCTTTTCCCATAATTATTTCTCAATTCTTTTCTCCTTCTCTTTATCAAAAAAAAGAAGCTTACTGTCATCGAAATCCACACCTATTCTGTCACCCTCTTTGAATGCAGGCCTCTCAGAGACTTTTGCAATTAAATCTTTTCCCCCCACAGTGAGATAGAGAAGAGAATCACTTCCGACCGGACCTATCATCCTGAGTTTACCCTTTAGTATTCCTTCATTTTCAGGGACGATCTTAATGTCTTCCGGTCTTAAACCGGCAATCAGTTCTTTATCCCTCTTCCCGGCCAGCCTGTTAATTTTCTCTTCTATCCCGCTCACCATTTCCATATCAAGAATATTCATTGGAGGAGATCCTATAAACTTTGCCACGAAAAGATTTTCGGGTTCGTTATAAACCTCATACGGTGTCCCTGTCTGCTGCACCTCTCCTTTTTTTAGAACTGCAATCGAATCCCCGAGCGACATTGCTTCTGTCTGATCATGTGTTACATAAATAGTTGTTAGATTCAATTCTCTTTGTATTTCTTTTAGTTCACTTCTCATTGTTATTCTCAACATAGCATCAAGATTAGAAAGCGGTTCATCAAGAAGGAGAACATTGGGTTCGCGTACTATCGCTCTTCCGAGTGCGACCCGCTGTCTTTGACCACCACTTAACTCACCCGGTTTTGCTTCAAGTATTTCATTTATTTCAAGGATTCCGGCAGCTTTTTCAACTTTCTTCTTGATTTCTGTTTTATCCAGTTTAGCAATCTTTAACGGAAAAGAAATATTCTCCCTCACACTTAAATGAGGGTACAGTGCATAACTCTGAAAAACCATTGCAACGTCTCTTTCGCGGGGAGATAAAAATAATTTTTGATTTACAGATACAACCGTTTTATCTCCGAATAATATTTCTCCGTCGGAAGGTCTTTCAATACCAGCAATTATATTAAGCAGAGTTGATTTACCGCACCCGCTTGGTCCGAGTAAAACAAAAAATTTCCCAGGCTCAATTTCTATGTTAATCCCTTTCAATGCTTCAACGGTACCTCTCCTTACAGTAAAAAATTTTTTCCGGATATTTTTTAGGATCACACTTTTCATCCTTTAACAGCTCCTTCAGTTAACCCCTGGATAATATATCTCTGGAAAAATGCTATTAGTATAAGAAGGGGTATAACCGCTATTACTGCACTCGCCATAATATATCCCCAAGGTACCTGCCCATGCAGTCCTTCAAATAACGCGATCCCGACAGGTATTGTGCGGGCTTTATAATCAATAGTAAGCATTAACGCGAAAAGAAACTCGTTGAATGAGTAAATAAGTATCAGCATAAAAGTAGAAAAAACACCGGGAAGCGCCACAGGAAAAATTATTTTCTGCACAATCTGCCAGCGTGAAGCTCCATCAACCAGTGCTGCCCTGTCCAGTTCGGTGGAGATGCGTGAAAGGTAACTGAGCATAATCCATAGTGCCAGTGGTAGTCCCAGCGTTATATATGGAAAGATTAAAGCATAATAGGTATTTATCCATCCCAGCCAGGTCATCAGCTTAAAGAGATATCCTATAATACTGATCTGGGGAAACATAGAAAAAGCAAGCAGCACCAGGGGAATGACTATTCTTCCGGGGAACGTAAGCCGTGTAATTGCATAGGCCGATAAACCCGCAAATACAGTGGCACACACTGCAGAGACAACTGAGATTATGAGGCTGTTTCTTAAATAATCAAGCAGATGTGTAGATCCGTTCTTCAGCAGATCAGTATAATTGGTAATGGTAAACGATATCGATTGACCCGAGGCCAGAAAATCCGGATTCTTTGTCAAAGAAATGATAATCATCCATGAAAAGGGGAGCAGACAGAAAAGCAGAAGAAAAGCAGCTCCGGAAAATTTCAATAGATTTATGATTCGCTGTTCTCTCATTTAACTGCCTCTCTGAATTTCCCAAGCTTTATATAAATAAAAGCAAGGATTGCCGCTAAAAAGAATACAATAACAGAGACGGCTGAGCCGTATCCGAAATCTCCGGTCACATAGTAATTATATGCATAAAGCGAGATTGATGTGGTGCTGCCTCCGGGTCCGCCTCCCGTAAGAACATAAACCAGATCAAATATTCTTATTGCATCAACTGTTCTGAACAGCAAGGCAACAACAATAACCGGTCTCAGCAAAGGAAGAGTTATTCTAAAAAATCTCTGAATGAAATTAGTTCCGTCGATCATGGCCTGTTTGTATAGGTCGCGAGGTATGGTTGATAAACCTGCCAGAATAATAATTGTCATGAAAGGCGTAGTTTTCCAGACATCGGCTATCACAACAGAAGCAAATGCACCAAAGGATGAACCCAGCCAGCTGACGGGTTCATTTGTAATTCCGAAAAACTGTACGAGGTAATTGAACAGGCCGTATTCGTAATTGTAAATAAGCTGCCATATCCTTCCTGAAATAGCTATAGGGATTGCCCACGGGATGAGTATCAGCTACCCTGAAAAGGCCTCGTGCCGGAAGAGTCTCATTAAGTACCAGGGCGAATATTAAACCGAATATCAGCTCAAGGGTAACCGAAGCAAGCACGAAGAAGAGTGTAAAGCGTACGGACTGCCAGAAATGTGCATCTTCGAGCATCCTTCCATAATTTTTTAGACCCAGAAATTCAGACGGAAGGAAAGTGACATCCCGGTTAAGACTTGTGATCAAGGTTCCCACAACCGGAATCAGAATAAAGACCACTGCCGTAATCACTAATGGAGTGTTAAACAGCAGACCGGTTTTTATTTCCTTCAGGTCATAGTCTTGTTTAATCTTCATAAAGCTTTTCTATCTCTTTAAGCTCATCTGCTATAGTCTTCAAAGCATCTTTCGGACTCTCTTTGCCGGCCAGGCAATTATTGATATACCTCTGAATGACCTCCGATACCTGCTGATAATAAGGCAATGCAGGCCGTGAAACTGTATGGTCGAATGCTTCTTTTAATATCTTAACCCGTGGAATTTTCTTCTGAACCTCTGCATCTTCATAGACATCTTTTCTCCCCGGGTTCCATCCTATTCTCATCAGCATTTCCTTTTGTATTCTGAAAGAGGTGACAAATTTTACAAATTGCCATGCCTTATCCTTCATATCGGAAAACTTTGATATACCAATATGCCATCCGCCTAATGCAGATACCGAACTATCGCCCGGGGAATGAGGAAGAAGCCTGATCCCTGTCTTACCTTTTACAGCAGAGTTCTCAGATTGATGAAGCTGCCATGCATATGTCCAGTTCCTCTCAAACAAGGCGTTCCCGCGCTGAAAGGTTCTTCTGACCTCCTCCTCCTTCATTTCTGTGTACGTATTTTCCGGTGAGACATTGTACTTCCGTATAAGGTCCCGCATAAATTTTAATGCTTTTATGTTATCCGGTGTATTGATGTCTAGTGAATCACCCTGCATAATCCCGCCGCCCATAGAAGCAGCGAATTCAAGAAAAGTACATACAAGTCCTTCATACTGAGCACCCTGCCATACATAACCATTAAAACCCCGGTTCGTTTTCCTTTCTTCTTTTTGAATGTTTAAACACATATCGAGAAGCTGCTGCCATGTTTCGGGGGGACCTTTGTAACCATATTTATCAAGCAGATCTTTTCTGTAGTAAAGCAGTGCAACATCAATAAAAACCGGCAGTGCATACAATGTATTATTATAACTGTCGGCCTGCCTGATTGTTTTGCTGAAGAACTGATTTGTAGAAAAACTATCTCTTTGTGCAAAGCTGTTAAGAGGTTCCAGCCATCCGGATTTGACAAACTGGTCTATCCATATGACATCCATTAAGAACAGGTCGGGGTTTGGCTGAGACGCCTCAAGAGAAACAACAAGGGCCTGCCTTCGCTGGTCAGAATAAGTCGGCTGTCTAACAAGCTGCAGATTATAGTGATATTCATCCTCGAATTCTTTTACTATTTTTTCCCAGAAATTTATTTCCTCGGGAGAACCGCCTATCCAGATCGTAAATTGTTTTTCAGAACCGGAGCAGCTGAGAGATGATATAGCAAGAAAACTGAGCAGGACGGCTGTAAAGAACCAATTTAAATAACTTTTCCTATTATCTTTTATTGATAACACTAATGCAGCAGTAAAATAGTTTGTTTATACTATACTAAACCCTTAAACATTACAAGTTGTTAAATAAAAAAGCAACCAACGAAAAGTTTTTAAGGTTCTGCAATTCTCCAACACTGCATGCAGAACAGGCTTTTTATTTTTCCAGAGTCTCTATTATTTTTTTGCAGAAAGCCGGAAGGTCATCGGGATTGCGCGATGTTATTATATTCCCGTCTTTTACGACTTCCTGGTCAACCCATTCGGCACCGGCATGGATCAGATCATCTTTAACTGAAAAGAAGCTTGTTACCTTTTTACCTTTAATTACCTCTGCGGAGGCCAGCATCCATGGACCATGACAGATAGCAGCAATCGGCTTCTTTTCCTGATTCATTTTCTTTACGAACTCAACCATTTCTGGAGTTCTTCTCATATGATCGGGAGAGTAGCCTCCCGGTATGATCAGAGCATTAAACTCATCGGTTTTAACACCCACAATTGACTGATCTGCTTTAGCAGTTAATCCGTGCTTACCCTCGTATGTATCTACCTTTGGTGCAACAACACAGACTTCCGCTTCCTCTTCTTTCATCCGGAGATAGGGATACCAGAATTCAAGATCTTCAAATAATTTTTCAACGAATATCGCTATTTTTCTGCCTCTGAGTTTCATAAAAGAAATTCACCTCCTACGCTTAAACTTTGGTTGATATTGTCTCAGATTGTTCTGCGCAAATAATCATTTCCGCAAACTTCATATACAGCCATTACGTTCCCTCTTTCTCTTTACTTTGAAATAACTTAGCACATATGGCTGTAAACAGTAATGAGTTGTATCAAATGCTGATTAAATAAGGATTAATTTATCTTGCTGAAAAGAGTATTAAGCGATTCGGCAAGCGCAGGATGAGTGAAAATTCCCTCTTTCAGATCTGTATATTTTAAATTCCCCATCATCGCAATCTGAATCATTGCTGCAATTTCACCGCCGTCTATTCCGAGGATTGCGCATCCCATTATTTTTCCGGAAGAAGTATCCACGAGGGCTTTCATTATCCCGCTTGTTTCACCAAGTTCATTAGCCCTTGAAACATGACTCATTTCCATTTTAGCAACTTTAAAGTTAAGACCCTTTTCCCTGGCTTCTTTCTCCGTCATACCCACTCTCCCCAGCTGTGGATCAACAAATACGGTATAGGGAACAAACCGGTTTCTTATGGTATGCGTTTTATTTCTGATTAGATTGTCCCTTATAACCCTGAAATCGTCGTACGAAATATGAGTAAAAGCCGGACCTCCTTTAACATCCCCGATAGCATAGATTTCATCCACGCTGGTCTGCAGCTTGTTATTTACTTTTATATACCCCTTTTTGTCTGTTTTTATACCTGCCGCTTTCAGATTCAGCGATTCTGTATTTGGTTTCCTCCCAACCGCAATAAGTAAATGAGAACCGGATAAAAAACTTTCCTTTCCATCGGAAGTTAATTTCAGTTTTACACCACCATCTTCCAATCTGCTGATTTCCGATACCAGAGTATTTTTCAACACATTAACTTCATCGTTCCTCAGGATTTTCTCCAGCTCTTCAACAATATCTCCATCTTCCCGTGAAAGAAGCTGAGGTCCTCTTTCAATAATCGTAACCTCACTTCCGAACCTTCTGAACATCTGACCGAATTCAAGTCCGATATATCCACCACCCAGGATCATAAGATGCGAGGGTTTCTCTTCAAGCTCCATTATTGTCGTAGAGGTAAGGTATTCAACCTGGTCTGCTCCTTTAATTTGCGGTATTGAAGGGCTCCCGCCTGTATTGATAAATATTTTATCTGCAGTTATTGTTTCGTCTCCGCCGTCGTTCAGTTTTATACGGATTAACTTTTTATCGATAAATTCAGCCTCTCCACGTATAAGCTTAAGATTTTCGGTTTCTTTAATTCCTTTTTCAAGTCCACCCCTGAATGACTCCACAACTTTTCGTTTACGGCTGATCACTTCGGCAAGATTTAATTTTACATTAGAATTGTGCACGCCATACACCTCTGCATTTTTGGCCAGGTGAACAACATTAGAGCTTGCCTGCATTGTTTTGGATGGTGTACAGCCATAGTTTATGCAGCTGCCTCCAACTAAATACCGTTCGATTATTGCGGTTTTCCATCCTTCACCTGCCAGCATTTCAGCAAGTGGAACTCCCGATTGACCCGTTCCAATAACAATAGCATCATATTCCGACGTATTTTGCATAAAGACCTTCTATTGAACATTCCATTCATTATTATCCTTTTCGATCAGCTTGTTTGCCGACACCGGGCCCCAGCTTCCCGGTTTATAATTCGGGAAATCCAGCCAGGGATCTGACTCCCACTTTTTTATAATCGGATCAACGATCTGCCAGGATTTATATATCCATTCTGCATGAGGAAACAGCGTCTGGTCTCCCTGCATAGCATCTCTTATCAGCCATTGATAAGAACTCGGAGGTTCTTTAATTCCGAATGCTCTGTCGTAACGAAAGTTCAGATTAACCGGGCGCAGCTGAAGTTCGGCTCCAGGCTGCTTTGCAGTAAAAGTGTAGAGTATTCCCTCATTAGGCTGCAGCCTGAATGTCAGCTGATTATGTTTTTTTTCTTCCTCCTTGTTAATCGGGAACATCAGGTGCGGTGTAGGCTTAAATTTAATTGTAATTTCTGTAAGCTTCTGATTCATTCTTTTTCCGGTGCGAAGATAAACCGGTACACCGGCCCAGCGCCAGTTATCTAGGGTTAATTTTACCGCGGCAAATGTAGGCGTCATGGATTCAGCATCGACATTTTTTTCTTCTCTGTATGCTTTAGCCTGTTCACCTTTAACTTTCCCCGACCCATACTGTCCTAGTACAACATCCTTCTCAATATTTATTTTACAAACTGAATTAAGCACCTTAAGGGTTTCGCTTCTAAGAGAATCCCCGTCATAATTGACCGGGGGATCAATCGCGGTCATACATAAAAGTTCAAGAAGATGGTTCTGGATCATATCCCTTATGATACCGGTCTTCTCGTAAAATCCCGCCCTGGAACCTATTCCAATGCTTTCTGCAGCTGTAATCTGAATATTATCTATATAATTCCTGTTCCAGATAGGTTCAAACCCGGGATTCGCAAAGCGAAAGACTACCATATTCTGAACTGTTTCTTTCCCCAGGAAATGATCTATACGGAAAATCTGCTTCTCCTCGAAAACCTCGTGTATATCTTTATCGAGTTGTCGTGCAGATTGTTCATCAGCCCCGAAAGGTTTCTCTATAATCACACGCCTCCATCCCTCGCTGCTTTTCGAAAGTCCTGATTCAGAGAGTTTTTTCACAATTGTTGAATAAAAAGAAGGTGCTGTTGAAAGATGAAATAATATATTGTCCGGTATGTCAAGATCTTTCTGCAACTTTGATATCTTTTCATTTAGTTTTTTATATGATTTGGAAGCATCATCATTAAAATTTCCGGGTACGTAGAAAAGATTTTTGGCAAACTCATTCCACTTATCTTCTCCGCAGATACTTTCTTTTTTGACTGCCTCAAACATTTCCTTTCGAAAATCTTCATCCGAGTATTCGGTTCGTGAAAAGCCAATAACAGCACATTGTTTGGGCATCAGGTTATGACAATTTAGTGCGAAGAGAGATGGGACTAATTCTTTATGGGCAAGGTCTCCCGATGCACCAAAGATCACAACAATACAGGGATCGGGAGGATTGCCCTTCAACATTCCCTGCTGCTGTACTTCAATCATATTATTCTGATTATTACTGCTGTTATTATCTGCCATTTACTTTTCCTCCTTTACTTCATGTCCCCCGAACTCATTTCTCAATGCTGCGACTACTTTTGCGGAGTAAGATTCATCCTGCCTTGAAGCAAACCTCTCATAAAGCGAAATGGTTATAGCAGGAACAGGGATTGCATTTTTAATGGCATATTCTGACGTCCATCTGGCGGTTCCCGAATCATTGACATAAGGAGCTATTTTTTCGAGAGAATTACCTTCTTCCTTGAATGCATCAACCGCAAGTTCAAGAAGCCAGCTCCTTACCACAGCACCATGGTTCCATAGATCAGCTACTTGTTTGAGATCAATATTAAAATCACTCCTGTACATACATTCAAATGATTCACCAATGCCCTGAAGCATTACATATTCCAGTGCATTATGGATCATTTTAACAAAGTGGCCTGCTCCGCTTTTACCCACATGCGCATATCCGTTCTCCGGTGCCAGAGAGATAAGAACAGGTTCTACACGCTTAACAGCCTTATCAGGACCGCCGACCATAAGGTTATAGCCGATTTTTAGGCCCCATATTCCTCCGCTTACACCTGCATCAACAAAATGGATTCCATTTTTATTACATTTTTCCGAATTCTTTATAGATTCGGTGTAGTGTGAATTCCCGCCATCAACTATCAGATCATCTTTATCAAGCAGCTCAAGTAATTTGTTAATTGTTTCATCCGTAGGCTTGCCGTGCGGTACCATTACCCAGACATTCCTTGGTTTTTCAAGCTTTGATACGAGATCTTCTATTGAATCTGCCCCTATACCCCCATCTTCCTTAGCTTTCTTTACGAGGTCCTTATTCAGATCAAAAGCTACAATTTCATGACTATCTTTTCTGAGTCTCTTGAGCATATTACTGCCCATTTTTCCTAATCCAATTAAACCGATTTTCATATTATCTCCTTTTCAGATTTCAATGTTAAACTCTACCAGCTTTTTTTCGAGATCTTCCGGCTTTTCAAGAAGCACCGCATTCATTCCGGACGATCTTGCTGCCTGAAAATTTTCTTCCCTGTCATCTACATAAAGACATTCTTCAGGTTTTCTATGAAGAATATGCAAGGCTTTGTAAAATATTTCAGGCTCAGGCTTTCTCACTCCCATATAACAGGAACTAAAAAAGCATGAAAAATATTTATATAGTCCGTACTCATTCACCCTGTAATTATTCAATTCACGTGATTCATTATTCAATGTAGCAAGCTGGTATTTATTACCTGAAGAAAGCTTTTTGAGAAGTTTCAGCGTGGAATCAAAGGGCCGGGATTGTGAGTACATAAAATCTTTGAATTCCTGTCTTGTAAAATTTCTTTTTTTGAAAAATACGACCTGATCAAGGTATCCATCTAATGTAAGCTTACCTCTCTCAAATTTTTTAAATAACGGCTTATGTCGTTTTTCCATTTCCTCGTAATCAAGGGAGAACCGGATTGTAGATTTTTGCCTGGAAATATGATCCCAGCCATTCGTTAAACACACTCCTCCGACATCAAAAAATATGGTTAAGATCTTCTTCACTTTATATATTCATTTATTTTTTTCAACGATTCTTCAATATTACTTCCGAGGTGTACCCTTATAACACGCCGGTTTTTATCATTAAGTGATCGGAAATCACCTAAGGCCTGCGCCCTCTGCAGTGTAGCAAATCCATATTCTTTTCCGGGGATCGGCAGGTCTTCCCGGGCTTCGTAGGTGAACATTATGAAAACACCTTTATTGGGACCTCCTTTATGTAGCTGTCCCGTTGAATGCATATATCTCGGTCCATAACCTAGGGTGGTAGCTACTTTAAGGCTATTGCGCAATTTTATCCTAATCTGATGAAGAAGCTTTTGCCGCTGTGGTGTCTGCAGAAAATATGCTAACATTGCGAGGTAATCGGGTGACTCAGCTAGTTTGGTAAAGGAATTAAGAAATACCGGCAGGGTCTTTCCTTTAGGAACCCAGTCAGCATTCTGATTATAATAAACTGATATGCCGCTCTGGCTGATAACAGGCTCACCCTCGCCAAAACTATTTTTCTCTTTCCACTCTTTTAAAAGATCCTTACTGTTTTTTTTACTTTCAGATACATTCGGTTCATTAAAAGGATTAACATCTATGATTCTGCCGGCCGTTGCAGTGGCCAGTTCCCATCTGAAAAATTCTGCCCCAAGCGCGGTTTTATTTTTCAGGTCGATCTTAATTACCGGATGACCGGCCTTCTGCAGCGCATTCAGTTTCCTTTCTTCTTTTTGCTTTTCATCATTTCCCGAGTGCAGGTAAACAAAAACCCTGTCGCTGCTGTACATTTCCGGTTTAGCGGGATCTTCTCCTTCAACGGGCAGGATTCCTTTCCCTTCCTTTCCGGTACTTTCAGCAATAAGCTGTTCTACCCAGTAGCCGAAAGCGCTTATCGAATCTGAGAGTATAAAAGTAACTTTATCCCTTCCGAGTCTTGCATTCATCCCTATTTCAGTACCAAGTGCAATTGCAGGATTGGATTCAGCAGGAATAAAAGGTCCGCAGTTTATTTCCATCTGGTGGGCATTATGAAGGATCTCTTTTATATCGACACCTATCAATGCCATTGGTACCAGTCCGAAATAAGACAGCGCAGAATACCTTCCGCCGTAATCCTCAGGGTTGGTAAATACTTTTCTGAAATTTCTTTCCTTTGCTTCATCCTGCAGAGGTGTACCGTCATCAGTGATTGCGATAAAACGGCTTCCGGGATCTTCAATCTTGTTTTCTTTCAGTAGATTATAGAAATAGTGATCGAAGCTAAGTGTTTCGGTGGTTGTACCCGATTTGCTGGCGACAATAAAAAGAGTCTTATTCAGGTCGATCTGCGATTCAACATTTTTAACTGCGGCCGGGTCAGTATTATCGAGCATGATCAGCTTAGGATAGCCTTGTTTTGAACCGAAAGTTTCTCTTACCACCTCCGGACACAAACTGCTTCCTCCCATTCCAAGCAGCACGACGTACTTAAACTTTTCGTTTTTAATCTCTTTTGAGAAAGAAATAATATCATCAGATCGATTTATGAAATCGTTGATATTAAGCCATCCGAGCCTGTTCCTTATAGCCTTTGTTTCCTCATCACCTGATTTCCACACATACGGATCTTTAGAAAAAATTCTTCTTGCAATCTGTTTCTCGTCCAGAGAACTGAAAGCCGACTTAATGGCAGATCCATTTTCGCCGTATTCAATTTCCTGTTTACCTGCTCTTTCTGACAGGAAGTCAAGCCGCTTTGCTGCAAGTGTTTTCATCAGGTTGTCATACGGTTTTATGAATTTCTCAATTCCTTCATTAACCAGCTGGCGGGTTACAAAATCTATATCAATGCCGAGTTTGCCGAGATCTTCAAAAGTTCTCCTGGATTCTTCAAATCCTTCTTCAATCGAGTTTTCATAAATCTTTCCGTGATCGGAAAAGGCATCTATAGATTCATCCGGAAGTGTATTTACGGTATGCGGACCAATGAGAGTTTCTATATAGCGGACGTCAGAATATAAAGGGTCCTTCGTACTTGTGCTTGCCCATAATGGTTTTTGTACGCTTGCCCCGTTATCTCTCAGTTTCTGCCAGCGGTCGCCGCTGAATATATTCTTAAAACTCTGATAGGCTATTTTAGCACTTGCGATCCCGGCTTTGCCTAAAAGATTTTCGGGCCGTGGTTCACCGGTGGTTTTTTCAGGAATAATATAATGTCCCAGAAGCTGATCTGTTAACACGTCAATCCGGCTCAGGAAAAAACTGGCAACCGAAGAGATGCGTTTAATATCCTTTCCTTCTTCAAGCCTTCTCTCAAGTGCTTTTATGTATGCCCAAGCAACATCTTCGTAACTCTGTATTGAGAATAGCAAAGTTATATTTATGTTTATTCCTTCGTACAGACACTGTTCAATTGCGGGAACACCCTCGATAGTGCCGGGAATCTTTATATAGCAATTCGGCCTGTCAACCTTTGCAAATAATCTTCTTGCTTCTTCGATAGTTCCCTGTGTATCGCGGGCGAGGTAAGGTGAAACTTCAAGACTTACAAATCCGTCCGTCCCGTCGGCTTCATCGTAGACCGGCCTGAGTATGTCGCAGGCATCCTGGACATCCTTTACCGTCAGAGCTTCATAAATTTCCTGTACACCTTTTTTGTCTCTGACCAGCTTTTTAATCTGACTGTCGTAATCAGTCCCTTTTGAAATAGCTTTGTTAAAGATACTTGGATTTGAAGTTATACCTCTCAAACCTTGTTCTTTAACCCTTTTCTTAATTTCTCCTTTTTTAATTTTCCCGCGTGTCAGGTTATCTAGCCAGTAACTCTGACCGTAATTAATTAGTTCATTTAAAACGCTCATCAACTTTCTCCTTTCAGAAAATCAGCGCCCTGTTAAAGGTTGGTTTGAAAATTTTAAAGTGAATCACCGAAGTTAATTTAACAGCTTAACTACTTATTTAATAATTCCTTAGACCTCTTGACCACGTTTTCAACCGTGAAACCGTAGTGCTCAAAAATATCTTTATATGGTGCGCTGGCTCCGAATTTATCAACTCCAATAACTCCGCCTTCATTCCCAACCCATTCACACCAGCCGAAGGACGCACCGGTTTCTACTGCAAGTCTTTTTGTAATTTCCGGTGGAAGCACTTTGTTTCTGTAATTTTCTTCCTGCTTTTTAAAGAGTTCCCAGCTGGCCATACTCACAACACGGGCATCGATATTTTCTTCAGCCAGTTTATCCTGAGATTCAAGCAGCAGTGAAACTTCACTGCCCGATCCCATCAGAATAATATCCGGGTTGTCTCCTTTTTCTTTTGAGATTATATATGCGCCTTTCATTACGCCCTCAGGACTTTCAACTTTTCTACCGTCAAAAACAGGAAGTTTCTGCCTGGTCAATACAAGCATTGTTGGTCCCGACTGTCGTGTTAGTGCAGCTCTCCACGCATATGCGGTTTCATTTGCATCCGCAGGTCGAATAACACACATATGGGGCATCGCCCTGAAAGAGGCGAGCTGTTCAACCGGCTGATGTGTGGGTCCGTCTTCGCCCAGTCCGATAGAATCATGCGTAAGAACGTAAATAATCGGAAGCTCCATTAAGGCAGCAAGTCTTATCGCCGGTCGTGCATAGTCTGTAAAAATGAAAAATGTAGAAGCAAAAGGTCTTATACCGCCATGGAGATACATTCCCGAGCTGGCTGCGCACATTGCATGTTCTCTCACGCCCCAGGCAATATTCCTGTTTTCATCGTTTCCCTCTTCGATATAATCCGAGTTATCAATAAGGGTTTTGGTTGACGGGGCGAGATCGGCGCTTCCTCCAACAATCCAGGGAAGATGCGATGCAAAACTATTAATGATTTTGTTAGAAGCCTTCCTGGTTGCAATAGGGCCGTCTCCCGGTTTGAAGTGTGGTATATCTTTATCCCAGCCGTCAGGTAATTCTCTTTTCAGGTCACGCTGGAATTTATCTGCGAGCTCAGGATATTTTTTCCTGTAATCTTCCATCTTTACATTCCAGGTATTCTCTTCAGTTTCACCTTTCTGAACAGCATCGCTCATATGATCAACTACGTCATCAGGAACATAGAAAGTATCCGTTGAAGGCCAGTCATAAAATTCTTTAGTTGCTTTCACCTCATCCTCTCCGAGAGGGGAGCCATGAGCTTCCGGTGTATCCTGTTTATCGGGAGCACCATATCCTATATGTGAGCGAATAATTATCAATGAAGGTTTTTCGGTTTCTTCTCTGGCATTTTTGATTGCACCGGAAATCGCTTCAAGGTCATTTGCATTATCGCCAATATCCTGAACATGCCAGTGATAGCCTTTAAATCTTTGAGCAACGTCATCCGAATAGGCAATTTTGGTATCGCCCTCGATGCTTATATGATTATCATCGTAAATCCATATCAGCTTTCCAAGCTTTTGGTGACCGGCAATAGAAGCAGCCTCGTTACTGGCTCCTTCCATAAAATCACCGTCGCTGCAGAAAGCATAAGTATAATGATTAACTATGTCGTGACCTTCCCGGTTATATTTTGCTGCCAGGTGGGCTTCAGCAAGTGCCATACCCAGGGAATTCATTATACCCTGACCCAGCGGGCCGGTCGTTGTTTCCACTCCCGGAGTTTTTCCATACTCAGGATGACCGGGTGTAATGCTTCCCCACTGTCTGAAATTTTTAATATCATCGAGTGATATATCATAACCGGTGAGGAACAGTATTGAATACAAAAGCATTGAGGCATGACCATTTGATAAAATAAATCTGTCACGGTCAAACCAATCAGGGTTTTTAGGATTAAATTTCAAAAATCTTTTCCACAATACATACGCGAGAGGTGCGAGTGCCATCGGTGTCCCTGGATGTCCTGAGTTTGCTTTTTGAACCGCATCCATTGACAGCGTACGTATAGTATTTATCGTCATCTCTTCTATAGAGATCTTTTCGCTTGTCTTAGTTGAATTATTCATCGTTTACCTCTTCCTTTAAAATCCGCATCTAAAACTCACACTTTGAGTTTTAAACTTAACTCTCTGTATGTCAAGCGGTTGTTATTTGAATCAATAATTGCCTCACGAAAACGAAATGTCATTAACATCTTTTAAAACAATACCGGAATAAAGGAACGATACCTGCCTTAATGTTAAAGCCTGATCGAACTCTGTCATTGCCGAGATTCCGTTTGCCGGAACAACAACGTTGTACCAGCGCAGTCCTGCAGAAGCAGCTGTCTGGGCAACACAAATATTTGAGACTGTTCCCGTGATAACGAGATTTTTTATATGCCATACATGACTCAAATAGTGTTCAAGGCTTGTTTCATAAAATCCGTCGTAGCGGTTTTTTCGAAACACCATATCGTCATCAGAAGGTTTAAGTTCATCAATAATCTCCCACCCGGTAGTTCCGATAAGGCAGTGTTCGGGCCATATATCAAATTCTTTATCTCCCTCATACTGCGTGTCCTGTGTATAGCAGACCCTGACATTACTTTTCCTTGCCTGATTAATTAATGACCTGATTTTAGGTATAGTTTCCTTTGCCGAGTCGACCAGCAATGAACCGTTTTCATACACAAAATCCTTTTGCATATCTACTATAAGCAGCATAGTATTATCAGGATCCAATGTAATTTTTGATCGATAGCTTATTTCGGGTACCTGAACATTTTTTCCCGGAACGTAAGGGAAAGTCATTTCTTATTTGCTCCTCATCGTTTT
This sequence comes from uncultured Bacteroidota bacterium, assembly GCA_963832355.1. GTDB lineage: Bacteria > Bacteroidota > Ignavibacteria > Ignavibacteriales > Ignavibacteriaceae > DATFVA01. The sequence continues at coordinate 117,137 of CAWHTX010000008.1, read as the reverse complement.
TATCTATTGATTTACTTTCTCATTTTCTTCTTCTTTTTTATCATGGTTATTACCCGAAGTTCCGTTCCCGGTTACCTTATCAAGTATCCAGTCGATCTGTTTCTTATCAAGCGTCTCATTCTCGAGGAGTGCCTCTGCAAGCGCATCAAGCATGGTTCTGTGATCATATAGCAGACTTTCTGCTTTCTGCTCCATCTCGAGAAGAATTTTCTGGATTTCTTCGTCAATTATCTGCTGGGTATGCTCGCTGAAATCTTTCTGCTGAGCTAACTCTCTTCCAAGGAAGGGATGCTCCTCACCCTGCTTAAACATAACCGGTCCGAGTTTGTCACTCATTCCCCAGTTACAGACCATCTTCCTTGCAATACGTGTTACCTGTCTGAAATCTTCAGCTGCACCAGTTGTTACATCGTCGAATACAATCCTCTCCGCTGCTCTTCCGCCAAGAGCCACGGCTATTCTGTCGAGCAGGTATTGCTTCTTAAGGTTATACCTTTCTGTCTCCGGGATCTGCTCGGTTATTCCAAGCGAACGTCCACGTGGAATAATAGTAACTTTCTGGAGGGGATCTGTATTAGGAAGAAGTATTGCAACCAGAGCATGCCCGGCTTCATGGAAGGCAACTACTTTCTTCTCATCATCATTTATCATCTCTTCGCGCTCTGCACCAAGCAGAATCTTATCGCGTGCCTCCTCAAAATCCTGCATATTAACAGAATTTTTTTTCTTTCTTCCTGCAAGCAGGGCTGCTTCATTAACCAGGTTCTTCAGATCAGCACCCGAGAAGCTTACAGTTCTTGCTGCAAGATTGTCAAGGATTACATCCTCACCCAGGGGTACATGACGTGTATGGATCTCAAGTATTTTTTTACGCGCGCCTTTCTGGGGGAATTCAAGAGTAATACGTCTGTCGAACCTTCCCGGTCTTGTTAATGCCGGATCCAGTACATCGGGACGATTAGTTGCTGCCATAACGACAACCGATTCATTCCGCTCAAATCCATCCATTTCAGAAAGGATCTGGTTAAGAGTCTGTTCTCTTTCATCATGTCCTCCACCGAGTCCGGTTCCTCTTGCCCTTCCAACTGAATCAATCTCATCTATGAAAATTACAGCCGGTGCTTCTTTCTTGGCATTTTCAAAAAGGTCTCTTACACGTGAAGCTCCAACACCCACAAACATCTCGATAAACTCCGACCCGCTTATGCTGTAGAATGTCACATCTGCTTCTCCTGCAGTTGCCCTTGCCAGCAGAGTTTTTCCTGTGCCGGGAGGGCCCATCAGCAATATACCTTTAGGGATATCTGCGCCCAGCTGGGTGAATTTCCCGGGATTCTTAAGATAATCTATTATTTCTCTCAGATCCTGCTTAGCACTCTCCAGTCCTGCCACATCATTAAACGTAACTCCGGCTTTTTGTTTTCTGAAGCGCTTGGCTCTCGATTTTCCGATTCCGAACAGACCGCCGGCGCCTCCTCCGCCCATTCCACCCATTTGTCCCTGCATTTTCTTTCTTATATAGAAGAAATAACCGAAGATGAGTACCCAGGGAACGATCATAATGAGCATATACGTAAGCCACGAATTATCCTGTGCCTCGGCATTTATCGTGACTTTATTGCTGTCGAGAATTTTCATCAGCTCATTGTCATAAACTGCGGGTTTGGTAGTTGAAAAATATTGGTATTCAGTAGTATCATTCTTTGCATGATCGGGCGGAAGAATTTTCTTATTGAATTTACCGCTGATCTCTTCCCCTTTCATCGTAACATAATCAACATTACCTTTTTTAACCTGGTCTTTGAATGTTGAATACGGGATAGTTGCAGAGGGGTTTCCACTGAATACATTGAAGAAATATGAAATTATTATCCAGAAGACGAAAAAAATAATGAGATATTTCCACCAGCCGGTTGACTGAGGGATTCGGTAATCCGGTCTCATCTTTTGCTGGTTTTTATCCTGTTTGTCTTCAGCCATGATCAATTTCCTTATAAGTTTCGACTTTAATTAATGGAATACTGTTTCCTAAAAGCAATTATCTTTCACTCTGCTGATATTTGCATCACATAATGTCAATAAATATCAATCATCTCTCAGGAAAGCCGCATCATCTTCCGGAATAGAAGGATTTATGCTTATCCCTGAGCCTATCTCAAAACCGGCCCTGGTTGTCAACCGGGGACGTATCTGAAAATACCAGTGAAGATGAGGCTCGCCTGCCTCATACCTTGCTGAGGTATTTATCATATAGTTATAATCGGGATCATTCAGCCTGTGATAAAATGTTTTAAGTATACTCTGAAGAATTACCACAAGATCTGATTTTTCGTTATCGCTTATTTTTCCAAAGTCAGCTCTGTGCCTTCGCGGCATTATCCAGATCTCAAACGGCACATCAGCCGCATAAGGTACAAAAGCAACCATCGTTTCAAGTTCGTGAACTATCCTGACACTTTTTTTAAGTTCATATTCAAGCATTTGACAAAAAACGCATTTACCCCATTCATCATGATAGCGTTGAGCTTCTATTTCATGCCATCTTATATGGTGCGGAACAAACCCGGTTACAATCAACTGAGAATGGGGATGAAGCAAAGAGGTACCGGCACGTTTTCCGTGATTTCTGAATATGAGCGGAACGAGGTTTTTATTTGTTCTCATTACATCAAGATAGCGCTTATGATACGTTTCAATTACGCGGTGAATTTCATCAGAAGACATGAGAGGAATGTCCCTGTTGTGATAAGGACTTTCAATTATTACCTCGTGCCTGCCGTAACTGTTCATTTTTACGTAGATATCGGCAGCCTCCCTAAAGGGATCTCCTTCCGGGATTAAAGCAGGGAATTTATTTGGAACAACCCTTGTCTGCCAGCTTCCGTTCTTAGCCGGCATTTCCATAAGTACGGATGTAAGTTTATCTTCATTGCCTGTGCAGAAAGGACAACTCTTATCATGTTCCGGAAGATCATTTTTTTTCTTTTGATTACTAAAGTCCTTAGGACGGTCTCCTCTATCCGGTGCAAATATCACCCATTCTTTTGTAGCTTTATTCTGTCTTATCTGGTTTTCACTCATTCCTGTTATTTCATTTTTCCCAGTATTTCTTTTTACCGTAATATTCATGTATCTGATTCTCGTAATCCCTGTTAACTGGTTGTGAGGGATCGTATTCAGGACTATTCTTAATTTCATCTTTTGTAAGTTTGAGATAGAGCTCCGATTCACTCCATTCTATCTTTTCAATCCAGTCCAGCGCAATTATTACTTTCTTCCCGGGAAGCAGAGTTTTGGTATCTACAATGAGGTAACGGATATTCCAGGTATTTTCATCGGCCAGGAAATCTTCAACATGCCCGATATGCCCATCGCTTGCGTGAATACCATAGCTTATTACCGTTCTGCTGCTTCTGAGGTTTGGATCATCTTTACCCTCTTTTCTCCTCATTTCAAGTACTTCTTTTTCGGTTTTAGTAATAGCCGTATTTGCCGGCGGGAAAGCTCCTATCGTAGGGCCGCCTATACCGGTCCAGTACATCGGCCATCCGTAATAACCGATCAGCTCGGTCTCCTTCTGCCTGGAAACCGTTCTCTCTTTATCTACATCCGGACTATCTGCGATCTGCTGTTTATCAAGATTCACTTCAAAGATCCGTTCATCCCAGTTAAGCGACTTAAAAGATTCGGGAGATATCAGGACGAGTTTCTCAGCAAGCCAGTTTCCGGTATCAACTATTATATAACGGATAATCCAGGTATGGTCATCAAAATAAAATTCATGTAGTTTTCCTATTTCCCCGTCTATTGCTTTTATCTTAAATCCTTCCATTTCCTTAAGGCTGCGCAGCATAGTTCCTCCTGGCGTTAATTTTCGCAACTTATTTCTTAATATGAACTTACGAATTGAATTTCCAAGGAGTGTTTGGCTGTGTCACACAGGGAACAGAAAAAGAGTGAATTCAAATACATTTTGTGATTGGCAACTATCAGCTGACCTTTTTCTGGTGTTTGTCGCAGAAATATGCTGTTCTTCCTCCTATTGTCTTTTTTCTGATTTTTCCGCTGCACCTGGGGCATTCTTCTCCCGGTTCCCGGTTTGGAAGAAGGTAAGTGCGCGGCATCCTTTTAATATCAGCATCGACGTCAATAACTTTATTGAGGACTTTATTCATCATATGGTAGATCTTTGCTACCTGATCATTGTTAAGTTTCTCTGTTTTTGAAGAAGGGTGTATGCCGGCATTAAACAGAATTTCATCAGAATATATATTACCTATACCGGATATAGTTTTCTGGTCCATTAAAGTCGACTTTATAGTGCCTCTTTTTCCATCAAGTATCTCCCGGAATTTTGAGAGGTTTAATTTATCCGCAACCGGGTCGGGACCTAGATTTTTCTTTTTGATAAATTTCTGCTTGTCGTCAATTAAAAAGATATTGCCGAATTTCCTGGGACAGTCGAATGCAAGGTGGTAGCCGTTCGCGAAGTTTATCAACATCCTTGTATGGCCGGGTTTCTCGTCATCATTTTTATAGTATTGAAGACTGCCGGTCATTCCGAAATGAAGAACAAGGATTTTATCATTATTTGTATGTGCAAAAAGATATTTTGCATGCCGGCTGGTTTTATTGAACTTATCATTTTTCAAATTCATCTGAAGAGACCTTGAAGAAACTCCTTTCAGCATCCGTTTAGTATTTACATCAACCTTTTCAATTTTTTTGTTAAGTGAAGTTCTGTTAAAATATTTCCTGAAGCTTTCAACATCGGGAAGTTCCGGCATGATGAATTCCTTTCTGTTTTATTATAAAAATAGAAGGGAAAGCGGAGATATTCTGTGACAGTATAAACAGGAATTACTGAAGCTTCTTTTTTATCAGGAGAGATATTTTATCACCAATGCTTAACGAGGCTGTTGCTGCGGGTGAAGGAGCATTGAGTACATGAACCATATCATCTGTTTCGACGATTCTGAAATCATCGGTCAGACTGCCGTTCCTTTCCAGGGCCTGGGCACGAACACCCGCTCCTCCGGGTTCAATATCTTCCCCGGTTATCCCGGGAATTAATTTTTGGAGAGAATGGACAAATGAATTTTTTACCAGCGAACGGTAATATTCCCTGAATCCCATTTTATAATGCTTCGATGCCATTTTCCAGAAACCGGGGAATGATGCCATCTGCAGAACGTCTCTTAAAGAAAAATCAATCCTTGAGTAACCCTCGCGCTTAAAAGCAAGAACAGCATTCGGACCGGCTTCAACTCCTCCTTTGATCATTCTTGTGAAATGTACACCAAGAAATGGAAATTTAGGGTCAGGGACGGGATAGATCAGGTTCTTAACAAGGGATTCCTTTTCTTTTTTAAGCTTATAGTATTCGCCGCGGAAGGGAATGATCTGTAGTCCCGGCTCAACACCACATACCTTAGCTATTCTGTCTGAGTATAGTCCACCGCAGTTAACCAGGAGTCTGCAGTGCAGTTCACCTTGTGTTGTCTCTACCGTCAGCCCGTCGTTTTTCTTCAAAGCTAAAAATCTGCAGTCGTGTATAAACACACCGCCATTATCGATAAATATATCCAGGTACTTATCAGTTACCTGTTTATAATCGACAATCCCGGTTTCCGGAACCTGTAATCCTGCAATGCCCGAGGCGTGAGGTTCATAATCTTTAATTTCATCACCGCGCAGTCTTTTTAGTCCCTTCAAACCATTAGCTATTCCTCTCTCCTCAAGCATCTTAAGAAGGGGTATTTCTGCTTCATTCACTGCAACAACCAGTTTCCCGCAGCGTTCATGTTTAATGTTGTTCTCATCACAGAAACGGTACATTCTTTCTCTTCCCTCTACGCAGTTTTTTGCTTTAAGAGAACCTGGTTTGTAGTAGAGACCGCTGTGGATTACACCGCTGTTATTTCCTGTCTGATGCAGCGCTGGTTCTGGTTCTGCTTCGATTACGGTGACTTTATAGTCTGAGGTCTGCTTTAAAATCATAGCGGTAGCCAGACCAACTATTCCGCCTCCAATTATAATAATATCACTGTTTGTATCAGGGAACATTTTGTAAATTCCGGTTTCGTGACTGTAAATTTACACTTATGTTAAACTTTATGCACTAATTCGGGTGTCACTTATTTGTATTTTGAAACACTTTAACATTAAAGAGAAAAAATTAATTCCTAAACATCTAAATGAATTATGAACAGGAAACAAAAAATTACCCTGCTGATTGGATTCCTTATTATTGCGGCGTCATTTATTGTATGGCTTTCATACGGAGGAGATCTTTTTACAAAAACGCAGGTGCTGGTAGAAAAGAAAGATGAACTCTTCGGGACCACCTACAAGGAATGGCAGGATAAGTTTATATGGGGTCTTGACTATACTCTGTATGTGACCGGAGCTGTGGTATTCGTATGCGGGGTATTGTTTTTCGTATTCAGAAAAAAGAAGGTGACACAATGAAAATTTTTGTGAATGTTCTGTCTGCCCTACTTCTTTATACTGCTTTAATTTCTGCACAGGGATTTAATGTTCAGGCTAAAGGAGAGCAGACATTCAACTTCAAACCCGGCGGTACCAATCAGGCTTCATTTTATAGTACAACTACTCTTGAAGATGTGCAGGGATTGACCAAGGAGATCGGCGGATCAGTTACCTTTGATGTTAATGATTTCAGCACTGTTCACGGAGATATATCTTTTCCGGTGTTATCGCTGAATACCGGGATAGATAAAATGGTGAAGGATTTAAGAAGTGATTCATGGCTCAATGCAGAGCAATACCCTGAAATTTCATTTAAGGTTAAAAAAGCTGTTAATGTAAAACAGATATCTGACGGAAAGATCGAAGCTGATGTAATCGGCGATTTTTTTCTGCATGGAGTAACTAAAGAGGATACTGCTAAAGCTACCATTACCTATCTTGAAGAGAGTCCTGTAACACAGCAGAGAATGCCCGGCGATTTACTGGGAGTCCAGGCTAAGTTCAACATCAAATTATCTGATTATAACATAAAGCACCTGCTGCTCGGCAAAAGAGTTGCAGAGAAAATTGAAATAACAGTTAATCTTGTCGGTTCCAATAAAGTTTCCTTATAACCTAAAACATCTTTTTGTCTCTGCAGTTAGTTCCTAACCGGATTCTATCCACCGGATGAGTACCGCCCTGGATATCAGGGCAAATAAAACTTTTGCAAAGATAAATCACTCCGGGATTTGACTCTCTTACTGCCTCCAAGACACCAAAACTCTAATGTCCGTTACCAGTGAATATCCTTCGGGACTTTAATTATTCAGAACCTGCGGGAATAATCCTTAATTCGCCCTAAATAGCTTTCACCTGCGCTCCACCTGCGCTCCACCTGCGCTCCACCTGCGCTTCAGATCCGCTTCAACTACGCTTCAGATGCGCTCCAATCGGCCCGGACGCACCTCAAAATAAACATGCTGACTTTTTATGAATATTTTCACGGAATTCGGACAGAAATACAAACAATGCCTATATTTGCGGATTATTTAATTGGGTAAGGTTAAAATGAAAAAGATGATCACTGTTTTCGGAAGTTCAAGACCTGTTGAAGGAGAGGAAGAATATATAGCTGCATATGACCTGGGAAAATTACTGGCGCAGAAGGGATTTAATGTGTGCACGGGAGGATACCAGGGAATTATGAATGCAGTAAGCCGGGGTGCAGCGGAAGCCGGGTCTGAGGCATTGGGAATTACAGTAAATGGATGGAGTGCGGTTCCAAGCAAATACCTGACGAAAGAGATTAAATGTGAAAATTTGAACGAACGGCTTGAGAAGCTTATCGAGGCTGGAGACGCTTATGTTGTTTTACAGGGAGGAACCGGAACACTCCTTGAACTGGCTCTTGTCTGGGAAATGGTTAATAAAAAGATGCTTCCTGTTAAACCAATAGTGTCGCATTCCGCTATGTGGAAGGAAATCGCTCAAATAATTGACAGGCAGCTTGTCCTGGAAAAAAGGGTGACCGGTCTCGTAAGGAATTTTGATCGTGTCGAAGATATAGCTGATTACCTTGCTGATAAACTCAATGATTAAAGAGATCACTTACGGAATCATAAACCATATCAACTGTTAATTCCTTAATGCACTTGAACAGAACATCATCTCTGAAACATATTAAAGGGCGCGGGGAATAAATGAAGCAGGGGGAACAATCGAGATTTAGCCTTACTACTTTATGATCTGTCTTCCATGGATGGATATAATGGGGGTTTGTCGGACCTAATATTGCCACAACTTTCAACTTTAATGCAGAAGCAACATGCATCAGGCTTGAATCATTTGATACAAATACGTTGCACCTGGCCATGAGCGCTGCGCTTTCTGCAAGATTTCCGGATTCAATAACCCAGACGCTTTCTGACTGTATCTCATTCCTGATCCGGTTCTTAAGGCTATTTTCCTCGGGACCCCCGAATATCAGGATCTTTGCGCCCTTCTCCCGTATCAATCTTTTTCCCAGTTCGGCGAATTTTTCGGGCTCCCATCTCCTTTTTACGTGATTTTTTAATGCAGCAGAACCAGGATGAAAACCGATCAGGAGATCAGAATCAGACAGGTTATTCGTTGAAAAAAAATTAAGTGCAAAGTTTTCATCCTCCATAGCCAGAGGGAAACTGAGTGGAGGTTCTTCATTAAAATTCTTCCCAAGAAGTTTTTCCACAAGCTTTATGTTTGTCCTGACATTATGAGTATGATCATTCTCGACCACCCTGACATTATTAAGATCGCCCAGGTTCTGAAGATCTTTCCGGAGGTATTTTGCACCGGCTCTTTTTTCAGCACCAATCAGGAAATTGATAACATTATACTCTTTGCGGTTTGCAGGATAAACATTGATTGATGCATCATATTTTTTTCTCAAGCCCATCAGAAATTTTAATGAACGCAACGCCCCTTCTTTCAGGAAATCAAAATAATAAACCTCATCAAGAGCAGGATTCCGGTCGTACATATCCTTCACACCCTTATACATAACCAGAGCTTCAATCCGAGTTCCGGGAAGTTCGCTGCGCAGAAGACTTAGGGCCGGTGTAAACATAAGTGCATCACCTATTCCGGAAAGCGCAAGGATAAGTATCTTCATTGAAATTGAATTAGCGTTTGATGAATAAAAAATAAGCGGCACAAAAGCCGCTTAAAAAAATAATATTTTAATATGTTATTTGCCTGTATCCGGTCTGGGGACTGTATCAACCTCAACACGATCTTTCTTCGCCAGGTTAGCATACTTGGCTATATTGGCTTTTACATTAGGATCATTCGGATACATTGCCCCGAGCCTCTGCCAGATTCCAAGGAGTTTTGTATAGTCCTTAAGATTTTCATACGTTTCTATAAGTATCCTGTATGGATTGTAATACGATTGAACATCATTGGGATTCTCTTCAAGCCGCTTCAGGGCTTCAGTCTCAACTTCGGAAGCAATCTCTTTGTATTGCTTCATACCGCCGGCGTTCCAGTACATGTTTCCTACTTCAAAGAGTATCTCATAATCCATGGGAATAATTTCTCTGGGAATTTTCTTTTCCATCTCATCCAGTGTTGCTACTGCTTTCTGGTCCTGGTTCGTATTTATATCATAAATCGCCAGTCTCATAAATGCATTACGGTAGTTCTGAGTCATTCTGACATGATTGTCATCAAAGAAAATATGAGGATTATTAAGACCGCGGAATTTAAAGCCCGGTTTGTATGTTTTACTGTAACCGGGATTTTCCTTCAGTTCCTTTTCCATGATTTCAGGGTTAACAAATTCTACTCCCGGTTTTCTCTTTTCAGGAACAAGACGTAAAGCCATCCCCTCCATCTTCAGATAATCCTGCAGTCCTATTTTACTATCATCACTACAGGTAACCGCAAAATAGATCGGTCTCTGCCAGTTGTTGGCTTCAACAATTTCCTTAACCATCAGATCCTGCACCCTTACAGCCTTAACCTGACCGAAAGTGAGCGTATTTTTCATCGTAAACTGTATTGCGCCCTGTTTCATCACCGACGAATCAGATATGTCATATGTCTGGTAGACATCCCTGAGTGCCTGCTGCGTTTTAGCCTTCGGTACCGGGATGGTTACCTTCTGCGGCTCCCACTGTACCGGTCTTAACTGGTTTATTTGCTCATCACTCATCCTGATATTTACCGTACCTACACCATAGGGATCATTACTCTTAAGCTGTTCAATATACCAGTTTGTGTTGAGCAGACTAAGGTTGGCTATCTTAACGTCACGACGTACTCCTTCTACGTCCTGCAGGTACCAGAGTGGGAAGGTGTCATTGTCGCCGTTTGTAAACAACACAGCATTAGGCGCACAGCTTTGAAGCAGGTTGTAGGAGTAATCCCACGGTACCCAGTTATGGGAGCGGTCGTGGGTGAAATAATTTGTCTTATACATATTGTAAGGCACAAAGATGACCCCGAGAGCAAGTATACCAACCACGCTGGCTGACCTCAGGCTCTCTGCAGAAATCTTCTCCATTGCCAGTGTGACCAGTCCGCGCACACCTATGGCTATCCAGATGGAGAAGACGAAGAAAGCCCCGACATAGAAATAGTCTCTTTCCCTCGGTTGAGGCTGCTGCTGATTCTGATAGAAAGCGGTCAGGTAGCCCATAAGGATAAACATTACCATAAAGGCTGCGGCCATCTTCCAGTCCTTCTTAAAGTGGAAGTAAATACCCAGCAGTCCCAGCAGAAGAGGAATAGCGTAGAGCGAATCACGTGTACTTCCGCCAAAGTGAATACCCCCCAGTATATTGCCGAAGAAGTTGCCGATCTGGTTGAAGGGGGCGATATCAGGACCGTCATCCTGAGCCCATCCCTCACGTCCTGCATAGTTCCAGAACCAGTAACGTGTCATCATATGGTTCATCTGGTAGCGCCAGAAAAAGTCGAGATCGCTCGAATAGTTATTGTACACCACCATCTGGTGAGGTTCTGTAGCAAACCTTCTCTTGAAGGTCGGGAAGTCGCCATACTGGTCGCGGTTCAGGTAACTGACAAGCTCTGTGAAGTTATCGGGATCATTCTCATTCATAGGGGGCTTCATATTAGCACGGATTATCACCATAGAAAAGGTGGTAAACCCGATAAGCACAAACATAAAAGACAAAAGTGAGAGATGAAGCGTTGGCTTATTCTCACGGCTGGCATACCGAACTCCGTACCAGAGTGCACCAAGTATTATTACCAGGACGACCACTGCCAGGAAGCTGTTATCACCGGTTATTCCTGCCATAACCCCGGGAAGAAATTTAACCACTCCCGGGTAGGTAAGAAACAGGGCTGCGCCTCCTATAATCAGCGGCATATAGAATGAATTTCTTGTAAATATCTTCTTGTAGAAAATTCCCATTATCAGGGCGCTTATGCCCACTGCAATAAGCTTAAACTTGGTATCATAGGCCTGGTATTCCTCGGGAGTGGGGGGAGTGGTGGAAGTAGAGTTAGCCCACATTGCGAGGGAAATAACCACCAGCAGTGCCGCGTGTGCAAGGAATATATATCCTGTTTTCTTAAGGGATTCCTCATCTGTAACATACTTTCTGAAGAAAATGATCATTACCACCGGTACAATGGCAAGTACTGCCATCAGGTGAACCCCGGTTGCAATACCTATGAGGTAGGCGATCATCAGTATGTATTTTTCATTATCGGGGTTTTCTGCCTTCTCTGACCAGACAATTATCAGCCAGGTAACAAAAGCTACCAGGAAGGTACTGAAAGCATAAACCTCAGCCTCAACTCCATTAAACCAGAAAGTATCGCTGAAAGAAAATGATAAGGCACCGATGGAAGCTGCAAGGTAGGTAGCTACCGCATCAAGAGTGTTCTGAGGTTTCTTGCCTCTGTAGTTCTCAATAAGCTTAACAGCAATAAGGTAAAGCAATAAAATAGAAAGGGCACTTGTAAGAACGGAAATGGTGTTAACTCTTAAACCAATGTTCTCCACAAAAGGGATTACAGAAAAAATTCTGCCCAGGAGAGTAAAGAAAGGTGCTCCGGGCGGATGCGGAACCTGCAAATATCTGGCAGACGCAATGAACTCACCACAGTCCCAGAAGGAAACCGACGGCTGCACTGTTGAGAAGAGCACCAGCAGTGATATCAGGAATGTAACAGCCGCAAATATTTTGTGAAGAACCTTATAATTCATCTTAACCTCAAAATGAAAAGAATCAAAAATTACTTACAATGATTTTATTTATCAATGGTAAAAACGTATGCGAGATACACTTTTCCCCCTCTCCGCGGAAGCGGCTAACAGGCAGTTCTGAAAAATAAATAGCGATAGGAATTATTCTTCTTTCTTTTTAAATAAATTATCCAGTTTGGTTCTGTCTGCCGGAACGTAATACTTATCGTACAATTCTTTTAGCTTTTTAAGAGAAACAGAATCAAAATCCTCTTCATCTTTATGCATTTTTTGAAACATCTTATACATCTCTGTTTCCTCGCGTGTAAATTTCCTTTCGTATCTTCTTAAAGCTTCAAGGTATTTCTGCTGATCTCTGAATGCCATGGTATCCTCCGTAATTATTTGAGGAAATAGAAAATTTCGCTTCCAAATTAACTATTAAATTTCTCAAAAAACAGATTCATAACTGGTGACGTGAACATTAATAAGTCTTGATTTATATTTGCATTTGAATTTCCCGGGAACGAAATATTTGACGATTTTGTTTTATAAAAGTTCACATCCAGGAATTAATGAATGAAAAATACAGAAACACCCCTGGTTTCAGTTGTTTTATCCGTTTATAATCGACAGAATACACTCGTAAGATCACTAAATTCACTGGTAGCACAGTCATTCCGGAACTGGGAGCTTATCGCTATTGATGACGGGAGTACTGATGGTTCCAGTGCAATTCTTGAAGAATATGCGGGACTTTTTAATAATATTAAAGTGTTTAAACAGGAAAACAGGAAACTTGCTTTCAGCAGGAACCGGGGTATCTTGCTTGCAAAAGGAGACTACATCACATTCCTTGACAGCGATGATGAATACAAAGAAAATCATCTGGCCAAAAGAGTAGAATTTATGGGGAATAATCCTGGAACAGACCTTATCCACGGCGGTTTCAGAATTACAGGAGATGAATTCGTCAGGGATAAAAATAATAAATTCTGTTTTATTCATATATCAGCGTGTGCTGTTGGTGCAACCTTTTTCGGGAAGCCCAATGTTTTTGAAGAACTTGATGGTTTTAAGGAAAATATCTACAGTGAAGACTCGGAATTCCTGATGCGGGCTGAGAAAATGTATAATGTAAAGAAAGTTAACTTTCCAACATATATATATCATAGGGAAATCGTAGACAGTATTACGCATAATTATGTCCCCTGAAAATTACCAATACTACAAAATTTATAAGCCTTATGGAATGCTTTCTCAGTTCACTAATTCAGAAGGAAGACCTGTCTTAAAAGAATTGCATAACTTTCCTGATGATGTATATCCTGTGGGAAGACTTGATGCAGACAGTGAAGGACTGCTTCTATTAACAAATGATAAAGCTTTAACTGATGTCCTGCTGAATCCTTTAAACAGGCATGAAAGAGAGTACTGGGTTCAGGTTGAGGGACAACCGAATGCAGGGGATCTTAAGAAATTAGAGAAAGGGTTACGCATAAAAGGAAGGAAAACCCTTCCGGCACTGGCTGAAATCATGCTAGATCCCGCGGTTCCCCCCAGAAATCCTCCGATCAGGTTTCGAAAAAATATTCCGGAATCCTGGATCAGGGTGATCCTGACAGAAGGGAAGAACCGGCAAGTAAGAAGAATGACCGCATCGATTGGTTATCCTACCCTGCGACTTATAAGAGTTAGAATAGAGAATATTATGATGGGAAAAATGGAGCCGGGGGATGTATCTGCTCTTGATAACAAAGAAATAAATCACCTTAAAGAATTAAAAAGGCTGTCTCAGAAGTAATCTTTACCCAATCCTGCCTGCAGTTATATCCGCTACTTGCAGGCAGGCAGGTTTCAAAAGCTTTTACTTCTTCTGTCAGGGTATTAATCTCAGAATTAAGCGGCTGTCCAAATCGAATTTTCAAATCCGGATCCGAGACAGCTGGTAATTCATTAGACCAAATAATTTTTTATGCTGCTGGAAGCTCAGAAGTGCAATGAGAACAGCGCGTAGCGCTGAGAGATATTTTCTCATAACAGTATGGACAATTTTTGGTCGTAGGAGCTTCCGGAGGAATTTCTTCCTGTTTTTTCTTCAGCTTGTTTATAGATCTTATAACCATAAAGATAGCAAAGGCGACAATCAGGAAACTTATTATGGTGTTAATAAATACACCATAGTTGATTGTTACAGCGCCTGCTTTTGTGGCAGCATCCACCGTGGCATATGGTCCTGGTGCGACGGTCCCTTCCTTTATTACTGCAAAAAGATTAGTGAAGTCGACATTACCCAGAAGGAGACCGATGGGCGGCATAATTATATCAGCAACCAGGGATTTAACTATTGTTCCGAAAGCAGCCCCTATAATGATACCTACTGCCATATCAATGACATTGCCCCTCATTGCAAATTCTCTGAATTCTTTCCACATAATTATTTTCCTCAGTTGTGAGTGAATAGTGTTTTGATCAGGTGAGAAATGAAATTCAAAGGATAAGATAATCTAATTAAAATTAAATTTCTTAGAAGTTAAAGTATAATTTTCAGGGGGTTAACACAGTTAAAAGACAAAAAGTACTTTTTTGTATGTTTGACACAGATTTTGTTTATTTTATAAATTAAATTTATAGGCAACAGAGTTTAACGACAGGAGGAAATATGTCAAATCATGATAAGAATTTTAGTCTGACTGCCTTCCTGGTAGGAGGTATACTTGGAGCATCTGCATCACTTCTCTTTACACCAAGGAGTGGGAAGGAATTAAGAGAAGATATCAAACGCCAGACCGACAATTACCTCAATGAGGTGAAACTCAGGAGGGATACACTCATCCAGAGATCAAAAACAACGGCCGATCTGCTGAAAAGAAAAGCTGAGGATCTTACTGAGAGTATAATAAATTATGCAAATGGAAAAATAGAGAAGCCTCTGTCCGTCATAGAAAAGGAAATTGCCGGATTAAAATCCGCCATCAATGCTGCCCGTGCTTCATACTCAAGTATACCCGAGATTCATGGAACAAGTATGGACGGTAACGGACAGTCGCTTGCGGGCGAATATGAAGATGAGAGTCTCCCGAAACATATTGGAATGGGAAAGGGAAGAAACCGGAAAAGTTTCTATTCTTAAGTTTTATATTATTCAATGCGTCAAAATTACCTCCAGGTGTTTATGCTTACAGATTGGAAGCAAAAGGAACCGGAAACACTTATAACGCATCAGGGAAAATGCTTTTGATGGAGTAATAATCTGTTTTATAATGTCTCGCTGAGCCCGGCTGACGGCCGGGTTTTTTATTGCCGTTCAGTTGCCATAAGAATGTGAGGTAGAGGTACCGGCATGACACTCTTAACTACGCAGCACCAATTCTTTTTATACATTCTTGTATGAAAAAGTATTGCACTTATGGATGAACTGTTAAAACAATTTCCTTCAATTGCCCCTTTCATTAAGACAGTGATGCCCTATATAAATCAGTACGGGTACTGGGCTATTTTCTTTGCTATTTTCCTGGAGGACTTTGGGCTGCCGATGCCGGGAGAAACCGTATTGATAATATGCTCATTGTTTGCCGCGCTGGGTGAACTTAACTTAATTGTTGTCGGTATACTCGGATTTGCGGGAGCGGTATTGGGGGATAACACGGGATTCGCAATAGGCCACTATGGCGGGAGAAAAGTTCTCCTGAAGTGGGGTAAGTATGTGTTCCTTACTGAAGAAAGGTTGAAAAAGCTTGAAGGCTATTTCCGTAAACGGGGAGGAATTATTATTGCCGTGGCAAGATTTATCCAGGGTCTGAGGCAGTTCAATGGAATAGTAGCCGGAATCAGCAATGTCAGGTGGAAGAAATTTCTTTTTTATAATATTATAGGCGCTGCTTTGTGGGTAGGAATGTGGGTTGGAGCCGCAACTTTACTCCGCGGTGATAAACAACTTCTTGTCGGGTTTATAAAAAAATCACCTTACATCCTCCCTGCAATATTCCTTACTCCATTTCTTGCTGAGGGAGTTTACTATTTGATTAAAAAGTATAAAAATAAAAGGCATAAGGCGGAGAACAAGACATAACGATCTTAAAAGCAGTATACCCCGCAGCTGCCGCTTGAATCTGATTTCATCCTTTTCTATTATTCTACCCGGCTTTGGTAATTATCATAAGAGGAAAATAATATGAGCAAAAACAGGCTGGAAGCATTCAGCGATGGTGTCCTTGCTATTATTATTACAATAATGGTGCTGGAACTTAAAGTTCCTGAAGGTTCTGATTTTGCTGCACTCACACCGGTTATCCCGATTTTACTGAGTTATATTTTAAGTTTCATATATCTCGGAATTTACTGGAATAACCATCACCATATGCTCCAC
Organism: uncultured Bacteroidota bacterium; assembly: GCA_963832355.1. Classification (GTDB taxonomy): domain Bacteria; phylum Bacteroidota; class Ignavibacteria; order Ignavibacteriales; family Ignavibacteriaceae; genus DATFVA01. Next base: position 100,593 of record CAWHTX010000008.1, on the reverse strand, counting down.
ACAGTAAAGCAGGTTACCGGCGGTATTTTGTGGGCTAACCTTCACCTTTTATTCTGGCTCTCGCTTTTCCCGTTCACAACATGGTGGATGGGAGAAAATTCCTTTTCACCCGCTACACTTGCACTCTACGGTATTGTGCTGTTCTTTGCGGCTATAGCTTATTATATTTTACAGACAGTGATCATAAGAAGCCAGGGAAAGGAATCACTTCTGGCCAAAGCTGTAGGCCGTGATATTAAGGGAAAATCCTCGCCCATACTTTATATAGCAGGTATCGCAGTTTCGTTTGCAGTCCCTGTTCTGGCAGAGACCTTATACATTTTTGTTGCCTTAATGTGGCTGATTCCGGATAAACGAATAGAACACGTGGTAAATGCGGAAAAAACTTAAATTCAAATTTATTATTTTCTAATTTTTATCAATAATTAAGTGAGATCGCAATTGAAAAGACTAGTGAATATAAAGGAAAAGAAAGATATCTTCCCGAAGTATCAGGATACTCCCATTGGACTGCTTCTGGAATATCACAATCTTGAACGGCAGAAAGATACTTATTCAAAGGCACAGCTCCTGGTAGGTATGTGTATGGATAACCGGAAACATCTGAATATTCCGGATAATTTCGCATTTATAATAAGGGCAGGCGGGGCCAACCTCAGGTATAGTGAATTTAAAGTCTCATATGCTATCTCAGTCGGCGATGTGGGCCATATTGCATTAATTGGTCATAATAATTGCGGGATGGTAAACCTTGTTGCCAGAAAAGACCAGTTCATTAATGGTCTGGTAGATAAAGCAGGCTGGAACAGGGAATGGGCAGAGGAACATTTTATGCATTTTGCCCCGATGTTTGAAATAGGAAATGAAATAGATTTTGTGCTAAGCGAGGCTAAACGGCTTAGGTTAAGATATCCCAAAATTACCATCGCCCCGATGCTTTACAAAGTTGAAGATAACAGACTTTACCTTATTAACGAAGATTGATAGTATGAATATTCAGATAATGGGTACAAAAAAGTGCAGGGATACCCAGAAGGCAATACGGTTTTTTAAAGAGAGAAGAATTCCTTTTCATTTCAGAGATTTGAATGAAAAAGGATTGTCAAAAGGTGAACTCGAAAATATTAAACGAAACGTTAGTCCGGAGGAATTAATCGATACTGACAGCAAAAGGTATAAAGACCGGGGCCTGGAATTTATGGTATTTGATATCGAAGAAGAACTTCTGGATGATCCTTTGTTAATTAAAACACCGGTTGTTAGAAATGGAAATCTTTCAACAGCAGGTTATGCCCCCGAAGCCTGGCTTGAGTGGATTAAATAAGTGAGACGGAAAAAAATAATAACAGATCAAATCTGGAAAGCTGAAGGAGGAATCCGGTCGGTTGATTGGATAAGGCTTTGAGGATTCTTATTGTCCGAAACCCCCAGGCAGCGCTGACAGCTGGTGCAGAAAAATACATACCTGGTGACCTCAGGAACTTCGAGTTTACATACCCACACTTTGGAAATAGTCTTCCCGCAATTCCTGCATGTCAACTCAGAATTTTCTTCAACTAATTCTTTGGTCATTATGATCCTTATTTATCCTTTAGACTGCCGAAAACGGAAATTGTTGGGGTACTGAAATATTCTATATTGCTCACTAAAAAATAGTAAAAATAAGTATATATGTACACTACCAAATATGATCCTTCTTTTTAACTGTTGTTAAAAGATGAGTTTCTGGGTATCTTCCTGCAGACAAAAATTGCTTATCCATTAAAATCCGATAATATCATTTCATCCGGATTTTCTCAGTTTTTAATTACGATCAATACTAAAAATTCCTGGCAAGGATTATTTTCATAATTAAAGAATATTTTATATGTCTGCTGATATTATAATAGTTTTCTTAATACTAACAGGGGCAATTATCCTTTTCAGTCGGGATAAAATCCCGGTTGACCTAACCGCATTGATTATCATGGCTGCACTGCTTATCACGGGCATTATAACCCCTGAAGAGGGAATATCGGGATTCAGCAATACAGCTACCGTAACAGTGGCTGCGATGTTTATACTTAGCGCAGGATTATTTAATACGGGGGCACTTAATTTTGTTGGTGATTTTCTGACCAGAATGACAAAAAAAAGTTACCTCACAGGACTACTATCGTTACTGCTGATTGTTTCTGTAATATCAGCTTTTATAAATGTAACGGCTGTAGTAGCCATTTTTATGCCTGTTGTAATACGGATGGCAAACAGGTCCGGGATAAGCCCATCTAAATTTCTAATACCACTTTCATTCGGTGCATTGTTCGGAGGAGTAAATACTCTCATAGGAACATCGACCAACATTCTTGTCAGCTCAATTGCCTTTCAGCACGGCTTAAAGCCATTTGGTATGTTTGAAATGACCCCTTTCGGATTAGTAATTCTGTTTACAGGTACAGTATATATGCTGTTTACAGCTAAAAGTCTTCTTCCCGACAGGAAAGAAGCCGGAAGCCTTTCACAGGAATTTCATCTGGAGGACTATATTACGGAAATTATCGTACTTCCGGAGTCTAAGTCGGTGCATAAAGAAATAAGAAATTCTTCCCTGGTAAAGGATCTTGACCTTGACATAATTGAAATTCACAGGGGAGAGAAGAACAAATTTCTGCCCTCCCCAAATACGATCATAATGCCCAATGATATCCTCCGGGTGCGATGCAATATTGAAAAATTAAAAGAACTGCAGACCCGGGAGGGGATATTGCTGAAATCAGAGATAAGTTTTGGGGACCTGAACCTTAATCTTGCTGAATCAAGGCTTGTCCAGGCTGTTGTAACCTCGGGAAGCAGACTGCGGGGAAGGACAATCAAGAATATTAATTTCCGGGAGACATTCGGAGGAACAGTCCTTGCTATCAGGCACCGTGGAAGACTGATGCGTGAAAATCTTGGAAATACGATACTCATTCCCGGGGATGTTTTGCTGATAGAGGTTAAAAAAGACTGGCTGTCGCAGCTCAGGAAGAATAATGCTTTTGTCATAGTTTCAGAGGTAAATACTCAGAAACAAAAAAAGGATAAGATCCTTCCGGCAATCATTATTTTAACCGCTGTTGTGGCTGCTGCGGCATTGGGAGTTTTCCCGATCGTGACGAGCGCAATAATAGGCAGTGTTTTATATCTTTTGTCAGGTATTATTACACTCGAAGAGGCATACAGATCGATCGAATGGCGCGTCATTTTTCTTCTCGCCGGTGTTCTGACCCTCGGAATTGCGATGGAAAAAACCGGAGCTGCCGGGTTGATTGCATCATCATTGTTATCTTTACTAGGTGACCTGGGACCGACCGTCCTGCTGTCTGCTTTCTTTTTTTTGACCCTTGTTTTCACTAATTTTATATCAAATAATGCGACTGCAGCCTTGATTGTTCCAATTGCCATTATTACAGCTGATTCCATAGGAGTCAGTTCCAGACCTTTTCTGATGGCTGTAACCTTCGCGGCATCATTAAGTTTTGCCACCCCGGTGGGCTATCAAACCAATACAATGATTTTCGGGCCGGGGAATTATAAATTTTCAGATTTTCTAAGGATAGGACTTCCTCTTAATATTATTTTCTGGCTTTTGGCAAGTCTGTTAATTCCTGTATTTTTCCCGTTTCAGTGAAAGTGATTATGAAAGAGTTAATAAATAACATAAAGCAATTTCTAGACATCCCTATCACACAGATAGGCTCCACAGAGCTGACACTCTGGTCGGTTCTCTATTTCCTTTTGCTGGTTTTCCTGTTGTTTTATCTGACAGCCAAGATAAAAAAATGGGTGGTATACAAAGTTCTGGCAAAGAGCAAGATTGATCTTGGTGTCAGGGTCGCTGTTGGGACCATACTTCGCTATATAGTTCTCGTAATTGGTTTAATAATTGTGCTGCAGACAATCGGGCTGGACCTTAGTGCAGTAACAGTGCTGGCCGGTGCTCTTGGCGTAGGTATTGGTTTCGGTCTGCAGAATATTACCAATAACTTTGTCAGCGGAATAATTATCCTCTTTGAGAGACCTATTAAAGTAGGCGACAGGATTGAGGTCGGGGAAGTAAGCGGGGATGTAATAAGCATTTCGATGAGATCAACTACGATTGTTACCAATGATAATATTTCAATTATTGTCCCCAACTCTGATTTCATTTCGTCAAAGGTGATCAACTGGAGTCACACCGACAGAAATATAAGGTTTAATATTCCGGTTGGTGTATCCTACAATGAAGACCCCGAGGTGATCAAAAAATTATTGCTCGAAGTTGCAGATGAGAACGAAGGAATTCTCCATCAGCCGAAACCTGATGTTTTATTCCATGAATATGCCGACAGTGCTCTTGTATTTATTCTGAGAATATGGACCCGGGAATATATAAACCGGCCGGACGTACTCAAAAGTCAGATATATTATGCTGCATTCAAAAAATTTAAGGAGCATAATATTGAAATTCCTTTCCCTCAAAGGGATATTCATATAAAGAATGAAGAATTAAATATTAAAACTTCCTGAAAAGGTTTGACATGAAAGCAAAAATTATAATTCTAATGATCCTGGTTATTCTATTTACGATATTCGTTTCCCAGAATACCGAAGTTGTAACAGTCAGAGCATATTTCTGGCAGTTTCAGATGTCAATAATAGTATTGATTTCTCTTATCGGATTACTCGGAGTTATTTTTGGTTTTATCATTGCCAGGGTTTTTGACAGGCCCCGATCAGGTGAAAAAGTTGAAGCACCGCCTGAAAAACCAGATAAAAGAACAGATAATGAAATAACAAGGTAGGCAGTGACATATCATATTTCCTTGCTTATTGGTTAAATTGATTGTAAATTTGTCTAATTGATTCGCCCTTTTAAGGGCGATTTTTATTTCTATGAACTTTTTTGATAAAAATATCCACGATTTGATAGAAGCTATTGTAACTGACAGCGGATTTTTTTTGATAGACCTTGTGATCAGAGGTGAGAAAAAAAACCGCGTTTTGGAAGTTTATATTGATTCTGAAATAAATGTATCTGCAGAAGATTGTGCAGCGATCAGCCGCGAAATTGACAAAAAGTTTGAAGAGGATAGTATATTTGATTCCGGTTACCGGCTTGAAGTATCCTCCCCCGGTGTAAACAGACCCTTGAAATATTTGAAACAGTTTCCCAAACACATCAATAGAAAATTTGACGTAGCTTACAGAGATTCGGAAAACGTCAGGAAGTTTTCGGGAAAATTACAGAGTATTGAGGGTAACTGCCTCGTTTTTTTGAAAAATAACCGTGAAGAAATAAAAATCGATTTTTCTAATATTATAAAAGCCAAAGTAATAATCAGTTTTTCTTAAAGGAGAAAAAAAGAAAGATGAATTCAGAGATTGTAGAATCCTTTGCCCAGATGGTGAGGGACAAAGGTATTGATAAAGACGTTTTAGCGGGGATTCTGGAAGAAATCTTCGGACTTCTGGTCAGAAAAAAATACGGGGATGAAGCTAAGTTTGATGTTGTTGTGAATATGGACAGAGGTGATATTGAAATCTTTCTTGAGAGAGAAATCGTTGACGAGGTGGAAGACCCGAATATACAGGTTAGTCTGGATGAAGTTAACAGGAAAGGAAATGAAGAGGAACTGGAAGTCGGCGACGATTATGTAGAAAAGATTGAACTTGCAACCCTTGGGCGCAGGCTGATAACTCTTGCAAAACAGAGTCTGAACCAGAAAATACGCGAAATAGAAAAGGATATTATTTATAACGAGTATAAGGAACTTCTGGGTGAAATCGTTGTGGGAGATATATACCAGATCAGGAAAAGCGACATCCTGATTAATCATAACAAGAATGAACTTGTTCTTCCCCGTAATGAGCAGATACCGTATGAACGTTATAAGAAAGGCGAGACAATCAGGGCAATCGTAAAAGAAGTGCGTAAAGGTAACAGTGGTCCTGTGATAATTGTCTCACGTTCCGACAATATGTTCCTGAGAAGGCTATTTGAAATAGAAATACCTGAAATTTACGATGGAATTATAGATATTAAAGCGATTGCACGGGAACCCGGTGAAAGGGCAAAAGTAGCGGTTGAATCCCAGGATAATAGAATTGATGCAGTCGGCGCCTGTGTCGGAATGAAAGGTGTCCGTATTCATGCAATTGTAAGAGAACTAAATAATGAGAACATCGATGTTATTAATTATTCAGAAGATTCAATAGTATTTATTCAAAGATCGCTTGCTCCTGCAAAACTTAAAAAGATTGAAGTTGATGATGAAGAAAAGAAAGCAGTTGTAACTGCTGACGCAGACCAGGTTTCCCTTATTGTAGGAAGAAATGGCGTTAATATCAGACTTGCTATGAAGCTCACCGATTATGAAATTGAGATTCTTCGTGAGGAAAGGCCTTTTGAGGAATATGAAGAGGATATTGAGCTTATTGACCTTAAAGAAGACCTTGGTGCTGACATTTATGATCTGCTTATAAACCACCGTTATGACACGGCACTGGAAGTTCTGCAGGCAGGACCGGAAAAACTTAAGGAAATTGAGGGCCTGGATGAGGATAAGATAAATGAGATTATTGAATTAATTAAAGAACAGTTTGAAGAAGAAGAATAGGATCTTAAACAGATAAGGATATTATGGCTGAAGCCAAATCAAAAAAAATCAGAGTTTACAAACTAGCTTCCGAATATAATCTATCGGCTGAACAGCTTATTGAATTTCTGAAGAAAAAAGGACACGAGATTAAATCTCATATGTCTTTAGTCTCCGATGAGATGCTCAAAGATATCCAGGATCACTTTAAAAAGGATATTGAAAAAGCCGAAAAACATTATAAAAAGATTGCTGAATTCAACAAAAAGCGAATTGAGCGGTCAGAGGAAGAAGAGAAGAAAAAGGAAATAGAAGAGGAAGCTAAAGCCGAAGAAGCTGAGACTCCGAAAGAAGAAGCCGCTCCTCCTGTAGAAGAGGTCAAAGAGGAAAAGCCTGCCGAAGTTGAAGTCCCTGAGCCGGAGAAGGTTCCGGAGGAACCAGTAAAGGCTGAGGAACCAGCAGCAGAAGTTGAAGAACCAGCAAAGACAGAAAAAGAAAAAAAGAAGGAGAAGAAAGAAGATCAGTTTGTTTCTCCTAAGGAAAACGAAGCGGGTAAGAGGAAGGGCTTAAAGGTCGTTGGCAAAATAGATCTTGACGAAAAGAAGGCAGCTGAACCTAAAGCGGAAAAACCTGAAGGGGAATCTGTTGAAAAGAAGAAAACTGAACCGGTTAAAAAGAAGAAAAAACCAAGAGCTAAGAAGAAATCTACTGAAGTCGGCACCGAAGAAACGGCTGTTAACAAAAAGAAGAAGAGAGTTAAAAAGTTTGAAATAGATGAAAAAGAAGTAAAAGAGGCTATCAGAAAAACACTTCTCAGTATGGATGATACCGTAGCTTCGGGAAGAGCAAGTTCAAGAAAGAAAAAGAGAAAAGAAAGAGAAGCTGAAGAAGAAAGAAGACAGGAAGAGAAATCGCGCGAAGAGCAGAAAATCAAGGTAACTGAGTTTATTGCGGTTAATGAACTTGCCAACCTGATGGATGTTCCTGTCAGCGATGTCATTGCAAAGTGTATAGAACTCGGACTGATGGTTTCTATTAACCAGCGACTCGATGTTGAAACAATCACGCTTGTAGCCGATGAATTCGGATTTGAAGTGGAATTCCAGACTGAGTATACAGCCGAGGCTCTTGAAGATACTCCAGATGAACCCGAAACTATGCAGCCGCGACCCCCGGTGGTTACAATTATGGGTCACGTCGATCATGGTAAAACATCCCTCCTTGATTATATCAGAAGGTCAAATGTAGTTGCCGGTGAATCCGGTGGAATAACCCAGCATATAGGTGCTTATAAGGTGGATGTGGGCAACGGGAAAAATATTACTTTCCTTGATACTCCGGGTCACGAGGCATTTACCGCAATGAGAGCCAGGGGTGCTCAGCTGACTGATATCGTTATCCTGGTTGTTGCAGCGGACGACGCCGTAATGCCCCAGACTGTTGAGGCGATAAATCATGCGCAGGCAGCGGGAGTTCCGATCGTGATTGCCATAAATAAAATTGATAAACCGGGTGCTAATATCGATAAGATTAAGCAGCAGCTGGCTGAAAGGAACGTTCTTGTTGAAGACTGGGGTGGAAAGAATCAATGTGTTGAGATTTCGGCTAAAACAGGATTAAATGTCGATACCCTTCTAGAAAAAATCCTTCTTGAGGCTGAACTTCTTGAGTTAAAAGCTAATCCCGATCGCGATGCCAGGGGTGCTGTTGTTGAGTCAGAGCTTGATAAAGGCCGGGGTATAACCGGAACCATCCTGGTCCAGAAGGGAACGCTTAAAATCGGTGATCCTTTCGTAGCCGGTATATTCCAGGGAAAAGTCAGAGCTATGTTCGATGAGCGCGGCAATAAAGTTGAAGAAGCCGGGCCTTCTACACCAGTACAGGTACTGGGATTCGAAGGATCCCCACAGGCTGGTGATACTTTTGTTGTTGTTGAATCTGAAAGGACCGCACGCGAAATAGGAATCAAGAGACAGCAGCTTAAGAGAGAACAGGATCAAAAACAGGTCAGACATGTTACTCTTGATGAAATTGCTAAACAGATAAGCATTGGCGGCGTAAAAGAACTTGCACTTATTGTAAAAGGCGACGTAGACGGTTCTGTCGAGGCATTATCCGATTCACTTATGAAACTGTCGAATGAAGAAGTGGTCGTTGAGGTAATCCATAAAGGCGTTGGGGGAATTTCAGAAAGTGACGTCCTTCTTGCCTCTGCATCCGATGCTATTATAATAGGATTCCACGTAAGACCCAATCTTAATGCAAGAAAACTTGCTGAAACGCAGAATGTGGATATTAGATTATACAGTGTTATATATGATGCTATCAACGAAGTGAAATCGGCTCTTGAAGGACTTCTCAGTCCTGTCCTGTCCGAGGAAGTTGTGGCTACCCTTGAAGTACGTGACACGTTCAAAGTTCCTAAAACCGGTACGGTTGCCGGATGTTATGTACAGGACGGTAAAATAATACGTAATAATAAAATAAGGCTGATAAGAGACGGAATCGTAATTCACGAAGGTGAGATTGGTTCTCTTAAGAGGTTTAAGGATGATGTTCGTGAGGTTGATGCAGGATATGAGTGCGGACTTAATATCAACAACTTTAATGATCTTAAAGTCGGCGATATTATAGAAGCATATAAGATAGTTGAAACGAAGAAAAAGCTGGCTTAGTATAAAAAGAAATTGCCCGGGATGGTTTTATGGCTTATAGAATTGATAAACTTGAACATCTTATAAAGGAAGAAGTGAGCTTGATTTTCCTGTACAAGGTACAGGATCCTGCATTCGGACTCCTTACTGTAACTAATGTTAGATTGAGTCCCGACTTAAAGATTGCAAAGATATACATCTCCGTCTTCGAAAAGGAGAAACGGGAAGTTGTTCTTGAAAAGATACGGGACAAAAGCGGATTTATCAGAACAGAGCTGGCTCACAGAATAAGAATCAAGTTTGTGCCCGAATTAAAGTTTTTTATAGATGATACCCTTGATTACGTAGAAAAAATTGAAGGCCTGATTAAAAAAATCCACGAGAATGATAACAAAGAAGATAATTGATAAAGAATTTGATTTTCAGGCCGGTGAAGTAATATTGATTGATAAACCTAAGGGGTGGTCATCATTTAAAGCGGTTAGAAAAATCCGCAGTGCTGTAAATGTAAAGAAAGTGGGTCATGCCGGTACACTTGATCCGATGGCAACGGGTCTCCTGATTATCTGCACAGGAAAAAAAACGAAGACTATTTCTGAATACCAGGGAATGTTCAAGGTATATGAAGGAACGATTACCCTGGGTAAATCCTCCCCGTCAATGGATACCGAAACTGAAATTACCGAAGTCAGGGTTCCTGAAGATATCACAGACGAGAGAATCCTTGCAGAAAAGGAAAGATTTACAGGAAGGATAAAGCAGGTTCCGCCTATGTTCTCAGCCTTAAAGGTAAACGGCAAACCGCTCTATAAAATGGCAAGGCAGGGAAAAGAAATAAGAAGAGAACCGAGGGAGATCGAGATATATGAATTCGAAATAAAGAAGATAGAACTCCCTGACCTCTTCTTCAGGATCAAATGTTCGGCCGGCACATATATAAGATCGATTGCGGATGAATTAGGTAATAATCTTGGATGCGGAGGCCTCCTGAGCCGGCTTCGCAGAACGGCTATTGGAAGCTTTAATGTTGAGGATGCCTTTCTTCCGGATGAATTCATTGAAACCCTGAATACGGCAGTGAGAAAGGTATGATCCCATAAGTTATTGATTTAATATGACTTACAGGAAAAATATTTTATTTTCTACCAAAATAACTTATATTTATAAGCTATTGTTTGATTTAAGTATTGTATGAACATATTTCACGATATTTCTGACATAAATAAAGATGAAAATACTTTTATAACGCTCGGAACCTTTGATGGCATACATCTGGGCCACCAGAAAATTATTGATAGATTAATCAGTAAAACCAGGAGTGCAAACGGGAGAAGTTTCCTGATCACTTTTCACCCTCACCCGCGTAATGTCATTTCACAAAATACTGATTTCAAAATACTCAGCACCCCTGAAGAAAAAGCCGCCGTGCTGGAGAAACTTGGCATAATGAACCTGCTTGTTATCAATTTTACAAAAGAGTTTTCACAGCAGACAGCAGAGGAATTTTTTAAAAACTATATAATTGATAAGATAGGAATTAAAGATATTATTATCGGATATGATCATCATTTCGGCAAAGGACGTGGAGGAGACGAATCAACCCTGAGAGAAATGGGGGGGCAGTATGGTTTTGGCGTTGAAACTGTTGGTGCATTCCGTCTGGATGGTGAAATTGTCAGCAGCACTAAGATCAGGAAGGCTCTGACCGACGGTGACATTAAAAAAGCTAACGCATACCTTGACCGCAATTATGAATTTTCCGGAACGGTGATGGAAGGTGATAAACGCGGAAGAGAACTTGGATTCCCTACGGCCAACATAAAAACAGATAATGAAAATAAACTTCTGCCGGCACTCGGGATCTACCTGGTAGAATTCTTTGTGAGGAATAAAAAACATTACGGTCTGCTCAGTATAGGGAAGCGGCCGACCTTTTATAACTCGGGAAAGATTGTGCCCGAAGTTTATATTTATGATTTTGATGAAGAGATTTACGGGGATACGGTGAAAGTTATCGTCCTCGAAAGACTTCGCGGAGAAGAAAAATTTTCTTCTGCAGATGAACTGGTTGTCCAGATGCAGATTGATAAAAAGAACGGTATTGAAATCATCAGGAAACTGGAACCTGTAAACAGAAATTATTAAAGAAATAAATAATTAATCCCGGTTACGACTGGGGTTACATCGTATAAAAACATATAAGGATAGTAGAATGACCAAAGAGCAAAAAATCGACATAATTAAGAAATTCGGCGGCAATGAAAAAGACTCCGGTAAAGCCGAAGTACAAGTCGCAATTCTCACCGGTAGAATTAATGAACTGACCGATCACTTTAATGTTCATAAGAAGGATCACCACTCAAGGAGAGGATTGATGATGATGGTTGGTAAAAGAAGAAGACTGCTGGATTATCTAATGAAAAAGGATATCAACAGGTACAGAGCAGTGATTCAGGAATTAAATATCAGAAAATAATAAAGAAGAAAGAATTAAAGGTAAAAAATGTTTGTTTCAAAAGAAGTTGAGATCGGCGGAAAGAAATTTTCGATAGAAACCGGCCGGTTTGCTAAACAGGCTAACGGTGCTGTAATGGTAAGATACGCCGATAGTATGGTTCTGGTAACTGCAGTTGCTGCTGAAGAAGCTAAAGAAGATCAGGACTTTTTCCCCCTGCAGGTTGAATACAGGGAGAAGACATCCGCTGCGGGTAAATTTCCCGGCGGGTACATTAAAAGAGAGGGAAGACCTTCTGAAAAGGAAATATTAAGCGCACGCCTGGTTGATCGTCCAATCCGTCCTCTTTTCCCCGATAGTTTTATAAACGAGACACAGATTATCGCATTTGTTCTCTCGTATGATGGTGAAAATGATACGGATGTACTTGCTGCAACCGGTGCATCGGCTGCCCTGATGATATCGGATATACCTTTTAACGGACCAATAAGCGAGGTAAGGATTGGAAGAGTAAACGGTGAATTTATTGTTAACCCTACTCACCAGCAGCTTAAGGAAAGTGATATTGAACTTGTTGTTGCCGGAACTGCCGACTCTATTATGATGGTTGAGGGCGAGTCTAAGGAAGTTAGCGAAGCTGATCTCTTGAATGCCCTGAAATTTGCGCAGGGTGAAATTAAAAAGTTAATTGATCTTCAGCTTGAACTCAGGAAAGAAGTTGGAAAAGCAAAACGTGAAGTTCCGGTAAAAGAAATTCCTGAAGGACTTGAAAATGCTGTCAGAGAAAAAGCACTTGCTCCGTTTAAGGAAATTGTTCACTCGGTATTAACCAAGGAAGAACGCAGCGCTAAGAATAAAGAACTTACCACTTCAGTTGTTGAGCAGCTAAGTGAAGCATTCCCTGAATCCGAAAAGATTATAAAGAATATCATGCATGATATTGAAAAAGATCTGATGAGGCAGAGGATCCTTGATGAAGGAGTAAGACTTGACGGCAGGAATACCAAGCAGATAAGGCCAATTACAGTAGAAACAGGCGTACTGCCAAGAACTCACGGATCGGCTTTATTTACCAGAGGTGAAACCCAGAGTCTCACTTCAGTAACGCTGGGAACAAAGAATGATGAACAGACCGTGGACGGACTTGTAGAGGAATATTCCAAGAAATTTATGCTTCACTATAATTTCCCTCCCTTCAGTGTTGGTGAAGTAGGTCGTATGACCGGTGTAGGAAGAAGAGAAATCGGACACGGCAACCTGGCCGAGCGTGCTTTAAAAGTCATGTTTCCCGAGGAGTCGGTATTTCCCTATACCGTACGTATAATATCAGATATACTCGAATCAAACGGCTCTTCATCTATGGCAACTGTCTGTGCAGGTTCACTTGCGTTGTTTGACGCCGGCGTCCCTATGGGAAAACCTGTAGCAGGAATTGCGATGGGTCTGGTAAAAGAAGGAGAAAAACATTCTATTCTTTCGGATATCCTGGGTAATGAAGATCACCTTGGTGATATGGATTTCAAAGTTGCAGGTACGTCTGAAGGAATCACCGCCTTCCAGATGGATATTAAGATTGAAGGTATTTCCTTTGAAATTATGGAAAAGGCTCTTAACCAGGCAAAAGACGGAAGAATGCACATCCTGGGTATAATGAATGAGTCGATCAGCCAGCCTCGTGAACATCTTTCTCCATATGCTCCGAGATTAATTCAGATCCAGATTGATACCGACCAGATTGGTCTCGTTATTGGTCCCGGTGGTAAAACAATACAGGGCATGCAGAGATTGTTCGGCGTTGATATAAATATTGAAGATGACGGAACTGTAAGTATCGCATCCCCGGACAGGGACAGTGCGGCCAAGTGCAAAGAGCATATTAAAAAATTAACCGCAACACCTGAAGTCGGTGAAACTTACGACGGAGTCGTAACAAAAATAATGGACTTCGGAGCCTTCGTTGAGATTCTTCCCGGTAAGGAAGGTCTGCTTCACATCTCCCAGATAGATAACAAGAGAGTGAATAAAGTAACCGATTACTTTAAAGAAGGCGACAAAGTTACTGTAAAGCTTTTAAAGATTGAGAACGGGAAGTACTCTTTAAGCAGAAAAGAACTTCTCAAAGAAAATAATAAAGAAAGCCATACGGAAGCTAAGTAAGATTTTTGCCGGATGAATAATCCGGCATATTTTTTAAATAACAATAATCGCCTGGAATGGAAACCGTGTATTTAGATCATATCAGGTTTTTGGTTTTATTATTCCTTCTGAAAAACAGTGCATTTTTGCATACTGCTGACAGCACTGGTTCCGAAGGAGGATTACCGGCTTATATTCTAAGCGAGGGATATATCAAATTTTTCAGAATGAAATATTATGTTTCATTGAAAGAGTTTGTCCTTTATGACAAAAGAAATTATAATAAATTCTTCCACCACCCAGACCCGCGTAGCGATCACCGAAGAAGGAAATTTAGTCGACTTTTTTGTTGATTATCCTGAAAACCGGAGAATGGTTGGTGACATGTACCTCGGAAGAATAGCACGAGTTCTTCCGGGTATCAGGGCTGCCTTTGTAGACATTGGCATGAAACACGACGCTTTCCTTCATTTCTCTGATATAGGTGAAACAACCAAACAGCTTCAGGATATGATAGGTGAAGATGATTCAGACGTCGATGAAGATGATGATGATGAATCACCCCAGCAGCAGAGAAATAACCAGCAGAATCACAGGAATCGTGAATCGAATGTCCCTCACCTTCACAAAGGACAGGATATCATCGTTCAGATCACAAAAGAACCTGTAAACAATAAAGGTGTCAGGGTAACTTCCTCAGTCTCACTCCCCGGGAGATTCTGCGTTCTGCTTCCTTTCGATAACAAGATCGGAGTCTCAAAGCGAATATCCGATTATAAGGAAAGACGGAGACTAAGGCATATCGCAAGGAGTATACTGCCGAAGAACTACGGACTTATTATCCGTACTGTTGCAAGGAACCAGAAAGAGGAATCACTCCAGGAGGATTTGAGGAACCTGCTGAAAACCTGGGCCGAAATTGAGGCTACTGTAAAAAGTGAAGAACCGCCGTCCCTGGTTTACCAGGATCTGAGTACTACTTCCAGCGTAATCCGTGATCTTTTTACACCCGACGTTTCAAAAGTTTTCATTGATTCAAAAAAACTTTACCGCCAGATAAAAGAATATGTTCAGCTTGTTCAGCCTTCGCTGGCCGACAAGATAGAATGGTATAAATCTCATCTGCCTATATTTGATGCTTTCAAGATAGAAGAACAGATTAAAGTTCTTATGGGGAGAAGGGTGTCCCTGCCAAGCGGAGGATACCTGATAATTGAACACACTGAAGCAATGGTGGTGATAGATGTTAACAGCGGAAGATACGCAAAGAGCAAGGAGCAGGAACTTAATTCACTAAAGACCGACCTGGAATCTGCACGCGAAATAGCCCGGCAGCTTCGGCTGCGTGATATCGGCGGCATTATAGTAGTGGATTTTATTGATCTTGAAGAAGATAAGAACCGTAAAAAAGTTTATGATGAGCTGAAAAAAGAATTCAGGAAGGACAGGGCAAAAGTATCTGTACTGCCGATGTCGGATTTTGGTCTCGTACAGATTACAAGGCAGAGAATACGACAGAATATTATGCAGGCAATGAAGGAAGTTTGTCCATACTGCCTTGGTACCGGGCTCCTTACAAAAGGTTCTCACCTGGTTTACGATCTGGAAGACTGGATGAAGAAATTCAGGAGAGTTTCAAAAGAACGTGCAATCATTGTTAAATGTCATCCTACGGTGGCCGGTAAGCTCAGGGAAGGCAAGATAAAAGGATTGACAAAGCTGCAGTTTAAATATTTGGTCAAGATCACGCTGGAAGAGGATGAGTCAGTTCCAATCGGCCAGTTCCGGTTCATTTCAAAAAAGAGCCAGAAAGATATAACAGAAGAAGTAAATTAAACTAATCTTCCCGCGGAGTCACAATGAAATTTTTTATTGATACTGCAAAAATTGAAGAAATTAAAGAAGCTGCATCACTGGGCATTCTTGACGGGGTAACGACCAATCCATCGCTTGTCTCTAAAACCGGTAAAGATTTCCGTAAACTTCTGGATGCGATACTGGAGCTTGTAGACGGTCCTGTCAGCGCCGAGGTTATTCCTACCGATTACAATGGAATTGTAAAAGAAGGCAGAGAACTTTCTGCTATCCATAAAAATATTGTTGTGAAAGTTCCTCTTATAAAAGAGGGACTTAAAGCAGTAAAAACTCTTTCCGAAGAAGGCATAAAAACTAATGTTACACTGTGTTTTTCACCTTCACAGGCCCTGCTTGCAGCCAAAGCCGGGGCGACTTACATAAGTCCCTTTGTGGGCCGGCTTGATGATATCAGTACAAGCGGAATGGAGCTCATATCGCAGATAGTACAGATCTACAGAAATTATAATTATGAAACTGAAGTGCTTGTAGCAAGCATACGTCACCCTCTTCACCTGGTTGAGGCCGCATTGATGGGTGCCGACGTATGTACAATGCCCTTCGATGTAATAAATAAATTATTCAACCATCCTCTCACGGACGTTGGTCTTGAGAAATTCCTGAGCGACTGGAAAAAATCCGGGGAGAAACAAATTTAATCTTATACAGCCATGAAAAAAACAAAATTCTATAATGTACATGTCAAGGAAGGGGCTAAAATAGTTGAATTCGCCGGCTATTATATGCCCGTTCAGTATTCATCAATAATTGCAGAGCATAAAGCTGTCAGAAATTCCGTCGGTGTCTTCGATGTTTCACATATGGGTGAAGTATTTGTTAAAGGAGAAAAGGCTCTCGGGTTTGTGCAGAATATAACTGTGAACGATGCATCCAAACTTACACCCGGACGGGTACAGTATTCAGCGATGTGTTATGAAGACGGCGGTATAGTTGATGACCTTCTGGTTTACCGGCTTGCCGAAGATGAGTTTATGCTGGTTATAAATGCATCGAATATTGAAAAAGATTTCGAATGGATGAAGCAAAATAATCCCGGAGTTGACCTTCAGAATCAGAGTGATGAATATTCACTGCTTGCAGTTCAGGGACCTAACTCAAGGAAGGTCATTCAGAAACTTACCTCTGACCCGCTTGATATGGAATACTACCACTTTGTTAAGACAAAGGTTAACGGCGTAGATATGATCGTTTCAAGGACGGGATATACCGGCGAGCTTGGTTATGAACTTTACTTTAAAGGCGATGAAAAGACGGCTGAAGATCTCTGGAATGCAGTAATGGAAGCAGGAAAGGAATTTGACATTAAACCGACGGGACTCGGGTGCAGGGATTCGCTGCGGCTTGAGATGGGATTCTGCTTATACGGAAATGATATTGACCAGACAACCAATCCTCTTGAAGCAGGACTCGGCTGGATAACCAAGCTTAAAAAAGATCATTTTATCGGAAAAGACGCACTGCTTAAGGTTAAAGAGGAAGGGTTAAAGAGGAAACTGGTTCCTGTTATTACCGATGAAAAAGCATTTCCAAGGCACGGATACGAGTTTACTGCAGACGGAAAAAAAATAGGAACCGTTACCAGCGGTACTGTTAGTCCCATTTTAGAAAAACCCATAGCAATGGGTTATGTGGAAACGGCATACGCCGCCGAAGGATCGAAAATTAATTTTTCCATCCGCGGCAAGGAAATACCTGCCGTTGTTGTTAAATTACCCTTTATCAAAAAGGAAAACTGAAAGATCTATGAGGGTTAATGTTCTGTTTTCCCCGGTAATTGCCGATGAGCTTTATTTCACCGGGAAAACTGTTGTTGTTATTGATGTACTGCGGGCATCCACCACGATTGTAACAGCTCTGCAGAACGGGGCTAGAGAGATCGTCCCCGTTGCCACAGTTGAATTCGGTGTTAAGATATCAGGCGGAATGTTCGGGGGACAGACGCTTCTCGGGGGAGAAAGAAACACGAAAAAAGTAGAAGGATTTGCCCTGGGTAATTCTCCCCTTGAATATACTCCTGAAATTGTTTCGGGTAAAACAATAATTCTTTATACTACAAACGGATCCAAGGCAATAGTAAAAGCAAAATTTTCTGAGAATCTGTACGTCTGCTCATATCTGAATCTCGGTGCTGTTGCCGAACAGTTGATCAGAACAGGTAAAGATGTTGAGATCCTGTGTGCCGGTAAATCAAATACTTTCTCGCTTGAGGATTCTGTCTGCGCGGGCAGACTAATCCGCAGAGTGATGGAAAAAAATAATGAAATTGCACTTACAGATACCGCAAGAGTAACCATGTCGCTTGATGATTCATTTGGAAAAGATCCTTTTGAAATGCTCAAAGAGACCGAGCATGGAAAACTTCTGCTGCAGAATGGATTTGAAGACGATCTGAAATATGCTGCCGGGGTAGATACTTCGAATGTTATTCCTTATTTTTCAACGAATGTTTTAAAGTCGCTGCCCGGCGTTAAAGAGTCCAACTAAGAGATAATTCGATGAAGAAGAAACCCGGAAACGGAAAGGTAAAGCCTGCCGAAGATGAACCTGTATTAGTGAAAAATAAAAAAAAGCTGCTCGGATTATTCTTAATTGTATTTTCCGTATTTCTGCTTTTAAGTCTCGTTTCCTATTCAAGGTACGACCAGGCTGTTCTGAACTACAAGTTTTCAGACCTGTTCAGGGTCTTTAATCCCGAAGCCAGCTTCAGGGGAACGAATAATCTTGTCGGTATAACCGGCGCATACCTGGCAGATTTCTTTATAAACAATACCCTCGGAATCTTTTCCGCTATCTTCCCGGTCATAATCTTTGTTTGGGGGTTCTCATACTTTAAGAAGATCTCATTCAAGACGATGATAAAATCCTTCAACTTCCTGCTTATTGCCGGACTGATTTTATCCTCATTCTTCGGGGTGCTGCGGGCAAGGTTTGATCTGTTTTCAAATACATATGAAATATCAGGCGCCATAGGTGATTTCCTGGGAGAAGGCACCGGCAGACTCCTTGGGGGTGTGGGCAGTATTATATTCCTTTTTGCCGCTTTTATGGTCCTTATCATCCTTGCCTTTAATATCGATCTGGAGAAGGTCACCGCATTTCTGAAAGAATTCTTACTGCAGAGGACAAAACAAGCCGGTAAGATCAAAATAAACAGGCCGGAGGCCGAAGAGAAAAACCTGCAGAAGATTAAAGATCTGCGCGAGGATAAGAAAAAGAAGAAGAAAAAAAGCAAAGAGGAAACTATCAGTGCCGAAGAGCTGATGGCTGAAGAGGACGAAGAACAGACCAGGATAAGAATTATAAGGAATGATGCCGCACAGGATACTGCTCTTGAAGTAAAGAAGCCAAAGGCTGAACTGAGAGATGAAGATGTGATGCAGAAGAGCGAAACGAAGAAAGTGGATCTTGAAAAAACAGGAGAGATGCCCGAAAGAGATCCCGAACATGACCAGGATGAAAAGCTGCCCGATCCATGGGATGAAAAACTGAACTTTAAGAAGGCCGGACTCGATCTTCTTGATCCCGCTCCCGCTGAAGATTTTAAGGTTGCCGAGGAAGAACTCACAAGGAACGCCGAGCTGCTTAAAGAGAAGCTTAAGCTGTTTGATATCGAGATCCAGGATATTTCCGTTACTCCCGGCCCTGTTGTTACTCTTTATGAAATTGTACCTGCACCGGGTGTTAAGATCAGTAAAATTGTTTCGCTTGAAAATGATATTGCCCTTGCACTTGCCGCCCGCGGAATCAGAATTATAGCTCCGATCCCCGGAAAGAGTGCGATCGGTGTTGAGATACCGAATGCGGAAGCATCACTTGTAAATGCGAGGTCGGTTCTCCATAAAGTTATCGATTCCAAAATGGAACTTCCTATGGCCTACGGTAAAACCATCAGCGGGGAAGTATATATTACAGATCTTTCCAAGATGCCTCATTTGCTGATTGCCGGATCAACGGGATCGGGTAAGAGTGTCGGTATAAATATGATCATCAGTAGTTTGCTTTACACAAAAGATCCCTCGGAAGTTAAACTGATAATGATCGATCCCAAAAAGATAGAACTGTCATTCTACAATAAGCTCCGCCGTCATTACCTTGCCGTTTCACCCGACCTTGAAGAGGAGATTATCACCAACCCTCAGAATGCCGTACTCCTGCTGAAGAGCGTCGAGATCGAAATGGAAAAGAGATACGACCGTCTTGCTAAAGCAGGCGTAAGGAACATAGTAGATTACAACAAGAAGGTTTCTGATCCGAAGAAAAGACCTCACGATTCAGAAGAAGTAAAACATCACTACCTGCCGTACCTTATCGTAATAATTGATGAGCTGGCAGACCTGATGATCACTGCCGGAAAAGAAGTTGAAGAACCTATTGCACGACTAGCTCAGCTTGCGCGTGCGGTCGGCATCCACCTGGTGCTGGCTACACAACGGCCGTCGGTTAATGTAATCACCGGTGTCATAAAAGCTAACTTCTCTGCAAGGATAGCCTACCAGGTAGCAACCAAGATCGATTCAAGGACAATTCTCGATATGAACGGGGCGGAACAGCTGCTGGGTAAAGGTGATATGCTTTTCCTTCCGACGGGACAGCCGAAGCCTATCCGTATACAAAATGCTTTCATATCTACTGATGAGGTAGAACGGATCACTAACTATATCTATTCACAAACCGGTTATTCAAAGCCGTACTTCCTTCCTTCAATATATGACAAGAAGAAAGACAGCAGCGGGTTCCTTACCGATATGGATCCGATGTTTGAGGATGCCGCAAGGGTTATTGTGCGTCATCAGCAGGGATCTGTCTCACTGCTCCAGCGCAGGTTAAAACTCGGATACTCAAGAGCTGCAAGAATTGTTGATCAGCTTGAGGAAGCTGGGATAGTCGGACCTAACGACGGCAGCAAAGCCCGGACGGTCCTGGTGGAAAACGAAGAACAGCTGGAAACAATTCTCAGATCCTTGTAGTAAACCCCTGAAATGACCCTTAAACTATGCGAAATTCGATTTTTTATAACTGCATTTATGCTTAAATTCGAAATCGCAAATCTGAGATTATGAAAGGTTAAAATATGAAAAGTACTGTTTTTGTAATATTATCGATGTTTTTTTGTACAGCTGTATTCGGACAAGTTAATAATAATGAACTGCTTAAAGCAGTCCAGTCAAAATATAACTCAATAAACACACTAACTGTCAATTTCACCAAATTTTCAGGGAGTAAAGAAGATTTCTCGGGAAAATTGTACCTTAAAAAAGAGAATAAACTGAGAATCGAGCTTAAGAACAATACTATCATTTCTGACGGCGAGACTTTCTGGAATTACAATAAGAAGGAAAATAAAGTCATCATAAATAATTATGATGCCGAAGAACCCACTGAACTTTCGCTCAACAACTTCATCCAGGTATACCCGGCTAAGTGCAATGTAACCCCGGGTGAAGAGGGAAATTACAAGACCCTTACTCTGGAACCCAAAACAGCCGACCTGAATTTTGACAGGGCTAAACTGTACATTAATAACGATAACCTCGTTGAAAAAGTTCTGATTGACAGTAATTCCGGAGAATCGACCATTACACTTTCGGGATACAAACTGAACCAGGATATTCCTGATTCCGAATTTACTTATTCACCCGCAAAAGGAATTAAGGTCATTGACCTCAGGTAAAAAAGTAAAGCATATTTCAAAGAGAGACATTATAAACTTTGCTCTCTCTCTTATTTTAACCGCGGTTTTCCTTTACATCGCATTTTATGATGTTAATTTCGGCGAGGTTTTAGATCAGGCATCAAAAGCTTCGCCCTTCTGGATCATCGTTTTTATTATAGTACTCCTTTCTTCACACTACCTTCGTGCTGCAAGGTGGAAAGTTATAATCAGTTCTGTTAAACCGGATGCGGCTATGAAAAACCTGTTCGGTTCTCTTATGGTAGGCTACGGTGTTAATTGTGTTATCCCACGGCTGGGTGAGATTACCCGGGCAGTGCTGCTGGGCAAATGGGAACATATTTCCCGGTCATCCATGTTCGGCACTGTGATCGTTGAAAGAGTAATCGATATAATTTTCCTGGGACTCTCAGTTATAGTAGCAGCATTAATTTACAACGGAAACCTTTACCTCAGCTTTCCCTGGCTCAAAACAACACTTTATATAACATCCGCGCTGATAGCGGTATTCCTTGTATTTATCCTGATGGTTGTGAAGCTGAAAGAGAAGTTTTACGGGGTTATCGTTAAACTGCTTGGAAGAATATCTGAAAAACTGGCTCATAAAGCGGGCTATATTTTTAAGATGCTGACCGAGGGATTCGCCAGTCTCAAAGGCACCAGGAACTACATCCTTACAT
This sequence comes from uncultured Bacteroidota bacterium, assembly GCA_963832355.1. GTDB lineage: Bacteria > Bacteroidota > Ignavibacteria > Ignavibacteriales > Ignavibacteriaceae > DATFVA01. Next base: position 78,526 of record CAWHTX010000008.1, on the reverse strand, counting down.
TTCTGTTCAGTGTTGCGATAATGCTTTTTTACGCACTTAATGCATACGTAGGAATGATCATGATAGGACTTCCTCACGTTACTTTTGCAATGGCATGGATATTAATGAGCATCAGTGCAATTGGTGTGGTTATTCCCACGCCCGGAGGCACAGGTTCTTATCATGCACTTGCAAAGTCAGCCCTTGTGCTGCTATTCGGATACGGCGAGGTAATTAGTCTTGCTTACGCATTTTTAACCCACATCATATCATATCTATTGTTCATCATATTATCTTTGATTATTTTCTTTGTCCTGAACAGACAGCACGATAACCTTATAAACGTAGTTGAAACCGAAATGGAAGAATTATGAAATACTTATTTACAATTTTAACAGCATTACTGATTATACCGCAGGCAGCCGCCCAGGATGAAGTGCGTATAGGAATGGGAATTAACTTCGGCAGTACACCGTCATTAAAGGATTATATAAACCAGATCGCCGGTTATGATGAAATGGCAAGCTTCAATTCAGCTGTTGTCTTTTCCGGCGAATATGACCATGCTGTCAGCAAAACGTACGACATCGGGTTGGAAGTAGCATATTTATTAAGTTCGGCCACTTTCAATATGGCTACCGGCCAGTATGATTTTTCCTATCATATTATTATGCCTACCGTTACATCATATTATGTGATAAGAGGAGAAGGATACAACTTTAAGTTTGGAGGAGGTGTAGGAATCAGATTTGCAAGTGCGAACGAATTGTTCCCATCATCTGCCTCAGCTATTAATTTTTCTTCAACGGGATTTGGGGTACTATTGAGAGCAGCCGGTAATACAAAACTGAGTAGTAATTTTTATGTGTACATTTCCGGGGATATCAGATATGACTTCAATGGGGATCTGAAAAATTGGGGCGAATACCATGCATCTTATTACAACCAGGTAGATCTGAATACATTATCTGCGGGAGTCAATCTTGGAATTACTTATATGTTTTAGGAGATCTTATTGAATATACTTGATGCTATCATTCTCGGTATAATACAGGGGCTGACAGAATTTTTACCAATAAGCAGCACGGGTCATTTAACAGTTGCGGGCAAGCTGATGAACCTGATCTCACCGGATCACCCGCAGGAATGGACTGCTTTTATTGCGGTTATTCAGCTCGGTACAATGCTGGCTATACTTATTTATTTCTGGAACGATCTTATTCACATACTGATTTCTTTCTGGAAAGAAAATGTAAACAGAAGAGTTGGTTTTGCGGAGCAGTCGTTTCAGTCGAGAACAGGGTGGTTCATCATAGTGGGCACGCTTCCCGTAGTTTTTATAGGACTCCTTTTCAAAGATGCAATTGAAGGAGCATTCACAAAAGACCTTTATGTAATTGCGATAAACCTCATCATTTTTGCCATTATTCTGGCAATTGCTGAGAAGATGGGAAAAAGAGTAAAAACAGAAAAAGAGATATCTCTGTTCGATTCTCTCTTTATTGGTATTGCACAGGCATTTGCACTTATACCGGGTGCATCCAGGTCGGGAACAACAATAACAGGCGGTTTATTCAGAGGACTGAAAAGAGAAGATGCAGCGACGGTTTTCCTTTTTATTAAGTGTGCCGGCAGTTCTGGCGAGCGGACTTCTGGAGCTTTACCAGTCGCTCAGCATCTTAAACGGCACTATGTGGGTGAACCTGATTATTGCTACCATTGCCGCGGCCATAAGCGGATACCTTGCAATTGACTTCCTGTTGAAATACCTTAGAAAACATTCAACGTTCCTTTTTATTTATTACAGGATAATCGCCGGTATAATCATTCTTGTTTTAATAGGCTTAAACATTATTCAATCTTAGGAGATATGATGAAAAAAGTAATAGTCTTTATCTTACTCGCAGTATTCACCGGATGCGGTCAGAATAATATGGACAATGAAAATAATCAAACACCAACAAATAATGAGAATACTAAAGTGGAAGCAAAAAACGACACAACGACTGTAGCAGTTTTTAATACCAATATGGGAAAATTTGAAGCCGAACTTTATCCTGATAAAGCCCCCAAAGCTGTTGAGAACTTCACGGGTCACGCTGAAAAAGGTTATTACAAAGGCGTTATCTTTCACCGTGTAATACCCAACTTTATGATACAGGGCGGCGATCCTACCGGTACAGGCCGCGGAGGCGAGAGCATATGGGGAAGGCCATTTGAAGATGAAGTAAACACAGGGCTTGAATTCGATTCACCGGGCATACTTGCGATGGCCAATGCAGGTCCCAACACAAACGGCAGTCAGTTTTTTATAACCGTTGCTCCAACCCCATGGCTTAACGGGCATCATACGATTTTCGGAAAAGTTATCAGCGGGATGGATGTAGTAAATGCAATATCACAGGTTAAAAGAAACGCCCAGGACAGACCGCTGACCGATGTAGTAATAGAAAACATAACAATCGAAAAACGCACCCACAAATAAACTTTATGTGAGAGGCTGCCTTTGAGACAGCCTCTTTCTTTATTCACTTCAACTGTTGATCCATTACTTCAATAACAACATCTTCTTCGAGCTGACGTAGTCGTTCGCACGAAGCTGGTATATGTATACACCGCTTGCCAGTCTTGAGGCATCAAAGTTAACAGAATACCTTCCCTGGTTCTTCTGCTGGTTGACAAGTGTTGCAACTTCTTTACCGAGTATATCATAGACCTTAAGTGTCACAAAACCTGTCTGGGGTATCTGATAGTTTATCGTTGTGGCCGGGTTGAAAGGATTGGGGTAATTCTGGGATAAATCGTAAGATTCAGGAAGTTTTGTCCCATCAAAGTTTATCTGGGTGTATGTTCTTTTACTCAACCCCTCACCCGTGTTCTGCACATTTCCCAGGAAATATTCAGCTTCTCCGTCTACTGAAGTTACAAGTCTCAGGAAATAATCCCCGGGGACTATGCTGCTGCAGTCAACCCGGTATCCTATATTATTATGTTTTTCAAGATTTTCTTTTGTGTAAGTAATATTATCAAATGTACCTGCCGTTATCCCTGTCCGGCTGTTAACAAGCTCAACCTTAAAGCTGACCGCATCTGCTTCGGTAAGCAGACTGTCGGCTTCTTCCTGATTGAGCACATAATAAAAATCTGTAAAATAAAATTCTGATCCCGGGTTTAATTCAAATGATTCTGTCCTAACCAGGTCGTTTAATTCCGTCTGAGAACTATAGGCAACAGTATCAGGAGAGTCAATGAACTTTATTACGCTGTCATTAACAATAACATCTCCTATGTTAAAGAGAAACTCGATCCCGGTTTTATCTATCACACCCTCTCTCCCATAGGATAATTCGACAATATCGCCTGGTTTTTCCAGTTCTCCTTTAGGAAAAATTACGCTGAAATCAGTAGCGCTTAAAGCCAGATCAAATGGCTCGGTAGCGGTTGAAAAGACAAGGTCTTTAATATTGGTTAAGCTGCTGCCGTTTGAGACCTGGTTCTGTTTTCCACCCGGGCTGATTGAATGAGCATCGGTATAGACTCCGTTTATCCTCCTAACCCATTTGCTGCAGTAGTCAGGAGCTGTTCCTTCACTCCAGGCTATTATGGTAGCTTCTGTCAGTGAGGATATTAGGGAGTTATTATTTGTTGTTACAGCATCTGTGCCTGCCTTAAAGAATGAGCCCCATTTTCCACTATACCCTCTTCTGACCACTACTTTTGGAACATACTCATCAGTGCTTACCTCATTTCCCTTGCTGATTGCCCCCGGGGGGACGATATTACTGTAGCCGACCCAGCTTACAACAGGATAATCATCCCTGGCTATACTTATAGAAGGAGAATGATTAAAATCATAACCGCTGCCTGTAGATATTGTCTCGTAATAAAAATATCCCCAGTTCGGCCACGATGCAGATGCATATAAATAGTTTATGCTGTTAAACTGTTCATAGGCAAGATGAACATTGGTTGTTCTCCCGGCTGCAGCAGGGTTCTCGGAATATGAATTTGTGTTTGGAATCAGGCCTTCGCTGCCCCATTGCCAGCTGCCGCCAAGATTCCATTTTGTCCTCTGGTAAATACCACCTGATGTGTTTTTCCTGTAGGCAATGAATACCACCTGGCCGGTATACGCTATTACAGGCTTTGCATTCCCGAAATATTCGGAAGGATAGGATGATAATACTTCCTCCGATCCTGATTCGGTGTATCCTCCGCCCTGATCAGGTTCATAAGTATCCAGGCGAATTATCGGATGGGGGTCATAGCCGGGAAGGAACCATTCAAATACTATCTTAACTATATTGCCTTCAAAATCTATTGCCGGGTTTTTACCTGCATCCAGTTCTATCTCATCACTCCATTGACCGTTAAAATTGTTCGTAAGCGAATACGTATACCACACAGAACCAAGGGATTCATATACCAGGTGGTAAATACCGTTATCTGTACGGACGAGCTTACGCTGGCTGCCGCTGCTTATTCCATTCTGATCGTTTGATAGGCGGTGGCCTTTAAGTATGGCACTCACTGTTGCATCCGCAGAAGTAAATGTAACGCCTGCCCGAATGCCGCCACCTTGAATACTTGCATTTGTTCGGCTCCAGTTATGAAACCAGAACTTCCTTGTTCCAAAACTACCTCCAAGGTATATATCCTGTGGGCTTACTGCCTGAACGGAGTAATAAGGCGGAGCCCAGGCGGGTGGTCCACTTTGGTTTAGGAAAACGCCTTTTGTTGTGTCTGTTCCGAATCCAGTGTCATAATCCGGATAAAATGGAGATGGCCTCTGCTTGAAAACTGCATCCACTCCTCGATTTCTCCTCCCATAAGGCTGCTCACTGAAATCTGTCAACCAGGGATCCTTAAAGGAAAGACTTCCTCCTGTAATTGGGGTCCCTTCAAATGAATTTTTTATTATAACACCACTATACGTATCAATAAAATGCGACCGAACTTCATTAGTGCTTGATTTTATTGTTAAGGTATCCCAATTCCTAAACCTATTATAATTATTTGGCAATTCATCCCAATAATTGAATTTTTGATGAGTACCGGATTTAAATTGCTGAGATGAAAGAAAATGATTTTGATTTTCATTTAATGCAATCGCTTGATCAGGATTGACATAATTCCACTCATTATTGTTCCAGTAAGCAGCCTGGCCAAAAGGAGTGGAAGATGCATCAAGTTGCTTAATTACAACACCCTGAATTATATTATATGTTCTTTCTACCAAATTACTCCATTCAGTGACCCCATTATTTACCCTATAAGTTCTGGCTTTGATTCTAACTGTTGCTACATCACCAGTGTGTACGTGATAATTATTATGGGTTAAAACATTCTGAAGATCAACAGGATCCATAGGCGCTGAGCCATCCCATTTAATATTTGCACAGCATCCAAGGTTCGATTGCCAACTTATATTTATAAGAGTATTTTGGACATACGTTCCATTTCCCGGTGTTATTTCGGGCGATGCAAGGATCTCACCAATACTATATGTAGCAACAGTTGTAGCACTTGGAAGCATTCCCGTTTTAAATGCTTTTGCCCTGATAGTAGTCAATGTGGAAATTGGTAATGAAGCAGGGAAGATAGGAGAATTCCCGGTTGGTTCATACCCATTAGTAGTGTATCTGATTGTTGCTCCGGTAGTTGAGCAGGAAGCTGTAACAGTTACGGGATCTTCGTACCAGTTTGGGGGAGGATTGAATACAGGGGAAGCAACTTGTGGTTGATCTGTGATTATGAACTGCGGTGATAACCCAAAAGCTCCATCTGAAGCCGACTCAATTTTAATTTTGTAAAATCCGCATTAGCCAGACTCTCAATGGTCATAACTTCTATATCATTGGCATCCAACAATTGGAGAATATAAGCACCACCAAGATTATCCACCCATTTTATGGTATCAGAAATACCCTTCTGCAATGCAATATCAGAAACAGGATGTATAAAAGTAGCAAGCCGGTTAATTGACCACCCCATATCCTGAAGTATAGCTAATCCCACCTCCCCGGGCGAATGAATTACCTCAGCATAATCTGTCTGCGGTGTCATTAAAGAATTGGTATTTCCCTCACGAAAGGTATTTTCATCCAGATGTGCTATACTTGAACCTCCTTCCCAGCTATGAGGTGCATATAATTTAGGTAAGCGGAACTCACCGTTTTGAATCCAAGCTTGATCTCCATTGAAAAAGACAGTATCGCTGGTTAAATCTGCTTTTAATTCAATTGATCCATTCGAATCATTGAGTAATACATCAGTGTTAGGATAATAGCGATCTTGAACTACAAATCGATCATATATTGTTGGATATAAACCGGATGGCGCAATTGGAACACTGTCAATGCCAAATTGCCAAGATTACCATCCACATTGAATGAACCTGTGTAGCCTAATCCGTGAGCTAACTCGTGAAGTACTATCGTGACTAAATCAAATTTTCCCTCTTCAGGAATACCATCTGTGGAATAAGACCAATGAACTGCTGTATCAGAATTAACTCGCATTATCATCTCGTAGGCTGAACCATTTAAATTCTGGTTCAATAGCTTTTCGGCCAAAGCAATTGGATATTGGGTGTCAGGGCTTGGAAGTAAAGGGGAATTATAAAGAGAAGTAGGGCCGCATTGTGCTAAAGGCACACTTGATAGATCGGAACCCAGATCTTCCCATCTGACCTCAAGATTAATAGTTTGAGTACTATTAATAAGATATTCCCAAATATTTACAGCATATTCAATTGCCCATTGTGCTTGAGCTGGTGGAGTAAGAGTATCATAATGCGTTTGAAAATTTGCTGTTGTTGTTTTATTTAAGCTATTCCGATATGTAAATATAGTAGGCGGGGCAACTCTCGTGAATGCATTTTTCTTAACTCCCCATTGTATTTCTTCGGGTAGCTGTTGTGCATTAATTTTTCCACTGAGGAAAACTAACGTAAGTACAAGAAAAGATAGAATATACTTCATCTTTTACCTCTTGGTAGGTTTATTAAAATTATTGAATTGATTATATTGGAATACAGACAAAAAAAGGCAGAATACAGCTTACCAGGCTGTTGATAACCCTAATAACCTTGATTTGTTTGTATCCTAGCTATCCCGGTGTACCAGCATCGGGATAGTGCTTTTTATTCCGGTTTTTACCTCACTAATTTTTCGTAACTATTGTAACTATTGCAGCTTCTCCCCTGTACCCGGCGACCACCACTTCATTATCTTTGGAATCAATACTCCAGTATCTGTTATCAGCTTCTGTATTCAAAGTATGCCAGTTATATCCGTTAAAATACTTGATTGTGTTTCCTGGAGAGGATATTCCGTATATCTCATTTAACCTCTCTCCCTTAAGCCTGTAGATAGAATTTACTTCGGGGTTATCAATCTTTTCCCACTTATTGTTTTTATACAAGACAACCCCATTACCCGCAGTATACATCAATCTTTCTGATTTCCCCCAAATTGAAATTATTATTTGACCTGACAATCCATTTATTTCTGTAGGGATGCCATTATTATCAATTTTTAGCATATAGTTATCCGCGGCGATATACTTATTAAAACCCCCATTAGGGTTTGGTGTTCCCCATATATCACTCAGGTTTCCTTCCGTTCCGCTTTCTATGCTGCTCCATATACCATTTTGATAATGAGCTATGTGCCCATTATCTCCAACTACATATAAGTCATTGTCGGATGTTCCCCAGATCTCGTTCATCCAGTAAGGACCCCAATTTGGTACAGCTACGGGATTATACTGATTACCATCCCAGTGGATTAATCCGTTTCCGCAAAACCAGATATCATTTGCCCCAAACGCAAAAACCGACCGGATGGGGTGGTAGAATGGCTGACCTTGGTAATAATAGGGGACACGTTTTATTTCCCAGTTATTTCCGTTCCAAACAGCGAGATTATATCTGTCCGGGTCAGGCTGCCCCAGTGTATCCAGCAGATAGATCTCACCAACAGCCCAGATATTATTCTCATCGATTATTGCAACATCATAAAGTGTACAGGTTCCGGCTTGCCCGCCGAATGTCCAGGTCTGGAAGGAGAAATTGTGGGAAGTGGTGTCCATAGTTGTAACACTAAGCAGATTGCCTGATTGACCGGTTGACTGAATAACTGGCTGGTATTTGTATGTATGGTTCGGGAGGAGTGAATCAACATAAAGGACTGTGTCCTCTGAGGTCAGGTTTATTGTTTTAACAAGACTGCTGTCTCTGTACAGATCAATATTTGAAGGTAATGCCAGGCTGCTCGTACTCAGTTTAATCCACGCCTCCGTACAGCTTACATCTTCCAGGGTTAGATTTACCTGCGGCTGTTCTTCAGGCGGCGGAATAGGATTATTTTCCTTTTTGCAGGAAAAAAGCAAAAGTGTGGACAACAAAATTAGAGAACTTAAAAGGAATATTTTCATATCTACCCTTATATAAAAATAAAATAGTGTGGTAACGAAATTGAAGTAGTTCCGAATACCCACTGTATAGAACCCTAAAGAAGCACACATATAATTACAACATTAAAAACCCAGAGTCAAATTAAATTTCTATTAAAGAATGAAAAAGCTGCAATTTGCTTAATAATAGCAATTAATGAGAGCAGCCTGACAGAGTATTGCAAAAAATTAATTTGTAAACTCTGGTCAGGTTGAACTTTGGATTGAAAAATTATATTATATAATTCGAAATTATAATGCTTCAGGCAAAGAATATAAGAACCTGGATTTCATATCGTCCACAGTCCAAAACAATATTCGAAACCGTCCAATAATACTGTTTAATATTTCAACAGATTAACTCCCAGAATCGTTCCACAAACGTTGTTGAACCGTCTCTAATACGGGCAAACAAGTGGGTAAATACTGTCATCTATCTGAGAAAGAAAGAAGTAAACAATGGCTAAAGCCGGGAATCCGGCGCAGAGTGAGTAAGTATCTAAAACCGTTGGCTAAAAGCCAACGGCAATGCAATGGATTTTCATCACAATAACTCGCAATGACAGATAGGGGAGGGAGTGTGGCATTTTATATATGAGTTTACTATACTTGATTCAATGAAACAGGAAGAATTTTTCTCCTCCCGGTGGGCTCTCATAATCGCAACTATAGGGATAGCGGTCGGCACCGGGAATATCTGGCGCTTCTCAAGAATTGTTGCACAGAACGGCGGCGGATCCTTTCTCATTCCCTGGGCGATATTCCTTCTTATCTGGTCGGTCCCTCTTATAATAGCTGAATTTGCACTGGGTAAATCAACCCGGTTTGGTCCTATCGGTGCGATATCAAAAACTGCCGGAAAAAACTTTGGCTGGATGGGGGCTTTTATCGTATTCGTTTCTACAGCGATCATGTTCTACTATTCGGTAGTAACCGGATGGTGCCTGAAATATTTTTTATCTGCAGTCTCCGGGAATCTCTTTGATACAACGAATCATCTTCAGTACTGGGAGAATTTTTCTTCAGGATATCAACCGCTTTTCTATCATTTTATTGCAATGACATTTGTGGCAGTTGTGGTTTACCGTGGGATAACTAAAGGGATTGAGAAGGTCACGAAGTTTATGGTTCCCGCTTTGCTGGGAATACTTGTCATACTTTTTATAAGAGCGGTTACACTGCCAAATGCGATCGAAGGCATAAAATATTTCTTCACTCCTAAGCTGGATGTTATTCTCGATTATAAAGTCTGGCTTAATGCACTTACTCAGAATGCATGGGATACCGGCGCGGGGTGGGGACTGATCTTAACCTATGCTGTATATATGAGAAAGAAGGAGGACATCTCACTAAACGCCGCACTGATAGGTTTCGGAAACAATTCAGTTTCACTGCTGGCGGGCATAACAATATTCTCTACGGTATTCTCATTAAGTTCTGTTGATGCAATGACGCAGGTATCGCAGTCGGGACCTGCAAATACAGGTTTAACTTTTATCTTCCTGCCGCTGCTTTTCTCCAAAATGTCATCCAGTTACTTTGTCAATATCTTCTTTGCCTCAATATTCTTTATCGCACTATTCTTTGCTGCTGTAACTTCGCTGATCTCCATGGTGGAACTGGCGACAAGAACATTTATCGATTTCGGATTTAAGAGGAAAAGGGCGATAATAATCGTAGCCGCGGCGGGATTTCTTTTCGGTATTCCTTCAGCGCTTAACCTTGATTTCTTTACAAATCAGGACTGGGTCTGGGGTGTAGGTCTGATCCTGAGCGGAGCCTTCATTTCATTTTCTATTATTAAATACGGCGTGAATAAATTCAGGACAGAAATAATAAACGGCTACGGCAGCGATGTAAAGATCGGCAGGTGGTATAATTTTGTGATAGGAGTACTTATACCAATTCAGGTTATTGTGTTAATTTTGTGGTGGCTGATTTCGTCAGTTGGATGGGATCCCGAATGGTGGAATCCATTTCATATTGAGAATGCAGGAACCGCTATTTTTCAGTGGGCTGTTATTTTAATCCTGTTCATTTCCTTCAATAAGCTGATGGTAAAATATACATTAAACAGGAGTACAGAAACCTGATGGAAGTTTCAGCAGTAATTACGCTGATTGCAGTACTTGGACTTGTGTGGGGAGGGCTCGCATTTTTCCTAACCCGTGCAATGAAATACGAAAAGTTAAAAAAGGCCAATGGCGAAAAGTAGATTAAAAGCACCTACAATACTTAATGCTTCCAAAGATATATCGGCGGGAAAATTACTGCCGGTTTATTACTTCTTCGGAGAGGATTCGTACAGTCTTGATAAAATTATTAAGCAGGTCGAAAAAGCGATTGAACCATTTATTACCTCCGATTTTGATAAAGAAGTTATTTACGCTGAGGATAAAAACCTGACCGATATGCTTTCACTGGCATCCTCATTTCCCTTCGGTTCCGATAAAAAATTTATACTGATAAAAGAATTTGAAAAGGTCAGCAACAAAAAGAACCTTGTAAGCTATGTAAATTCACCAGCCGACTTCACTCACCTTGTGCTGGTTCATAACGGAGCTATTTCAAACCTATCATCCGAGCCTTACAAATCGCTTCTTGCCAATAACTTCATTTTTGAGGCGGTTGAACTAAAAGGAAATGCGCTGGTAGAGTGGATAACCCGATATGCAGCGGAGAACGGCAAGCAGATCTCACAGGAAGTCGCTTCGGTATTTGTGGATATGGTAGGAGAGAACCGGAGTCTTATTGAAACCCAGCTCGAGAAAGTGTTCATTTACCTCGGGGATAAAAAAGAAATAGATATTGAAAGCATAGAATCATTATCGGCAAAATTTAAGGAATACAGTATCTTTGATCTGCAGGATGCGCTTAGTGATAAAAACAAGAGGGATTCATTCAAGATAGCATTCAACCTGCTGGAAAAAGGTGCCGAGCCGGTTTACATTATACATATGCTGACAAGGTTCTTTACAGGAATACTAAGAATAAATGAGCTCAGAGGCTCGAATATGCCTGAAGCACAGGCTGCCAGGATTGTAGGGACGCATCCTTTTTATCTGAAAAAGTTTTATAAGGCCCGTAGATTATATTCCGATGATGAACTTGTTCATATATCAAGAGCCCTGCTTAATGCTGATGTTTCAGTTAAAACGACATCGGATGACAATAAAAATATCATTAGTATCCTGCTGACGGAAATACTGGCGGCAGGGGAGAAATCCGGCGCTGCATAAAAAAGTAGACACTCCGCCGGGGCCGGATGTGCAGAATCTCATTCGTTTTCGGTATTAAAAGTTTTTTACTTAATTTATTGTATAATTCTGGAAACAATTCAAACCCTAGAAAGTATAAGGCGCATTGACCGATAAGAATCTGAATGAACTTACGGATGAAGAATTAATTCTTGAGTTTCAACAGAACAATACTGTTCGGGCTTATGAAATTCTTGTAGAGAGATATAAAAATCCTCTTACAAATTATGTTTTCAGGTTCCTCGGCGATTACGAGGCCTGTATGGATGTTGTACAGGAAGCTTTTATAAAGGTTTACCGGTACAAAGATTCATACAGTTCGATTGCAAAGTTTTCAACATGGATCTACACTATTGCAGGAAACCTTGCAAGAACGGAGTACCAGAGACGCAGGAGACGAAAGTTCTTTTCAATAAATGCCTACGGCGAAGAAAAAAATGAAACCTATGACATCCCGGATGAAAGTTATCGTCCTGATGAGATGACAGACAGTGGGATAAAGGACGAAATTATTCAGAGGGCCATACAGAAAGTTTCACCGGCTTACAGAGAAATGGTTATTTTAAGAGATATTCAGCAGTTATCATATGAGGAGATTTCCGAGATCACAGGGATTACAGTCGGTACTGTAAAATCCCGCATTAACCGTGGAAGAGCACAATTACAGGAATTACTGAAGGACATATATAAAGAGTGAAAGGTGATGACGTGAATCCTAATGATGATATGAAGTACCAGGATGTTATTAATACCCTCGGGCAGCTTCAGCAGGTAAAAGCTCCTGCCGGCTTTGAAGCTGATCTTATGAGAAGAATTAACGCGGAATCATTTCCGGAGGAAAAGACATTCTGGCAGAATATCTTCGCACCTTCACGACTTAGTGCCCGCAGCAGCCCTGGCTGTTACAGCCCTCATACTGATCTTTTTACTCAACACCACCGGGGTTACTCCGGATAATCCCCTGCTTACCGCTCCGCGTGAACGGGGAGACGTTACACTTTCAGCAAAAACGGATAACCTTTCCGCAGCACAAAAATCAGTCGAAAGGGATGAAGCAGTATCTTCAGAACAAACCACGGGAATTCAGAAAGATAAAGGAACCTCCGATCAGCAGGTTCGGAGATCAACTGCCGGGAAAGAAGGTTCCGCTCCTTCAACCGGAACTAGTCTTGCAGCACGCCAGGGAAACAGTGAAAGGTTCATAACTGCTAGTTTTAACTCGGGAAGGATAACCGATTACCCCGTGAATAAGGCAGGATTGAACTTCAGGCAGGTAAACCTTTCAAATGAACAGAAAATGCAGCTTAACCAGCTAAAACAGAAGCTTGAATCGGTGTTCCATTCAAAAAGACGGCAATAATCACTTATTTTATTATTGTAAATTTCTGATATCTTTTCTATCTTTATTGTTCAAAATTTTTAGACATTAAATAATTAGGATATTGGTATGAAAAAGGGAATTCACCCGGATTATAGACCCGTTGTTTTCCAGGACGCATCGGCGGATTTTTCGATTTTAACACGTTCTACAATTCAGACAAGTGAAACGATAGAGTGGGAAGACGGTAATACATATCCCCTGGTAAAACTTGAAATTTCCAGTGCCTCTCATCCTTTCTTCACAGGAAAACAGAAGCTTCTGGATACAGCCGGAAGAGTTGAGAAATTCAAGAAAAAATACGCGAAGAAGACCACAAAGTAAGAACCTTAAAAATTGTACAGATTTTAAGAAAGCCAGTTATATGCTGGCTTTTTTTATTCATTGTGCACCCGGTATACAGCAAATTTTTTGTGTTGTATCAACGCTTCAGATTTAATTAAGTTGCAAAAGTTTAACAGAAAATTTCAGATGAAAAAGAATATAAAAACGTTTGGTATTATCGGAATAGTGATTGTAATTCTGATAATTCTTGCTATTCCTAAATTAAAATCCGATGAAAGTAAACCCGGGGGAAGGGGATTCGGTGCGGCAGGACCCCTCCCGGTAAAAGCTCACATCTTAAAATACCAGGCTCTTGATAACAAGGTGCTGACCACAGGTACTGTGCTTGCGAATGAGGAAGTGGATCTTAAGAGTGAAGTCAACGGAAAGATCACAAATATATTCTTTAAGGAAGGGAGCGCTGTGAAAGAGGGTGCCCTGCTTGTAAAGATAAATGATGCTGATCTACAGGCGCAGCTGCAGAGTGCTAAATCACGACTGGAACTCCAGAAAGACACAGAGTACAGGCAAAAACAGCTGCTTGAGAAAGAAGCCATCAGCCAGGAAGATTATGATATGACGGCCAACCAGCTTCAGGTTAATGAAGCGGAAGTGGAATTGATCAAGGCACAGATTGCGAAGACGGAAATCCGCGCACCGTTCAGCGGTATAATCGGTCTTAAGAACGTTAGTGAAGGAAGTTTTGTTACGAACTCCATGATCATTGCCAGTCTACAGAATATAAACCCCATTAAAATTGATTTTTCTATTCCCGAGAGATATTCGTCAATGGTGAATGTCGGCGACGAGATCAACTTTACTATTACCGGCAGTGATAAACAGTTCATCGGGAAGGTTTACGCAATTGAACCTAAAATTGATCCCGTAACAAGAACTCTGAAGCTCAGGGCTTTGTGCTCGAATACAGGACGTGAAATCCTTCCGGGCTCTTTTGCCAATATTCAGCTGGTACTTAAGAAAATTGAGGACGCAATATTAATACCGTCTGAAGCATTGATACCCGATATAAAAGGACAGAAAGTATTCATATACAGGAATGGAAAAGCAGTACCTCAGCAGGTTGGTACCGGGATCAGAACCGATATAAATGTTCAGCTGACTTCAGGAGTGGCTGAAGGCGATACGATAATTACTTCCGGGATGCTTCAGCTTCGTCCCGGTGTACCGGTAACTATTTCAGAGTTTGAATAATGAGTCTTTCATCCTTAAGTATTAGAAGGCCCGTGCTTGCAATCGTTATGTCGATTGCCATAGTTGTGCTCGGACTTCTCGGCTACACATACCTTGGTGTGCGGGAATACCCTTCTGTAGATCCGCCTATCATTACTGTCAGTACAAACTATACCGGCGCTAATGCCGATGTCATCGAATCGCAGATAACCGAACCGCTTGAAGAATCAATAAATGGCATTGCAGGTATCCGTTCTTTAACCTCCGTCAGTCGTGACGGACGCAGCACGATCACCGTCGAGTTCGATATTGATGTCGATCTTGAAACCGCGGCGAATGATGTGCGCGATAAGGTGTCGCGTGCTGTAAGCAACCTGCCGCCGGATGTAGAGAATCCGATTGTTTCCAAAGCGGATGCTGATGCCTCACCCATCGTATTCCTGAATATCCAGAGCGATACAAGGAACCTTCTTCAGCTTACTGAGCTTGCCAATAATGTTTTTAAGGAAAGGTTCCAGACTATTCCGGGTGTGAGTGCTGTGCAGGTATGGGGTGAGAAGAAATATTCGATGCGGCTGTGGCTCGATCCCGCCAAACTGGCAGCTTATCATTTAACTCCTCTTGATGTCAAGAGTGCCGTCAACCGCGAAAACGTTGAGCTTCCGTCAGGACTGATAGAGGGCAATAAAACTGAGTTATCTATCAGGACGATAGGCCGGCTGCATGATGCAGAAGAGTTTAATGATCTTATTGTTAAAGAAGACGACGGAAATATTGTACGACTAAAAGATGTAGGCTATGCGACCCTGGGCGCTGAAAATGAACGGACTGTTCTTAAGAGAGATGGCACCCCCATGGTTGGTGTTGTACTTATTGCTCAGCCCGGTGCTAACAACATTGCAATTGCTGATGAGTTCTATAAAAGACTTGATCAGATCAAGAGAGATCTCCCCCGGATGTAAAAACCGGGATTGGATTTGATGTAACCGAATACATACGCGATTCGATATCGGAAGTTGAGCAGACAATATTTATCGCGTTCGGACTGGTTGTGCTTATTATCTTCCTCTTCTTAAGAGACTGGCGTACGACTATTATCCCGGTAATCGCAATTCCTATCTCTCTGATAGGCGCCTTCTTTATAATGTATGCGGCTGATTTCTCTATTAATGTCCTCACTCTGCTTGGAATTGTGCTTGCTATCGGTATCGTTGTGGACGATGCCATCGTTGTACTTGAAAACATCTACACAAAAATTGAAGCGGGCGATCATCCCGATGAAGCTGCCCGTAAAGGCTCTGCAGAGATCTTCTTTGCGATCCTCTCAACCACGATTGCATTAGCTTCGGTATTCCTTCCGATAATATTCCTGCAGGGATTGACAGGAAGACTATTCCGTGAGTTCGGAATTGTCATCGCGGGATCAGTTCTTATATCTTCTTTTGTGGCGCTGACATTAACCCCCATGCTCAGCTCCAGGATCCTTAAGAGAAGAGAGAAGCATAACTGGTTTTATAATAAGACCGAGCCTTTCTTCGTCAAAATGAATAATACATACCGGAATTCCCTGGATGCTTTTTTGTCGAAGAGATGGACAGCCTTCCTTATAATGGGAGTTGCGCTGGGAGTGATTTATTTGTTCTTCCGGCTTATTCCCGCCGAGCTTGCTCCTCTTGAGGACAGAAGCGGACTAAGGTTATTTGCTACAGCGCCTGAGGGTGCGTCGTTCGAGTATATGGATAACTTTATGGATAAGCTGATCCAGACACTGAAGGACAGCATTCCGGAAAGGAAAGCAATAATATCTGTTACTTCCCCGGGTTTTGGTGCTTCGGGTTCGGTTAACTCGGGATTTGCGTTCGTTATACTTACCGACCCCGATCAGCGTGATAGATCGCAGCAGCAGATTGCAGATGCAATCAGTCCTGTACTGTCGGATATGACCGAAGCCAGAGTTTTCGTTACGCAGCAGCAGTCGATAGGACAGCGAAGGAGCGGACTACCGGTTGAGTACGTTATCCAGGCTCCCAACTTTGAAAAGCTCCGCGAATACCTGCCGAAGTTTATGGAAGCGGCGCAGAAAGATCCTGTCTTTACAATTGTTGACGCAAACCTGAAGTTCAACAAGCCTGAGATTAAGCTGGTAATAGACAGACAGCGTGCAAGGAATCTTGGCGTATCTACTATTGATATTGCACAGACAATTCAATCGGCATTCAGCGGACAGCGTTTCGGATACTTTATAAAGGACGGAAAACAGTACCAGGTAATAGGACAGCTTTTACGCGATAAACGTAACGCACCTATTGATCTTAAATCTTTATACGTGAAAAATACAAAAGGCGACCTGATCCAGCTCGATAACGTGGTTCAGCTTACTGAACAGAGTGCGCCACCCCAGCTTTACAGGTATAACAGATATGTATCAGCTACCGTCTCTGCGGGACTGGCTCCCGGTAAAACCATAGACGACGGTATTAAGGAGATGGATAAAATTTCCTCACAGGTTCTGGATGAAACTTTTTCTACTGCTCTGAGCGGAGCGTCAAAAGACTATGCTGAAAGTTCTTCGAGTCTCCTATTCGCTTTTCTGCTGGCAATAGGATTTATATACCTTGTGCTTGCTGCCCAGTTTGAAAGTTTCAGGGATCCCTTTATAATTTTATTCACCGTTCCCCTGGCAATTTTCGGCGCGCTGTTGTCACTGTGGTACTTTAATCAGACCCTTAACATCTTCAGTGAGATAGGCATTATTATGCTGATAGGTATCGTTACTAAAAACGGTATTCTTATTGTTGAGTTTGCTAATCAGAGGAAAGCAGCAGGACTATCAAAGCTGGAGGCAATAAAAGATGCAGCTGCAGCTCGTCTTCGTCCTATCCTTATGACCAGTTTATCAACAGTGCTTGGAATTTTACCTATTGCTCTTGCACTTGGTGCGGGCTCTGAAAGCAGGGTCTCTATGGGAATAGCGGTTATAGGAGGATTGATTTTCTCTACTTTCTTAACTCTTCTTATAGTTCCTGCTGTCTATTCTTATTTTTCACGCAGTACGGCAACTGTATCGAATGTTACTGAGACCGCAGAACCGGGTGAAGAAGCTGCCCTTGTCAGTAAATAAATTTTAATGAGGCATATGAGAGTTCTTAATATTTTATTACTTCTTTTCTTATTTACCGCTGTTAACAGCCGGGTCTTCGCGCAGGAATCTCTTTCTCTGGAAGACGCAGTTAAAATTGCCCTCAAAAATAATTACTCGATAAACATCGCACGGAATGAATCAAAGATAGCCGATAATAATTCAAACATCGGCAATGCCGGTTTTCTTCCTTCAATTGATGCTTCGGGCTCTTATATTAAAAGTAATAACGATACCAAACAGGAGTATTTTGACGGCAGGACGGTTGACCGGAACGGCGCGAAATCGACAAACCTTAATGCAGGAGTAGACCTTAACTGGACAATATTCGATGGTCTGGGGATGTTTGCAAATCTCGACATGTTCAAAGAACTGAAAAGAATTGGTGAAGATAATTTCAGGGCAGAGGTAGAAACAAACATAGCCGGCGTTATAGAAACCTATTACAATATTATCAGGGAAAAACAGGTACTCGTTGTACTGAAGCAGGCAATTGAGATCAGTGAGGAAAGGGTGAGGATAGCAGAATCAAAAAAAGATGTAGGTACAGGTTCAAAGTTCGATCTGCGTCAGGCACAGGTGGATCTGAATGAAGACCGTTCCAATCTTCTGAAGGAAGAATTAACCTATGAACAGCTGAAGGTGAACCTTAATCAGCTGATGGGAAGAGAGGTAAATAATGATTTTAACGTGGCCGATACTATACTAGTTGATAAGAACCTCAACTTTGACGATCTGAAAAACCGTACGGCTGAAAAGAATACTACTCTGCAGATAGCCAAGAAAAATCTTAATCTTTCTGAGATAAATCTCAGACTGGCAAGAGCGGAACTTTTCCCGCAGATATCTCTTGTCGGTGGTTATGATTATACTAAATCGGAATCAGAAGCGGGATTTATAAAATCAAATAATAATTATAGTCTGAGCTACGGCGTATCGGCAAATCTGAATTTGTTCAACGGGTTAAATACCCGGAGGAAAATAGAGAACGCTGAGATAGGAATTGAGAATAGTCAGCTCACGTATGACCAGGTTAAAACTGGTGTCGATGCAGACCTGCTGAATACATATAAGAAATATCTCAGTAGTCTCAAACTGGTAGAACTTGAAGAAGAGAATCTGAAAGTTGCACTTGAAAGTGTAGATATCGCACTGGAAAAACTTAAACTCGGAAACATTACCCCTCTTGAATTCAGGGAAACCCAGCGCAAACTGATCAATGCAAAAAGCAGGCTGGTCTCAGCGCAGTACGATGCAAAATCAGCTGAAACGGAACTGCTGAGGTTAAGCGGCCAGCTCATTTCAACAGATTAATTTTCCGCAATAACTGCAAATAACCGCCGGTGGTTGTCTCAAAATGAAGTATGACAAAACTGTCATACTGCTGAAAATTCCTACAGCCGAAAACAGCGAAATTTCGCATTATTAAAATTTCTACAACTACGGGACAAAAGGCGGATAACCACGGGTATTCCACCACCTAACAAGTGAGTCTGCCATTTTGTCATACTCGTTGAAATTATCTACAATTCATTTCTTAACGACAGCCCCAATGAAGTCAGGTTTAGTATTCTTATTAACTCTCAGATACAGAACACTCTTTTCTCGTAAAGGCAGCATGCCTGTTTAATAATATTATCCCGGAAATTCTGGATAATTCTTATTAATTTGTAATAAGTACACAGCTTTTTACTTGAATATGATCTCACGGGAATCTTACCCTAAAAAATATTAAATTATTGCACATTCTTTAAGAAAAAGAACCCAATGCATATTTGTATTTTTGAAGATAAACAGAGTGATAATTTTTATCCTCTTTCACTCTCTCATCCTGTTTACGACTTATTATGCGGGATGAAGACGCTAAAGGAGAAAATATTAAGGTATTTCCCGGAGGTTAGCTATACTCTTTTCTGCAGAGAATATCTCGCAGATACCGTAAAACTTAATAATCCCGGAATTGAAGTAAATAAGCTGGAAGATGATAATTACCTGTTTATTAATGGCAGAGTGCTGCTGAATGAGGATCTTTTTAATATCCTTCATAAAAACAACACCGAAAAAGTATTTCTTCAGAACGATATGCTGGTAGCCGCCAGAATAAGCTCGGAATCTATCCGTAAAATAAAAACTAAAATTACCGATATCATTGAGAGTTCTCTATTTGAGGGGATCTCAAAGGAAAGTGTTGAAGCTGATACTGTTAGTTACGTCTGGGATTTAATAGGAATAAACGGAAAACAGCTCAGGCAGGATTTCAATTATCTTCAGGATCCCGGGATATCAGAAGAGGCCAGGCTCTTCAGGGGTGTACACCTCATAAATAAGGATGATATTTTTATCGGTGCAGATACAGTTATTAAGCCTGGTGTTGTTATAGATGCATCCGTAGGACCGGTTTATATCGGGAAACATGTAGAGATAAATGCCAACAGCGTCATTGAAGGTCCTGTTTCTATCGGGGATAATTCATTCGTAAAAAGCTGTGCGACTATAAAAGATAATGTCTCGGTTGGCAAAGTATGTAAGGTCGGCGGAGAAATCGAAGATTCCATAATAATGCCCTACTCCAATAAGCAGCATTCAGGTTTCCTGGGACATGCGTACCTGGGCAGCTGGATAAACCTTGGTGCGGATACAAACTGCAGCGATTTAAAAAACAACTACTCAACTATAAAAGTGAACCTTAATGGTAAGCATATTGATACAGGACTGCAGTTCCTTGGACTGATAATGGGCGATCACTCAAAAACAGCCATTAATGCTATGTTTAACACAGGAACAATTGCCGGTTTTTCCTGTAACATATTTGGAAGCGGATTTCCTGATAAATTTATCCCGTCATTCTCCTGGGGAGGAGCTGAAAAAACAGAGAGATATGACGTAAAGAAGAGTATTGAAACAGCGAAGATAGTTATGAAGAGAAGGAATGTTGATTTAACTCCGGCAGATGAGCATCTTTTTAATACTATTTATAATTTAACTAATGAATCTGCCGCCGTGCAGAAGTGAACAGAAAGAAGAATTCAGAATAATGACGGAGCAATTTGAAGAACATAAAGTAAGAGATTTATATTCGGGAGTAAGAGGACTCGCGGTAAAGATACTGAACAGAGTAGAGAGAACGGACTCATACCTTGAAAGACTGCTGGATAATGAAATGCGCAATAGTGATCTCAGCGGTCCCGATAAAGCACTCTTGTATGAGATTGTACATGGGGTGGTGAGATGGATGGGACGACTCGACTGGGTTCTGAACGGTTTCTATAAGGGGCAGTTCTCCAAGGCTATTCCTAATCTTAAAAACGGACTGCGTGTGGCTTTGTACCAGATCATGTTCCTCGACAGGGTTCCTGATTTTGCAGTAGTAAATGAAGCAGTTGAGTTTGTAAAAAAACTGCAGGGTCAGAAGCCGGCCGATCTTACAAATGCAATTCTGCGGAATATTATCCGAAGCAAGAATGGTATCAGGTATCCTGATCCTGAAGAAGACCTGCCCGGCTATCTTGCCGCGTATTATTCTCACCCCTCCTGGATGGTGAAAAGATATCTTGCAAGGTTCGGAAGAGAAGCTACAGAAAAACTGCTTGCTGCAAACAATGAGAAGCCTTTCCTTACATTAAAAATTAACGCTCTTAAAACAAATCCCGATGAATTTAAGATGCTGCTCAACAAGGTGAATCTTCGTTACAAACCGGGAAGATATCTGCCGGAGTTCTTTAAACTTCAGAATCTGACTAACATAACCGCCTGGGAATATTATGCGAACGGCTACTTTAATATTCAGGATGAAAGCGCAGGACTGGCCTGCCGGCTGCTTGATACCAGGCCCGGGATGAGGGTGCTTGATATGTGTGCAGCCCCGGGAGGTAAAACTGCCTACATTGCCGGCTTAATGCATGATGAGGGAGAGATAGTAGCAATTGACAGGTTTGAAGCAAGGCTGAGAATAATGGAACGGAATACAAAACGGCTGGGAATAAATTCTATAAAACTTATTGAACAGGATGCGCTTGAATATAATGATTCCGGTTTCGACAGGGTGCTTGCCGATGTTCCCTGTTCCGGTACAGGTACCATGTGCAAAAAACCGGATATTAAATGGAAGAAGGACCTGCTTGATATAAGGAGAATGACAGAACTGCAGTATAAGCTTCTGGAAAAAGCTGCATCACTTGTTAATCCCGGAGGCGTGGTTGTTTACAGCACCTGTTCAATTGAACCGGAGGAGAATGGCGACATAGTTAATAAATTTCTTTCTGAGCACCCGGAGTTTAGTCTTGAAAATGCTTCGGGCTCGTTCCCTATGGAAATTGTAGATGCCAACGGATGCATACAGACATTCCCTCATTCGCATCAGCTTGACGGAGCTTTTGCAGCAAAATTGATTCGTAATTAGTTTCTAAAACAATGGTCATTAAAAATGTTCGATAAATTAGCTGAAGAACTTAAAGAAGCGAGAATAAAAAACAACTTAACCTTAAGTCAACTGTCTACAAGGACCCGGATAGATCTGAAATTCCTTGAGGCCATGGAAGAAGGTAACTTCAGTTTTCTACCTGATCTTTACGTAAAAGCTTTTGTTAAGGAATATGCCAATGTCGTAGGATTAGATCCCGATAAAATGCTTAGAAAATACGAGGCAGCTAAAGAAGGACTTCCATATGAAGAGCCGTCCGGTGAGCAGACACCAGCGGAACCTGAAGTAAGTGAAGAGAATAATAAACCTGAAGAAACGTGAGATCAGAAACCACCGGAAAAACAGGCTGAAGGCGGAAAGGAAAAGGAGGAAAAATATCGTGAAGTAAAATATTCGGCTCACCACTCAAATGCAGTTTATTCCAAACCGCCCCCAACATTTGATTCCACTACTCCTAAGAGAAGCGAGCTTGGCCCGCCGAATAAAAATGCAATTATAATGGGAGTTTCAATCGGAGGAGCAATAGTCCTTGTTGGTCTTATATATCTGTTGTTCTTTAACCAGAGTAACGAGATTGTAGTACCCGAAAAACCGTATGATGAGGTAGTAACAGAATCAAGACAAAGGTATGAAGAAACTCCGGTTCAGCCTGCTGATTCTATGGGGAATAAAAGTGTTTCGGGCGACAGTCTCAATCTTCTTATACAGGCAAGCGATACTTCCTGGATTAAACTAATTCTTGACAATACCAAAGAAGAAGAATTTATTTTATTTCCGAATTCCCAGAAATCAATTAGGGCTGCAAATGATTTTAAGATCACTTTCGGACGGTCTTCGGCAATAAAACTTCAGCTTAATAATAAACCGCTTGAATTCAAGCCTCCCTCAAAATTTGTTTCTCATGTGAAAATAAGTTCCGGTGGGATAGAGTATCTTCACAGTCCCCCGCTGGCAGGTCAGGAACAATGACATCAGCACAAAAGAGAATAGAAGAATTACGTGAAGAAATAAGAGGACATGATTACAGGTATTATGTCCTTGTCTGAGCCCGCAATCAGCGACCAGGAATACGATACTTTAATGAAGGAGCTTGAAAAGCTTGAGGCGGAAAATCCTGATCTTATAACACCCGACTCGCCGACACAAAGAGTAGGGATGGACCTTACCAGGGAATTCAAACCGGTTACACACCTGGTCCCGATGCTGAGTCTTGCAAACACATACAATGAAGAAGATCTGTTTGATTTTGACCGGCGTGTAAAGGATGCTCTTCCTTCAGGAGAAACAGTTGAGTATGTGGTGGAGCCCAAAATAGACGGCGCTTCTGTCAGTCTGCATTATACAGACGGTTACCTGGTTACAGCGGCAACCAGGGGCGACGGGGTTATAGGCGAAGAGATAACTACAAATGTTAAGACAATCCGTTCAGTTCCGCTGCGCCTTAATAAAAACTCATCATTTCCATACTCATTCAGTGATATTGAAGTGAGGGGTGAAATTTTTATGAAGGTAGAGGATTTCATTCAGCTTAACAGGGAAAGAGAAGAACAGGGCGAAAAGTTATTTGCTAATCCGCGTAACTCATCGGCAGGTACTCTTAAACTGCAGGACCCGCAGACAGTAGCAAAAAGACCTCTGAATATTTTTACCTATACATTGATAAGTCTGAAGGAAAATTATGATTCGCAGTATGAAAACCTTCAGATGCTCAGGAAGCTTGGGTTTAATGTCAATCCCGAATTCAGACTTTGTAAAAACATCGATGCGGTAGTGGAAGTTTGCCGCAAGCTGGAGGAAAAAAGAAATACCCTCGAATATGAAGTTGACGGCGCAGTTATAAAGGTTAACTCACTAAGGCAGCAGAGGATCCTTGGTAATATTGCCAAATCTCCCCGCTGGGCCGTAGCCTTTAAATTTAAGGCTAAGCAGGCTGTTACCACGCTCAATAAAATTACCTGGCAGGTAGGGAGAATAGGTACCGTTACACCTGTAGCTGAAATGGAACCCGTTTTTCTTGCCGGTTCAACAATCAGTCGGGCCACGCTTCATAATATCGATGAGATAAGAAGGAAAGATATCAGGGAAGGCGACAAGAGTTGTAATTGAAAAGGGAGGCGATGTAATTCCCAAAGTTGTCTCTGTAGTAACCGAAGAAAGACCTGCAGGTTCAAAACCGGCTCAGCCTCCTAAAAAATGTCCTGTCTGCAAAACACCTTTGTTTAAGCCTGAAGGTGAGGTAGCATATTACTGTGAAAATACAGAGTGTCCCGCCCAGATCAAGGGAAGGCTTGAGCATTTTGCTGCACGCGGTGCAATGGATATAGAAGGACTGGGCACCGCGATGATCAATCTTTTTGTTGAAGAGGGATTCCTTCATACATATGCTGATATATACGATCTTAAGAAAAGGCGTGATGACCTGGTTGCAATTGAGCGGCTGGGAGAAAAAAGCGTAGATAACCTTCTGAAAGCGATAGAAGATAGTAAAGGGCAGCCTTTCTCTAAAGTGCTGTTTGCAATAGGCATCCGGTATGTAGGAGCCGGGGCCGCAAAAAAACTGGCTGACCACTTCGGGTCGATTGATGAGATTATGAATGCCGGTGAAGAAAAAATTGAAGCAATCCACGATATTGGTCCGAGTATAAGTCAGAGTGTGGTAAAATTTTTCAAGGACCACCATAACAGAAAAGTAATAGAGCGGCTCAAGAAACACGGATTAAATTTTGCCTCTGAAAAGAAAATAATCAAAGAAACTTTCTTTACAGGAAAAACTTTTGTGCTTACAGGAACACTCACCAGCTTTTCCCGTGAAGAAGCGAGCGATAAAATTGTTATGTTTGGAGGTAAGGTTACTTCATCGGTAAGTAAGAACACCGATTACCTTGTATGCGGTGAAAATGCAGGCTCTAAGCTCACGAAAGCTGAAAAACTTGGTGTTTCAGTATTAAATGAAAAAGATTTTCTAAAAAAACTTGATGAATCTGAGTAAAAAATGATCGGACAATTAAAAGATAAAATTGCAGGGATTTTAACCAAAAGCAAACTGAGGGAATTCGAACTAACGGAACATAATTTCCGGGATTTCTTCAAGAGATCATTTGATTTTTTTGTTGTTATGCCCGAAAATGATTCCGACTTTGGTCAATCCTTCTATGTACTGGACTACCTTGAAGATAACAGGAAAGGTGTTACAATATTTACCCACGACTATAAAGTAAACCTGCTTCCCACCAAGTTCCGTCAGAAAGCTGTAGGATTTTCAGTCGACGATGTAAACCGCTTAAATCTTCCTTCTAAAAAAATAAGCGATAAACTTGAACAGATGAGATTCCAGGCGGTAATTGACCTGAACAGGCAGGAAAACATGTTCTGCAGCTACGTGGTGAACATGGTCAGAGCTCCATATAAACTGGGCTTTGTTAAAGGAGATCCTGATAAGTTTTATAATATACAGGTTATAAATAAGAGTCCTGACGCTGAGAATTCATACAAAAATTTATTAAATTGCTTAAAAATGTTTTAAGGAAGTTATATGAATTTCGAGATCAAGAGGATCGACGAGATAACAATATTTAAGCTGAATGAGAAAAGATTAGATACGAATATATCAGGACTGGTTAAAGGTGAATTTACAATGCTTCTTAAGGTTGAGGGGGTCAACAAACTGATACTGGACATGAGCGAAGTAGAAACATGCGACAGTTCGGGACTCAGTGCGATACTTGTGGCAAACAGAATTCTTAACACTAACGGTGGAGCAATGAGAATTGCCGCCCCATCCGAAAAAGTTTACTCACTTATTAAAATTACACAGCTGGACCGTGTACTCCCGGTATGCGAAACTGTAGATGAAGCTTTCAATGAGTTAAAAAAGGAATAACTTATTGGAAGGAAGATCGCTCGATTACTTCATCATTGCGATTTATTTAATCGGTATAGCGGTTTTCGGTATTATTTCAGGGGGCAGACAAAAATCTGTTAAAGACTATTTCCTCGGCTCAACTTCAGTACCCTGGTGGGCGGTGTGTTTCTCTATCGTTGCAGCTGAAACCAGCACACTTACTTTTATTTCCATTCCCGGTTTGGCTTACATGACAAACCTGAACTTTCTCCAGGTGACCTTCGGCTATCTGCTGGGAAGAATAATTGTTGCTTCTGTATTCCTTCCTGCATACTACAAAGGGGAATTAAAAACTGCCTACACTTATCTTGAAGCAAGGTTCGGAGGGAAAACACGCAGCTATGCTTCAGTAGTCTTTTTATTTACCAGGACTGCAGCTGACGGGGTAAGACTTTTCGCAACGGCAATACCATTAAAACTACTGCTCGGCATCAACTACCCGGTCGCAATTATAATAATAGCTTTGGTGTCACTCATTTATACCTATACCGGAGGTGTAAAGGGGATAATCTGGGTGGATGTAATCCAGATGTTTATTTATATAGCGGGAGCTGTTCTTGCAGGCTACTTTATATTAAATCTTCTTCCGGATGGATGGAATTCCGTTTTATATGCTGCCTCAGAAGGGAATAAATTCCAGGTTATCAATTTCGGGTTCACAGGTTCAGTAACAGAATTCTTTAAAGATCCATATACTCTTATTGGGGGAATACTCGGCGGTGCATTTCTCTCCATGGCTTCACATGGAACTGATCAGCTCATAGTGCAAAGACTTCTCGCTGCGAAGGAACTGAAGGAAAGCAGGAAAGCCGTGATCGGAAGCGGAATAATAATCATAATTCAGTTTGCCCTGTTCCTTATCCTCGGGGTTATGTTGTACGCTTACTATGGTAATTTAGATATGAAATCTGATGAGATATTTCCGGGTTTTATAATTCATGTACTGCCGCCGGGAGCAGCGGGAATTATAATCGCTGGACTATTTGCTGCAGCCATGTCGACACTTGCCGGGTCAATGAGTTCGCTTTCTTCTTCAACCATGATGGATCTGTTTCAACCGGTATTCGGGAAAAAAGGAAACGAATTATTCATCTCCAGGATAATTACCGTATTCTGGGCGGCAATGCTTATTCTTTCTGCCATATTTTTTATGAATACATCTTCAGCAGTAGTTGAACTTGCTTTGAGCATTGCCTCTTTTACTTATGGGGGATTACTCGGCACCTTTCTGCTGGGATTCTTTTTCAAAAAAGCAGACCAGCGCGGTGCGTTAACCGGGTTTACACTTGCAATAATTGTTATGATTTTTGTGATATCATTTAAAGTGGTTGCCTGGACGTGGTTTACCATCATAGGAGTAGCGGTGACACTGTTAGCAGGGAATATCGTCTCCATGTTTGGAAATAAACGACCCCGGGAGGAAACTTGAGTTTAATAGACTACTTAATAATCCTGGTTTATTTTGTTTTCTCACTGGGTATCGCACTATACTACACCCGCAGAGCGGGAAAGAACACCGAGGAATTTTTCCTTTCGGGCAGAAATCTCCCCTGGTATTTAGCCGGCTTATCTATGGTAGCAACAACCTTTGCTGCCGATACTCCCCTTGCAGTAACAGAACTTGTTGCAAAAAACGGGATTGCCGGCAACTGGGTCTGGTGGAACTTTGCTTTCGGCGGTCTCCTTACTGTTTTCTTTTTTGCCCGGCTGTGGCGGCGGGCGGGAATAATGACAGAGGTTGAGTTTGCAGAGCTGCGTTATTCCGGAAAACCGGCAAAATTTTTAAGGGGATTCAGAGCTGTCTACCTTGGACTTTTCATGAACATAATCATTATGGGCTGGGTTAACAAAGCAATGGCTTCTATTCTAACCGGGATGTTCAATATTCCTGAATCCGAAGTTATCTTTTATGTTTTCGGATGTATGATGGTAGTTGCGATATACTCGGCTTTGTCAGGCTTATGGGGAGTTGTAATTACTGATGCTTTCCAGTTTGTAATCGCTATGACCGGCTGTATCATTCTGGCAGTCATCGTAGTTAATTCGTCGCAGGTAGGCGGAATAACGGGTTTACAGGAGAAACTGCCCGAATATACTTTCAGATTTCTTCCCGTTTTTTCTGACATCGGGGATGTAGGAATGGCGTTTTCACTCTCGGTAGTTTCCTTCCTGGCATATGTTGGAATAATATGGTGGGCTTCCTGGTACCCGGGTGCGGAACCCGGAGGTGGAGGTTATGTTGCACAGAGAATGATGTCGGCCAAAGATGAGAAACACTCTCTATTCGCCACCCTGTTCTTTCAGATTGCTCATTATGGAATTCGCCCCTGGCCATGGATACTGGTTGCGTTGTGCTCACTGGTCCTTTACCCTGATCTCGCGGCTTCCGACACGGGGATGGGATACATTTATGCAATGAATGATTTCCTTCCTGTAGGATTAAAGGGTCTTCTTGTAGCTGCATTCTTTGCGGCTTATATGAGTACCATTGCCACCCAGCTGAACTGGGGAACCTCATATCTTATTAATGATTTTTACAGACGGTTTCTGTCCCGGGACCGGGAAGAGAATCATTATGTAACGGCTTCAAGAATAGTTACGATTTTGCTGATGATAACATCTGCTGTAGTAACATTATTTATAAGTACTATTTCAGGAGCCTGGGTTTTTATAATGGAATGCGGGGCAGGACTGGGACTGGTTCTAATAATGCGCTGGTATTGGTGGAGAATTAATGCCTGGTCGGAAATATCCGCAATGATAACCCCTTTCATCATTTTTCCGTTTCTCAAAATCTCCGGTGTGGAATTTCCATATACCCTATTTATCCTGGTTCTTTGCACTACTATTGTCTGGCTTGCTGTTACCTACCTTACAAGGCCCACAGATGAGTTAAAACTATTTGAATTTTACAGAAAAATTCATCCGGGAGGAATTTTATGGAAAAAAATCTCAAATCAGCTTCCCGATGTTATAAGTGATAGCGAATTTGGCACTATGTTCGTCAATTGGTTTGCCGGTGTGGTTCTTGTCTATTCATTTTTGTTCGGAACGGGGAGTGTTCTGCTGGGGGACACATTGAAATCCTTAATTTTCATCATTGCCGCGGTTATTTCTATAATCATCATTTATAAGAACTTAAGTGCAGCAGGTTGGAAAACATTAATTAAATAATCCTTATTTTAATGTTTTATAATCAATTATTTTTCAGCTTTTTATGAAACGAAGCGAGATACTGAAAAATATCCAGGTTGTTGTTTCAGATATTGACGGCACTTTATTAACGGACGATGGATTTGTAGATAAAGAATCTCAGAAACTCATCTCAGAATTACCCAAACATGGGGTCCATTTCACTGTAGCAACAGGGAGGCTTCATTCAGCCATTACCGGGCTGGCATTCGACCTTGGGATAGATATTCCTCTTATTTCAATGGATGGAGCACTGATTAAAAGTTATCCTGAGGGAGAAATATTGTTTGAATCTTTCGTGAAGGAAAAGTATGTTAGAAAGGCGGTTACGCTTGCTGATACCTATCTGCTCAATATTGCCTTATGTCACGATGATGCCATCTATTATACAGAAAGAAATAGCGTAATACCGCAGATAATGGATAAATTTGGTGCAGTATATGAGGAAGCAGGATCTTATGATGACTATTATGACAGAACCCTTGAAGTTGTTTTTGCCTCAGATTATAAGAATAACCTGAGATATGTATATAACCGCCTTGGATTTCCCTATACATTCGGGCTGGATAGGTCATTTTTCAGATCCCAAAGACACGATAATATTTATTATCTTGAAATAAGGAATAAAGGAACATCTAAAGGGATGGGTTTTAAAAGACTCCTTAAGGATTTGAACATTAAGGAAGCAAATGCAGCCGTTATAGGCGACTGGTATAATGATTTAAGCCTTTTTAAAGTGGGGGGCTTTAAGGTGGCTATTTCAAATGCAGTAGCTGAACTAAAAAGACAGGCTGATTTTATTACAACAAAGGATAATAATAACGGCGGAGTGGGTGAATTTGTGGAAATGATATTACAGGCAAAAACCAGTAAATAATGAAAACTGAAGAACACAAAAAAGGCAGTATACGGCTGAAGTTTTTAATAGGACTCAGTGCTGTAATCCTTATTGTCTTTATGTTTCCCAAGGGGGAATCGATTGAGTCAGAGGTTACAGTGGGTTCAATATGGATTCATGACGATCTTATTGCTCAGTTCAGCTTCCCTATATTAAAAGACCAGAAAACATACCAGGAAGAGTTGAAAAAAGCTGCTCAGACTGTTTATCCTGTGTATTTAAAGCAGCCCGAAACAATTGATGAACTACTTGATACTGTAAAGAGTTATGATTCTTTTCTGATAAGGATGATTGACAGCACTCTGTCGACAGGCGGGCAGGAGAATCTGAATCCGACGTTTCTCAGCACCTCCTCCTATAATACCTTTCTTAACCTGAGACGTCAGGAACGGAACATGCTTCAACGAAGAAACCTTAAAGAGGTTCTTAACAGCATCAACAGTATCCTTGCAGAGGTCTACAGGACCGGAATAATAAATCAGTTTCCATCAGGAAAAGATAGTCTTGCCGAAAGGACGGGGAATGTCGACAGGATTGAAGCTTCAGATAAATTTATAGATGTACAGGCGGCTGAAAAGATAGTTAAGAACGGTATCGAACAAATGAAGCTTTCGGGCGATATTAAAAGCGCATTAGAAGAATATGCAGTGCATTTTATTAATCCTAATATCATTTACAATCAGCAGGCCACCCAGGAAGAGATAGAGCAGGCTAAAAATAATGTGTCAAGATACGTTGGGATAGTTAACGAGAATGAAAGAATAATAGCAAAGCACGACAGAGTAACCAAGGAGGCAAAGCTTAAAATAGATTCATACAGGGCTGCCAAGGGAGAAAAAATCGGAGAAAGCGGTTACTGGCTGCAATTTGCCGGCAAGTTCTTCCATATTTCCCTTCTTCTTTCATTATTAACGATCTATCTGTTCCTATTCCGAAAAAAGATATTTTTTGACAACCAGAAACTTATACTTATAACGATCGTACTTATTTTCGTCTGTTTCGTAACATTCCTGATAAACCAGATCAGTGTAAATGTGCCTCTCCAGTTCCTGATCTTCATACCGGCAGCTACTATGCTGCTGACTATAATTTTCGACTCAAGGGTAGGATTTTATACTACTGTTATTATTTCGCTGATAGCAGGTGCCCTGAGAGGCAATGATTATACTTTTACAGCTATGAATATTTTTGCGGGCGCTCTTGCCGTTTATACCGTCAGGGATATAAAAAACCGGTCGCAGATTTTCAGATCGTTCCTTTTTATACTGCTTGGCTACCTGGTTGCCGTTTTTGCTTTCGGGTTGGAGAGATTTGCCTCATTCGAGTCGTTGATGATAGAGACAGCTTTTGCATCAACTAATGCTTTAATCAGCCCTGTTCTTACATACGGACTGCTTATCTTTTTCGAAAAGTTCTTCAGGATAACCACAGATCTGACACTGCTTGAACTTTCAAATTTTGACAGACCACTACTGAAAGAGCTGGCCCGGAAGGCGCCCGGGACATTCAACCATTCCATGACTATGGGAACGCTGGCTGAGACAGCTGCGGAGAAAATAGGGGCTAACCCTCTGCTGGCCCGGGTAGGAGCATATTACCACGATGTTGGAAAGATTATTACTCCCCAGAATTTTGTTGAGAACCAGCTCAATAATCAGAATGTGCATGAAAACCTCACTCCCGAGGAAAGCGTTGAACTTATCAGCAGGCATGTGAAGGAAGGAATAGAACTGGCGCGTGAATATAATGTTCCGCAGGAGGTAGTAGATTTTATACCAATGCACCACGGTACTATGGTGATCTCATTTTTCTTTGAGAAAGCAAAAAAGCTTTATGGTGAGGAGAAAGTTAATATTGATGATTACCGGTACCCGGGACCAAAGCCGAATACAAAAGAGACGGCGATAATTATGCTTGCCGACGGCAGTGAGTCAGCAGTCAGATCCATCGAAAATCCCGATCCTACCAAGGTTGAGAATGTAATAGAAAAAATCATCAAAGGAAGGATTGATGACGGCCAGCTGGATAATTCACCAATCACCTTCAGCGATATTGATAAAATCAAGGAAGCTTTTATTAGTATTTTGCTTGGACAGCACCACCGCAGGATAAGATATCCGAAACAGGAGGAAATGGAAAAAGGGGAGCCGGAAAAGAATGAAGAGAGATGAAAGTTTTTCTGGATGAATACCTTGCCGTACTGAAATTAGAAAAGAACCTGGCGCAAAACACCATTGAATCGTACAGGAGCGATATAACCAACCTCTTTCAGTTTCTTGAAAATTATAACATAAAAGATCCTCAGCAGATAAAATACGAATACCTATCTGATTTCTTTAAATTTCTCCGGGAAGCAGGATTATCGAATACATCCGCCTCACGTTATCATTCTTCTCTGAAAGGCTTTTTCCTTTATTTATTTCAAAGCAATTATATAACTGAAAATCCTGTTGAAAAGATACCAGCCCCAAAATTATCAAAAAAGCTTCCTTCAGTTCTTACAGTAAACGAGATTGATACAATTCTCACGCAGCCGGATATTACAAATAAACTCGGGTTGAGAGACAAAGCATTGCTTGAATTATTCTATGCCTGCGGGCTGCGGGTCAGTGAATTGATAAATTTGAAAATATCCGGACTCTATTTCAGGGAGGAAGTTATTCGGGTTTTCGGGAAAGGATCAAAAGAAAGACTGGTTCCCATAGGCAGCAGTGCTGTTAACTGGATAAACGAATACTTAAAAAAGAGCAGACCATTATTGGAGAAAAAAGGCAAAAGTGAAAATTATCTTTTTCTTAATATCAGGGGAGCAAAACTATCCAGGATGGGTGTATGGAAAATAGTCGACCGGTATGTGAAGGAAGCCAAAATAGACAAAGAAGTTCATCCCCATACATTTCGACATTCTTTTGCAACACATCTGCTTGAAGGAGGCGCCGATCTCCGGGCGGTCCAGGAGATGTTAGGTCATTCTGATATCTCAACTACGCAGATTTATACTCACATCGACAGAGATTTTATTAAACAGGTTCACAGAGATTTTCATCCGCGAGGTTAGTTTGTCAGGTATTGAGGTTAGTGATAAAATTATTTCTTTTTTAACTTTTCTCCCCATGTTCCTGCTCTCGATTACAGTTCACGAGTTTGCGCATGCGGTAATTGCAAAAAAAATGGGGGATGATACCGCTCAGAAACAGGGAAGATTGACTCTTAATCCTTTTAAACATGCAGATCTGATCGGCACACTGGTCATGCCCCTGGCTTCTTTTGCTTCAGGATTTGCACTGATCGGCTGGGCTAAACCAGTTCCTATTGACAGGAGAAAATTTAAAAATCATTTACGGGATGATGCCCTCGTCTCTTTCGCGGGTCCTGCTTCAAATTTCCTGCTTGCTGTTGTGTTTTTTCTTATCTTTTTTGTAGTGTATCACAGTTCTGCTTCTCATTATGTCATTAATCTTTTCTGGTACGGTGTGTTCTTTAATATATTTTTATTCGCCTTTAACCTGCTGCCGATTCCTCCGCTGGATGGATCTCATATCCTTTTCGATATATTTCCAAATAAAATTACAGCTAAATTGCTTAGCCTGGGACTCTACGGTTCAATAATACTGCTTATTTTCATTTATTCCCCACTATGGGGTTATTTTATGGATTTGGTTAACTTTATCCTTGGATTGTTTCTAAAAAGCGCTGGACTTAGATGAAGAAAGCATTTGTTTTAATAATATTGTCATTCTTACTTGTTTCCTGCGAAAAAAGCGGCAGGGAAACACCGGTAAAAAAGGTTAAGCGCGACTTTCATTCATTTATTTTTACCGGAATGTCAGCCA
This sequence comes from uncultured Bacteroidota bacterium, assembly GCA_963832355.1. Lineage (GTDB taxonomy): Bacteria > Bacteroidota > Ignavibacteria > Ignavibacteriales > Ignavibacteriaceae > DATFVA01. Next base: position 44,557 of record CAWHTX010000008.1, on the reverse strand, counting down.
GAAAACCTGCTCTTTATAAGTACAATGTCAGTAAGAACTCTTTCTCTTTGTTCTGGAAAGGAGACAGTGAAGAAATAGTTGATCTTTCCTATTCACCCGATCATAACTCTGCCTTCTTTCTCACCGCCTCACGCCAGGGCAAGCAAGGGATTTTTCCTTTTGTAAAAAATGCCAGGCTGTATGTTATTCCGGATTCAAGTTCAAAGCCTGAATTTGTCAGAGATATTGGCAGCGGGATACAAATATTCTCAAGGTGGGAATCTGAGACTGTTTTCAGAATAATCCTGAACTCATGGGACAAAAAAGTATCAACATATATTGATCAGAAGACACTAATCTTCAATATTTTCGGGAGAATCCTGCAGGAAGAGAACAAGGTTTACGATATTACATCGGATGGTTATCCGAGGCTGCCCCAAACCAGACCCGATACCCTATCCCCTTCAGGCAAATACGAAATCTCGTTTAAGGAAAATAAGCCGGATTCAGTTTTTCTTATTCAGGAAAGCACAAAAAAGACTGATCTAATGATGACCATAAACAAACCAATCAATGAAATTACCTGGAGTGATGACAGAGAAATGATTTTCGTTTCAACTCTTGATATTACTCCGGCAAACACAAGCATTTTTTCCGGTAAGCCTAATACCTCATCGTTGTATGTATACTCAATAGATCAGCGAAAAGTTGTAAAAAAATGGACTGGCGGAGGATTTAAGAACTTTTTTACTATTGGTGATTTTTTAATATTTGATGATGGATTCGAGAGGAACTCCTCAATTTATATTTATAACTTCAAAGAAGATAAGGTTATTAAACATATCAGCATTAAAGGCGGATGCGGGCTTAGAGGTATTCCTGAAATTCCGCGATTCGGAGCTTAATTACCTATAATAAACTTTGTATAAATGAGCACTTATTTACGAATTGTTAGTTATGTGAGGCCCTACTGGAGACAGCTTATTGCCTCAATTTTATTTACTTTCTTATTTGCTGTATTTAACGGTCTTTCAGTCTATCTCACAATACCGCTGCTGGATACCCTATTCCAGGAATCAACAAGGACCGAGCAGGTCCAGGAGGTTCAACCCGGAACTCCTTCTGTAAGCATTCTTCCTGAATGGGTTCAGAATGCCAAGGAGGAGGTAACAAAAGCTTTCAATGACTTTGTACTGTCCGGAACCAAGATCGAAGCATTGATGAGGATCTGTTTTCTTGTTTTACTTACCTTTTTACTCAAGAACATTACAGGATATACTCAGGCTTATTTCATGGCCCATGTCGAATATGGGGCAATGAAAGATTTAAGAGATGAAGCTTATTCCCATCTTCATCAGCTTCCCATGAGCTATTTCAAAAAGGAAAGGGTGGGGAATTTAATATCACGGTTTACCAATGATGTGGTTATTGTACAGGCGAGTATTACAGCTGCGTTTTCAAACCTTATTAAGGAACCATTAACTATTATTGTATTTCTTGGAATAGCACTGAGTATTAGCTGGCAGCTGACTTTAATGGCTTTTATAGTACTTCCGTTCTCGATGCTTATAATTGGCTGGATAGGATTGAACTTAAGGAAACAGAGTACGGTTGTTCAGGCTAAAATTGCCGATATAACAAGCATTCTTCAGGAGACTATATCCGCAGTAAAGATTGTGAAAGCCTTCGGAATGGAGAAATATGAAAACCGGAAGTTTACAAAAGAAACTCACAGCTTTTTCAGAATGATGCTGAAGATTGTTAGGATAAGAAATATTGCTTCACCGGTAACGGAGTTTCTGAGCGTATTGGTTGGAGTATTCATCATTTATTACGGCGGTGTAATGGTGCTGCAGCAGGAATCTCTTAAAGCAAGCGAATTCCTAGGTTTCCTTTTTGCAATTTTTCAGATGATGCCGCCGATAAAAGAACTTACCAGTGTAAACAACAGGATCCAGGAGGCCAGTGCTGCCGGTGATAGGATCTTTGAAATTCTGGACACAAAACCATCGATCCGAAATAGACCCGGAGCAGCTGAAATATCAAAATTCCAGGATAAGATCGAACTTGACAGTGTTTTCTTCAGCTATGAGGACAGCGCTGAACCCGTACTGAAAAATATTTCGTTTACTGCTGAAAGAGGTCAGGTTATTGCGCTCGTTGGACCCAGCGGAGGCGGCAAATCAACTCTCGTTGATCTTCTCCCCCGGTTTCACGACCCTGATTCAGGCAGGATATGCATAGATGGTATCGATATCCGGGACGTTAAGATTGAAGACTTAAGAAGCCTGATGGGAATAGTTACACAGGAGACATACCTCTTCAATGAAACTATCAGAAACAATATCGCCTACGGCATGGATGATTATCCTATGGAGAAGATAATTGAAGCAGCTAAAACAGCGAATGCCCATAATTTTATAATGGAACTGCCCCGTGGATATGATACAATTATTGGAGAAAGAGGTACAAAGTTGTCGGGAGGCCAAAGGCAGAGAATTTCTATTGCAAGAGCCCTTGTTAAGAATCCTGAAATTATGATTTTTGACGAAGCAACCTCTGCACTTGATAATGAATCCGAGCTTCTGGTTCAGGAAGCAATAGAACGGATGATGCAGAACCGTACTACATTTGTTATTGCTCACCGTTTGAGTACGATACGACATGCTACAAAGATTATCGTTATCGACTACGGTGAAATTATACAGCAGGGAAAACACAATGAACTTCTGGCGGATGAAAAAGGATTATACAGGAAACTTTATGAAATGCAGTTCAGGGATTAACTATGCCTGAGAAAAGAAACCTGCTTATAATTGACCGGGTCATTCTTTTTTGCATGGTCCTTTTTCTAGCTACTATAACAAACTCAATATTCCTGAACCAGATAGGCTACTACGGTGCTCTTCTTACCCTGATTGCAAAATATTTTATAACAAGATCAAATCCTTTTGAGAGAACGGAGATTGAACCGGCATTGCTCTGGTTTATTGCGGCTGAGATTCTTTCTCTCATTTTTTCACTTAATCACTCTCAGGCATTACTGTTTAGCTTACGCAGAATTTTATTAATGCCGCTTATTTATGTAACAATCGCCGCCGTTCCGGATCTTAAAAGAGCAAAATTATATTTTAACACATATATAGCTGCGGCCGTTCTTACGGCGCTTGTATATATTGTATTTTCATATCAATATTTTATAGCTAATCTCTATAATATTACCCAATCGGGCCCTTCTCTGTTTCAGTACCCCATAACCTCAAGTGAGATACTCAGTATAACATCGGTCTTCCTGTTTGCCTTTTTGATAAATGAAAAAGGCAGTCTGTGGAATAAGCTTCTGATTGCAGGCGCTCTCTTCATCGCATTGGTCGCACTTGCAGCTACATATAAAAGAACCGGGTGGCTCGGGACAGGATTTGGATTCTTTCTTATTATTCTGCTGAAAAAGGAATGGAAATATCTCATCCCGCTTGTAATGCTGGCTTTTCTCCTTCTCGCAGTTCAAAAAAATGAGAGCATCATTAAAATCTTCAGGATTCAACAGGAGAGTTTAAAGGAATTAGTCAGCTTTAATACAGAGGGAAGAGCATTTGATATAACTTCACTTGACGGGGAGTTTTATGTCTCTGATTATGATAAGGGACTCGTGAAATACAAAGGTTCAAAGGTATTACAGAATCTTGAAACTCCGGCACCCATTGTAAATCTTGAGCAATGGAAGAACTATATGCTTGGTTATTTCATCGATACACGATTTATTAGCTATCAAATGGATAGTATAGGATTAAAACAGAAGGCAGAGTGTCTTCCTCCCGGCTTTACAATTGATCATACGATATACGGCAACTACCTGTATACCATTGACCAAGACAGCGGACTTACGGTATTTAAGAATCCTGGCCAGCTGGAGGAAATATACAGAAACAAAGGATTTAATAAATTCAATAAAATTTTTGCGGATTCAGGACTATTTGTTATGTTCTCACCCGACAGCGGCGTGCAGGTATTTGATGCATTCAACGGTATTCCCCACAGTAAACTCTATACATTCCGACCCGGTGATTTTTCTTCAGTCTTTTATTTTGAGCATAAATTCATCTGTTCTAATGATGAAGGGATGAAAATTTACAACATCGGAAAAGACTCGGTTCATTTCGACGTAAATTTGAAGGGGCCTGAAACTATTTATTTGTGGAAAGTAACCCATAATAATTTACTTGCTGCTGATAGAAGAGGGCGTATTTATGAAATTAATGTTGAACCTGTGCCGACAGCGAATCTGCTTGGTAATCCCGGATTTGTGCCGACTTCTCTTGCTTTGCAGAATGACTCTCTGCTTGCATCCTTCGTTCACAGGAGTAGAATACTGAGCATCTGGGATCCTTATCTGCCGTCTAATTATGTCCGATTGTCCCTATGGGAGGCGGGGTGGAAGATATTCCTTGATCATCCGGTATTTGGTGTGGGGGATATTGACCTGGCATTTCTGTACAAGCAATATAAATCTCCATATCAAAAAGAAATTCAGGGGCATATGCATAATAACTTTGTTCATATCCTGGTAACGTTGGGACTATTCGGTTTCCTTGCATTCTGCTACCTGCTTTACCGCCTTTTCAAAATAGACTTTGATATTTACAGAAAAATGAAAGGTGTGCCATTTGCTTCTTCTTATGCTCTTGGTACCATTGCTGCATTGAGTACGATAGTTATTGCCGGACTTACCGAAATGAATTTCTTTGATCATGAAATTATCACGCTGCTCTGGTTCACGTTCGGGCTTAATGTGGCTATATTTAAACGTTATAATCACAGTAATAGCTAAGTTTGCATAATTCAGAAATAGAGAGGATTAAATGGAAAATAAGCTGAATACTGATATTCAAAATACCATTAATGAATTATCATCAGAATTAAATTCTAATTATAAAGAAGTTGCAATAATTCTTGCAGCCGGACATGGAAAAAGAATAAAATCACATACTTCCAAAATGCTTCACAAGATATGGGAAGCTCCTACAGTTGAACGCGTTTATGATGCCTGCATAGATGGTATTAAAAATATAAATGTAATTATAGTTGTAGGCATTAAGGCTGTTGATGTAATGAATGTAATAGGGAGGAGAGAGAACACTGTTTTTGCCTACCAGGAACAACAGAAAGGGACAGGACATGCCGTACAGGTTGCTCTGGAAAAGATAGTTGAGAAATCATTTGACGGAATTGTTTATGTGTTTCCAGGAGATATGGGCTTGATTGACGAAGAAACACTTCAGACTTTTCGAAAAAACTTCCTGGATTCAGAAACAGATATGATGGTTCTGACTGGAGAATATGAGGGTGATCCATTAAAAAATTCTTACGGAAGGATAGTTCGCGTTAAAGATAAAGACAGCAGCGGCAGGTCTTCAGGTAAGGATGAAGGTAAGGTGATCCGGATAATGGAGTACAAAGACATTCTGGCTCTTGATGAAAATAAACTCCATACTTTAACTTACAACAAAAGGGAATATTCATTTACTAAAAATGAATTAATTGAAAACAATGAATTTAATTCAGGTGTCTATGCCTTCAGATATAAACACCTGAGCAACCTGATCGGTAACCTCTCAAGTGATAATGCTCAAAATGAAATTTATATTACTGATTTGATCTCTCTCTTCAACAGTGAGGGACTCACCGTATCAGCCAGCAGCCCCGAAAAAAAATATGTTGTGATGGGATTTAATAATAAATCTGTTTTGAAAGAGATGGATGCGATTGCCCGCTCACAGGTTTATGAGAAATTAAAGGACATAATTGAGATAACTGATCCCGATGATTTTTTTATTCATGACACAGTCGTGAACGACATACTCGAAATGGATAAATTAGGTACTCCTCTCGATATTAACATTGGAAAAGGAGCGTACATAGGAAGAGGCGTTAAGCTTAACTATAATATATCGTTAAAAAATGATTGTTATATAAACGGAAATGTGCAGTTCGAACAGAATGTTACTGTTTTCCAGAATGTCCATCTCTCGTGTTTTCAGGGACAAACACTTAAAATCGGAAACAACGTTCAAATTTTGTGGGGAGATATAATTAAGGGAAATATTGTTATCGATGATGGTTCCCGGATTGAATCCAGCGTTAATATGACCGGCAGCGATGAATTTCCACTCAGGATAGGAAAAAATGTTTTGATTAAAGGGACAAGCTATATCTTTGGATCGATAGTGGAGGATTTTGTTCATATCGAGCATAGTGTGATTATCAGGAAGAAGGTTAGGGCAGTAACAATGGATGATCATACTGTCAGACCAGTTCGGTTTTATCTTCCGCCGCCCACGGGAGTTGATTCGATTGAAGATATCTAAGCAACAAAAAAACGGGAAAAAGGGTATTCCCTCAGTTTGTTAAGCCTGGATGCGGAACTGAAATATCTATTACGTTCTGCTGCCCGGGAGCGAGATCCCTTTAATTTTTCTAAAAAGAGAAATCGCATAAGAATCCGTCATTCCCGAAACAAAGTCAGTAATTTTTAATAACCTGGTATAAAGATCATTATCCGGCATATTATCCGGACCAAGAAATTGATCAGGAAGTAGTTTCATCAGGTTTTTGCTTTTCCATGATGGTGTCCCCGCGTAAGTTTCATTAACGGCAGTTATAAATGCATCAAGGAGTCCGCCAAGCACCTCATAGCCGGCAGCCTCTCTTTCAACAACACTACGGTAGGAATAGATTTCTTTTTTTGAAATAGTTTTAATTTCCTCCAGATACATCGATGAATCTATTAAGGAAATCAGATCCTGCTCAAGCTTTCCATCAAGGATCTTTGTTTTCATTCTCGATAAAAACATCAGCCAGCTGAGTTACAGTGTCATTTATTGCTTTTGCCCTGAGGTAACCAATTTTATCATTTTTGCTTCTGCCCTCGTAGGATGTCAGGTTGGAAGTAACCAGAGGACGTAAAAGTTCCTCGGTATAATCAAACGTCAGAAGACCAAGCCTGAAACCGTCCTCCAGATCCATAATTCTATAACATATATCATCTGCCGCTTCTACGAGGAAAGTCAGGGGATGCCTGCTCCAGCAGTAGTCACCTTTTAATCCCTTTTTAATCAACCCGGTTTCCTCAGCTACTTCTGCAAAGAGATCTTTTTCAGTCTGAAAGAACCCGAACTTTTTATAAAACTTGCTTTTACTTCCGCCTTTTTTTTGCTTTTGACTGAGGGCGGATTCTTTAGGATACTTGGTAAAAGCGGCCAGAGATGCGCACGTAAGTTTTAACCCCCCGCCTGAATTAGGATTCTGAAGCTTTGTAATAATCCTGAAACCCTGTGCATTACCTTCAAACTTCGTGAAGTCTGCCCATTTTTTAGGATCTTTTATTTCTCCTTCAAATTCTCTTCCGTTCCCGTTCCTGAAATATTCAGCTATCGAATCCTCTCCTGAATGTCCGAATGGGGGGTTACCAATATCATGAGCAAGGCATGCAGCCGCAACAATTTCCCCGAAATGAACAGATGAATATTTCTTAGCAAGATCTCTGTTTCGTTTTAATATCTTCTCTCCTGCAAGAGTGCCCAGAGATCTTCCAACACACGACACCTCCAGGCTGTGTGTCAGGCGTGTATGTACAAAGTCATTTTCAGGGAGGGGAAATACCTGTGTTTTATCCTGGAGCCGCCTGAAGGCCGAACTAAAAACAATTCTGTCGAAATCCCTCTGAAACTGGCTCCGTCCGTCGGTTAATTTTATTTCAGATGATGCTGCATCTCCAAGTAATTTGTTGGAGAGTAGTTTGTTCCAATTCATGGTTTTCTTTTTTGTTTAAGATATTGCAAATATAAAAATTATGGCAGAGTGAATGATTAATCTGATTTATTTATTTTAATCGATATGAATTCAGAAAAAGAACGAATACTGGATCAATCTGTACAATACATTAAGTCAGTGGGTCCGCGTCGTGCAGAAGCATTTAAGAAGATTGGTATTAATTCCATCAGGAAGCTGCTGTTTTATTTTCCTTCCAGGCACCTCGACAGAACAACAACCCTAACGGCTGCTAAAGCTTACGGTTATATACTTAATGGATATGACGGAGAGTTGACAGTGATTGCGAGGGTAGAGGATAAGGAAAAGAGAAGGTTTAACAGGAGGGAGATACTTAAGATCCAGTTCAGAGATGCAACCGGATTCTTTGAGTGTATCTGGTTCCAGGGCGGGCAATATTTTTATGACGTCTTTAACCAGGGTGACTATTTTGCTGTTTCAGGCAAACCCACGTTAACCAAATACGGCAACCTCCAGTTTGCTCATCCTGATTATGACAGACTGAGTGAAGATGAGTCTAAAAATCTGAACACAGGAAAAATTATTCCTTTCTACAGAATACCTAAGGAACTTAAAGCGACCGCAATCGGGGATTTTAGTCTGAGAAAGATCATTGTAACAGCAGTCGGGCAATATGCTGATTACCTGCAGGAAACTTTACCGGATTATATCATCGGGAAAGAAAAGCTGATGAACATAGTAGATTCGGTAAAGAATTATCACTTCCCTGAATCAAAAGAAAAATTAAGTTCTGCGCTCAATCGGTTTAAATATGAAGAGCTCTTCTATCTCCAGATACTTATCGCCCTGAGGAAACACAATTACAGGACAAAACAGAAGGGACATTCATTTGCTGTAAAAACTCATCTGGTGAAAGACTTTCTCTCTACACTTCCCTTTAATCTGACAAAATCACAGCTCAAAGTTCTGGGTGAAATAAAATCGGATATGGAATCTTCATTTCCGATGAACAGACTTCTGCAGGGAGATGTGGGAAGCGGAAAGACCATCGTTGCCTTAATTTCTATGCTCATAGCAGTAGATAACGGATTCCAGGCAATCCTGATGGCTCCCACCGAGATACTTGCAGACCAGCATGCCAAGAATATATCACGTATGATGAAAAGATTGTCTGAGAAGCATACACAAAGAAATGTAAAAGTAACGCTGCTGCTCGGGGGTCAGAGAAAATCAGTTAAAGAAAAAAGGCTCCGGTCGGAAATACTTAAAGAAGCAGATATAATAATAGGAACTCATGCCTTATTCGAAGAGGAAGTTCAATTCAGAAATCCTGGTTTGGTTGTCGTTGACGAACAACATCGCTTCGGCGTTGCTCAGAGAGGAAAACTGCTGAGTAAGGGAATTACTCCTGATGTAATTGTGATGAGCGCAACTCCAATTCCGCGAACGCTTTCGATGACTTTATACGGAGATCTGGATGTTTCAGTTATTAATGAAATGCCAGGGAACCGCAGACCCATAAAAACAATTTTACGCGGTGAAAATAAGCTGACGGATATCTATAAATTTATAGTTGATAAAAATAAAAAAGAGGGGTATCAGTCGTTCATTGTTTATCCCCTGGTTGAAGAATCTGAAAAACTGGAATTAAAAGCAGCCGAAACTCACTACAATGAATTGCAATCGAGTTACCTGAAAGAACTCAATGTCGGCCTTATCCATGGTCGCTTATCCTGGAGAGAAAAAGAAGCCGTAATGATGGAATTTCTGCATAAAAAGTATGATGTATTGATCGCAACTACTGTCATTGAGGTAGGAATTGACATTCCCGATGCCAATATAATTTTAATTAACGATGCTGAAAGGTTCGGATTATCACAGCTCCACCAGCTGAGGGGGCGCGTAGGCAGGGGAGCGAAGCAGGCTTACTGTATACTTGTGACAAAGGATAAATATGCGGCCTCTGCGGAACATTTGCCGGCAGATCATGAATATATGTCTGCTTCACAGCTGGAAAAATATAAGTCGGGAATTCGTTTAAAGACAATGGTAGAATACCTCGACGGGTTTAAAGTTGCTGAGGTTGATATGAAACTCAGGGGACCCGGTGACATTTTCGGAACAAGACAGAGCGGATTCCCCGAGTTCAGGTATATCAACCTGATTGAAGACACAGACCTTCTTCTATCTGCAAAAGAAACTGCGTTCACGATCATTGGAGAAGATCCTCACTTCGCTAAGGAACATAATAAACTTATCAAAAAAGTTCTCTCATCAAATTATTCCGATCAGCTTGAGTACATAAAGATTGCCTGAAAATATTTTTAGGTGGATAAAGAAAAATAAAAAAGTTGATTAATAATTTATTTTGTTTGAAATTTGTTCGAGCTAAAAAAATTATTTTGTGTTCTTTAAAAGTTTTTCAGATCAAAAATATTTTTGATGATAGATAAAACTTGTTGACTTCAAGTTATTAATAATTATATTTGCTAGAAAAATTTTTCATAAGGAGAAAATATTTTATCTTCTTCTCACTTTGATGTGAAGTTGAACGTTGCATTAACCTTTAACGTCAAACCAGAAAGTGAATCTTTCCAAGAAATAGTATCCCCAAATTCAAACAATCCAAAAGAATTACAGAAAAAGTCTGTAGATACTTTTGCGGAATGGGATACATGGGATACTATAAATGCAGTTAAAGGTGCTATAGAATGTTTTCACAATGTGAAAATGATCGAAGCGGACCAGAACGCTTATCTCAGATTCACAGAGACGAAACCTGATATTGTATTTAATATTGCTGAAGGTTTCAATGGTGTCAGTCGTGAAGCCCAGATCCCTGCTATACTTGATATGCTTGGAATACCATATACCGGATCTGATCCTCTTACCCTGGCAACATGTCTGGATAAGGCACGCAGCAAAGAAATTTTATCATATTACAAAGTTCCAAATGCAAGGTTTGTAATAGCAGATACTCCCGCCGGAATCAATAACCTTGATTTGAAGTATCCATTAATAGTAAAACCTGTATCTGAAGGTTCGGGTAAAGGAATTTTTTCAACTTCCTTTGTAGAAAGTAAAAAAGATCTTACAAGGGAAGTTGAAAGAATAACTTCAGAGTACAGGCAGTCAGCTTTAATTGAAGAATTCTTACCGGGAAGAGAATTCACAGCCGCAGTACTGGGAAATGGTCCTGAAGCAGAGGTTCTTCCAATTGTTGAACTAAACTACAAAGATTTCCCCGATGATTTTATCCCGATTTATTCTTATGAAGCGAAATGGATTCTTGATACGAAGGAAAATCCTCTCGATGTCTTTCATTGCCCCGCCAAAATATCTCCTGAACTTGAGAAGGCAATAAAGGAAAATGTATTAAGAACGTATAACATCCTTCGCTGCAGAGACTGGAGCAGGATAGACTTAAGACTTGATGATCGGGGTATACCGAATATTATTGAAGTGAATCCTCTTCCGGGTATTTTACCTGATCCTCAGGAAAACTCATGTTATCCCAAGGCGGCGCGTACCGCAGGGATAAATTATAATGATATGATAAATAAAGTTCTTTTTTCTGCTGCTAAAAGATATAACTTAGTATGATATCTGATACTAAAATTTTAATTTGCTATAACGCCCCCGTTAGTATCTTTTCCGTTTATAACGGAAAACCGGTCGGGGATAAAAACCCCCTGAACGATCTTTCCGAAAAAGGCTTCAAAAAAGAAATTTCCAGGATAAGACAAAGCTTAAAAAAATATTATTCTAACGTTCGTGCTCTTGCAATTGAACGGGATGTTCAGAAAACTATCAAATTGATAACATCCTATAAGCCCGATGCTATATTCAACTTTGTTGAATCTGTTGAAGGGATTTCTTCATATGAGTACTGTATGGCGGGTCTATTTGAACTTCTCGGGTATCAGTATACCGGGAACTTACCTTCCTGCCTGGGAAACTGCCTCAATAAATCACGTACAAAAAACATTCTCAGGTCATTCGGGATCAGCACCCCGGCTTCTGTTACAGTTAAAAAATCGGAAAAAGTTACTGCAAAAGAAATAAAACTTACTTATCCCCTCATCCTTAAATTATTAAATGAGGATGCAAGCATAGGTATTTCGGAATTTTCTGTGGTAAAAGACTTCAGGTCGTTGAATAAACACCTGCGTTTTCTTCAGAAAACCTATAGGCAGGATTTGCTTATTGAAGAATACATTGATGGCAGGGAGCTTAATGTTGCTGTACTCGGAAGAACGGTACTTCCGGTATCTGAAATTATTTTTAAAGGATTACCTGGTTCACTACCAAAAATTGTTACTTATGACGGGAAGTGGATGCAGGACAGCTTGTACTTTAAATATACAAATCCTGAATGTCCGGCCAGGTTGAATAAACGATTGCTGAAAAAGGTCGAAGAAATTGCATTGGCAGCTTTCGATTCGATGAACTGTCGGGATTATGCACGTATTGATTTAAGGCTGGATAAGAACAATAAACCATTTGTAATTGAAGTGAATCCTAATCCTGATATTTCTACGGATTCCGGATTTGCACGTGCTGCAAAAGCGGCAGGGATTGATTACCCTGAGCTTTTATTTCGTATTTCTCAGTTAGCTTTATCAAGGAAAAAAAGTGATACGCAAGTTAAAGCAGGGTGATTCGAAAAAGCTGGAAGATATTTTGAACAGAATATCAAACTTTAATCAGCAGGAAGTTGATGTGGCGATGGAACTGGTGAATATTGCCGAACAAAACCCGAATCAGGATGATTATAATATTTATGTTTATGAAAAAGATGGCAGGGTTTTTGGATATCATTGTACCGGCAGACGCCCTTTAACAGATGGTGTGTTTGATATGTACTGGATAGTTGCCGATCCCGATGCCACAGAAAAGGGAATCGGTAAAAAACTGCTGGAACATGCAGAAGAGTTTGTTAGACAGCGTAAGGGAAGATGGCTGCTGGCTGAAACATCTTCCAAGGATACTTATACGCGGACTAGAAATTTTTATCTCAGAAATAATTATTCAATTGTAGCTGAGATAAATGATTTTTATTCTATCGGAGACAACCTTATTGTTTTCGGAAAATTTTTTAGTCAACCATAAACAAACCGAGGGTTAGTCATGGAACTGTGGCAGCGTATGATTAGAGACAGTGTTCATACTGTCGATCAGCTTGTAGAAAAATTCGGCATTGACAGGAAAGTTGCGGAAGATCTTGACGAATTTTTCCAGGCCAGAATAAATCCGTACTACTTAAGCCTCATAAGGTATCCCGGAGATCCTATCTGGCAGCAGTGTGTACCGGATAAAGCTGAACTGGAGGACTTCGATGCCGATGAAGATCCTTTAATGGAGGATGCTATGAGCCCTGTTCCAAACATCACTCACCGCTATCCCGACAGAGCTCTTTTTCTTGTTACAAGTCAGTGCGGTCTGTATTGCCGTTTTTGTACAAGGAAAAGAAAAGTAGGCGACTATGAAAAGATCTCGATGAAAGGTCTGGAAAGCGCCTTTAATTATCTCGAACAGCATACAGAAATACGGGATGTAATTCTTTCGGGCGGCGATCCCTTGATGCTTACCGATATTATGCTTGAAAAAATTCTTATCAGGCTGAGAGAAATTCCTCATATAGAAATAATAAGACTGGGTTCAAAGATGCCCTGCGTTCTTCCCCAGAGAATAACGCCGGAGCTCTGTGATATGCTTAAAAAATATCATCCCATATACCTTAATACTCATTTCAATCACCCATGGGAAATTACTCCTGAGAGTACCAAAGCCTGTGGAATGCTGGCGGATGCCGGCATACCTGTGGGCAACCAGATGGTTTTAATGAAAGGTGTGAATGATGATCCGGCTGTTGTAAAAGAACTGATGCAGAAACTTCTTAAAATAAGAGTCAGGCCTTATTATATGTATATGGCTGATGAAACTAAGGGTGCTAATCATTTCAGGACTTCAATCGAAACCGGAATAAATATAATTGAAAATCTCAGAGGTCATACAAGCGGACTTGCAATTCCCCACTTTGTTATCGATGCTCCCGGCGGAGGAGGAAAGATACCCCTGCTGCCCGGTTATGTACTTCACCATGATGAGGACAAGATAATTCTTAGAAATTATAAGAATAAGGTGTATTTATATAAAAATTATAAGGATAAGAATAATCCGCCCAAGAAAACCGTTAGCAGAAAACTGCCTGCAATGGTCAGAAAGAATACAGGAAGGACTACAAGGAACAAAGTTAAAGAGATAGACTTTACTAAAATTGAGCTCCCTGTTCTTGAAGAAGTTGAAGTATAAAAAATCGAATTACTTAGTGTGGTAACTTCAAGGAGGTCTATTTTCTGTAAAAATTTTCTACCGGATCCCCCCGACATCGTATGATGAAAAATTCAACAAGTGTGACATATTGTCATACTTGTTGTAATCCGGTTTAATACTGCCTGTTGTCCGCCTTTTATCCGCCTTTAGTAGGATTTTAAAACCTGCGAATAAACGCTGTTTTCGGCTGTTGAATTACTCAACGGTGTGACAAAATGTCAGTGTCTCATTCTGGAATAATGATTGGCAAAACCCCTTAAACTTTAATCTACCTGCCCTCTGTCAGAATCTCAAAGATATCCTCTTCCATAGTCTGCTTTGGCGTTTCTATAATTCTTCCAAGTTCATTTCCGTCTTTGTAGAAAATGAATGTGGGAACCAGCTCTATGTTAAGGCTATCCACCATTCCTGAGTAATCTTTTCTCTCTCGGTCAACACATATAATAGAAACATCATCTGCGGGATAGCCTGCCTCATCCATCACTTTAAAAAAACGGGGAACCTGCTCCTGGCTGTCGCTGCACCAGGTACCCATTACGATCGTTGTTTTTACATCGTCATAGTTGTATTCTATTTCTTTAACCGTAACTGAATCAGGATTATATTGCTCATACTCGGTATTAAACCACCAGGAAAAGCTGGTATCAGAAAAAGCCTCCCTGGCACAGGGTCCTATCAGCATCGGTTTGCCGGTTTCTTCGTCCTGAACCACCCTGGCGCTGTCCTGCGCTGTTATAAATGTAACTGAAGAAAAAAGCAGAAGAACAAATAGAAGAAGACGCATACATTAAGCCTACTTTTTAAAATTAGAATTTCGTATATCGATTCCCCACAGAAGCTTATTTCTTAAGGTCTGGAAATAACTTGTGACTGAGGTATGAGCAAGTTTTAGTGCTCGGTCACTCTTCGTTAATTTAATTTCAAAAGGAGGAGGTAGTGCAAATACTCTCTGCCCGTCACAATTAACGAGGATTTCTTTATGGAAAGAAGTTGCCTTAATTACAATTTCCTGATCGCTGGGCAGGACCAGCGGCCTGATAGAAAGACTGTGAGCAGAAATAGGACTGAGCGTAATGACATCAGCCAGAGGACTTACAATAGGACCGCCCACAGAAATCGAATATCCCGTCGAACCGGTGGGTGTGGCAACAATAACCCCATCTGCACCGAAGGTAGTTACATACTCGTCATTGACATATACAGTCAGTTCTATCATCTTGGGCCAGCCCCCCTTTTCTATTACAATATCATTTATTGCATATAGTTTCTCAACCTTATGCCCCTTACACTCACCGCATATAATCATTCTTTCATCTACTTTTATCCTGTTATTTTTAAGATCATCGATGAAGGTATCCAGCTGATCAAGACTTGCTTCCGCAAGAAAACCCAGTTTGCCCATATTCACACCAAGCACCGGCTTATCATAAAACTGAGCCTGGTATGATGTTGCAAGCATAGTACCATCTCCACCTATTGAGATAATAATGTCGCTCCTTTTATAAATATTCTTGTCCTTAAGAAAATATTTTTTATTTATTTTTTCAGTCAGGGAGCTTCTTTTGAAGAGTATAGTATCGGAAATTAAAAAATCCAATTCATTTTCTTTAAGCTTTCTTACCAGCAGCGAAACAGCGTCATATACTTTTTCTTTGGTGGAATTAGCGATAATACCAATTGTCATTTTATTACCCATTTATCCTTTATCATTTGCTGCAACATAAATGAGTTTTAATTCTTTAATAGCTTCTGTAAGAAATTGATCTTCATAGTCCGACAGGTTCCCGATGGTTTTTTCCTTCAGCATATCCAGCGTATCGATTGCCATCTTTGCATACTCAAGATTTTTTTCGGTTTTATTGGTCACGGGATTTTCAATTTTTCCAAGCGACATCAATGCAATCTGCTGATTCTGCATTACAAGCTGCATAAACAAAATCTCTTTGCTGTTAACCGGTTCCATAGAATTCACTCATTTTGTCTTTCGTACTCCCATAACTTACAATATTTTGTAAAAACATATGAGGCCGAAAATACCGAGAGAATAAAACCATGCAGACCGTCAAGGAAACCGGCTTTTATAACGTACATCTTTAGGAAAATAACCACTGGCCGCAGCAGTATGTCAAACACAGAGAATTTCCTGCCCTTTTTAAAAAGTTCCTCTGCGGCAAGAGAAGTATAGTTGTTGTACTTCTCGAAATAATGATGGATATCAGGGTCGGTGTAGTGTTCAAGATCGTGCGAAAGCTTTCCCGTGATTCCGTCAACCTTAAGCTGCTCGTGAACTGAATTATTATTAAAACCGACTTCGTTCTTGTTGAAGAGACGTACCACTCTTCCGGGATACCATCCGCAGTGCTTTATCCATTTACCAAGGAAGTATGCTCTTCGCGGAACTGAGTAGGCCGTAAAAGAAGGGACAGACTTCTTAAATTCTTTGAGCTCTTCACAGAGTTCGGGGGAAACGGCCTCATCGGCATCTATCCATAATATCCAGTTATTCGATGCAAACGATACACCCTGCTTCTTTGTCTCTGAGTAGCCGGCCCATTTCGTTTCCTTAACTATTACTGAAGAGAAGGAAGAAGCAATTTCGAATGTTTTGTCTGAAGAGGATATCATCCACAAGCACAATAATTTCTTCAATACAGGCATTCTGACTTTCGATACACCTGCTGATGTTTTTTTCTTCATTCTTAGCTAAGATAATGGATGATAATTTCATTGATTTGCTGAATTATTTATTATTTCTGTCACTATATTCTTAAGTTCTGCTGAATACTTTGCGAGTGAATAATTTTCGGAAATAGTTTTCCCGCTTAATATACATCGTTCCCTCAGATCAGTATCGGGCATCTCCGAAACTCTTACAACAGCTTTTTTAATAGTTTCAATTTGAAGGTTCTCCAACAGGTATCCAAAGTCTTTCACATCGATAGTGCTTTCCTGGCTGACAATCGGAATTATGCCGCTGTTGCCGCAGACATTTAACACAGCCGGACTGCCGCCTTCAGAACATGATGGATAAACCATAATTGCACATTTTGTTATGAGTTCCTTAAATTTTGAAGAATTTAATGAAATGAAACCGTAATAATGAATATTAGTTAAATTATTTAATTCGGATGAATATACTTTCCTGAATTCCGGTTCATCCTGTAATGGAGCGCAAATGTGCAGTTCAAGGTGCTTTAAACTTTTAAAAGCTTCAATGAGAAGATCCAGACCTTTATGAATCATTCCACTGCTTGCAAACCACAGGAAATTCTTTTTTGCGCTTGTTATATCTCTGACCCCGATAATTTCTTTGTAATCATATACCTTTATAAAAGAAGGATTTAGTGAGTAAACCTTTTTATCCGTTATTGCCTCGAATGATTTAACCGCAGTTATGTTCCCAAGTGTTATTATAGCGTCCGGAAATAGAGATTGGATATTCCATGACTTATCATAAATCCTTGCCGAGGAGGGGAGGTACACTCCTTTTCTTTTATAAAATTCTTCGACCCTTTTCAGTGAGTTACGGTTCTGGGTCTCAATACTCATACCGGTTGCATAATATATTGAGATTATCTTTGATTTCCTGCCATAAAAATTTTTAACAAATGGCTCTCCGAATCCAAATAGCAGTTTATACTTATCATGATCAACAAAACCTTCATAATCATAATCAACTATATCTACATTGTACCCCATGTCCCTGAATAATTTTGCTATTTCTAAAGCTTCTACCATATTGGTATGGGTAAGATCCGGTCCCCTTCTAAAGGGTTTTGTTATATAGGAAAGCAGCATACTGCGGTTAAAGTCTGTCCCGAAATAATTAATAATAGGAGTTTTCAGGATATCTCTTTTAATTACCGCAGGTAATTTCTTCAGGAAAAGCAAAGTATTTTTAATCAGATAAAGGATATTCACCTCATTATTCACGCATTTGTAGTTAATACTTTTGTTTTGAAATTAAAGAATAACAATAAAAGTGCAGGTATTATCAGGAAGAGGGAATAATAGTTCCTGAGGTAAAGGGCAATCGCAATTAGAAGACTGGGAAGATATAAAAGTATGCCATTCACCAATGAGTTCTTCTTTATTAAAAGTAATTCAACAAAGATCAGCATCAACGGAATATAAATTACTGCAGAAAACATTTTTCCATACGCCAGCCCGATAATTCCCATAAAGTGATAACTGATCAGCATAGAGGAAATTGTAATAATAACACTAATAAAAACAAAGTAAGTATAGTTTTTAATTTGATTAGCTCCAAGCAGCGTGAAGTGGGGGATAATAGAAAGGAGATTAACAAAAATGTAGAAAAGAAAAATTCTTATTAAAAGTATGGAATTATTGTATGTTTCGGGCCCCAGCCATAACTTAAATATAATATCCCCGAATAAAAGCAGGCCTGATATTACTACCAGACCGCCCGTGATAATCAAAAACTGCATTTTATAATAAAGTATCGATATCGCTTCTTTCTTTTCGGTCTTTGAAGAAATTTTCGGGAATACCCAGCTGACGGCTGCAGTGAATAATGAATGAATTTGCGAGCCTATAGTTGAAGCAAGCGAATAATAGGCAAGAAAGGCAGGACCTGCCAGTGTGATTACAACAAACTTGTCAGCCTGGCTTACCAGGATGCTAAGCACCGACTGAATCCACGACCAGGAGCTAAAGCTGAAAATTTCTTTGAGGGTAACCTTGTTTATTTTTGGCAGCAATGAAATATATGCGAAACGACTCTTTACATAGATCAATTCACAAATTACAATAACTGTTAGTACGATAACACTTCCAATAAATATTTGGATAATCGAATATCCCATATAAACAATTACAACCTGGGTGGTAAGAAGCAGGAATTTGGAAATCATTGAAATTATTGAAGAAGTATCATAACGTTCAAAACCTTTAAAAATAGAAAGAGTGAATTGTTCTGCCTGTTTAAGCCCAAATAGCGCGCCTCCGAGAACTACAGATATTTTAGCTATATAGATTAATGACCCCGTTAAATTAAAAAGATTATACCCACCTATTATCAAAGCAATAGTAAAGCCTATAACTAAAACAGCAAAAAAAAGTATTATGGTTAATAAAAATCCTGCATTTGTAATTCTGCTGATATCCTCTTTGCTGTTGAGTGCTTTATATTTTGAAACGAACTTTATTGCAGCATCACCAATACCCACATTAATAACACCGATACTAACCATTATTGAATTTACAAGCATCCAGACTCCGTAATAATCAGCACCGAGCTTATAGATAAAATATGGGGTAACTACCAGCATTAAAAGCGGAAGCAAAATAACATCTGCCATATTCCATACAGAATTCCTGAATTCCTGTCTTTTCAGATTAGCCCGGAAATCAAAATACTTCAATTTTTATTCTTCCACTTTATATTGCGCCAGTTCTTAACCGCGAAATCAAGTCCCAATTTTGACAAATATCCTTTCAGGACTGTTCTGGATATTCGATAGAAATAATTAGTCTTTGCCGATATATTCCATAAATCGTGTCTTTTAAGGATCTTTTTCACTTCATTTAGAGATGCGATCTCATTTTTCCAGGAAGCCCCGCCCGCGTATTGAATTGCCAGAGGTTCTCCTTCAATGAACCAGCCTGAATTTCGGAAATCATTTATTTTCTTTTCGAATCGTACAATCAGTTCATAATCCATTGCATATTTTAACGATAAATCAAAAAGTCCCCATTTTTCAAAAAGTTCTTTCTTTATGAATATTGTTGGGTGGTTAAAAGGCATTCCCTTCTCAATCCTGCATAATAACGGTTTTCGAATATTGGTTCCGAACTTCTCATCAATAAAATAGAGGTTCCCATGGACAAAAAGTACATTTTTATCGTTAAAGACACTATTTACCCGTGTGAAAACATTTTCATTAAAGTATAAATCATCACTATTCAGAATGGCGATAACTTCACCTTTAGCTGCTTTTATACCTTTATTAAAAGCATCCGAAATACCATTATCCTTTTCACTTATTATTCTTAATTTGGAAGGAATTTTATTTTCATTATATATTTTTCCGGCGATTTCGATAGTTTTGTCACTGCTTAAATTATCTATAATAATGTGTTCAAAATTATCATAGTTTTGGTGTATAACGGAATTAATATTACGGGCAATCGTTTCTTCAGAATTATAAGTAGGTGTGATGACTGATATTAACATAGTATGGGAATCAAATGAATCTAATCCTAATAATTAGAATGACGATTTATGGTTGATGTTGCTATTGATGCCAGGATGATAAATCATTCCGGTATCGGTACTTATATACGAAATCTTGTACCAAATTTAGTAAATAAATATAATTTAATCCTTTTGGGTAACAGAGAAATTCTAACAAGATTTAGTTGGTCAGAAACTGTAAGGATTATTGACTGCAAAAGCAGGATCTACTCTTTAAAGGAACAGCTTGAGATCCCCCTGAAAATTCCCGCTTGTGATATTTTTATTTGTCCCCATTATAACGTTCCTGTCCTGCCGGTAAAGGCAAGAAAAAAAATTGTGATCATTCATGATGTTTATCATCTGGCCTTCAGTGATCAGCTGTCTCTCCTGCAAAAACTTTATTCACGTTTTTTAATAAATTATGCTTTAACTCATTTTGATAAAACAGTTACAATCTCCAGGTTTTCAGAATCGGAAATAGTTAAATACACTGGTATAAACAGAGAAAAACTCACAGTCCTTTATCCGGGCTTTAATTTCAAGTCTGCAACTCTGAATAAGGATAAAGAAGATTTGATAAGAAAAAAATATAGTTTACCCGAAAGATTTATCCTTTTTGTCGGTAATATAAAACCACATAAAAATTTAAAGAATCTTTTACTTGCATATAAAATCCTACTTGATAGAAACATTAAAATCAAGATGGTTGCAACCGGGAAAAAGGAGGGATTCATTGTTTCTGATGAGGGGATCAAAACCATAATGAATGAAAATAAAGTGCTTGCTGATAATGTCTTGTTTACCGGTTACATAGATGGTGACCTGCTACCCGGTATTTATAAAATGGCCGATGTATTTGTTTTTCCTTCATTTTATGAGGGATTTGGTATACCCCCTATTGAAGCAATGGCTGCCGGTACCCCTGTTATTGTGTCCAGGGAAGCATCACTGCCAGAGGTTTGTGGTGATGCGGCATTATATTGTGACGCATCCGCCCCGAAAGACATAGCCGATAAGATAGAAATGATGTTGACACAGGAAAATCTCAGAAATGATCTGATAAAAAAAGGTAAACTAAATGTAACCAGGTTTACAAAAGATAATTTTGATCAGGGATGGATCAATATTATTAATGAGAATAATTAACACCGGTTTTTTTTATTTTGTCGGATAAATACTTCTAAAATTCTTGAATATTGCAATTGTACATGAATGGTTTGTTAATTACGCCGGTGCAGAGAAATGTATCGAATCTTTTCTTAATATCTGGCCGGAAGCGGATATCTTTTCCCTTGTTGATTTCTTAAATCCCGGGGAGAGAGCACAGATCTTACAAGGTAGACATGCTCACACATCATATATTCAGAATTTACCTTTTGCCCGAGAAATCACACCGTAAGTATCTGCCGCTCTTTCCCAACGCGATAGAAAAGTTTGATCTGTCAGGCTATAAAGTAATCATTTCAAGTTCTCACTCGGTTGCCAAAGGAGTGAGAACAAAAAAAGATCAGCTTCATATCTGTTATTGTCATACCCCTATGCGGTATGCATGGGACGAAGCCGAAATGTATCTTGAGGAAGCAAATCTGAATAAGGGTATTAAAGGGATCGCAGCGCGTAAAATTATTAATTATCTTCGCAGCTGGGATGTTAAATCGGCTGATAATGTAACCTGGTTTATTGCAAACTCTCACTACATTGCAGGAAAAATAAAAAGAATATACAACCGGGATTCTGATGTAATTTATCCTCCGGTGGATACTGAAAAGTTCCCGGTTTCAGGGAACAAAAAAAATTTTTATGTTACTGCCTCAAGACTTGTCCCGTACAAAAGAGTTGATATTATAGTTGATGCATTCACTAAAATGCCTGACAAAAAGCTTGTTGTTATCGGAAGCGGACCTGAAAAGGAAAAGCTGAAAATGAGGGCAGGATCAAATATCGAATTTGCAGGTTATCTTGATTCCGGTACGATGGTAACATTTATGCAGGAAGCACAGGCATTTATTTTTGCTGCTGAGGAGGATTTTGGAATAGTCCCTCTGGAAGCTCTCTCCTGCGGAACTCCTGTTATAGCGCTTAACAAAGGGGGTACCGCAGAAACAATCCGGGATGGTGAGACAGGTATTCATTTCAATGAACAGACAGTTGAGGATTTAATTGAAGGAATTGGCAGGTTTGAGCGGAAACGCATAATTTCAATCCGGCAAAGCTGCACGAGTATGCAGAAAAGTTTGACAGATCGGTGTTTGAGGAAAAGATTAAAAAATATGTAAGCGATAAATATCAATTGTTTTATGATGAGGGTAAAAAGTAAAAATGATTGCCGCTCAGAAATCGAGTTATTATTTAAGACTGTTTTTAGATCTCGTACTCCTGAATTCAGCTTTCTTATTAGCGGCAGTCATTGCCCAGTCATTCAATACACTCGTAGACCGGAATTATATGTTCGTTCTGCTGGCTGTGCTGAATTTCCTCTGGTATTTTGTTTCCAATGTTGTCAGCTTCTATGATGACCTCAGAACGCGTTACTATACCTTTCAGATAGTAAATATTTTCAAAAGCACCATAATTCAGATACTGGCCTCAGTAATGTTCATCTTTTTTGTTAAAGAAGATCTTTTTACCAGAAATTTCATCCTTCTGTATGCTGTGATTTTATTTCTGTTTATAAGTGCCCGGGTAATTGTCATAAGAGGAATTCTTAGTTCCGTCAGAAGTCGTAGAAAAAATTCGTGGAATCTTCTTATTATCGGAGCCGGTGAGATCGGCAGGGGGTTTTATGATATGCTTGAGCGCCATAAAGAATTCGGATATAATTTTATCGGATATCTGGATGATAATGAGGCCGGATCAGACAGTGTAATCGGAACTATCACTTCGCTGGATAAGATACTGAATGAGAAAAGGGTGGATGAGGTAATTATAGCTCTTCCGATTTATGAGTCCGAACAGCTTGATGAGATAATTCACATCTGTAATAAAAAGGCGGTACGTGTAAATATAATTCCTGATTATTTCCGATTTGTTTCGAAGAAATTTCAGGTAAATATGATGGGGGACTTTCCAATTATCAGGGTAAGAAGCGAACCCCTGGCAGAGCTGCACTGGCGATTCATTAAGCGGATATTTGATCTGTTTTTCTCTTTGATCCTTTATTATCCTGGTACTTTCCTGGATGTTTCCCCTGCTCTACATCATTAATAAAATATTCTCCAAAGGACCTTTGCTTTTCCGGCAGGACCGGATCGGAACCAACAATAAGATATTTAAATGCTATAAATTCAGAACAATGCATGTAGATCCGAAAGGAGAGACGTATAAACCCCTTGTTGAGAATGATCCACGCATCACGGGCATAGGCAGGTTTCTCAGAAAATCAAATCTTGATGAGATTCCTCAATTTATAAATGTATTTAAAGGGGAGATGTCTGTTGTCGGACCCAGGCCGCATGCACTTCCGTTTAACGCTGTCTATGAAAATATTGTTGAAGAAATAAGGATAAGGAGCTGGGTAAAACCGGGTATTACGGGATGGGCACAGGTACACGGATTAAGAGGGGATGTTTTAGATTATGAAGAGAATACTATAAGAACGAAAAAGCGTATTGAATATGATCTCTGGTATATTGAGAACTGGAGCTTATGGCTCGATATTCAGATAATTCTTTTAACGGTCTGGCAGATGATCAGGGGAGAATCCCGGGGAATTTAATTTCTATTTATCAAACGCCTGCACTCGATGCCTGCAGGTAATGAAGTTGTCACACCCGCCGGCAGGATCCAACCAGCTCAGTGTGACAACTAAAACCATTCAATACCTATCTCAGTTTTTGGGCCGCAGATTCTGCTTCATTAAATGTTTTAAAGTAACCAACACGTACCCTGTACCAGGTTTCATTCCATTCGTCAAAATAGATCTGCGCTACAAACGCATTATATCCTTTTTGCCTTAATTTTTCTGCTTCTGAGTCAGCTTTAATCCTGGTTCTCCAGGCAGAAATCTGTGCTGTGTATAATGTTCCATCGGTAAAGATCATATCTTTAACTATACGCTCATTTTGCAAATCATAAGCATGTTTTTCCGGTTTGGGTTCTGGTGCAGGTTCCTCCTTTTCCAGGTAATCGGGAATTCCGTTACGGTTCAGGTCATCAGGACAGCCCCTGGCGTCAACGTGTAGGCCCGGAGGAGTATCGGGACAGTCGTCTTTATAATCTGCAACACCGTCATTATCCGAATCTTTAATACAACCCATATCATTTACAGGAACTCCTCGCGGAGAATCGGGACAGTTATCCATATAATCAGGAATACCGTCCTTATCTGTGTCAAGAGGACAGCCTGATTCATCTACTTCAATACCAACAGGCGTTCCTGTACATCTGTCTTTGTAATCCGGCACTCCGTCGCGGTCTGTATCAACAGGACATCCCAAAAGATCAACCTGAACTCCTGCCGGAGTATGTGGACAGGCGTCATCTGAATCCCATACGCCGTCTCCGTCTTCATCTGTTTCACCGAAGAATGAAACAGAAACTCCAATCATGCCATACAGAAAAACATCGTTATGCTTCCCCGCATCTATACCGTCCAGCTGATCGCCGAAACAGAAATACTCGCCTCCGCTGATATTAAATGCTAATCTTTTAGTCAGATTGAATCTGAGACCAATCTCACCGTTATAATTTACCCTGGATAAACTTTCTGATGCCGGTTTCCCGGTTAGAATGGGAGATCCCTCGGGATCCTCCGGATTATACCAGACGTTTGAAGCACCTAAATATATGTAAGGCAGAAAGGTTTCATTCACGGCATAGCTGTAAACAATGCCTCCTCCTATAAAGAAAATATCATCCGTAAAATCATAAGGAGGATGTCTGTCATCAGAACCTGATAATGTTCCCAGGCCTCCCAGCAGACGCAGTCCAAGAGCATGTCTTGATTTGATTGAAAAAAAGTATTCCAGACTGCCTACCCCAATGGGTCCAAGTTCAATCTCTTTGAAATCTGTCTGCGGAATAGTTACACCGCCGCTGATTGATAAAAGCAGTTTTCCCTGCAAAGGGGATTCTCCTGATGTTTGGGAAAATAATAAGCCGGTTGAGGTGATTAACAGGAAAAGGAAAGTAAAAATTCTTGTCATATTTTACCTATTAGATTAGTTCTCCGCTTTAATAAGTAAAATCCCCCCCCTCTTATAGATGAGAGAATTTTATGTATTGTTAATTTAGCCAATTCAAATAAACGTTCCAAAGGTAAATGCTGTTTTAATAGTGGAATGAAGCGAAAGGGAAGGATGACAGGAATAAACTCAGCCGGCTGGTTTCACCGGCTGATTATTGAATTTGATACTATTTCATTAAGATCATTTTTTTTGTACTGCTGAATGAACCCGCAGAGATAGTATAATAATAAATACCGCTGGCCAGTTCATCAGCATTGAAATTTAAGGAATAATTTCCCGCTGCTTTATTCTGATTCAATAGTGTTCTAACCTCACTTCCGGTAGCATCATAGACTTTTAATACGTACATGCGAAGCTTGCGGGACAGAAAAGTTAATCTTTGTTGAAGGGTTGAAAGGATTAGGGAAGTTCTGCATAAGAGAGAAGGATGAAGGAGCATTCATACTAATATGAACCTCGCTGCTGTATTCATATGTTCCGTTGAAATCGACCTGCCTTAGTCTGTAGCTTATTGATTCCGACTGAATTCTTCTTACATCATCCCTGAATCTATACTGGTTTTCATTGGTCGTGGTTCCATGTCCCTTCAATGAATCCGATCTTCTCCCATCCTGCTGCAGCTTTTCGCTCTATTTCAAAACCTCTGTT
Source organism: uncultured Bacteroidota bacterium (assembly GCA_963832355.1). Lineage (GTDB taxonomy): Bacteria > Bacteroidota > Ignavibacteria > Ignavibacteriales > Ignavibacteriaceae > DATFVA01. The sequence continues at coordinate 18,418 of CAWHTX010000008.1, read as the reverse complement.
ATTACTTTCCGTTGCTGTTTTCCATTGCAGTTCAGCAAACCCGTCATTCAGAAGAGCAGTGAACGATACCAGTTCTACCGGCAGCGGCACTGCTGTAATCGTACCGGTCATACTGGGGTGAAACAGGCAGACAAAATTGTATTCGCCGTCGATTTCTATTACATATGAATACGTTGTTGCAGAACTGTTGATCGGTTCATTCCAGGTAGCGGCGCCGGGGGGGAGTGAAGTTCCCGAGGTACCATCACACGTTGTAGTATGTGTACCGCTAACCCAGTTCCAGGTAATTGTATCGCCAACCGCCGCACTGATGATTGAAGGAGAAAAGGAAAAATTAGCTACCTCAACCATATGGTTGGTACCGTAAGAAGAAGATGAAAAGAAGAGAAGTCCGAGGAAAAATAGGGAGAGCCGAATAGTGGCTTTTCTGATCATAACACTATCCTTTCTTTAATTTTGGGGGTTTGGTAAAAAAGATATCAGAAAGATAGTGTTACGGGGTAGATTAAAGTGACACCTTAAATGAGATTATTTAATCCTTAATCTGTTAGTAACGACCTTTTTATAGAATTTCAGTCCCAGGTAAATTAAAATAAATACCTGCACCAGAATCAATACAGCTTCAATGTTCATAAAATCCTCCACTCAACTAGTTACTCCATAACAAGCAAAACTTTTGCCACATAGATTCCGGCGATTATGGGCAAAAAATGGAGGCTCAGAACCGAATTATTGACATTTTTGTCGTCAATGTGGGTAATCTTTCCGTTTAAGCCGGGGTTAAATCAGGTCTGTCAAAACCGGATACGTGGATTAATTCTGTGTGGGGATGAAAGATGGTCAATTTGTCTTCTAAACAAATTCGCAAAGACGAATCAGACTTCATATATAATGTCTGCTCCATTTTCGGTTTAAAGCCCGGAATCCCTGAATGGATATCCGGGCTTAAACTGGTATGAAGATCAGCAAATCTTTAGTTCGGTAAGAGAGCTTAATTATTTTATTAGGCTGGACCTGCGCCGGTGTCTCTGCCTTTGCTTCTCTCAATCGACTGCAGCGCAAGATAATTGGGACCGAATTTTTTCAAATTGTCAAGCTCAGTATCATACTGATCAAAATGAGTTTCCTCTTCCACTACAAGACCTTCAAAAAGCTGCTTTGAAACGGAGTCTGCATTTGCTGAACATTCATTTGCCCATTGGTTGTACTCGTGAGCACTGTCCTCTTCCATCTTTGCTGCAAGTTTCAGCATTTTTTCTACATCTTGTAATTTCTGAACCTCAGTAGAAGCGGTCATCTCCACTTCGCCTTTAAGGAATAAAATTCTCTCAGCCAGTCTCTCTATGTGAAGCATTTCAGTAATAGCGGTCTTCCTGAATAAATTAGCGAGCAAATCATAACCCTGGTCATCGCAGTGGAAATGGAAATACATGTACTGATGAACTGCACTGAGTTCGTCAGCAACTGCTTTATTCAATAATTCTATACTTTTTTCGTGCATGTTTTCTCCCCGGATAGTTAATAACGTAAAATATTTCTTATACAAATTTAATCATATATTATGAATCATTAAATCCATATAATAAAAAAGGCTCTTCAAAAAGAGCCTCGTTCAAAAAAATAATTTTACCAGGATTTATTTTTCCTCTTTTGTCTGGCTAAGCTTATTAAGATGACGGGTTAACGCAGCTTTTTTACGGGATGCATTATTGCTGTGAATAATTCCTTTGCTTGCACCTTTGTCAATTACGGCAACGGCTTCTTTATATAATTTTTCTGCTTCCTCTTTACTACCGGCTTCCAGTACTTTCTTGTAATGGGTCTTTAGCATAGATTCATAACTTTTATTACTCTCTCTTTTTCTTTCCGTAGTACGTATTCTTTTCTTTGCCGATTTATGACTTGCCATCTTTAAGTAAATCCTTGGTTTTTAATAAAAAATAGACTTCAAATATAGAGAATTGGGCATTTTATGTCAATGTATTCTTTGCTAAATTAATCCCCGGCGAATATTAAAAAGTTGCGAAAATATGCTGAAAATAAATGAAATCTATTTTTCCGTACAGGGAGAAAGTACATATGCGGGCTTACCCTGTGTATTTGTAAGATTAACCGGGTGCAACCTGAGGTGTACCTGGTGCGATACGGAATATGCATTCTATGAGGGAAAAGACTATTCAATTAATGATGTTATTGCAAAAATTGGGGAATATGACTGCAAATTAGTAGAGATTACCGGCGGAGAACCTCTTGTTCAGGATAAGGAATGCAGAGAGCTTATGACGGAGCTTTGCGACAGGGGTTATGAAGTTATGCTGGAGACAGGAGGAAGTCTCTCTATTAAAAATATAGACAGCCGGGTTAAAATAGTTATGGACCTTAAATGCCCTTCCAGCGGGATGATGAAAAAGAACCTGTATGAAAATATCGACTTACTTAAAAAGAATGACGAATTGAAATTTGTGATAGGAAGCAGGGAGGATTATGAATGGACAAAAGAAATCATTAAAAATTACAGTCTGGATGAAAAATGCGAGCTGCTTTTATCTGTTGTATTTGGTAAGCTTGAGCCTTTAACTCTTGTTGAATGGATGCTCAGGGACAAACTAAAAGCGCGCTTTCAGCTGCAAATGCATAAGTTCATCTGGCAGCCGGATACGAAAGGTGTATAATGAAAATTGCTAAAGAATTTCACTGGGAGATGGGACATCGTCTGCCGGAACATTTCGGCAAATGTAAGAACATTCACGGCCATTCATATAGAATGATCGTGGAACTTGAAGGAGAAGTAAACGAAGGCGGGATGATCATGGATTATTATGATCTTAAAAAGACGGTTAATCCTATTGTTGATCAACTGGATCATGCCTTTATGGTTTATGAAAAGGATAAGGAAATCGTCAGGTTCCTGGAAAACGTAAATTCAAAAAGAATTGTGGTGGATTTTCAATCGACAGTGGAAAATATCTGCCGGTATATAATAACAGAAATTAAGAAACAGAATCTTCCCTCCAATGTTAAAAAGGTTAAAGTCAGAATTTTCGAATCAATTGATGATTATGCCGAAGAGGAAACTTTACTTTAACTATGGCACGTTTCAAATTATTATTAGAATACGAGGGTACGCGTTACTCGGGATGGCAGAAACAGACGGGTCAGACCTCAACCAAAACTATCCAGGGGGCTCTCTATAAAGCCGCCGATGATATATTTAAAAAGGAAAGAGCAGATATACAGGGCTCAGGAAGAACCGACAGCGGAGTCCACGCACTCTGCCAGGTCGCGCACCTTGATGTTAAGACGATGCTTGCCCCTGAAATAATCAGACTAAAAATGAATGATATCCTGCCCCATGATATAAATATCCTGGAAGTTGAGAAGGCTCATCACAATTTCCATGCACGTCATGATGCCGTAAAACGAAGCTACCTGTACCAGGTCTCTACACGAAGGACCGCCTTCGGAAAGAATTTTGTCTGGTGGATAAAAGACAGGCTGGATTTCAAGGCAATGCAGTCAGCGGCAAAACTATTTGCCGGCATGCATGATTTTGTTTCTTTCTCCGACCAGGATCCAAAGGAAAAATCCACAAAAGTTCTTATAGATGATATACAATTGAAGATGGAAGGTAATATCATTCTTATAAGGATTACCGGGTCTCATTTCTTATGGAAAATGGTAAGAAGAATCGTTGGTGTTCTTGCAGAGGTTGGGAGAGGAAAGTTAACCGAAGCTGACATAAAAATATTTCTCGTTACCAGGTCAAAGGAACCGGCAAAGTATACCGCTCCGCCGTCAGGATTATTTTTAGAACAGGTTCTCTATAAAGGGGATAAACTCAAAGAGGAATTGCATCCTGTAATTATTATCTGATTACTTTTTAACCATTTTCTTCAGCCGCTGAATTTCATCTCTCAGGTGTGCGGCTTTTTCAAACTCAAGGTCCTTCGCCGCCTGATGCATCTGTCCCGTTAACTCCTCAATCAGATCCTGCTTCTGATCATTGTTCATGTACTTAAGCACCGGCTCGGCCACCTTTGAAAAAGTAAACACTTCCTGCTCATCCTTTTTCCTGATATCCGCTATCGATGTAGAAGACATTATCTCTTCCATGCTCTTAAAAATAGTTTTGGGTTCTATCCCATGCTTCTCATTATACTTCTGCTGAAGTCTGCGCCGCCTGTTCGTCTCGTCGATCGTTTTTCTCATTGACTCGGTAATTTTGTCGGCGTACATGATCACTTTTCCGTTAACATTTCGGGCTGTACGACCTGCGGTCTGCATCAGTGATCTCTCACTTCTCAGAAAACCTTCTTTATCTGCATCGATAATTGCCACGAGAGATACCTCGGGGAGATCAAGACCCTCTCTCAGAAGGTTAACACCAACCAGAATGTCGAATTCTCCAATCCTCAGATCCCGTAATATCTCCACCCTCTCAAGCGCGTCTATGTCGCTGTGAATGTACCTGACCCGGATACCGATTTTATCCAAATAATCAGAAAGGTCCTCTGCCATTTTTTTAGTCAATGTAGTGACAAGAATCTTCTCCTTTTTCTCTGCTCTGTTTCTGACTTCACCGATGAGGTCATCTATCTGACCTTTAATGGGACGAACTTCGATCTCAGGATCCAGGAGTCCGGTGGGCCGAATTATCTGCTCAACAACAACTCCGCCGCTTTTCTCAAGCTCGAAATCGGCAGGAGTAGCGCTTACAAAAATCACCTGGTCGAGCATTCCCTCAAATTCCTGGAACTTCATTGGGCGGTTATCCAGAGCGGAAGGTAGTCTGAATCCATATTCCACCAGTGTTTCCTTCCTTGCCCTGTCGCCGTTATACATTCCCCTGATCTGGGGAACTGTAACGTGAGATTCATCTATCACACATAGGAAGTCTTCCGGAAAATAGTCCATTAAGTTGTAAGGACGGGATCCGGGAACTCTTCCGTCAAGATGTCTCGAATAGTTCTCAATTCCCGAGCAGTACCCGATCTCCTTCATCATTTCGATATCGAACTTTGTTCTCTGTTCAATCCTCTGTGCTTCAAGATATTTTTCTTCTGAGCGGAAATATTTTAATCTATCTTCAAGTTCCTGCTCAATATTATAAATAGCTTTCTGAACCTGCTCACGGTTGGAAACAAAATACTTTGCAGGGTATATGGGATTTGAATCAACCTCTCTTAAAACATCACCTGTAACAGAATCGATTATGCTTAGCTTCTCAATCTCATCATCCCAGAATTCTATTCTTACTGCTTCCTCATACTGGTAGGCGGGGATAATCTCAACCACGTCCCCCCGTGCCCTGAATGTACCGCGGCTGAATTCCGTATCATTCCTTACAAAATGGATATCAATCAGGTCTCTCATCAGTTTTTTCCGGGGTATCTGCATGCCCTGCCGGAGAAAAATTATCTGGTCGGCATAATCCTGCGGAGCCCCGATACCGTAAATACAGCTTACCGATGCTACCACTATAACATCTTTTCTCCCCTCAACCAGGGCGGTAGTTGCTTTCAGTCTGAGACGATCGATCTCTTCATTTATGGAAAAGTCCTTTTCTATATACAGATCGCTGGATACAACATAAGCTTCCGGCTGATAATAGTCGTAGTAGCTAATAAAGAATTCAACTGCATTCTTAGGAAAGAAAGCTTTGAACTCGGAATACAGCTGTGCTGCAAGAGTTTTATTATGTGATATAATAAGGGTTGGTTTATTTATTTCGGCAATTACATTTGATATCGTAAAAGTCTTACCGCTGCCGGTCACACCAAGCAGTGTCTGGAATTTATCACCACTCTTTATACCTTCGGTCAGCTGCTTTATCGCTTCCGGCTGATCACCTGAAGGTTTATAATTTGATACTAATTCGAACTTATCTCGCATATAATCTATGGTAAATTTATTTCAACGGCATGAAAATGATCGTCGTGCAGATGACCCTTCATCATAATGAATTCAGCCTGTTCTATACCTTCGGGCAGGGGGTAAGGCGCCTGGACAAGGTTCTGTACACCAGCTCCATCCATGGCATAAAAAGCAGCCGATTGATTTACGGGATCATTCTGGATCCCCTTTTCCCTCACAAGAGCCACCTTTATGTCCTTATTAGCATTATTATTGGTATCGAAATTTGAGAAAAGGCCAAGCTCCCCGGTAGGGACAAAATATATGAAATATATAAGCAGGATCGCTGCCAGCAGTAAAGCAGGCAGAATCATTTTTTGAAGTGCTTTCATTTTAACGTTTGGTTGATTTTTATTAGTCAGCTAATTTAGCAATTTTACATTCTACTTTACAATGTAATTTGAAATGGTTCACATAGAAACGGAGCTTAGAATGTCAAAACAGTGGCTTATTATTGCCGGGATTTCAGGTTTCCTGGGGGTAGCACTTGGAGCATTCGGTGCTCACGGGTTAAAAAACATCCTTTCCGAAGAAATGATCGAGATATATAAAACCGGTGTTCTTTACCACCTGATCCACAGTGTTGTTCTGCTGGCCCTTGCGCTGGCTGCCGGAAGCAGGTTTGAAGTTTCCAAATGGTTTTTCCTTGCAGGTATAATCTTGTTCTCTTTTTCTCTGTACTTATATGCGGTTACAGGAACTCTTTTCTTTGCAATGATAACTCCCTTCGGCGGTCTCTGTTTCCTCATCGGCTGGTTGTCGGTAGTTGTTACGGCAGTTAAGAAAGCTGCATAAAGCTGTCCGCAGCGGCAATGAATTCTAACCGGGCGGTGACGATTGCAATACCTGGATAATCTGCTGTTAAGCTTTTTGAGACCGGAGGAGTACCGGGGTAATGCCGGAGTTGGAGGCCGGGTATAGGCCGGATGTAGGCCGACAGATGGCCGGGAGACATACAAAGAAGTTTTTAATGGCTGGAAAGTACCCACCGGGGTCAGCTAAAATTTCTCTTACCCCGAAAGTTACCAAAAATAAGTTAGTTTTACTTCACCACGCGGAGTTTGAAGTATACTTCTTCAGGAGAGAAGATACCTGCAAAGAACCTTTCATACATTACCGGCTCAATATTAAGTATGGCGTCCATCCACTTCAGCACAGCAAAATGAGAGGTAATGAACTTTTTTTCCAGGATCTCAAACTGGGCTTTACCTTCATAGTTCGTCCTGTGGTTCAGTTTCCATTTCTCGTAGAATTTAAGTTTCCGGTTCCCGATATACTCATAATTATCGAACGTTCTTATTGAAAAAGGAATCTTATGGTCCGGTTCCCCGAAATACTTTGTGTTAAGGAAGAACGGAGCGTACACGATCATTACTGCGTCGGGTTTGGAAATTCTGTAAAGTTCCGTTACCGTGTTGTGAAAACTGTCGAGATGTTCCAGTATATGGCTGGCGAAAATTTCGTCGAATGTACTATCTTCAAATGGATAGGGAAATGTATTAATATCATGGATCATATTGCCGCCGTAATCCACCACATCAAGATTTACATAACCTTCTTTTAAGTCCCTGCCGCAGCCGAGGTTCAGTCTCTTTTTTTCTGTCATTCTTCCTGTCGGTTTGCTTTAAATATTTATGAAAGTGCAATTTAATAATTAAAGAGATATAAAATAAAAAAACCCGGCGGGTGCGCCGGGTTATTACTTTTTTTTTATAGATAATGGTATCAGTTCAGGGTGATAACGGGGAAGTTTATCCCTTTCAGGCTTAACTGATCAACTTTCACCTTGATAACACCGCGCTTCATCATACCAAGCTGCAATGCTGCGGCTTTCGAAAGATCAAGCTGTCTCCCTCTAATGTAGGGACCGCGGTCGTTAATTCTCACAATGACGAATTTATCATTTCTCGGATTAGTTATTTTTAACAGTGTTCCGAACTTCAATCCTTTATGAGCAGCGGTGAAAGCCATCTGATCATAAATTTCGCCGTTAGCTGTTTTCCTTCCATGGAAACGGGGGCCGTACCAGGAAGCTGTCATATAACCTTTATCTATGTAAGATATTGCTGATGTTTCAACAAGACTCTCTTTTTCTGTGACCGTATTATTGTTCAATACTGGTTTTGCTGTCCCACTCACATCTGTCTTAATTATAGTAAATCCAACCAGTAAAGCTAAGATGCCCACGATCGATATTCTTGTTAGTAACTTCAATATCACCTCATTCGTTGTTAATAGTTTTTTGTATTACAAAATTAGACTACCATATGAGCACTTACAATGATGTTCTCATGAATAGTGCCTGTGCAACAGGTGTCCAAAATAATCGACTATTTCAGTGTTTAAGTCGATTCTGATTCTATGACTTAACCTAACGAGCCATACGGCCACCCGAAAGCATAAATATCACACATATGACAAATGAGACGCTGCTCAAACAACCTTTCTAAATTGCCTTATGATGATACTACTAACTCAAACTGAAGCATACTTATATATATGGGATGAAAGTACTGGCGGAATATTTATTTCTTCCGCTTCGGTTTAAATTTTAATTTAAGGTATCCGAAAATAATTTTTTGACGTCGGGCACTTTTTCAGATTGACTATGTATAAACCGGAAACATTCGAGGAGCCAGTATGAACCAGTCAACTTCTACCGGGCAGCGGTTGTTAATGCTTATAACACTTCTTCTACCTCTTTTATTAGGGAGCTCAAACCAAAGTATATTAAAGGATAACGATAATTTTTATCTGTCGAACTACACAACCTTCTCACCGGGAAGCAGGGTATCCGTTAACCTGTATAATTACAGCAGGAACGGAGCGACATACAATTTCAGGCTCTTATTGATTGAAGATCCGGTGAGTTTCTTTTCATCTGTGGATAAAAATAATATGCGCTATGCATTTGATATTTTCGGCGGCAGAAAAGAAGTACTGTTAAAATACACTTCGGTTGTAAAGGAATGGAAAGACTATATACCATCTAATAATTACGGGCGTAATAACAACCTTTCTATCGGCAGAATTGATAAACCCGGCATTTATATTCTTCAGGCAATAAAAGGAGACCGGGTTGCTTACTGCGGTATAGTGGTATCTGATCTTTCCCTGGTTTATAAAAACAGCGGACGGCAGCTCCTCGCATTTGTAGCAAACGCACAGACAAGCGAGTTCCTCCTTAAAAGCAGAATTTCAGTTTACAGCGATGGAAAACTTATAACCAGTCAGACATCAGATAAAGACGGTATCGTCCTTATCGATATGGATAAACTGAAATCAGATAATATTACGGCACCTATTCTGATAGCTCAGGCCGGTGAAGAGACCATCTTAAGCGATCCTTATTATTATTTCAGGCGCGGGACAAACAGTTATTACACAGCTTATATATACACAAATCAACCGGTATACCGCCCGGGTCAGCAGGTATTCTTCAAAGCTGTTATGCGGGAAAAAGGCGGTAATGAGATTAAGAATGTACCTTATGAAAAGTTCTCGGTTACAATTAAATCACCTAAGAATAAAGAGGTATTTTCCTCCGACCTTACTACTAATGAATTCGGAACACTTAACTCTGACTTTAAGCTTGATGAGGAAGCCGACCTGGGAGATTATTCGATTTTGGTTTCGAACGGTAACAATACTTATTACGGATCCTTCAGTGTTGAAGAATACAAAAAACCTGAATACAAAGTCGAGGTTAATACCGGATCAAAGAATTATGCGGCAAAGGATATTATTGACGGAAAAGTTACTGCCGATTATTACTTCGGATCGCCGGTTACGAATGGTGAGGTTACTTTAAACATTTATAAGAAGCAGTACTGGAGACCATGGTGGTACTGGTCGGATTACAGCTGGTTTTACCGTTCATACTCAAAGCCGATGTACTATGGCAACCAGCAGCTGGTTTCACAGGAAACAGGCTCACTTGATGATAAGGGAGAATACAAGTTCAGCTATAAAGTAGATGATGATGTGCAGTATGATTATGTCTATGTAATAACAGCCGAAGTTAAGGATGCATCAAGAAGAGTGATCTCCGGTTCATCCGAAGTTTATGTTACCAGGGGGGCTTTCTCAATCTTTACTTCACCCGACCGCTATTTCGTGGAAAGAGGGAAAACAGTTAACCTCAGGGTTAATGCCAACGACTTTTCTGATAACCCCGTGCAGACGGATTTTGATATCATTATAAACTATTCAAATCCAAGGATGAATTATAACCGGGACAGACTGGAAGTGCTCCATGGCAGTACCGATAGTCACGGTAAAGCTTCCATACCTTACCCAACCTCCCGTCTGAATGAAGGTCATTATACATACACGGTAAAAGCCTATGACGGTAAGGGAAGGGAGATTACTGCTTCCTCATCGTTTTATGTGGGAGATATAAACAATTACTATTACAGCAGAACGGGATCAGGACTTGAAATAGTAACTGATAAAGACGCATACGATAAAGGCGACAGCCTGATTGCTTATATTTTTATACCAACTGCCAATACGGAACTTCTCCTTACATACGAGTCGGATATATTCATTAAGTATAAAAAGTATAAAGTTGAAGGAAACAGTCTTACTGTCCGTGAAAAGCTGACCGACAAATTCTCACCCAGCTTCAATATAGCCGTATGCTACCTGAAAGACCGGCAGTTTTATAACACAAGTAAGCTTGTCGGGGTCCTTGCTAAAGATAAATTCCTCGATATCAGCTTAAAGCCTTCCAAAGAGACATACAAGCCGGGAGAAAATGCAGATTATCTTGTTTCAGTTAAAGATTATAAGGGAAATCCCGTTCCAAACACAGACCTGTCTTTCGGTATCATCGATGAGAGTATCTATGCAATTAAAGAAGATCAGACACAGGATATTCAGTCGTTCTTCTATGCACCGACATATTCTTATATCCCGACATATAGTTCTTTGCAGTACAGCAATTTCAGCAGCCACAGCAGGGATATTACCTACATAGACAGAAACTTCTTCAAAGAAGAGAACATAAATGAGACGAACCTGAAGAAAGGTTCACTTTACGGAAGAGTAAAGATTAAGGATAGTAAAGAGTCTGCGAAAAATATCTATGTTATCCTGACCAGCGAAAAATACTACTATACAGCCGAAACCGATACCAATGGTAATTACAGGATAGGCAATATCGTTCAGGGTGAGTATGATCTGTATATTTCCGGGAACGGACATAACCTTACATTAATTAAGAAGGTGAATATCACTAAGAAGTCAACGGAATATAATTTTGAAATAGAGAAACCGGTTGTAATTGAAACTCAGGCATTTGGACAATCACAGGCAGGTGTTGTGGAATCAGATGAAATGGCAATAAATGCTCCGCGGGCGGATATGATGGACGGGAAAATGATGAAGTCGGAAATGAAGGACAAAGGCACCGCTTATGTGAAAGCTGAAGTGCGCTCAAATTTTGTTGATGCACTTATCTGGAAGGCCGATATAATAACTGATAAAAACGGTAAGGCGAAGGTAAGTTTCAAAATACCGGATAACCTCACAACGTGGAGAACTACAGTCAGAGGCGTTACGAAGAAGACAGATGTGGGACAGCAGGCTGATAAATTTATATCACGTAAAGATCTGCTGGTCAGAATGGAAACCCCCCGCTTCTTCCGTGAAGGTGATGAGATGACCGTCTCTACCATCGTACATAATTATCTTGACGAAAAGAAGAAAACAAAGATCACTTTTACCGCTGATAATGTGGAACTGTTAAGCTCCAAAGTAAACAGCAAGGGATACGACCCCAATATAAATAAAGGAAAGAACGGAGTATATGAAATTGTAATAGATAAAAACGGTGAATTAAGAATAGACTGGACAGTTAAGGTAAATAACCCGATGGGCGAAGCAAAGTTATCGGCCGAGGCACTAACTAATGAAGAATCCGATGCACTGGAACTCAAAGTGCCGATACTTCCGCAGGGTATCCGTGTAACAAGTCCGCTGGTTTCTGATTTCAATGACTTCAGTAAAACCGAGCAGTTAAGTTTTAAAATCCCGGGTGATGTGGATTTAAGGACAGCAAAACTGGAGTTTAATCTTAGTCCCTCCCTGGCCGGAACCATAATTAAAGCGCTTGACGATCTTGTCGGTTACCCTTACGGCTGTGTTGAACAAACAATGAGCAGGTTCCTGCCTACCATCATTGTAGCAAATACTTTTAAAGATATCGATGCACCGCTGAAATATTCTACTATAGAAGAACTGCCGAAGATGGCGGAAGCGGGCTTAAAAAGACTTTATAACTTCCAGCATGATGACGGCGGATGGGGATGGTGGACAAATGACAAAACACACCCGTATATGACCGCTTATGTTATCTACGGAATGACACTTGCGAAAAACGCCGGCTATCCAGTTGACGGTAATGTGTATTCAAGAGGTGTTGAGAATCTTAAACAACAGATAGAAAAATCAGAGTCGGTTGATGAAACCACGGTTTCATTTATGCTCTATTCAATGGCAACTGCCCTGAAATATAACTCGGCAAATTACAGCGAACTAAACAGCCGGATAGAAAAACTTCTTGATGATGATTTGAATGCATATTCAATCGCTCTGCTGACAATTGCCTTAAAAGACATAAATAATAATTCACTTGCCCGGGCGGCAGCAGAAAAACTGGAAAGAATGGTTCACAGTGAAGACAGGTTTGCTTACTGGGGAGGGAAAGAATGGCATTACAGCTGGCAGGATGATAAAGTACAGACAACGGCTTTTGTACTCAAAGCACTGTTAAAAACTAATTCGAATTCCGATCTGATAGGAAAGACAGTAAGATGGCTGCTCCAGCAGAAGCAGGGATTCAGCTGGAGATCAACGCAGGAAACTGCCGCTGTTGTATTTGCGCTGGCTGATTACCTGAAAACAACAAATGAACTTAATCCCGATTATAATGTAACTATATACGTGAACGGAGAGCAGGTTGCAAACCGTCATTTCACAAAAGACGACATCTATAAAGTAAACAAAACATTCAGTTTCTCCGGACTAAAGGATAATATTCTTCTTAAGGGAGAAAATGAAATTAAGATCGTGAAGAATGGAACCGGCAAGCTCTATTTCTCGGGTATAAACCAATATTATACGACAGATGAAAACGCTGCAGCAAAAGCCGGCAGCTTCAAAGTGAAAAGAGAATACTATGTACTTAAACCTGAGCAGATGAAAGACAGGATAATATTTACAAAAGAGCGCTTTGATGGGACTGTTGTCTCTGGCGAAAATATACTGGTCAAAACATATGTCGATACCAAAGATAACGACCTTCAGTATTTCATCCTTGAAGATATGCTGCCTTCGGGATTCGAGGTAGTAAAAGATGAACAGAATTTTGAAATAGAAGGCGAAAACAATTACAAATATTACGATTACTGGGATTATCGCCCCTGGCGCTGGTTCTATGCCGACAAAGAATACCGTGATGAAAAAGTTGCTTTCTTTGTGACTAATGTGAATTATAATATGGAATTCTCGTATATAATTAAAGCACAGATGCCCGGTGCATATACCGTTCCCGCTGCACAGGCATACCTGATGTATTATCCTGAAGTAGGAGGTAATAGTGCAGAACTTAATATATCTGTGACCGAATAGTCAGATATGAAATAAGAGTTGAGGAAAACCTGCCATTAAGCAGGTTTTTCTCTAATATTGGTGAATATTTCAACATTTCTACCAAAACTGCCTTCCCATTAATAAAAATATAATTCAACAGCACTTCTTAAATCTGAAAAATTTCCAACCCTATTAATGAATATAATGCCCAAAAAGACACTTTAAAAAAGGGGCCTTGCTGGCATATATGTTGTCTCATTACTGCAAAGTCTGATATAGAAATTTGGAGAAAAAATGATAAAAGGAACGGTAGTAATTGACGGGGTTGTGTGTAAAGGATGCGAATTATGCATCGTAGCCTGCCCTCAGGAAAGCCTCGGATTGTCATCCCACATAAATAAAGCCGGATATCGTTATGTAGAATTGATACAGGATAATTGTACCGGATGCGTCAATTGTGCACTCGTATGTCCCGAAGCGGCGATAACTGTTTACCGCCAGCCCAAATCAGCATTAAAGAAATCTGCAAAGACTGCTGAAGTAATAGGTTAATTGATTAAAAAAGGTTTGAAATGAACAATACAGAAAATACAAACAACGACGACGTTCGTTTGATGAAAGGTAATGAAGCTCTTGCTGAAGCCGCTATCAGAGCAGGTATGGATGGATACTTTGGCTACCCTATCACTCCTCAATCAGAAGTACTTGAATATTTTGCTCAGGAATGTCCCAAAAGAGGAGGAGTAGTACTTCAGGCCGAAAGCGAAGTAGCTTCAATAAATATGATTTACGGTGCAGCAGGCACCGGCGCAAGAGTAATGACATCATCCTCGAGTCCGGGCATAAGCCTGATGCAGGAAGGATTATCCTACATTGCATCGGCACAGCTTCCATGTCTGGTTGCTAACGTTGTACGCGGAGGTCCGGGACTCGGAACTATTCAGCCTTCACAGGGCGACTATTTCCAGGCTGTAAAAGGCGGAGGCCATGGCGATTATCACTTAATAGTGCTTGCCCCTGCTTCTGTTCAGGAGATGGCTGACTTCGTATTCGAAGGCTTCAGACTCGCTGAAAAATACCGCAACCCGGCAATGATCCTTACTGACGGTGCACTCGGTCAGATGATGGAGAAAGTCGTTCTTCCTCCGGCAGGTTCGCTGCCTAAAACAAAATACGACTGGACAACCGTTGGGAAATCAGCCGATCGTGAAAGAAATATCATTACCTCTCTCTTTATTCAGCCCGAAAAGATGGAGCAGATCAATCTGAACCTTCAGGCTAAGTATGAAGAGATGAAGAAAGAAGTAAAATTCGAAAACTTTAATACTGAAGATGCAGACATAATGCTTGTTGCATTCGGTTTGTCATCAAGGATCTGTCAGAAAGCTGTTGATCTGGCAAGAGAAAAAGGAATTAAACTCGGACTCCTGAGACCTATTACATTATATCCTTTCCCGTATGACAGGTTAAGAGAACTGGCCGCACAGGTTGAGTTCTTCCTGGTCGTGGAAATGAACGCAGGTCAGATGGTAGAAGATGTTCGTCTCGCAGTTGAAGGCAGGAAACCCGTTTACTTCAAGGGAAGAATGGGCGGAATGATTCCTTCTCCCGAAGATATCTTCGAGGAAGTTGAGGCGATACTTGAAAAACAATCAATCAGTCAGGAGTAAAAGGAGATACTATGGAAACTTTAGAAGCAATTGATGGAATGGAATTAGTCTATAAGAAACCATCCACTTTAACAGATACAGTATTTCATTACTGTCCTGGATGCGGACACAGTGTTGTGCACAGACTGCTGATGGAGGTTGTTGAAGAACTTGGAATTCAGGAAAAAACAATCGGGGTTGCCCCTGTAGGATGTTCGGTATTTGCATATCATTATCTCGACATAGATATGCAGGAAGCAGCCCACGGCCGTGCAAGTGCTGTTGCAACCGGTATAAAGAGAATGCTCCCTGATAAATATGTATTTTCATACCAGGGAGACGGCGATCTCGCAGCGATTGGCACAGCAGAAACAATCCATACTGTTAACCGCGGCGAAAATCTTATGATGATCTTCATTAACAATGCAATATATGGAATGACAGGCGGTCAGATGGCCCCTACATCCCTCCTTGGTATGATGACATCAACCACTCCATATGGAAGAGACAAAGACCTGATAGGTTATCCTTTGAGAATAACCGAAATGATATCAAATCTTCCCGGTGCATATTATGTTACGAGGCAGGCAGTACATACTCCTAACGCTGTAAGGAAGCTGAAGAAAGCAATCACCAAAGGATTCCAGTATCAGGATCTGAACAAGGGAACAAGCTTCATAGAGGTTGTTTCAAACTGTCCTTCCGGCTGGAAGATGACGCCTGTAGAAACTATTAAGTTCCTTGATGATCAAATGTTTCCCCAGTACCCGCTTGGTGATATCAAAGTACCGCAGGCCGGGAAATAATTAAGAATTTTATATGATGAATATTAAAGGTTATTAAAATGCAGAAAGCACAGGAAATAATATTTGCAGGTTTCGGAGGACAGGGGATCCTGTCAATGGGACAAATTATCGCTTACTCTGCGATGATTGAGAATAAAGAAGTCAGCTGGATGCCCTCTTATGGTCCTGAAATGAGAGGCGGAACCGCAAACTGTACAGTAATTGTAAGTGACACAAGGATCAGCTCGCCTATATTATCGAAATTTGATTCAGCTGTTGTATTAAACCAACCCTCTCTCGATAAATTTGAGCAAACACTTAAACCCGGCGGTTTCCTGTTATATGAACAGTCGGGAATTATAAATCCCCCTACAAGGGATGATATAGAAATATTAGGACTCCCTGCTATCGAAGAAGCTACAAAGAAGCTGAACAAAAGGCAGGTAGCAAATATGATACTTGTCGGTGCCTTCCTTGAAAAGCGGCCTATCGTTAAGATGGAAAACATACTGAAGGCTCTGAAGAAAGTGCTGCCCGAAAGGCATCATCATTTAATTCCGCTGAACGAACAGGCTTTGATGATAGGGAAGAAATTTGCTCAGGAAGCAGAGAATATAACAGTTTAACCAAAAAATATTCCAGAATGAGGTAATAATATGGTAGATAATGAATTGAAATGCGGACACGCCTGCAGAAATACATGTGCGATGCTTAATGAAGCACTTCGTAAAGAAACCTCAATTGTTCGTTTTTACGAGGGGATTCTGGATGAATGCAATATGCCGGAAGTCAGGAGTTTTGTTACAGACCTGGTAGAAGAAAAGCGTGAAGCAGTTCTCAGAATAATCCAGAAACTGAACGAGATTCACGTTAGAGCCCAGGCAATGGACGGTGTAGCTTCCAGCTTCAACAATATCGACGGCTGATTTCTAGTAGTTTAAATTTAATTACCTGTCGGGTAAGGCAGGTTTACGGCCGGGGGATGTGAAGGCCGGAATAAACTTCTTATTTATGTTTATCTTAAAACCCTGTGTCTTTGCACGGGGTTTTCTTATAAGTGCCTGAAAAACTTATCACCATCTGTCTGAACGGCCGTTCCCGCCATAATTACTGAAAACACCGCGGCCTCCGGATCTTGGGGTGTTATTATTTTTTGAACGGGCTTCATTAACGGTAATAACCTTACCTTTGAAGTCTTTTTTATCAAGCTGCTTAATAGCCTCTTCCGGTTTGCCTGTCATCTCAACAAAACCGAAGCCTTTAGACAGGCCTGTATAGGCGTCTTTTATAATTTTAACTCTCGATATATTTCCGTAAACGGAAAATAACTTTGTCAGATCTTCTTCATTTACAGAAGTTGACATGTTTCCTACATAGATGTTCATATTATTTCCTTTTGTTTGAATTTTAACGCTTGCCGCAATCCTGTACAGGAATTTATGGTAAAGACGTAAAATGGATGTTATTTGATTAAAACTTACTAGATTTAAAGGGGAACGAATTGTCAGGTCTTTAAAAAGAGGTATTAATTAAAGGGTCACTTCGCTATTTACTATATCTCCCTAATTTATCTTTTTACCTGGAGTACTGGTTAAAGTTTCATTATCTGATAAATAAAATACTGACAATAAATTAATTTTCCTAGTACCCAGAATGAATTTTTGCGCTAAAATCGATACATGATATCTGCCGCACGTCCTGTCCAATCGGATTGAACCTGTTTCAGGCTGATTTGGGAGTCCCGACCCGCCGGCATGGATTAAGACCTGATCCCGCAGTACGAGCAGGATTATGCCATTAATTGATCATTGCATTCTCAGCTTCCAAACATTAATTTCTAAGAGAATAAGTTATATTAATTTGTACGGCAGACTTTTTAGTAACCAGCAGAAAAGATGAACCTAAAAATCAAAAATATTTTCCTGGTCATCCTCCTGTTTTATGTCCCCTTTATATCCGGACAGACCTCTTCAGAACCATCAAATGAATATCATAGTCGGGCTATGACTAACCTGAAAGCAGGGAAAACCGCAGAAGCCGAAACGTTATTCTATAACTCAGCACGGGAATTCTCCTACGCTCCATCCTGGTATGAACTGGCAAAGATAGAATTTGATAAAAACACAGTCTACAGCAGGGGGAAAGCCAGAGATTACATTGATAAAGCGATCTGGGCCGATCCGAAAAACATTGATTACAGGATGCTTAAAGCAAAGCTTATGGAGTTTTTCAGCAGCAGTATGGCCTATGATGTTTATGAGGATATACTCCAGCTGGATCCCGATAATACTGAAGCACTCTTTAATATGGGGAAAATTAAGGAAGAGGATTTTTACGAGTATCATAATTCGTTTATGAAGTATGAGGATGCATCACTCAGTTATAATGATTATGCATATAAAGCCTTTATAGACGCAGAAGGTTTCTTTAAGAAGGCTATAAGAAGCTGATCCGGCAAGAACAGATTCTTATATC
>CAWHTX010000007.1:0-48330 GCA_963832355.1 uncultured Bacteroidota bacterium | reverse complement strand
TATACGAGTATATTACTACAGGCGTTGATATTGAAGTTGATGACGATGGGAAAATAAGACACGCTGTTTCAGATGCAACCGGTGGATCGCTTAAATGGGGAATTTCAGCTGCAGGGTACCTGCCGCCGGATGTTTTCAGGTTTTTACAAAGATATGGCGTTGAATTAATGAGCGGTTTTGGTATGACTGAAGCAACCGGGGGAATAACGATGACCCCGCCGTTTGAGTACCGGGAAAATTCACTCGGGAAAGCACTGCCTGGAATTGAAATTAAACTTGATGATGACGGAGAAATATTAATCCGCGGTCCTTATGTAATGATGAATTATTACAATCAGAAAAAAGAAGAAACATTTGATGCTGAAGGCTGGCTTGCAACAGGGGATATAATGAGAATGGATAAAGACGGGTTTATTGAAATTATTGATCGCAAAAAAGAAATTTATAAGAATGTAAAAGGGGAGACTATTGCACCTCAGAAAATTGAAAATCTCTTTCGTGATTTTGAATTTGTAAAACAGGTTTTCCTTGTGGGGGATCATCGCCCGTTTAATTCTGTTTTGATATTTCCCGATCTTGAATCTGAGTCATCTCCTCTCAAAGGAATGGATGATCAGCAAAGACAGGAATATTTTTCCTCCATAATTGTTACGGTAAATAATTTTCTTGCTCCTTTTGAGCGAATTCTTGATTTCAGATTAATTGACCGGCCTTTCAGCGACTCACACCATGAACTTACTCCTAAAGGAACTTTCAAACGCAGGATTATTGAAAAGAATTTCGATAGTATCATTAATTCCATGTATAAAAAGGACCATCTGTCTCTTCTGCTTGGTAAATATGAGATTAAAATACCGAATTGGTTTCTGCGCGAAAAAGGGGCATTAAGCCGGGACGTTATTCTTAAAGATAATATCCTTTCTATTCCCAAACTAAAATCATCCCTTGTTATAAAAAAGCTTGATGATAAACAGAATATATTTTCAGATAGGAAACTATTCATACCTTATAAATTCAAAGCAGCTTGATCTTCAGGATATCCTTACGAACCCTTTTTATTTTCTCGGCAATGTCCAGCTTGTTGAGTTTGCCGGACAGGGAATCTTCAGATGGTTCAGGAAAACCGAAGCCGAAAAAGATATCGCGTTTTTAGAGAGGATCATTCCGGTTAAAACCGAAAAGGAAATTAACTGATCATTTTGACGGAATTCTGGAATCAGGTGAAATTTCAATTTCAGGCCTCCACTCCGCAGCAGTTCTGCTGCAGTCGGAATCAGTAGATGAGAATGAAAAAGCTATAGAGTATTTCCACGATATACTTAAAGATACCGGTTCAAATCATTACAAACTTGCAGTTGAAATCGCATTCCGCCCGAACCTGGTGAACAATATTTCAACTCAGAGAAAAATGTTCCTGGCTGCCCTGCAGACATTGAGAAAGGAAAACTTTCAGAATTTACTGGATTTATACACTAAGCTTGATTCCAATTTCCTTAACAATGAAATAATCGTCGAGATAAATAATATCAGCCGCGGCACAGATAACTTAAAGGAAATAGAAGTTGTACTTCAGAATAAGATTGAATCGGCCGCACCCCGATCGGATTTAAGTACAACTGCTATTCCCCAGCTGTTTAATTTGCTTGTGAGCTATGGTATAAATCATCCTCTCAGTTTTGAGAGAATACGGAGAACTTTTTTACTGCTGGAGCTGTATGGTGCAAGAAAAGATATAAGGGATATTGCGCAAAAATCAAGACTGGAAATCAGCAGAAAGTTTATTGCCTGGCTTGGGGAAGTACCGCGTGTGGCTATCGATCCCGAAACAGGTGAGGAATACCGCTGGGATGATGTCCTGATATTTGATCAGGCAGTTTCCGAAAGCGATCAGCATCTCCTGAGAAAGGCGATCAGTGAGAATCAGGTTATTCGTGAGGCTATATTCCTATTCAATGGCGGTGTGCTTGTGTCTCTTAATAATATTCTGCCGTCCGGCGTCTGGATAAGCAGTCATTCACAGAATGAGAACAGATCCGTCTTTCGTGTTACGGTTCAAACAAGGTTCCAGGGAGGCTTTGATATTGCGATTCATCTTAACAGGAACACGTCTGTCGAAGATATTGAGGAAGAAATAAAATGGAAAGTTATTGCGGGAACTGAATTAAATGAAGATAAACTTGCTGCAAAGTTTGGGGGATTATGGGAAGAATATAATTTGTGGACTGAAGAATTTATAGGTGATGAATCAATTGAAAGGTTTATCCGGAGAGAATACAAACGAAATGATGAGGCAACGTTTGAAAAACTCCGAAACCTCTGGAAATTCTTCGTCTGGAATGCCGCGGCTGCCTATTTTAAGTTCTGGAAATTGTCCGGTATGAAAATGGAGCTTGCAAATATTACTCCCGACGGAATTATTGTATCGCCTCATGATTATCAGACGGGATGTATCATTACCTCGTTTTATAAAAGGAAGCAGACCGATAATGTTATCAACCTGATAATGAATTTTTATGAAAACTTTGTAAAACAAACTGAAGAAAGATATCCGCTGATAAAAAAAGCCTCTGTATGGAATGCAATCTTTTCGGGAATTATTGAAGCAGAGGGAGTTGATGACGGCATTGATTTAATTAATAAATTCAAAAAGGAACTTGAGAATTCCGGCATACAGAAAAAGGATGATATAATTAATCGCATTAAATCATTTTCACGTAATGTGGTAGACAGAGGATTTCTTCCCAAACAGCTGTATTTTGCCGTAAAAAGATTCCATCGCTGGTACAGGCTCAATAAAGATGCCTCCCTCTCGGCTCAGGCAGAAATGATATATGAACTTTATGAGACCTATCATCTCTTTGATCTTGAGGAACAGTATCCTGCAGTAAGAACAAGATTTTTCCTCGAATCAGTTTTCTATGATTCGCCGCAGAGATTCAGAGATGTTTTAAGTGAATTGGTTGTTAAGCAAAGGAATCGTAAGATATCCAAAGAAGAATCACTAAAACTGATCTCTTCCCTTAATTTTGAATTTGAACCTGACGAGAAAGAAAATTATTTTATAACCCGTCTCGGTTATCCGCATCTTAAACCTTCTGATTCTGCCGAACTTCTTAAAATGAAATCGGAGCTGGCGGGACAACCAAATCTTGTTGTTCAGCTGCAGGATGACGACGGAAATATGTTTACCATCAGAAACCCGATCAATCCGAAAGAAATTTCCAGGCTTCATCAGCTTTTTCTTGAGGCAAACCTTACTGTTAACTTCAAACCTGAGCACCAATACCTTGTTGCAGTATCGGAACGTGGATTTATTATTGGCGGATTATTTTATTACAGAAGCGATGAAGAAACGGTTCATATGGAAAAAATAGTGGTGTCTAACCGCTACAGACGTAAAGGAATAAGTGAAGGTCTGATGATGGAACTGGTCAGCAGGTTAAAATCTGATAGTACAAGATTTGTTACCACAGGATTCTTCCGTCCTGAATATTTTTACAGGTTCGGTTTCAGGATTGAAAGGAAATATTCGGGACTGGTTAAGGAACTCTGATATTGTAAAAGGTCATTATTTTTTACCGGGCCTTTTTCGTGATATTTGACAACGATTTTATGACGGGAATAAATTAAATTCCTCTTGCATTAAAGTAATGGTGAGTTGAGTGGAAACCATATTTGAACATAATGTCACGAAGAAAGAGCTGGAGCTTCTTAAGGGATTTAATCCTGTAGGAAAGATTTCAAACCGCGAGAACTATCTAAAAGAGAAAAATGAAGACAGGTCACTTGCTGACCTGTATCGACTGTATGTACTGCGCGGCGATGATTTTAAGGCGGAACAATTCCTTAATAAAATTCATGATACGCGTTACAAATACTTATTATCATCCTTCTGAATACGATTTAAGAGCTTTTTTCTTCTTATTCCTTTTCCATTGGAGCAGTATGAGCTGCTAATGAATCATATTGAGCCCCGGTCATTCCCGGCAATTTTTCTATGAACGCAACAATATCCCATATTTTATCATCAGTATGAGTTTTACCCCAGGCCGGCATACCTGTCATCTTAATTCCGTTTTTTGTAACCCAGAATAGTTCTTGCGCGGGCATATCCTTTGCACTTTCGGCCAGATCCGGAGCCTCGGGATCTAACCCTTTTGCCAATTCGGTCTCATTTTTTCCGGGAGCGCCGTGACATCCTACGCACATTTCATTGTAATGGGCAAATCCTTCTTTGATTTTTTCAGGTGACTTGAGGTCGGGAACATTAATTCCTTCTGCATGTTTTTCAATTGAATTATCAGAGGTTGTATTCAAAACCCATCGGATAACTCCCTGTTCTCTGTGGATTGCACTAACATTATACCACCCCGAGTATATAATTATTAAGCCGATAACAGATTAATACAACTATCGTTACCACTACACCTGCAAAAAATCTCATTTTATGTTTTCCTTAATTATTAAAATCCTAAAACCTCTACTAATCAAGTTATATTGTTTATAAAATACTGTGATCCAAGCCCCTTCTCGTTATCAGCTGAAATATATCTACCTTAAAAGGTTACTTATAAGATTAGTAAGGTTTAAACCTGCTGCAGGGAAGATGCCGAAAAAAATTGTTCCTGCCGTGCAGATTCCGGCAGTTATCAGGTAATAAAAATCCTGTACAGGTTTAATTTTATTTTCAGGCTGCTTCAAGTACACTTCTGCTGCCACAGAAACATAATAGTAAAGTGCAATTGTCAGATTTATTGCAGTTATAATAACCAGCCAGATATACCCTCTATCGATCGCCGCACTGATCAGGAACACTTTTCCGGCAAATCCGGCAAGTGGAGGAATCCCTGCCAGTGACAAAAGTGAGAATACCAGCACCACCGCTGAGAAGGGAGAGGTTCTGCCAAGTCCTCTGAACAATATAATGTCATCGCTGCCGAAGTTCCTTTCGATCTGGGAAATCACACTGAAAGCACCCAGATTCATAAAAATATATGCTATTAAGTAGAAACCGGCAAAGGATGCAGCAGATTCAATATTGTCTGAGGCAGCTATAGCCATTAATATCAAACCTGATTGAGCGATACTCGAGTAAGCAAGAAGGCGTTTCAGTTTAGTCTGACGGAGTGCCGTAAGGTTCCCGAGGGTCATTGTTACAGCGGCGAATATTGCTATGATCAAGCTCCAGTCTGCAATATTACCCTGGTATGCTGTCAGGAGAAAACGGAGGAGACCGGCGAAACCGGCAATTTTGGGAACAACAGAAATAAAACCCGCAACGGGAGCTGTTGAGCCGGCATAAACATCAGGTGCCCAGAAGTGAAAAGGTACCAGGGTTATTTCGAACCCGTACCCGATCAAAATAAGGATGAGAGAAATAAATATCCATACGCTGTTGCTGCTGATAAGTCCCACCCCGATAATCCTCAGATCAAGACTACCCGTAAGTCCGTAAAGAAAGGTTAGTCCGAAAGCCATTACAGCCAGTGCAACAGCTGCAAAAATAAAAAATTTCAGAGATGCTTCATTCGCCAGGTTATCTTTTCTGATTATCCCGACCAGGACATAGCCTGCAAGACTCATCATCTGCAGGAATAAAACTATTAAACCCAGGTCCATGCTGGAGGAAATACACATTGCACCCAGTGTGGACAGGAGCAGTGCGATGGGGGCATGTGCTATGTGGGAATTCTTTTTGAAATAGAAAAGGAGCAAGAGCAGGGTAATTATTGAACCGGAGAGAATTAATATCTTAAAGACAGTACCGAAATTATCAATAGCATAGGTACCATTGAAAATATCAAATGAAGGCCAGGACAGCATCATAAAAGAGAACCCTAGTGCTGTTAAGAGGGATACCAGGGTAAGTAAAGCGGGTATAAGCTGATTTTTCCCTTTAACCCAGCCCGCAACAGGTATATAAAACAGGGCGGAACCGGCTATTATAAGTTCAGGTATTATAGCCCATAGCTTCATATGCTTATAAAACTGCAGTTAATATTTTTGTTCCGCTTTCTATCAGTCCGGTTAAGAATCCCGGCAGGATCCCGAGGAATAGTGAAATTGCAATAAGCATTCCTGCGATGAAATTATTTTTACCGGATAATTCTGAAAATTCAGGCATATCATCCGGAGGTTTTCCAAATATCATACTCACCACTATTTTCAGATATAATGCTGTCATTAGAATAAGTCCCAGAATTATTCCCACTGCAGCCCAGATGTTCTCAGCAACTGAAGCCCCGATTACCTGGAATTCAGCTATAAAACCTGAAAAACCAGGGAGACCCAGCGAGGCAAAAGCAAGTATTCCCAGTAAGGTACTGAAGACAGGGACGGTTCCCAGTAATCCCCCGAATTTATTTATATCTCTTGTACCTGCTTTATGCTGCAGCATACCGGCTATAAAGAACATACCGCCGGTCAAAAGACCGTGACTAACAATCTGGTAAACAGCACCGTTTACCGCAAGCTGTCTAATATTTTCACTCTGTGTTAGTCCCCATATTCCTGCGGCTGTCATCACGTAGCCCATATGATTAATTGAAGTATAAGCAATTAACCTCTTCAGATCTTTTTGAGCCAGGGCTGCAAGGGCAGCATAGATCATTGAAAAAATTCCTAAAGTGATCAGCCAGAAGTTATAATGAGATACTGCAAACGGAAGGGTAGGGATCATAACCCTCAAAATACCATATGCACCCATTTTTAGCTGAATGCCTGCAAGGATCACGCTTCCTTCAGTAGGAGCTTCAACGTGAGCATCCGGCAGCCAGTTATGAAGCGGAAAAGTTGGCAGCTTCACGCCGAACCCGATCAGCATACCAAGCATTACGAATCCCGCTGTTTGTACCGAGCCGGCAAAAGGTACGGCCCTGACTATATCAGGAAGGGAAAAAGTATGGGGACTTACTGAAACATAGAGCGCCAGGAATGAAAGCAGCATAGCAAGACTACCTGCCCGCGTATACAGGAAAAACTTCATTGCGGCATACTTTCGTCTCTCACTTCCGAAAATGCCTATTATGAAATACATCGGAACAAGTCCGACCTCAAAGAAGAGATAAAACAAAAGAAGATCCATTGAAGAAAACAATCCCAGCAGTCCCGTCTGCATAAGCAGAAAAAGAAAAGCGTGCTCTTTCGCCCTGTGGTGCTCCTTTACAACATAAAGCATGACCAGGAACATTAAGATATCGGTGAGAAGGATTATTGGTAATGACAAACCGTCCACTCCGATAGAATAACCTGCATTTATGGAAGGTATCCATGGTGCGTTTGTAACCCACTGCATCCCCCCACGGGAGATATTATAGCCTGCAAGGATAATTATTGAGAGGATCAGAGTAACACCGGTTCCTGCTAAGGCGGTAATTCTGACGGCTTTTCCTTTCCCCTTCGGAAATAAAAGAATGATTAAACCCGTTAATAATGGGAAGAAAATGTTTATTGTTAACATATAGGCTTATTGATCCTCAGCTTAGAAAATAAAAAAAGCTCCGGCAATCAAAGCAGTAATGATAAACCACGAAAACAGGATCAGGGTATAAACAAATATTTTGCCCGATTGTAATTTCCTTAATTCTCTACCGGCAGATGAGAAAGATAAGGCAAAGTTATCTGCCTGCCGTGAAAAACCTTTTGCTTCAGTCTTCTTAACAATGTCAGCCGAGCCAAGAATAAAGGATGTCAGGCCCTCTGCTGATCTGTCAAAAGCCAGTTCTGTTTTATCATCCATACCTGCAATGGTGATTACCAATCTGCCGATCCCCCTCGCGGCAGAATCAAGAACCCGTTCAAAATAGTTTACGATTATTGATGCAAATCCGGTGATCCTGACCGGGACAGTGACAAATACATCAACCGCCCTGTATCAGATGCGAAAACAGGTTACCGAAAGAGGGGACTGGTCCTGACTTCAGAACTCTTAAAGTTCCGAAAGACAAACCCAGAATACTGGCTGCAATTGCTGAACTCTTCCAGCCCCACCCTATTGAAGCAGAAACCGGGAAAGCTAGTATAGATCCAATATTAAGATTAAGAATATATCCTGCTATTATTGACATGCCCGCGAAAAAAAGCATTGGATAAATTAAAATTTTACCCGGCTCTGATATAAAATGGTTGTATTTGCTTATTCAGGTCTGCGAAGACTGATGCACCCGCTCTGGATATATAAGTGCTTCCAAGGAAAATCAGAATGATCATAAATGAAGAATAAAGTGCTCCATGCCTGAGAGCATCTGACATTATTTCCTCCTCACTCCAGAACCCCGCGAAGGGAGGTAATCCCGACAAAGCCAGTCCGCATAGTGCAAAGGCTGCCGCAGTATAAGGAAGATATTTACTCAGATTCCCCAGCTTGCGGATATCTTTTGTGCCTGCTGCGTGACCGATTATTCCGGCTGTCAGGAACAATCCGGCTTTAAAGAATGCATGTACTGTTAAGTGGAAAGCTGCTGCCAGTGCGCCTCCTAATCCGATTATAAAGTACATTTCACCCAGCTGTGAAATCGTCGACCAGGCCAGGATCCTCTTAATATCATATCGGGTAGATGCGATCAAAGCAGCAGTTAATGCAGTAATACCTCCGAGCCAGGTAATAAAAGTTAAAGTAATTTCCGAAGTCTCAAAAAGGGGAAATAACTTCAGCATAAGAAATACACCGGCAGCAACCATTGTGGCCGAATGTATTAAAGCCGAAACCGGAGCAGGACCAGCCATAGCATCCGGAAGCCAGGATGTAAACGGAAGCTGTGCACTTTTTCCCAGAGCTGCGGTTAGAAACAGAAAAGAGAGAAGAACGGGACTCAGACTTTGATCAATAATTATCTTATTCAGAAAAAATGAAATATCTGTAGTACCATACCTGGTTAATATCAGAAGTAGTGCAAGTAAAAATCCAAAATCCCCTATCCTTGTCATAAGGAAAGCTTTGCGTGAAGCTTCCCTGGCATCCTGTTCACTGAACCAGAATCCTATAAGCAGGAATGATGATAATCCCACGAATTCCCAGGAGATAAAGGTCAGTATAAATGAATCTGAAAGTACAAGCGTCAGCATTGAACCGATAAAAAAAGAAATCACTCTGAAAAAAAACTGCTGTCTTTCATCGATGAACCTGATCGAGAAAATAGTTATAGCAAGTCCGACTGCTGCCGTGATTAGTGAGGTAAGCCATTCAAGTCCTCCCATAACAAGTGAAAAAGTAAGTTTTAGTCCAGCGGAAGAAAACCACTCCGTTCCGATCTTGTTTCCGGTCGTGCCGGAGAATAAAATGAGTATTAAAGACAGTAAGGTAAAGAATGAAGATATTATACCCGCTTTATCCGTAAATATTTTCACCGGAAAGGATAAGATCAGGGCGGCCAGTAAAGGAAATAAAGGAATTAAGACTAATATAATCATCCTTTTAACTCCTTATACTTGTCGACCTGTACAGTTTTTTTGTTGCGGTACAGAAGCATCATGATTGCGAGTCCTACTGCCATCTCAACTGCCCCTATCGTTACAATAATAATTGTAAATATCTGACCCGAATAGTCGGATGGCTGAACATAGCGCCAGAAGGCAACGAGGTTAAGCCCTACAGCATTTAGTAATAATTCAATTCCCATAAGGACCATTACCGCTGTTCTCTGGGCAAGTATGGCATAGACTCCTATACCAAATAAAATTGCGGAAACAACCAGGTATGCATTTACCGGGATAATCATTTATTATCCTCAGCTTTTTCGTATAAATCATTTATGTTCACTTTGTAAAAAGGCTCAACAGGATCCTCCGCTGCAGGAGGCGGATCTTCATCGAAGGCTGAAGCATTATTCCTTTCCTTTGAATCAGGATGTTTTCCCGATCGTGCCAGGTATATTGCCGCATAAATTCCAAGCAGTATCATTAATCCGGCACCTTCAAAAGCCATCATATATTTCCCCATCAGGAGTGTTCCTATCCTGTGTGAAGAATCCTGATCAGGAATAATATTTTTAACCGGCCAGTCGGGGAAAAGCAATAGAAGGACAATTAAAATTATTGCTGTGATCAGGCCGACCCAGGCTGCATATGGTTTTAATGATGTAAACATAGACTCCATTTCCATATCCATATCATTCCATACCGCCGTTATTATGTTCTCCATTACTTTGATGATGTGAATGAGAATGTTCATGGTGATGCTGATTAGAATGATTATGTTCATCCTTGTGAATTTTCATTTTAGGAAGAAGTCCCAGAGAAAAGAGTTTTTCTATAAGCGGAAGTTTCATTGTGGCCATCATATCTCCTCCCGGGTCGTTGGAGAACAGAACCATAAATAAGATCATTACCAGCATGCCCCCTATGTACATCATAATCTGAAGCATTCCGAGGAGATCGGCCATTAATAGTATAAATAATCCGGCAACGCCTATAAAACTTGCCATAAGGAAGATCCCGCTGCGGAACATGCTCATAGTTGTAGTCATTCCAAGGGCACCTGCCACAGAGATGAATGCAAAGACGGCAAAGGCAAAGATCTGCGCAAATTCTCCTAAATTCATTTTCCACCTACTCCCATTAAGATCAATCCTCCGACGATCAAAACATTCAGCAAACCTGCAGGAATAAGTATCTTCCAGGAAAGTTCAAGCATTTGAGCAGTACTTTTCAGTTTAATTTTCTGACCAACCAGCTTCATGAAGATCAGGATCAATAAAGTTTTTATTGTCATCCAGACAAAACCGGGAAGTAATGGTCCGCTCCATCCGCCAAGGAATAAAACGGCGCCCATGGCTGCAATAACAAAGAATAGTCCTGCAAAAGAAAACCGCCACAATTTACCTCGCCAGCCTCCGTAAGTACTAATTACGCCATTTTTTAATCCTCCTGAAAAAGGTTCAAGAAAAGGAGCACGGTAAACCTGCATTAATGCAGTAACGATATATAATGCAAAACCAAGAGGCTGGGAAACTATATACCACAGTGAGGTTTGTGAACTTATAATTTGCTGGGTTGACATCGACCTGGCCATCATTATGGGTCCGATCACTGCCAGACCTAAAGGTACAACGTAAGCGACTAACTGAGCGACTATTCTGTAGCAGGATTCTATAGTAAATGACACGTTACTGCCCCAGCCGCCTAATGCTATGGCAAGAACCATATAGTCGACCACCACTATGAAATAGAATAATCCAATTCCGATATCTGCGCCAATAAGCTGCTGGTCTATCGGTATAACCACTGCCGCAGCGGCCATACTTGCCAGCGCGATTACCGGAGCAGCATTATACAGCCAGCTGTCAGGATGAGCAGGGAAAAGATTATGTTTGGGAAAATCGGCAGAAGGCCCTTTTTCTTCAATTATATTCAGCCGCGGTTCAATCAGGATAGTGATAACAGTACCGGTTGCAAATAAAAGCAGAACCGTGAAAAAGTTCAGTATTATTCCCAATCAAGTCCTCCCATTCCCCAGGAATAGGCAATTCCTGATGATAGTATTGCAATGAAGACAAGCATATCAAGGAAAGCTTTCATCCCTATATCAGCAAATACCACGGCCCACGGATACATAAAGATCATCTCCATATCAAACGAAAGAAAGATCAGCGCAAAAGTCATAAAAGAAAACCGGTAATTCTTCCATGCTGAGGTATTTGATATCCACTCTATCTTTTTATTTGAAAAAGCATAAAGGAGAAGTATAACGCCGAACGAAGCAAGAATAATTAATCCCGTTATAGCGTACCAGTTTAAAATCATTATAAGTTCTTTGTTTTTATTTAGTTATAAGATATATGAATTCAGATTTTTATTACTTGTTCTGTATCAAAGATACCGGGAATATCGGCTGTTTCGGGAAAAGTCGTATAACCTGGCCGGGCAAAAAAAAGGATGGCCGTGCCATCCTTCTGAATATCATGCTCTTTATATGTTATTATTGATTATTATTCCGGTATCCCATCATACCGCCATTCATCATTCCGCGGCTGTTCATCATACCTCTCATATAATTCCACATCTGCGGGTAATTTCCCATCATATTATACATATAATTGGTCAGAGAAGTATCCTGGTTAGCTATTGAGAACATATTGTTCATCATCATCCTTCGTGCATTTTGATTCTGCATCATATAACCCATCATATTGTTCAAAGCTTCGGGATTATCCATCAACTGGTGCGTAAAGTTCTGCATCATCTGAGGATGTGTAATGATTTCCTGTATAGCCTCATTCTGTGTTTTCTGATTATTCAGCACCTGGCTGTCAGGTTTGTTCTGAGCCAACAAAATAGATACACCTGCAATAAGTAATACCATGATTGGCACTAAGATTTTTAATCTCATTTCTTAAATCTCCTTTCATAGGATCTTGTTCATTTTGTATTTCTAATCTCAGTACAAATATATAATATGATAGAGCCCCTCTCATTACAGAATTTTGAATTTCTTTTACAGAATTCAGCACCGTAAGACTATCTATAACCAGTAATTATAAAGTATTATGAAGGATCCCGAACTACACTTTTCTTATTTTGCCCGCAGGTATTGATCAGGCCATTTCACATCCTCTTTTAATTCCCTGGCTGCCTGCAGCGGCCAGTAAGGATTCCTCAGCATCTCCTTCGCCAGCAGTACTATATCTGCCTGGTTTGTCCGTATTATCGTCTCAGCCTGTATCGGTGAAGTTATAAAACCAACGGTTCCTGTCATAATACCAGCTTCTCTTTTTATTTTTTCCGCAAAGGGTACCTGGTATCCGGGTCCGACAGGTATTTTAGCGTCCGCTGCATTTCCTCCGCTTGAACAGTCAATTAAGTCAACGCCGACCTCTTTTAACCATGAACCAAGTTTCACCGACTGATCCTCATCCCAGCCATTCTCTTTCCAATCGGATGCAGAAATCCTTACAAAGAGGGGAACGCTTTCCGGAATTGTTTTCCTTACTGTTTCTGCAATTTCAAGGGCTAATCTGCATCTGTTTTCCAAACTGCCGCCATACTCATCTTTACGATGATTCGAAAGAGGGGAGAGAAATTCATGTACAAGGTAACCGTGAGCAAAGTGTAGTTCAATCAGCTTAAAGCCGGCATCAAGGCTTCTTTTTGCAGCAGCTTTAAATTGATCAAGAACCATCCTGATATCCTTTTTGGTCATTTCTTCAGGCCGGGGGTAATTATCAGCAAATGGAATAGGTGAAGGAGCGATCGTCTGCCAGCCCCCGTCTTTTACATCAACTTTGCCTTTACCTTTCCATGGCGAATAAGTAGATGCTTTTCTTCCGGCATGTGCCAGCTGAATTCCGGGAACTGAATTCTGAGAAGATATAAATTCAGTTATTCTTTTATAGGCATCGGTGTGTTCATCACTCCATATACCGGCATCATCAGGTGAGATCCTTCCTTCCGGTGATACAGCAGTAGCTTCCATCATAACCAGACCCGCGCCTCCAACCGCACGTGTCCCCAGATGGACGAAATGCCAGTCTGTTGGCATTCCATCAACACTTGAATACTGGCACATGGGTGAAACCGCAATCCTGTTTTTTAATTCGATATCTCTGACCTTCAAAGGGTTAAAAAGAGCACTCAATTTTTTTCCCGATCGTTTTTTTTAAAAATTTGTTAAAATAACTTAAGGAAGATATATAAAAAATGTTGTATAGACTTATTTCTGTCACATTAGTTTAATTACCCAAGTTATATCTGAGGCCCACAGAAAATGCAAAATCGGGAGTGGAATTGGAAAGTCCCGCCGAACCAATTAATGTATAATTAATTTTGTCACCGGATTTTATATTAGCACCAAGTGACAGCTGCTGAGGCTTTTCATAGATATCAAGTAATTTTGAATAAATACTGTAGCTAAGCAGAAGTGAAAAATTCCCTTCAGCGAAGGATTTCCCGATACCTGCATTGAATGTGACCGGATCATTGTAATCAATGCTGTCCGGGTCTCCAATGAAGATGTAACCGACTGAACCATAGACAAGGAATGACCCAATGGCTTTCCTTAAAGTTCCTGATAAGCTGAAATCAAACTTTCCTGTTCCAAAACCGTTTGCAGTTGAAGCTGTAGGAAACTTTATAAATCCACCCAGCGATATACCCAGCGGTGAGGTGAACTGATTTAGAAGGTTGTAATTTGTGAAAAAGTAAAGATCTCCTATCCCGTAGTTTTCGGATGCAGAGGTGGAAGTAAGACTGCTGCCTCCCATGACATTTCCTCCATGTCCGCCGCTACCCATACCTCCCATACTTTGCGAACCTGAGCCCATATGGTTAGGTATGTAAATGTTCCCAATCTGTGAGATATTCTGTCCGTTCGAAGCAATAAAAGGAATAGACAAAGCAGCCGAAAGGTCATTGTGTTCATATCTGATGCCTCCGTATAAATACCAGCTATTCAGCGTCTCAGAGGAAAGGTAATTACCTCTTGCATACTGCAGGCTGGCGTTTATTGACCAGCTGCTTTGTCCAAACACACTAAAAGTTCCCGCCCACAAGATGGCAAATAAGAATAAAACATTTTTCAAGAAATACATTATTTATTTCTGATTATCTCCTGATTGAGCAGCCTCCAGGTTATTCATCATACCTTTAAAATTTCCCATCATATCTTTCATATTCTTAATCATATTCTGCATATTGTCATGCAATCGCTCATTCGTCTGGTAGGACTTGTTCTGCATCATATTATTCATCTGATTCAGCATGTTTTCCATTTGTCCGGACATATTATGCATATTTTCCATTAACGAATTCATTCCCTGCATATTATGCATCTGGTTCTGCTGCTGCATCATGTTATTCATCTGCTGATTCATATTATTCATCTGTTTCATCATTTGCTGCATATTCATCATCTGGTTCTGCATATTCTGATGCATATTATTATTCATATTTCCCATATTCTGGGCTGATGTTCCGGGTGCAAACAAAAAAACAGAAAACAGAATTCCCGCTATAAGAATGATATTATAGTTCTTAACTCTTTTTACGAAGTTCATATTAACCTCCTTCGGTCTTATTCATTGATCGATTTTACAGATCACTGCAGATCTTTTTTCATTTCTTCAAATTGTTCTTTAGAGATCTCGCCTTTGGCATATCTTTTCTTTAAGATATCCAGGGGTGATTCGAGATGTGGATTTATCTGGTTCTGATATCTGCTTTTTCCTGACTGACTTATAATAAGCCATATTACAGCTCCAATTATAACTATCCAGAAGATCCAGCCAAACCACATTCCGCCGCCCCACATCCAATTGTGAAACATTTTATTTCCCTCATTATTGTTCTTTTAATATTAGACACATATAACAACTTAATGATTCTTATGCAGTATGAATTGTGACCTGTATCTATTTATTTGTTTTTAAGATAGAATTTAAGGAGGATAATGTGTTATAGAATTCTTAAAAAGATTTACAGGACTTTTAGCCGGGTTTAATTTCGGAGGGAAGGCAGTTTTAATGTCATGAAAAAAAGAAGATGACACCCGCGGATGCGAATGTCATCTTTGTGGTATAAATTAAAGGGTTCCTAAAAATGTTTTTCCATCGTCGCTCAGATTCTTTGAATATTTTTCCGGATCTTTTTTGAACTTGCTGATGCATCCATTGCAGCAGAAACCGTAAACCTTTCCGCTATATTCTAACCTGGTGCCTTCAGGATCTATTTCCTCTCCGCTCACGGGGCATACGGTATTCCAGGCCAGAAGGTTTGAGTCAACTTCCTTTACCAGGGTTTTGGTAGTCCCTTCGCCTGTAGTATGAGCTGCTTCATCCATATTCTGGTGGTTCATACTTGAATGATCCATTTTCGAATCATCCATTTTTGAGTGATCCATTTTCGAGTGATGCATTGTCGAATCATCCATCTTTTCCTGGTGCATCATTTTTGTCTTTCCGTCACAACAGGAATTACCGCAGGACTCTTTTTCTTTCTCCTGGGCAGAAACTGCTGCTGTGATCATAACAGAAAATAAAATGACGAATAAAAATTTTATTTTCGACTGGTTGTTTTTCATTCCGGTTTCCTTATTTGTATGTGTGATTATTTTATTTATCAGAGCTTAGAATTTTATTTTCTCTTCTGCGTCTGAATGCCGCAACAATTAACCCAACGGTGATCAGAATTACCCCTGACCATACAAGATCCATATTCTGTTTTATACTTGCTTCTACCGTAAGCACCTGCTGATATCCACCGGAACCGCTTCCGCCTGTCGTGTTCTCATCATATCCGAGAGGTGATATATAGATATCCTTTCCCCAGCCGGGCAGAATGTCAGGTTCACGCATCAGACTATTATTAAAGCTTGAAATAAACATTACAGGGGAGGCTTTCAAAGTTTTTTTCTTCCCTTTTATTTCAACATCGAATGAGTATTTATCACTGCCGGTAATTCTGTTATAACCGGTAAATTTGAAGGTATGATGTAATGCCTTCACCTCTTTTCCCATCGGAAGAGTGAGCTGTTCCGATGTAGAAAAGTTACCCGAAATAAGAACGCCCAGCAGAAATACTCCAACCCCTATATGGGCTATCTGACCACCCGTTACCAGGTAATTTATTTTCAGACTCTTCATAATTGTACTGATGTTGGTCGAA
The DNA here is from genome assembly GCA_963832355.1 of uncultured Bacteroidota bacterium. Taxonomy (GTDB): domain Bacteria; phylum Bacteroidota; class Ignavibacteria; order Ignavibacteriales; family Ignavibacteriaceae; genus DATFVA01. The sequence continues at coordinate 31,737 of CAWHTX010000007.1, read as the reverse complement.
ATTACAAAGCAGGCAGTAAGAGTGTATATCATAAAGTAAATTGAGGCCATACCTGCAGCAAAAGCAATTACGGCTGTTGCTGCTCCTGAAATAACAAGATGAATAGCTGTTATTCGGAGGAGTTCCTGCTTCTCAGTATTACGCCACCGCAGGATAAGGGTAAAAGCTATCATGAACATCATAAATATAGCAAGAGGGAAATTCATCGTAGTATAGTAACTGGTTTCAACAGAACTCCCGAAAATAGGGGAGGAAGTGCCCAGTATAATTATCAAGGCAGAACCAAGCATTAGAGCTGAACCGTAGAATAAACCGTTTTCTCTGCTAAAGAAAGATTCATCTGAACCCGATAATGTTTTTAAGTACTTCCATCTTGCAATTACACCTCCTAACCCCAGTACAGTGAAAGTCACTATAAATCCGAGTAAGAAAAGATAAGTCGTCATTCCCGGGGCTACAAATGAGTGAACTGAAGCTTCGGAAAGAATACCGCTTCTTGTGAGGAAAGTGCTGTAAATAACAAAGACAAATGTAAGGATGGATAGAACAAGATTTGTTCTTATGTATTTTCCGCTTCCCCCTTTCAACTGCGTATTTTTTTGAATTATAAGCGTGTGAATCAGGGCGATGCCAATGATCCATGGAACAAGGCTTGAATTCTCAACCGGGTCCCATCCCCAGAATCCTCCCCATCCCAGCACGCCGTAGGCCCAGTAACCGCCGATCATAATAGCAAGACCCAGCACCGACATAGAAATTGAAAGCCATGGGAGAGATTTACTTACCCATGTTTTATAATCCTTCCTCAGGATTGCGGACATCGCAAACGAATAAGGAATTGCTGTCATTGCGAACCCGACAAACAATAGAGGAGGATGGATCTGCATCCAGAAGTTCTGGAGCAGGGGATTTAATCCCTTCCCTGCTACTATGAATTTATCAAGTGGAATGTTTAATGAGGCCAGTACTGTCTTAAGTTGAGGACCTATGTGGAGGAACTGCTGGCCTTTGTTATCGGCCATTATAAACTGCCGAAGGTCAGGCAGTCCTAAATAAGAAGAATTGAAGTATTTCAACTGCAGGTAATTCGGTTCAGCCCAGATTGAAGTAAAGGGATTCTTGAGGAGTGGACTGATAAGAACAGCCAGGAAGACTGCTATCAATGTATAAACCATCATAAATGATGATTCACGCGCTGAGTCACCGGAAAGGTTCCTGATAAGAAATAATCCGATTATTACAGCAAATAAAAGCCACAGCAGAAAACTTCCTTCCTGACCCGCAAAAAAGGAGGACAACAACAGTCCGAATGAGAGGTTGCGACTGCTGTATTCAAAAACATAATCATACTGATACTGGTGCGTCAGAATGAGGTAGAACAGGAATGCACTTGCTGCAGTTACAAATAATGTCATTGCATAAAAACCCCTGCGCGCAAGCGCAAGGGTATTAGTATATCCTCTGAATGTATAGTAATACATTATAACGGTAAAAATACCGCTTATGATTGAAGCAACGATTAATAAATTCCCTAACATTTCTTTAATACTCCGGCAAAATATTCTATAATAATTTATTTAAAGGATTCAGGAACTCAACCGCCTGAAACCAATCCCCGGGAATTCTTCAGCCCTCCATACTTATTGATTACAGCTGTTATAATTCCATCTACACTCATGTTCCGGACTGCTTTAGTCTGGATATAATTTCTTTCTTCGGCAGCAGTGCTGCAGGTACAAACATCGAGAGGATCATTACATTCACCACAGGCGCAATCAAAATTTTTTATGACAGCAGCACTGATACTATCTGACTTTGCACTTACGATTGATCCTTCTACCATGCCCGGATTATAGTATCTATTATCGTTTCCCGTGGATTTTGGTACTGATTGATATATCAGAAAACCGATAAGAATTATTATGGCAGCCGAAATCCCTTTATGTTCACTGATAATACTTGAAAATTTTAGATTTTTCGGTTTATTTTTTCCTGATCTTTTGTGTTGTCTTACCCGTGCTTTTTTTCCTGAGGAGGGAACTCCCTCCTGAAGATTATTACCGCATTCGGCACAGAATGAAGCAGCTTTTAAATTTTGACCTCCGCAAACCGGACAAGAAATGCTTTCGGAATGATCCGAGCTTAATACAGAACAGCATTTTATACAAAATTTGTTTTTATTCTCATTTATTGTACTGCATTTTTTGCATATCATAATTTTTCCGCTCAAAATATAAATTAAATATTCTGTTTATCATACCGGCGGCTGCTTAACCAAAGCTGCCGCCGTAGATTATAATAATTACGTTATTTACTAACTTTAAACCCGTTTTTGGTAAGGTTGTCAGCGGCTTTTCCAAGTGATACTTCCTGTAAAGTCATTCCGCAAAGAGGGCATTTACCGGGTGCATCAGAAATGACATTATAGTCCATCATATCCTGGTATACTCTACCATCCTTGTTCGCATCTATTTTTCCCAGGTTTATAACACCTTCGCGCACAATTGAGTTCCCATCGGTTTCTCCCTTTACCTTGAATCCTTTACTCTCAAGGTTTTTTGCGGCTTTATCAAGTGATACTTCTTCAAGGGCCATTCCGCATTTGGGATCTTTCCCGGGTTCATCTGACAATACATCAAAATCCATCGGACACTGATAAACCTTGCCATCATTATTTTTGTCAATGGCTTTAAGATCGAATTCCTTCGCATCCTTGTCCTGTTTCATTTGTGAGTGATCCATTTTCATGTGACTATCCATTTCCTTCGCATCGGATTTATCCTGTGCTGTTAATATACCGACTGCAAGAAATGAAAGAACAAATGCAAAAACAGCAGTTCTCATGATATTTAAAGACATGTTTGTCTCCTTATTATTGAATGATTGATTTTTATTAAAGGTTTTCAAAGTCATCTACCTTTCCTGTTTTAATACGTACCGCTTTTTCCACTGGGGAGACGAATATCCATCCGTCTCCGCTATTGCCTGTTTTTGCGAACTCTGCAATAATGTTTACCAGTTTATCCGAATCCTCATTATTACTAACGAGCTCAATTTTGACAACGGTAGTGTATTTCTGAACATACTCTATAGAAAAACTGAACGCTTCTTTATCAGCCCATTCGGCCAGGGCGGCAGCATCAAGGAGGGTCATCCCTTTAACTCCGGCTTCTTCAAGCTTCTCAATTACATGATTAGCTTTTTCCTTTCTGATATATGCGGATATTTTTTTCATTGTTAATTTTCTCCTCCGTTATCAATAAGCATGTTATTTTTTCTCATCTCGCGTCTTTTAAGCAGATAAAAGATCGCGGGGAAGATCGTCAGTTCCATAACCAGGCTTGTGAAGATACCACCGGCCATAGGGGCAGCAATCCTTTTCATAACGTCTCCTCCGAATCCATGACCGATAAGGATCGGCAGAAGTCCGAAGAAGAGTACCATTACTGTCATCATCTTGGGCCTGATCCTTTTTACCGCACCTTCGAAGATTGATTCGCGCAGGTCGGCAAATGATTTCAGAGCCCCCTTCTCTTTCCAGTTTTCGTAGGCTATATCAAGGTACAGCAGCATAACAACCCCGGTTTCGGCGCTTACACCAAGCAGTGCAATTATACCTACCCAGACGGCCACGCTCAGGTGAAATCCGGCAAAGAAAAGATACCATACAGCTCCGACCATTGAGAAGGGAAGTGCCAGCAGGATAATTCCGGTTTTGACGAATGACCTTGTGTTGAAATAAAGCAGCAGTATTACGATCACTAGCGTTAAAGGAACAACCAGTGCGAGCTTCTTCGATGCTCTCTCCATATATTCATACTGTCCGCTCCATATTATGGAATATCCGGCTGGAAGTTTCACGTTTTTACTAACAACTTCCTGCGCATCTTTAACATAGGTTCCTACATCCACATTTTCGATATCTATGTATACCCAGGCATTCGGTCTTGCATTTTCGGACTTTATTACCGGGGGTCCCTTTTTTATTTCCACATTACCCAGCTCTTCCAGTGGAATGTTACCACCTCCGGAGATGGGAACAAGTACACGTTTCAGAGCCTCAATATTCTCTCTGTAATCTCTCTGGTAACGAAGGTTAACCGGGTATCTTTCGAGACCTTCTACAGTTTTTGTGATGTTAATTCCGCCGACAGCCGACATAAAGACATTCTGTACATTATCTACAGTCAAACCGTATCTGGCAATTGCATTCCTATCGATATCGAAATCAACATAATTTCCGCCGACAGCTCTTTCTGCGTATACAGATCTTGTTCCCGGTACCTTCTTTATGGTCTCTTCGAGTTCTTTTCCGATCCTCTGCAATTCGTTCAGGTCAGGACCGGCAATTTTAATCCCAACAGGGGTTTTAATTCCTGTAGAGAGCATATCTATTCTTGTTTTTATCGGCATAGTCCACGCATTCGTTACTCCCGGGATCTGGACTGCTGCATTAAGTTGATCTACAAGTTTCTGACGTGTCATACCTGCAGGCCATTGATCTTCAGGCTTCAGCTGAATAGTCGTTTCAATCATTGATAATGGAGCAGGATCTGTTGGTGTATCTGCCCGACCGATCTTTCCGAAAACCGATTCGACTTCAGGGAATGATTTTATGATCTTATCAGTCTGCTGAAGTATTTCCCTTGCTTTGGTTATCGAAATACCCGGAAGCGTAGTGGGCATATAAAGCAAATCGCCTTCGTATAAAGGAGGCATAAATTCAGATCCGAGTTTCGAGAATGGGATGTATGTTATTGCCACTATTATTATCGACAATGCTATAACCCACCAGCGTGTTTTCATAACGAAGTCAACCACCGGGTGGTATATTTTCATTAAGAACCTGGTTACCGGGTTTTCATCTTCCTTTTTCATTTTTCCTCTGATGAAGAAGCCCATTAAAACAGGTATGATTGTAATTGCAAGGATAGCACCTGCTGCCATTGAATAAGTTTTTGTGAATGCAAGAGGTTTAAATAATCTGCCTTCCTGTGATTCAAGAGTAAACACTGGAATGAAAGATACCGTGATTACCAGGAGTGAATAGAAGATTGAAGGTCCCACTTCTTTTGATGACTGCAGGATCACTGCCCAATGAGGACGCCGTTTTTCTTCAGGAAGGCTCTGGTTATGTACAATATGGGAGTGTGAATTCTCCACCATAATTATTGCCGCGTCAACCATCGCGCCTATTGCAATCGCTATACCGCCGAGGGACATTATATTTGCATTTATGCCCTGGAACTTCATTACAAGTAAAGCTGCAAGAACAGCTGTAGGCAGAGTGAAAATAGCTACCAGGGAACTCCTGAAGTGAAGCAGAAATCCAATAATTACCAGGGCAACGATCAGACCTTCCTCAAGTAGTTTATCACTCAAATTATCAACTGCTTTATGTATTAACTCGGAACGATCATAGACAGGGACAATCTGAATATCCTCCGGCAGAGAAGCCTTTAATTCTTTGAGCCGCTCCTTTACGCGGTTAATAACTGCAAGACCGTTTTCTCCGAAACGCTGTACAATAATTCCCCCCACAGTTTCACCCTCGCCGTTCAGGTCTGCAAGTCCTCTTCGTAACTCGGGTCCAATATCAATATTTGCAACATCTTTCAGGTAAACAGGCGTACCGGTCGACTTATCAATCCCAATAGCAATGTTCTTAAGATCATCTATTCCCTTGATATAACCCAGACCCCTTACCATAAATTCAGTCTCGCCCATCTCCATAAGTCGACCGCCAACATCATTATTGCTCTCTTTGATAGCCATCTTCACTTTCCCGAGCGGGATATTATAAGAGGCAAGTTTGGTGGGGTCTACATTTACCTGGTACTGCTTTACGAATCCTCCAACGCTGGCAACCTCGGATACACCCGGTATTGCAGAAAGTTCATATCTGAGGAACCAGTCTTGTATGGAACGAAGTTCCTGGAGACTTCTTTTATTTGATTTTAAGGCATATTGGTAAACCCATCCAAGTCCTGTAGCATCAGGTCCAAGTTCAGGTGATACTCCCTGGGGTAATGAACTGCGCATTGAACTGAGATATTCCAGTACTCTGCTTCGTGCCCAGTAGAGGTCGGTACCGTCCTCGAATATTATATAAACCATTGAGAACCCGAAGAATGAGTATCCTCTGACATCCTGGGCATAAGGAACCGACAACATCTTGGTGGTTATAGGATAGGTAACCTGATCTTCCACTATCCTTGGACCCTGTCCTGCATAATCTGTATAAATTATAACCTGCACATCACTGAGATCAGGTATAGCGTCTATGGCAGTGTTCTTAATAGCCCAGATACCGCCAAGGATCAATGCCGCAGTCAGAATGATGACAAGTACTTTATTATTTATTGACCATTCAATTATTTTAGAAATTATTCCGTCTTTTACGGGATTATTCGGTGTCATTTAATTTCTCCATAAAATATTGCTGTATGCTGATTATTACGGAATTCAACATTTTATTTATACTCGAATCCATGTTCCTCAAGGTTTTTCTTTACCTGGTTTATTGTAAATTCTCTCAGGGTCATTCCGCATAAGGGACATTCACCAGGTTTATCAGAAATTACATTCCAATCCATAATATCTTCATACAGCTTTCCGTCGTTATTTTTATCGATCGCTTTAAGATCTATTTTACCTTCCCTTATCCTGGGGTCTGCATTCTTTTCCTTCTGCATATCAGTTTTTTTATCTGATTTCATATCCATCTTGCTGTTATCATCCATCTTCATTGTATCTTTTTCAGCAGAGCCGGAGAACTGTGAAAGGGCAGCTTTCAGATTACTCTCCGAATCAATAAGGAACTGCGCGGAAGTTACGATAGTGTCGCCCGCTGATATACCGCTTAATACCTGGTAATATCCGTCGGAATAGCCTCCCAGGGTGACATCAACCGGTTTGAATTTTCCGTTTCCCAGGGAAAGTATGAGTACATTCCTCTGACCGCTCCTGAGAACTGCTTGTTCGGGTACAACAGGTGAATTGCCAAGGTCCCTTCCGTTTATCACGATGGTTGCATACATTGACGGTTTTAACTCTCCCTGATAATTAGGTATATCAAACCTTACTTTAGCCGTTCTTGTTTTATCGTCAAGGGTAGGATAAATGAAGGAGACTTTACTCTTGAAAACCTTACCCGGAAGAAAATTGAAGGTAACAACGGCAGGTGAGCCTAATCTTATTTTTGAAAGCTCATACTCATAAACATCCGCCATAAGCCAGAGTGTGTTCAGGTCAACGATTTTAACCAGAGGTTCGCCGGCCATGATCTTCTGACCTTCAATTACATTTTTATGTATAACTGTTCCGCTCTTCTGAGCATAAAGCGTAACATAAGTCTGTACTTCTTTAGTTTTCTTAAGCCGATCAATTTCCTTATCCGATATTTCCAGAAGTTCCAGTTTCCTTACTGCATTTTTGAGCAGGTCTTCACTGCTCGATGTAACATCGGATATTCCGGAATTCTTCACAGAGTTCTGATAGGAAAGGGCTGTAAGGAGTTCCTGCTCAGCTGCGACAAGCTCCGGCGAATATATATCCATTAACTTTTCACCCTTATTTACTACCTGTCCGGTATAATTAACATACAGCTTCTCGACCCAGCCATTTACCCTGGTAGTAACTATATATTCTTTTTCTTCGTTGGTAGTAAGGATACCATTGGTAACAACCTGACTGGAGAGGTCCTTCTTCTCTACAAGAGCTGTTTTGATGTTCATATTCTGTGCAACAACGGGATCAATTTTTACTACGCCTTCTGCTCCTCCCTCATCTTCATAGACAGGAACAAGGTCCATTCCCATCTGGGATTTACCGGGGTGGTCATACACTTCATTGGGATTCATGGGTGCACGCCAGTAAAGAACTTTTCTTTCCTTTTTAGCTCCAACGGATGCTGTTTCGGTTGTGGCTGATCCGGATTTCTCCCTGCTCAGAAGGAAAAATAATCCCGCTCCGACAACTATGATTATTAAACCTGTTATTATGATTGATTTCATTTTCACTTTAATTCTCCTGATAATTTCTTTATTTACTTTCTAAATTCTGTGAACCGGTTAGGAACTTCAGGTTTTCAACTTCTTTCAGGTAATCAATTTTCAGACGATAGACATTGGTTTCAACCTGGAATAATTTGTTTTGCGCGTCGATAACATTTATAAAATCGACTTTTCCAACCTGGTAATCGGACAAGGATGAAGCATAAGTTTGCTGAGCCTGCGGAAGAAGAGCTTCTTCGACAAGCTTGATCCTCGACTGAAGCGAATTAAGTTTTGCAATGGCAATTCCGAAATTGCTGTTGAGCATCTGGATGGAAAGGTTATATTGCTCTTCATACATCTGTTCGGATGCGGCTGCAGCTTCAACTTTGGAATCCACTTTACCGCCGTAATTTAGGGGAAGAGAAATTCCTACCATAACTGATGCGAAATCGACTAAAGGAGTGTTAGTTTTTGCTATCTCGTCCCTTTGAGAATATTGTACTGAAAGATTAAAGTTCGGGTAATAGTCGTATTTAGCAAGGTTCCGCTGCAACTCTGCCTTCTCCTTTGCCAGTTTTGTTCCTGTAAGGAAGGGTCTGTTTTTTACTGCAAGAGAATCCAGCAGCTGCTGTGTTAAATCATAATAAATGATTTGCGGAAGGCTGCCTGTAATTACAGGTTCATCCGGAGATCTGAGCAGTTCGGCATTTATTTTTGCAACAAGAGAATTCTCTTTGCTTTTCAGATCGTCTATTTTATCGTTAAGATTAGTTATTTCCAGCTCAACTTTTAAAATATTCTGCTGGCTTGCCCTGGACACTGAGTAATTTTCCTGAACAACCTTAGAGATGTTTTTAAGCAGCTGGATACTTTCATTTGCCACCTGAATAGCTTTACGGGCATAGATGAGTTCATAATAATCCTGAGAGATATTTTTAATTATCTCATTCCGTGAATCATTTATTTCCTGCTGAACGATCTCAACATCTTTTCCTTCGACATCTGCTGTAGCAGAAAGCTTACCCGGGAAGGGAATTGCCTGGCTGAGACCGACAATCTTTCCGGTCATTGGTTCCTGCGTGAATGAAAAGGAATTTGTAGGCATATTGGCCAGTCCCAGAGTCAGCATAGGATCCGGCAGATTAGAATTGATATTAACCTTACTTTCTGCAGCATCGTATTTGGACTGAAGCATCTTTAATTTAGGACTAACTTCAACCACAATATTTTTTAATGAATCAAGCGACTGACTAAATGCCATAGATGGAATAGTAAGGAAGTACAGCAGAAACAATATTCGATGTATTTTTTTCATTTATTTACCTTGTACGTTTTGAAATGAATCAATAATTGATTCTGAACATTAAATTGAGGCGAAAATAATTTCCGTTATGGACGGAGTTATCCCGAAATCCGGCTTTTACAAGGTATTAAATGAGAAAAACTGAATTGGACAGATAAATATGATTATCTGAGAGAGGAGGGGGAGAACTGCTTGTTAATATATTAAAAGGTGGTACTGTCTGTGATTCCATACCGGAGAAGTTCAGAACCAGAATGATTTTAACCGGCGATTTGAAACCGGCATCATTAGTTGAAGTTAAGTACTTATCCGAAATATTATTGTCTACAACTTTAAACTGGCAGCAGGAGCCATGATCAATCATTTTGATATTGACTGCGGGTTCAACGTTATCTTTACTGCAGCATGAATGATCAACCATTTTTTGGGGTGCCGTTCCGCAATGCTCGGTCGTATGCATATCGTCCATACTGCACATACTGACAGTCAGCGGCAACCCGGTTGTCGAGATAAAGAAAACACTAAGAAGTGATAATATGTAGACTCTTCTTTTCATTTATTGGACGCAAACATATAATATCGCGTGACTAAAATCAATATCCGTGCCGGGATACAATATTTATTATTAAGCAAATATTGATAAAAATTCCCATTTGCGATAATAATTTTGTTAAAAAAATTATCAAAAAAGGAACAATTATCTAATAAGATGACATTATCAGTCATTGGTTTCAAAAGGAGAAAGTTTATAATTCTCTTTTCCTATAAAAAACGGTATCAACAATATCGCAGATTATAGGCACTTTATTCTTGTCTAATATAGGCTTTTCGGGTACGTATTATTGAAATTTTTCTATGCCGTAATAGAGAAAGCAGCACAGCTACAATTCTGCTTCGAGAGCCAAACGCCCGAAGTCTACCGGATTATTATTAAAGCCGATTGAGTAACCCAGCTTTAATGTAATGTCTTTCCCGAATGTGAACCAGACCTGGGGGACTACTGATCCCCACTTATCCGCGGTTTCATACTTTAATTCAGATCCAAAACGAAATGTGTCATTGGCATCATACCTGAAACCGAAAGAGGGATTAAACGAAGCGTTTCCCCGTTCAAAGAATTTTTCTTCAGCTAAATTCAGCGTGAGGTTTAATTTCTCTACAAAATCTTTTGATAAAATTAACCTTCCTTCAATACCTGATTCAGTTTCGCCAGTAAATGTTTTTTCCGAATTCACTTCTGCAGAAACGGCTATATCAACCGGCTGCGCGCCTTCATCAGAAAATCTGTACCTTGTTTCAAAACGGCCTGATTGAAAGTCGAAGCTTTTGACTTCCGGGCTGTGATAAGTAATTCTCCCGTCAATCATCCAGTGGTTTGTAATCCCGAATTCTGATGCGAAATTATTGTTTATAAAATGTGTTCCGGTCACGCTTCCGTAATCGAACCAGTATTCAAGTTCAAGTTCCTGTCTAGCTAGAGTAAGGTATACGATGGTCTCATCTATGTAATCATCCCTGTGCGGAAATATTTCCCTGAAAGGCAGGGAAATAAAGACTAAAAGCATTATGATTGTTCGGGTATAACTAAAACTGAATCTGTTCAACTGATTTTTTTATTTTTGATAAACAGTTTAAGTAATACACGATTATCAGGATGTGACGGGTGATAGTGGGGACTAAAGATGCATGTGATCAACAAACTGAATATGGATGCACATCAATACCATTTGAAGAATTTCAGGCCGATATAAAAACAGATCACACCTGTAGCCAGCAGGGCAAAAAAGGGGAGGATTATATCGGGGAGTCCTGCACCTTCAATAAAGATGCTCCGTATGCCGTCGGCAAGGATTGTAAGAGGAAGAATTTTGATAAAGCCGATTGCCCAGTCGGGGAAGTTATGATAGCTGAAGAAAATTCCCGAGAGGACTATCATCGGAGTTGAGATAGCGTTGATAAGTCCGTTGCCGACTTCGGGATTAGCTGTACGTGAAGCGGTTACTATCGCTATTCCCGCGAAGCCGACATTTCCAGCAATAAAGATAAGCAGCAGTGCTAATATGCTGCCCTGTATAGTAATGCCGAATACCAGGTATGAGAACAGGAAAAGAAGTCCTGCCTCAAGAAAATTCATTATGGATCTTACACTTATAAGCGAGATAAGGAAATATGATTTTTTCATAGGTGTTGCTATCATCCTTCGCAGAAGCTTCTTTGACCTGTTTTCGATTATACCATAGCCGAGTCCCCATATCGATGACATCATTAATCCCATAGCAATAAGCCCGGGTACAAAGAAATCAATATACCTTGTACCTTTAAGCGTAAGCGGCACAACCGATTCATCTTTGGTTGTGAGCCTGGTATTATTAATTACCCGCGACAGGTTCAGATAAGTAAGGTGCGCTTCTGAATTAGCGGGATCAAAATGGAATTCAACGCTGTCTGTTTTCTCTTCGATTATAAGATTGATCTCTCCTCTTTTAAGCAACTTCATCGCTTCAGGCCATGTTGTTTTCTCGAAGAGGTAAGTGTTATTACCGAGCTTATTATCTTTTACAGAAATTTTATACTCGGTTTTCTGAGTAAGACTGTCTCTTGATTTCTGAGTCCTTGTTCTTAAGAAATTCTCAAACCTGTTGGATGAGTCAATACCGGTTTCTGCATTCTGAATTACAGCAACTTTATGCTCTGTATCCAGTTTCTGGGTGAATGCGAGCCCCAGTCCCAGTGCCATAAGCAGCGGAAACACGATTCCCCAGAAGAGCACGCCCGGCTCACGCATAAGAGTTTTTGCATGCATCAGGAAAAGGATGAGAAACTGGTTTACCGACTTTTTCTCAGGCATTCAGATGTCTCCCTGTCAGCGAGGTAAACAGATCGTCAAGGGTTTTTCTTCGGCTTTCAAAGTTCTTGAGCTGAATATTCTTCGACTTCAGATAATTGATGAACTCCGGCAGTTCTGTTTCAAGATCGTCAATTGTTATAATTCCTTTTCTTTTATCTTCATTCCAGGTAATATCGAAGCTGGACCTGCCGTTGATCAATTCTTTCAGATCATCTTCTGATCCCTCTGGTGTAAATTCAATTATTTTTTTGTCGTCAGAATTCAGCAGCTGGTCTCTCGTTCCTTCAAGCAGGATCTTCCCCCCATCTATTATTATTATGTAGTCGCATAACTGTTCGGCTTCTTCCATATAGTGAGTTGTTAATATCAGGGAAGTATGAGACTTTGCTTTCAGCTGCAGCAGAATGTGCCAGATCTCCCGTCTTGCATTAGGATCGAGCCCGGTTGTCGGTTCATCCAGCAGAAGCAGCTTAGGATTATTCAGCAGCGCGATACCAAGAGCTAGTTTCTGCCGCTGGCCGCCAGAGAGATTTACAGTATAAGATTTTCTTTTTTCGTTGAGATTTATTTCTGAAATAATTTCATTAACGCGGTGCTCACCAAGCTGGTAAAAGCCTGCGAATAATTTCATCGTTTCTTCAACAGTAAGCTTATCGATGAAACGCGTTTCCTGGAGTGAGAGTCCTATCGACTGATGAAGCTCGTTCTGATGTCCTTCCCACTTTTTGCCTAATATGGTGATATCGCCTCTGTCAGGTTTTTGGATCCCTTCGATCATTTCGACAAGAGTAGTTTTGCCTGCCCCATTAGGACCAAGCAAAGCGGTAAACTGACCTTGTTCAATGCTCAGGTTTACACCGTTCACTGCTTTGACGGTCTTAAACGATTTGTAGACGTCTTTTACCTCGACTACAGGAAGATTATCAGGGTTTTCTCTACGTTCAGTCACGTGCAGACTTTTTATCATTCAAAAATATCGGATTAAGAAAATTAAGAGAAGGAGAGTATTAAATCAAAAAAATAACACTAATTCCTTTCTTTCCGGGGGCTTCGTCGGTATCGAAATATCGTTTTCTATTATTAGGGAGAAAGGGGCGCCACACCTTCCACCGGGATGCTAATCTGCCCCGGTTTAACTACCAAACAACTGGTATCTGAAAACGTTCTGAAAACGTTCTGAAAACAATGTGAAAACGTTCTGAAAACGATGTGAAAACGTTGTAATAACTTCCATTTATCCGAGACAACCATTGTTTCAGATATAAAGTGAAAAAGGATGTCGGGATAAAACGGGAGTGGATAAAGAACATGGATATAAATAGGGTATCAATCCTTTTTTACTAAGCCCGGTTTTTGCTTTTTACAGTGACCAATATTAAACTACCTCTGATTCATAACCATTAATTTAAAGACCAGTATGAAGACAACGCGTAATACAATACTTATAACCGGCGGTACATCGGGTATAGGAAGAGGCTTTGCGGAAGAATTCGTCCGAGAATGCTGTTAACTTTAGAGAGAAGGGAGAGATGCTGTTTGAGAGGAGAAATAATACGACATAGATGATTGATTATTGAAGATTGATAAATTTAAAGATTGCAGGATTACAAGATCGGATGAATTGAATGATTTTGTGATTGAGTAGATGATTGGAGGAATAAAAGATGAAAGCTGCAGTAACAGAAAAAGCGGGTCCGCCCTCAGTAATGAAAATAAAAGATATTCCTGTTCCCAAAGCCGAAAAAGGGGAAAATATTAATTAATGTAAAAACCACAATCGCGGCAATTCTTTGCATTTATATGCACCCCTCTTTATATTTGTCAATTAAATTTTTTAACATAGTACAGTAATTAATGCAGAAAATTTTCATATCCGACCTTTCGAAATACATTGGCAAAGAAATTACGATACAGGGCTGGCTCTACAATAAAAGATCAGCTGGCAAACTGCATTTCCTTATATTAAGAGACGGAACAGGATACCTTCAGTGTGTGTTTTTCAAGGGTAATGTTTCTGAGGAAGTTTTTGAATCCGCCGGCAAATTAGGACAGGAATCGTCGATTGAGATAACCGGAAAAGTTAAAGAAGAAAAAAGAGCTCCCGGCGGGTATGAACTGGATGCAACCGACCTGAAGATAATCTCAGAGACCCACGATTATCCCATAACCCCCAAGGAACACGGAATTGAATTCCTTATGGATAACCGTCATTTATGGCTCAGGTCGAGTAAACAGGTTGCTATTCTCCGCGTTCGTCATCGGATCATTAAAGCTATTAGAGACTTTTTTGACGGCAATGGGTTTACACTGATGGATCCGCCTATATTAACACCATCTTCCTGCGAGGGTACATCAACCCTTTTTGAGACTGAATATTTTGATTTGGGGAAAGCGTATCTGACACAGTCGGGCCAGTTATATGCTGAAGCCGGAGCTATGGCCCTTGGAAAAGTTTATACATTCGGACCTACTTTCCGGGCGGAGAAATCGAAAACAAAAAGACATTTAACGGAATTCTGGATGTGTGAACCGGAAGTTGCTTTCGCAGATCTGAATGATGATATGGATCTTGCGGAAGAATTCCTGGAATATATTGTGCAAACTGTTCTAAAAGACAGGGAAGAGGAACTAAAAGTTCTCGAAAGAGATACTTCCTTCCTTAAAAATGTTAAAAAGCCGCTGCCCAGGATTTCATATGATGAAGCGGTGGAAATTCTGAAAAAGAATGGAAGCGAATTTGAGTACGGCAACGATTTCGGCGCACCGGATGAAACTATTATTTCGAACCAGTATGACAGACCGGTAATGGTTCACAGGTATCCTGCGGCCGTAAAGGCATTTTATATGAAAAGAGACCCTGAAAATCCGAATCTTGCACTGGCAGTGGATGTGCTTGCTCCCGAAGGATACGGTGAGATAATAGGAGGCAGTCAGAGGGAAGATAACATAGATCTTCTCATCGAAAGAATTAAAGAGCACGATTTGCCGATGAAGGATTTTGAATGGTATCTGGATTTGAGAAGGTTTGGGTCAGTACCTCACTCAGGTTTCGGATTAGGTCTTGAAAGAACTGTTTCATGGATATGCGGACTTGAACATATACGAGAAACAATTCCGTTCCCAAGAATGATTTACAGAAATACTCCATAAAGTATAATATAATGGCTGCCCAACAAAATTTAAATAAGGTAATGTGTTAATGTTTTATCCATTATCCGTCTGCCATCAACCATCATATATTTTACAATTATGTCATTAGAAGTTATCCTCTTTATTCTCTTCGCCGCGGTTGCCGCTGTTTCCTCAGTAATAATGATTACAAGAAGCGATGCAGTTATTGCAGCTCTTTTTCTTATTCTGAATTTTGCCGCCCTGGCAGGTTTATACCTTTTACTTAATGCACAGTTTATTGCTGTTGCCCAGGTTATAGTTTACGCCGGTGCAATAATGGTATTGTTCCTTTTTGTGATAATGCTTTTAAGACCGGAAAAAGAGAATATACTTGGCAAAAAACCTGCTATTAAAATTATGGCTATGATTGTTGCCGCCCTGGTTTTCATCCAGATAGCATATATGATCTTCTTCTCAAAGTCGGGTAGTGTATCCGGCGAGGTAGCTGCAAGTGTTAAAGCAGGAACCGTCGAATCTATAGGCAGAGAACTTTTTACAAATTATGTAATACCTTTTGAGGCAGCAGGATTCCTGCTTCTTGCGGCAACAATTGGTGCATTAGTATTAGCAAAAAAGAAATTCGAATAGACTATGCAGATTCCAATAGAATATTATCTGATCCTGAGTGCGTTCATGTTCGCAATCGGGGTAACCGGTGTAATGATCAGAAGAAATGCTATCATCGTTTTTATGTCGGTTGAGCTTATGCTTAATTCTGCAAACCTTACGCTGGTTGCATTTTCTTCATACCTCGGGAATTCAATCGGTCAGTTATTTGTCTTCTTCGTGATGACGGTAGCTGCTGCAGAAGCGGCGGTTGGACTTGCAATTATTATAGCGCTCTTCAGGAATAAATTAACCCTGAATATTGACGAAGTAAATATCCTGAAGTGGTAATTCCGGTTATCATTTCAAACTCTTAATCAGCAGAACTTTATGATTAATCTTATATACTTAACAATTCTTCTTCCGCTTGCAGGTTTCCTGGTAAACGGAATATTCGGTTCCCGGATTAAAAACGAAAAAGTTATCGGCATCATCGGGAGCGGTGTAATCGGGTTATCTTTCCTGGTCGCCGCAGGTGCATTTATAGAGACCCTGGGACTACCTGTAGAGGAAAGAAAGCATATTGTTGACCTTTTTACATGGCTTCATGTTGGGGGCCTCAACGTTAGCTTTTCATACCAGGTAGATCAGCTCTCTCTTGTGATGGCCCTGATTGTTACCGGGGTAGGATTTATTATCCACGTATACTCTATAGGGTATATGCACGGTGATAAGGGTTTCTGGAGGTTCTTTGCATATATGAATCTTTTCATCTTTGCAATGATGAACCTTGTGCTCGGTGATAATTTTGTTCTGCTTTTCCTCGGATGGGAGGGTGTAGGTCTTTGCTCTTATCTGCTGATTGGTTTCTGGTACGACAAGAAATTTGAGAAGAGTACAACCAGCGATGCTGCCAAGAAGGCTTTCATTGTAAACAGAATAGGTGATTTCGGCTTCCTCCTGGGGATGTTTTTAATCTACCTTACTTTCGGAAGTCTGAATTTTAATGAGGTCTTCGCTCGTGCCAATGTTCTGAATATACACGAAGGAGTATTCACCTTAATCGCCCTTTTCCTTTTTATCGGAGCAACAGGTAAATCTGCTCAGATTCCGCTGTTCGTCTGGCTGCCCGACGCTATGGCTGGTCCCACACCTGTATCTGCACTTATCCATGCCGCCACTATGGTTACCGCCGGTGTTTATATGGTTGCAAGATGTTCAATAATTTTTGTTTCTGCTCCTGCGATAATGACATTGGTTGCAATAATCGGGGTGGTTACAGCATTATTTGCGGCATCGATAGGCATGGTACAGAATGATATTAAAAAAGTGCTGGCCTACTCAACTATAAGTCAGCTTGGTTATATGTTTCTTGCATTGGGCGTCGGTGCTTTCTCTGCAGGTATATTTCACGTAATGACCCATGCTTTTTTCAAAGCCCTGCTGTTTCTCGGAGCAGGTTCTGTGATACACGCAATGCATGAACACCAGGATATACAGGGATTCGGCGGACTTAAAAAGCACATGCCTAAAACAGCAATGACATTCCTTATTGCATCACTGGCTATATCGGGTGTACCGCCGCTTTCAGGATTTCTTCAGCAAGGATGAAATACTCTGGCTCTCATTTGCCAACGGAAGTTTTATCCTGTGGCTGGTAGGTGCAATTACAGCCCTTATGACGGCATTCTATATGTTCCGACTGTACTTCCTTACTTTTGAAGGCAAGGAAAGATTCGGAAACAATCTTCATCCTCATGAATCTCCGTCGGTAATGACCATCCCTCTGATGGTACTGGCTTTTCTTGCTGCCATAGGAGGATTTATTGGCATACCTGCTTTATTCTCCGGTGAAGGCGGAAATATGTTTGAAGGCTGGCTGGCGCCGGTATTTGAGAATGCTGAGCATAGACTTGCACTCTACGGTACTCATTCGGCCGGAGCTGAAATAACCCTGATGATAATTTCTGTTATACTTGCTGTTGGTGGTATCTGGATTGCCAGGAACATTTATCTCAGGAAGCCTTCCATTGCCGAGTCAACCGCAAACAGGTTCAAAGGCCTTTATAATCTTCTATGGAATAAGTACTTCGTAGATGAAGCATATGATGCCGCTATAGTTAATCCGATTAAAAAAGGTTCTGAAACAGTACTATGGAAGTTTACGGACGCAAAAATAATTGACGGGGCTGTTAACGGTACAGCTTCAATAATAAGTTTTATTTCAGCAAGGATAAGGAAGATCCAAACCGGGGTAGCCCAGATCTACGCTGTTGTTATGATGCTGGGAATAGTCATCGCTCTTTTCTGGATTATTTTAACTTTATAAATTATGGAAAATAGTTACTTACTAACATATCTGCTCTTTACACCGGTTGCCGGCGCAATAATCCTTTTATTCTTCAATAAGGAAAAAGAAAACGCGGTAAGATGGTTTGGTCTTATTGTCTCGGTTATTGCTTTTATTATATCCCTTGTAATTTATTTTAATTTCGATATTTCGAAATCGGGCTTTCAGTTCATCCACCAATTTAAGTGGATAGAAAAACTTAATATCAGCTATAAGGTGGGAATCGACGGACTCGCAATGCTTTTACTGCTTCTTACGACATTCCTTACCCCTCTGACGTTATTATCCAGCTGGTCAAGTATTAACAAGAGGGTAAAAGAATTTACTTTCTTTATGCTGATGCTCGAAGCGGGAATGCTGGGAGTATTTATTTCTATCGATCTGTTCCTGTTCTATATTTTCTGGGAAGCAATGCTTATTCCGATGTACTTTATCATCGGTATCTGGGGCGGTGATGAAAGAATTTATGCATCAGTAAAATTCTTCCTTTATACTATGTTCGGAAGTCTTCTGATGCTGGTTGCTATAATCTGGCTCGCAGTATATGCCTCAACGCCGCTCGGACATTTTACTACAGACCTGACTGAGTTATATTCTGTAGGTCCAACTATAAAAGAGAATATTCAGAACTGGATGTTTGCAGCATTTGCATTCAGCTTTGCGATTAAAGTACCGCTTTTTCCGCTGCATACCTGGCTGCCCGATGCTCACGTACAGGCACCTACGGCAGGAAGCGTTATACTTGCGGGAGTGCTTCTGAAAATGGGTACTTATGGTCTGCTGAGGTTCTGTCTGCCTCTGTTTCCGCAGGCATCAGTAAACTTTGCTCCCTACATTTCCGTACTGGCAGTAATTGGAATTATATACGGTGCTCTCGTGGCGATGGTTCAGAAAGATATGAAAAAGCTGGTTGCATATTCTTCGGTAGCCCATCTTGGATTTGTAGTGCTGGGAATATTTGCGATGACCCAGGAAGCTGTTCAGGGAGCCGTTATCCAGATGGTTAATCATGGTTTATCGACAGGAGCTTTATTCCTTTTAGTGGGGATTGTTTATGAGAGGACCCATACAAGAGAAATCTCACAATACGGCGGCATTGCAAAGATAGTTCCGGTATATGCTTTTGCACTTCTGTTTGCTTCACTTTCGTCAATCGGATTACCGGGACTAAACGGTTTCGTAGGTGAGTTTTTAATTTTATTAGGTGCTTTTAAATCTCCTGTGCTCGGAAGCTGGTGGTTTACCATCTTTGCGGCTTCAGGAGTAATCTTTGCAGCAGTTTATTTGCTGTGGATGTATCAGAGAGTTGCTTTCGGGGAAGTTACAAATCCGAAGATGAACTCTCTAACTGATATGAATAAGAGGGAAATCCTCGTACTCGTACCAATTTTCATATTCATTGTCTGGATTGGAATATACCCAAGTACATTTTTGAACGTATCAGATAAGTCGACAGCGAAAGTAATCGAGCAGGTTCACATACAGACCCAGGCGGTCATTGAATAGGAAAATAAAATATGAGATACGGCAGCAGGATTTTTGCGGCTATAATATTGTCGTTCTTTTTTTATTGTAATTTAGGCGCAGCTGAAATCCCGGCAGTACAAGACAGCATTGCGCAGGTAAAAGTACTGGAAACTGCGGGTGAACATATACTGCCTTCACCCTATATGGTTATTCCGTTCATCGTACTTCTCCTGATGATTGCGACAGGACCATTGTTTTATAAGCACATCTGGGAACGGCATTACCCGAAGATGGCTGTGATTCTCGGTCTGGTTACAGTCTTTTATTATCTGGTATTCCTGAACGATTATCACAGTCTTATCCATACTCTGGCCGAGTATATTTCCTTTATAGCGCTTCTGAGTTCATTATTCGTTGCTTCGGGCGGTATTTTCATAAAGGTGGATAAAAAAGCCACACCTTATATAAATGTTCTTTTTTTATTGTTTGGTGCCGTTATTTCAAACATAATCGGTACAACTGGTGCTTCAATGCTTCTGATAAGACCTTTTATCAAGATGAACCAGAACAGGATAAAGGCTTATCATGTTATCTTTTTCATTTTTATCGTAAGCAATATTGGCGGAGCCTTAACCCCGATCGGGGATCCTCCGCTGTTTATCGGTTTTCTGAGAGGCGTACCCTTCTTCTGGGTAATTGATAACGTGTGGTTTATCTGGATACCTATGATCATCCTGATACTGGGTGTGTTTTTTATTTTTGACTGGTTTAACAGCAGGAAAGAAGAAGCCGACGGAGAAACAAGTTATTCAGGGAAAATTGAGTTCAAAGGATCCCGGAATCTTGTTTATTTAGCAGTAATTATTTTCTCTGTTTTCCTTGACCCCGGGATCTTCTCCTGGGTGCCCGACTGGAGTCCGCTGCCGTTTGGAGTTAGGGAAGTAATAATGTTTGCGGTAGTATATTTTTCCTATAAGCAGGCGGATACAGAAATACTAAGGGCGAATGAATTTGATTTTGAACCTATTAAGGAAGTAGCGTACCTGTTCATTGGAATATTTTTAACGATGGTTCCTGCGCTTCAACTGATTGCAGAGGAAGCCAGAGTTAACCATGATATCTTAAACGCAGGAACGTTCTATTGGGCTACAGGCGGTTTATCCTCATTCCTGGATAATACACCAACATATCTGAATTTCCTTAGCGCGGCGATGGGTAAATATACGCTCGATGTTAATGTAAAAGCTCATGTTCTGGATTTTGTTTCGCAGGATATAATCTACCTTAGAGCTATATCGGTGGCTGCCGTATTCTTTGGTGCGATGACATACATCGGAAATGGTCCTAACTTTATGGTGAAATCAATCTGTGAAAGAGCCGGTATTGAAATGCCAAGTTTCTTTACCTACATGATAAAATATTCGATACCAATACTTATACCACTGTTTTTTATAATTTACTTTCTCTTTTTTCATTAAAGGAATATGAATATGGCGTCGTTGGATGAAGTACTGAAAAGCAAACCTACGGGTTTATACTATAAGAACAGGCTGATACTTCCTTTCCAGGGAGTGTTCCTTAAAGTTATTGTTGACGATGATATTATTATGGATTTTTCTCCTTCATCAAAACATGTATATATATCCGCGATAGAAAATTATACGGATATTTATTTTAAGGAATACAAACATCTTAAAGATGCGGTTTCAAAATATGAAGCTATAAAGATGGTGCTGGTAGAAAAAGGAAAAGACATTTTTAATTTCGATAATCATAAAAAGATCATCATTTACCTGGAGGAGAAACACCGGGTAAAAATTGAAGAAACAGAAGAAGACATTTTATTTATTGAATAATATAGTCTGCCCGGGTGGCAGGTCTGAGGCTTAAAGATATGCTCAATAACATTCAGGAATTTTACAATATACTGCCGCTTGTTATAGTCGGTGGAGGTATTCTTATCTCTTTACTTGTTGAAATGTTTAAAGAGAAAAGTGAAACAGCCCTGAGCTGGATCTCTGTTGTGGTTTTTATGGCTGCCGCCTTTTATTCGCTTGCAACGGTTAATTCTGTTTCTGTAGTGCTTCAGAATATGCTTGCGACCGGGGGGACAGTTAATATTTTTTATTTTATCTTCACGTTCGGTGCCGCTCTGGTCTGTCTGCTTTCGATGGATTATATGAAGAAGTACGGGGCGGGATACGGCGAGTTTTATCTTCTGGTCCAGACTTCTGTTCTCGGCATGATGTTTATGGCCGGGGCAAAAGATCTCTTTACTATTTTTCTCGGACTGGAGCTGATGTCAATTAGTTTTTATGCCCTTGCAGGACTTAACAGGAAGAGACTCACCGCCAACGAAGCTTCCCTGAAGTATTTTTTATTAGGTGCTTTTGCCACCGGTTTTACGGTTTATGGAATCGCGCTTATATACGGTTCTACCGGAACTACCTCAATCGAAGGGATTGTCTCAAGGTTCGGATCATTATCGGGTGACTTTATTTTCGTAACCGGTATACTGTTGTTCCTGATCGGCTTTTCATTTAAGATAGCAGCCTTTCCTTTCCATATGTGGGTACCTGATGTGTATGAAGGTTCGGCAACAACAATTTCAGGATTGTTCTCGACGGGCGGAAAAGCGGCTGCTTTCAGCGCCATCATAGTTACACTCGGAACCGTATTCACTACCTCGTCACATCATTTATTTACTCCTTACCTAGCCGTTATTGCTGTACTTTCGATGCTTTTTGGTAGCATTGTAGCTATTATGCAGGATAATATAAAACGAATGCTGGCATATTCTTCCATAGCACATGCCGGGTATATGCTTATAGGCTTCGCAGCAGGTAATTATGATGGAATCGCAGGCATCATATTCTACCTCGCAGCTTACACTTTTATGAACCTGGGAGCATTTGGTATAGTTTCGATTGTAGAAGGGAAGGACGAGGCAAATCTTTCGATAAATTCTTATGCAGGCCTCGGTTCAAGGAATCCTTTACTGGCAGGACTTCTTTCAGTATTCATGTTCTCACTTGCAGGTATCCCACCTTTTGCAGGATTCTTCGGTAAGTACTATGTCTTTATTTCAGCTATTGAATCAGGATTAACCTGGCTGGCCATAATTGGTGTTATTTCAAGTGTTATAAGCGTTTACTTCTACCTCAGAATAGTTGTTTTGATGTATTTCAAAGAGGCCGAAGAGGTTGTTTCACCTTCACAAACTAATACAGGTTTACTTGCAGTAATCATTTCGGTTCTGCTTGTTATTGTGCTGGGAGTTGCCCCGGGCACAATTATCGGGTTAATCTCGTCATTCCTGTCATAATTGTCATTTTATACTTGAATTTTGCCTGTCGGTTTGAAAGTTTAGTATAATACTAGATTTATTAACCGGCATTTTTATCAGAGAAATGATATGATACCATTATTTTCTACAAGTCAAATACGGGAAACTGACGACTGGGCTATAAAAGAGCTCCAGATACCCGGCGTTGTTTTGATGGAGAATGCTTCCCTTGAGATATTTAATTATGTGGAGGCAGCACGAGAAAGACAAAACGTTCCCCAAAAAATTGCAATAATCTGCGGAAAAGGTAATAATGGTGGGGATGGTTATGCAGCAGCCCGGCATTTCCTTAATAATGGTTATGAGACCACAGTTGTTAAAATCGGCGAAGAAAGTGAGATGTCCGATGATTGCAGAACAAATTTCACTATCCTAAGAAACCTTGGAGCCAAAAACAAATTATTCGCGATAATAGACTATAAATCGATCAAAGATGTAAGGAAAATTAAAAACTTTCCTATCATCGCGGATGCGATGCTTGGCAGCGGCATTGAAGGTGCATTAAGAGAACCTTATAAATCAATCGTTGATGAAGTTAACAAGTATGATGCCCTTAAGGCGGCAATTGATATACCCAGCGGATTAAGCGCAGATAAAGGTTTTGCTGCAAGCGCATTTAATGCTGATCTTACTGTTACTCTTGGAGAATTAAAAAAAGGATTGTTTTTCGGCAAAGGTGCCGTTTACTCCGGAGAGGTATATAAAGGGAGTATAGGAATAGGTTTTTACGTATATGATAGTTATGACACATCCGAATACCTGGTGGAACCGGAAGATGCCTGGCAGTTTCTGCCGAAGAAAAAGAAGGATGACTATAAATATTCTGCAGGTAAAGTGTTTACAATAGCCGGTTCGGGTGATCTGCCGGGTGCAGCTGTTTTAACATCTAAAGCAGCCCTGGCTTCCGGAACGGGTGCTTCTATACTTGCATATCCGAAGTCTGTACGAAGGCTTGTACACAAGAATCTGGGTGAAGTGATTGTGGATGCCTATACAGATGATAAAAAAGAAATACTATCTGCCGGCAACATTAAAGAACTTAATAAAAGAATTAAGTGGGCTGATGTTTTGGCAATGGGTCCCGGTCTTGGCAGAGCGCAGGCTACACTTGAGGCAGTTCAGCAAATATTAAAGGAAAAGAAGTATAAGAATATTGTACTCGATGCAGATGCCATATTTGCGATTGGTGAAGATGGTTATCAGCATTATGATCTGAAGGATGCAGTACTTACTCCGCACCATGCAGAATTTGCTCACCTCATCGGAACTGATCTGGGCGATATTGAAAAAGATATTCTGCAGTATGGTCATAATTTTGCCGGGGAAACCGGAGCTTATCTTGTGCTTAAAGGGGCTCCAACAATTATTTTTACTCCCGGCGGTGATGCATTAATAAACACAACCGGAAATCCCGGTATGGCTAAATTTGGAACCGGTGATGTTTTGACAGGTGTAATAGCTTCGTTTATAGCGCAGAAAAAGAATAAAGAAGAAGCGGTTATCGGTGCGGTCTATATTCATAGTTTATCAGCAGACCTGCTTCTGAAAAAGTCTACTGAATTTGGATACACGGCTTCCGATATTAGCAGAAATGTTTCTTCAGCAATCAAATTTTTAAGGAAAACATTTGCTTAATAAACTTGAAACAAATAAAAAGTGGTTCATCTATTTTCCTTTGATTCTTTATTGGCTGATATTATTTGTAGCGACAACACTGCCATCAGTGGATTTGCCTAAAACGGGAGTCAGCGACAAGATAGAGCACTTTACGGCTTATATGATTTTAGCTGTTCTTTTTAACTTTGCACTTATGTTTCAGAACAAATATCCGAAGCTTAAAAAGAAAGCCTGGCTGTATACCTTAATTGTCATTCTTACCTATGCGGGACTCGACGAAATTCACCAGCTTTTTATACCGGGAAGAGATTGTGATATACTCGACTGGCTGGCAGACACTTCCGGTGTGTTGTTAGGTTTGGGTTTTGTGAAAATACTTGTGATTTATTTCAGATATAAGCCTCAAACCGGTTAAAAACGATTCTTTTAGTGATAAGGTAAAAAAATATCTCTTTTAGTGGAACTATTGAATATTATTATAGTAAGAATTGTAGCAGAATTTGACAAAAGAAACATCATTTATTAACTTGGCGGGCGATTAATTTGCCCTTTAGGAGGAGTTGGTAATGGCACTTAATAAGAATCCCAAAGCGGATTTGAGACGCAGCTACAAAAAAGTTTTTGAGCTGAGTTTGATTATTGCTCTCGCAATTTTAATAGTTGCGTTTAAGTTTTTCCCGCACGTTAAAGCTGCTACAGCGCTGACGGAAGGACCACAGGAATTGTTCAAGGTTGAAGACGTCGAGCAGACCAAACAGGAGAACAGACCTCCACCGCCTCCCAAACCCCCGATACCTATTGAAGCTCCTTCTGAGGATGTTCTTGAAGATATTGAAATCGGCGAAACTGAACTTAATGTAAACGAACAGGTTGAAGCTCCGCCGCCTCCGAAAGTTGAAAAGAAGGTTGATGAGGAACCTCAGTACTTCGTAGCTGTTGAAGAGATGCCGGAACCAATTGGCGGTATCCAGGCAATTCAGAGTAAGATTGTTTATCCTGAAATTGCTAAAAGAGCAGGAATTGAAGGAAAAGTTTATGTGCTCGCTTTCGTTGATGAAACAGGTACTGTAACTAAAGCTGAGATAATAAAAGGTTTGGGTGCAGGACTCGATGAAGCAGCATTGAAAGCTGTAAAAGCTACTAAGTTTAAACCTGGTAAACAGAGAGGAAAACCTGTTAAAGTTCAGGTCTCAATACCTATCGTATTTAAACTTCAATAATCAGTAAAATTGATAGAAGAAGAATAGGCGTCCCGGTGACGCCTTTTCTTTTTAAACAGGGACCTTTGACAGGAAATTTAATTTCTCCGGCGTTATATTTATTATTCCTAAAAATTAAAACTTAAAATTTATATGGCTGTTTAATGGCTAAAAAGAAAGTGAACACAGAAAATAAGGTATGGCTCACTCTCTTTGTTATTCTCCTTGTCGTTTTTGACCTTTTCTTAATCATTTACGTCAAATATGATAATCAGCATCTGCCGCTTTCTGATTTCAGGCTTTACTATACCGGTAATCTTTTCAATATTGCCTTTACCCTCATTCTAGTTGCCGGATTAATTGTTTATACGTTAAAAAAGGAAATAAACGCGTCTCCGGTTTCCATTTTTGCGCTTGCGGCTGTTATGACAATTTTTCTCTTTATAGCCTGGGTATTTTCAAAATCACCTGTATCTTTACCTGATGTTACTATATTAAATCAGCCGTTGAAGAGGATATTCGTCAGCGGATTATTTTTTATTTATCAATTCATACAGTTTATTCTGATTGTGGAGGTCTGGCTGAGTTTATCACAGAAATCAAATTTGATCTTTTTGCGGGCAGTTGTAGACTCAATTTTGATTACTATGATACTTCTCGTTATTTCTTTTTTCTATCTGAATTTTAATAAAGCTCCTGCCAGGGAATTCTTCATTAACGGGAAAGGAAACAATGTTGGGGTCGTTCTGGGAGCAGCGGTATGGACAAATGAACCGAGTCCGAGTTTAAAATTACGTGTAGACAGGGCGTTCAGTCTATATAAGAACGGCAGCCTTCAGAAGATCCAGTTAACCGGAGGTAATGCTCCGGGCGAATTGAGTGAGGCCGAAATTGCATATGATTATCTTAAGTCAAAGAAAATGGATACTTCTGATATCTGGATAGAAAAAAGAACTTCCTCAACAACCGAGCAGATTCAGTTTATAAAGAGAAATCTTAGTACAAAACCGGGGGTAAATGACATCATAGTAATATCGGATTCTTACCATCTGCCGAGGGTAAAAGAGATAGCAGATTTTTATCTCCTTGATATTGATGTGGCTCCTTCAGACCTTGATTTGAGATTTGAAAATAAATTATATAATAAATTAAGAGAAAGTGCCGCGATTTTAATATTTTGGTTCTTCGCAATTTAACTTTTTTCAAATAATGGAGAATAAGTATGGTAAATTTTGAGGTAATAGAAGAATTTGATCATGAGCAGGTTGTCTTCTGTTCCAATAAAGAAGCGGGATTACGAGCTATAATTGCTATACATAATACTACACTGGGTCCGGCCCTTGGGGGTACCCGTATGTGGAATTACAAGAGTCACGATGATGCTTTGAAAGATGTGCTTAGATTATCAAGAGGAATGACTTATAAGGCTGCAGTTTCCGGCTTAAATCTCGGCGGAGGTAAAGCTGTGATAATAGGTGATTCAGCCACGCAGAAAAATGAGCTGCTATTCAGAACCTTCGGCAAATTCATCGAAGGTCTGGCCGGAAGATATATTACCGCTGAAGATGTCGGTACTTCGGTGACCGATATGGAATTTGTAAGGATGGAAACAAAGTATGTTACAGGAGTTTCAAAAGCGCTTGGTGGATCAGGAGACCCTTCACCTGTTACAGCTTACGGCGTTTTTGTAGGAATGAAAGCCTGCGCGAAATTCAAATGGGGAAGTGATTCTCTCGCCGGAAAAAAGATAGCAGTTCAGGGTGCAGGTCAGGTTGCCAGGTATTTATGCGAACACCTTTACAATGAAGGTGCGGAAATATTCATTACGGATATAAATGAAAGCAAAATAAACAGGGTTCTTGAGACGGTTAAAGCTCAGGTGGTGAAGCCTGAGGAAATCTACGGTCTTGATGTTGATATTTTCTCCCCCAATGCCCTCGGAGCAATAATTAATAATGATTCTATCGGTAAACTTAAAGCTGAAATAGTTGCCGGCGGTGCAAATAATCAACTTGAGAAGGAGGATATTCATGGACCGCTTCTTCTTGAAAAAGGCATTCTGTATGCTCCGGATTATGTTATAAACGCAGGCGGCCTGATAAATGTGGCTAATGAGCTTGAAGGTTACAGACAGGACCGTGCCTTAAAGCAGGCAGAAAAAATTTACGATGTGATCGGAAGGATTCTGGGAATCTCGGCTAAAGAAAATATCCCAACATACGAGGCTTCAAATAAAATGGCTGAAGAAAGACTCGGCAGCGTAGGAAGAATAAGTAATATTTATACCGGGCAGTCGGCTTTTTCCGGCAGACTTGGTGAGTTATTTCATAGATAGGATATCATTCCTACATAATTCAGAATATTTTTATAAATTCAGTTGTTCTTTATTAAGTTGGTAGCGAAACAAAATGACACAAATGTTTAAACGAAGAGTCGTAAGGGAAAGGGTACTGCAGATTCTGTATGCGTTTGAATTAAATAGTGAATCACTGCAATTGTTAACCGAGGGGGTACTATCTGATCTGAATGATCCTGTTGATAAAAAGTTTGCGAATGAACTGGTAAACAGAGTAATCATTCATCGGAATGAACTGGATTCTAAAATTAAAGAGAGAGTCGATAACTGGGAAATGGGAAGGATTGCCTTAATCGATAAGTTATTGCTGCGTATGGGTATCTGTGAGCTTTTCTATTTCCCTGATATTCCTCCCAAGGTTTCTATTAATGAAGCAATTGAAATTGCAAAAATTTATAGTACTGCAGGAAGCGGAAAATTTATTAACGGAATCCTTGATGCGATACTGAATGAGTTGAAACATGATGGAAAACTTAATAAGAGCGGCAGGGGACTGGTAGAGGAAACCATTTCAAAACAGCCTCACAAAAAGTAGCCCGGATGAAGGAAAGAAGCAGAATTTTTGTCTGGACGTTATTCGATTTTGCGAATACTGCTTTTTCCGTAATCATAGTTACGGTTATTTATTCAAAGTACTTCTCAAATTACGTTACGGGAGGACAAAGATGGCTGTGGGGACTGGCAGTAAGTCTTTCAATGATTGTGGCAGCTCTGTTGAGTCCTCCTCTCGGAGCTATTGCAGATGTTTCCAGGAACAGGAAGCGTTTCCTGCTGATGTTCACCTTGCTTTCAGTCAGCTGCACGGCATTGATGTTCTTTGTCCATAAGGGTGATGTTCTATCCGGTTTTATTCTTTTTGTTCTCGCTAATATCGGTTTTGAAGCCGGACTGGTATTTTATGATGCATTTCTTCCCAATCTGACCGAGAAGAAAAATTTCGGGAGGGTTTCGGGGTATGGTTTTGCAATGGGATATATAGGTGCACTCGCTGTTCTGCTGATTGTAATGGTTCTACTTCCTGCAGCAGATTCCCCGGATTATTATTTTTATATAAGGCTTACATTTATTGTAGCGGCAGCGTTCTTTCTCTTCTTTTCCGCACCATTATTCCTGTTTGTGAGTGAACCCCGTGTCTCGGAACCGGTCAGAAAAGATCTGCTAAAAGAGGGGATAAATAAAAGCTTCAATACATTTAAAGCTATCTTTTTTCAAAAGAAACATCCGGCAGTGTCACGCTTCCTCTTCGCATTCTTTCTTTATAATGATGCAATTATAACCATCATAGCATTCGCATCTATATTTGCATCTAATATTTTGAAAATGAATGATGAACAGATTATACTGTTCTTTGTAATTGTTCAGAGTACTGCAGTGGCCGGTTCATTTATTTTCGGCATTATATCCGATCATATAGGTCCGAAAAAGACTATAACCATTACCCTTGCAGTTTGGATAGTTGTTATTATCGGAGCATTTTTCGTACAGACAATAGCAGAATTTTATATTGTCGGCTTACTGGCAGGACTTTCCATCGGAAGTTCTCAATCCTGCAGCAGAAGCCTGATGGCTCTGCTTACTCCTCACGAGCGGGAAGCTGAGTTCTTTGGATTTTACGACGGACTTTTTGGTAAATCATCGGCGGTGGTAGGGCCTTTCTTTTATGGAGTGATATCCGATCTCTCAAACGAAAGATTTGCGGCCCTGGCTATAGGACTTTTTTTTATTGCCGGGTTGATAATTCTTCAGAGAGTTCAGGTACCCCTTTTCAAAAAATCGCCTGCAGAAGATATAGTCTGACTCATCTTATCATATATATCGGTTTTCCGGTCATCTTGTCTTCATTCATCTCGAAGGAAATTTTTTTGGCTTCCTGTCTAACATTACATTCGGAGTATCCGCAATACTTGCACAGTTCGGGAATACAATAATCAAAATGAATTTTAATCTGCATATCAGGAAATACCTCCAGCAGTTTTTCTTCGAGGGGATCGCTCACGGCGACCACAGCATCGTCCTCATGCCAGAGCCGGGTTCCAGCCTAGTTTTCACTGACGATGAGGCTGAACACCTCGGGTGGAACCTGATCCGCCGATCGCGCTACAGCCGGAAGGCAGCGGCATGACAGCCAAGGCAGAAGCCCTCGCCGTGCTCGCCCGCCACGCTGGCGAGTGGGTAACGGCGCAAGAGCTCATCGACGCTGGCGCGGGTTACCGCTTCGGCGCGCGTCTCGATGACCTGCGGCGCGACGGCCACGCCATCGAGAGCAAGCGCGGGAAGCGTGGCTGGCTGTACCGGCTGCGCGTCTCCGGCCAGACGGAACTGTGGGAGGCGGCATCGAAATCTGCCGAGAAGGCGGTACGTGGGTTTGCGTCGGAGAGCTTCAGGTTCTCGGCTCGACCGTATTAGGGCCTGACCCTCAATTGGTAACAATTGAGTTCGAAGTCCGAGGCCCGACTCTGGCTACCGTTCGTCACGCCGCGGATGTTGAGGCTGAAAAGTTGCTGGCCCGAAATGGGATGCAGCGGCATGAGCAAGGAACTAAGCCCCGAACTGGAGCAAATGAAGGATCGCATCGTTGCGTCGGCGCTGAATGGACAGGCAGGCCGACTAGACACGCTGGCAGTCCTGGCGCCTTGGCTGAAGCATTGGCCGTCCTGTGCGGGCGGTGTCATCACGCCATGCGTCTGTGGGCTCTCCGCGGTCATAGCGGCGATCCAGACCGATGACCGCACCACCTACATGCGCGAGTACAAGCGCCGCTGGCGGCAGGACCCCGGCAACAGGGAGTACGCCCGCCGATGGCAGGCAGCCTACCGTGCCCGCGGCAAGCCGCTGCCGGACGGCGCCATCGGCGCGCTGCACGACCTCGGCTGCACGCGCGAACGCTGCCGCTGTAAAAGGATACCTATTTACCGGAGGGCTGCGGCATGAGCACCCGCACCGGGCGGACCATGAGCCGCGACTACTGCCACGGCTGCAAGGCTGGCATCAAGCTCGGCAACCCGAGCAGCTCGTGGAAGTGGAACACCCGCCTGACCCTGACCGAAGACCAATGGGACCAACTGCTGCTGGGCGCCGCTGACCTGGACGAAGTGAGCATGGAAGCGGGGGAGTGGCCGACAGCAGTGGAGGTCATCGACTGGCTGGAAGTGAGCAGTAGGGAGCGTGTGGCATGAGCAAGATTGACGAACTGCGGCGGCTGCTGGATAAGGCCGCGACGGTTCCGAGCTTGCGACGAGTGCGTCGGCATCGACATGTACGAACCGCGCTGGGCCTACTTGCCGGAGCATGTCGAGCCGCTACTTCACAAGCCCTGCCCGCGCTGCTGGAGGCTGCGGAACGCGCCGAATACATCTCGGACGGGTGGTTCGGGGAATCAATACGACCCCGCTGGCTTTCACGATCTCCGCGCCGCGCTGGAGAGGCTGGCATGACCGTCTGTCACGGCTGCGGCAAAGCCGTCAAGCCGCTGAAGAACGTCAACTTGGCCGTCGCTGGTGTGGCGACTCGTGCCGCCGCAAGGACTGGCGCAGGCGC
>CAWHTX010000006.1:0-50392 GCA_963832355.1 uncultured Bacteroidota bacterium | reverse complement strand
CTCCGATATGCTAAGAACACTTAATCAAATTTACCTGTTTCGAGATCGCCCCATTTCCAGCTGAGCGGGATTTCGTTTGCACTCAACAGCCACTGCGGCATCTCGTAACCTATTTGAATGAACAGTAAGCCAATCCAAACATTTCCTGAATCAGGAGGACTAAATTAACAATATTATACTTTTTAAGAAAATTTAAGAAAACCAGCCTCTATAAGGAATCTATTTTTGGTAAAGGTAATGCTAATTTTTATATTTGCATTTCGCTTTCGGAAAGGTGCAGGAGTGGTTGAACTGGCACGCCTGGAGAGCGTGTGTACGGGTAACCGTACCGAGGGTTCGAATCCCTCCCTTTCCGCAAAAGATGCCCGATGAGAATCGGGTTTTTTGTTTCCCGAAACTTAATGCTTTAACCATCGTGTTTGGGCGCTTTATATTTAGTGATTTTTACCCCCCTGGTTCATCCCGGATGAACCTCCCTTTCCAATTTAAAACAAAAAAGCCCCGAAAAATCGGGGCTTTTTGTTTAAGCTTAAGAAGGTTTCCTAATTCCCAAATACATCTACGTGACCGTTTATGTGTTTGGTTGAATCAATGATATTACCTTCGGCATCTATGACACCTGTATGGCAAATTACGCAGCTTGTCGGCCAGGTCTGGTACCTGTGCCCCAATGGGGGAAGACCATGGCATGATCCGCATTGTGCCTGCGTTCCATCCACCTGGTTCCAGACCACGGTAACATTATTTCCATACATAGAATCAGAGGGTTCCCCGGTTTCATTGTCTATATAAATAAACTGATACTGAGAGGTATCTCTTTTCGAAACAAAGTTTCCATGGCAATAAGTATTAGCGCATGAATGCGTGTTATAGTCGTAGGTAGATTCAACACCACGATTATAAACAGCTTTTTGTCCGAAGTTAATTTGTGCCGGGAGTCCGTCAGGACTAATATGGCTCTCAGCAAAGAAATTCGAAGGGAATGTATGACAGTTAGAACATCTTATTCTGTCAGTTAGATTATTTGTAACAAGATGTGCTACGTGTGCTCCAACTCCGGGAGCTGTTGTGGAGGTATCACCTGAAACATCCTTCGGAGGAAAGATATGCCCGCCTGGACTCGGATCACCATGACAGGTATTACAAGCCAGGGGTCCGTTCTCTTCAGTATGACAGCCAAGACAGCTTTTACCAACAGTTCCTCCGGCAAAATCCCCGCCGTGACACTGCTGGCAGAGTTTCATATTCCAGTTATTCTCCTTTATCAGGTTAACGTGATAATTTGGTGAATCGGGATTAAGTATGCCGGTCTTATGAACACCTATCCCTGTTGGAGGCGGAGTAATGTCTTCATTCAGATCACTGCATCCGGCGATAAAGATTCCTGAAAAAATAAATAAAACTAGATAGATAATTTTGTAATTCATAATTGTTTCCGTTTTAATCACTTTTGACCATGACAATATCCGCAGAATCCTGCTCCTGATGGTGTCTGCGGTGAAGCGCCTACGTGACAATTGAAGCAAACTGATCCCGGATCATCGTGCCAGTCGCCATGTGTATCTTTCATAAACCCGGCTGGATGTGTTCTCGGGTTGGTTCCTTTCACTCCGTCATTGTCGACATGACAGGTAATACAGGTTGGGTCCGCTCCCTGAACATCGTGGCAAGACATACAGGATTCTATATCCCTCCTGGCAAGGTCTGCGTGTTCGCCCCCGCCTGAACCGACACCCAAAGTTGTGAAGTTGGGTTTGACGTGAGAAACCGGTGCAACACCACTTAATTCAAAATCCTGATCCTCTCCCTGATGGCATTGGGTACAGAAAGATTCATAGCTGTGACAGGTCTGGCATTCACTCGATTTCTGTTTCGCATCAATTCCATGCGTAAACCTGTAATCAAGCTGATGCACACGGGTGATTTTCTGCTGTTTCGCACCTTGCCCGGAATTTGCTGGTTCATAAGGGGTAAAGAAATTCTTTGATGTATTATCTTCCGTTATCATCGTAGTACCAACGTGGCAGTCCTCGCAACTATTATTATCGTGGCACATTGCACAGTTTGCATCAATATCGCGGGCAGCAAATTTATGAGTGTGAATAAAATTAACGCTCTTATGTGTCTGAGGCAGAAGATCAGCTGTGGAAACGTGGCATGCTTCGCAGGCATTTGCGGCAACTTTAGTTGCTCCATGACACGACCAGCAATCGTTCATTTGGGGATACGGCTGTTCTGCCTGGAAAGCATAGTCTACCTCACTTATTCCTTTGTGGCAGGTCTGACACTCGAGTTTCTGCTCTTTAACATGGAAACTGTGGTTGAAATACAATTCAGCTTTCTTCGGCTCTAAAGTTTCGTATACACCATCATAATGGCACATATTGCAGTTATCCTCACTCTCAACATCGTGACATTGTGCGCAGTCATCCATTGTAGGAATCAAACTTGCATTGAGTGTAGTAGCGGTATCAACAGCAGTATGGCATGTTGAACAATCAGCTAGTTCGCTATGGAATTTATGAGAGAACTTGATCAGCTTATCATGCCCGCCGTCGCCCTGGTCAGGTCCCGAAAGAAATGCCGAGAACAGAAGAGTTGTGAGTAAGCCAATCGATAAGAAAATGTAGAAAAATTTTAATTTCATAATTCATCTGCTAAAAATTTGTATTAAACCAGTAATTTATTTTTGCAAAAAGACGTACATCGTCTTTATAGATCTTGTTATTTAAATACTGGCCCTGAATATCCAGCGATAGTGTGCGGTAAGGCCTTATATTACAGCCTGCCAGCAGGGTAGTCAGGTTATCAGTTTCAGCATCGTCGGATAATTTATAGTTGGTATATGAGACGCCCACTGAAGGAGTAAGCAAACCTTCAAGAAATGTGTATGCAGTATATAATGATACGGCATCCATTTCACCGGCGTAGCCCAGATTCTTTCTGTAAGTAAGGCTTCCATAGTTTGATATAACGCCGGCAGTTATCCTCTGAGAATTCTCATCAGTGTAGGTTACATTAGCTACTTTTCCCGTAAGCGTAAAGATCTTATTAATCTTATAATTCAATCCGCCCTCGATTTCCTGGGTATTTCCATAATCGAATACTGCAAATATTGAGTTATACCTGATCTTAGGAGACCTGTAATTATAATAAACATTAACACCAAGTTTATCGAGCTGATCGTATGTTCCGTAAACCTCAAACTTTGATGTCTGCATAAAATTCAGATCGTAATCGTACCTGGTATCTATAGTAAAGGTTTTCGGCATTTCATAAGATACTTCTGCGGATGCAAACTGGTACTGGTTTGATTTATTTTGAATTAAAACCTGTATTGGATTCAGATTCTCATCAAGTCTTGTAGCTGTATATTCATCAGCTTTGAAGTTTTTATTTATGTAACTCAAACCTATCCTGAAATCCTTAAGTGCTGTGGTAACAACCCGGCCGCCTGCAATAAAATCATCGCTCCAGCTGTCCGTTAACTTCAAATTTCTGATAAGCAGGGACATTTCCTCCGTAATAACCCGTCACCTTATAATCGCCATTCCGGTAATCGACATTGATACCATCAAACAATCCTCCGGCCACCATATTTATTATCGGCTGTCTGCCGAGTTTGATAGTAAAAGCATCCAGCACTTTTCGTGCTTCAAAATAAAGGTTGTAGAATCTTACTCTGGGATCATTATCAAGGGGATTTGAGATATCAGTTTCAAAGTTCAGGTTGGTTCTTAAAGAGTAGTTGTCCTTATTTAGATTCAGACTCAGCATTTCATACGCCCGGAAGAATGTAGTGGATACATCTACCGTATCGTATCTTTCAAAAGAATAAATGGCAGATGAAAATCTGCCATTTAAATTTTGTGCATATGTCAATGAAACAAATAAGGATAAAGCTATGCTGCAAAAAATTATTTTTTTCATAGAATTAGTCTTATTTATTCAGAACAAGATTTATAAATTATTTCTTACCAGGGATCGGATGTTTGATTTTATCCCACATCTTGTTCAGGTCCATATTCTTATCGAATGTTGGACTTTCAGAATTGTGGCACTTTACACAGAAAGTGTTGATATCTGAAACTAAGACTAAGCCGTTTTCAACTGCAGCTTTCTGATCTTTCATAATTTTGATGCTCTTATAATCTTTACCAGGTCCGTGGCAGGTTTCGCATTGAACACCATCTTCGACCTTGAATTTCTTACCTAAGAATTTAGCATCAACATTATAACCAGTTGCATGACATTTCAAACATTCAGGGGTCTTTACTGCCGGCGTATTGAAACCTTTTTCTTTTGCTATCTTGTCGGCTTTTTCAGTCTGAAGAGTTTTGTATGCCTGAGCATGTTGTGATTTTTGCCAGATTCCGTACTGGTCACCCTGTTTTTCGGTTTTGTGGCACATTCCACAGGTTTCGGCACCTACATAATCATGTTTCGGTGTTTCCTGGCAAAATACGAGTGTTGAGAAAAGAATAACTACTAGAAATGATTTTAACATATCGACTCCCACAATTTTAAGTTATTTCACTTGGTAAAATATTAACTATTTATTACAGTTTCCAAATAAAATGAAAAAAACTTCTTATTTGTGACCTATGGAATATTGATGAATATCCCATCAGTCGTGGCCATCTATCAAAAAATAAACCAAGTAAAATGACTAATTTTTTAACACTTTCCATTGTTGAACTTTTCAATAGTGAGAAATCAGTTCATTTTCTTCTCTTTAGGGAGAACAAAACAACCATCAATTATAAACTTTGTAATTTATTTTGTTTTACTTTAAATAATTTTTTCGTATAATCTATGCACGAATTCTGGTTGAGGGGTGCAGCAGAAAAACTATTTGTGTGTCATTAAAAATAAAGTACTATGCAAACAAAAACACTACTCTGTTGCAGAGCAGCCATGCTCTTATTATTTCTATCTGCATCATTGATTCTCTCCTCCTGCGGTAATAACGAAGCAGTCTCCCAGAATATTATGGTGAAAGACGGGTTAATCTGCCTCATTGATAACGGTGAGCCATACACTGGTAAAATACACGATGTTATCAATTCCCGGGTCCTGGAATATGATGTTGTGAAAGGAATAAAAGACGGTGATTTCAACGTTTATTCAGAGGCCGGTAAAGTTCTAATCAGCGGCAGGATGAAGGATAATAAGAATGAAGGGCTCTGGCAGTATTATTACCCCGAAGGTCAGCTTGAATCTCAGGGATATTTTAAAGATGATAACACCTCCGACAAATGGTTCTGGTACTACCCGGACGGTAAATTAAAAGCCACGGGATATTATTCTAAGGGTAAGAAGGATGGGAAATGGACTGATTACAACGAAAACGGAGAGGTGATATCAGAAAAAGTATTTCGGAATAACATCAAAATTGCCGGGATGGAAGAAAAATTATCCTGATTTCTTTTCGTCCTTTTTAGTTATACCTTCAACTTCATATTTCATAAATTTTGATGTTGGAATTATTCCTTCGCCATATTTGTCTGCATAAACCTGTGTGAATTCCGCCCCGAGGAAAAGGATTTGCGCAGAGTAATAAACCCAAAGCAGGAAAACCACCAGAGATCCCGCAGCTCCGTAAGTGGAACTCAGTGTGCTTGTCCCAAGGTACAAACCAATAAGATATTTCCCCAACACGAACAGAACGGCAGTAACCAATGCACCTACCCATACATGTTTCCACTTTATGTGCACATCAGGCAGAACTTTAAAGATCATCATAAAGAGCAGGAAAGTAATTAATAAGGAAATAATAATATTAGAAAAGTCGAGAATGAACTTGGGAATGTCAAAGTAAGATTCTGAAATATAATTGTCAATAGAAGATATTAATGCGCTGACAACCAGCGAAACCAGGAGTAAGAATCCGGTACCAAGAACCATCGCAAATGATTGGATCCTGTCTCTGATTAATCCCTTGAACATATTCCTGCCCGGTTTTGGTTTTATCTTCCATATCATATTCAATGAATCCTGCAGCTCGACAAATACAACAGTGGAGCCGATTACAAGGGCAACGAACCCGGTTAAGATAGTCACTATATCCTGGTGGGAATACTGAGCATTTTTTAAAGCCGTCTGTATTACTTTAGCTCCATCATACCCGACCAGTCCCTGGATCTGACTAATTAATTCACCTTTTGCCGCATTATGACCGAATATCAGGGCGGCAACGGAAATTGATATAACAATTATGGGTGCTACTGAAAATATAGTATAAAATGAGAGGGCGGCACCCAGCTTCGGACATTTATCATCAATAAATTTATTGAAGACATCTTTTGTAAATGCCCATATACCTTTGAGTCTTATATGCATCTTTAGTCATTATTCCTTAGTCATATAAAATAACTACAAAGTTATCATTAATAAATTAGACATATCAAACAAGGTAAATTATTTTTAATAATGAGTAGAATTTTCGTAACTTTGGAACCCGTAAAACTAATCACAACGGTTTTAGAATGAAGCTTGTATAAATTCACAGAGTATCATTCTATCTATGTAATTTTGAAGAAAGGAAAAATGCGGTCGTGAACAGGGAAAAAGAATATCTTGAAAATTTTCTTTATGTAACCGAATCGGGAATTCATGGAGCAGGATTATTTACTTCTGTTCAAATAAATAAAGGACAGAAAATAATGGTTATTCAAGGAGAATCGATTTCCGGAGATGAATGCGAAAGAAGGGAAGAGGAAGGTAATGTTTATATATTCTGGAATGGAGAAACGTATATTGATACAGCGATGACTGATAAAATAAAATTTATAAACCATAATTGTAAATATAACTGCGATGTGATTGACCACAACGAAGAAAGCCTGTACCTGATAGCCGCAAGAGATATCGGGCCACATGAGGAACTAACAATAGATTATGGATATGATGAGATTTATGAATTGTGTCGCTGCGAAATCTGTTCTGATTATGTAGAGAAAGAACTTGAAATAAAAAAGGCTGTCTGATAAACAGACAGCCTTATTTTTACAAGTACCAGGTTCTACTTTGATTCAGCTATCTGTTTCAGAATACCTTTCAGGAGTTCATAAAACTTTTCCACCGTAGCTATATTTACTCTCTCATCAGGGGAATGAGCCCCTTCGATAGTCGGGCCGAATGAGATCATATCAAGTCCCGGTTTCTTAGATCCCAGAATACCGCATTCAAGTCCTGCGTGAATTGCTTTTATTTCCGGTTCTTTATTAAACAATTCTTTGAAAACATCTTTGGATGTTTTTAGAATAGTAGATTCCATATCCGGTTTCCAGCCGGGGTAACCGTCACCCACAGTAACATTACCCCCCGCAAGTTCCAGTGCTGCTTTCACGCTTGAAGCAATATAATCTTTGGCGCTGTCAATTGAGCTTCTCTGGCTTGTGCTTATATTCAATTTCCCGCCTTCAGTGTTTATAACAGCAAGATTTGTTGAGGTTTCTACTAAATCAGGGATATCCTGACTCATCGCAATTACACCGTGTGGCATTGTGAGAAGAAGGTTAATAACATTTGTTTTAAATTTCTGAGTGAATACAGTATCCACGGATGAATCAGATTTCTTAAAGACTATTTTCAACCCGCTGTCGGTCTTCTTGTACTCATTTAACAGACTTTTTTCGAATCCACCGGTGATTTTCTCAGCTTCTTTTTCTGAGCCATTTTTAAGCATCACTAAAGCTTCTGCTTCCCTGGGTATTGCATTTCTTAAACTCCCTCCTGACAATGAACAGAGAGAATAATCAACTTTTTCCAGTCTCTTAAGTGTACGTCCCAGAAGTTTAATAGCATTCGCTCTTCCCTGGATAATATCCAGCCCGGAGTGCCCACCCTTAAGACCGGTAATCATGATCTCATAGGCAGTATAACCGGAAGGTGCTTTTTCTGTTTGAAGATCGAACGACGCTAATGTATCAACACCGCCCGAACAACCCACGTAGAATGCGCCGTCTTCTTCGGAATCCATATTCAAAAGTATTTTCCCATTTAAAAGATCTGCGTCAAGATAATTGGCTCCGGTCATCCCTGTTTCTTCATCAACAGTAAGCAGAATTTCGATAGGACCATGGACAACAGAATTATCGTTAATTACAGCAAGTGCCGCTGCTACACCGATTCCATTGTCGCTGCCAAGCGTTGTTCCTTCAGCGGTAATCCAGCCGTCTTCTCTCTTTATTTCTATGGGATCTTTCTCAAAATCGTGCTTTGTTCCCTTATTTTTTTCGCATACCATATCTACATGTCCCTGTAGAATCACAGTCGTGGATTTTTCATATCCCGAAGTAGCTGGAATTTTCGCCACAATATTTCCGGTTTTATCTTCCTTAAAGTCTACCTTCTGTTCTTTTAGAAAATTTCTGAGGTGTTCCCTGATCTTCCCTTCTTTTTTTGAAGGACGGGGTACTCTTGTAATTTCGTAAAATCTTTGCCATACTAATTCAGGTTTCAGATCTTTAATCGCTGATTCGGCCATAAAGACTCTCCTTTTTATTTTAATAGTTAATCATATCAAATAAAAAAGACGCCTCTTAGGGGCGTCTGATTTTTAATTATTTAAACTGCATCGGCTGCTGCTTTCTGTTTCTCGGCAAGCCGGGCATTTTTCCGTGCCATATCTGTAAGGTAACGTTTCCTTATCCTGATGTTAACCGGGGTAACTTCAACGAATTCATCGTCCGTTATCCATTCGATAGCCTGTTCCAGAGTGAGCAGTGTGGGAGGTTCAAGCCGAATTGCTTCATCAGCTCCCGAGGCCCGCATGTTAGTAAGCTGTTTGGTCTTTGTAACGTTCACGTGCATGTCGTTATTCCTCGAATTCTCCCCTACTACCATACCTTCATATACTTTTGTACCAGGCTCAATAAAAAATACAGATCTCTCCTGTAATTTAAACATTGCATACGCTGATGCTGTACCTGTCTCCATCGCAACCATAGCACCTCTCTGACGATGCACTATATCTCCCTTAAATGGCTCGTACCCATTAAAATTATGGTGCAGGATGCCTGTTCCTTTTGTATCGGTCATAAACTCAGACCTGTATCCAATCAATCCCCTGGAAGGTATCATGAATTCAACCCGGGTATTCTCGTTGAATGTGAGCATATTCTTCATCTCAGCTTTGCGTTTTCCCAGTTTTTCTATGACTATCCCGACAAATTCTTCAGGCACATCTATAATTACATGTTCCATCGGCTCGCAGACGACATCATCTATCTTCTTAAGAATAACCTCGGGTCGGGTTACCTGAAGCTCATAATTCTCCCGCCTCATATTTTCAATAAGTATAGAAAGATGAAGCTCTCCCCTTCCGCTTACTTTGAAAATATCCGGAGAATCTGTCATCTCTACCCGCAGGCTCACATTGGATTTCAGTTCTTTTGATAATCTCTCGCTTATATTCCTGGTTGTAACATATTTTCCCTCCTGTCCTGCGAAAGGAGCATTGTTCACCATAAAATTCATTGTAATTGTTGGTTCATCAATCGCTACAAACGGCAAAGGTTCAGGGTTTATAGGACTTGCAATAGTATCCCCAATATCTACATCTTCAAGCCCTGCTATTCCCCCTATATCTCCGGAAGTCAGTTCATTTGTTTCAACTCTTTTGATGCTCTCGAATGAATATAACTTTGTTATCCTTGCCTCCGTTCTTTGGCCGTCTTTCGAGATAAGTATCATATTATCGCCCGTTCGCAACACGCCCTTACGTATCCTGCCTATCCCGATTCGTCCAAGATAATCGTTGTAATCAATTGCAGAAATAAGCATCTGAAAAGGAGCATCAATATCTGCTTCCGGTTTTGGAACTTTTTCTATGATAATATCCAGAAGGGGCAGCAGATTATCGCTTTCATCTTCTGGATTATATTTCGCAATTCCCTGTTTGGCAATCGTATAAATATACGGGAAATCCAGCTGTTCGTCTGAGGCTCCCAGGCTTACAAAAAGATCAAAAATCTCATTGAGCACTTCATTGGGCCGCGCGTCCTTCCTGTCTATTTTATTGATAACCACTATTGGTTTTAACCCGAGATCAAGTGATTTTTTAAGTACAAACTTTGTCTGCGGTAAAGGTCCTTCGGCAGCATCAACCAGAAGAAGAACACTGTCTACCATTCTCAGGGTTCTTTCTACCTCGCCCCCAAAATCTGCGTGTCCCGGTGTATCGATGATGTTTATTTTACAATTCTTATAATGTATACTGAGATTTTTAGCCAGGATTGTTATACCCCTTTCCTTCTCGAGTGCATTGGAATCCATTATTCTTTTTTCAACCTGTTGATTCTGACGAAAAGCCCCGGTTTGTTTTAACAGGTGATCTACAAGAGTAGTTTTCCCATGATCAACGTGTGCAATAATCGCAATATTCCTCAAGTCATCCCTATGACTGCTCATCGTATCCTTTCTTATTAATAAATAGACAGGAAATATATGGATAAACGGAGGATTTTACAATGAAATTAAAGGGTATCAGGGGAGATCAGGTGATGATCTGGGTGCTAAGGGCTATTTCTTCCAGAACTGACGATACTTTCAGACAATCTTTCATATCACCTGTATAAACAATGCATTTACCCTTAACATGAACCTCAAACGCATATCCTCTGGCCTTTTCATAGGTACACCCAAGTGCTTTTACCAGTTGAAAAATCACTTCATCAAATGTGTGCCAGTCATCATTAAAGAGAACAACCTTGCTGGAGATCCCTATACTGACCTCTTCATCCTCAATGACATCAAGTCTGGTTTGTTTATCAGGTTTCAGTTCCATATATCAAAATTATGA
This sequence comes from uncultured Bacteroidota bacterium, assembly GCA_963832355.1. Taxonomy (GTDB): domain Bacteria; phylum Bacteroidota; class Ignavibacteria; order Ignavibacteriales; family Ignavibacteriaceae; genus DATFVA01. The sequence continues at coordinate 39,585 of CAWHTX010000006.1, read as the reverse complement.
AATTAAAGGTAAAGATTAAATGAAATTAATTACAGGATCAGGTAAGTGTATTATTGACAGCCGTCTCCTCTTAAGTTTGATTTTATAGGAGGGTATGTTTATATTTTTTTATCTAAAATAAACTTAAATAATGGAGGTTAAATGAAAATAGCAGTATGTGTGAGTCATGTACCGGACACTGCTACAAAAGTTAAAGTGGGAGCAGATCAGAAGACATTAGACCCTTCAGGAGTTACATATATTGTAAATCCATATGATGAATTTGCAATAGAAGAAGCTTTGAAATTAAAAGAAAAATTAGGAGGAGATTCAGAAGTTACAGCTATAAGTGTGGGCGGTGATGCCAATAAGGAAACTATAAGAAAAGCACTGGCTATGGGTGTTGATAAAGGAGTATTACTTAAGGATGATAGCCAAAGAGATTCCATGGGAATTGCTAAAGCTCTTGCGGATGAAATAAAATCCCAGGGATATGAAATTGTATTCTGCGGCAAGCAGTCTGTCGACTACGATAATTCTACGGTACCCCAGCTGACAGCAGAATTAACAGGATTCTCTTGTATAACCGTTGTTGTTTCACTTAATATTGAGGGCAATAAAGTTACCGCTGAAAGAGAAATCGAAGGCGGAAAAGAGGTTGTAGCTACCGAACTTCCTGTAATTATAGGAGCACAAAAAGGACTTAATGAGCCGAGATATGCTTCTCTTAAAGGTATTATGGCCTCAAAGAAGAAAACGATTGAAGAAAAACCAGCTGCTCCTGCCGATCAGTTTTCTGAGGTACTTAGTATGAAAAAGCCCCCTGAAAAGCAGCCCGGTAGAATTCTCGGTACGGATAAATCAGCTGTGCCTGAATTAGTCAGATTATTAAGAGAAGAAGCAAAAGTTATATAGGAGATTATCAAAAAATGGCAAATAAAATTCTAGCAATTCTTGAACAAAGAGATAACAGACTTAAAAGATCCGCTTTTGAAGTTTTAAGTACAGCGGCAAAGCTTGCCGGGGATTTAAATTTCGAAGCAGAAGCCCTGGTAATCGGTAATGAAATTGAAAATATTTCTGAAGCGGGGAAATATGGCATCAAAAAGCTGGTACACTTTAAAAACGATCAGCTTGCTAATTATTCAACCTCAGCTTACACCGGTATAATCAGTGATTACGTAAATGGAAACGATATTTCCGTAGTGATAATTTCTGCAACTGCACTTGGTAAGGATCTTGCTCCGCATATCAGTGCAAGATTGAATGCGGGATGCCTGATGGATTGCGTCAGTATTGATGCATCTTCAGGAGAAATAATAGCTACACGACCGGTATATGCAGGTAAAGCCCTGATTGATGTCAAACTTAATACTGATATCAAGGTATTGGCTTTAAGACCAAATGTCTTTAAAGCTGAAATTAAAGATGAAAATGGTTCTGCGGATATAGAGACAAAAAATGTAGAAAATCCCGATCTTAAAACCCGCGTAACCGAAATAAAAAAATCTGAAGGCAAACTTGATGTTGCCGAAGCGGATATTATTGTTTCGGGAGGAAGAGGCTTAAAAGCCCCGGAGAATTTCCATCTTGTTGAAGAGCTTGCTGATGCTCTCGGAGCTGCAGTCGGAGCTTCACGTGCAGTTGTGGATGCCGGCTGGAGAGATCATCGTGAACAGGTTGGTCAGACAGGAAAAACTGTGTCTCCATCACTTTACGTAGCCTGTGGAATTTCCGGAGCAATCCAGCACCTTGCAGGAATGAGTTCTTCAAAATATATTGTGGCAATAAATAAAGATAATGAAGCCCCCATATTTAATGTGGCGGATTACGGAATAGCTGGAGATGTATTTGAAATTCTGCCGGCTTTGACAGAGGAAATTAAAAAACTAAAATCATAGGAATCAGGAGTTAAAGTGCAAAAGGTACAGTGTGAAATATTGGGATTATCATCCAGTCCGTCAACCGGCGGGGCTTATGCTATTCTTCTGCGTGAAATTGGTGCTGCGAGAAGGCTCCCTATTATTATAGGAGCCTTCGAAGCTCAGGCTATCGCCCTTGAGATAGAAGGTATAAAACCTCCGCGTCCTTTAACTCACGATCTTCTGAAGCATATGATTGATAACCTTGGAGCAACAATTATTGAAATAATTATAGATGAGCTCAGGGAAAATACATTCTTCGCAAAGATAGTACTTGAAGTTTCGGGTTTAACCAATGAAGTAGATGCAAGACCGAGCGATGCCATCGCATTGGCGGTAAGGGCACGCTCACCAATTTATGTTGCGGAATCAGTGATGGAAGCAGCCGCATTTATACCTTCAGAGGAAACTGAAGGAGAAGAAAAAGAAAGCGAGTCTCAGGAACCGGAGGAAGTCCCAAAAACCAAGGAAGCTCAGCTTGCAGCTCTTCAGGATAAACTGAGGAAGGCTATTGAAACCGAAGAATATGAAAGAGCAGCCAAAATCCGCGATGATATTCAGAAGTTGACGGGTAATAACTAAGGGATATATGCTTTAGTTTTTAATTTCCTGAAAGTGCTGCATCCCGGGTAACTATGTTTTAATTCAGCCGAAAACTTTTTTCCCGATGCTGCAGTCCATGCAGTTGTCTTTGCTGCAATAATTTCTGAACAGATCTATCATCCCCTGGTATAAGACACTTCTTTTCCATGCATTTTTAAGATTAAGAGTTTCAGAAACCTCAAAAACCAGTCCGTTCTCACTCTGCTGGTAGTAATTCTGATAAACCTTAAATACCCTGGAAGCCAGATCTTTTCTGTTAAACATTTCAAAATATACCGAGAATACAGGCAGGATCACATTAATAATAATCTCATCAGCTCTCGACACCCCGACGAAATAATTAATCCTGATGTCCGTCTGGTGATCAAATGTATAATGAGTATGCCAGAACCCTTCACCTTTCACAATGAACTGACTTCTTAATGAGCTTATAATCTGCTTATTGCTTTTGTAATTTTCAAATTCTTTTACGATTGATTGGACGAGTCTGCCTCTTATAACCTGGCATAGCAATCTTACGCCGCCAGCTATTCTGACTGTAGGAAAATTGTATGGTCTGAGTTTTGCAAAGTTCCATTGCGTCTGGTGAAATATCCTGCCCTCATAATCATTCTTGTGTTCTGCCCATATTTCAACTAACGCTCTCACATATTCAGAAGTTTCTTCATCAGGAATTTTTTCAACAGGTGGAATTAGTCCGCTTATATTAAAGAATATGCTTTCAAGGATAAGAAGGAATTTTTCATCATTTGTAAATTTCTTCAGGAAATTTATATCAACACTGGAAGCCAGCCTGTGCATTATATCCTTATTTTTTGAAAAGCCCAGAGCTTCGAACATAGCCTCATAAATCATCTGTTCCCATAAAAGAGGATCACTAAAATCAGCTGAAGTGAATTCTCTTTTATAAAAATTGTCATCCGGTTCGTAATGAACAACCGGTTCTTTTAAATTAATTTCCTTAAAGTAGACAAGTTCCTTGAGCCTGCTGACCACCCTTTCACATTTCTGTTTGAATCTTCCGATTCCAAGCTCAAAAACAAAATCCAGTTTTTCTTTTTCGGTCAACTCGGAATTCAGTTCCGCACACGGCATTTTATTGATTCTTCCGGATCGTTCTGAAAGAATTGCCTCCTGAATTTTTTCACGGATACTGCTATTGAGGAAAGGTTCTAGTGAAAACGACTGCACTTTTCTGCCGTCCTGAGTGTAAACATAGGAATCTTTCCTTGAATTATTAAACACTACATGCAGAATAACACTGTTATACTTTTTGTTAAGATGATGTCCGTGGCTTTTCCAATCAGAATGAATACCATCAATTTCAATATCTCCGGAATAAGTAAGGTTGCCGATTTGTAACCTGGCGTGCTTAAAGTCGGGCCCCCCGGTTTCTTTATTCTCCGATCCGGAATCGATAATTTTAATTATCTGCCCATCCCCTGTTTCAAGCTGTTTTATAAAATCCTGCTTTTTCCAGATTTCAGACAGAAATTTTTCCAGTTTTTTATCTTGTTTCATGCTCTACCTGCTGGGTTCTTTAATGACTACAATTTTTGCTGGTAGGGATCTCCTGTTCCCCAGACGATATAAAAATACCAGGTTATTAACCGAATCATCAAGAAAAACTCTCCTGAATTTATATTCTCCTGAATTTACCTGGTAATACATATCTTTCTTTTTATCATTGTTAAAAAGAAAAATGTCTGCGCCGGAAATTTTTTGGGGTACCGTTACTGATATTTGAATTGTATTCGAATCTGTTCGGATTGTATCCTGAGCCGAATTGATCTTCAGATCCGGCAGTCTTGAATCAACCCTTAGTGAACTGATTTCATAGATGTCGGGAGTTTGATAATCCTGTTTACCGGACTCCCCAATATTAGATTCCGGAGTTTTTTGTACAGCAGATTCCTGCATTTCTCCCTCTTTTGTCCAAGAGGACTGTTTAATGTTTAGAAAACATACTAATATTAAAATTAATAGTAAAATTATGAACAGGACTTTCTTCACATATTAAGCTCTTTTTTAACTTTTGTATTCAAAGTGTTTAATTCTTCAGCAGCAGCTACTGCAAAATCATTCCCGCTGCTTTTATAAATAATACCCCTGCTTACATTGATCAGAAATTTTAATCTCTTAGCTTCTGAAAATGTATTTATTGTATCTTCAAGACTACCTCCCTGTGCCCCTACTCCGGGAAGCAGAACCGGAAGATCACCGATCAGTTCCATGTTATTTCTAAGATCAGCCGAATGTGTTGCTCCAAATACAATTCCACAATTCCCGGAACTGTTCCATTCTACTGTTTTTCTGATAATCTCCTGATATAAAAAATAACCTTTCTCTATTTTTAATTTTTCAAAGTCGGCGGATCCCGGATTTGAAGTTAAAGAAAGTATAAAGTTCAATTTACTTTCAAATTGAAGAAACGGTTGTACCGAATCTTCACCCATATAAGGATTTACAGTTGAGGCATCGCATCCGAAATAATTGAAAATCGAATCCGCATACATCCGGGCTGTATTACCGATATCACCTCTTTTAGCATCTCCTATAATTAGTAAATCTTTTGGAATTAACTCTATCGTTTTTTTTAATTCCTCGAAACCTCCGGGCCCGGAATTTTCATAAAACGCAAAATTAAGTTTGTAGGCTGCTGCTGATTCTGCCGTGCTTTCGATTATTTTCCTGTTAAATTCAAACAAAGGTTTATTTAATTGCCGAAGCTGCGGGGGTATCTTTTTAAGGTCGGTATCCAATCCTACACAAATGAATTTTCCTTCAGAATTTTTATTACTTAATTTTTCCAGTGCGTTCATATTACTTAAAATTTTTAAACATCATTGATTCAACCGGGAATTCGGTTCTTTCATTATATTTAGCACTCTTTTTAAGGTTATAAGGTACCTCTACTTCTCCCTTCATTTCGAAGTAAATGATTTGTCCAATCGGCATCCCCGCATAAACCCTGACAGGTTGTTTAACGGATATTTCAAGCGTCCAGGTATTACAAAAGCCTGCATCCCCTTTTCCGGCTGTAGAATGAATATCAATACCGAGCCTGCCAACACTCGATTTTCCTTCAACGAAGGGGACATATTCTCTTGTTTCAGTATATTCTTCGGTTACTCCAAGATACAGTTTCGAAGGCAGCAGTAAAAAACCAGTGTCGGGAATTTCAAATCGTTTTATTTTATTATGGAGTTTTGCATCCAGTATGTCGCTTTCATAAACAGCAAGCCATTTTCCAAGGTGAACATCATAACTGTTGCTCCCAAGGTTTTCCCTGCTGAAAGGTTCAACTACAATATTCCCCCGACTTATTTCATCAAGTATCTGCCTGTCGGATAATATCAATAATCCTCCTTATTATGTATAGTTTTTACGTGTACGATAGACATTAGCCACTATCCCCAGCATAAACATATTTACCATCAGCGAGCTGCCGCCGTAACTTACAAACGGCAAGGGGATACCTATCACGGGCATAATTCCGACGGTCATCCCTATGTTTACCATCAGGTGAACAAAATAGACTGCTAGTATTCCTATGGTTACCAGACTTAAAAACTCGTCCTTCGCAGAAGATGCAATTTTAAGTATCTTAATAAACAATACCAGGAACAATAATAAGGTTATGAAACTGCCGATAAATCCCAGTTCCTCGCCAATCACACAGTATATAAAATCTGTCCATTGTTCAGGAATGAATTGAAGCTGGGTTTGATTGCCTGCAAGGAAACCTTTTCCCCAGAAACCGCCTGAACCAATAGCAACCCTTGCCTGTATCGCATTATAACCTGCACCAAGAGGATCGGCCATTGGATCTATAAAGGATTTAATTCGATTCTGCTGATGCGGACTCAGTACATTATATACATAATCTGCAAAAAAACCTGCTCCGAGATTCAGTGCAAAGATTGATCCGCTGAAAAATATATCTTTTCTGAAAATCAGTAAGGCAACTGAGACCAGGATTAACGCTGCCACAAAATAATATACTCCAAAGAGAGAAGACAAGGCAACAAAGCCCGGGCTAAGCACAATGAACAGGCCGAACAGACTAATTCCCTTCCAGAACATCATGGTCAGTATAATGCCGATAAAAACAAGTGCTGTACCCATGTCCGGTTCAAGCAATATTAACCCAATGGGGACCACCCCGATTATAAGAGTGATGACGATGTCTTTAAAGGATTCAATATCTGTATTAGTACGGCTCAGGAAGGACGCAACCACAAGTATAGTTCCGATCTTTGCCATCTCGGAGGGTTGAAAGCCAACACTTCCAAGATCCAGCCAGCTTTTAGCCCCTGAGATCTGTCGCCCCATTACCAGCACAGCCATCAGCAGTGCGAGTGAAAGAAGATATAACGGAATTGCCATTAATCGAAATGAACTTATTGGAATCGAGTATGCTGCAAAGAAAACAATAAAGGCAGCTAAACCCCAGATAAGCTGTTTATCAAAGTTGCCTGAAGCTGTCGGGTGGTGAACTGTGGAACTGTAAATTGCTGCCAGTCCTATTCCAAATAATAAGAGGCATGGAATAAATATTCCGAAATCAAATTTATCCTGAAGTTTGTAATCAATTCGCAATTGAAGCCCCTATTATATTCTGCTGCAGTTTTTGTTCATATTTATTCTGTTCATCTTTTTTGGTTTTATCTTTTAAGAGGTATGCTTCTATCAGCTTCTTCGCAATGGGTGCAGCGTAGGTGGCCCCAAACCCAACATTTTCAACTACTACTGCAACCGCAATTTTCGGATTATCGAAAGGTGCAAAGCCTATAAACAAAGCATGATCTTTCCCATGAGGATTTTGTGCAGTGCCGGTTTTTCCGGCAATCTGAATTTCATTTGATTTTATGCGAACTGCAGTTCCGGCACCATTAACAACCAGAAACATTCCCTGCTTGACGATGTCAAAAACCTGTTTTTTTATACCAACATCTATTTTTTCAAATTTAAATGGGATAAAATTCTTTGTTTTGTTATCAAGGTAACCTTTTACAATATGCGGAGTATAGGAGACACCATCATTAGCAATGAGTGAAACGTACTTTGCTAGCTGCACCGGAGTAATGCTCACTTCACCCTGGCCTATTCCAAGACTGGCCATAATACTTCTTGGCCAATTAGGTCCGTATATTTTCTCATAATAACCGGAACTCGGGATAAAACCTTTTGCCTCCTCGCCTATGTCTATACCTGTTTTCTGAGCAAAACCGAATTTAAGCGCATAATTATGCCAGTTTTCAATGCCTATTTTGTATATGAGATTGTAGAAGAAAGTGTTACAGGATTTTTCAATTGCATGCACAACATTTAGTGAACCATGAACACCGTCACACTTAAAAAACCTGCCGAAAGTAAACCCACCACCGCAATAAAATGTACTGTTTATATTTATTACACCAAGGTCGAGAGCGGCAATGGCCTCCATAACTTTAAAGGTCGAACCCGGAGGCTTCATTGACATAGTAGCCCTGTTGAACAAGGGTTTGTCTTTGTCTGAATAAAGTTTGTTCAAAAACTCTCTGGAAGTAACATAAGAAAATTCATTAAGATCGTAGTCGGGAAAACTACCAAGACCAAGAACTTCCCCGGTTTTTGGTTCGATGGCAACAAATGCACCCCGGTAACCTTTGAAAGCCTCCTCTCCGGTTCTCTGAACATCTGCATCAATGGAGAGGACAATATCATCACCTTTTATTGACTGAACATCTGCGGTACCATTTTTAAAAGGTCCTATCTCTTTTCTTCTTGAATCAACCAGTACATAATTGTATCCCTTCTGACCTCTAAGGTACTTTTCATAAGTTTTCTCAAGACCGTTGTGTCCCACATAGTCACCGGGCTCATAGTAATCGTCTTCCTTTTCGAGCTGGTCAGGAGAAATTTCTTTGGTATAACCAAACATATGAGAGCCCATAATGCCTGCCGGGTAACCCCGCTGCATTTCGACAATGTAGTCTACTCCCGGAAGAAACTCAGAATTCTCCTCCAGCCAGGACACAGTTTTAAAATCAATTCCCCTTTTTATTCTTACCGGTATATACTTTGAATATATACGGTTATTATACAATATTTTATCAATGTACCCTGAATCAACATCAAGTACATTCTCAAGAAGTTTGTTTAATTTACGGTTGTAATCTGCCGGGGTAATTCTTAAAGTATAGGCAGGAAGATTGCTTACAACCACTTCTCCGTTTCTGTCAAGAAATATGCCTCTTAACGGAGTCTGCTCAATCGCTTTGATGCTATTGCTGGCAGACTTTTCATCATATTCTTTGTGGTTGATGATCTGCATCTGGAAAAGACGGAATGCCAGTAAAGCAAAGGAAGCGGCTATAATAAAGAAAATTATTGATTTTCTCTGCATCGAACCAAAGCCTGAAGATCTCAAACTAACTCAAACTCCTCTTAGGATAAAAAATTGAAACGATTATACTGATCACGGCGGTATAAAGTGCAGGCAGCATAGCCTGCTCAAAAAACAATACCAGAATACTCTTGCTTAAATCAATAGTTGAGAAAAATGAATAAACAATTGTGTCAATTAGTGTACAGAGAAGAACTATCAGAGAGAAAATGTATGATTTAAGATAAGCTTCTCTTTTGTTTTCATTCGAGAAATAACCTGCTACAAAACCCGCGATGGTCTTGGACAGCATTGCGCTGCCGAGTAAACTACCTGTAATCAGATCAAAAAGAAAACCATAAACAAATCCCAGAACTGTCCCGTATACCTGTCCGTATCTTACCGAGTAAAAAACGAGAAGTATCAGGATCAGGTCCGGTATAACTCCATTAATTGCAATCAGCGGTATTATCGTAGTTTGAATTACAAGCAATGGAAAGAAAAGCAGGATAGAAATTATATAATGAGAGCGCATTATTTTCGATTATAAAAATTTAATTCAAGGTTGTTTTTCTGTTTGCTTTCTACTATTCCTATAACAAATACATTTTCAACGCTCCCGAAATCAACAAACGATTTTACCCTTGCCTCGTTAAAGATCCCGGTTTCAACTTTGCTTAATCCCGTAACAACACCAACCGGTACAGGGACGGGAATAATTGAGCTTATTTCAGAGGTTATAATTCTATCTCCGGGCTCAATATCATATGTCTTTGGAACGTCCACGATAACAAGATCTTTGCCATCCCATTTCATTATTCCGTCTATTCTGCTCCGCTCATCTTTCACAGTAAGCTTGAGATCTATATTCTGAAGAGTTCTGGCTATAGCATAATCCTGAGAAACCGAGGTAATAATTCCAACCAGTCCCTTGTCATTTATAACAGGCATTCCCGGCTTAACACTATCCTTTTCACCAACATTTATAGTCACACTACCCTGCGATCTGGTTGACAATTTTGAAACGACAGTAGCGGGAATCATTGGGTAATTGACGGAGTCTTTAAGATGAAGCAGATTCTTCAATTCCTGGTTAATTATGCCATATTCGCGGAGCCTGTTAACCTGAAGCATAAGTTCTGCGTTTACTTCCCTCAGTCTTTCATTCTCTTTCTTATAACTCGAGATATTGATGACATCACTTACAACTGAGGTAACTGCAGCAAAGCTTCCGAAAGCAACTGCCCTGACCTGGCGAACCTTACTATTTTGATTTAATGAAAGAATAAAAAGACTGATAACCAGAAGCAGAACGAGGATAATATACTCTTTAAAATTTTCCCATAGTTTAGAAAAAAAACGAAACATCAGTATCTGCGGTTACGTATTAATACTTTGGAATAATGATTTAAGTTGTCTATTACTTTCCCGGCGCCCCGAACTACAGCAGTAAGAGGATCCTCTGCAACATGAACAGGCAGATTTGTTTCCATCCTGATACGTTCATCCAGTCCTTTCAATAATGCCCCTCCACCAGTTATCATTACTCCCCTGTCAAGTATATCCGCTGAAAGTTCGGGAGGGGTTCTTTCGAGTGACTGACGTACTGCATCAACTATCTGCACAACTGCCTCATTAAGGGCTTCCCTGATCTCCACCGAGCTTACCTCCGTGGTTTTAGGAATACCTCCCACCAAATCTCTTCCTTTAACCTGGATGGTTATTTCTTCTTTTAAAGGAACAGCTGAACCAACTTCACACTTAATAGCTTCAGCAGTTCTTTCACCAATAAGAATATTATGATTTTTCTTGAAGTACTGCATTATAGCATAATTCATTTCGTCCCCGGCTATTCTTATCGACTCTTCATTTACAATTCCGGAAAGTGCGATAACTGCTATTTCTGTTGTTCCTCCCCCTATATCTATTATCATATTTCCAACCGGAGCCTCAACGTCAATCCCTATCCCGATAGCGGCCGCCATTGGCTCAGCAATAAGATGGACCTCTTTTGCTCCTGCATGTTCAGCACTATCTCTTACAGCACGTTTTTCAACTTCGGTTACTCCGCTGGGTACTGCAACAACCACCCGCCTTGCAGAAAATGCACCAGCTCTCACTTTTTTTATGAATGCCCTGATCATACCTTCTGCTATTTCGAAGTCAGCAATAACTCCATCCCGCATAGGCCGGGTTACCCTTATTTCCTTATGTTCCCTTCCCTGCATTTCTTTTGCTTTATTACCCAGTGCGATAATTCTTTTGCTGTTTTTATCGAAAGCGACTATAGAAGGTTCATTGAGAACAATTCCCTTACCTTTAACGTAAATAAGGGTATTTGCAGTGCCTAAATCTATGGCTATATCTGCGGAGAAAAAATCAAATAGACCCATTATGCCTCTTAATGTTTAAAATGTCTGATTCCTGTGAAAACCATTGAAATATTATTTTGATTAGCTGCTTCAATTACTTCACTATCTCTGACGGAACCTCCGGGCTGAATTACGGAAACTGCACCATATTTTATAATTTCCAGTAAAGTATCTGCAAAGGGAAAAAACGCATCTGAAGCGGCTACCGATCCTGTTAAGTCCAGACCATGTTCCTGAGCTTTTAAAGATGCTATTTTAGCAGAGTCAAGTCTTGACATCTGACCGGCACCAACCGCCAGCGTAGCAGCATTCTTTACAAACACTATGGCGTTAGATCTGGTATGTTTCGATACAACCCAGGCAAACTGAAGATCGTTCATTTCTTTATCGGTTGGTTTCTTCTCGGTAATGACTTCAAGCTTTTCTTTATTTAGAGTTGCTCTGTCTGCGTCCTGAACAATAGCACCACCGGGAATATTCCTGTAGTTTATTTTATCAACTCTGACTGATTTTAATTGTTTTAAAAGTCGCCTGTCCCGTTTCTTTCTTAAGATCTGCATAGCATCTTCAGTAAAGGAGGGGGCACAAATTATCTCGAGGAAAATTTCATTAAGCTTTTCGGCCAGGGAAGAATTAACCTCTTCGGTAAATACTACAATCCCCCCGAAAGCTGAAACAGGATCGCACCTTAAGGCTTTTATATAAGCTTCATATGGATCTTTTCCTTTAGCGGCTCCGGCAGGGTTCTGGTGCTTTATAATTACACAGGTTTTATCACCCAGATCTTCGGACAGTTCAACCGCGGCAAGAAGATCAAGAATATTATTATAAGAGAGTTCCTTACCATGAAGCACATCAAAATACGAATGAAAATCTCCATACAAAGTCCCGTTCTGATGAGGATTCTCACCGTACCTGAGATTCTTCTCTCTTTTGAGGTTAATCCTTAAATAAGATCGAGGCATTGAAAACCTGTCTTCTAGGTAATTCGAAATATGAGTATCATAGTATGCCGTATGTGAAAAAGCTTCGATCGATAGTTTCAGCCTCGTATCATCATTGATGTCTCCCTTCTTCAATTCATCCAGGAAAGAACCGTATTGGGCCGGATCGGTAAGCACCGAAACATACTTAAAATTCTTCGCAGCAGCCCTGATTAAGCTGGGACCTCCGATATCAATGTTCTCGATTATATCCTCAAGAGTAGATTCGGGATTTGCTGCAGTCTTAATAAAGGGATACAGATTAACACAGACTATATCGATTGTGTGGATATCATTCTCATCAGCCTGTTTTTGATCTTCTTTATTATCCCGGCGCATCAAAATCCCGCCGAATATCCTGGGGTGAAGTGTTTTAACTCTACCGTCAAAAATTTCAGGAAAACCGGTCAAAGTACTTATCCCGGTAACCTCAATATTTTCTGCTGCTAGCTTTTTCGCAGTATTGCCTGTAGCGATTATTCCATAATCAAGTTTTATGAGTTCTTTTGCTAACTCTATAACCCCCGTTTTATCGGAGACGCTTATCAATGCTAATTTCTTCAATTTTAACTTCCGGTATTATTCAGATATTTCAACACGATTATTTATTATATGAACTTTATTCCCGGCAATCATTTTAATAACAGAAGGAAGCAGCCTGTGTTCAACCTTAAGCACCCTGGCAGCTATTTCTTCCGGTGACTTCACATCCTTTATATCAACACATTCCTGAGCAATTATTGTACCCGTATCATAGGATTCATCCACGAAATGCACAGATGCACCGGAAACTTTTGCAGATGAATTAAAGACTGCCCTGTGTACGTGCATCCCGTACATGCCTTTCCCTCCAAACGAAGGGAGTAGAGCAGGATGAATATTTATTATTCTTCCTTTATAATCTTTAACCACCTTTTCAGGAATAAGCTTTAAAAAGCCCGCAAGTATGATCAGATCGATTTTAAGCTGAGATAATAAATCTGATAGGTCTTTGTAACTGATTAAACCATCTTTATTGCCAAGTGTATAGGTGGGGACGGAATAATTCTTTGCAATTTCGAAGGCGCCACACTCAATCTTATCGCTTATTACAGCTTTTATTTCGATCAGGTCTGCTAATTCCCGGGATTCCAAAATTGACTGAAGATTTGATCCTCTTCCCGAAACAAAAACAGCTAGTTTCAAATCAATTGCTTTATTAATATTGGTGAAAATTACCGAAATAGTGAAAAATTGTCAATCAATATAGCAAGGGAAGAGTCCAATTCATAAAATATATCTTACTAATTCCTGGCGGGATCTTCCAATAAAGGATAGAGAAGATTCCTCAGTCTGTTCTGATAGTCATAGTTATTTTCCTCCTCAGCTTTTTTCACATTGCTTCTCACCAATTCAGTATTACCAAGTTTTTTATTTGCCCTTGCAAGATAATAGTATGAATAAGGAATGACCCATTTTTCATTGGATGAGTCCATTTCAACTATACGGGACGCAAGTTCAACAGATTCCTGGTAGTTTCCCATATAGAAGGCTGCTTCGCTCTTGTATATCAACGCCTCTGCCTTCAATTTTTCAGATTGGATACCTGGAAATACTGAACTAACTGAATCATACGCTGCTTTATATTTTCCGGCCTCTATCATGTTCGATATAAACACAAGGTTAAGTTCAATGGGTGAGAGCGTTCTTTTTAAATATATTTCACTTTTCCTTTTAGCATAAATATCATCATCAAGATCCATATTCCCGTTCTGTGCTTTTTCAAAGTATTTTACAGCAGTATCCCTGTCCCCCTCTGCTTCATAGCATATACCCAGCCTGTAAGCAGCTATGCCGGTATAATCATTATCTTTAGCCTGCGTGAGAAACTGAAGGTAATAAGTCCTGGCCGAATCGAGTCGGTTATTCCTGAAATTCAACTCACCTTTCAGGAAATATGATAAAGATGATATTTGGCTGAATTGTGTATCAGCAGCCGCTATTACTCTGTCAATGAATTTATCTGCTTCAGGAAGTTTTTTTTGTTTCATCAAAAGAACAGCATAAGAATAATTAAAAAGCAGGTTCTGCGGATATTTTTTTACAAGTCTTTTCAGAATAGCTGCGGATGATTCATAATCTATCAGAAAATCTATCTCTATCTGTGCCAGGTAATACTGAGCTTCCACACGCGTGTAATTACCATTTTCGGCTGCATTTTCTATATATTTAACGCCTGTACTTTTATCCCCACTAATCCCGACCAGATTTAAAGCCCATTTAAATGCTGATGGTACCTGGGCTATGGCAAAATTGTAAAGACCCAGTCCAAGATATGCATCATTCCTGCCGGGATTAATATCCAAAAGCTCGGAAAGGAAAGTTTCAGATTTTTTTGTGGCCCATGCTGCATCCAGAAAATTACCCGCTTTTCCGAAGGCAATAGCACGGTAACAATAATTAGCCCCAAGGTAATAAAGAGCCAGTTCACTTTTTTCATTCGTTTCCAGTATTGCCTCAGCCTTTTCTAAAGCTTTATCTGAAAAAGTCTCAAAGCTATCAAGGTCATTTTTATTTTTTCCCCCGAGGTAATACCAGAGATAGATACTTGACTCGAAATGGTAGCCCCTGGGATCATCTGGATACTTATTGATTAATTCCTTAAATGTGCGGTCTGCCTGTTCCCAGTTGAAGTTATAGCAGGCCTCAAGTCCTTTATGTATTTGTTTCTCAACTTCCTGCTGTCCGTACATCAGAAAGGAATAAACAAGAAAGACACAGAATGTCAGAATTATTTTCATAGAGGAATAAAACTAAGTTTTTATTGAAGAGAGTTATTCATTATTCTGAGCTGCAGATTCTACTTCCGAATAATCCAGAGCAGCTCTTACAAATTCACGGAAAAGCGGGTGAGCATTAGTAGCCCTGGATTTTAATTCCGGATGGAATTGACAGCCAACAAACCAGGGATGATCAGGAAGTTCGATCATCTCAACCAGTTCTCTGTCCGGGGATAGTCCGCTGAATATCATCCCGCCTTCAGCAAGCTTTGTTCTGAATTTATTATTAACTTCATAACGGTGTCTGTGTCTCTCAGAGATAAAAGCCATTTTATAAGCTTTCATTACCTTGGTCCCGGACTGAATATTACAGGGATAAGAACCAAGTCTCATCGTGGCACCCATATTTTTCACATTTTTCTGCTCCGGCATCAGGTCAATTACACTATATTTATTTTTCTTAAATTCAGAACTGTTTGCATTCTTAATCCCGCAAACATTTCGCGCAAATTCTATGACAGCACACTGCAATCCGAGGCAGATCCCCAAGAAAGGTATTTTATTTTCGCGAGCATACCTGATAGCTTTAATTTTTCCTTCTATCCCCCGTTCACCGAATCCTCCGGGAACTAGTATACCGCTTATCCCCTCCAGAAGTTTTTCAGGATCTTCATTATCAAATCTCTCTGCGCTTATAGACTTAACTATAACACGGGCATTATTTTCAGCACCTGCATGAACAAAAGACTCCATAATGCTCTTATATGCATCAAGATGTTCTACGTATTTTCCGCATAGTGCTATTTCGATTGTCCTCTCTGGATTTTTCACATTAGTTACAAATTGCTCCCAGTCATCCAGCTTAATTTTCCGTTCAGAAAGGTGCAGTCTTTTTAATACAATTAAATCCATTTTCTCTTTAAAGAAAACGAGCGGTACTTCATATATCGTAGGACAATCATATGCGGAGATTACAGATTTTGAATCAACATTGCAGAAAAGGGCAATTTTATCCCTGATATCTTTTGCCAGTTTTTTCTCAGACCGGCAGATCAGCAGATCAGGCTGAATACCGAGTTCCAGTAAATTCTTAACACTATGCTGAGTTGGCTTGGTTTTAACTTCTCCGGCTGCCGGGATGTAAGGAACAAGTGTAACATGGATACTGATGGTATTTTTTCTGCCATACTGCATCATAAGCTGCCGTATTGCTTCCATAAACGGCAGACTTTCAATATCGCCAACTGTTCCGCCAATTTCGGTGATAATAATGTCGTATTCGCCAAGTTCGGCCAGTTTTACCATCCGCTGTTTTATCTCATCAGTAATGTGAGGTATCACCTGTACAGTCGCACCAAGGTAATCCCCGCGCCTTTCTTTGGTTAGAACCTCATAATAAACCTGGCCCGTAGTAGTATTATTTGCCTGGGTCATGTTGACATCCAGGAACCTCTCATAATGTCCCAGATCCAGATCTGTCTCAGCACCGTCATCCGTAACGTATACTTCGCCATGCTGAAATGGATTCATAGTACCAGGATCAACATTTATATAAGGATCAAATTTTTGAATGGTGACTTTATAACCGCGCTGTTTTAAGAGAAGACCAAGAGATGAGGCAGTGATACCTTTTCCGAGGGATGAGACAACTCCACCTGTAACGAAAATAAATTTAACTTTGTTCCGTGCAGCCATATATTTTTTGTACTGCAATATAGAGGATGTAAGTCTGATATACAATCGTAAATCAGCTTTTGTTAAAATATTTTTCCATTACAGGCTTAGAACCAGGAGGGCATTCCCGGTACAGAAAATGAAGGACCATTGCAGTAAACTAAGATCTCCCCGGGGGGTCTTTATTATGCTATTAATGACTACTTAAATAAATAATTTATTATGTTAGCATAGAACAATTGGTTTTATTATGAGTCTGAAATCCAAATTTATATTTATTCTGAAACTCATCTTTTCAATATACCTCGGCTCAGCTGTAGGTTATATCATTAATTCTCTTGGGTCAACAAAAACTGATTACTTCCTCAAAGCACTCTCACCGGGTATACTTTATGATGAAATAATATCTGGAGATCCGGTTATCCTTCTCTTTGCTTTACTGGGCATAGTAATTTTTATTTTCTTTAAATAACCCGCCAAAAGAAATAATATAACTTTCTATAAATAATAACTGAAATGTGACAGAGATTAAGTAAGTAATCATTTCTATAACATAATTTTCGGCTATCAGTTCAATAGAAAAGTTTATTTATTCAAATGATAGCATTTTTCGATACCGTTAAAAGGTTCTTGTCATCACTTTTCTATTCTGGTTCTAAAGGGGCTACTGAGATCAATAATCTATTCTTACAATATATGATACTGGCCGGAATAATTATGATAATTGTTGCCGGCACCATATTTATTGCAGCTCTGAAGTACAGAGCAAAAAAACGTCCTGAAGAACCTGAGCAGGTATTCGGAAATAAGAAACTTGAAATTACCTGGACTGTTCTTCCCTTTCTTGCCGTCACCTTCTTCCTGATTCTAGCGATAAGAACTATGAGCGCCATAAATGTCCCTTCTGATGAAAATAAATCAAATCCCGACATAGTAATAATTGCTCATCAATGGTGGTGGGAGATGAAATACCCCCGGTATAATATCACTACCGCAAACGAGCTGCATATTCCTGTCGGGAAAAAATTATTAATGAGGATTACCTCTGCAGATGTTATACATGACTGGTTTGTGCCGGAACTTGGAAGAAAAATGGATGCGGTACCCGGCCGGTTAAACTATAACTGGATCGAAGCAGATACTGCAGGACTTTACAGAGGAAGGTGTAATGAATACTGCGGATCTGAACATGCCTGGATGAGAATAAGAGTTATCGCAGAAAATCAGGAAGACTTTGATAAATGGGTAAAGAATCAGCAAAAAATACCATCGACACCGCAAACAGAACCCTCCCTGGAAGGATCTGAGTTGTTTCAGCAAATGTCATGTGCA
The DNA here is from genome assembly GCA_963832355.1 of uncultured Bacteroidota bacterium. Taxonomy (GTDB): domain Bacteria; phylum Bacteroidota; class Ignavibacteria; order Ignavibacteriales; family Ignavibacteriaceae; genus DATFVA01. Next base: position 21,591 of record CAWHTX010000006.1, on the reverse strand, counting down.
GATTGTCATACTATTGGAGGTACATCTGCAAATGGTGTTGTGGGTCCCGATCTGACACATTTAGGTTCGCGTCAAACAATATTATCAGGAATGCTGAAAAATAATAAAGAAAATTTAACCAGGTGGCTTCAGGATCCGCAAAAAGTTAAAGAAGGAGCACATATGCCCGATTTTATACTGGATAAAAGTCAGATAAATGCACTTGTCACTTATCTGGAGGGACTAAAATGAGTTTGAAAATTGCCTGGCCGGAACCAACTGAACCTCTTCCTAAATTAAGGTCCCCAAATGGTCTTCTTAACTGGCTGACATCAGTCGATCATAAGCAAATCGGTATTATGTATCTTTGGTCAGCAGTACTTTTCCTGGTAATCGGCATGGGCGAAGCAACCCTAATGCGAATTCAACTTATGCGGCCGGAAAATAATTTCCTATCTCCTGAAGCATATAACCAGATATTTACGATGCACGGGACTACAATGATATTTATGGTGCTGACACCAATGCTTCTGGGTTTTGCTACTTATCTGCTGCCATTAATGATCGGTGCAAACGAGATAGCCTTCCCGCGTCTGAATGCTTTTAGCTTCTGGATGTTTTTCTTAGGCGGACTATTATTATACTTCAGTTTTTTTGCCGGAGGAGCACCAAATGTAGGCTGGTTCAGTTATACCCCACTTAGTGAAAAAAACTTCAGCTTTTCGCCCGGCGTAAGTTATTGGGCTTTCAGCATACTCCTGATGGGTGTGGGAACGGTTGGCGCGGCTTTGAACTTCATTACAACCACACTTACTATGCGGACAAAAGGCTTATCGCTTACAAAACTTCCGCTCTTTGTGTGGATGGTCTTTATGAATTCATTCCTTATCCTTGGTGCTTTCCCCGTACTAAATGCCACACTGGTTATGGTTTTGGTTGACCGGGTACTCCAGGCACATTTTTTCACATCTGCCGCCGGCTCAGCTGTTTTGTACCAGCATTTATTCTGGACTTTCGGACATCCTGAAGTTTACATTCTTGCCTTACCCGCATTTGGTATTGCATCAGAGGTGATACCTGTCTTTTCAAGAAAACCTATTTTTGGCTATGAATTTGTCGCAGCATCAACTGTCGCAATCGTGCTCCTGTCATACGGAGTCTGGGCACATCATATGTTCGCTATGGGACTCGGAACAGTCTTTAACACTTTCTTTGCTGCCACAAGTGTTTTAATAGCAGTGCCCACCGGTGTTAAAATTTTTAACTGGATAGCTACGATGTGGAAGGGTTCTATCTATTTTTCTACAGCAATGCTTTTTGCGGTTGCCTTCCTTATTGAATTTACGATAGGCGGACTCAGCGGTGTTGGTTTTGCTCTCGTTCCCATTGACTGGAGATTAACAGATACATATTTCGTTGTAGCCCACATTCATTATGTCTTTATAGGTGCTTCACTGAGCTGCGGAATGGCCGGGGCTTACTACTGGTTCCCAAAGATGACCGGGAAAAAGTTATCTGAGAAATTAGGCAAACTGCATTTCTGGAGTTTTATTGTAGGCTTTAACGGGACATTTTTTGTATTTCATTTTCTTGGACTGCTCGGTATGCCAAGACGCGTATTTACGTATCCTGATCTGCCATACTGGGGTTCGTTAAATATGTTTTCATCCATATGCGCTTTCATCCTGGTATCATCACTTCTAATATTTATATTTAACCTATTTTACAGTCTTAAACATGGAGAGAAGGCCGGGGATAATCCCTGGAAAGGATGGACGCTTGAGTGGTTGACAACTTCACCGCCTCCATTGAAAAATTTTAATAATGTTCCCCTTGTAAAAAGCAGGAGGCCGCTGTGGGATTTAAATCATCCGGAAGAACCTGACTGGAAATTAAAAGAAAAAAAGGAGAGCCAGAATGCAAAAGCATAAAGTTATGATGGCTTTCTTTATTGCTTCCGAGGCAATATTCTTTATAGGCCTTATAATTTCTTATATGTATTACAATCATCTGACAACACATAGTTCTCTTGCTGCAAGTTATCTTGATATTAAGAAAACAGGATTTTTTACTGCTGCTCTTATTTTGAGCAGCGTGACCATGCATATAGCCGGAGTAAAATTTAAGAACGGAGACAGGAAAATCGGCTGGGTGATCTTTACAATTATCCTGGGCATTATTTTTCTGATTGGACAGGGCACAGAGTATGCCCGCTTATACAGCGCAAATATTACAATAAGTCAGAACCTCTTTGGTTCAACTTTTTTTACGCTTACCGGTTTTCATGGACTACATGTTTTAATAGGATTAATATTATTAACGATCATAAGCAGACTGGTCTATTCTGGGAAGTACGTTAAAATTGAAACACAGGCATTCGAAAATATCACTATGTACTGGCATTTTGTTGACGGGGTGTGGATAGTGGTTTTTAGTGTCGTATATATTTGGACAATGGCGGCAGCATGAATATTGAATATATTTTAACAAATTTCTGGCACGTGAATATTCCCGCACTTGTTATAATTGCAGGACTGGTAATATTTCACATCACAAGTAACGGAAACAGACTAAAGTGGAAGAGTATTAATTTCTTTATCGGTATACTATTGTTCTTTTTACTAACATTTTCCCCTCTTGATTTCCTGGGTCACTATTATCTGTTCAGTGCCCATATGATTCAGCATATTATTCTGTTATTAATAATTCCACCTTTGCTGCTTACTGGTACAGACAAAGAATTTCTCAAAAAATTATTCTCCGGGCAAAAGATCACGAAGGCTGGCAGGGTTTTGTTCTACCCGGTCATTGCCTGGCTGTTTGGAGTTTTATCTATGTGGATCTGGCATGCACCTTTTTTATTTAAAGCAATGATGCAGAGTACGGCTGTTCATATAAGTGAAATTGTCTCTCTCTTAATTTGCGGAATAATATTCGCGTGGCCGGTATTTACGCCTCTTCGGCTTCGAAAGCTAAATCCGCTGTCCGCATCTTTATATCTTTTCAGTGCATGTATTGGCTGCACCATACTCGGCATTCTTATAACATTTGCCCCGGCAGGATATTTTACAGTGTATATGACCGGAAGTAATCCTGCGATACTGAATTTCCTTCAGACCGGTATGGGGATTTCAGCGGCTGCAGATCAACAGGCGGCAGGATTAATTATGTGGGTACCGGCATGTTTAGTATACCTCACAATAATTATGACCTTAATGGCAAGATGGTACAACACTAAAGAAGAAGAAACCGAAGTTGGACAAAATAAATTGCATTTCCCTTAATTGTTAAAGGAACCAATTGATGGAAGAATCAAAATTAAACCAAATAGCAAAAGAATACGGGTATGATCTGTCACCGGCCGAACCTCAGGAACTGCCAAAGACAACGTTATGGCCGATTACCCTTTCTTTTGGATTAATCATGCTGTGCTGGGGTTTTCTAACCTCAATAATATTCTCTGGAATAGGCTTCATTATTCTTGCATTCGGATTAACAGGATGGATTGAGGAATACAAAGATGAGTGATCAGAGTATATTCTCCGAAAAAATTAAAAGAAAATCATTCATTATGAAAATAATGGTTTTTGTAGGAGGTATAATGGGACTTCTGGTTACGATACCTGTAATCGGAGCATTAATCGCCCCCCTGCTTCGTCCAACACCCCAGGAATGGAGAAGGATAGGTAAAATTTCAGATTTTGAAACAGGTAAAACTGTACTGATCAAATTCCAAAATTCTTCGCCGCTCCCCTGGTCCGGAAAAACTTCTCAAAGTGCAGCATGGCTGCGCAAAATTTCAGATAAAGAATTTTTTGCTTTGGCTGTAAACTGTACTCATCTGGGCTGTCCTGTCAGATGGGAGGCAGATGCTGAACTTTTTATGTGTCCTTGTCATGGCGGTATATACAATAAGGATGGTTCACGTGCTGCCGGACCCCCGCCAAGAGGATTGCATCATTACTCAGTCAGGTTAAGAAATAATGAAGTTGAAATTCTCACAAGACCGGTTCCCATAACAAATCTTGGTGCTTGATTAATGCTGACTAATCTTAAAAAAATATGGAAATGGATTGATGACAGAACAGGAATATCAGAGACCGTAGGCCCGCTTGCCAAACACCTTGTTCCGCCAGGCAGTAAATGGACCTATGTTTTCGGCAGTGCAACTTTGTTTCTCTTTATTCTCCAGGTAGTTACCGGTGTAGCTCTTTCATTACTTTATCAGCCGACATCAGAAACAGCTTATCAGTCGCTTAAATATATTAGTAACGAGGCATTTCTTGGAAATATTCTGAGGGGTATCCATTATTTCGGAGCATCCGCAATGATACTCCTTATCGGGATCCATATGATAAGAGTTTTTATTACTGCTTCATATAAATATCCCAGAGAGATGAGCTGGTTTACCGGACTATTTCTTTTAGTATTTACCCTTGCAATGGGATTTACAGGTCAGCTGCTCAGGTGGGACAGTAATGGTGTCTGGTCTGCAATAGTAGGAGCTGAACAGGCAGGAAGGATCCCTCTCATAGGGACATGGCTTGCAAGGTTTATTCTTGCCGGAGATACTATAGGAGGAGAAACTCTAAGCCGTTTCTTCGCTTTTCATGTATTTCTTTTCCCCGCATTTCTTTTCTTGATAGTCGGCATACATCTGTTCCTCGTTATCCGTAATGGAATTTCCGAACCTCCAAAAGCCGGAAGAAGAGTTGATCCCAAAACTTACAGAAAGTGGTACCAGAAGATGCTTGAAAAAGAAGGTGTTCCATTCTGGCCCGCTGCAGCCTGGCGTGATGCTCTCTTTGGAAGTATTGTTATTGCTGTCGTTCTTATCCTGGCAGTTATCTTCGGAGCTCCTGCGATTGGAGCCCCGCCTGATCCGGCAAGTATTCATTCGAATCCAAGACCCGACTGGTACTTTTTATGGGTATTCGCTCTTTTTGCTTTAATGCCTCCTTCTATAGAATCATATGTTATTGCATTCGGACCCGTATTAATTGCAATTATTTTATTTATGCTACCGGTATTATTTAACTCTGGCGAAAGAAGTCCGGTAAGGAGACCCTGGTCCATTGCAATAGTTGTATTTATCGTAACGATGGTCGGGACCTTATGGAATATAGGGGTTACCGCGCCATGGTCACCCCATTTTGATGCCAAACCTTTACCTGCCCATGTAGTCGGGAATATTGATGAAATTTCAAAGGCTGGTGCGGATTTATTTTATAAAAAAAGATGTGTGTATTGTCATAAAATTTCAGGATATGGTGGTTTACGGGGGCCTGATTTAACCAATGTTGGTGACAGATTGACAGATCACGAACTAATGATAAGAATAATAAACGGAGGCACCTATATGCCGCCTTACGGATCCAGTTTGTCGTCCGGTGAGCTGAAAAAGATTGTAAGTTTTCTTAAGACCAGAAAGACTTCAGTCATAAAATCTCAGGAATAATAACTTTTCAGGTTTTGAGTTTAGCTTTCTTAATAACAACAAAAACTACAGCAACAGAAATTAACCCTGAAGCAAGGACCAGCATGAGCACCAGCAAATCATTTCCTTTTGGAATAAAACTATAGCAGGTCTGCAGAACTTTTTCGATTGTAGAGGTTACTTCTCCTTTGGACGCTTTCTTTATTGCTAATTCAAGATTGGATGGAAGAATTTGAAAATCCCCGTTTTTTTTATAACCCGGATCAAGGTACTGAACTATTTTTCCGGTTTTGTCCAGAATAATGAGAACTCCCTTGTGAAGAAATCCACCGTGGCTTCTCTTAAATCTGAAACCCGCAACATCAGTCAGCTTGTAAATACTCGTACTGTCACCTGTTAAAAATAGCCAGGCTGAATCAGCAACTTCCCTGTTCGCCATTCCTATCATTGCCTTCTTTTTATCCGCCGCCATTTTAGAAGTTTCATTCTGATCAATACTTATACTAATAATATTATAGTCAACTCCGGGATTATATTTTATTTTTCCGATAACGTCAGAAACTTCAAGCATTAAAGGAGTACATATTCCTGCGCAATTATAATAACAGAAATCAAGTACAGTAGGTTTGTTAACAAGATCTTTTAATAAGACTTTATTGCCGTCTGAGTTGGTAAAGGTAAGGTTTAACGGTACTTTTTCACCAAGATGATGCACTATTTCAATAGAATTATAATCAGCAAGTGCAGACCGGGAAATGAGAAAAATTAAGAACAGAGTAAAAGAAATAATTTTTAATTCTTTATTGATAAGATTCATTTAAGGTATGTTTAATTTTTTTATAAGATAGACAAAAACGGGAAATTATTAAATGCAGTTTATTACAAGCTTAAGATTATGATGAATGAATAGTTGAAAGGATTCGAAATTTGTTGTGTCCGGCAATACACCTCAAAGAAATTTCTTGACTATTAATTCCGGCAGATTATATTGTCAAAGGAAGTTGATAATTAATTATCAGCTTTAATTTTAATACTTATTAATTTATTTATTAGAATTGATTGGATAACCAAGTAAACAGAGTAACATCTGTTGAACAGTTATCCAATCTTTATTTTAAACCGGATGATGAACAAATTTGCAATTTCCAATGCTATCATAGCTCGCTTGCCGTATACCTTAGTCTTTATTTTTTATAACAGGCTGAATCTGCTTTTTCCTTCTGAATTCTCTATATAATCCTTCAATCGCAAAAGCTATACCGAACATTACAACAAGTACCCATATATTTTGTGGAGAGGTCCTTAATGTCTGAAAGATCAATAAAGCGAGAGCAGCCGCACACAATACAGATCCGGTTAAAGAAATCCATTTATTTGAATTTGTTTTTTCACTCATTTTAAAATTAGCTGCATTGACAGAAGCGAAAATTAAAAGGAAACCCGCGCTTCCCATAGTTGAAATTCCGCTAAGGTCGAATAAATTGGCGATGAGCAGTGTAAGAGCAGCAGTGATCAGAAGTCCTTCAATCGGTTTCTGCCATATTTTATGTTCCAGTTTTTCGGGCAGTTCTCCATCCTTTGCAATGACATAGCTTACTCTTGCCGCACCGTATAAGGTAGCATTAATTGCCGAGCCGGTGGATAGTATGGCAGCAACAGCAATCAGTGTAAAACCAAAATTACCCATGAATGGTTTTGCGGCTTCAGCCAGGGCATAATCCTTGGCATCAATGATTTTTGGTACAGCCAGATTTCCAATCGTAACAGCAGCTATCAGAATATAAAGAACTATAACAAAGCCAACAGACGAATAGTATGCTCTTGGCAGCGTTTTTTCAGGATTCTTAACGTTTCCGGCTGTATTGGCTATTAGTTCAAAGCCCTCGTATGCCAGGAAAATTATCATTCCCCCGGCTATAAATTCTAACGGCCCGGTCCATTCAACGGGTTCCATATTCGCCAGATCAATTGTACTTAGACCAATGCCGACAAAAACCAGAAGAATCAGCAGCTTGATAATCACAATATACTCCTCAGCTTCACCAACGAGTTTTGCACCGGTTACATTAAGTAGAGTAAATAGTAGAATTGAACCTGAAATAAGTATATGTTTCCATAATATTTGAGACCCGTGAATAAGGCTGGCACCATAGCTTCCAAAGGCAAAGGAGTACAAAGAAAGCATTACGATATAACTCATCCATAAAAGAACGTTTAACCCGCCGGTAAACAACCCTCCCCCGAATGCCTTATTCAGGAATTCAACCGTTCCTCCCTGACTCGGATATGCGACCGATAATTTAGTGTAAGAATATGAGGTTATTAAAGCTATCACTCCCGCGAGCAGAAACGCGGCGGGAGTGCCGCCATGTGCCAGTTTTACTGCCAGTCCAAGTACAGCAAATATTCCCCCGCCAACCATACCACCTATTCCAATGGCCGTAATTGACAAATAACCTATCTTTCTTTCCCCGTCTGGGTTCTTTCCCATATACCTATAAGGTTAGTCCGATTTTTATTCGAAATATATTTCCAAATTCATGAACTATCAATCCATCGCTTTCCATTCGCTGAGTTTCTTCTTCATATTATCAAAATCGAATGGCGGATTGTTCATTTTTGCACCCTGATCAATTGCCTTCTCCATAACGGTAACTGCCTCTTCATATTTACCCATCTTTGCGAGATACTGAGCCTTTATTCTTTGATTCCAGTAATTTTCATTTATAAGCACTGATGCATCTATCCATTTAAAACCCTCATCAAGATTGATATTGTTCTGCAGACAGTAGGCAGCAGCAGAACTAAGATCTGACCAGGCATTTAAGTTCCTGGCATTTTTAAGTACAAGGTCCTGCGTTTCAACATCGATCCTGAATGTCAGCTTCAGCTTCTCCCACAATAAATTAACATTTGCACTGTTTTCATTCATATCTGTTATAGTAAAAGCCATCCTTTCCGTAAATGGATTTTCCTGAGGTTTAACCTTTATTCTCAGAACATCCTTAGAACTATCATAATCCATGGGATCATCTTTTTTTGTATCACCGCTGAATATCACTTCCCATTCTTCCTTCCCCGGTATCATATGAATACCGTAGGTGCCTGCATCCAGTCTATTTCCATTAACTTTGACTGGAGTACTGAACGTTATTGAGGTCACCTCATTCGCCCCGGTTCTCCATACTTTCCCATATGGCACAAGTTCTCCCCAGATAGTCCTTCCTTTTACTCCAGGCGAACTATAATCGACAGTAATCCTTGTAATTCCAACATCCTGACTTATAGTTGCATCAGGGCTGGGCCGCGGTGTTTTGAAGTTCTGCCCATATATATAATTTCCCGAAATTATAAGCACACAGACTAAATAGATATATTTACGCATAAAGTTCCTCTTCATGGTTTTTGAGCTATTATTATTTATAAGAGAAAAGATTCTGTGATAGATTCAAATTAATCATAGTTATTCAGTTATCCAACAGTCAAACTTTTAATTACCTTTATAAAAGTATTCCTATTTTTTGCCAAAAAAAGTATATTGATGAAAGCTTAAAAATCAATTTAATTTTATAGGGAAATTGTTATGCTAAAAAACCTGTCACCCGAGGAAAGAAAATCAGAAGAAACTACTATCATAAGCGCAGGGGTAAAGATTGAAGGAAAAGTTAAAAGTAATGGGAATATAAGGGTAGAGGGAGAAATACAGGGAGATATAATATCCCAGGGAAATGTAGTAATTGGAAGCAACGGTGAAGTAAACGGCCAGATAAACGGCGATTCAATAGCAATCGGAGGAAATGTTACCGGTACTGTCAAAGCCAAAAACCGGCTAACTCTTGAAGAGAAAGGAAATCTTCAGGGCGACATCTTTACTAAAGCTTTAATAGTAAAAGAAGGGGCAAAGTTCGACGGCAAATGTAAAATGGGTGAATAAACCGGAAATTTAATATCTATATGGATTGAGACTGTTAAGTAACTTATTTAATGCACTTAAGAGTCTCAAACAAAATAAGATTCGATTAAGAGGATAAAAATTAAACAGGAGATTACAGTACATGAAGTCGCCTGATTATTCCCCTTATTCCAGACAGTACGCAGATTCCCGTCCTCGTTATCCCGAATCTCTATTCAAATACCTGTCTGATTTGTCATTACACCATACTAATGCCTGGGATTGTGCCACAGGAAACGGGCAGGCAGCTCTCAGCCTGACAAACTACTTTGAAAGGGTTATAGCTTCCGATGTGAGTCTGAGCCAAGTAAGGAATGCACCAAATGATAAACAGATCCATTACTTTGTCAGTCTCTCTGAATGATGGGGATAATTTTCATCATGTGAATTTTGTAAGTATCTATCCATATAAAAATTCCGATTTTATCTTAAGAAATAAATCTTTTATATTAAGCTCAGGATCTGTTTTTTCATCAAAAGATTTACAAATGAAAGGCGTAATCTATGTTTATTGGGCACTTTGGAGCCGGATTAGCAGGTAAGAAAGCAGCACCGGGGCCATCTCTGGGAACTATGTTCCTGGCTGCTCAGCTGCTTGATCTCGTTTGGCCGATCCTGATCCTGACGGGGATAGAGAAAGTTAAAATAGTACCCGGAATAAGTGCAGCTAATCCTCTGGAATTTACATTTTACCCTTATACCCACAGCCTGCTTATGGTATTAATATGGTCGTTGGTATTCGGACTGATCTATTATTTAATCAAGAAGAATTATAACGGTGCAATTGTTCTCGGACTTCTCGTACTCAGTCACTGGGTTCTTGATCTTTTGGTTCACATCCCTGATCTCCCGCTGTATCCCGGGAGCAGTATTAAAGCGGGTCTTGGGTTGTGGAATTACCCGATAATAGCGTTGGTTGTTGAAATACTGATCTTTATTGGAGGAGTATATTTATACCTGAGTTCCACCAGGACAAAAAATAAAACCGGAACAATTACGTTCTGGGCTTTGATAGTCTTTCTTTCAATCAGTTATTTGATGAGTGTATTCGGTCCGCCCCCGCCTTCCGTCGAAGCAATCGGATATGCAGGCTTGCTCCAATGGCTCTTTATCCCCTGGGCTTACTGGATAGATAAAAACAGGATTTCAGTTATCAAAAAATCAGGACAAATCAGTCAGCCTGCCTGAGTATTTCAATGGAATTGATTTGTAAGGAACATACCCGTCTAAAGTCAGCCCGAGTTAAGGATCTATAGATCTGAATCTGTTCGTTATAAAATCTTAACAATTACCATTGTCATATCATCGTGCTGAAAGGTTTTGCCTATAAAAGAATTAACGTCATCTATCGTCTTTTGGAGTAATTCATCTGCCGGGAGATCAACATATTTTGATATTGATTCTTTAAGTCTCTCTTCGGTGAATTCAATTTTATATTTGTTCATTGCTTCAGTAAACCCATCCGTGTAAAAGACGAACGTGTCGCCGGCAAGCATATCAACTTTTATCTCTTTAATTGTTTTCCTGAAAATATTTCCTTTTTCTAATCCCAGGGCAAGACCCACGGGATTTAATAGTTCTATTTCTTTTTTGTTCGATTGCCTTGAAAGGACAGGATTATGCCCTGCTCTTGCAAATGTGAGGGTTTTCTCTTTCGAATCGAAAATCCCGTAAATCATACTTATAAATGTACCTCTTTCCACATTTTCATAGAACAATTCATTTAATTTAATTAAAAATTCAGAGGGTGAATTTATGGTTTTTGACAGGGCTTTTACGAATCCTTTAGTAAGAGTCATATAGAAGGCAGCCTGTGTTCCTTTGCCAGATACATCACCTATAATAATTCCAAACCTGCTTTCATCCAGCTTAACAAAATCATAATAATCGCCTCCGACCTCAAGAGCGGGGATACATTTTGCAGCAATATCAAGACCTTTGAACTGCGGATTCTTTACCGGAAGGAAACTCATCTGCACATCACGTGCAATCTCAAGTTCCCTCTGCATTCTCTGACGTTCTGTTATATTCTTGACAAAGGCGGGTGTGATGGATTCATATTCTGTCACTTTATCCCTTGTAAATAACCCTATTATCAGAAATGCAGCTGCCAGGGCAAAAACCAGGATAAGATAATATCCTGAATTCAGATAATAAGTATTCCCGCTGGTAAACAGAGAAATGCCAATGTCAATGATGTTAAAAATAACTAAAGAGATAAGTGCCGTAAGTACGTCATAATAATTAAACAATAAAATGAAAAGTGTACCTGTTATTGTTCCGGTTATTACTCCCCAGTAAATTGGCACGAGATCATTAAAATTTACAAGTCCCCAGAGAAGAGCACTAATGAAAACAAGGAGGTAGAGCGAATTCAATCTTTTTTTCAAACCCGAATAAACAAACAAGAGGAAGATAGCAGTAATAAAAATTTCCGGGTAAATACTTTTATTAATTACATTCAGAGCCGGACTAACGGAATGGAAATGCGAGATTAAACTCGTAGTGTCCTTTATAATAAAAGATATATTAAATATTTTTTCAGAGATAAAGAGAAGTCCGCTCCATACCAGATAAATTAAAAAGCCGCCTATTAACCCGGTTATTCCTGCAGTGCCCACCTTTGAATGCAAAGCATATCCCTTAGTGAGCAGATCAAGCGATACAAATTTATCTCTCCATGCTTCTCTTGCAATAGTTTCACTAACCGCCCAGCTTATGAATACGCCCGCTGCCAGAAAAATGGTACTGAAGATCAGAGGTAGCCAGAGTTCCCATCCCGCCGCGGAATCAGCTATAATAGTATAAAGGTTAATACTAAATGAAATGCCTACAATAAGTCCCATTATGATTGCCAGCCTGAAACTGACCTCATAAGCCCGGATCCTCTTGTAACCAATGATTAAGATCAGTATATATACCACGATATAGAAAGGAACTTCAGTGGCTACAGAGAATATGCTGTTACGTGCCTGAGAAACAACTTCAGGAACTTTAAAGCTAAGATTATATTCTGAGATAACATCACCTGAAACAGTCACGTTGATTTCTATATCATTATTGATATCTGCAGATCTCGCCTTCCAGGAAAAATCATAATCAGTCCTGAACTGCGACCTTGTTTTCTGAGTACTTCGCTCTTGAAAACCTTTTACTACCTTGTAATTCGCTGCATCTTTCTCCGATCCCGGGGTTACAGGGGCATATATTTTAAGGAATGACAGCGCCAGTTCTCTGGCTGTTTCTTCATCAACAGGGTTTATATCAACTGAATCACTAAGCTCTCTCTTGAACTTTAGAAGATTCCCTTCCGTGTCGAAATTAATCTGGATGTCGCCAGCTTTTAAGTTCTCATCAGGTTTATTATTATTGTTTATTACAACGTCCCCTTCAGAGTTCTTCCAATCCAGTGCCCAGTAATAACCGGGAACTCTGCTGCGTATGATTTCATTCGCCTCATTAAAAGAATATGAGTCATATAAGCTTTTTATCAGATCACTATTTGCCCGCAGAGTAGTAGTTTCGGTTTTATTTTCTGTATCAAGGTTAAGCCTATCGATTAGCTTCTCCCCTTTTTGCTTAATCTGAAACAAGTTATAGTTTAGCTTAACTGCCCCCAGCGGGTGTACTGAAGGGTATAATCTGTAGATGATATAAGACGAAACTATAGAAACGATAAACAGTGAAAGGATAAGATAAATTTTTTTCATATGATTTTTGTTTCTCAAGCGAATGTCCACCACAAAACTGCCAGAACCGCGACAAGAACGAAGGATGCTGCGATATTAACTTTCCGCCATTTTGCATCTGCTTTATAATTAATGTCACCCGCAGATATTACTAATTTTTCAAGTTTTCTGCCTGCGGGTACTTCCGTAGCAAGACTGACCAGAATCAGCACTGCCGAACAAACTATGAATAAGAAGACAGCAAAATGCAGAAAATTTATAGATGCTGTATATCGAAGGAAATCGTTTGATAAAGGTGCAATTTTATTCTGTATTTCGAGTATAAGTCTTGCTCCACCAAGAAACAGACCGGTCAGCAAAGCGGTTATAGCGCCTTTACCGTTAACCCGCTTCCAGAAAATTCCGAACAAAAAAATCGCTGCAATAGGTGGTGAAACGTATGCCTGAACGCTCTGGAGATAAACATACATCCTGTTATCGCTTAATAACCCAATAAAAGGAATCCATAAAAGGCCCAGTAAAACCATGATCCCTGTCATTATTCTCCCGAAGTTTACGGTTGCTTTTTCATCTGCTTCCGGCTTCATCTTTTTATAGATATCTATAGTAAGCAGCGTAGAAGTAGAATTAAACATAGCGCTAAGTGAGGACATCAAAGCAGCCAGTAGTCCTGCCACAACAAGTCCTTTAAGTCCCGATGGAAGAAGGTTAGTAATCATCCAGGCATACGCCTGGTCGCCGCTGATTGATCCATGTGAAAGATAATAAGCGATTATTCCCGGAAGTATCAGGATAAATACAGGCAGTATTTTCAGGAATCCTGCAAATATAGTCCCGCTTTGTGCATTCGATAAATTTTTTGCACTCAGTACACGTTGGACTATGTACTGGTCTGTGCACCAGTACCAGATGCCAAGAATCGGGGCACCGAACACAATGCCTGTCCATGGAAAGTCCGGATCAGTAATCGGCTTAAACATATGCCAATAAGAAACGGGAGTGCCGGCAACAAGGTTATCCCATCCTCCCGCCTGGTTCAGTCCCAGTAAGGTTAATGCCACCGATCCCCCGATAAGAATAAACATTTGGACAAGATCGGTGTATATAACGGCCGAAAGGCCTCCTGTGACTGTATATAAACCAGTTATCAAAACAATTATAACTGCAGACGTGTACATATCCCAGCCCATTACAGCATTAAGTAATATTCCTCCGGCATAAAGGGCAATAGATATTTTTGTAAGAACGTATGCAATTATTGAAACTATGCTCAGATAGTATCTTGATGCACTGTTATACCTTTTCTCAAGAAATTCCGGCATTGTAAATACTCCGGATTTGAGATAGAACGGGGTAAAAACCCATCCTAAGAGCAGGACTATAAGGCAGGCCAGCCATTCAAATTGACCTACGGCCAGTCCGGACTGTGCACCGGTTCCCGCAAGTCCCAGGAAATGTTCACTGGAAATATTCGTGGCAAAAAGAGAGGCTCCAATGGCAACCCAGCCTACATTCCTGCCTGCCAGGAAATATTCTTCGCTGTTTTTGTGTTTTTTTCTGAAATAAAAACCGATTGCGAGAACAAGAACAATATAACCCGCTATTACTATAAGGTCGGCTGCGGAAACATTAACTCCCATAATGTCCTTTTATAGTGAAAGTGATCCCGTAAAAAAATCAGTTTATTTTGGGATTCAAATTACTTCAATAGCGTATTCAGGTCAAGAAAAAAACAGGATATTTGCCCTATTAAGTTATGGTTACAGATGAATAATTAAGGTATTGTTAAAATATCTTTATAATTAATATCTTGAGTATATGATTAAAACAAGAATAGTTGTTCTTACCACAATATTGTTATGGTTTTTTCGTTTCAACTCATTTGCTTTCACTATATATTCCGATTCTGCAAGGGTAAAGGCGAATGAGGGAAAGATCATCAAGAATATATATATAAATAATATTGATGTCTCAGGACCTTTCATCAATAATGGAAATGACTGGAAACCTGATATATTCGGTAAAATAGGAAATGCGCTTCACTTTAAAACAAAAATATGGGTAATTAAAAATATACTCCTTTTTAAAGAGGGAGAAAAACTGGATCCTATGTCAATTGAAGACAGCGAAAGACTGCTGCGTGAATCGGGATACTTTTATGATGCTGCAATAAAGACAGAAAGTTCCGAAGAGCCGGGAAAAGTAGATGTTTATGTTTCAACAAAAGATAAATGGACACTCGACCCACAGATTTCGTATAGTCCGAAAAGAAGAAGCGGATATGTTGGATTAAGAGATAAAAATTTTATGGGCATAGGACACTCCGCGGGAATAATAGTTACTCACGAGGAAGACTCGCATATTGGTTGGGGAGGCAGGTTCGATTACACCGTAAACAATATTAAAGGGTCCTTCGTGAATGCCTCGCTTAGCCTGGCCAGTAATAACAAAAGCAACCTTTTCCGGATCGGCCTGAACCGTTCTTTTATTACAACACAAACTAAGTGGGCAGGAGGGGTTGATTTTACATGGGAGCGTGATGATCTGCGTTTTCTCTCGGGAGATAATAAAATTTCACTCATCCCGCACAGTTATGACTCTCAGGATCTCTGGGCGGGACGATCTTTTGTCCTGCCTTTTTTACCTGAATCATTACGGAAAAATTCATCGTTTATTTTTTCAGGAAGATATTTCCGCAAACATTACAGCGTACGACCAAAAGTCACCCCCGATTCGAATAAAATCTTTGAGAATAACAGATTATACCTTGTTAGCCTTGGTGCAATCAACAGGAGGTTTTATAAAGCATATTATGTGAGTGAGTTTGGTGTTACTGAAGATATTCCTGTCGGCGGATTAATCTCTTTTACTACTGGTTCAGATTCCAGAGAATTTTCCAACAGATGGTATTACGGAATGCAGCTGATTTACTCTACGCATTTTGACCGGATTGGTTACTTCTCAGGAAATTTTGAAGTTGGAGGATATAGATATTCAGAGAAGTGGGCGCAAAACACCATCAAATTTGATTTAATTTATCACTCCCCTCTTGTATACAGAGATGGATGGAAAGCGAGGTTCTTTGTTCAGAATAATTATATACTTGGTTTAAACAGATTTGAAGGGGAACAGATTTATCTAGACCGTACCACGGGAATGCCCGGATTTAATGAGTTCGCAATTGCCGGAGTAAAAAGAAATGTTCTTGATCTGGAGATGAGGCTATTTACACCATATAAAGTTCTGGGGTTTGTTATTGGAGGGATCGCTTTTGCCGATTATGCACTTATATCGGGAGAGAATAAGAGCCTGTTATCGAGTCGTGTTTACCAGGGGTACGGTTTCGGATTGAGAACACAGAACCAGTCTATCTCCAGAACCAATTTTGAGCTTGCTCTGGTTTATAACCCTTATAACCCTTTTTCTGGGGGGGCTAAAACTGAAATTATTTTTTCGGCATCATTCATCCTTGGAAGCAGGAACTTTAATTTTAGCGAACCGGCAACCACTAATTTTTCCGATCAATAATTGTACTCTTATTTCGAATTTAAGCAATCACTTTGCCAATACTTAAGAGAAATCGCTGTTCAGGAAGAATATTGTGGAAAATCATTGATTTTACACACCCGGAAAAATAAACTCACATTATTAAACTTTTATTATAATATTTGTTTCTAATATATATTCAACTTCAGAACCAGGTTATAAGACAGCTTTGAGAAATTCCCTTTTATTATTTATCTGTATTCTGACTGCGTTCACCGTCTACAGTCAGGACTCAACAAAAAGTTTTGCATTTAAGAATAATAAACCTCAGAACCGGTCAAGCCTATTCTATCAGCCCGATTTATCATACAGGATCTGGCAGCAGTTTAATTTAATAAGAGAGGCTAATGCAGGAGACCCTCTTGCACAACACGAACTCGGTATAAGATACCTTCTTGGAGAAGGTGTTGAAGCCGACACGGTTAAAGCTGCAGAGTGGATTAAAAAAGCGGCTGATCATGGCGTAACTGCGGCTAAATATAATTATGCGATTCTTCTGATAAATGGCTGGGGAACTAAATGGAATCCCTTTAAGGCTTTTAATTTATTAAAAGAAGCCGCTGATGAAGGTATGCCGGAGGCTCAGTACGCTTTGGGTCTGCTTTATACTGATAACCTCATAGTAAGACGCAACTGGGGTAAAGCCTATAACTGGATCAGCAAAGCAGCCGTCAAAGGTATTGTTAGTGCAGAGGAGACCTTAAAGGAAATTAAGAAGAAGGTTCCGTCTTCAAGGATAGATACTTCTGAAGCTAATCTCAATCAGAAGGATACTTCTACTGCATCTGAAAATAGTGCTTCAATTAAATCATCTCTTGGCCTGGTTTATATCGATTTCGAGAATATTCTGGATACGATTCCAACCATAACCAACCGAAGAATCCTTGAGGATCTGACCCACTCAGGTTTCGCTGAACTTTCAGATTCAATAAAAAGCAGCCTGAAAGACACAAACTTTGTAACGATTGCCGGATTTATTCCTCTTATAACGGAAGCCGCTGATTATGGTAGTCCCGAAGCTCTGACATTTCTCGGCAGGCTTTATGAACGGGGTATTTTCTATAAAAAGGATCTGCTGACCGCAATTGAGTATTATATCAGAGCATCCAGGCTCGACAGCCCAACCGCATCAATTCTTCTCTACAATATGCAGAAAGACGGGAAGTTTTTTCCGTTGATACGGAAAGAAAGCGATGAGGGAAATCCTGTGGCAATGTTCGACTGGTACGGACTGGAGATAATCGGTCTGGATCACCAGATTACATTAGAGGATGCCGTCAATCTGTTGAAAAGATCTTCTGAAAAAGAATTTGTCCCCGCTCTTGTAGAATATGGTCTTTTTTATTATTCTGGTATCGTCAAACAGGATCTGCCTAAAGCATTTTCCTTATGGGAACAGGCTGAAAAGCTCGGATCCATGGATGCAGAAATCAGAATGAATGCGGCAATTATACTGGACCAGCTGCCATCATCAGATTACAGCAAAAGGGTTGATCAGCTTCTCGCTGCATCGGTTAAAGGTTCGGTACTTGCTCAGAGTGCGGTTGGGTTTGCTTATGAGAACGGAATAGGTCTGGCAAGAAATACAGCGAAGGCGGTAACATATTACAGGGATTCAGCCCAGCGGGGCAGCCGTTTTGCATATAACCGATTAAAATCCCTTTATGATTCGAAAAGGCCGGCAGATTCTGAATTTAGCATTGAATGAACAATTTAATTCACCTTCTGATACAATTACAGTTTTTCTGTTCGGCCTTTACTCGGCCTTTGTTCGGCCACTGCTCGGCCTCATTCCGCGAGACAACTACTGCTCTCCTTCGGCATACCCGGTAATAAAAACATCTTAAACTTCAGACAGTTATATATTTTATTTATTTTACGCATATAAATTTCAGAAGAAGTGCTAAATGAATACGAGGACCGGACCTTTAAATTCAAAACTGCCAGATACGGGAACAACAATATTTACGATAATGTCGCGTATGGCAGCCGAAAGTAATGCAATAAATCTCAGCCAGGGATTTCCGGACTTTAACTGCAACGAAGAACTGCTCGATCTTGTGGAATATTATATGCGGAAGGGTTTTAACCAGTATGCTCCTATGTCGGGCATTTCCGTTCTCAGGCATAAAATTTCAGAAAAAATTAATAAGCTATACGGACATAAATATGATCCTGAAAATGAAATTAATATAACCGCGGGAGCTACACAGGCAATTTTCACAGCAGCATCCGCAGTTATAAATCCCGGAGACGAGGTTATCCTATTTGAGCCCGCCTACGACAGCTATGCTCCCGCAGTAAAAATAAACGGAGGAATTCCAATATACGTTCCTTTGAAAGAATCCGATTTTTCGATTGATTGGGATAGAGCGGCAAAGGCGGTAACAGACAGAACAAGAATGATATTCCTCAATTCACCCCATAATCCGACCGGCAGTGTAATAAATGAGACGGACATAAAAAACCTGGAGGATATAACCAGAGATAGAGATATATTTGTGCTGAGTGATGAAGTTTATGAACATATAGTGTTTGATGAAACGAAACATTTATCGGTTTCCGGGTCAAAAGAACTGGTAAAAAAATCTTTTGTGATTTCATCATTCGGAAAGACGTATCATACAACCGGCTGGAAATTGGGTTATTGCGCCGCCCCCGATAGTATGATGAAAGAATTCAGAAAGATTCATCAGTTTATTGTGTTTGCCGTGAACACACCAATTCAACATGCATATGCAGAGTATATGGATAACGAAAGTCATTACATAAAGCTGAATTACTTTTATGAAAAAAAGAGGGATATCTTCCTCAGGTACTTAAAGAATTCCCGCTGGAAATTTAAACCAGCCTGCGGTACCTATTTTCAGCTGCTTGATTACTCCGCAATCACTAATATGAATGATATGGAATTTGCTGAAAAACTTACAAGAGAAGCCGGGATTGCAACAATTCCTATCTCCCCTTTTTACAATGATAAACGAAGCGCGAATTTGTTGAGAGTATGTTTTGCAAAGAAAGATGAAGTTCTTGAAGAGGCAGCTGAAATTTTAGGTAAAATCTGAGTTTATTTAGATGAGCAACCTGTTTGAACGGTTAAGAAGACTATTTCGTTTTTACACGGGGGAACTCAATTATAACGAATTTCATAAACTCGTAAAAAGAGATGTTCCCGATGTTTATGATTTCTATGTAAAGAGAATGAAAAAACCGGAAAAGAGCCGGAACAGGGTTCTTGATTTCATTCTTTTTGGGCGCAATCTCTTCCTCGAGTTCTTAAATCTTCTCACCCCGGTACGCAGGATAATTTATTCACTTGGACTGATTCTTTTCATTTTAGCTTACTTTGGGAACGACTGGGGATTTGCAGTATGGGGTTTTATCCTTATAAACCTGCTTGTTGCTTTTGAACTGGCCGATAAACTAACGGCCAAGGATGAATTGGAAGTTGCCAGGGAGATACAGATGAATATGATGCCGAAGGTTCCTCCCGCGAATAAATTTTATCAGATAAGCTGCTACATGGAAACAGCACGTGAGGTCGGCGGAGACTATTACGATTTTATTCAGCCGGATCCGGAAAATGATAAGACATTTGTTGTTATAGGCGACGTTTCGGGAAAAGGTATGTCGGCCGCACTTCTTATGGTTCAGATCCAGTCTATTCTCCATAATATAATAAGCAGAGAGTCTTCGCCTAAAAATATCCTGAATGTCTTGAACAACCAGCTTAAAAGAGTCTTAAGAAAAGGTTCATTCCTTACGTTAAGCATAGCCGAAGTTAACTCCGGCGGCGGAATCATGCTCTCCCGTGCCGGGCATATGCCTTTGATACATTATAATAAAGCCAGTCAGGAATGTATCAGAGTCATTCCCAGAGGTATGGGCATTGGTCTTGCCAATGAGCTTTTATTTTCCAATTCTACCGAAGAAGTTTCTGTAAAACAACATGCTGGAGATATCTTTGTTTTTTTTACAGATGGTGTTGTGGAAGCTATGGATAGTTATTACAGGACTTTCGGAGAAGAAAACCTGACAAGACTGATATGTAATAATGCAGAAAAATCTGCAGAAGAGGTCCGGGATGTCATTATAGGTGCTTTAAGAAATTTTACTTATTCTTCGCCTGTTCAGGATGATCTAACACTAATAGTAATGAAAGCAGTTTGATTTTGGGGATCCAAATGTCTGATAATTTATCTCTGAAGAAAAGAGCAGCCTGGTTATCTCTGTCAGTTGGAATAATAATGTTTTTGTCCAAGATGGGGGCTTACCTGCTTACGGGATCAGCAGCTATATTCTCGGATGCCGCCGAATCTGTTGTACATGTTCTGGCAACTTCAATGGCCCTTTACAGCATAATTCTCAGTTCAAGACCTCCGGATGAATCTCACTTGTATGGACACGGAAACGTTGAATATTTTTCCGCGGGAATTGAAGGTTTTCTGATTTTTGCCGCAGCTGTATTTATCATTTATACCTCGGTTCTTGATATCATAAACGGATCCGATCTTCGTCAGCTGAACATAGGAGTAATTGTTATCAGCGCGGCAGGAGGAATAAATCTGCTTTTGGGTTCATATCTGGTGAGGATGGGAAAGAGAACAAATTCCCTAACGCTTGTTGCTGACGGGAAGCATGTTTTGACCGATTCTTACACCAGCATTGGCGTTATTGTAGGTATTCTACTTGTTATGCTGACAGGACTTCAAATTTTTGATCCTTTGTTCGCTATTGCAGTGGCAATAAATATATTATTCACAGGATTTAAATTAATAAGGGAATCAATCGGCGGGTTGATGAATGAAACCGATCCTGGTCTCCTTAGAATGATTGTCTCCGAAATCCGGAAAGCTAAGCAGCCTTACTGGATTGACCTCCATGAACTAAGATTCTGGATGTCAGGAGAGAAGATATATCTGGATTTTCACCTTATTCTGCCGTATTATTTTACAATCAGGAAATCTCATACAGAAGAGAATGAAATC
>CAWHTX010000005.1:0-101169 GCA_963832355.1 uncultured Bacteroidota bacterium | reverse complement strand
CTCCATACTTTAAGGCCTCATTTGTAGCAAACAGATGCACATTTGAGGCTTTTTTGTTCAAAAACGAAACAATTATTACAATAGAAACCACTAAAAAAATTGTCGTGGGCACAAAATGGGCACAATTGTCTCTCAAAACTCTAAAATCAAAATTATTCAGAGTATTTCGACAGTTTCAGCCACCAAGCTAAAACGGCTTAAAATGGGGTATTTCAGATAAGTCGTTTCTCAACGAAAAAACAAAAGAAAAATTAGACGTAAGCCCCGGGAGATCGGGGCTTTTTTTAAGCTAATTTCATCCGGATTCGTTATATTTATTTTATCTTAGAATAAGTAACTTATTTTGTTAAACGTTATTCTGATTAGAATACATCTGGGTTGTTCAGTGGAATTAAGGGTTGGGGAGTAAATAGTTGATCAAATTAAATGATTTATAAAGATGGATTATATATTCTGGGTACCCGGCACAAGCAAACCAAATAATTTTTAAGGTTCCTAAGAACTTCGTAAAGTTATGCTCCTCGATTGCAATCCTGATTTTTGAATTGAAACTCTTTTCATCTTTTTGTGAGGCAGAAATGAAAAAAAATGATTCTGATAAGAACCTTATCTCTTTCGTATGCAAAAAAATAAATGAAAATTATGATTCCATATACAGCAAATCTGTCAACCAAAATATTTATGCAAATGAAGTTGAGATAATAACATCCGAATTATATAAGGATATTACCGAGACAAGAAATTTTAATGGTTCAGAAAGCAGTAATGAATCCGATCTTAATTCCACTCAATGCAGGCTGTTCAATCCCTATGAACGCTATGAGAGAAGTGGTCAGCCAATTCCACAGGAAGCACTTGCCGGAACATCACCAACAGGAGGATTTAATAATAGTGTTTTGATTCATTCAGGTGAGTTCTATTCGGCAGAGAAGACCTTAAAATCGATTGTAGGTTTGACATTGGATTGAATTTTAAGCGCTATTATCGAAGTATGGTTTCTTACGAAGGACCTCTGGGATTCGGGTGGGATCATGCCTATAATCAAAGGATTAACAAGATCAAAGGGAAGCTCATATACAATCAGGGCAACAGGATCGTTGAATTCAGGAAATCCAACAATCGATACAAACCAGAACCAGGTGCATACTTTGATTTATCATTCAATGAAAATGAAATTGTCATAAAAATAAAAAATCACCGGTGCCTGATATTCGAGAAAGCCATTCAAGATGATTGCTTCAGGATAAAAGTAATTCGGGATACCGGTCACCAGAAGGATGGTATTTTTCTCAACGAAATCAAATTTGAATATTACAAGGGGACAGATTTTTTAGACACCGTCATAGATGCAGAAGGTAATAAACTAAAAATTGAATACTTCACAAAGGAAAAGGCTGGTTTAATCAAAAGTATTAGATTTAAACAGGTTGAATATTCCTTTCAATACGAATTAAGGGAGAATCACTGGGTTTTGGTCAGTGTTGGATTACCATCAACCTTTTATAACATCAGCAGTAAGTTCAACCATTCAGATGAAAGATTATATAAAAGATATTCGTATGAAAAATATGCAGTGAATGAACCAGTGCTCACAAAAATCTATGATCCAGATGACCTTCTAATTTGTCTGAACACCTATGAAACTTCAGATTATAATCCCCAGTATAGAAGCGTACTGAGGCAGGAGAACGGGACAAAATTTATTCCAGAAAACGGAGAGTATTATAAAATTATATCAAAATATAACGGTAAATGCATATCCCTTCACGAAGAAAATGACGAAGATGACAGACCATTGACCTTAACCGATTACAACGAAAACCCCTCCCAAATTTGGCAATTTAATAAAATTGATAATTATTACTCTATTCAGTCTAAACTCAATAAAAAGTGCGTGGATCTGAAAGGATGGAATAAAAATAACGGGGTAGTAATCCAACAATGGCTTATGGGGAAAGATCCGGGAAATAACCAACAGTGGTATTTCAAGTCGAATAGCAATGGAACATATGGTATTTATTCCAGGCATTCTGGAAAGCTATTTGAAGTAGATGATGATCGCATTCTACAAACCGATGATGCTGATAAAGAGGAGACCCAGTGGTATATTGTCAAATACACTCAAAGGTGGATATTCGACTCGAGGGTCAAACATGGTAAAGATCATCTTGTTGTAGCAGCTGTCATTCCTCCCGGCCACGAAAAGATTGATGAAAATTCCGGTTATCGATATTTATTCAAGATAGACAATAATATCAGGCAAAAAGTGCCAACAGAAATTTTCAAACCCGGGTTAGAGTACCCAATAAGATATTTCTACAACACTTCCGAGGAAGTGGTTGAAATTAATTATTCCGATGGTTCCTATGAAAAGTTCTTGTATGATGAAAAAAATAAAATGAATTCCCTGAAGGGCAATTTGCTTGAAAAGAAATCTGGAAATGATGGCAAACTGGAAGTTGATCAGGATTATAAAAAAATAAGTAAGCAATATGAATATGAACCGCATTCAGGTTTGCTTCTTAAAGAAAAAGTGATGGAGGACCAAAATACTGTTTTCGTGAAAAATTACACCAGGGATCAACTTACCGGGGATTTGGTAAAAACATCATACGGAAATGAAGAATCATTTATCAAAAACTTTCTCTATAACGAATATGGTCAGGTTTTGTCAGAATCTGATCCGGATGGTTACACCAAAATATTTGAATATTATGATAGGGGTGGCAAAATCAAAAAAATTCTATTCTCAAATCCCGGGAAAAATAATGGCAATATTCTCAGATTAAAGCATAATGAATACAATGAAGAATTCCGATATGATTCATTGGGATTTCTTAACGAACACACGGTTGGTACAAAAAAAACAATTTATGTTAATAATATTTTAGGACTACCATTAATAGTCATCGGTCCAGAGCAGATTCCCACGTTTTTCAGCTATAATGGTTCGGGCCAGAAAACAAATGAAATACAACCTATCGGATATAAAAATGCTTTCGCGTTTTATAAGTTTTTCAAAACTCTTGAGACAGAGCGAAATACAGACCAGAAAGCGGAGGGTTTGTTAAAGGATGATTTTTATTCATTTGGGGATAGGATCTTTGAAGACACCGCAAAAAGCTTAATGGATAATGGTCTTATTAAAGTGAGTTCTTTTGAATACTCTGCCGAAGGTAGAATGATAATGAAATCCATGAATGATTTTGCAAATGCTAACTTTAGCAAAAGAATTCATTATTTCTATGGCCATGATGGAAGACTATTGAAGAAAATTTTGCCTTCAGGACTGACAGTCAGGTCAATAAAGAAGGGGAATTCAGAACTCATCGCGAAAACTATTTTAACCACAACTACGGAAATATCTGACTTGGTACGACTAAGTCAGTTCGAATATGACAACATCGGGAAACTAATAAAAGAATTTAATGCTGGTGTTAAATACGAATACATGTATGATGGTTTCGGACGAATTGCCCGAACTGAAACAGAAGATAAATATGTGGTTGAACAACGAATTTCTGCATTGGGAAATGTGACTGAAGCCAAATACTCACAAAAAAACTCAGAGAAACTTTTGCACCAGGAATTCAAATGGTACAATCTTGCAGGAATGATTACCAAACACACAAAAACAGTTGATGATGGTATAAGTGTAAGTGAAAACTACAAGTATGACACCGGAGGTCGGTTGACAGAAGTAAATCATGAGAGACAAGGAGCTACAACCAAAATATATTATGATTTTTCAGGTAGGGAAATCGCCAGACTAAACAGTGAGAATAAAGGCAGTATAAATGTGTATAAAAACGACGAACTTATTGCAAAAGTAATGATTCTGGATCCTGAAAAGAAAATATTTCAACCAGAAATATATAGATATAATGATGCAGGTCTTCTTGTTGAAAAAATGAACTGGAAAAATGATCTTTCACCGGATTCTCTTGAAAAGTCCTTGTTCACTTATGACACAGGTGGTCGGTTAATTATGGAAATTCATAATAATAAGATAACTGAATATGAATATGACATATTCTCCCGAATGATCAAAAAGAGAGAATACGACAAAAACAGTGGGTCAAGTATGACCGGCAAAATCTACAAATATGGTTATGATGAGAATGACCAAATTTTAGAAACCCAACTCAACGTCCATAATCTCAGGTTTAGCGATGCTGTCTATATGGGAGAGGATACAAAAAAGTGGAATTATTATTATGATAAGTTCGGAAGACTGATTGAAGAAAAAGATCCCAACGGATTAAACAAGGGATATGAATATTCTGATGAGTCAAGGATCAAATGCATAAAGCTAAAGAATTCTAACAAAACAAAATGGAAAGTTCTTGAAATTGGTTATGACAAGCTCAAACGGGCAGTTAGCATAAGTCAGGACAATGAAAAGATTCAGGAAATCAAATATGACATGTTTGATAATGTCATTAAAGCCATTCAATACTACAGTAATCCTGAAGAGTTGTCGGATGAGCTTCCCGAAAAAATTCTTACTTCCAGAAATTATAATGGATTGAATCAGATAACATCTGAAACAACATCCCTTTTGTTCAGAAACGAACCCAAACCCCAAAAGAACAATGAACGTACGATTAAATATTTGTATGACTACAAGAATGGAATTATTAGAAAAAAAATCCCTCTTGCAGGAGATAAATTCTGGCAGGAGGAAGTTAGACATTTTGATGTTTCGGGAAATTTAACAGATATCATAAGCCAGTCGTTTTCTGTCTCTTATGAATATTTAGGAAACTTGGTCAAAAGAAAAAACTACTCAGATCCGTCCAAACCAATTAAACAAAAACTTTCTGCTGATTATACTTATGATGCCAACAACAGACTGCAGAGTCTGAGGATAAAGGACAAGAACAAAAATCACTTGAATCTCGATTACGATTATACGGGTAATTCCTTTCTGGTAAAAGAAAATTCCATAGATTTAGAATGGTCCAATGATGGTAGAATTAATTCACTAAAAAGAATCAAATTTTACAAATATGATACTTTTAGCAGACTGATATTCTCTAATTACCAGGATATTTTACCAGGTGATCTGGAATATGAAAATGAATTAAAATCTGCATTCGAAAATTTTAACAATTCCCACAATATTGCAGTTCTCGGAAATTATTTTGATTACGATGAATCAGACAACCTGGTTGCTTCAGCAAATGAAACGTCCAGCCTAAGCAAACCTCTTTCAGTTTTGTATCAGGAAGAAGATAAGGTTCAAAAAGTCAGGATATCAAAAACAGGGAATCCAATTCATGACAAGTCCGCACTTTTCTATATAAACGCATTAAATGGTCTCTCTGACAGGCTTGAAAAAATTACTAATTATCGTAATGAGCTACAAAATATTGATTATGATGACCTCGGAAGAGTAAAAACCTTTATTGACGAAGATAAGTCCACATGGAAATATGAATATAATGATCTGAATCAGCTTATAAAAGCAAGCAGTAAGGTGAAAGCACAGATTAACGTGTATTACAGATATGATGTTTGGGGAAGAAGAATTCTTAAAATAATAGAGAGGAATGGAATTCAAAAAGTCATGAGCCTATACGACCATGACAAGGTGATCATTGATTTTGAATATAGTGAAAATGTCAACTGGCGCCCACTCGCCCAATATCTATGGGGCGCAGGAGAGCATGAGATTCTCCTTGCCAACCTACCCGACAAAAAAATCCGGGAGAATGATGAGAATTTCACAAATTACTGGATGTTTCAAGATGCAGGCGGCAACGTTATGCTCTCTGCTTACATCAAGAACGAAAAACAAAACTTTAATATTGTCGATCTTCAGGATTATATGAATTTTGGGGATAATAACAATAAAGTTCGGATTGAAGAAGTTAAATCTAACCTTGTTGATGATCCGAATTATGATGATCCACAAGCACAGCAGTATAAAAATATACTGGACCCCAATCCTAAAAAATCATGGAAATTACTCCCTGATGAAAATGGACAGATTGACATTATTCTGGATAAGGAAGTTAGCCTTCTCGAAATGAAATTGTTTGCATCACGATTCTGGAAAAAATTTGAAGTTTACCTTATACCCTCGGAATATCTTGAAAGCCATACGCTGGAAAATTCAGAATGTGTTGACGTGACCAACAAGGATATTAAAAAATATAAACTACCCGATGTTGAAGGAAAAAGAGATGAAGAACTCCCGAACGACTGGATTTCCATTAATTGTGAGAGAAACAAAACAAAGATCATAGTACTTACAAGCTCTGAACGCAAGCGTATTGAGATGGAATATATTAATCTTCAAATTCCAAGAACAGAAATTCACGATTTTGGTTTTGCAGGTGCGAGGTTTGATTCCGAAACAGGGCTTTATTATCATGAATCCAGGTACCGTCTGCCTGTCATGCAGGGAAGGTTCTTGTCTCCTGATCCACTGGCATTTCTGATCGAAGGGAATCATTATGCCTATGCAAATAATAATCCGGTTTCAATGTATGATCCTGATGGACGAATATTAAATCTTTCTGCTGCCGCCATTGGAGCTGCTGTGGGTTTTGCTGCCGGAGCCGCAATATATGGGTACCAGGTATTCAGAAAGAAAAGAGAATTCAATTATCGTGATTTTTTTGTTTACAGTGGTACCGGTGCAGCAGCCGGGGCGCTTGCAGGTTTGACTGCCGGTGTTTCATTAAGTGTGACAGCCAAATTAGGAGTGGCAGCAAAAACGGCTTCAGCTATTGCCGGTGCATCTGCGGGTGCAGTTGGGGGCGGTATAAATTCAGGTGTTATCACTGGTTATGATAGCTATCAGAAAACACAAAACTGGAATCAGTCCTTGAAGGCAGGCGTTAAGGCTGCCGGTATTGGTGCCTTGGTGGGAGCTGTTGGCGGCACCGTTGGCGGTGCCGTAATGGGGAATGCGGGAGCCAACCTTGAGGGATTTGTAAAAACAGGAATCTCTGCTGGGGCATCAGGCGGGGCTCTTTCTGGAGGTATAAGCGGATATAGAAATACGGGAAACCTTAAGGGTGTTCTAATGGGATCACTAAAAGGTGCTACAATAGGTGCCGCTGCAGGTGCCGCAGCTGGGGTATTAGCCTATGGAGCAGCCAATCTTTTTGCTGACCATTTGGATGGGTTAAATCGGCTTAATGATTATCCTGATAAACTTCCTCGTCCAGAGGGTCTTCTGGTACGAACAGCCAGACATCCAGTTAACTATGATAATCTTCCTGCCCAATTAGGCTTTGACAGACATCATATAACTCCAATTAGCTTGGGTGGGGCTAACACAATATCCAATATTCAGTACATCAATTCAAGTCTGCATGGATCAATTCCTCATCCACCTCCCTCCACTTATAATGATCCATATGGAACAATCTATTTATTTTGACAGGAGAATGGTATGAGACCTTTTGATAATTCAAAACTAAGAAATCCAGCAACAGATGGGCAGATAGATTCTGTTGAAGAAATCCTATCCGTAAAACTGAATATTCAGCACAGGAACTTTCTGAAGAAATACGATGGAGGAATAATCTGTAATGACAGAATTATAATTTATTGTGCTGAAAAAGATGGAATGAAAGGGGACAATTTATTAACAGCAAATATAACCGGTAAACGTATGGATATGAAGGATTATGTTCTTATTGGTAGAGATGCCGGTGAAGTCCGCTTTTTTATGAAGAAGAAAGATTTGAATAATAAACATGCTCCGATATATGCTTACTATCTTGAATTTGGTGAGATTGAATTATTGTTTGATGACTTCGAAAGTTTCATTAATAATGTGTGTGAGGATGACAAATAGAATTCATATCTCAGCTAAATTCAAATAAGTTAATGCAAAGCTCTTGGTCACAAAATGGGCAATACACCCTAAAATCCTGCGAATTTGGACTGTCAAAGCAGAGTGCGGAGAATCCCTGTCTCTCCGCTAATTCCTTATAATTCAAATGAGTTAGCAAGTTTGGTAAAACAGAATGTGCTAGATTTGTACCATTTTATTATTTTAGAATAGTGGAAAGCAAGGATTATTAATTCTACCGCAAATAATCAAAAGGGAGGAAATGAAAACACTCATATTAATTTTTACACTTTTTACTGTATATTCTCTATCTTTTGCCCAGGAGGATATACAAGGCAGTAAAGACCATCCTTTATTTAACCGTATGCCCGGTTACAGAATATCAAGCTATCAGAATAATGAGTTTGATGTTCTAAAAGATTTTAAGGATGAGAATGGTAAGAGAATGTCAGTAGAAGGACATTATTACCTTTTAACTTATAGTGTTAAAAAAGGCACAAAGGAAGCCACAGGTCCACAAGTATTAAGAAACTATAAGAATGCAGTTAAAAAAGCAGGAGGAAAGGTAGTATATGAAGATTCTTATAGTGTTTTTTTGAAATTAAAAAAAAATAATACAATTACATGGGTAAAAGTAAGTTCCAACCAAAGCGCACGGTCTTACTCGGTTTGGATTGTTGAGCAAAAAGAAATGGAACAGGATATTGTTGTTGATGCTAAGTCTATGATAAATGATATAAATGCTCAAGGCCGGGTAGCACTTTATGGAATCTATTTTGATTTTGACAAATCAGACGTCAAACCTGAATCTGATCCAACTCTCAAAGAAATTTCCAAACTACTTTCTGAAAATCCAGAGCTGAATCTCTATGTTGTTGGACACACTGACAATGTGGGTGACTATAGTTACAATATGAAATTATCGCAGGCCCGGGCTGATGCTGTTGTTAAAACTCTTGTTTCAAAATATAATGTGAACAAAAACAGACTTACTGCGGCAGGAGTTGGCCCTTTAGCACCAGTTACAACAAATGATACTGAAGAAGGCAAAGCAAAAAACAGAAGAGTTGAACTAATTAAAAAATAAATATCACGAAAGAGGAATTATAATGATTACAAAAAAAGTAATTCTCTGTTTATTAACAATTTCTTTTTTGTTTATTATCTCCTGCTCAGAAGACGACAAAGATGAACCAACAGCTCCTTCTCCAAATAATGATAATATAACAATAGTAAGTCCCAATGGTGGAGAAACATGGAAAGCAGGCACATCGAATAGTATTACCTGGACAAGTAATTTCAATGACAATGTAAAGATAGAGTTGTATAAGGGAGGCAGTATCTTCTACACAATTGCAAACTCGACATCGAACAGTGGAAATTATTCGTGGACAATACCAGACACACTTCACACAGGAAATGATTTCAGGGTAAAAATTACGAGTGTACTGGACAGCAGTATAAATGATTTTTCGGATTCCGGTTTTGTTGCGCTGGGTTTGGTTCTTTCGAATGATTATACCGGATTTTTACAATTAAGATTTACAAATACATATCCATCATTTGATGAAACCACTCAGGCAGATGTTGACATAAACAAATATGGTGAGGTAACTTTTGGAACGGGGACATTGTCTTATAATGGTGATGACAACAATGGACAATCAAGAATTGTCAGAGAAGGAACGATTCAACTTAACCCAACTGGTTATTATTTCGATAACAATGGTGATGACTATATAGGTGTTGATGAAAACGCCACACTTAATGAGAATATGATTGTCTACTATTGGGATGGATCACAGTGGATTCAAGCTTTAAATGAAAATATAAATGATACCTGGCATGGTGGTTTAGCATTTAGTATTGATGATGCAGTGTTAACAGGTTCAATAATATCATCATCAAATTCGGGAGGCAGCGTTACCTGGGGATTGTACCTGGTTGTAATTCCATAAAGATTATTCTTTAGTTCACTGACCTGCCCCTTATAATGGTAGCAATGCATAAGTTAGTCTCCATCATCAGGCACCTGCCTGTACGTCAGGCAGGTTGGCATATTGATGAAGGATTATTACCTCAGTTACCTTTTCATTAATATTTGTTGCTTCTGTCAATATTTTTTGCATGAGAACTCATTCACAGAGGCCTGTCCCGCCTTCACTTTGTCCAATTTGCACAGGCGGATTTACTTCTGCCTCGTGTTGGTCTGCCCGCCCCTGGATTAACGGCTAATGGGGTAGGCATATAAAGAGTTCGGCCCGGCAGCGCCCCCGTTGCCGGGTTTTTATCTTTGCCTTAATGGTCTGTATTTGTCTGAATCTAAAATTTTATAAATTCGAATAAATGTATTACTGCCAGAATCGTCATGGCTACCCTGAATATTTTCAGAATGATGACGAGGATAATCCAGAACAGCCATATTCAATTATTCTTTAGCTACACAATCGATACAAACATGTATGCCATCTTTGATCCTTCCATAACCTTCAACTGTCATCTCGCCGCAATCTTCACAGACGAAGCTCGCAAAACTGTCTTTCTTTGGTTCTATTTTGTAATCGAATACATCTGAAACATTTAACAGCATTTCCTGTTGGGAATTCATTACTTTAGTAATGAGAGGATCTACAACATCACCAGGAACCATGCTTGCCGGAATTCCTTTTTCCCTGTATTGTTTGAAAAAATCTGATTGTTTGTTTTGAAGCATTGCTTCTGCTTTTGGTGTGACACGAACAGCTTTCCCGGATGCTCTATCAACCAGCGTAACAGCCCATTTGCCTTTGTGAGTTTTCTTTATATTGCCTTTGCCGAAAGTTGTTCCCATTATAACCTGCAAGCCATCTGCGTAGCAAGTAGCACAATGGTCTTCGCCTAAATCAACGAAAGCAATTATCTGTCCGTCTCTTGCCCTATCGGCTCCAAGTTTATTCATTGCTGCTGCTCCTACTCTTAGGCCAAGAGGCATTGCAGGACATTTATGGCCGTGGAATTTTTGTCCGAATTCTAACCATTCCTGAGGATTAATATTTGACATTTTTGTTCTCCTGATTTTTAATTAAAAAAATATTGAAACTGTAAACTTGAATACGAAATTGTTTTCTCTGATGTAAATTGAAATTTGTTATCCAGCGTAAACTTTATATCATTACCTTTGAGAAGATATGAGTAACCCAGGGTATACCATGGATTGTCAATGGTTGAGTCATTTAAATCGTACAGCTGTTGGACAGAAAGAGTGACTAAATTTTTAGAAGCCAGCAGATAATCACACAACGCATAATAACCGTGAGCTTTCCGACTACCCAGATGAGCTTCAATATATTCAGACTGAAATTCAAAGCTGCCAATATTTATTTTTCCCTCAACACCAAAGCGGAAATCATTTCCGGTAAAAGAAAAATTACTGCCGAATAATTTATTGAATTGTAATTCGTGAGCGTCCCTGTAAGAAATACTATACCCTAATTCCAGTTTAGATTCTGAATGATTAATAAGTCTAAGATTTGCATGGGTTACATATAAGAAATTTCTACGGTCTGAGACATTGTTAGCGCCGTTTCCATTAAAGAACCCAAAGGTAAGCAATCCTGTTTTATGATCTTCCAGTTTTAACTCAATACCAATATCTCTTGCCATAGTTTCAGCACCGGGAACAAGTGCATTAACAGCGTCCGCTCTTTCATTTAGCGGTATAGCATAATCCGGCTGTTTTCTCAGTAAGCTAAAATTTGGTACAAACTGACCGGCGGTAACCTCAAAATCACTTATTTTATAATTTACGAGAACATCCTGAAGCAGAAATTGAAACTTAACTTGCTGATGAAAAATTGCCTGAACCTTATAACCCCAATCACCGTTATCGGCAGGAAGTAAACCATCAATCCAAAACTTTGCCCTTCTTACTGAAAAATTTGTTTCATTCAGATAATTATCCGAAAAACGATATTGCAGATAGCCATTCCAGTTTACTTTTTGTTGTGCGATCGAACTGTAATTTATCAGGGTAAATAAGGAGATAACGCCGATAATAGTTATCCTGTTCTTCAACATTTTATAGTGTCTTTCGATTATATAATACCAACAATTATTTTAACAGCAATTGCAAACAAAACCAAAGCGAAAATTTGCTTAACTCTGTTTGATTTTGCTTTGGTAGCCATAAAGTTGCTCCCAAGCCATGCACCTAATACGACTGCGATCGTAAGGAAGACAGTTAAAGTCCAATTAAAATGACCCTGGGCAACGTGGCCTAAAAATCCTGAGAAAGAAGAAAATGTAACCGCAAAAGCTGAGGTGGCAGCAGCTTTTTTTGTTTCATATCCCATCCACATCAGAAGAGGAGCCATGATGAAACCACCTCCAATTCCGAGAAGGCCTGCAACAAATCCGGCAAAACTACCGATAATCGCACCGATAATTGCCCGCTTTTTGAGAGACATAAACTCCTTCGGCTCCGATATACGGGACATAAATAACATTCTTCCTGCTGCAACAAAAACCGCAATTGAAAAGATGATTAATAGTATATTGACGGGAATCTTATCAGACACAAGTGCTCCAACAGGTGCAAAAGCGAATGCAAAAATTGTCATCGCCAGGCCGCCTTTAACATCTACCAGCTTATTCCTAAAATATGCTATTAATGCTATAAGTGTGGTAATACCATTAAGCAGCAGAGCTAAAGGAATTGCAACTTCTTTTACCGGGAAGCCTGCCCATTTTAAAACGGGTACATAAATAAGTGCTCCACCTAATCCTAGCATAGAAAATAAGAATGAAGCTGCCAGAATAATTATTGAAATAATTAAGTATAACATTCTTCTATTTATAGAATAATTGGTAAATGAATAACTTTTTCTTCTTCATTTCTTTCCGAACAGGAAATACAAACCTTCTTTCCGTTTTTTACACGTAAGTATCTTTCAAAAGTGTATTCATCGCATATTTCACATTTAGCTTTATTGAAAGAACCTTTGACTGGTATGTATTTAAATTCCGGAAGTATAGTTATGTCAAACAATTCTTCGTCTGTTGTATTAAGAACTATGTTAATAATATCATGCCTTATCTCTTCCGGTATTTGGGTCGGTTCTATACCTTGTTTTCGGTATTTGAAAAATTCGTGAGGTGCAAGCTTATCCTGAAATTCATTCCTCAGGAATATTCTTACTGCATCCTTTTTACCCGGATACCAGAAGATTGCGGCTACTTTCCCGTAGTTCATTCTTTCAATCATTCCTTTGCCGAATGTTGCACCAGTTGCAGACATAATTCCGTCCTGCATGCATCCCTGCGGATGCCCAACACCCATTTCAGAAAATACGTGCATTTCATGGTTAAGACTTTTCTTCACTCCAAGTTTTTCTAATGCCTTGATTCCCATTCTAAAACCTATTGGCATAAATGGGCACCTGTGTCCGTGAAATTCAAAAGTCCACTCCGGCAATTTGAATTTTATTGCTTCCATTATTTTTCTCCTACTAATAAGTAATCACTTACTTACAAAGTTAGATGAATTTTTTCATTCAATCAAGTGATCTTAATTACACCTTCAAATATTCTTGACTGCAACCTGGAAAATTGCAAGGTGTAAACATTGATTAATCAATTAACAGTCAAGTATTAGTAAAGTAATAAATTACGAGTAATCTTATCTACATTAATCTCATCACCCTTCATATACTATTATTTTTTCCCCCTTAACCTAATTTAATAATTGAATCTCCTTACAGGGGGCGGGTTAATTTGTGACACTTTCGTGATGACTTTCTTGGATCTGAAGACCAATTTGTAAAAGAATAAATGGACTAATAGTCCTTAAATAAATCAGGGAGAGAAAATGAAAACTGTGTCAACCACAATATTTCTACTCGCTTTATCCTCGTTACTATTTTTTACTCAGATTAACTTGTATGCTCAAAATAATCCAAATGGAGATCCTTTAATAGAAATAGGTTCCTGGGGATTTGGATTCTACCGGGAAGCCGCAATTGATGAAGCCCGCAATTTAGCATATGTTAATTCAGGCAGTGTAGTGCTTATAATAGATATATCTAACGTTGCTTTACCAGTTTTGGTTAATGATCTAATTAGAACTGGCGGAATAGTGAATGATTTGATTTATGATTCAGCAACGCAAAATCTCTATGTAACGCTGGGGGAAAACGGATTGGAAATCTGGAATGTACAAAATATTAATTCGCCTCAGCATTTAAGCAGTTTATTGTTAAATTACATTGGTACAACTCCACCTGCAACAGAAATGTCTGCTATGCCCGGCTTTATTTTTATTGCTGCAGAATATGCCGGAATAATTACGGTGAACGTTTCTGATCCTTCAAACCCTTATCAATCAAGCTTCAACCTGGGAACCGGCCAAACAAAATATGCCCTGGATTTAAATGATGACGGTAGCTTTCTTGTGGCTTCTTCAGGACACAATACGGAATTATTTGTAGTTAACTCTGATGGAACTATAAACTTAATAGATGAAGGCGCGCCTCTTTACGGCGCCGAGGAAATACACATTATTGGCACTTATTCTTTTCAGGTTTTAAATGGGACACTTTATGTCCTCGATTTAAACTCTATCGGATTGCCTGTTGTCGCTTCATATCCCCTGCTTGGAAATGGGACAACATATTATGGCATGACAAGTTTTAATAACAGGTTATATGTAAGTGATCCGTTTTATGGTATTGAAATATTTGATGTATCAAATCCGTTAAATCCCGTTCTATCAGGCAGCTATGAAACAAATTGTAATGACATAAAATATTTTAACGGTTATGTTTTTGTTCCCAATGGTACGGGGATGGTTATTATAGATGTTTCCGATCCGGTTAATCCCGAATTTGTTTCTGAATATGAAGGAGTTGGACATGTTAGCAGCGATCTAAAGGTTTCAGGATTTTATTGCTACCTGTCAACTGCTATCGGTTTAAATGTGCTAGATGTTTCAGATCCAGCGCTCCCCGTTTTAGTGGGTGTTAACCAACCATTATCCGGGTCAGATCTTCACCTGGAAATTAAAGGAAATTATGCTTACGTAACAAATCACATTGAAGGTTTGCGGGCAGTTGATATCTCGGATCCAACCAATCCTGTAACTGTAGCTAACAGTAGTCCTGCATATTTTAACAATCTGGCTCTTGATGGAGACTACATTTATGTGGCTGATGATCAAAATAATCTTAAGGTGTTTAACATTTCGAATCCCGCTGAACCAACTGAAGTCGGTTCACTAAGCTTTCCGGTTCCCAATGATTTTACTTCGGGCATTTCAGCTTCGAACGGGTACGTTTATGTGGCTCAGTATGATGCCGGATTAAAAGTTATTGATGTTTCTGATCCCACTCAACCAACACAGGTAGCAACTTATACACAGGATGTGGAACTTACGCATTTAGATGCACAAGGAGATTATGTTTATGCATGTGATTTATTCCAGGTTTCAAACCGTGTTGATATATTTGATGTTACAGATCCTTTAAATCCTGAGATCGTTGGAGTTAAAACTTTTAGTGATCCACCTCCACGTGCATATGAAAATTTTGTTTTTGGAGATGTATTATTAGTTGCAGATCATTTTGATCCTTACTTAACGGTGCTTGATGTTTCAAATCCAGGCCAGCCTTCACAAATTTCCACCCAGATGGTACCGGACCAGGTTTGGAGTGTTGATGCAACAGAAAATTATTTTTACGTGGCAACTTATGGAGCAGGACTTCATATTTATGAAAATCCCTACGGTATTATACCTGTAGAGCTTACTTCATTCACAGCTTCTGTTAGTGAAAACAATGTTACCTTGAGCTGGAAAACTGCAACCGAGAAAAACAATTATGGTTTTGAAATTCAAAGAAGAGTTGCTGGTCCCCTCCCCAAAAGGGAACAAAGGGGATGGGTTGATATTAGTTTTGTTGAAGGACACGGGTCCACAACTGAAAAGCATAATTATTCTTTTACCGATAAAAATGTTTTATCAGGAGATTATCAGTACAGGTTAAAACAAATTGATTATAATGGTAGTTTTGAATACTCAGATATAGTTGAAGCAGAATTAAGTTCAGTCATTACATACCAGCTTGAGCAGAACTATCCTAATCCGTTTAACCCGGTGACCACTATCGGCTTTAGCTTACCTGAAAAATCACTTTCGAGAATTACAATTATAAATGCAATTGGGAAACAGGTTGCGGTGCTATTGAATGAAGAAAAAGAAGCAGGATATCATCAGGTAGAGTTTAACGCAGCTAATCTTCCAAGCGGAATCTATTTTTATAGATTACAGACAGGTTCCTTCATCGCAACAAAGAAAATGATCCTTCTCAAATAATTTTTGACAATTTTAATATGGAGACTTTTGGGAGTATGGATTTTTTATTGAATGAGGATTGGTTTATCATAATTATTGCAAGTTCATGTCATTGGTATTTAATATTGGAGGAAAATAATCACTCCGTTAAACGGATAAAACAAAAATAAATTATAAAATTTCAACCGGAAGTCTGAACAGCAGAAATTGTTACAACAGGCAAAGTGCAGATAGTTATCCATCAGCAAAGAAATGGTTTTATATTGTTATAAAAGACTTTAAATAATACAAACACAAAATATTATGAAAGTTTTTGCAATATTTTTTAGACTAATTATGGGGAGAAGAAATGAAAAAGCTGTCCATAAACCTGTTCATACTTATCATATCCTTCACAAGCATACTCCGGGCTCAGATCAAACCGGAAGAAGAATTCTTAAATTCTAACAATAATATTTCCAGCCCAGTCAGCATATCAGACAATGCTTACCTGGAAAGGGTTAGCAGCTATCCTTATGGTCCGGCAATAACCATTGCAGTTGATTCGCTCCGAAATCTGATATTTGCCAGCAGCGGTGGCGCTGCACTTATACTTGATGGTAGCGATCCTGCAAATCTTCAGCTGTTAACAGATACACTGCGAACCGACGGACTTGTTTATGATGTTGCTTATGATGATGCTACACAAAGATTATACCTTGCCTGTGGTTACGGAGGGTTTGAAATATGGGATGTTCAGAATCCTTCTCAGCCGTTCAGGTATACCAATTTTACTGTAATTTATTTTGATGTTCCTGTTCCTGTTGAGCATGTCCAGATAAGGAATAATATTGCAGTGGTCGAGTGTTCGTGGGGATTTGTCCGATCAATCAACGTGGCAGATCCTTATAATCCGTTCCAGGTAGATGTTGTAATATCGATGGGAAATCCGTCACACAGAATTTATGCTGAGCCCGAAGATTTTGTACATACTACCGGGTACGATGGCTACTTCAGATTCTATATGGATGCTGCCGGATATTTTTCCCCGGCGGGGAGCAAATACATTTCATTTGGCAGTGCTTACGAAATATTCGGAACTCACAGCCTGGCATTTCTGGGAGTCGGAAATTCAGTCTACATCCTGGATCTCAACAACGGGAGTTTTCCTGCACTGGGTTATATAGATTTAAACGGAATCAGTCATATCGAAGCAAGAAACAACCTTGTATATATAACTAACAGCGACGGAATGCATATATGGGATATCTCCGACCCGGCCAATCCATTTTGGGTGAGTACTACCCCTACAAGTAACCTTCCATCTGACTTTGTAATAGCGGGCAATTATCTGTATGCAGCAGAATATGAAGAGGGGTTTGAAATAATAGATATAAGTGATCCTGAATATCCTTTTATAGCCGGCAGTTACCAGGCACTTAACCTGACAGTGGATGTGTTGATAGACGGAAACTATGCTTATCTGTCGCATTTAGATGACGGTGTACTTATTACGGATCTTTCAAACCTGGATTATCCGGTTCTTGCAGCACAGTATGATACTCCCGGTCTGTCTTATAATCTTACAATAATGGATGATCTTTTATTTGTAGCGGATCTGGACGGGGGGCTCCGGATAGCAGATATCACTGATCCTTCAGATCCTGTTGAGATCAGCGGCGTTCAGGGCTTTAATGCCCTCCTTGTAGATGTAGAAGGCAATTATGCTTATGTGACTGACAGGATCCTTTACCAGCATGATAACTTAAGAATATTTGATATCTCAAATACTTCAAATCCTGTTCAGTTATCTGTCACATCCATTCCAGGTTATATTGACGGACTGGAATTTTACAATAATTATTTATTCATGGCTGCCGGTGAAGCAGGTTTACGCATAGTTGATGTTACCGATCCTGTTAACCCGGTTAATGTTACCACGCTGTCCCTGGAGGCTAATGTAGAAAGTGTATCTATCAGAGATAATTATGCATACGTTGCAACTCTTGATATAGGCGGTTCCAATGACGGGTTTTATATTCTGGATATTACAGATCCTGTAAACCCGACAGAAACCGGTCATTATACCTTCACGGCACTAAGTCCGTTCGACATCGAAGTATCAGGAGAATTTGCATACTTAACGGATGATCACGACCTGGCTGCTTTTCTTATAAGCAATCCGGCCAATCCTGTTTATCTTGAATCAATCAAAACGCCGAATGTGTTTTACTCTGAATATGCAGCTGATTCTTTAATCCTGCTTGCAGAGAGAGAAGCAGGCTTACAGATATACAAAAATGTTCATTTTAACGATCCCGGAGGCGCTCTGGAGTGGCATACTCAACTTACAGGAGCTGAAAATGGTTTTAATTCTGTCTTCTTTACTGATTTGAATAACGGATGGGCGGCAGGTTATTCAGGTATGCTGTATAGTACTACTGACGGAGGTTCTAACTGGATCGAACAGCAAAGCGGGACAACTGAGGATATAGTTTCAATTTATTTTTCAAGTGCTCAAACAGGATGGTTTGTCGGCACATCAGGAATAATATTCAACACACAAAATGGAGGAATTAGCTGGCAGCAGCAGACTTCAGGTACCTCCGGTGATTTATACGATGTATCATTTGCAGACGATATGAACGGCTGGGCGGTTGGTGACGAAATCATTCTTCATACAACAAACGGCGGCGTCAGCTGGTTTTCTCAAAGCTTCCCTGCGGGATATTATAATGGCTTTACCTCTGTGGAATTTGTTGACCTTATGAATGGATGGATAGCTGACGGTGCAGAAATCGGGACAATACTAAAAACAACCAATGGAGGAAATACCTGGACATTTAGAAACGGTTTGTCAGCATACCCTCTCGTTGCAGTTGATTTTGTAAATGAAAATGTCGGTTATTTAGTCGGTGTATTCGGAGCCATTTTAAAGACATCAGACGGAGGAAATAACTGGATTACACAGCCTGATCCTCCTCCTCATGATTGGCTGTACGGCGTTAGCTTTCTGAATGAGGAAACCGGGTGGGCAGTTGGATTTGACGGCAAGGTAATAAATACCGTTAACGGCGGAAATCTATGGGAACAGCAAACAAGCGGAACAATCGCTCAACTCAATTCAGTTTGTTTCATTGATCAGACACACGGCTGGGCTGCAGGTGAGGATCAATATTCCGGCAGCGGTGTTATTATTAATTACTCTACCGGAATAGTGCCCATAGAATTGGTATCATTTTCAGCTAGTGCAGATGGTAATAATGTAACACTGCTTTGGCAAACATCAACAGAAACAAATAATTCAGGATTTGAAATTCAAAGGGAGAAGAAAGTAGACCGTAATAAGAATACCGGATGGGAGAGGATTGGTTTTGTTGAAGGAAATGGGACAATAACAGGTATAAATAATTATTCATTTACAGATGAGAAATTGAAACCGGGAAGATACGGCTACCGGTTAAAGCAGATTGACTTTGACGGAAGCTTTAAGTACAGCAGAGAAATTGAATTAGATCTGACTTCTCCTGCGGATTTCACCCTTGAACAAAATTATCCGAATCCGTTTAATCCCGCTACTACCATAAGATACGCTATTCCCCGAATTGTGAATGTTGAGTTAAAAGTATTCGACATTCTCGGTCGGGAAGTTAGTACGCTTGTTGATGAAACAAAGAATCCGGGATATTATGAACTTCAATTTAATGCAAGTAATTACTCAAGCGGAATATACTTTTACAGGTTGAAAGCCGGAGGATATATTAAAACTGGCAAGATGCTTTTTCTCAAATAATTTAAGGGAGCTTAGGCTCCCTGTTTGTTTTTAATTTATAAACTCTTTTACAGAGGTTATCTCTGCCTTGTAATGGTAAAAGATGGTAATCGGAAAACATTGTTACAACAAGCCTGCTGAAGAAATTAAGCTTTGGACAAGATAAAATAGTCACATAAAAATCTTACCTAAGATAAGTGATACTTATTCGAGATCCGGTAAAACAATAGAGACTAAAGAAATGTTAAATAATTTTCTTAATTCATTTTCCTTTTATTCTGACCGTATTCAATACCAAGTTTTTTCATTCGATTCCGCAGAGTGCTTGGATTAATTCCAAGAACTTTTGCCGCTCCATCCGGACCGTTAATTTTCCCTTTTGTTTTTGCTAATGTCCGTCGGATATGTCCGGATACCACCTCATCAAGATTATCTAATTCCTCAATTTCCTTCGATACTCCTATCGGTTATTAATTTGTTATACATTTTATTCTCTGCTTATTAAAAAATTACATTATATGTAATTAGTATTAAATGACACTAAATTCAAATGTGATTCAGAAACGACAGATATCTATTTATTCTTATACCATTATTTCATTTTAATAATTCACACGCTTTAGTTAACTTTAACTCGCACTTAAAATTTTACGGGTAAATGGGTATGGGTAAATCAAAGACTCCGATCTTCGTTTCGATATTATTCTTTCTTGCAGGTACTGTTTTTTCCCAATCATCTGACAGTACCGGCAGGGTGGGAGACAGATATATCATTCAGGTTAATAACTTAGCTTTTCCTATCAAAAGTAATGGTGCACTTTCAGATTTTTCATATGCTAATCTAAACGGGGATATGGTTTTATTTTCTGCGGGATTTTTTCTTGCGGGAAAAACCGGAAATAATATCTGGGCAAGCATTGAATCTCCCTCTATGCTCGAAGAAGACTATGTGC
Organism: uncultured Bacteroidota bacterium; assembly: GCA_963832355.1. Lineage (GTDB taxonomy): Bacteria > Bacteroidota > Ignavibacteria > Ignavibacteriales > Ignavibacteriaceae > DATFVA01. The sequence goes on along the minus strand of CAWHTX010000005.1, from coordinate 80,326 downwards.
CTGGTGCAATAAACGATTCACTTAATCTTAGTAAGGGTATTTTTGTTATCCGCAGATCTGATCCCCCTTTCGGAAAATCGTGGCAGGAATGGAAAGATGCCGTTAAATTTGGTGCAAAGTTTTATGATGGTGATGGCGACGGCAAATACAACCCTGTTGATAAGAACCTTGACAGTCTATGGAATGATAACGAAGATATGCCATATCTTCTGGGGAATATTACAACCTGGTGTGTATATAATGATTCCGGATATCATCATCTTGGCTGGAACCCCAGTGAGCCATCAGGAATAGAAATACGGCAGACTGTATTTGCAGGGAATGAAATTTTTCTACAGAATACTATTTATGTAATTTATTCAATAGTCAATCGCGGTATAGTTTCAGATAGTCTTCCAAATGTCTACTTTGCTGTATGGGCTGACCCTGAAATAGGCGAATGGAATGACGATCTTTCCGGTTGTGATACAACTTTTTCTACCGGGTTTGCTTACAATAATGGTAGTGATCTCCAGCTCGGAAATAATCCGCCGGCAGTTTTTTTTACAATTCTTCAGGGTCCGGTTGTTGAAGATTCTTCAGGAGTATCGGGGACTTCCAGGGGGAGAAACAATTTTGGACAAAACTATGGTCAGTACCTGTATGACGGAAAAACAAATCTAAGGACAGCCGCCTTCCAGAAACATGTAAACATTGCTATTTTAGGCTGGCTAGAATCTCCTTATTCGGTTTACCGACAAATGAGAGGACTTCATCCTTATGAAGGTCAGTTCGATCCATGTACTTTCGGAGAAGGAGTAGTAGTTCCCGATTCAATTTGTAACCTGGTTAATCCTGCGTTCATGTTCTCAGGAGATCCTGTTGCAGGTACAGGATGGCTGGACACTTTTGCATATGATCAAAGAGTATTACTTAGTACAGGTCCTTTTGACCTTGTTAAGGATAAACCTCAGAATATAATCATTGCTTATACTGCAATGAGAGGGAATGATGCACTCGATGCAGTCAGACGTGGAAAAATGCTGGTATCCGAAGTAATAAGGGAATATGACAGTAATTTCGTATCGCTGACATATGAAGCTGCTCCATCATCGCCACCCCCATCGAATCAACTGACATACTATAAACTTTATCAAAATTATCCCAATCCCTTGAACCCAAGTACAAATATAAAATACTCGGTTCCACAAAAATCACAGGTTCAAATTAAAGTGTTTGATGTATTGGGAAATGAAATAGAAACTATAGTGAACGAACAAAAACCAATTGGCACTTATGAGATAACCTGGGATGCTGCTAATTTACCAAGCGGAGTTTATTTCTATCAACTAAAAGCAGGAGACTTTATCCAGACGAAAAAGATGGTTCTTCTCAGATAGAAGATGGAGACTTTTGGGGGACCTCTCTTGTATAAAAGGTTGTTTTTAGCCGTCGGTTATTTTATCCGGGTAAAACTGACGGCAATTATTATGACAGGCAGTCATCACTGAACCTTAGGTTGTGGTGTTAGTTACTCTGTCTCCCGGATAAATTTTGAACAATAATACCGAATTCTTTCTTTAGCAGCGAATGGTATTCTGCTTCACTCTCTAAGGTCCTTTCGCTTATATCGGCATATGATGTTTCGATTAAACGCATATCGTTTAAGGTTATTCGTCCGTCAGGTCTGGCTATCGAACATATCCGATGCTGTGTAAATTTAGATTCGGGGGATGTCTGATGGTAGTGACACATCTTTTCAAAATCGTTCAGGTTATGCGGCTGAAGCTTGAATCGAAATTGTTTTACCCATTCCTTCCCGGGTTTTTTTTCCTGAAGCAGAAGATAGTCCCCATATTCTTCAATTTTATAAGACCGTTCCCCCTGATGTTGTATTTTCCGGTCATCTAATAATAATGGCTTCCTGAATGAGTCACCAAATCCTACATCAACAAGCCACCTGTCGTTAAGGGTGACCATTAAAGTCATATGATCAAACTCCGGCCCGTCCTCGCCAGATTGGTTTGTTACACCGGCAGACAGCATATTTACGTCGAAGCCGATCTGACGCAGTAGGTAAGTAAAAAGGCCGTTCAATTCGTAACAGAAACCCACCTCGCCTCCTGAGCACTATTTTATCAAATAATGATCTATAATTAAGAAGGATTGGTTCTTTAAGATGAATGCTGAGATTTTCGAAGGGAATATTGTACAGATGGGAAAGTTGTAGATTGATTAACGTATCCGTATCTGCTGAAAGTGATCCTTCGTAATTTATTCTTTCCAGGTATTTCTCAATGCTGTATGCATTATCTGCATTAATTGGTTTCATAATTTCCGAAAATAATAAATAGAAGGATTTGAGCCAAAAATTCTAATCAAAATCGTGATGTCACTTTATAGGTTTCCTGAGAACTATCTATACATAACAATATAATAATCAGGATGAGAATACCATGAAAAAAATCCTATTTATCATCAGCAATTCAACACTAAAAAACAAGTCAATGATCATCAAACGACTTTTCCTTCAACTTTTCATCGCCAGCTTTGCTTTTATCGCTCTGAGTGGATCGGTGTCCACTGTCTTCGCCCAGGACTGGTCCCGGCAGTCGGCTCTGCCCACCGGTTGGGATCTCGACGGCGTTGTATTCCTGTCGCCCACGGACGGGTTCATCTGCGGCGAAGATCGCGTCCTCATGCATACCACCGACGGCGGTGCGACCTGGGGGCAGGTCAACGGTGTATCCCGCGACCGGCTTTTCTTCGAGCAGGAGTTCTATGATCTTGCATTCGCCGACCTGCAGCACGGCTGGGCAGTCGGCAACGTTAACTATCGCACGACAGATGGCGGCGAGACCTGGCAGGAGATGGCTTCAGCAGGCGGCAACAACACACGGATCCACCCTATCACCGCTGACGTGGCCTATCTCAACTCGACCTGGCAGCTGCAGAAGACGACTGACGGCGGCGCGAGCTGGTTTCCTGTCTTCCCCGCGAGCGGCATCGACCGCGTGAACGCGATAGACTGGTGGGACGGCGACCTCGGCGTGGTTTGGGGCGGAGGTTATGCACCAGGCAGCGAGAGCGGCTTGCGGCTGACGACCGACGGCGGTGTTAACTGGGATCTTGTGCACCCGGGCATCGCTAATGATGTTACCTTCGTGAGCGCCAACGTATTGCTCTGGCACGACAGCTTCGGCCTCACTCTCTACCGCTCTGACGACCTGGGAATGACAGCGTCCCCGGTGCTCTCGCTTATCGATCTACCGGTTGAGGTCATCCATCGCCTGCCCGACGGGAGGATTCTCGTAATCGACGCTGCAGTCCGGATGTGGATGAGCGAGGACGAAGGCCTGACCTGGAACCAGGTACATGAGAAACTCGGTGCCCGCGGGCTGCAGTATCCCGGCATCCACTTCTACGACAACCTCAACGGCTGGTTTGTTACAGAAGACGGGCTGATGCTGCAGACCACCGACGGCGGGTACACCTGGATGCAGCGCCAGAGTGGTATCGGGGCATCGCTGGAAGACGTTATAATGGCCCCTGACGGTCGGGGCGTTGCCATCGGCGAGAACGGTGCAGTGCTGGTCACAGACGATTTCGGCGGACAGTGGCGGTTACGGCCTATCCTGCAGGGTCCCGGCGGTGTGTCCACCGATATGGTCGACCTTGCCCTGGCGGGTTCAAGCCTGTTCGCTGCCAGCGCTCCCGGTCTGGTCTATCGCAGCGATGATTTCGGTGAAACCTGGATGCTGCTTGAAAACAGCCCGTACTTCCCGAACAGTATCATGCACGTGCTCGACTTTCCTGCCGACCAGACGGGTTATATGTTCGGCCGCTCTTATGACTTTGGACTGATCTACCGGACCCTGGATGGCGGCGAAACCTGGCAGACTATGATGGCAGCGGGTGACCTGGAACCGCTGCAGCTCGACGCTGAGATGTTCGATGTGGATAACGGCGTATCGGTCGGCACGCAGAATTCCTTATTCTTCACTACGGACGGCTGGCAGACGTGGACCCATCGTGCGATCACATTCGGTACCACCTGGCAGTCCATCGGCTTCGCAAATCTCCAGGTCGGCTGGGTGGGCAGCTTCTATGGGCAGGTGGCCCACACAACCAACGGCGGGCTTACATGGACTGAAGTGAACCTCCCCGGCATTACAGCGGACGACATTATTATGGCCATAGATGCAAAGAGTGAGACCGAGGTGTACATTCTTGCATCGGGTCCGGACCAGGTGCGCATCTACGAGAGCTTCGACGGCGGCCAGTCGTGGCAGGTTTCCGCGCCGGGATTGCAGAATCCCGACTTCGGCCCGAGTTATACTAATAACTTCTTCGTGACCAACGGCGGCGACATCTGGACAGTAGGATATCTCGGATTCATATTGGCCCGGCAGGGAACAGTTCCTGTTGAACTTGTATCTTTTAAAACAAACATAATCGATAACAAAGTATATCTAAACTGGATAACATCCACAGAAACCAACAACAAAGGTTTTGAAGTTCAGAGAAGTTCTGGTAATAATCAGTTTGAAAAGATTGGCTTTGTTCAGGGTAAAGGTACAACAACAGAAGCACAGCAATATTCATTTGTTGATCAGGTTAGTCCGGGAACATATTATTACAGGTTAAAACAGGTTGATTTCAACGGTGTGTTTGACTATTCAAATATCGTAGAAGTTGAATTAGGAGTGCCATCAGAATATGCGTTAAACCAGAATTATCCAAATCCATTTAATCCATCTACAAGAATAAGTTTTTCAATTCCAACGGATTCGAAAGTATTAATAAAAGTTTACAATATGTTAGGCGAAGAAGTTACAACATTGCTAAACAAAGATTTATCAGCAGGAAATCATCAAATAGATTTCAATGCAACTAACTTAAGCGGCGGGGTTTATATCTATACAATAAACGCAGCCGGTATTTCCAGCTCAAACTTTATCGACTCAAAGAAGATGATGCTTTTGAAATAGTCGCCTGAGTGTGATTCTTTTTATGTCCATTAAATAAGGTTAAACTTTTTTTCCAATATAAAAGACATAACCGTAAAACTCTTTATACTTGTAGTATAATTCAGCTTCGTGCTTTTGGTATGCGACGAGTTCTTCACCGGTTTTATTTCCCGGATATTTTTTCAAGAAGTTTTTTTGCACAGGAATTTGCAGACTATAGAAATGTTCAATCCAACAATTTTCCGGCAGGATGAAAGCTGCGACTGGAATGTATCCGGCTTTTTGTATTTGGTCGACCTTATTTGAAATTGTGTCAATTTCCGGATAAGCATCCTGCCAGAACTTGTTAATTTCATCAGGCCGTTCTTCGGTAAACCACGAAGCCTCTGAAACACAAATATGTCCTCCTGTTTTTATAAACTTATGCCATTCGTTCAAACCGCGTTTAAAACCGATATTATATATTGCTCCTTCCGACCATAGCAGGTCCAGTTCTTCATTTTGAATAGGAAGGTTTTCCATTGTACCAACAATACCTTTTACTCTGTCCTGAAGATTCAACTTCTCAGCATTATTATTGAAAATATCTATAAAAGCAGGGAACAAGTCGATGCCGGTAATCTTTCCCGGTGCGTTTTGAGCTAAAACAAAAGTTTGACCGCCTGTACCACAGCCGATATCTGCGATTTTTGAATCCTTTGTTAAATTATCGATGAAGCTCAATGCCTTGATGGTTACTTCCGGACTACCAGGCCCCTGTCTTTCCATATTTGAAAAATATTCGCATATTAAGCTGACGTCAAATTCGTGGATTGATGCATTCTCATTGCTCATAATAAACCTCTTCAAAGAAATAGCAGTTTTTTAAGCCGTACTAATGCTTCCTTTAATATTTTTCTTTATTCATATTCTGATCCCGTACACTATTTAGCCTTGTACACTAACTGTGAACATTGCAGAATAATGTGCAAGAGTCAAGAAAAATCTTAAAAATCAGGTGTGAGATTGCATCTAAAACCTCCTGACCACAAAGTGGACACTACCCTAACAAATTATGCGAATTTGAGGGGGAAAGGCATAATGCAACGAATCTTGATACCGGTCAACCCGTAGTAAAAACTATGAACCTTTTAATCTGTTTTTGATGTCTAACTATTTAGAAGTTAAAATTTTTATAAAATGCTTTTTTATTCAGTATTTCATTAAAACGATTACAACATCTTAATTAACATTAATAATTGAAAAACTAAACAATTGGAGTAGAAAATGAGTAATAAACTGAAGTCGGTTATAAGGCATTATCTGATAGTATTTATAATCATAAGTATTCCTGTATCGTTATCCTTTGCGCAGGAGAGCAACCCCGGAATATCAAAAAGCAATCTGAAAACATTTGTTCAGTACAGACTTGCTAAAGCAGCTCTGCTTAAAGATAATAACATAAATGTTGAGATCGGCGATAATCAAATCATTCTTTCGGGAACTGTACCAACAATATATGATAAAGATCAGGCAGGACGTGTAGCTCATTCAGTAGCTGAAAATTATGTGATTGTGAACAACATACAGGTTAACAATGAGGCCATTGAAGATTCAACTTTGACAAAAGAAGTGCTGCATAAGATTCGGTCAAATATTTTCTATGGTGTATTTGACTGGCTAACTGTTAACTCTGAGGGCGGGGTTGTGACCCTTGGAGGATGGGTCCATCTTCCCTGGCTTAAAAAGCAATTTGAATCTGAAGTGGAAAAGATTCACGGTGTGAGAAACGTTATTAATAAAATACAATTTACATTCGGACCTGGCGAACTGGGTTACAGAGCTGCACGATTAATATATAACGACCCTATGTTTTGGGGACAGCAGTACTCCTCCAATCCGCCTATCCATATCATTGTTGATAACGGTTCGGTATTTTTATTTGGTGACGTAAATTCTAATGTTGAAAAAGACTGGGCGGGAAATATTATTAGTTTTCGGACGGATGCCATAACTGTAAATAATGATTTGAAAGTAACTAAATAATTATAATTATAAGTTAAGAAATGAAATCCGGATATTAAGAGGCTGAATTGTAAAATCAGCCTCTTTATTCATAATTTCAGTTATCGGATCAGATCGCTTACAGGACTCAGCTTTACTAAACCGTAAAGCAGTGCTCTCGTAATTCATTGATGTACAGCGGATGCAAAAAACTCAATCCCTCTTTTCTTTTCAGGCCCGGTTAATTCGGATGAATATTCCCAGCCGGTTTTATCAAGTAATTTTGTCAAATCCTCATCTGTTGTCGACCAGAGCCATGGCTCGCCGCCCACTTTCAGCAACCAGAGCATTAATCCTGACCTGGGCCCTGCATCAGGTCTGCCATCTGCACGACTGCCGATATATGTAAAAGCAATCCTGCTGCTCTCTCCCGAGTTTTTGTGACACTCCCTGAAAAGATCAGATACACTACCGGGATCCAGGTATTGAAGTAATCCTTCAGCAGTAATTATGGTTTTTTTCTTTTTATCCCAGGCGGAATTTGCTTCAAATACTTCGCTTAATTTCTTTTTTCCCAGATCTTCAGGCATTACAAAAAGATTAGCAGCGGCTCCCAGCTTTTTCAAGCCTTCAATTTTAATCATCGCGGTAGCAGGTTCTTCAATTTCAAAGAACTTCACTTTGGGAAATTCCTTGCTTAACCTGTAACCGATAGTGTCATAACCGGCTCCCAGTACCAGGACCTGTTCAGCTCCGTCTTTGACTGCATTTCTTACACTATCTTCAAAGAAAGCTTTTCTATAGCCGAAAGTTTCGAACTGTCCCGGCAATAACCAGTCAAATTTTTTATACAGCGAGATTATTTTGGGTGACTGGTGCTTTTCAATTCTTTTCATTGGTGCCGCCCCGGCGGCCTTCAGCAAATCTGTGGTTGCCTTAACTATTCCTTCCGGAAGAACTTTTTTCATAGATTCTACATGACTCAGAGCAATGATATTCAAAGCAACTTTTAACGCTGTCTGGCTGGGCTTTTCTTTTTTCATAATAAGGCTTCCATTAGTTTATTATTATCTGTTTCTCCTTGTGCCTTTACCATCTATTCCTCCAATCAGCAGCCAGAATCCGAAGGTCAGCTCAAACAAGGTACCCACACCGTATAAAACCATTGCTATTATGTCGGGGAGTTCGGGAAAGAGAATGTTGACCAGGGATAGAATTAGCATAGATAAGTAAGTAACCATCCCCCAGACGGAAAGTGTTTTCGGAACGAAAGAAGATTGGTAAAATAAGTATAGAAATAGTGTCCCCCCGATCCCTATCAGTACCAGGACTATATAGAGTCCATCAGCGCGGGCGCTGAGCAAGGCCCCGATTAAATAGTCAATTTGTACATTATCCGCAGATGCCATATTAAACTGGTTATTCAAGAGATCAAGAACAACGAACCCGGTAAGGGCGACAGCAGCACCCAGAAGTCCCTCTCCTGCTCTGAAAACCATTGCTGTTAAAGCAAGATTCTTATTTACATTTTTTAGAATTAAATAAAGCAGCACCGAGAGTACAATAACTAATACATAAAGGACCAGCTCACAGAAGATCCCGACTCGAAACAAAAATTCATTTGCTGTAATATTATTAATGGTCAGGTTGATATCTCCACGGTCTATGAGTCTTGCATCAATAAAAACTGAATTAAGCACCCCGATTACTATTATTAGCAAATACAATAGTCCGGCCGCTCTCACAATTCCATTTTTCGGACTTTTTAATTCTTCACTATATTTTAATTCTTCCGTCATACTTGCTCTAAGCTCATATTTTAATGCCGCTCATAACCAAACATTGAGAAACATTATTGATATTATTCATTGTCCATTAAAAATATTTATGAGGATTCCTTCCCGGTTCGTTTTGAAAGACCAGGGAATGATAATGTGTAATTATTTTGCAGTTATTATCGGCTCAGCCTACTCCGCCGTTTCAGTTAGGCTGGCTCTCGTCGGAATGTATCAGTAATTATGTGTAAGTGATCTATTTCTATTATTAAGATATAATTATATGAAATAAATCTCAACCGGAAGCTGTATATAGTCTGGAATAAGACATCTTTTCACTTTGGTTATGCCTGTGGATGGTTGATTATTCCCTGCTCCTGGCATCACTGCCATGGTCTTTCAGCTGAGCGTCGAACCACACATGGATTGCTCGTATTACATCCGGATCGCCGGAAGTAAATGTAAGCTGCGCACCGTCTGTCAATGCTTTGTAGACAACAGTATATTTTCCTTCCGCATCAGTTAACGTTTTTAGTCCCGGCATATCCTTACCGTGAAGTGTTTTAGGATCCCTGAAGTCTGCCTTCGAAAATAATGCCTGCTCTTTTTCAAGATGACTTCTGATCAAAGCAATCTGTGTGCTGTCATCCGGATCTTTTGTCTCTATTTTCAAAACGCCGCCGCTATCATTTTTAAGGAAAAAATGGGTTGCTTTATCCATATCGAATGGCATCACCATCGGACTGTTCGCATGAATCATATGCTGTCTGTGCATCAGTGTTGAATCATTCATTTTATGATACTTATTGTGATTCATTTCCTGTGCAAATGAACCGGCTGCCAGGAACAGGCATAAAAACAGTATTACCCGGAAAGTGGTTAGTCCTTTATATCCTGATGAATTCTTCTTCATTTTCCTCCCTGCTCTGCTGTTTTTACTTTTTTAGTGTTGTAATATATGAATTTATCTCTCTTTATGTGTGTAATCGGTTCTCTGAAATACAGAGGTAATGCAACACACAAGTGCTGGTTATGACCTTTATTAGTTTTGATTAACATGTTTTTATAAAATCTTAAATCAAAATTATTTGAGGGAATAAAATGAATAAAAAGAATATTTTTCAATCCCTGGGAAAGATCTTTGTAGTAGTTGTGATCGTGGTAGCAACCACATTGATCACCGAAAATTTCACATATCATTCCTCTGATGTGTATGCAGGATTCAAAGTAGATAATCCGGCGGCTTATCAGGATACGACCTATCTCACAAAAGGACGGGCTTTGCTAAACGCGTTTAGTGAATCCTTTGAAGCAGCAGCTTCCAGGATCAGCCCCTCTGTTGTACCTATCTTTGCCGAAGAAGTTAAAACAGTGAAAAATCCTTTCTATTCGCCGGAAAATCCTTTTGAGCAGTTTTTCGGAAAAGGATTTTTCCAGGGAATGTTCGGTCAGCCCAACCAGAAGGAAACTATACACAGCCTGGGCTCGGGAGTAATAGTAACCTCCGACGGGTATATTTTAACCAATAATCATGTAGTGCACGGTGCGCAGAAACTGACTGTGGTACTGAGTGACAAGAGTAAGCATAAAGCCACGGTTATAGGAACAGATCCCCAAACCGATATTGCAGTGGTTAAAATAGATGTAAAAGATCTGCCCGCGGCAACACTGGGAAATTCGGATAATCTGAAAATAGGGCAATGGGTAATTGCCGACGGAAATCCTTTCGAGCTTATGCATACTGTTACTGCAGGAATAATAAGTGCAACGGGCAGGACATCGATAGGATTAGCTGCATATGAAGATTTCATACAGACTGATGCATCGATTAACCCGGGCAACAGCGGGGGCGCTCTTGCTGATCTTGACGGAAACGTGATAGGCATAAACACTGCAATCAGTACCCCTTCAGGCGGTAATGTAGGGATCGGATTTGCTATCCCGATAAATATGGCTAAAAAGATAATGGACCAGTTGATTAAACACGGCTCTATTTCACGCGGTTACCTGGGACTTATCCCCCAGGACATCACAAACGATCTTGTAAAGGCTTTGAATCTTAAGAGCAAAGAAGGTGTACTTGTTGGTGATGTTGTTAAGAACGGACCTTCAGACAAGGCAGGAATTAAAACCGGTGATATTATCGTAAAGTTCGGGGATCATACAATTACAAGCAGTGTTCAATTCAGAAACCTGGTTGCAGAAACTGAACCAAATACCGTTGTCCCGGTCACTATCCTGAGGAACAATAACAAAAAGGAAATTGACGTCAAGTTAGGAAAGCGTCCTGATAAGATTACCCCAAACAATAACACGAATGAAGAAGGATCGGAGGGTAACTATTCTAACGATAAACTGGGCCTTTCCGTTCAGAACCTGACACCGAATATCGCAAAATCTTTGGGCTACAGTAATGTACAGGGTGTGGTGGTAACCAGCATTGAACCCGGCAGTCCTGCCGAAGATGCAGGGATGCAGGTAAAAGATCTCATCAAAGAAGTTAATAAACAGAAGGTAACTTCCGTCTCCGAATTTGAAGACATTCTTTCGAAGACAAATTTAGGGAATCCGGTTGCTTTCCTGATTCAGCGGGGAAGCGCATCGTTCTTCCTGACGATTAATATTTCGGAATAAATATAGCACTTTAAGGATTGAGTGATTATTTCACTCAATCCTTATTTTTATCCCTTCCCGTTAAACAGCATAGTGCTGAAGCTGCAGCAATTCCGCTCAGTTTAAGGGTGTTTGCTCCCCGGCCTTATATCATTGGTCGATTATACAAGATGCCACTTATTCTCAACAAGTGACTGAATGATCAGCTTTCCTCTATGTCCGTGCACAGGATGATTTTCCCGTGAGAGCCTGTCGGCCAGTTTCAGAGCAATCTCTGCGGTCGGAATATTTTCATCCTTCGATTCTTTCAGGATCTGTGCAGTCCTGTTGAATATCGAATGATCCCATTCTCTGCTGAAATGATTTTCGATCAGCGGATCATTGTTGATGTAACCGTACTGTTCATTAGCACAGTATACAATTCCCATCCTGTTCGTGAGAAAATCAGGAACGTATATTATCCCTTTATCGTGAATGGTTCTGCCGTCACGGTGCATATCTTCAAGCTGGTTGTTAGCCGCACCGCATACTATTTTAGCCTTGATCATAGGAATTGTTTCGGTATTTAGTATTGCCCCGGTGGCGTTAGGTGAAAATATATTGCACTCCTCGCCGAAGATCGAAAAATCTTTTTTATCAACCCGCCTGCATTCAAAATTTTGCCCGCCGAATTTTTTCTTTGCCGAGTTCACATTGTCCTGGTTAATATCTGCCGCAATCACTTTTTTAACATTCTTTTCAAACAGAAACCCGATCAGCGGTTCGCCTACATGTCCTGTTCCCTGAACAGCAACAGTTTTCCCTTCCAGTGTTCCGGATCCGGAAAATTCTAAAGCCGCCTCCATTCCGGCAATTATTCCCCTTGCGGTGGGTGCTGAGGGATTTCCGCTCCCTCCAAGCTCAGGAGGTATGCACGTGGTAAATCTTGTTCCCGAAAAAACATTGGCCATATCTTCAACACCGGTACCGACATCTTCCGCAGTTACGTAACATCCATTAAGAGTTGACATAAAAGTTCCGTATTCCCTGTATATCTTCTCTCTTACTTCAGGATCTGTCTTATTGAATTCCGGATTATGTGCAATTACTCCCTTTCCCCCGCCCCACCATAAACCGGCAAGCGCATTTTTGAAGGTCATTCCAGCCCCCAGTCTTAAACCGTCTCTGAAATATGATTCGATTGTATCATATTCCCAGTATCTTACACCGCCGGCTGCCTGTCCCCTGTTAGTCCTGTGTATAAAGGCGCCGAGCAGCATATCGTAATTATCTGAAACTTTGCAGAACCATCCTTCGTGCTCTATAAAATCTCTTTTATCTTCGGCAAAAAAATCAGCTATCGGCTGCAGCTGGGTATGGGACGCTGTTAACTTCTTTTTTACATCATCATATACGAAATAAAATTTGCGGATATTTTCTTTTTTAAGGAAGCCGGTGAAGTCAGCAGGAGTTAAAGAAAGCAGGCCAGGTTTTTCTTGCATTATATTTTCTTCCGGTTATTATGAAAAAATCATATAGGTAAGTTATTTATTTTTATAACAATTTGATAAATCCAATGACCAGGAATGACGGTTTTGCTGCCATTGCCGTTAAAAAAAGACATAAGGAACAAAGTCCTGTCTCGTATTGAATCTTAATTTTATTATGTTTGGCTTTTCATTAATCAAGGTCTTATGCCGAAAGAAAATTTGAGGGCTTATCTGGCCTGGGCGGCAATCTGCCTGATCTGGGGAACGACTTATCTTGCGATCAGGATAGGTGTACACGATTTTCCACCGGTCTTGTTTGCGGGACTGCGATGGATAATTGCCGGACCTATTCTCATTTTAATTTTGAGATTACGGGGGTATAAGCTTCCGACCCTGAAAGATATAAAACATCTCGCCGTTGTTGGAATTTTATTGCTGGGATTTGGCAATGGTATGGTTGTTTTTGCGGAACAGTGGGTGCCAAGCGGTTTAACGGCCCTGCTGATATCAACAGATCCATTATGGATTGTGGGAATTGAATCTTTATTACCTGGCGGACCAAAACTGAATTTCAAAATAGTTATCGGCGTGCTGCTGGGTCTGGCAGGTGTAATTTTGATTTTCGGAAGCAATCTTACGGCTGTTTGGGATATTCAGTACGTGCTGGGAATTCTGGCTTTGATGGTATGCGTATTGGCCTGGTCGTCAGGAACTCTTTATTCTAAGTATAAAAAGGTTTCTGTTCATCCTTTAATGGGGGCCGCAGTACAAATGACAATTGCCGGCACCGGATTATCCCTGCTGGGCGTAATTATAGGCGAACCTTCTTACCTGCATTTAACTCAAAACGGTGCATTATCATTCCTGTACCTGCTTATATTCGGCTCCTTTATTGCCTACGGTTCATACATCTATGCGGTTGCTAATCTACCTGTTGCCTTCGTTTCCACATATGCTTACATAAATCCGGTTATCGCGTTATTCCTGGGATGGGTGATTCTGGATGAAAACCTGAATTATCTAATGATAATTGGTGCAATTGTAATTTTAATCGGCGTTTACACCGTTAAGAAAGGCAGCGATGCACGAACGAAGCTGGAAGGTCTCTGATTTGAATATTAAAAAAAGCCCCGCATCTCTGCGGGGCTCAGATAGATTTCAATAATTTACTACTTCATCAAAATTAATTTCTTTGTGCTGCTGTAATCCCCTGCCTTCAGGCGGTAGAGATAAACTCCGCTTGAGAGTTCCTGGCCGTCGACGGATCGAGCATTAAAGTTTAAGGTGTATACACCAGCCGGTTTTTCTTCGTTTACAAGTACCGCAACTTCATTCCCTAAAACATCATACACTTTCAATGTTACAAATCCGGCAGACGGTATTGAATAACTTATCTGAGTAGCCGGATTGAAAGGGTTGGGATAATTCTGACTTAAATTATACTTCAGAACAGTATTAACCGTTACCCCGACCACATCTGAATATTCATATGATCCGTCAAAGTCAATTTGTTTCAACCGGTAACTGTAATTACCTGCTGCAGGATTATTATCCGAAAATGAATATGAATGCGTTTGTACCGTGGTACCATTTCCTTCAACAAAGCCTATCTTCTCCCATCCTGCAGTTCCCTTCTGCCCGGTGGTCTTTACATTCTGCCGTTCAATTTCAAATCCCCTGTTATTTTTTTCAGTTGCTGTTTTCCAGTTAAGCTCAACCTTATTATTGATCAGACCGGCAGTAAAAGACAGAAGTTCTACAGGAACTGCAGAGGGATCATAATATCCGATCAACAATCCATAATTGCCGGCAAACCATGCATGCCCGGCATCTGACATCGAGACATCGTCAAAAGTATTTATAGTATATCGCTGCTGCTGTATCCAGGTAATTCCTCCGTCGGTTGATTTATAAGCATAGCCGCTTGCACACGCAGCAAAGGCTACTAAACCGTTCGGTGAATCTTTCATTTCAATTCCCCACACCGAATGATCGGGCGGGACGGAAGCAGCATTCCAGGCAGCACCACCGTTAGTAGTATAATAAGTATTTCCGCCTGTACCGCCGGCAACCCCGTGCGAGCGATCTGCAAAGGAGACACCGTAGGTTCCCAGACCACCGCCGTAGTACTGTTGATTCCAGGTAAGTCCGCCGTCGGTAGTTGCATAGATCCTTTCGCCGGTACAGACAATCCAGCCATAGAGATCATCAACAAAATCCATATCCCATGGACTTCCCGAAGGTATATTTGAAATATTGGTCCAGGATGCGCCGCCGTCTGTTGATTTTGCAACTATGCCGTTATAACCTGCTGCCCATCCTGTTGAATTATTAATAAAATCTATAGCAAGAATATCTCCGCTGGTGCCGAACCCGGTATTTACTTCCGTCCAGTTACTGCCCCCGTCGGAAGTCCATAAAACAATACCGTCATCACATCCGGCAACTGCTGCATCAGGTGAAGGTGATGTCACTTCATTTATTTCATTTGTAAAAGTAGATGATTGAGGAGTAAATGTATTTCCGCCGTCGGTAGACCTTGCAATAAAGCCGTTCATTCCGACAACATAGCCGTTAAGTAAATCGGAAAAACAGACATCATTTAAACTTGTTGTGGTAAATCTGTAGCCGGACTGATTCCAGGTAATCCCGGCATCGGTTGATTTATAGATATAACCATTGTGTCCGTCCAGGTAAACAACATTGTCCGAACCGAATCTTACCGAATAAAAAGTTTCATCGGGGAACCCGGGAATTACATTCCATGTATCGCCGCCGTCTGTCGTTCTTAATACCATTCCCCCGGCACCGCAGGCAATACCGACCGTATTTATATTATTAAAACTGACAGACCAGAGCTGTTCAGTACCTCCGTCATAAACGGGTGACCAGGTTACGCCGCCGTCTGTAGTTCTTGCTATTCTTTCACTTGAACCAACAAGATAGCCGGTAAGTCCTGATGCAGCCGGCGGAAAACAAACATCTCTGTAATCAGTGCTCGAAGAAAAGATCTGCGGGTATAATGACCATGTATTTCCCCCGTCAGCAGACCTGACAAGTGAGTTGGCATTTCCTGCAATAAAAACATTATTGATGTCCGTTGCACACACTCCGTAAAGGGTAGAGCTGGTAATGGAAGTATTCGACTGCGAAAACCAGCTGCTGCCTCCGTCAGTTGTTTTGATTATAAAACCATTATACCCAACAGACCATCCGGTATTTTCATCAACAAAGTACACGTTATATTTTGTCGTATCGGGGGCATTCGGCAAATGAGTCCATGTTAATCCGCCGTCGGTTGTTTTATGAAGTCTTTCAACAAAAGAACCAACAGCCCATCCTATATTATCATTTATAAAGAATGCAGCACGGTAAATACCGCCGCCGCCTATTTGAACCACATCCCATGTGTCACCGCCGTCGTGAGTAACAATGGCCTCATCCTGTCCGGTTACAGTAATAAATCTATCGGCTGAAGGCGCTGATCCAACATATGTAGTGTTTGCAGTTGGATAAGGATTTAAAGTTTTCCATTGTGCGTTTGAATATGTGGAGAAGAAAAGAAAAGAAGTTAGTAAAAGAAAGTATTTCATCACGGCTCCCTTGGAAGTTAAACAGGCTGCGATTTATTAAAATGAACGTTTAACTAAATTAAAGAATTGTGTAATTAAAAAAACAGAAGAATTATTTAATCGCTAAGGATTATTTTATTCAGGTTCCGCGCCTCTCCCTGCGGGAGCCGGAATTATACAGCAAGGCCTCTGGTGATTAAAATACGACTGATTCCCTATGCAGGTATCTCCATTTTTAATTAAAAGATCGAAGAAATTTGAACTCATAGCGGGCTGATCAAATTGTTCATCCGAAAATCAGCTTTATGGGTTTCAGGACTATTTGCAGCTCCTGAAAGTACGGCTCTTAAATGATCTATACCTTTAAGGCTCACCAGATCATAATCATAACACGTAAATACACTGCGGGAATTTTCAGGAATGTAGGATACCTGTCCTGTGCTTTTATCATAATTGAAGATCTCTACATATTGATTTGACATTACATGTACAATGTTAGAATGCTCCGAACCTTTCCCTTCCTTTTTGTCCATAGTTTCTCCTCCTGTAATTTTTTTCCCTAAAACAATTAATTATGAACGGGCATTTCAATCGCTTACCACAGGTTAATTTTACAATTATTCAGGAAAGATTCAAAAGCTTACCTGCGATCAATGATATTTGTCACGATTTCTTACACTTTTCCGGCTTATCGCTTCATAATTTACCTATTGCCATATTATAGGCCGTTGAGGCATCGGGAAACGGCGTAAGGGTTTCTAATAATATGTGGTAAGTCCCTTTTTCAGAGAGTTCGTCGGCAACTTTTTTTATTAAAGCTAAAGTGGCTTTCATTAAACCTGAACCAAGACTTAAACGTGCAACGCCTAAATCCTGCAGCTGTTACCGGTACCTGTACTCCATTTACTATTCCCGTTATAGCCTGAAGCATTTCTGATAATTGTATTGCCTGACTTTCGGGGTATCCGAAAGAGGCCGCTATTCCCATACTTGTTGTAGCGATTGCTTTATAACCGCACGCTTCGATTAATTTAGAACTTCCTGCATCCCACGAATTTAACAGAACCAGTATCTCTTTGTCCTGATGATATCTCAGGAACCGTTCAGCTTTTTCTTTTTGAATACTTGATACCATAATATGGTCCTTTTTTATTTTCTAATACCATTGCACAATTCTCTCAAGTCAACCGACTGTATTTACATATATTCCGCCATCTAAACAACTGTATCCTAAACCGTTTTGTGTGACACACTTCATATTGATCGATCCAAAACTTCATAACATTTTGATTGTTTAATTTATTGAGGAGGGGAAGTATGAGAATATATAATTTGGAGGGGAAATGAGTCAATTCATCTCACAGGTTTCCATGAATATAATCCGCTGTAAAATTGTCTGTTTCCCAACTACTGTATATCCAAGTCTTCCCTCTCTGAATTCGAATGTTAATAATCAATTTTCTATCAGGAGAATAATATGGCCGGGGAAAAAAATGAATTTGAGAAAAAATCAATTGATGATGTATTAAAAGAACTTAATACAGATGTTAATAAGGGATTGACTGAGGCCGAAGCCGGTGAACGAATAAAAAAATACGGACTCAATGAAATGCCGGAAAAGGAGGAAACTTTTCTGCACAGGGTTATACGCAGATTCTGGGGACCGATTCCATGGATGATTGAGCTTGCCGCCATACTTTCCGCTGCAGTACAAAAGTGGGATGATTTCGGGATAATTACTGCCCTGTTATTCGTTAATGCTGTCATCGATCTCTGGCAGGAAAGCAAAGCACTAAGTGCTTTGAGTGTTCTTAAACAGAAACTGGCAAAGAAGGCGACTGTGATGAGGGACGGGACATTCAGGTCAGTGGATGCGAAAGAGCTGGTGCCAGGGGATATAATTAAAATAAAAATAGGAGAGATAATTCCTGCAGACGTAAAACTGATAGAGGGTGAGTATATACAAATAGATCAGTCGGCTCTTACAGGAGAATCACTGCCGGTTACAAAGCATTCAAATGACACCGCATACGCAAATTCTATTGCGAAACAGGGAGAGATGATCTCCGTTGTTACGCTTACAGGACTAAATACGTATTTCGGTAAAACTGTTTCCCTTGTGGCAAAAGCAGAAAAAGAACAGAAAAGCCATTTCCAGAAAATGGTTGTAAAGGTCGGTAATTACTTAATATTTGTAACGCTGGCTATGGTAATTCTGATCATACTGACGGCTCTTTACAGGCATGAGGATATGATAAATATTCTGCGCTTTTCACTTGTACTTACGGTTGCAGCAATTCCTGTTGCATTGCCGGCCGTACTTACGGTTACTATGGCAGTGGGGGCTATAAACCTTGCCAGGAAACAGGCCGTTGTAAGCAGGCTGGCCTCTATCGAGGAACTGGCAGGGATCGATATATTGTGTTCGGATAAGACAGGAACACTCACCAAAAATATTATGACGGTAGCCGACCCGGTAACGTATTCCGGTTTTTCTGTTGATGATCTGATGATTTATGCGGCCCTGTCATCAAAAGAGGAAAATAGTGATCCCATAGAGAAACCGATATTTGATTTCCTGATAAATAAGAACCTGTATGATAAATTAAAGGGATATAAAATTGAAAAGTTTATACCCTTCGATCCTGTACATAAAAGAACCGAAGCGGTTGTTGTGAAAGACGGCAGCAGGTTATACGTAACAAAGGGAGCTCCACAGGTAATACTGAAATTGTCATCCAATGATACAGATACCGATTCGGTTAATAAGACGATAAATGAATTCGCGGATAAAGGCTATCGTACCCTGGGAACAGGAATCAAAAAAGAGGGAGAAAAGGATTTCAGGTTTGTCGGGATAATTCCATTGTTCGATCCCCCGAGAGATGATGCAAAAGAGACAATCGCAGAAGCTGGTAAACTGGGACTTAATGTTAAGATGGTTACAGGCGATAATGTAGCAATCGCTAAACAGATCTCGGGACAACTGGGACTGAATCCCAACGTTCTTGAAGCTGATGAATTAAAGAGTGGTGAAAGTCTTAAGCTTCTTAAGATGAGCGAAATAATGGCAGCAACAATTCACAAACAGATAAATCCTGATCTGCCTGAAGATAAAGTGAAAGAACTGGCAAAAGAGGTCAGTAAAGAGTTTACCAATGCTATAGAGGGGGAGGATTCCGGTTTAAGCAGCAGTAAGAAACACGACTCCGATATGATAAGAATTATAGAAGGCGCCGGGGGATTTGCCCAGGTATTCCCTGAAGATAAATACACTATTGTTGAGCAGCTGCAGAAGGGAGACCATATTGTGGGTATGACGGGTGACGGAGTTAATGATGCACCTGCATTAAAGAAAGCTGATGCGGGAATTGCCGTTGCGGGAGCCACCGATGCAGCAAGAGCTGCGGCCGATCTCGTGCTTATGGCGCCGGGAATTTCCGTAATAGTGGATGCAATAAAACAGGCGCGTGTGATATTTGAAAGAATGAATAGTTATGCGGTTTACAGGATCGCCGAAACAATCAGGGTAATATTCTTTATGACCTTTTCTATTCTGATATTCAACTTTTATCCTGTTACGGCAATAATGATAATTATTCTTGCCCTGCTTAACGATATCCCGATTATTACGATTGCTTACGACAATACCAAACTTGATCCTTTCCCGGTAAGATGGAATAACAGGGAACTGTTCGGACTATCGACTCTGCTGGGACTTGCGGGAGTGGTTTCCTCTTTCCTCATTTTTTATCTGCTTGAGACTTATTCGGATCTTTCTCAACCACTCATACAATCTGCTATATTTACGAAATTGATTATTGCGGGTCATGCAACCATCTTTAATACCAGAACCAGCGACTGGTTTTTCAAGAAACCCTATCCTTCAAAACCACTGCTTCTTGCATCGCTTTCTACGGCATTGCTGGGACTGCTGGTGGGAGTATATGGAATTTTCGTACCGGCTGTTGGATGGAAATGGGGTCTGACTGTTACTGTTTATGCACTGCTGTGGTTTTTATTTAATGATGCAGTAAAGGTATTCTTCTATAAAAACTTTATCAAAAGTAACAGAATATTTCATAAATTTTTCAGCCAGGATTAATAATATCTCACTTTAGGATATTAGACTCCTGATAAGTGTACAGGACTTAACCTGACGGAAACTATAAATATTTGTCCTGATCTATCTTCCCGTCAACCAGGTGAATTATTCTGTGAGTTTCTGAAGCAAAATGTTCATCGTGGGTAACAACTATGATAGTCTGGTTATTTTCCCTGTTTAACTTCTCGAAAAGGTCGTAGATATTCTCCGAATTTTTTGAATCGAGATTTCCGGTAGGTTCATCCGCAAGAAGCAGGATCGGATCGTTACTGAGGGCTCTTGCAATAGCTACTCTCTGCTGCTGCCCCCCGGATAATTGATTGGGTTTGCTCTGCAGCTTATCCTCCAGTCCAAGTTGTCCCAGAAGTTCCTTCGCCTTTTTCCTTGCCTTCGGAATTGACGTTCTCCCCCTTGCAAGCATCGGCATCATTACATTCTCGAGGGCGGTAAATTCGGGAAGCAGAAAATGGAACTGGTAAACAAAACCGAGTTTTTTATTGCGCATCTCTGCCAGTTCTTCCTCTTTTAGTGAAGATATCTCCTCGCCGTCAAGATAAACTTTTCCTTCGGTTGGTTTATCGAGTCCTCCCATTAGATAGAGCAGTGTTGTTTTGCCTGATCCGCTCGTTCCGGTGATGGACGAGAACTCTCCTCTTTTAACTTCAAAGCTTATATCCGGAAGGATGACGTTTTTAATCACCTCTCCGTCGCTTTTATTTACGAGCGTCTTCCTGACATGTTCTAATTTTAATATCTGCTCATTCATTATCTTTCACCACGTAGAATTTCTATCGGATTAATTTTAGCTGCTTTCCGGGAAGGACTTATCGATGCAATTATGCTTACCACAATCGCAAATAAAGAGGCAAATACGAAATACCATATGCTTTTTCCCATAAGCAGTCTGTCTGAACTGATTGAACTTGTTTTTGATGCCGCGACCGGAATAGAGGAAAGGATCTGAATCATAATATAACCAAGCAGACATCCTATTGCTGCACCTATCAAGGCTACCAGCATCCCTTCAATGAAGTAGATCAGTGTAACTTCGCTTCTCTTAAACCCCATTGATTTCATCACCGCGATATCTTTCGTTTTTTCCAGCACACTTGTGATTAAAACATTCGCTACTCCGAACCCCGCAACCAGAATTACAAAGAAAACGAGAAAGTATACGATCATTGATATCATTTTATATAGAGAGATTACACTCGCGGCCTGTTCTTCCCACGTAACTGCTTTGTAATTTGTCTCTTTTTCAATTTCAAGGGCCACTGCTTTATCTTCAGGAAGATTCGTTACCCGGAGATACAGACTTGTAACCTGGTCGGGAGGGTAATCACCAATATTCTGCACCAGTTTCATATTCGCGTAAACATTTCCGTCGATATCATTTATTCCCGTTGAAAATATCCCCACAACCTTCACGCTGTATATCCTGTCACTTGATGATATGATCTGCATCCTCTCGCCGGTTTCAATCGTAAAATCCTCCGCCACAGAACTCCCAAGAAGGATACCGTCAGGAGTTTTTTCCAATTCCGAAAAGTTACCTTCCAGCATACTTAAGCTTAGTTTTGAAATCTTATCCTGCCGGGCCGGAATTATCCCGAATAACTGGATCGGCTGGCTTAGTGTTCCAAATACACCGATTGAATTGATCGATACAACCGGTGAGATCGTTTCGATGAGGGAATCTCTTTCTATTATCCCGGAAATCTTTTTATAATTTTTAATAACCTCTTCATCCTCCCTGTCGACGTTCTTAATAAAATTAAGCGAGGTAAGGGAATCTCTTTCAACCAGAAGGTCAGGAATTACAGGATTAACTTTTTCCCCTTTAACCACTATGTGCGGGGCTATATCAACTATTTTCTGAATAAAGCTCTGAAGCAGTCCGTCCATCAATGAAATTGCGGTTATTAAGACCATCACCGCAACGCCTATTCCGGCAATTGTAAGAAATGCCTGCCTTTTTCTGCTGATCAGCTGCCTGAAGGCGATGAAAACCAGGTGATAATTCAAATGCTTCATTAAACTCGCAAATTATTTACAGGATTAAGGGCGGCGGCTCTTCTTGCCGGTCCGTAGCTGGAAATTATACTTACGACAACAGAGAACAGTACGGTAATGATATACGAAAAGGAGGTCTGAACGGTTACAATATGATCAGATTTTACAACCGCACTTTCGCCATAACTAAATGGAATTGAAGAGATAAAATTTGTAAGGAAATGTCCTGCGATCTCCCCGATGAGAGATCCGGTTAGTCCTATAAACAGTCCCTCCAGAATAAAGATTGTAATAACGGAATTTTTCGACAATCCGAACGACTTCATTATCGCAATATCCTGGCGCTTCTGAAGCACAAGGGTGATAAGTACATTTGCTATACCGAAGCCTGCAACAATAAATACAAACACCACCAGGAAAAGGGTAATATTATTATTGCGCTCAAATAATGAAATGAGATTCGCATTCGCCGCTTCCCAGGTTTCGGTTTTATATCCGGTCACCTCGCTTATAGTTTTTGCGATGTTATCAACCGCTTCAAGTGAGGTTGTATGAATTCCAATTGAAGTAATAACATTTGAACTCATGTTCATTATATTCTGGGCCAGCTTAAGATTTACATAAGCATTATTGTTGTCGACCTCAGAAAAGCCTGAGCTAAAAGTACCAACAACCTTCAAAGTATAACTTATCCCCTTCTCGCCGATAACACTAACCATATCAGTATATTCAGCTTTTATTTTCCTGGCGAGTCCGCTCCCAAGTATAATTCCGTTGGGTGTATAGCCAAGCTCTTCCAGGCTGCCGGTTTTCATATTTTCTACTAACCTTGCTATACCCGATTCTCTGGCAGGAATTATTCCCTTAATCAGGCACTGCCTGTCGAGAGTCCTGTAGCGTATAACTCCTCTCATTATTACATTAGGTGAAACAGCGTCTATCCCCTTAACTCCATCGATAAGAGATATTATCTGCGTATACGGCTTAATCTCCTTTTTTTCATCGGGAACTATTCTGGAGGATATATAAGACCTGTCGCCTGAACGAGGAGAAGACGTAAACAGTAATCTCTTCTTCTCATTAATTTTTTCCCCTTTAACTGTAATCAGAGGTGAGATATCGATTATCTTATTTTTAATATCGCTTATTATTCCGTTTGCGAGAGCGAATGTCAGGATCATGACCATTGATCCGACAGCAACACCCGCAATTACAAGAATAGTCTGCTTTCTCTTGTATGAAAGATGCTTAACTACAATATTAAAAATTAAATATAGTTTCTCTCTCATTTAATGATTTCTACCTTCATACCATCCTGGTAGCTGTCTTTGGGCTCTTTTACCAGAAGCGTTCCTTCACTTAAATTCCCGCCTGTTAATTCTGCGTATTTTCCTTCTGAATTGCCCGTAGTGATTTTTACTGATTTCAGTTCATTATCATTATCTATTACAAAAACGTATTGATTCTCCTGTTTTTGAATTATCGATGTTCGCGGGATTATCAGGACATTCTGCAGTTCACCGGCTAAAACGTTTATCGTTGCGGTCATCCCAATAAACAAATTTTCCGGTTGGTTTTTCAGCTTTATATATATAGTTGTCGTCTTGGTTGCAAGATCAGTTCTTGGAATGATCCGGTATAAGCTCCCATCAAACTTCTGATCCGGGTAGGCATCGAAAGCAACGATGCTATTCAGTCCCGGCTTTAACATTGATACATCCTGTTCATCAACATCACCTTTGATCAGTATGGACGAGGGGGCTAAAATTGTAAAGCACTCTGCGTCAGGCGTCAGATTATCCCCCAGGTTTGCCGAGACTGTAATGATTTTGCTGTTAAACGGAGCTTTTATTTCTGTCTTTCTCAGAGCCTCCCTGGCTATATCAATGGCAAGCTGAGCCTGATCAACCTTAAGCTTAGCCAGATTATGCTCTCTTTCCGCGTCATCCAGTTCCTTTTGGGTAATACTTTTTGATTCAGCCAGAGCCCGGTTTCTTTTGAGGTTAAGTTCTTTTTCACTGAGATTAATTCGTGCCGACTCCAGGTCATTTTCAGCCTGTTCATATTTTAACTTTTGATCACTCTGGTTAGTCGTCAGAAGCAGTTCACCTGTTCTGACCATGTCGCCTTCCCTGGGTTTGATAAATGTTACTATGCCGCCGGCCTCACTTCTGAGAGTTGCAAGAGAATCGGCTGTTACGCTTCCCGTAGCATAAACAACGGTTTTAAGACTGCCTCTATGTATTTCAACAGCCCTGACTTTCTCATGGACAAAGAATGATCTGTAGAGAAAATATATTATTATTAATGCAGCAATCGTCATTAGGACGATGTATCCTTTTTTCATAAGAAACCTTGTTGAATTAAGAATTGTTTAGAACCGGTTTTTATTAATAAATATTACATTCCGGAATTCATTTTACTATTTTTTGATATTCAGGATCGCTCTGAAGACTTTTCAGATCATTATCACCGGCTGCCTGTTTTTTTAATTTCGGATTTAATTGTACTGCTTTTTCCAATGTCTTAAGCGATGCTTCCTTCTCTCCCGCAGAAAGCTGAATTACAGCCAGATCGTATAATACTTCAGGATTTTCAGGAGCCAGTTTTGCTGTATGTTCCATTAAAGGAAGAGCTTCAGAATATTTCTTTTGAGTGAATAATGTCCAGGCCTCATTCCAGGAATAATTCATCTGTGCATAATTGAGCAGTCTTCCTAACTCCTTAAATGGCTGGGGATCATCATCTACACGAATATCAATTGCTCTGTCAGTATATCCCCCGTAACCGGCATGTTCTTTTACTACCAGCATTGCTGCTGACTGTTTACCTCTTGCATCGCCTCCCTGTTCGTTCCCGGCAAGTAATGCAGCATATAATCTGTCGGCTAACGTTCCCTCTGTTTCCAAAAAAGTCTTTTCCATAGCAGTTACAACAGTTTCACCTGCAAGTATGTTCCCCTGTATAGCATAATTTGGACCGCTCCTCCCGCCTGCCCAGGGAAGACATTTACTACCTGTGTAAGTAACGGATTTTCCATCCGATCCGACAATACCAACCTGCCTTCGATCGGGATCGTCATCATTTCTTAATAATATTTTTACAACTTCCTCCGGTGTGGCTCCGTCTTTCAGAAGGTCTAATCCCCGCCAGCCGAAGCTCGTATTGGCAAAAGACTGAGTAGCTACGGCTCCGACCTTTGCTTTTGCCCACGGCACCACCGAACCGACACTAAAAAACCTTGACGCTACTGCTACCCCCAGTTCCCCTGTTGCTGAATCTCTTGCAGCAATTGAAAACGTTGAAATATTTTTTTGCTCGGGGGACTGTGAATACAGATAATGGAAGCCAGAAAGAATTACCAGGATAAGAATTGAGGTTACGCATTTGATAATTGTGTTATTAGTTCTTAGCATGAAGGAATCCTTTCTAAAAAAATCTACTTATCCAAATTAATGAAAAACTTCCTGATGTTCATGCTTCAATACTACTTCAATTTAGACTTTGATCAAAGATTGATACGTGAGTATCCGAAGAGAGGTTTTATTGTGTTATCAATATTTTGAAAAGCTTAAAGGCGTGGATCTAATAAAACCCCGGGAAAAATAATTTCCCGGGATTTGTACTTCTATTGTTTATTTCTTAGTCAGCTGACCTCTGATTGCTCCGGCGGGAAAATCGGTACTATGTACCTGTACATAATAACCGGAAGGGTTCTTCAAAATATCTGTCATCAAATCTTTATCAACGCCGGTTACGGTTCCGCTTAATTCACCCGTAGAGGTAAGAGGAACAACAACAGGTCCTGAGGAACCGGAATCGGCTTTATGAATATGAATGCCTGTAATATTATCTACATTAGAAACGGAAATATCGTAAGTTATTTCTCCCTGTCCCGGATTAAGTGTGATATTCGCGGTGCCTGTCCCATCATTATCACCGGGGCCGGGAACAACGTTATCGCCCGATAATTGTGCGGTTGAGATACAAGTCCGAAAACTTGAAAGGCTGGCAGCGAAATAAACTAGAGTATGAGAGTATTTCGACCAGCCTTCTGTGGTCTTCAGCATACTAACCAGCTATAGCTGCACGCTGACCGGGTTCATTTCACCCGGATCATTTTTATGCGGCTTCAGTACCGGGAGCAAAGACGGTTAGAAAATCATCCGCAAACTGCTCAAATGATCTTGCAGATCTTCCCGTAAGTATTTCAACATTATTAGTTGTAGAGGCAGCAAAGTTCTTGCTAAACCCTTCTGACAACTCCACATACCCATCAGCAATCCATTCAGGAAGGCCCATCCCGACCATTGCCTGCCTGGAAGCTTCACCGGGTACATTTATATATTTAACCTCCTTACCGAGCTTATCCGAGAAAATGGCAGCTATATCATCAAAAGATATTGCCTGTGGTCCGGTAAGAATATAACTCTTACCCTCGAGACCTTCTTTAGTTACTGCGCTGAAAGCTGCTTCTGCTATATCTCTTACATCAATCATACCCAGCTTCCCTTTTCCCATATCCCAGTAAATTACACTGTCAGATGCAATTGTACCGGCGGCCATCATTAAATTCTGCATATAGAAAGTAGGTTTCAAAATTGTCCATGGCAGACCGGAGGACATGATCAGTTCTTCAGCCTCGAGTCCCTGTTTAATAATACGGCTTTCAGGGCCCCACATTGAATGTCTTATAATGTGCGGGCTTACACCGGCTTTTTTGATTGCATTAAGGACATTCTTTACCTGCTGAAGCTGAGTTGGTCCGTTCCATGTCAGCAGATATATTTTGTCGACATCTTTTACCGCAGGAACAATACTTTCTTCCACATCAAGATCTCCTGTTACCACCTCTGCTCCCATCTTTTTGAATGATTCAGCCTTTTCAGCGTCCCTCACGAAAACCTTTACATCCGCATCTGAACTAACAAGTTTCGGAACGAGCAATGAACCGGTGTTTCCTGTAGCACCGGTAACCAGAATTTTCATATGTCTTTTCATAATTACACCTCGTGATAAATTATATACACTTAATAATTACTTAATGCGAAAAAACAGAATTTTAAACAGCACCTTTAGTATATTCTTCCAGGAAGTAAACTTCCGGTTGTGATACAACACCTGCTTTTCCCATAGTGCTTTTCAGTTCGCTGCTGTTTGCGAACTTCTTTGCATTTGCAATGTCATCCCACTCAAAAATCGCAAGCAGATTATCGGGTTCACCTTCCGGATGAAGGATCTGGTAAGATTTCTCACCACTGGCTTTCCTGCTGTCAATAAATCCGTCAAATACCTTTTTCCAGGCAGGGTAATCCTTAACCTGGTGTTTAATTAATAAGTACGACATTTTGGCCCTCCGTTGATTAATATTGTTTTGTGATTCCATTGGAATCGTTAACTCATTAGAAATTTAATCCAGGCAGGGGTCGGATTTCATTGACTTTGGTTAAGAAATATGAGGCTTTCCCGTAAGGCGTTTTCTGAGCCGGCTCAAAGACTCCGGTTCAATGCCAAGGTAAGATGCGATAAAATGCATAGGAACCCGTTGGAATATCTGAGGCTGTTCTTCCATTAAGCGGATATATTTTTCTTCGGGGGTTGCAGATTTGGCAAAAGTTAGTCGTTTTAAGGTATAATAATGATTACGCTTCATCTTTTCATCGTGGAACTTTTTGAACTTCGGGATCAGACTGCCAACGCGAGACAAATTTTCACGCGACAGGAGAAGCAGTTCACAATCTTCAAGGGCCTGGACAAAGTAAATCGTCGGTTCTTCAAGAATAAGGCTCTCCAGGTCACCTACGAAGTAATCTTCCAGTGCAAAATTCAGAACAGTTTCCTTTGAGTGTTCATCAATAATATATCGTCTTAAGCACCCCTTATTAACATAGGCCACGGCGTTGCAAAAATCACCCGGCATGAGGTAATGTTCCTTCTTCCGCAGTTTTTTCAGTGAAAGAAAACTGAGAAAAAGATCTGCTTCCTCATTTGTTAGTCCTGCCTGGTTTTTAAGAGTAGCTACGAGGTTACGGGCCTGATACTTATCGGGAAGCATGATAAATCCCTAAATAAAAATACTCGTTCATTTCACTATAAATATAGTTTAATGAAATCGGTCAGATGGCTGCTGATTTGCTTAAAATTAAAATCTGCCGGGTTTAAAAATACTGTTAAATATCACATCTTGTTTAATACCGGACGGACATTTGAACGTAATTTCAGTTTAACTTAAAATGCTTAAAAGTATAATAAATAATGGGGAGTTGCCTCCCCATAAAATTTACTTCAGAAGTGTCATCTTCCTGGTTTCTACGAATGAGCCTGACTGCAGGCTGTATAAGTATATTCCGCTTGCAAGATCGCTTGCATCAAATGAAACTGTATATGTTCCCTGGTCTTTTACTTCGTTGACAAGGGTTGCGACTTCTTTTCCCAGCATATCATACACTTTTATCATTACATTGTTTCTCTGGGGAATCGAGTACCGGATATCTGTAACCGGGTTGAAAGGGTTGGGGTAATTCTGCGCAAGACCGAATACGGACGCAGAGGTTACATTAACCTCAACTTCATTACTATATGCGGAGGTCCCGTCGAAATCGACCTGTTTCAACCTGTAGGTATAGGTTCCGTTGTCCAGGTTTTTATCGGCAAAGGAGTACGACTTTGGTTCTGTTGTTGTTCCAAAACCCGGCACAAAGCCTACCTCGGTAAAGTCGGAACCGGAGGATTTTCTTTCGATGCTGAAACCACTGTTATTTATTTCAGTCGCGGTTGTCCATGATAGCTGAATATCGCTGCCGCTTGCTGAAGCTGTAAATGATGTAAGCTCAACCGGAATAACAGAAATGTTCCACGTCTGGGCAACTTCTACAGAATCGAGAGCTCTGTCGTAAAATCTGAACTCATCCATCAATGAGCCGGCTGACAACCCGGCGCTTACCGTACCGTAACCGCCGACCTTAAAGACAGTAGTTCCGCCTATAGTAATCTGACCAGCCTGGGGCTGGGTAACAGTAAGCACACCATTAAGATATGCGTAAATAACCGGAACAGATGAATCGTAAACAAAAGTTAATACTGTGGGACCGGGACCAACACCTGGTACTGTTATATCCGTACCGTTTCCTGAAGGATGCCTCATCATTACACCGTATTCCCCTGCTATACCGCCATAGAAACACCGCCAGGCTACTGAGACGTCGCCTCCAAACAGATAATATAAAGTAGTTCCCGATGGCAGGTTATTGAGCCACATACTGATTGTCCAATCGCTAGTACCGAGATCAGGTATCCAGCCTGTATTCACATAATCGGTTGCCGATGAATTACCCGAACCAATTAATGCACCGTCAAACTGACCGGTGGAACCCATGGTTAAACCTCCAAGAACATCGGCGAACTGCGTTCCGCGTCCGGGGTCTGCAAAATTCTGTGTGGGTGATACTGCCTCATCGAATAAGTAATATAGAATCTCCGGAAGGTCGGCTAAATTAGCGGCAGTACCTTTGTGTAATAAATTGCTGTTTACCGTACCGCTATTCAGCAGTCCTGCTTCCGAAACACCGCTGTTAGGTGTGGACTGATGATGCTGATCCATAGCATTTTGTTCCCGCTCCAGTGTATATGTATCCTGTGCGGGTGCCAGACCAGCGATGAAAAGAGAGAGTAAAAGTACCGTAAAAAGATGCTTCATATTGAACCTCCCTTATGTTATTGGTTAAGACCTGATCGACGTGGCAATAATTTGGATATTATTTTATTAAATATCAACAAAAATTTCTCTTCCAGATAACTTAACTGGAAAATTCTGCCCCTGCGGAATTAACTTAGAGCAAGTAAAAGATGTACCCTAAAGCAGCGCCGCCGAATACAACATAAGCAGAATTTATTTTTTTGAAAGTTAGGAATGCGACCGCACTCAGAAGAGCAATTAATAATGCCCGCCAGCTGAAACCTGCGGCCGGAACAATAACCTCAAATCCCAGTTTTAACGCCACTACAAACATTACTGCGAGGGCGCTAACATTGACGGCATCAAGAAATTTTGAGAGGTAAACAGATTTTCTGTATACGAGGGACAATCGGATTTAAAATTAAAACGAAAACAAATGAGGGTATGACGATTCCGATTGTAGCCAGTACCGCACCGTAAATACCGGCGATCTGGTAGCCGATAAAAGTTGCCGAAGACAGAAGCGGCCCCGGAGTGAACTGGCCTACCGCGATTGCATCCAGCAGTTCTTTCCTGGTAATCCAATGCAGCCCCTGCACTAACTCCCCGTTGAAATAAGCCACCAGTATATACCCGCTGCCGAACCAGACGGCTCCGATCTTCAGAAAAGTTAAAAATAACTTAGAAAGTGAGACAGCTGTTTTCTCTATTGCCAGTGCTGTATTGTTCAAGAGTGCCAGCGGAAGCAGAATTAAAGGAGAGAAGGCACTTAATTTTGTATTTTCCCGGGAAACCAATAGAAATAAAGCTCCGAATACTCCTCCCGCAAGGATAGAATATATTTCATTAAGTCCATAAAAATTTAATAATGCCACAATGCCGGCAATTATTATCAGTTTCAAGCTCAGATAAGCCTCCTCCCTTTTAACAGCTTTAACTCCCAGCTTATAAACAGCATTAAGGATGATGATTATCACTGCAGGCTTTATTCCGTAAAGGAAAGGTTCGACGGAAGGCAGACTTCCATAAAGAAGATAAAAATAAGCCAGCACACCGGTGAGCATTACCGAGGTAAACATGAAACTTATACCCCCGACAAATGCACCGCTGATCCTTCCACGTTTATACCCTATGTGGATAGCCATTTCAACGGCGTTGGGACCAGGAATTAAGTTCGTTGCACCAACCATGTCGAGGAAATGCTGCCGGTCCACCCAGTTACGTCTGGTCACCACCTCATCTTCCATCATTCCGATGGAAGCTGCAGGTCCGCCGAAAGCAATCGAACCAAGCTTCAGAAATAGTCTGCCTATTTCAATCAGATTTGAAGTACCGATCTTTTCGCCTCCCCCGGAAGATAAATGATAGTAATAATTTAATTATTACATTAAAAAGTAATTACTTTATCCGATTCAATCGTCCATTGAGTAAGCTCAGCCATTGTGCTGAGCTGTGCGCCTTCAATTAAAGTAAGATTTTTTATACCGCGTGCATTGGCGCAGCTGCCGCAGATTTTTACTTTTCCGCCTTTATTTAAAACTGATTTTATCATTCGTTCGATATTATAATAACCGTTGGGGGTATTCTGATCCGGCAGTGCACAGAAGGCAGCATCAGCCATCAGGAATATTCGTACTTCGTTTTCAGGAAAATCTTTTTGGATCTGCATTGCAAGGCGCAGTGCATTGTATGCCTTTTCAGTTCCGTAAGGTGCTTCGTTAATAATAATCAGGTATTTCATATTCTTCCCTGTTTTGTCCGGATATGAATTTTCAATTAACATACAAAATTAAAAATCAGCGGAACAAATATCCGCTTTTATCAGATTCAAAACACCAGGAAGTAATTGTGGTTCTAAGTTCTTTTTATAAGAATAAGGGTTGCATCATCATCCCTTGAGGGACAATAAGTGGAAAAGTCGGCCTTAATTCCATTAAAAATCTCCCTGGCCGAAAGATGCTTGTAACGAATCAGCTGCTGTTCAAGTCTGTCTTTTATGTAATTCTGTTCGCCGTTGTTCTGTTCGGTAAAACCGTCGCTGAAAAGAAGAAGTAAATCACCCTTTCCCATAACATTGATGCTGTTAAGCGAATATTTTGTCTTGTATCCAAATATGCTTTTGGCATGAAGATTGTCAATATCGGCTTCGGACGGAAGCGTTCCTATAGGAACAAAGTTGATAAAATTATGGCTATCGATATTAACGATTCTGTTAAATTCATTTGAAAATACTACCGGCAATGGATGAGCCGCAGAAATGAAATTGAACTTTCCGTCATTCTGTATTTCTCCGTATATAAGGGTTAAGAATTTATCTATACTGGATGACTGGTGAAACCTCTGGTTGATTGTTTCAAACAGGTCGATTGTTATTTCGCCGAACATTGTAAGTTCATAACTGGCTCCCACAAGGAAAGACTGGTGCAGCATTGCATTAAGAAGATGATCTGTTATGCTGTGACCCGAAACATCAGACAGCAATATGCCTGCTTTATTTTTTAGACCATTTAGCATATTAACTATATCTATTCGTCCTGCCGTTTCAGCCCTTCTGATTCTCTCCGGCAGATTAAATCTTTTTGCGAAATCAACATAAATTATATGGTCGCCGCATACCTCCCCGGACAAAGGGATTGTCTCACCGTATATATCAAGACCCTCAATTTCCGGAATCTCTCCCGGAGAAGGTATAATGTTCTTGGCAATTTTCTGAAAGTTTAATATTTCGCTTCTCTCGTCAACGTTCTGCATATTTTACCGTAAATTGTGAATCTTAAAGATACGACTTTTCCAGCTGGTTTAAGCATTTAATTGATATTAGATTATTAAATAATCCACTGGTATAATTCAATGTACTGAAATCATTAACTTCATTTTCCGTAGACTTATAAATCCCCAGATGCCAAACCCCAGGCCTAACTTCAGAAAAATGATACCTATGAAAAGTATCGGTAAATACCAGAATAAAAGAGACTGATCGGGTTCACCAAGTCTTTCGATTACAGCTTTCATTATATAAGTAATTGTAAGCAATACGCCTATTAATAACGAAATAATGCCAAATACTACTGCAAGCCGGTACTTTGTTTTATCTGATTTGAAAAGCATAAATAATTAATACTACTTCAACAATGGAAATATATTATTTTACAAATTATCAGAGAAGTCTTTATGAGAGAAATAACATCGGTACTTTTGAGACTAATACTAAAAAGCTGCAATTCCTGCATTTTCAGGTTAGATCTCTGTTTCATATTTTAATGAAAAAAATAATTAATCTTATGATATCAACTCAGGAAATAATACCGTTTATTAAATATTTAGCCCGGAAGTCAGCTGATATAATAAAAAATTACTACCGTATGCCTATAGAAATTGAGAAAAAGGCAGATGATTCCCCTGTAACAATTGCGGATAAAAAGACGGAGGAATTTCTTCGCGAATCTATAATTAAAGAATTCCCTGAGCACGGAATTCTCGGTGAAGAATTCGGTGAGGTGAATCCAGATGCTGAATATAAATGGGTTCTGGATCCTATTGACGGAACGAAAAGTTTTATCAGCGGCACTCCCCTTTTCGGAACACTGATCGCTCTTCTGCAGAACGGAAATCCGGTACTTGGGGCAATTAACCTTCCCATCCTTAATGAGCTTCTGATCGGGGACGGAACTCTTACTAAGTTGAATGATAAGCCTGTAAGGGTAAGAGACTGCAGTTCGCTGTCTGAGGCCACGCTTCTGGTAACTGACCTGAAGTCGTTTGGCCCGGAACCAGTGAAAGGTTTGCAGAAGCTGGCATCAGAAGTTAAACTGGTGCGCGGGTGGGGCGACTGCTACGGGTATTACCTGGTTGCATCGGGATATGCCGACATAATGATTGACCCGATCATGTCTGTGTGGGATACAATGGCACTTATTCCTGTTATTAAAGGTGCAGGCGGGGTTATTACAGATATGAAAGGGAATGATCCTGCTTCGGGGACCAGTATTATTGCAACGTCAGGAAAAATTCATCCGGGAGCTTTAAGGTTATTAAATGAAGGATAATATCTTATAAAAAAGGCATCCCCAGCCAGGTTAAACCGGTTGAGGATGCCAAACAAGAGGTAAGTTATTATTAGCTCTGTTTTGCTGCTTCAGGAAATTCCTGCCCAACAATATCTCTTTCTTTGGTGATTGACCATCCGGTCTTCAAACCAACTACGAAATATCCCATAACAAGGATACCGAAAGCGAAGATTGTATCACCAATTACTCTCAGCCATCTGAGAATATCAACTACAGGCGACTGATTGAATTCAGCTGAACGTGCAAACCAGTATCCCTTTTCAACACTTGCCCAGGTCTGCATTAAGCCTACGGGCAGGATGCTGATCAGGATCATGAGAGCAAGTCCGATGTTAATTGTCCAGAATGAAAGTCCTATTATCTTGGTCTTCCATACATACCGCTGAGTAAGTCCACGAAGACAGAAGAGCATGAACCCGAGTCCAAGCATTCCGTAAACACCGAAGAGAGCAGCGTGACCATGTACAGGAGTTGTTTCCAGTCCCTGCATATAATAAAGAGCTATAGGAGGATTTATAAGGAATCCAAACAATCCTGCACCAACAAGATTCCAGAAGGCCACAGCTATAAAGAAGTAGATAGGCCATTTATAGGAGGCAACCCACTTGCGCGTACGGCTGAGCGTAAGGTTTTCGTATGCTTCAAATCCTATCAGAACCAGGGGTACTACTTCAAGTGCGCTGAAAGTTGCACCCAGAGCCATCACTGATGTTGGTGTTCCGGTGAAGTAAAGATGATGGAACGTTCCGATAATTCCGCCCGAAAGGAAAATTGAAGTTGAGAAAAGTACAGCTGTAGTAGCGGATCGTACTCCAAGCAGACCCATCCTTGTAAATAGGAATGCTATTGCTACTGTAGCAAAAACTTCAAAGAAACCTTCAACCCAGAGATGAACCACCCACCATCTCCAGTATTCGGCAATTGCGAGGTTGGTATGCTGTCCCCACATAAATCCCGCAACATAGAAAACCGCGATAGCAATAGTTGAGATGAGGAAGAGTCCCAGCAGGTGTTTATTCTCATCTTTCTTCTGAAGGGCGGGACGCATAGCGCGGATCATAATAAATAACCAGAGGAACAAACCAACTAATAAAAACGACTGCCAGAATCTGCCGAGGTCAACATATTCGTACCCCTGGTGTCCGAACCAGAAGTTAGTCTTAAAGCTAAGCATCTGGTGTACACCGAGATATTCACCGACCATGGAACCGCCTACAATTATTATCAGGGCAACAAATAAAAAGTTTACCAGTCCTCTCTGGTACTTAGGTTCATGCCCCGAAACAGCAGGAGCTATAAAAATTCCCGTTGCAAGCCAGGCTGTTGCTATCCAGAAAATACCAAGCTGCTGATGCCAGGTTCTTGTTAATGAGTATGGTATAATCT
Organism: uncultured Bacteroidota bacterium; assembly: GCA_963832355.1. Classification (GTDB taxonomy): domain Bacteria; phylum Bacteroidota; class Ignavibacteria; order Ignavibacteriales; family Ignavibacteriaceae; genus DATFVA01. Next base: position 44,719 of record CAWHTX010000005.1, on the reverse strand, counting down.
CCGATATTTTTATACCGTAGAATCCTGCACCTTCAACCCCGTAGTGAGCGGTAATAGCACCAAACAGAACCTGTGCGACCACCAGCGCACCCACTATCCAGAAGTACTTAAGAGTTGCTTTCATTGAGGGTGTAGGCTGCAAAGCAAGCAGGGGATCCCACTCGGGAGCCTCGTGATGTTCTGCTTCCTGCTTTCTTCTGGATGCAGCATAGTACCATGCAAGTGCACCAATACCGGCCAGCAGCAGAACAAAACTTATTACAGACCATACTACTACCATTCCTTCAGGTTTATTGCCAACCAGCTCCTCCGCAGGCCAGTTGCTGGTATAGGTGATGTTAGAACCCGGGCGGTTAGTAACGCAGGCCCAGGAAGCCCACCAGAAAAATGCATTCAGATCTGCGAGGCGCTGCGGGTCCTTAACGGCATTTTTCGGAATTGCATAAACTTCTCTCAGATGGTCAAGTTTAGGATCACCCGAGAATAGTGAGGTAAAATGTTTGCCTACGTTTTTAACGGCTTCCGCCCTTTCGGAAGAGATCGTAATCGTCCCCGAGGAAGCATTGTAAGTATTTTTTCTTAATTCATCTTTCAGAGTCTCTTTCAATTCAGCCTGGTTAGCGGGACTAAGATCATCGAATTTTTGTCCATATTTTTTTTCTGCCCTGTCATTTAGTATCCATACAGCCTCACGGTGGATCCAGTCGGCTGTCCAGTCAGGTGCTATATATGCACCATGCCCCCAGACAGTACCCATCTCCTGTCCTCCCATCGACTGCCAGACATTCTGTCCGTTCTGGATATCTTCCTTTGTGAAGACTACGTCACCGCCGGAAGTGACAACTTTTTCGGGGATAGGCGGAGCTTTACGGTATATCTCCGTTCCGAAGTAACCGAGTACAACGAACGAGACAACTATTACAAGTCCTAATCCAATCCACAGTTTTTTATAATTCATATGATTACCTGTTTATTATTTCATTGAAGGAATATTACTAACATATCTCATAAAACTTTTTTAATGTTTACTTTCCATACTTCAGGCCCCGACTCCACATATTCCCAGGAAAACTGTCCGCTTCTCTCAGCCGACATCTCATAAAACAGCGGCTTAGGATCATGATCATTTATCAGGTGAAGCGTTTCACCTTTTAACAGTGCATCAAATGTCGCGAAAATAGAGGGGTGCTTTTCCCTGGGGATTATTGGTCTTACATCAAGCGTTTTTATCATACTTCCCTTATCCTTAATTCCGATAAATATCAAAAATTTACTGTTGAAAATTTAGACCGAAACGGAAGTGAATTCCTTGACTTAAGTCAGTTTTGTGTTGATTTGTAAATTGAAGCGATTAAGCGGATAATTCTTTTAATCTCTTAAGATCTCTGATAAATATCTTTTTCCCCTGCACCTTTATGATCTCATCATTCTGAAGTTTCTTAAGCGATCTGCTGAGAGTTTCGGTAATAGTACCGAGATAGCCGGCAATAGCATTCCTTGAAACGGAAAGTTTAATGAATGGTTCGGGCAGCTTCTCTGTCCCGCTTGCTTTGATTTCCTGGACCAGGTACTTTGCCAGTCGTGACGTAACCTCTTTTGAAGATAACTCTTCTATTTTCTGCGTGAGAGATTTCATCCGTTTGGCGAAACCAGCGAGCATCCTGAAGCTTATTTTAGGATTTCTTTCCAGAAGAGTGATAAACCTGGAAGCATTGAAAAAGAGCAGCTCCGAATCCTCAAGTGCTTCAGCCGATACCGGATAGGCCGTACCTTCAAAAAGCGGAATATCCGCAAAAGCCTGCATAGGCCTTACAAGATGAATAATCGTTTCCCTTCCGTCTTTAGAAAGTTTGAATACTTTTATGCTCCCCTCAAGAAGAATATAAAATCCCCGGTATTGTTCGCCTTCCATAAAAAGCAGCTGGTGTTTTTTAAAGGCTACACGGGAACTCTCTGAAGTAATCTCCTTCAATTGGGCTTCAGATAATTCGGAAAACATGGGAATTTCCCGAAGCGTATTTATTTCGGGTATTTCTTGCATCATAAGGAAAACTAATTTTGACAAAGATAATAAATCGAATCCATATAATGATTTATTGACTTCTTTGACCTCGATGAGAGAGATGCTTAAAGCGAAATGGTTCCGGATAATTTCTTAAGTTTGTGGATTATTATCGGGCCAAAAATGAAGCAAAAAGATCTGAATAAACTCATAGAGAATTTACCGGAGGTTCCCGGTATTCTCCGTAAAGATGAATTTTTTAATTCTGCAGTGATTATTCCGTTTGTATTAATTGACGGGGAATATTATTTGTTGTTCGAGAAGCGTGCTGCCAATATTCGTCAGGGCGGCGAAATATGCTTTCCGGGAGGTGAGTATGATCCGAAACTTGATAAGAATTTTACCGAAACGGCAATCAGAGAAACGGTTGAAGAACTCGGAATTACAATTGACAAAATAAAGGTGCTTGGAATACTCGATACTTTAATAGGACCAATGGGGGTGACAGTAGACTCCTGCATAGGGAATCTCGATATTAAAAGTGTAGATGAACTGAATATCGACAAATCGGAAGTCGAGAAAGTATTTCTTGTGCCGGTATCATGGTTTGAAAATAATCCGCCCGAAGAATATTTCGTCCAGCTTGTGGTTCATCCTCATTATACAGATGAAAAGGGAAATGTTGTTCAGCTGCTCCCCTCGCAGGAACTTGAGCTTCCTGATAAATACAACCGTCCCTGGCGGGCAGGAAAAAGAAAGATTTATGCATATAAACTGAAAGAGGGAGTGTTGTGGGGTTTAACTGCAGCATTAGTAAGAGAAGTAATAAACAGGATAAAATCACAATAGAATATTGGGAGTACGGATTCAGCCGCATCGCGACTTCATATTTACTCTACTGACATAGAGGGGTTAAATTAAAAGTTAAAGGGCAAACTTTTTATGTGTTTGCCCTTTACTTTGAATTCGATAGAATTAATTCTCAACCGGTTCTTCGGTTTCCCAGATACCGGTGTTCAGATAATCGTCGATCGCTTTTGCTGCGGTGCGGCCGGCACCCATTGCCAGAATTACAGTGGCTCCTCCGGTAACAATATCACCGCCGGCGAAAACACCTTTCTTTGAGGTCTTCATCGTGTTATTATCAACCAGGATGTTTCCCCACTTATTGTAGCCTATATCAGGAGTTGTTTTCTGAATGATCGGGTTTGATCCGTTTCCGATAGCCACAACAGTCATATCTATATCCAGAGTATATTCGGATCCTTTGATCGGAACAGGTCTTCTTCTGCCTGATGCATCGGGTTCTCCAAGCTCCATTCTCTGCAACCTTACTGCTTTCAGCCATCCTTTTTCATCACCGATAAATTCAAGAGGATTGGATAGAAAAATGAACTCTATCCCCTCTTCTTTTGCGTGATGGATTTCCTCTTTCCTTGCAGGCATTTCAGCATCGGAACGACGGTAGATTATATAGGCATTTTTCGCACCGAGACGTTTACTCGTCCTTACAGCATCCATCGCAGTATTACCGCCGCCGAATACAGCTACATTTTTATCCTTCACATGAAATACGGGGGTATCGTACTCAGGAAAGCGGTAGGCTTTCATCAGGTTGACACGGGTAAGAAATTCGTTAGCTGAATAAACACCGTTCAGGTTTTCGCCCGGGATGTTGAGGAAGTACGGAAGTCCCGCACCTACTGCAACGAAGCAGGCATCATAACCTTCAGATAACAGCTCATCGATCGTATCACTGAAACCAATTACTGTGTTAGGCTGAAAATCGACACCCAGGTTTCTTAACTGCATCTACTTCGGCTTTTACTATTTCCTTCGGAAGACGGAATTGTGGAATACCGTAAACAAGCACGCCGCCTAATTCGTGAAGTGCTTCGAATACTGTTACATCATGACCCATCTGTACAAGATCACCTGCACAGCTTAATCCTGCGGGACCGCTTCCTATAATTGCAACTTTTTTACCTGTTTTAGGTTTCAGATCAGGAGTCCGGATACCCAGGTTGGTTCTTTCATAGTCGGCAACAAATCTTTCCAGCCTGCCTATTGCAACAGGCTCATTCTTTTTACCTACAACACATTTAGCTTCACACTGCTCTTCCTGGGGACAAACCCTTCCGCACACTGCCGGCAGAAGGTTATCTTCCTTTAACTTTGCTGCTGCTCCGGCAAAATCGCCTTCGGCAACAAGAGAAATGAAATCACCTATCTTAACATGAACGGGACACCCTTCAATGCATACCGGCTTGGGACATTGAATGCACCGCAATGCTTCCATCTTCGCAAGCTCTTCTGTAAAACCGAGGTTAACTTCTTCAAAATTACCGCTTCTTACATTTGGATCCTGTTCCGGCATCAGCTGCCTCTGGATCTTCATTCTGTCTTTTCTTGATATTTCCTGCATATTATATCTCCGTTCTGCTTTCTGCCAGTTCAGCTTTTTTTAATCCTTCATTAAAAGCTTTGTCATAATTACAAAGATGATCCAGCGCCACTTTCTCATCTTCAGCGTATGTTCTGTTTCTCCTGGTAAGAGTTTCAAAATCCACCAGGTGTGCATCGAACTCCGGTCCGTCAACACATACAAAGACTGTTTTATTATCCACTGTAGCTCTGCATCCGCCGCACATACCGGTACCGTCAACCATAACAGGGTTAAGACTGACGACTGTTTTTATACCGTATGGTCTGGTTGTTTCAGCAACTGCTTTCATCATCGGAATGGGTCCGATCGCCAGCACAAAATCAATCTTCTTTCCGGAATCAATTAATTCTTTCAGTTTCTGAGTTACAAAACCATGGAATCCGTAGCTGCCGTCGTCAGTTGTCGGGTAAACCTCATCGCATACTTTATGCATTTCATCTTCAAGGATGACAAATTCCTTTGAACGTCCGCCAATGATTGAGATGGTATGATTGCCTGCATTCTTTAATGCAACGGCTGTCGGATAGGCAATCGCAGTACCTACTCCGCCGCCGATACTTACAGCAGTACCGAAGTTCTCAATGTGGGAGGGTTTGCCGAGAGGACCAACAACATCCTGAATATACTCACCTGCTTCAAGCGAGTTAAGCAGTTTTGTCGTTTTCCCGATTCCCTGAACTATGATAGTAATCGTTCCTTTTTCAGGATCAGAATCGGCTATAGTAAGAGGTATCCTCTCGCCGCCGTCCTTAACCCTGATTATAACAAATTGTCCCGCTTTTCTTTTAACAGCAATTTTGGGAGCTTCAATTTCGAATCTCTTGATTTCCGGAGCTATAAATCCGGCAGAAATTATTTTGTACATCTTTCTCTCTTTATTCTATTATAAAATATCACGTTCATTTTAGTAGCTGTGTTCTCCTATCTCTACTTTACCTTTGAATGCCCGGTAAATGAAAATTGTATATCCAATTACGAAAGGCATTCCGATAAGAGCTATTATAAGCATTGTAAACAATGTCCTTTCGGTTGAAGAGGCATTGTAAATAGTTAAACTGTATGCAAGATCAGTGAGTGAAGGGACAAGTCTGGGGAACAGACTTACAGCCATCAGTCCCATCATACATGCAATTGTTAATGACGAAACAAAGAATGCCCGTCCGAACTTCTCCGATTTTAACGCAACCGGGATATCAATAACAGCAGCGAGCATTACTATAAATAAGATCCAGAAAAGCGGATTACTTAATAATGATTCAAAAAGATATCCCGCTTCAAAAAATGTATAAATTGTTGCAAGCACGTACAGGGAGACGAAGGCAATCCATAAACGCGGTGCAATATTCTTCATTCTTTCCAGCTGATTATCCGAGGATTTCATCGTCATATAGATTGAGCCGTGCATTGTAAAGAGTACCAGACTGAGAACACCCACAAGGATTGAGTAAGGATTAAGCAGAGTAAAAAAGCTGCCAGTGAATAATCCGTTTTCATCAAGAGGGATACCTCTCAATATATTTCCGATTGCAACACCGAATAATACAGCAGGAAGTAAGCTTCCCAAACCGAAAGCCGTATCCCATGTTCTTTTCCATCCGGCGCTTTCAACCTTACCGCGGAACTCAAAAGAAACAGCGCGAAAGATCAGTGCAAACAGCAGAAGCATTAAGGCTATATAAAAACCACTGAATACTGTTGCGTATACAACCGGAAAAGCGGCAAAAAGTGCTCCGCCGCCTGTTAAGAGCCAGACTTCATTACCGTCCCATACAGGACCAATAGCATTTATATTTATTCTCTTTTCTTCTTCATTTTTTGTAAACAAATGAAGAACACCCACTCCGAGATCGAATCCATCAAGGATCGCATAGCCGATAAGTAAAACTGCAACCAGGAGAAACCAGATTGTATTCAGATCCATTATACAATCACCTCCTTTTCTTCATTATTTTGAAGAAGGACCGGTCCGTGCTTAACTTCCCTGACGATCAGATAGATATATAAAATTCCGAGAATTATGTAGATAAGTCCGAACATTATAATTGAAAAGAGTATGTTGCCGGCCGGAACCGTAACAGATGCGGCTTCACTTGTTCTTAAAAGTTTGTAAACGATCCATGGCTGCCTTCCAACCTCCGCGGTAATCCAGCCGAGCTGACAGGCGATGAGAGGAAACGGTATTGCCCACAGCAGAACTTTAAGCAGCTTTTTATTCTCCCAGATCGTCTTCCTGTAAAGCGACCAGACTGCCCACAGCATTATCAATATGAATAGCATTCCCAGGACAACCATATTGTGGAATGAAACGAAGGTCAGCCACAGCGGCGGAAGATTTTCTTTAGGGAATTCATTTATGCCGGGGATCGTTGCGTTAACATTACCGAAAGCCATCCAGCTCAGCATTCCGGGAATTTCAATTGTACCGTGAAGCTGAGGAGGAGGTGTTGTCGGAATGGCAAACATTACCAGAGGGGCACCTTCTTCGGAGGTGTAAAGACCTTCGATTGCGGCAAACTTTTCCGGCTGTGTATGAGCAACCTGTTTTGCATGCTCGTGTCCGAATGGGAAAAGCTCCAGCAAAGAAACTACCAATCCAAAAATGACTGCGGTTTTCAGAGAAGTCCTGAAAATATCAGTATTTCTCTTTTTAAGAAGATACCAGGCCGAGATACCTGCCATAAAGAAAGCACCGGCAATCAGTGCTGCATCGAAAGTGTGAAAAAATCTTATAAGAGTAGAGGGATTAAAAACCGCATCAGCGAAGCTGGTGAGTTCGGCTCTGCCGTTCTGGACTATAAATCCTGCGGGAGTCTGCTGCCAGGAATTGGCAACAATGATCCAGAAAGCAGAAATTGTTGAACCAACAGCAACCATTAATGCTGAAAACCAGTGAACTCCTTTTGATACTCTGTTTCTACCGAACAGGTATAATCCTAAAAATCCTGATTCGAGGAAGAAGGCAAAAACACCTTCCGCTGCCAGAGGAGCACCGAATATATCACCTACAAATTTTGAATACTCTGACCAGTTAGTGCCGAACTGAAATTCCATCACGATGCCGGTAGCAACACCGACAGCAAAGGTAATGGCAAGTAGTTTGGCAAAAAATCTCCCTATTTGCTGATAAATCTCGTTCTTTCTTCTCCAGCCGATCGTCTCAACTATTACGAGAAGCCACGATAATCCGATTGTGATTGGCGGGAATAAGAAGTGAAACCCCACTGTAAGTGCAAACTGCAGACGCGCGAGCAGAACTGCATCCATTTATATACTTGCCTCCGGGATTCTTTTACTTATAAATTAATTATTAAGTGACCAGATGCACTGTTGTGTTTTTCAACAGTCGCTGCAATACATTAAAACTGTTCAGCACACCACTTTATCAATGATTGTGCCCTGCAAATCTCCCTAAAATTTTAAAATTTCAAACGATATGAACCGGTTAGTCCCTTTTATTTTTCAGAAATGGGAATAGTATTTTTTGAAATGATATTGTTGTGAAGGTTCAACTGAGTGTCTTTATGAGGTCAAAAAGTGCAGATCCCGACTTTAGATTTTTTAAGGGGGGAAGATCGAGGAATTCCTTCCGGATCCGGTTTATATCGGCCAGAATATTCTCGGTTTCACCATCGTGCAGGGCACAGAAGAGTATGGCAGATTTTAATGAGGATGACCTTACTCTTTTTGTGTGAGGTGAATACCTGGAGGGATGTATGTGTATGTATCTTTCCTTTTTTTCTCCCAGGCGGAGAGTCCATCCTGAATGATCTTGGATTTCAACTTCCCGGAAGTCCCTCCCCTCCCTGCCGAGCCATTCCCTGTAACTCCTGATGCCTGTAACCTTCCGCAAATCCAGATATGCCGTTATTGAGCGGGCAATTTCATAAGGAGTCAATTCCCCAAGATACAGATCCATTAAAGAACCGCCTATTGGAAGGATCTCTTTCCTGATATCCTCAGGATCGGTCAGGGAATTTTCTTTAAACTCTTTTATCCTTGACTTAATAAAGTCGGCGTGATGTTTCCAGCAGTTCAGCATGATAGGTTTAGGCACATCACAGCTTATATTAAAAGATTTCATCCGGAGGTATTTCATTAAGATTATTATATACAGGCACGTCGCAGGCTTCAAGTATTAATTTTTCCTGGTGACCGCCCGCAATGTGTATGCATTCCGAACAGCGTCCCGTTCCAGTCCCATATTACACGTTTAATACGGGGCATAGTTTTCCTGAAAAAAATATGATGATGGGTAAATATATTGATAAGGGCAGACATATTCAGATGGTATTGCGGGCTGCCCGAAGTACGAAGCAACGGCATTTCTACCTGAGATCTTTTGCCTGGACCCGGTAGCACACTACTACGGTTCTAACAGTATATGAAAACGCTCTGAAAACGTTCTGAAAACGTTGTGAATACGTATACGCTGTGAATACGCTGTGAATACGCTCAAAATACCATTTTACTTAAGGAATGACCTCTCAGACATCAGGCATCCTGTTAATAAACCTGGCAATTATCGTCTAATTTGTCCTGACTCACAGTGCCCATTGTAATTACTTGCCGGTTATAAAATATTTCCTTAAGTTTTCGACTGTTCAAGTAAAATGGTCGAAATATGAACGATAACAGCCTGAAAGAAAAGGAAATCCTCGAAGCCGCCAGGAACCGGTTTGCTCACTATGGATTTTCAAAAGTTACAATGGAGGAAATAGCTTCCGATGTGGGAATGGGAAAAGCTTCGCTCTACTATTATTTCCCCACAAAAGATGAGCTATTTAAATCAGTAATCAACAAAGAACAGAATTTATTTGCGGAAGAAATAGAGAAGCTGTTCTGCCGTAAAATGTCAGCCGAGAATAAACTAAAAAATTATGTAAAGAAGAGACTGGAGTTTTTTCACGAACTGGTAAACCTCAGCACTCTTAATGTGAATACCTTTGTGGATATTAAGCTTATGTTTAAGGAATTATTCGAGGATTTTGAGAAAAAAGAACTGCAGCTTTTGCAGAGAATTCTGGATGAGGGGAAAATGAACGGAGAGTTCGATCACCGACTAAAGCACGAAACAACTTTAACTTTCCTTCACCTTCTGCAGGGATTAAGGCTGCGGATGATAAAATTCATTAAGGATAACAGGATGGAAAAGGAAAATTACGACGAACTGAGTGCCGAGATGTCGCTCTTCGTTGAAATATTTATTAAAGGTATTAAAGCATAACAGGAAATTAAAAACAGGAGAAAATAATTAAATGGCAGATAACACAGAAACAGAACAACCAAAGACGGGAACCGTGAAAACACCCGCAGACGGCAGGGACATGAACGGAAAAAAGGTAAAGTCAGGTTTGATATTTAAACAGAAAAGAATATGGATACCTTTCTTTATAATAGTGATCGCGGGTGTCATCTTCTGGTTCTGGTATAAAGGACAGCTGGGTTTTGTTTCTACCGATGATGCTTTTATTGACGGCGATAAATTATCGCTGGCTTCCAAAATGCTCGGCAGGGTAACTGCTCTTTATGCTGACGAGGGCAATAAAGTTCAAAAAGGAGAGCTGCTTGTTCGCCTGGATTCCACGGACCTTATCGCCCAGCGTGAACAGGCAGTAAATGCGCTTAAGCTGGCTAACGATAACATTCAGCTCGCAAAAGTTAATCTTAATAAGGCTGAGCAGGACTTTCAGAGAGCAAAACAGCAGTTTGAAGGAAATATTATTCCTAAAGAACAGTATGAACATTCGCAGAGTGCCCTTGAAGCCGCTAAGGCGGAATTCAATATTGCAAATACCAAAATAGGAACAGCCAAAGCTCAGCTTAACGTGATAAACACTCAGCTGAATAATACCCAGATATACTCTCCTATGAGCGGTGTGGTCGCCAAAAGGTGGGTACTGAAAGGTGATGTGGTGCAGCCCGGTCAGCCTATATTCTCAATCTACAACCTCGACAGCATCTGGGTTACAGCTGACTTCCAGGAGACTGATCTTGCTTCCATTAAAGAAGGAGCCGATGTTGAAATTGATGTTGATTCATATCCGGATCATAAGTTCGAAGGCAGCGTACTTCAGATCGGTTCGAATACTGCATCGCAGTTTGCATTGATCCCTCCGTCGAATGCGGCGGGTAACTTTACAAAGATTACACAACGTATACCAATAAAAATCTCAATACATCCTGAGAGTGTGTCCAAGAAAGAATTCAGACTTCTTCCCGGGATGTCGGTTGAAGTAAAAATTAAGGCGGCAAAATAATGGCCGGTGGATTCAGAAATGATTCGGGAAGCATCGGTCTACAGGATCATCCCTCATACCGGTGGTTCGTCCTTGCTAATATTATGATCGGGACGTTTATGGCCGTGCTCGATGCAACCATTGTGAATGTTGGACTGACCAAAATGATGTCGGCTTTCGGTACCAGTGTAGATAAGATCGAGTGGGTGCTGACAGCCTATCTGCTTGTTTTTGCGGTAGTTCTCCCTTCATCGGGATGGATAGCAGATCATTGGGGCCATAAGAAATCGTATCTGCTGGGTTTATTACTGTTTACATCGGGATCGCTTTTCTGCTCTCTTAGTTCCAATGAAAATATGCTGATAATGTTCAGGATTATTCAGGGAGCCGGGGCAGGATTCATTATGCCTGTAGGTATGTCGATCATAACCCATGAATTTCCTCCTGAAAAAAGAGGAATGGCCCTGGGTTTCTGGGGAATAGCTTCCTCTTCATCTGTTTCACTTGGTCCTCTGCTCGGAGGCTATTTAATAGATACATTCAGCTGGCATGCAATATTTGATGTAAACGTGCCGATCGGGATTTTCGCTATGCTGGCAACCTTTGTAATCCTGAGAGAATATAAGACAGAAAGCGCAAGGTCATTTGATCTTCTGGGTTTCGTTTCAATGACTTCATTTCTTGTTTTCCTTTTGCTGGCGCTTTCGGACGGCAATGCCTCATGGAATACCGGCGGATGGACATCGAATTTTATACTGACCTGTTTTGGGATCTCATTTGTTAGTTTCGTCATCTTCCTAACAACAGAGCTCACGGTAAAACACCCGATCATCGATCTGAGGATCCTTAAAAACAGGAACTTCGGAATGGCGAATATAATGCTGTTTATATTCGGACTGGCTTTCTTCGGAAACTCTTTCCTGCTGCCGCTGTATCTACAGAATTCACTGGGATATACAGCATTTCAGACCGGACTCATGTTCCTGCCGGTGGGACTTATTATGATGGTAATGTCACCTGTAGCGGGCTGGATGACCGACAAGCTTAATCCTAAAATCCCGATCTTTATTGGAATAACATTAACATTTTTTAGTATGTACCTTTATAAGGATTTGAGTCTTAATACTGAGTACTGGACGCTGATGACTCCGCTGATCATAAGAGGGTTCGGACTCGGTTTTATGTTCATCCCATTAAGTACGATCGCCATAAATGATATTTCCCGGGAAAAAATGGCTCAGGCTACCGGTTTGTTCAATACGATAAGGCAGGTAGGAGGAAGTTTTGGAGTAGCCATACTTGGGACACTGCTGACGAGAAGAGTGATCTTTCATTCGGCTATGTTCAGCCAGTCAGCAGATCAGTCATCTACTGCTTTTCAGCACACTCTTTACGGACTCAGAGGTTTTGTACAACAGTCATCGGGCGGTTCAGGCCCTGAGCTTATGGCAAAGGCTAAAGGCCTTATACTTCAGAACATCTCCGCACAGGCATTTGTAAGAGGTATAGCGGATGACTTCTTAATGGGTGCACTTATTACACTCTTAATTTTTATACCTCTCTTTTTTCTTAAGTATCATAAAAAGAAAAATGGACAAAAAATTGAGATAACTGAATAATTTCGAACACAGGAAATTCAATGAACAAAATATATTTTAATATTATTCCCTTAGTAGTTATATATTTTTTACTTACTGCAGCAGGCTTTGCTCAATCGGAAAAACCTCTTACGCTGGATGAAGCAATTCAGCTTACAATAAATAATTACCCGCTTATAAAACAACAGCAGGAAAAACTGAAATCTGTTGATTACAGAATTGAGCAGCAGAAAAGCTTTTTCTATCCCAATATTGAGGGGCAGGCTTCGTATACACGGATCGGTCCTCTCCCCTCTTTTAGTTTCGGAGGTGAGGCACTTGTTCTCGCACCGGCTAATAACTATAATCTGAATGTTGTTCTTAACGAGCAGCTGTACGATTTTGGACGACGCAGTGCATCGGTTGATGTTGCTTCTTCTTACAAAAGGTCGGCGGCTGATAATATAGAACTTGTTAAGTCCAACCTTTCCTACCAGACGCTGCAGATCTTTTATTCAATATTATTTTTAGAGAAGAGCATTGCAGTAAAGGACACACAGATTGCAGCATTAAATGCCCATCTGGGGGTTACCAAAAAAAGAATAGAAAGCGGTTCTGCAACTGATTATGATGCGTTAAGTACACAGGTAAGGATCTCGAAAGCGCAGAGTGAAAAAATAGGATTACAAAATCAATTGAAACAGCAGAAAATAGCTCTTAAACAACTCCTGGGAAAAGAGCAGGATACTTCCCTTACAGTGACCGGAGATTTCTCCGCTCCCTCTGCTGCAAATAGTACGGATTCACTGATCAATGCCGCATTTCAAAAAAGGCAGGAACTGCTACTAGCCGAAGATCAATTGAACACGTCTCACCTTCAGGAGAAACTGGCAGGTCTGGGGGATATGCCAAGTCTGAATGCTACGCTGAGCTATGGGCTTAAAAACGGCTATGAACCAAATCTTGATGCACTTAGAGGAAACTGGGCAGCTGCCGTATCGGTAAGAGTCCCGATATTTAACGGATTTATGACAAGGTATAAGGAAAGCGAAGCTAAAGTTAATACCAATGTTTCCGAGCTGAATATAACAACGATAAAAAGAAATATCATAAGCGATGTTCAGCAGGCGGCAGCCGGTCTTAATTCAAATCTTGAACAGCTAAAAACAACATTAACCCAGGTTAAATTTGCTGAACAGACTGTACAGAGGGCAGAAAGCCGCTATAAGAGCGGGGTCGGAACCAATCTGGATCTTCTTGATGCTGAAACATCTCTTGCTGAAGCAAGATTCTTTTACCTGCAGGACCTGTATAGGAGTATTTTAAGTTCCTACCAGCTTAAAAAAGCTGTCGGTGACGCCATTTACTGATCTGATCAGGCTATGATATTTTCCTGTTGTCTGCTGCTGTAGAATGAGGCTTTAACATAAGCTTCTCTCAGATCCTTAATTGCTTTTTTGAGTCCGTGAATCAGTTCATCACGGACTTCCTCCCCTGATTCACGTAGCTCTGCCATTCTCGTTTCAACCAGCTTTATTTCAGGATGGAGGATTTCAACATCTTCTCTGTAATTTGTTTTTATTAAAGAATGTATTGAAGACAACCTGGAATCAAGATCGCAGTATTTTTCATTCCACTCTATTAATTGTTTGAGCAGGTCTTCAAATATAATTTGTTTTTTATCCATGATACCCTCCCCGGTAAATTAAATGGATAATAACAGCACAGGAAGAAATGATATTTGCTTATAACAAGAATTTATTCTGTTCTGAATTAAAAATCAATGATTAATGATTGTTATATTTGAAGTGTACTAAATATTCAATTTGAATTCGGGGAGAAACATGGAAGCCTTAGAAGCAATTAAAACACGCAGAAGCATAAGAAAATTCCAGGATAAAAAGATTCCCGGGGAACTTATCAAAGAACTCATAAATTATGCAATGTATTCACCTTCAGCCTTCGATTACCAGCCCTGGCACTTTATTGTGGCTGATAATAAGGAGCAGTTTGATGATATCCTCAAAGCCGCCTCTCATGCCGAAATGATAAAAGAAGCGTCGCATGCTGTTATTTTATGCGGCGACAGAAAGCTTGAAGAAAACATAGGTCTGCTGATACAGGATATTTCGGCAGCTACAGAAAATTTACTGCTGGCTGCTTATTCTTACGGGCTGGGAGCAGTTTGGGTAGGTATCTATCCGTTTGAAGAGATTGTGGCAGGAATAAAGGAACTCTTTAAATTACCGGAGAATATCGTTCCTGTTTCGATGGTTGTGATGGGTTATCCCGGTGAATCACCTGCACAGCCGGAGAGATACAAACCGGAACGGGTCCATTTTAACAAGTGGTGAAAAGAAAAAGAAGAGGTTGTCTTAAAAGTGTCATTCCGAATTTATTTCGGAATCTGATTATTCATTTAAGACAGCCTCTTCTCATTTTCAAAGCGGGATTATTTCAGCAAAAGCATCTTGTTAACTTTAACAAAACCTTCTCGCTTCCATTCTGCATAAGTAAATTCCCGATGCAAGGTTCGAACCATCAAAATTCAATGTGTAAGTCCCTGCATTCTGATAACCGTCTACAAGTACATCAACCTGCTTGCCGAGGGCATCATAAACGATAATTTTCACATTAGAAGCCTCCGGTACTTTATACTCTATTGTTGTAGTCGGGTTAAACGGATTAGGATAATTCTGTGCAAGATCAAAGTCGTGAGGCAGCTGATTATTATCATTTCCTGCCGCCACTACTCCGCCGAGAGCTTCGATAGAAGCCTTAAGGATACCATACACGAAAGCGGGATTATGAATACCGTAGCTTCTGTCTTCTGATACCATCAGATAATCGTAGACAGCCTGGGCCTGCGGAAGAGTGACCGAAGAATCATTTACGGTTACATTACCGTTTCCATCCTGTGGAAGCATTGATTTCAACTGGTTAAGCAGTCCCTGCACTTCAATCTGCAGTCCGTTAGCGACACCATCACCATCAAGATCTGCATTCCCGTTCACATAGTATTTCTTATCCGAGAAACTGGTACCGATATTGCCATGACAGGGAGAGCAGGCCTGGACATTATCGACGCTGTCGTGTGACATGCTGAAAGTATGTGAACCCACAAGTATTATATCTCCGTATGGATCAAGCGTTCCTGGGTACATATGGCAGGTAACGCAGGCATCGCCGGTAGCGGCAAGGTGAGGCGAAGATGGAATATTCTGTCCGAAAGTAACCGCATTCTTGGCTGAAAGGATATCTGCCTGCGGCCCATGATGCGGTCCATAATGGGTACTTAAGTTATTAAGGTAGTCGTTTGTATATTCAACCGCATTCTGCCTTGCCTTATGACAATTCATACAAATTGTACCATTACCCCCGCCTTCGACAGTTTCACCATCAGAAAGTGTAACATCCATTGTTCTAAGCTGGTGAGGATTCTCAACACTATGCGGGTCGTGGCAAACAGCACAGGTTATCGGGACAACCTTTGCGAGATCCTGCGCAATAGGCTGCTTGCCCGATTCAATATATTCCACAAAGCCGGCACCGTTATGACACTGTGCACAGGATGCCCTGGTCATTCCATGTTCAAATGTTGCGTGTTTTGAGATTCTCCATTGAGAAGGAAATACGTGATGACCGCCGTCGTGACACCATGCGCAGTTCTCAACTGCCAGCGTAACCGACATTATATTAGCGGCACCATAATGTTCACTTCCGGGACCGTGGCAGCTTTCACACTGAATTCTTCCGCGCTGCATAGCGAGAGGATACTGGGCAACCATCTGATCGTACACACCGGGATAAAGAGTGTCGGGAAAAACAAAAGGGAAATCATCAAAACCATCATTAGCAGCATTTTCATCATATCCCGTTGTATGACATTTTATACAGCTGGGGCCATAATGACTGCTGAGAGTGCCGTTCAGTCCTTCTTCAAATATTTTATAGTGACCGGTCTGCTGCCATTCATCCACCTTTGCACCATGACAGGTTCCGCAGGATAACTGGCCTCCGGTATAACCCAAGTATAAACCTGCATAAATTGTTAAAGTATCGGAGACAACAGAACCGTCGGTAAAATTTATTTTATATTCTCCTGTCGAATCCGGAACAAATATTATCACCTGGTTTGAATCGGTAAGATTTGTTGTTGTTCCAAACTGAGGATTTGATCCCGAGGGTTTTTGAATAACGTTCCACATAGGACTGGCTAAGTGCGCACCATCCATGCTGACCTCAAGATACATTTGTGTGTTAATACCAACGTTTGTTAAACCGTTGTATGGAATATTGAACATATCAGTTGAATCGGCATCAACCTGTATGGGGGAGCGTCCGTATGTGTCAATATGTGCGGTTTGCGGAAAAACGAGTAGTGAAGAAAGGAAAAAGATAAACAGTAACAATTTTTTTTTCATCGCCTGTCTCCATTGATTTCAAATATGTCTGCAATGTGCTGCAAATCTCATAAAAATTGACCGGAGTTTATGTGATTCATATTACTGACAACGGGATAAAGAGAAGGAATAAAAAAAGGCTGCTCAATGAGCAGCCTTAGTATGCTTAGTTCAGAGGTATTTTCAAGTTATATTACTTGAGTAAAAGCATCTTGTTAACTTTAACAAAGCTTCCTGCTTCCATTCTGCAGAAATAAATTCCGGATGCAAGGTTAGAAGCATTGAAGTTTGTTTTATAAGAACCGGCACCCTGAAATTCGTTAACCAGGACAGCTACCTGTTTTCCAAGAGCGTCATAAACAACTACTTTTACGTTAGAACCTTCCGGTATCTGATACTGAATAGTAGTTGTCGGGTTGAACGGATTAGGATAGTTCTGTGACAACACGAAATCTTCAGGCATATCGCTTTTAGCATAATCAACAGCGACTACTCCGCCTAATGCTTCTATGGAAGCCTTGAGAATTCCGAATATATATCTTGGATTGTGTACACCCATACTTCCATCATCTTCAACCATAAAGTAGTTATAAGCAGCCTGAGCCTCGGCTAAAGTTACAGATGAATCTGTGATGGAAACATTACCATCTTCATCCTGAGGCAGTAAATTATGAAGCTGTTCAAGCAGACCTTCAATTTCTATCTGAAGACCATTAGCAACTCCATCGCCATCAAGATCAGCTGTACCGTTTATATAGCAAAGCTTATCTGAGAAGTCAGGACCAAAGTCACCGTGGCAGTCTGTGCATGCAGCAACGTTATCTACGCCATCATGAGACATATTGAATGAGTGTGAACCTACCAGGATTACATTACCATTTTCGTCAGAACTTGCTGGATACATATGGCATCTAACGCATGCGTCTGTTGTAGCAGCTAAGTGCGGTGAACTTTCAATGTTCTGACCGAATGTTATAGCATTTTTACCTACTAATAAATCACCCTGGGGACCATGATGAGGTCCATAGTGTGAGCTGAGATTATCAAGATAATCATTTGTGTATTCAACGGCATCTCTGCGTGCTTTGTGGCAATTCATACATATAGCGCCGTTTCCAGCTCCTGTAATTTCATAACCATTTGATAAAGTAGCAGTCATTGTTCTTAACTGATGAGGATTCTCAACACTGTGAGGATCGTGGCAGACTGCGCATGTTATTTTAGTAACTTCAGCGTAGTCGCTTGTAGGAGGTTGTTTTCCTGCTTTAATATAATCAACAAATCCTGCACCATCATGACATTGTGCACAGGAAGCTCTTGTCTCTCCTCCGGATTTGGCAAATAAAGCATGGTCTGAAGCTCTCCATTGAGCCGGGAATACATGGTGTGTACCTTCATCGTGGCAGTAAGCACAGTTCTGAACGTCAAGAGTAATTGACATTACATTAGCAGCACCTACGTGCATACTTCCAGGTCCGTGGCAGCTTTCGCACTGTATACGGGCACGAAGCATAGCATCAGGATACTGAGCAACCATGTTCTCGTATTGTCCCGGGAATAATGTATCAGGAAATACGAAGCCGAAATCGTCAAAACCATTGTTAACTGCATTAACATCATAACCTGTAGTATGACACTTAATACAGCTTGGTCCGTAATGGTTGCTTAATGTACCATTCAAACCTTCTTCAAAAATTGAATAGTGGCCTGTTTGTTCCCATTCAGCTGTTTTTTCAGCATGGCAGTCCTGGCATGCATGATCGGGCAGTACAGGATATGAATACTGGTAACCGAGGTATAATCCGACTTTAAGAACAAGCGGATCAGAAGAAACGCTGCCGTCTGAGAATACGATTTTATAAGTTCCTGATAAGTCAGGTTTGAAGTCAATTACCTGCTCGTTGTCGGACAGATTAACACTGGCTCCGAATACAGGATTGGAACCATTTGGTTGTTCTATTACAGTCCAGGTTGGATTATCAAGAGTAGCGTCGGTTAAAATAGCTTCCAGATACATCTGGGTATTTTCACCAACATTAGTCAGACCATTGTAAGGATGTTCGAAGATATCTGTGCTATCTTCTTCGGCCTGACGGGGATCTACTCCATAAGTCACAACTTTGGCAGACTGTGAATAAAGTAATACTGTGCTGAAAGCTATCATAAACAGTATCAACGTCTTTTTCATCACTTTTCTCCCATTAGTTTAATATTGAGTTAAGGTTGTTTTTAGTTTGGTTATCGAACGAATCGAATCTTCTAATTCATTATCACTTAATGGCTTTAAGCCGTAAAAGTGAATTCCAACCTGGCTCACCTTCTTACCCAGTTCAATTCCGGGATCGGAGGTTATAAAAACAATTGCCAGATCGGGATTTAATTTCTTCACATTTTTCAACAGATGAGCTGTATCGGGTTTTAGGAAATCATCGTCTACGATCAGTATCGAAGGATGATTTGTATGGATAAATGAGACTACATCGAGCAGGTCGTTGCTTTTATTGTAAACGAGAAGTTGATTTTGTTCCTTGACATCAGGTTTGTCAATCAACTTTATTAGACTGGTATCATTGCTAATTGTAACAATTCTCATCACCCCGCTATATCAATGTGTATGCCATTTCTACAATAAATTGATTCTTCCCTGACCCCTTCACTATTTACCAATTTCGCTGTTTTTTGTTCATTTTCAGTTAAAATAAATTACTTAATATGCGAAATACTTCTCTTTACTGAGAAAGAAATATCTCACTGTGACATCTATGTCCCTATAAAATCGAATAAAAATGCAATTTCGAATTCTGGCACAGTTTATCATTATGATGTTTTATTCGATAACTACTGTTTAATTTTTCAATAGATAACCGAAATAGACCTGTATTTCAAACTACGTGCATCGGTGATAAATTTTAGATGAAATCCATAAAAACCAAGTTTATTTTCCTGGCCCTTGTTCTGATTATTATGAGTGTGGTCATCCCGGGATTTTTTCTTATCTCACAGTTCCGTGAGAATTTTAACCAGCGCTCGGTAATGATGCTGGAGACAACTCTTAACCTTATGAACTATACTCTTGATAACGCGATGCTGCAGGGAAACCAGAAAGATATCCAGTCAATGGTGAATGATCTTGGCGGCAGGAAGGGAATAGACCATATCAGGATCATTAGCCCTGACGGCACAATAAAGTATGCCTCCTCAAAGAAAGATATCGGCAGGGGGCTTCGGACTATCCATCCCGATCTGAATCCTGATTCGCTTGCATCAGGCAGGATTAATCTTCTTAATAATAATGAATATCACGCATTATCCCCTATATTAAATAAACCGGAATGCCGGAACTGTCATAATCAAAAAATTATTGCCTACCTGGACGTTGGAGCAAATCTTACCCCGGCTGAAACGAAGTTCTATACAGGAACGAGGCACATGATTTTTCTTGGAATTGCCGTATTGCTGATTATCACAGCCGGTTTTTATTTCATTTTTCAGTCGTTTATTAACAAACCTCTCCAGAAACTGATTTATGCGATGAGAGAGGTAAAGAGCGGTAACTTATCGGCTCATCTTGCTTTAGAAAGGGAAGATGAATTCGGAACCGTTAACCGCAACTTTAATCTTATGGTTGACAGGCTGCGTGATTCACAGGAGGAGATAAATAAACTCCATTTTGAACAGCTTCAGCATGCAGACAGACTGATTACACTGGGAGAGCTAACCTCAGAAACTGCACACGAAATAAATAACCACACTGCGATAATTATGTCACGTGCTGATTACCTTTCCTTTGAGGCCGAGCAGAATAATAAAATGGCAGGTTATTCAGACGATATCAGCGTAATACTAAGTCAGACAGAAAAAATATCGGAAATAACAAGAAATGTGCTTCAGCACAGTAAAAAAACTGAAAAGAATTTTGGGGAGATTAACCTTTCCGAAGTTGTTGAAAACACTCTGACTACCTTAAGACCAATTCTGAAGAAAAGAAATGTTGAATTATCAAAGTCTTTAATGCAGCAAAAAGCTGTTATAAAAGGAGATGCCCTTCAGTTAGAACAGGCTCTAACAAACCTTGTGCTGAATTCACTCGATGCGATGGACAATGAAGGAAAGCTTTTAATCTCACTTACATCTGAAAATTCATCCTTTGTGCTTTCGGTTGAAGACAGTGGAAGCGGGATAGAAGAAACCATCAAAGACCAGATTTTCTCTCCTTTCTTTACTACAAAGGCAGGGGGCAAAGGCTCAGGACTGGGTCTTTATATTGTTAAAAACATTTGCAAAAATCATAATGCTGATATAACGGTCATCAGCGATGAAGGCAAAGGAACTACTTTCAGAATTAAGTTTAACGGAAAGAGTGATTAATAATGAAAAAGATATTAATTATCGATGATGAACAGGAAATGCTTAATAGTCTCAACAAACTGCTTTCAAGGAACCAGGATTACGATATCAGGCTGATTGACGACTATCATAAAGCTCTTGATACAGTGGCCGCAGAAAACTTTAATCTTATAATTACTGACCTTAAAATGAGAGAGAATTCCGGTCTTGATATACTGAAAACGGCCCTGGAAAATTTCCCCGAATCAAAAATAATAATGATCTCCGGCTATGGAACAATAGAAACAAGTGTTGATGCGATGCGGAACGGTGCATTTGATTTCCTTGAGAAACCATTTACCTCAAGGAAGTTGTTTGATTCTGTTGAACGTGCTTTGCTTAATGGTTCACAGGAAGGGGATTTAAAAGAAGAAGAAATAAGGTCGGAAATTCCCGGACTCCTCTATAAGAGCAGTAAGATGCAGCATATCATTGGGTACGTAAAAAAGATTGCCGCCGGAAATATGAACGTACTAATAACAGGTGAAAGCGGCACAGGTAAGGAGCTGATTGCCAGGGCAATTCATACTCTGAGCCGGAGGAATAAGAATCCATTTGTCCCGGTAAATTGCGGTGCGCTGCCGGAACATCTTTTTGAAAGTGAGTTGTTTGGTCATGAAAGAGGAGCTTTCACCGGGGCTGTTAAGACCAAGCCGGGACTTCTTGAATTCGCAAACCAGGGAACATTTTTCTTCGATGAGATCGGTGAGATGAGTTTATCCCTGCAGATCAAACTCCTGCGAATGCTCGAGGAAAGAAAGATCCGCAGAGTAGGGGCAAGTAATGAAATCGAGATAGACGTTCGAATTATTGCTGCTACAAACAAGAACCTTGAGAAGGAAGTCGCCGAAAAAAGATTCCGGGAAGATCTGTATTACCGGCTTAATACTATCAGGATAGATGTTCCTCCTTTAAGAGAAAGAAAAGAGGATATCCTGCTGCTAGCAAAACATTTCCTGGCCGACCTCTGTTCGCGGGACGATAAACCTGTACCCGTCATTTCCAAAGAAGCAGAAACCGCTCTTAAATATTATTACTGGCCCGGGAATGTGAGAGAAGTACAGAACCTGGTAGGGCGTGCATATTTCCTCAGCTCAAATGGAATTGTTGAAAGGGCTGATCTTCCGATACCTGCCTCCAGGGAGGAGAGTGATGCCGACAGTTCGCTCCTTAGTCCCCCATACAAAGAAGCTAAAGAAAAATTATTGGAAAAATTTGAGATCGAATACCTGACACATCATCTGAAAAAGAATAATGGCAATATAACGAAGACAGCAGAGGTATGCGGACTGGACAGGAGATCAATCCACAGACTGATAAATAAGTATAATATTATCTACCAGGAAGAGGAATTTAAAAACTGAGTATTATCGCTCTGATCAGCAGTATCTGAATAAATTCTTATATCTGGATAATTTTTTTCTTAAGTTAGTAAACACATAACCTTTTCATTGAATAATTCTGGGGAGTTATATGAAAACAAAGTTACTTTTTTTGTGCGCAATTCTATTTTCTTTTCAAGCTTTTCTGTTCTCTCAGACATCTGTTATTCAGCAGATTATAGATAACACTAATAGTGATTCACTCACTCATTTTGTCGCCCAGTTGTCGGGAGAGGAAACTGTAGTTGTGAATGGAACAACACAAACGATTCTTTCCAGGAACAAATATCAGCCTGGTAATAACATTGCCGCTGATTTTATCAAACAGAAATTCCAGAGCTATGGAATCCCCTCCTATGATCAGCAGTTCAGTTCAACAGGGAGAAACGTTTATGGAGTTATAACAGGAACCGACTATCCGAATAAGAAGTTCATCATTTGCGCTCATTATGACGATATGCCTTCCGGTACAATAGCCCCGGGTGCAGATGATAACGGAAGCGGAACAGCAGCCGTTATTGAAGCAGCGAGAGTCCTTTCACAATATACATTTCCATACACTCTTATTTTTGCTGTATGGGATGAGGAAGAACAGGGCCTCGTTGGAAGCGATTACTACGCTACACAGGCCGCCCAGGCGGGCGATTCAATTATGGGCGTGGTTAATATGGATATGATCGCCTGGGATTCGAACAATGATAATGTTTGTAATATTCACACAGCTGATGTGGGCATAACTCACGATATATACGATAAAATGGTAGAACTTAACAACCAGTACAATATAGGAATGGATATTGTTGAAGTTTATCCTCAGAGCCTTACAGCGATCATGCTTCGTTCATTGAAAACGGATACTCAGCAGTACTGCTCATCGAAGATGATTATGATTTTAATGCTTATTATCATACTACAAATGATCTGCTGGTGCATTATAATGTTCCTTACTTTAAGAGATCAGCACAGCTTGCCTTTGCAACAATTGCTTCCTATGCATTAAACCTCAACCTGCAGATAATACACACACCTTTTGCTTCTGTCGACTATACCGGTAATCTCTTACTGACGGCGGACTTCAGCACAGGACTTAACCTTGCCACCGGCACCGCAGGTCCAAGATTATACTACAGAACAAGTACCGGCGGGGGCTTCGGCAGCTTTAATGAAGTGGAAGGCACGCCTCTGCGCGGCGATTATACATACACATTTACCATTCCCGGGCAGGAGCTCGGCACTATCGTACAATATTATATTGCCGCACAGGATGAAAATGCTTCAGTTGTAACCACGCTGCCGGCAGGCGGCGGCGGGTTTAATCCTCCGGGAAATATTCCACCTCCGGAATTCTTCCAGTTCTTCGTGGCACCTCAAACTGTGGCCTTTGAAGATACCGTTATGAATATGGACAAGTGGACTGCCGCGGGTACGTGGGGTACTACAGCTTCTAAATATGTATCTGCTCCCTACTCTATCACCGATTCGCCCTCAGGTAATTACGTTAGCAATTCTAATTCGGGAATAACTACTGTAAACACCCTGGATCTCACCGGTTCCCTCGGCGCAACACTTGAGTATGACGCTCAGTGGGCAATAGAAAACGACTGGGATTATGCACAGGTTTTAATATCTACGAATAATGGGAGCAGCTGGACACCTCTTCAGGGTCAGTTTACTAACCCCGGAACAGGTTCTTTCCAGCCTAACGGAGAACCGCTTTATGACGGCACCCAGTTAACCTGGGTTCACGAAATAATTGATATCAGCGATTATGCCAGCAATCAGATAAAATTACGCTATCACCTTATCTCCGACGGTTCAATAACGGCAGATGGATTTTACGTTGATAACATTGTAGTTAAAGTATTCAGTGCAGTTCCTGTTGAACTTGTTTCTTTCAGTGCTGCAGCTGCCGATGCGGACGTAATCCTCAACTGGCAGACAGCTTCTGAATTGAACAATAAAGGTTTTGAAGTTCAAAGAAAGACAGAAGGTACAGGTAACTGGGCTGTACTCGGATTTGTTAAAGGAAATGGTACTTCCAGTGAAAAATCAGATTTTTCATTTACGGATAATCAACCGGTTCGGGGCAAATCATATTACAGGCTTAAACAAATTGATTTCGACGGCTCATACAAGTTATACAATCCAGTAGAAGTCACTTTTTCCCCTGTCTTCAGTTTCTCACTTGCACAGAACTATCCTAATCCTTTCAATCCCGAAACGAGGATAAATTTCACTGTGGGCAAGACTGAACTTGTAACTCTTAAAGTATATGACGTTCTGGGAAGTGAAGCGGCCTCGATTGTAAATGAGGTAAAGGAACCCGGCAGCTATTCTGTTTCCTTTGACGGCAGTAAACTTGCAAGCGGAATATATATTTACAAGCTTACAGCCGGTACCTTCAGTTCAGTTAAAAAAATGATCTTATCTAAATAGAAATATTCCCCGGGAAGGTATTTTGAATAATACCTTCCCCGGGTATCATTTTGCCGCGTCACTTTCTCTGCCTCTCCTTTTTATTAACTTTATAACTATAGTTATAGGTTTAATCCGTTGAGAAATTTATTCAAAACAGAAAAGTCACTTAAAACCATAGCAGTTTTTGAGTTTTCCAAAGGAGTACTTGTGTTGACGGCAGGATTTGGAGTGCTCAGTCTTTTAAATAATAAGATTCAGGAAAAGTTTGAGTATTTTGTCAGTCAGTTCAATTACAGTCCACAAGGAAAAATTACCAGCAGTATATACGCGGCAATCACCAACCCGCGGGACTCGATGCTGATAATAATTGCTTCCTTTGCTATTCTTTATTCATCTTTAAGATTTGCAGAAGGTTATGGATTATGGCGGCAGGCAAACTGGGCCAAATGGATAGGGTTGATCTCTTCTCTTATATACCTGCCGTATGAAATCTACGACCTTGCAAAGCACCCCGGAATTTTACCGGTAATATTTATAATTATTAACCTGGTCGTCATTTATATACTTTACACTACCATAACGATAAAGCATAAACCAGTTCCGGGTTCGGATGAATATGAAAATTCCAAAAGAGAATAGTAAATCAGACTATCCCATCAAGATTTTCAGGTTTCACTGCCGAACGGAATTTAATCTCAGTCGTATCACCTGATTCTGATTCTATATACAAAACTTTCTCCGCTCCTTCATCGTTTTTACGAACTGAAATGTTCTTAACTTTTTCAACATAGTGATTCACTTCGTCACCTTTATGTTCACCCACTATAAAGAAACGGTTATTATTTTCTCCTTCTTCCATATCTAGTGCAACTTCTTTGAGATTAAGTTCATCCCTGAAATTTTTTTTCGTGCCGTCGTGTTCTATTTCTTCAAGTGAAAATAACCATTGCCTGTGAAGCCGGTTGAACCGGTCTATATAATTCTGCCACTCATTAACGGGAATTTTTTCAATTGACATAAGTAATCCTGTAATTATTGAACAACTTCTTCTTCATGTATTGTATTACCAGAATCCCCTCTAGAATAAATTATCTTCTTTTCGTCATTATTCAGATTATCGAACCAGCGGATATACTTCTTATCATTTTCCATGTTTTATTTCTTTCTCTATGAATATAACTTTCTTTGTAGTCTCTCGTATTCCTCTTCTATCAGGACATCAATTTTATTTATCTGATCTCTTATTGTTTCGAAGTTAACGCTGCCGGGATTTTTTAATTCCTCAACCTTTATCTTCATTTCATCCAGTTTCAGCATCATATCTTCAAACTGATTAAAAATATTATCTGATGAATTATTAAGACGTCCCTGAAGTCCTACAAATTTTGTTCTCCACGCTGCAATCTTTTTTTCACCTTTTGATATTTCTTCATCCTGAAAAGTCAACATTTTAGCCTCCTGAATTTGTTCAAAAATCAAATTCCCCACGGGTAAGTATCCGGTGTATGTAGTGTTTCGCCCGGTGTTTCCTCCAGCGGGTGAAGTGCATTTGTCTCATCCAGGTAGATAAATGCGTCATATCTATCCGGTAGAACTGTGGGCACATAATTTCCGTTACGTTCATGAGATGGATTATATACAACGCCAATTGCCCTATGCTCTCTTAACCTGTACATTTCTTCTTTATCTTCAAGTTTATTAGTTATCAGCATCCTGTTATGCTCACTTGATCTGTGAAAAACATCTTCCCAGCTGTTTTGTTTTGCAATAGGAACGTCCATTACTTTCATTGGGGCTCCCCATTGTTCGCCGGCTATAACATTTCCCTGATAAGAACCGAACCCGATAAGAACCGTATCATTTTCACCGTGCCTTTCCCGAACTATCTGACCAAGGTTTTTCATACCTGCCTTTCCCATGTCTGTAGCCCGGGCGTCCCCGATATGCGTATTATGAGCCCATATAATGCATTTTGCATTTTTGCCGTGGTAAGCTCTAAGACGGTCCAGAGTATCAGCCATATGGTAATCGCGGATATTCCATGAATCAGGACCACTGCTTATCATCGCACGGTAATATTTTTCGGCATTAACCATTACCGCAGCATTCTGTTCTGCATTCAGTCCACCCTCAGGATCGGTGTTAAATGATTCAATTTTTCTTCTGACATCTGTGAGAAGCTTAACTACTTCCTCTTCACAGCTTTCAGGAACCAGCCGGGATTTAACAGCATAGTTCTCTACATTTTCACCGTACGGCTCAAAACATTTATATGCGTCTTTAGCTAGAGCCGCGGCTTCCGGATAGCTGTTCTCCAGGTAGCTGATTATTACCTGCATTGATTCCCACAGACTGTAAACATCCAGTCCGTAAAATCCAACTTTCTTCTGACGGCCGGAGTTATAATTTCTCAACCATTCCAGGAGAGCAACAACTTCCCAGTTGGCCCACATCCAGGAAGGCCACCTTTCAAACTGGTATAACAGCTCCGAGGCTGTCTTTTCAGATTTTTCGTAATTCTTTATATAACGGTTCATTGTATAACAGTCGGGCCAGTCCCCCTCAACTGCAATAAAATTAAAACCCTTCTCATTAATCAGTCTTTTTGATATTTTCGTTCTCCATGTATAATATTCATGCGTACCATGAGAAGCCTCACCCATCAGCACGAAATGCGCATTACCCACTCTCTCAAGTAAGGGTTCAAGGTCATTATAGTTATTTAAGTCCGTTGAAAAATGTTCAATATAACTTATGATATTATCTGTCTCATTTTCTTTTAATTCTATCCTGCTCATATCTTGGTTTCCTCAATGATTAAATCATCTCTCGATATTATTCATTCCTTTATTATCAATAAATAAAGAAAAGAATAAGTGTTTGTGATTAGAGGAACAGAAAATAAAAGGCAGGTAAATGGGTGAGGCCGATAACCTTAGACCAGGTTAAACAAATAGAAGTATTCTGCAGCCTGGTGTTTGTTGATGAACACAAGTCTTTCATCACCGGGATTTTTTGTCAGTTTTCCATCAAATTCACCCGTGGTGAATACGAATATTTTTTCGGTGTTTGATACAAGTGATTCTGAAAATTCTTTAACAGCTTGTCTTGTTACAACTTTTGTATTAAGGCATTGAACGGCAGCTTTAACTTCGATCGAATTTTTAATTGTAGATGCATATAAACGCATTTCATCAGGATTGGAAGCTGTTCTAAAGCTGACATTTTTATATCCGATTCTTCCCAGCAGAGCCTTAACCTTATGCGAAAAATCATCGGTAGTCAGTTTAGTAATATAGTCGAGGTGCTCTTTTTTCATAGCCTCAACCGAAGAAGGATCTTTTGGTTCGACCAGTTCAAGAACCTCCAGCCAGTCCTCATTGGTGAATAACGCATACATTCCTTCGGAACTGAGAAGATCGAACATATTTTTGTTATCCAGTCCCTTCTCTATAAGCTTCAGCTGAATTTTCTCATCAATACTGTTCTTAACAAAGTAATTATATATATTCTGACTCGAAGCAGCATTCTCAGTAGAATTTAATTTATCCTCTGACTGCCAGGTGGTTACAGGGCTCCACCATTGATCGAAATGAATGAGGTAATCTACATTACCCAGATTCAGTTTAGCGTTTAGCGCCTTCATACCAGCAAGGAAAACCGTAACTGATTTATCTTTGGTAAATTTCCTTACAGCATCTTCCATCTCCTTAAGAGAAATGCCGGTTTGGTAGACAACGTACTTTATACCGTTTTTAGAAAATAACTTTTCCAGTCTTTGTGTACCCTGACGGTCATACTGTGAGTAGACCATTACTTTCTTTCCGCTCTGCTGAATGTTTTTAACCTGGTGCAGCAGAAGTTCTGACTTAGCACTTGATTCTTTTTTACCGTAAAAGTTACCGATCTGAGTCAGCTGATGGATTAAAGTGAAAACATTGGACTGAACCAGGAACGGATTACCTGCCTGTACCAGATCGTATATTTTTTCTCTTCCTGATTCCAGGGCTTTTTCATATTCCAGTTTTTGTTCAGGATCCATTTCAACCCAGTAATCCTGTTTAATATTCTTCGTGAATGATTCTGAAATTTCCTTCCGCGTTCTGCCAAAACTGTCAACAGGTTCTTCAGTGTTAGTTATCTGAACTATTTTATCTTTCAACTTATCAGCCGGCCGTCCGCTTATCATCCACAGGAATTTTGGTGCAGGTTCCAGTACGATTTCGGGAAAATCCTCCAATTCATCGATGACAAGGCAGCTTCTGCGATTCAGTTCATTCAGTGATATGAACTTTTTCTCAATCGCCTCACTGAACAGTTTGTGGTCTATGATTTTAACAGCCGAAGGTTCCTTCCATTCATATTCAGTATTATCGTGGATAATACTTGCTGTAATGGAGGGAGAGAATTTCTGCAGGTGATCAAACCATCCGTTGAGTTTTGTAGAGCTTAACAACTGAGGGCGTTTAGGCCATCCTATATCTTCGCTGCGACAAACTATTACCGCATTAGATATATCTTTCCTTCTGAAGAGAATTTTCAGGGCACCAATAACTTCGAGTGTTTTTCCCGCACCAAGTTCATCATTGAGGAGAGCCTTATCCTTTTCCGACAGGAAATCTGCAGCGGGTTTCTGATACTCGTAAAGGAAATCGTATATGCCTGCCTTTTCCTCTTTACTGAAAGTAATTATGGGCTGAAGAATTACCTCGAGATCCCTGGAGAGCAAATCTTTACTTTCATCAATAACATCCTGTTTGCCGCTGAAAGAAAAACTGTTCACCTCAGACAGGATTTTATCGGTAATCTTTATTCCCTGCTTAACCTTAGGAGAAGAAATCCTGATGTTTTTAACCGATAGTATTTTCAGCTTGTTTTTTATGGTTGATGGGATCTTAACATCAGAAGGTTTATCTCCGGCAGTAATAAGATCAAAATCGATTTTATTGGTCAATTTCTTCTGATCCTTAATAGAACCAAGGAGTTTTTCCAGCTGCATTACCTCAACCTTTTTTACCGAATTTGATTTCTGCAGAGGCTGGAATTCAATTTCCCTGCTTTCAGCCGTGTTCAATGGATCTATGATATTATCAGAATTCAGAAGTTCTACGTTCATTACTTCTGTTTTTAGGTTGGAAAGAAGATCCAGAACTTTAACCTCATCGTTAAGTCCTACGGTAATTGAATATACTTTCTCTCCGGGCACCAGCATAGGAAAATTGAAAAGCCTAGGGATAAGCAGGTAAAATTCGCGGATAAGTATCTCAGAACCAGGACCGGAAGCCTTTTCTTTACCATCGCTTAAACGGAAGATAGCACCTTTACCTGAATCCGAAACGGATAGTGAGTATGTAATATCTGCTTTTTGAAGAATTTCCTTTATTTGCGATAAAGAAGTTTTGGGAAAGCTGAAGAAGATCTTGCTCGTCTTCTGTTTCTGGATATTAAGCTGCTTAAAAGCCTTTGAATATTTTACTTTGGGGAGATCAAAAGTGTAACCCCTGGTTGATGGAAGTTCAGGCCAGACATTAAGGTTATCCGTATCAAGAACCGAGGTATAGATGTTATCTATGTAATAATCATCAGTATCCGGTTCTCTCAGCCATTTATTCCAGTCGTAATGCTCAGGATGTTCAAGCTTACTGACTGACTCGGCGACCTTCTTCCTAACGACTCTGTACATTAGTCACTTGTCTTCTGTAAATGGACCTGCTCGCAAGCCTGTTTCAGGCGGTCGAAGGGTTCGAGAAGATTCCTGTTTTCTGCAACTTCATTTAACAGGTCTTTTATCTGTCCCAGTTCGGATTCATATTTCTTAGAAGTTTCCACGAACATCTTTCCGCTGCCGTTATAGGCCTTAAGTTCCTGGGCACCTTTGCTTCCTTTAGAATCATCATCCCCGGAAACTCTGACAACTCTTACGCCCTGCTTGTTATTTGCTCCGAGGAAAAGATTGTCTTTTACCAGTATGATATCAATCTCCTCATTCAAAGCATTTATCAAGGGAACTGATATTAATTCTACCAGGATGTGCTCAAGGAGAACGTCTCCATACAAAGTTTTCTGGAAGTTGGTAGTTTTTATCGGAGCTGTTACCCTGAATTCCAGCGGTTTTGTATCCGCATCGGTGACAAGTATTGCACCCATAACACCGCCATTATCATCCGGTGCGTAGGTTTCGAGGAAACCAATTTTTCCTATTGACATTGCTGCTGCCTCTCTTTGTTAATTATTAACTGTTTTATTTAACATTGTATTTTAATCGTATACACAAAAACTGTCCGACATTTTTGACGTCACTTTCATCCGGATGGCCGTCTTTTGCCGGAAATCTAAATAATTGCAGATAATGAGACACAATTAATATGCCGATAAAAAAATGGCGTGTCTTATTAAAAAACGCGGGTAATTAAAATGAAACAGTCGTCGTTTTTTCGACAAAAATCCAAATTGATGTAAATTTGTCTGTTATCTTTGATAAGACTTAAATATTTTACCGGTAATTAAACAACTGCCTGACCTGCTGATGAAAAAATTTTACTTTCTGATCCTTATTCAAATTACTATCGGGACTGCTTTCGGACAATATTCCCTTCCTACCGAAAATTCTATCCTGTTTTCAGGTTCAGGAAATTGTGCCGACTGCCATACGGGCAATGGGGATGTCCTGTCACTAAACGGCGTGGATATTTCTCCCACCACTTACTGGCGTTCAACCATGATGGCAAATTCCAGCAAGGATCCTCTGTGGAGAGCGATGGTTTCCGGAGAAGTAAATGAATTTCCGTCATTACAGGACACGATTGAGACACTCTGCACCAAATGCCACGCACCTATGGGTTACACACAGGCTGTATATGACGGGCATACTAAATATACAATGGCTGAACTTAGATTGGACCCGCTGGCGAATGACGGGGTAAGCTGTACTGTCTGCCATCAGATAAACCCTTCAAACTTCGGACAACAGTCATCTTATTCAGGAAATTATATTATTACGGACGATAGTCTTGTTTACGGCCCGTATGAATATCCCGATACTTTTTTTATGCAGCAGTTCATCGGATATACTCCTACTTATGAGCCGAAATCACTGACTTCAGATTTATGCGCAACCTGTCATACATTGTTTACACCCACTCTTGATGAACAGGGTAATATAGTAGGAGATTTTCCCGAACAGACCCCATACCTGGAGTGGAAGAACAGCATCTACCCTGCCCAGCAGGTAACCTGTCAAAGCTGCCATTCGCCAAAGATTTTCGATCCTATTGATATTGCCACGATTCCTGAGTCGGATACTACACACAGGTCGCCATTCTGGAAAGAAACCTTTGTCGGCGGAAATATTTTTATTTTGAAAATGCTGCGGGATTATCCTGATACATTGCAGGTAACAGCAGAAACCAGTCATTTCGATACTACGCTGGCTTTTGCTGAAAGAAACCTTAAAGATCTTTCTCTTAATCTTTATATGGAAGCGGAACAGGAAAATGATTCGTCTGACAATAAGCGTAAAGCTGCAAAACATAACAGGCCACAAGTTGCCGACAGGGATTCCGTTAAGGAGAATGTGGATTCATCTCAGGGCAGCCGATGCGGATAATAATACAGTTTTCGAGTCGGGAAGCTGGGATAGCGAAGGCAGGATAAACGGGATGGATCTTCCATTTGAAAGGCATTATAATGTAATAGACCGGGAAGATGAAGTTCAGATATATGAAGCAGTGCCGATCGATATAAACGGAAATGTGACCAATACTTTGCTGCGGGCATCAACTTTTATTAAAGATAACAGGATACCTCCCCTGGGATTCAAATCTTCACATATTAGTTATGACACCACCGCTGTATACGGTTATGCTCTGAATGATCCTGATTTTAACAAAGCTAACGGAAATGAAGGCACAGGTACAGATGTAATTAAGTACAGGATACCGGTTAATAATTTATCGGAGATGAATATTTCAGCTGAGGTATGCTATCAAACGCTGAAACCGGAAGTTGCTGAATACCTGGGAGAGATGAATTCTTTAGATATTAACAGGTTTAACCGGATGTACGAAGCCGCGGATAAAGATCCGGTTATAATGAAAAGTAAAGAAATACATTTTAATATCACCGGTAATGATGGTCAGAAAATTTCCAGTCTGGATTTCAGTCTTGCTCAGAATTACCCAAATCCGTTTAATCCATCTACAAAAATAAGGTTTACCCTTCCTCATGATCAAAAAACATCTCTGGCATTGTATGATGTCCTTGGAAAAGAGATCAGTGTGCTGATTAACAGCGAAATGAGCGCAGGTAATTACGAAGTAAACTTTGACGGTTCATCGCTACCCAGCGGAATATATTTTTACAGGCTC
The DNA here is from genome assembly GCA_963832355.1 of uncultured Bacteroidota bacterium. Classification (GTDB taxonomy): domain Bacteria; phylum Bacteroidota; class Ignavibacteria; order Ignavibacteriales; family Ignavibacteriaceae; genus DATFVA01. The sequence continues at coordinate 11,503 of CAWHTX010000005.1, read as the reverse complement.
ACCTCAGGGAACTATTCACAAATCCGCAAAATGCTTTTGGTAAAGTAAAAATGTCTATTTATTTAAGTAGAAGTTTCAATTTGAGAATATCCTTTAAGCGGAATCTCCGATAAGTGCCTTTTAACCTTTATTTAACAAGCAAATATCAAGTAATTAAACATAGTTCGCCCTGTTTCGTTATGGCACATATCTTGTAAAAAACCATTCACAAATGGTAAATAAAATATTGTTATTCCTCTTTTACAAAAGGCAACTTTGATGAAATCCTCTATACTTCTGTTTATTCTCTTATTTACTGCTTTATCATTTAATGAAAATTATGCCCAGCCGACAAGCAGCGGCTGGAGTTTGGGTTTTGGAGCAGCATACCCAAGATTTGTAAGTGTATCCGGCGATGGTTATTCAGGTAATACGAACTTTGGTGGATATCTATCTGCTCAAAGAAACTTTTCAGAATATATCTCACTGAGATTAAAAGGGGGGATCTATCATCTGGAATCTTATTATTACAAGGAAAATATATCTAACCTTCAAAAGGTGAATGCCTTTACCGCTGATCTGGACATGTTATATACCATTTTACCGTGTGAAAATCTTACCCCTTTTATTCTTGCTGGTGGGGGATTTATCGGCTCAAAATCGAAGAACTCTTTTAATTCCGAATTGAACGACTTTGTGGCTGGTTATGAAGTAAACCTTGGACTCGGTGCTTTCTGGAATATGTCCGATGAATGGAAGCTTAAAACGGAAATGAATTATCATACAGTTTCACATAATAAGCTGGATGGGAATTACAGTGTTAATCAACAGGATAAAGGTATACTCGGGGGGAACGGCGATACATATATGACATTTGAACTGGGTGTATTATGGCAGTTCTCACAGGGTGAACCTTCTACCATCTGCAAAAAATGTCCGGAAGGTATAAGAGAGATTATCCAAATCGATACTATCTACAAAGAAGTACCAAAAGTTGAAGTTGAAAAAGACACTATATTCAAAACGAAACCTATGCTGTTTAATGTTAACTTTGATTTCGATAAGTCGAATATCCGGGTGGAATCCTACCCCATACTTGAACATGCGCTTGATGTGTTGAAGGAATATCCTGATATGAAAGTAGTTATATCAGGACACACTGACAGCTTCGGGTCAGATGAGTATAACATTAAGTTATCTGAAAGAAGAGTTAATTCGGTTTACGACTACCTGGTTTCTCATGGTATAAGTAAGGATCGTATCACCAAGGAGGCTTTCGGCGAGAAGCGGCCTGTACGTGAAAATGATTCACCGATAAACCGTGCATTCAACAGAAGAGTTGAATTTAGAATAGTGGATTAAACGGGAATTTAAAGAGTAGTATTTTAATTAGATACTTTATTTATTCACAAAAAAGTAGAATATTGCAAATAAGAATAATGTGATTTCTAAGGGGAAGTAAATCTAGTTGAGTTATTGTAAAAAATATTATGGTGTAAAATGGGCAGACTGAAACTGTTGGCGGGGTTAATTCTGATTATTTCATTTATTAGTTATCCTCAATCTTATATTAAAAAAGATATCCATCCCTTTTCTCAGTCACTTTTAGGAACAGCTGCAGGGGGAATAACAATCGGCAAAACCGATTATAAGGATGTGAAGCTGGGTATAAACGGAGTACTTTCAGCAACTTATTATTTCCCGGCAATGGATGAAAACATTCTCGGATTAAGACTGCTGGGCAGTATTGCAACAGTGAAAGGAAAGGATCTCACCAAAGCACCAGCTACCTTCAGTACAGATATTTTATTACTCAGCGGGTCATTACTTTATTCTTATGCGGTAACTCAGGATTTTCTACCTTATGTCGGTGTGGGATTATCATTTATTTCTTTTAGTCCAAAAGATGATAATGGACAACTTTTAATTAATAACCGAAATAATGTTTATGCCAAAAGTACTTTCGGATTCAACGCTGAAGCGGGCATAAATATTCCTGTCAGTCAGCAGATAAGTCTGCAGCTGAATTCAGCGCTGCATTTTGTATTTAATGACTATCTTGATGACGTAGCTCTTGGTAAAAACAAGGATTTCTTCTCAACGGTATCGCTTGGAATTTCCTATGCTTTTTTAAGCAACAGGGATTCAGACGGCGACGGCATTGTTGACGCCGATGATAAGTGTCCACAGGAACCCGAGGATTATGACGGATTCCAGGACCAGGATGGATGTCCTGATTATGATAACGACGGCGATGGTATTCCTGATATTAAAGATCAATGTCCTAATGAAGCAGAAGACTTTGATGGATTCCAGGATAATGATGGATGTCCTGATCTGGATAATGACGGTGATGGAATTTTAGACAAAGATGACAAATGCCCTAATGAAGCAGAGGATTTCGACGGGTTCCAGGATGATGATGGCTGTCCCGACCTCGATAATGACAATGACGGAATACCTGACGTTGATGACAAATGTCCAAACGAAGCGGAAACAGTAAACGGATATCAGGATGACGATGGCTGTCCTGACGTTGCACCTGAATCGCAGAAAACGGAAAAGCAAAAAGAAGCTGTAAACCAATCTTCCGATACTTTCACTCTTCAGGGAGACGACATTTTTTATACCAACCGTGCTGAAATAAAGCCCAATGCATACAGGAAACTGGATGAGATTGCAGCTCAGATAAAGAAAAATCCGAATGCATCCTGGAGGATAGAGGGACATATGGACAGCCAGGGACCCGAGCAATGGATCAGAACCATGTCATCAAAGCGTGCAGAAGCTGTTTATTATTACTTTATATCTCATGGACTGGATGCTTCAAAATTTACGATATACGGCCTTGGAGACAAATTCCCGGTGGCTAACAACACCACAGCGGAAGGAAGGGCAAAAAACCGTAGAATAGTGATTGTAAAAGAGCAATAGGTGATTAAAATCACCCTGCTCTTTTCCTTTTTAGATAATTTTTTTCGCACCTCCTCAAAATATTTCCGGTAATTCTTACCACAGGGAACCCAAACCTTTCTATATCAGTAAAAATAGATGATTAGTATAGGGTATGATTTTTGTCACTATGAATACGAGTGTGTTGAAAATCTATTTAACTCGGAGAAATTATGGCAGTCAATTATCATTTGCGAGCAGCAGAACAGGATTATGAGGTAGCAAAAAAAATTAAGCCCATAATGGTGGATATTAGTACTGTTACCATTGATGATAAAAATTCACAAAAAGGTTTATTAAAACTCACCCTGAGTATTACATATTTCTTCGTTCTGGCTTATTTTCTGGTTAAACTACTCGCCTGAAATCCATAACCTGTCATAAAACATTTTTATTTAAGCTCTGATTTTTCGGAGCTTTTTTTTGGGGGACTGTTTATTACCTGATAAAATCCTCATTTAATTTAAACAACAAATTCTATCTTTTGTCGACCTTCCTAAGATTATAGATTGTCTTTCATTCGGAAAAATGTGATACCAGAATTATCACCTTTTTCTGGTATCTGCACCGGTTAAAACCCTGACTCATCCAGGGCTCTTACTCCCCCGCTTTTCATCACAATAAAAGAACGAACAAATCATTATATAATTCTCGCTATCAAAAACTTATTGGAGATTGACAGCTATTCTTTTTATAATTGACTTAAAAGCTATTTAATAAAAAAGTATACGGTTTAATCTGATTCAGAATTTAAACTCAAAAATACAGCTCTGGCGGGCTGATCTTAATATTTCACCTGATAAATTAAAAACTCTGAGTGACATTCTGGATAAATCAGAAAAAGAAAAAATCGCTAATCTAAAATTTGAATGGATCCGAAAAAGAGCTATAATATCCCATGGATTATTAAGAGTTCTAATTGGTCAATACTTGAAAATAGATCCCGCGTCGATTGTGTTTTCTTTTAATAATTTCGGTAAACCATATATCCCGGATAATAAATACGAGCTGCAGTTTAATCTATCTCATAGTGATGATCTTATAGTATTCGCCTTTTCCGTTGGTACTGAAATAGGGGTGGATATTGAAAGAGTGAAAAAGATTGAAGATATGAATGGAGTAGCTGACATATGTTTCACTAGGTTCGAAACTAACTGGATGAAAAGTACTGAATCGTCCACAGAAACATTTTATAAAATATGGACAATTAAAGAAGCTTTTATAAAGGCTATTGGGGAAGGATTTGCATTTTCACCTAAGGATATTGAATTAACGAATGAAACCGAGAACCAGATAACCATAAAAAAAATTCATCAAAAAGAATTTGCAAAAAAGTTTCAGGTTACAACATTGAAGATTCTACCTGATTATATTCTATCCCTGGTTTACGAAGGAAAAAAAGACATTGAAATTTATGATTGGAAAAGTGATATTTAGCCTGAAACTTCTAAAGACCAATTAATGATATGCGGGTTTGTAAATAGCCCAACTCTATTTTCAACAGGTAATTGATCTTTGGGGTGCTTTCTTGTTACTTTCTGGATATGAGTCATGTATTAAAACAGGACAAAGTATTGTAAAATCTCTTATCCTGAGAAAATAATTACCTAATTCCTTTATTTTTTATTACTCATAGAAGGCATATATTTTGATTATTTTTGCTGTATATTCATGACCTTAACCTGTTTATTTTCATGTGCCATAAACATAAAGGATGGCGGCATAATCAGAAATGCGTGAACACTATAGATAAACACGTGAAATATATCTTAGATGCTGGATGATTTTGCCGTTTTAGAAAATTGTTGTAATAAAATAAATCCGGATTTTATGAACTGATAAACCGTTGAAAGAAACCTTATAATGCATGATAAACAATTAGCTGATTTAGACAGTTCTGAGGCTGTTTCTTTCCATCCCGGAACGATTCAGGGAATATTCGAATCTCAGGTAAAATTATATCCTCAGAATCGGGCATTAATTTACAATAGAGGCACTGATACTACTGATAAACAAATTCTTACCTATGCAGAACTGAATATCCGGGCCAATCAATTAGCACACCACCTGATCTCCAGAGGTGTAAAACCCGATATGCTTGTTGCCATCTCTATGGAAAGATCGCTTGATTTGATTGTAGGGATTCTAGCTATTTTAAAAGCCGGAGGAGCATATTTACCAATAGATTTAACTTATCCGGCTGATCGTCTATCCTTCATGATGGAAGATTCAAAAACTTCACTACTTCTGACTCAAAAAACCCTAAAAAATAAAATCCCATCGAATAAAGCTGAAACAATTTTAATTGAAGAATTCGATTTTGAGAGTGAAAGTAAATCAAATCCCAGCATCAAAATGGATGGATCCAGCCTGGCATATGTAATATATACTTCCGGATCTACAGGAAAACCAAATGGTGTGATGGTAACTCATCATAATGTCAAACGGCTTTTCCAGTCTACCCAACAGTGGTTTAATTTTAATGAGAAAGATGTCTGGACCTTTTTTCATTCATATGCATTTGATTTCTCTGTATGGGAAATTTGGGGCGCACTTCTGCACGGCGGTAAACTTATAATAGTTCCCTATTTATTAAGCCGTTCTCCTGAATCTTTTTCTGATCTTTTAATAACTGAAAAAGTAACAGTATTAAACCAGACTCCTTCTGCATTCTATCAGTTGATTCGCGCTGAGGAGGTTAAAAATCATCAAGAAAAGCTTTCATTGCGTTATGTAATTTTCGGAGGTGAAGCTCTTAACCTTGCTGCCTTAAAACCCTGGTTTGACAGGCATGGAGATTCTGATCCGCAGCTGATTAACATGTACGGGATCACTGAAACCACAGTTCACGTCACCTACCGGCCTGTAACTTCTAAAGATGTTAATTCAGGTAGTGTAATCGGTGAACCTATTCCGGATCTTAATGTATATATACTTGATGAGAAATTAAAACCTGTAAAGACAGGTGAAACCGGAGAAATCTACGTAGGTGGAGCAGGATTATCTAAAGGATATTTGAACCGTCCGGAATTAAATAAGGAGCGTTTCATTAAGAATCCTTTTACTGATAGTTTAGATGGAAAACTTTATAAGACAGGAGATCTCGGACGCCTTCTTGAAGGAAATGATATTGAGTATCTCGGCAGGCTTGATCACCAGGTAAAAATCCGGGGATTCAGAATCGAGCCTGGTGAGATTGAAAGTTCTGTCAGGAATTACAAAGGTATCCGGGACTGCACAGTCAAGGTCCATCATTATTCAGAAGACGTCATTCTTATTTTAGCCTACTTTGTTGCTGACGTAGCTATTAATATTGATGATCTGAAGAAACATGTGAAGCAATTTCTTCCTGAGTATATGGTACCAAACTCTTTTATAAAACTGGATAAAATCCCGTTGACTCCCAATGGAAAAACCGATTATAAAGCACTCCCCATTCCTGAGTTAAACAGAGGAAATAAACAACCCGGAAATGGTCGCAGAGAATTAAATGAAATTGAAAGCACAATAAAAGAGATCTGGATAAGCCTGCTTGGCTATGAAAATATCGGAATGACTGACAATTTTTTCGATGCAGGAGGCAATTCACTCTTAATGGGGAGACTTCAGTTAAAAGTCAATCAGGTATTTGGTGAAAATATATCCATAGTCGATTTATTTCAGTATCCTACCATAACCTCACTTGCAAAATTTATAACTGGAAAGTCTATCGCACCAGCAAACAATAATTCCGTACAGGTAAATAAAAAGGATCCCGTTGAAACCGATATTGCAATAATAGGTATGGCGGGAAAATATCCGGGTGCAGATTCTATTAATGAATTCTGGCAGAACCTGGTTAATGGCATAGAATCCATTACCTTCTTCTCTGAAGATGAGCTTGAGTATATTCCGAAGGGAAATCTGAATTCAGAAATAAAGTTTATCAAGGCAAGAGGTTATCTGAAGGATGTTGATAAATTCGATGCTGAATTTTTCGGATTTAATCCCAGGGAAGCGGCTTTAATGGATCCGCAGCATCGTCTATTTTTAGAATGTGCCTGGGCAGGCCTGGAAGATGCAGGGTATTGTTCAGAGAAATATGAAGGATCAATTGGTGTATTTGCAGGATCCAGCTTAAATACATACCTGATATTTAATGTTCTTAAAGATCGTGAATCTGCTGAAGAAATGGCTAATTCGTATCAAATTGCAGATTATACAACATTAACAGGGAATGATAATGCTTTCCTGACCACCAAAGTTGCTTATAAGTTAGGACTAAGAGGTCCTGCAGTAAATCTCCAGACTGCCTGTTCCACATCTCTTGTTGCTGTTGAACAAGCGTATCAAAGCCTGGTTTCCGGTAAGAGCGATATGGCATTAGCCGGAGGTGTCTCAATAACATTTCCTCAAAAACGGGGCTATTTTTTTGTTGATGGAAGTATAGGTTCAGAAGACGGGCATTGTAAACCGTTTGATGCAGATGCAACCGGAACTATATTTAGTCATGGTGCCGGAATAGTAGTTATGAAGCGTCTAAAGGATGCCTTAAGAGATGGTGATTCCATTTATGCCGTAATTAAATCAGTCGCCGTAAACAATGACGGCTCGGATAAAGCCGGATATATGACGCCCAGTATAGAAGGACAGTCTGATGTAATTATGAAGGCGCAGAAAGCCGCTGGGATAGATCCCTCGACAATCAGGTATATTGAAACCCATGGTACGGGAACTCCTGTAGGTGATCCTATTGAAGTAGCAAGTCTGGAAAAAGCTTTCGGTAAAACAAAAGAAAAACATTTCTGCGGGATCGGTTCGGTCAAAAGTAACGTGGGACACACTGATGCTGCAGCCGGTATAACCGGATTAATTAAAACAACCCTTACCCTGCATAACAGGGTCATTCCACCAACATTGCACTATACCAGGCCAAATCCCCGGATAAATTTTGCTGACTCACCGTTTTATGTCGTTGATAAGCTTACAGATCTGAGCAACAGCAAACGACCTCTGAGAGCTGCGGTAAGTGCTTTCGGTGTCGGGGGAACCAATGCTCATGCCATACTCGAAGAGTATCCCTACATATCTTTCTCTTGCGAGGAGGACAGAGATAAATATTTACTTATCGTCTCCGCAAAAACAGAAAATTCATTAGATAATAATTATAAGGCATTGATGGATTATCTCAAAAATAATCCTCAGGAAGCTATAAATGATGTAGCATATACTTTACAGGTTGGAAGAAATGAATTTAAACATCGCAGGTTTTTGATCGCAGACAGCTGTATAGCCGCTTCCCGGATAATAGAAGAAACAATTCAGTCAGGAACAAATAAAAGCAATATTAATACCGACGACCGTTCAAACCTTGTGTTTATGTTTCCCGGCCAGGGAGCACAGTATGTGAATATGGGAAAAACTCTATATATCCGTGAGAAGGTTTTTAGAGAAACAGTTGATCATTGCGCTGAATATCTGAAACCAATCCTGGAACTGGATATCAGAGAATTGCTCTTCCCGCAAAATGAAACTGAAGATACTGCCAAAAAACTGGAACAGACTGTATATACACAGCCCGCACTTTTCATAATAGAATATTCACTTGCACAGCTTCTACTTAACCTGGGAATTAAGCCTGCCTCGATGATCGGGCATAGTATCGGGGATTATACGGCAGCCTGTCTTGCCGGAGTATTTAGTCTCGAAGATGCACTTTATATAATAGCAATGCGTGCAAGGATAATGCAGCAGCAGGAACCGGGCAGTATGCTTTCAGTCAGGTCTAATGAAAAAGAAATAAAGGTTTTTCTGAATGAAGATATTTCTCTGGCTGCAATTAATTCACCCAGCCTGGTTGTATTATCAGGTCCGAATGAAAAAATTAAGCAATTATCTGAAAAATTAGCTGGATTAAAGATTGAAAACCGGGTTCTGTTCACCTCTCATGCATACCATTCTAATATGATGGAACCGGCTTTAAAGCCTTTCATTAGTGAGTTTTCAAAAATAAAACTAAACAAACCTGAGAAACCATTTATTTCAAGTCTTACCGGGACCTGGATAACTGATGATCAGGCGACAGATCCCGAATTCTGGGCAAGTCAGCTTAGGAATCCTGTTAGGTTCTCTGATGGAATCATCGAACTCCAGAAAATGAATCATCTGGTAATGATTGAGCTTGGGCCCGGGCGTGCACTGTCAACAATGGCCAGTCAGCATCGCAACAATGATATTAAGCAGACTACAATAACAACATTAATAAAGCCTTCAGAAACAGATGATGACAAAATAAATCTACTTACTGCTGTTGGAAAGTTATGGTTGTCAGGAATTAAAATTGAATGGAACAATTTATACAAAGGGAAGAAAAGAAAAAGACTTCATCTTCCGACCTATCAGTTTGACAGAAAAAGTTATTGGATTGAACCTCCTGCTGTGAGAGATAACCGCGGGGAACTTAATAAAACACAGATGCTAAAGAAGGTAGTTAAAAAGCCTAAAACAAAAAAGGTGGTACAACAGAGTAATATGACGAGGAAAGAATATATCATTGATATACTTAAAGAGGTTCTTGAAGAACTCTCAGGTATTAGTAAATCTGATCTGGATGCAACTAAGAGTTTCTTTGAGCTAGGATTCGATAGTCTGTTTATGACTCAGGTGAGTCTGGCATTCCAGAAGAAATTTGAGGTAAAAATTACTCTCAGGCAGCTGATGGACACAGCTCCCACAATTTCTGCTATAGCCGATTATATTGATAACCAGTTACCTGAGGATAAATTTATCCCCCCTCAACAGGAAATCGTTATTGAAGAAGAAGGTGAAGAGATAATAGAAGAGTATGAAGAATCATCACCAATTGACAGAATAAATTCCGGACCACAAGACTTAGGTGGGGATCGTTCTATAGAGAATCTGATTCAACAGCAGATGGAACTGATGAGAAGACAGCTTGATCTTTTGCAGGGAAGGAAAACAGAACGTATTCCGGAGTATGAGACGGATACCCAAAAAAGTATTGCAAAATCACCTTCGACTGCTCTGATCGACAAAAAAGAGAGTGCAGATGATAAGACCATAGAAAAAAGAGTATTTGAAAGATTCGGACCGTATAACCCGATAAAAACAAATAAAGACGGAACACTAACAGATAAGCAGCAGAAGTATCTCAATAAGCTGATTAATGAGTATACAAAGAAGACAAAAAGTTCGAAGGAACTGACTCAGCAACACAGGTCCCATTATTCGGACCCAAGAACAGTCTCCGGCTTCCTGCCCATTTGGAAAGAGATGACCTATCAGGTTATAACTAATAAATCTGAAGGATCAAAATTATGGGATCTTGACGGCAATGAATATATAGATGTCATTATGGGATTTGGACAATATATGTTTGGTCACAATCCCAAATTTGTTAGAGACGAAATTGAAAAACAATTAAAACTGGGATTTGAAATCGGCCCGCAGTCTCCTATTGCAGGTGAAGTCGCCCATCTAGTTTGCGAATTTACGGGTATGGACAGGGCTGCTTTCTGTGTAACAGGTTCTGAAGCAGTATTGGGAGCCATAAGGGCGGCCAGAACGGTTACGGGAAAAGATAAAATAATATTCTTTACCGGCGACTATCATGGAATAATTGATGAAGTGTTAATAAAAACAATTGTAAACGGAGATCAGGTTAGAACGATGCCGATAGCACCTGGCATTCCGCGTGAAAATGTACAGAATACCATAGCCCTGGAATACGGAACAGATGAGTCTTTAAAGATAATTGAAAATCTTTTACCCGAAATTGCAGGTATCATGGTCGAACCTGTGCAGGCAAGAAGACCTGATTTTCAGCCGAAGGAATTTTTACAAAAGTTACGTAAAATAACTGAAGATGCTAAAATCCCCTTAATATTTGATGAAGTAATTACCGGCTTTAGAACAGCACAGGGTGGTGCTCAGGAATGGTTTGGAATAAAAGCCGATATAGGAACTTTCGGTAAAGTAATTGGCGGCGGATTTCCTATTGGGGTAATAGCCGGGAAAAAGCTTTATATGGATGCATTTGACGGAGGATATTGGCAGTACGGTGATGATTCCATACCTGAGGCTGGAGTTACCTTTTTTGCAGGAACGTTTGCACGACATCCTCTTTCTCTTACGGCATGTAAAGCTGTACTGACATATCTTAAATCCCAAAATGGAGATTTACAGAAAAAATTAAATCAAAAAGCAAAGAAATTAACAGAAGAGCTGAACACATTTTTAATGCAGAGGAATGTTCCGATTCGGATGATGAATTTCAGTTCTGTCATTTACTATAGTCATCCTAAAGATCTGAATTATTTCAGTCTGTTGTTTTATGTACTGAGGAACAAAGGCATCCACATCCTTGAAGGTTTTCCGATGTTTTTATCTGAAGCTCATAGCGATAAAGATATTCGGCACATACTCGAAGCATTTAAGGAAAGCGTAACTGAACTTCAGGATAATGGCTTCTTCCCTGCCCCGCTTGATAGCAATATAGGGAAAACACCAGCAGAAGAACTTAGGTCTATTGGTTCGGATATAAGTACTGAGGCAAGAATTCCACTTTCCGAAG
>CAWHTX010000004.1:0-123736 GCA_963832355.1 uncultured Bacteroidota bacterium | reverse complement strand
AAATCAAAAAAACAATTTTTCCCGATATGACAATTATTTCCAATTCGTAAGTTTTTATAATTTATACAGTTATGAAATAATAACGGAGTTTCTATATCAACTCCATTGCCTATTATTCCATCATTTGCTAATAAAATAGGAATAATTGAGTTCTTATCAATTCTTCTTAATATAGTATTAGCATTTTCAAATCCCAGAATTTTTTTTCGAAGAAAAAAGTCAAATACGTTTTTCTGAATGAGCAATTTGTTAAGTTTTTTAGAAATTCCGAATCCCATAAGGCTATCCAAGTTCTTCAAACTCTATTAATGCATCAACTACATAATTAACTTCTTCGTCAGTTAGATCAGCATGTAAAGGCAAAGTTATCATTTGATTGTATTCATTTTCAGCAACAGGACAATTACAAGCATAAGGTTTAAATAATGGCTGCATTGACAAAGGAGTGTAATGGCATCCTGTTGCAATTCCCTTTGATTTTAAGATATATCATTAATTTATACGCCTATATGCTCGAATCCGAAACATCTGATAAACGTATTTTTCTGTTTAAAAGGGAGTAAAGGTTTGATGGTTTTTAAATCCTCTAATGCCAAGACATGATACTGGTTTATAATTTCATTTCTTCGTCGTTCATTTCAGGCAGTTTCTTCTAACTGTGCCAATCCGATTGAAGCTGCTAAATCATTCATATTATATTTATAACCGAGTATGTTCAGTTCATAAAACCAATGCATTGCGTCTTTGTTTGAGTCAGTATAGGCCTTAGCAGTTTTCCAGTTATCTTTATCTATGCCAACCCACCGCATAGCTTTAACATCTTTCAACAATTCAGGGTCATCTGATACCATCATCCCTCCATCCCCTGTTGTCATCAGCTTTTTTTCCTCAAAACTATAACAGCCTATATCTCCCCAGGTGCCTAAAGGTTTTTCTTTGTAGCACGAACCCGTTGTATGTGCACAATCTTCAATTACCTTCAAATTTCTATCTCTTGCCCAGGGAATGAGCTTCTCCATAGGAACGGGATGTCCTGCATAATGTACCGGGATTACAGCAACACAATCTTTATCATATTTTTTATCAAGATCATCCAAACTCATTCCGAGTGTAACAGGATCTGAATCAACAAATACTGGTTCTAATCGGTTATATAATACTGCCGATGCAGTCGACGAAAATGTTAGTGAAGGAACCAAGACCTTTTTACCTTCAGGAAATCCAAATACCCTTAACGCAAGATGCAGAGCTGCAGTAGCTGAGTTTAGAGCTATAGCTGCATTACAGCCTATAAATTTTTTCCATTCCTCCTCAAATTCATTAACCCTGGGACCCAAACCTATCCAGGATCTGTCAAACGCATCCTTTATATTTTCCAGTTCTTCTTTTCCTACGGATGGTTTAAATAACCTTATATTCATTTTTTTTTCTTCATTCATAATCTTCTATACCAGCGTATTTTATTGTAAATTCCTTAAAAGACTGATTATTTCTATCTTTTTCCGATAATGAAGGATTGGCTGTTTTCCAATTAATTTTTAATTCCGGGTCGTTCCAGATTAAACCCTGTTCCTTTGATTTATTATAGTAATTGTCCACTTTATATAATACTTCACTTATATCTGTTAATGTGCAAAATCCGTGAGCAAAACCCCGTGGAATTAAAATCATTTTTTTATTTTCTTCACTTAATTCAATTTCACCCCACTTCCCATAACTTTCTGAACCTTTGCGCAGATCTACATATACATCCTGTACAGCTCCTTTAATACATCTTACAAGTTTTGTTTCTGAAAATGGCGGCATCTGGAAATGCAGCCCTCTGATAATTCCTTTCTTTTCAGATCGTGAATGATTCTCCTGGACCCATTTTCGGCTAATACCATTTGCATTAAATATTTCATCATCATACGTTCTCATAAAGAATCCACGTTCATCTTCCAGAGGCTCAAGATTAATATAATATACGCCTTTGATTTTTGCTTCAACTATCTCCATAGCTATAAAGCCCACCCAATATTTTTATTTTTAGCTTTATCTGTATAATCCTTTATATTTTCCGAGCATAATTCATATGCATCCTGATTATTATACAAACTCTTTATACCATAGAATAGTCTTTTCAATTGCAGTTTCTGAATCATAGACAGATTCCCAATTGAGGTAATCCTTTGCTTTTTTACAATCGAGCTGCAGTAATTTGGCCTCATGCATATGAGTATCATTTTTGATTATTTCGTAATCGCATTTCCATAATTTCTTAATTTTCTTAACTACATCAATAACCTTTATGGTTTCTGCAGTAGACGGACCAAAATTCCAGGCATCTTCAAAAAATTCCTCACCTTCAAATAATCTATACATGAGCCATAAATAACCTGACAATGGTTCTAAAACATGCTGCCACGGTCTTGTTGATTCTGGATTACGTAAAATTATTTTGCTGTCCGATGTTATTCCTCTTATACAATCCGGTATCAATCTGTCGGTTGACCAGTCCCCCCTCCTATTACATTACCGGCTCTTGCTGTTGCAATCCGTACTCTTTTGTCAAAACTGAAAAATGATCTCCTGTATGAAGAAGATATTATTTCTGCACAAGCTTTACTAGCACTATATGGATCATAGCCGCCCAGATTATCGGTTTCCTTATATGGTTTATTAACTTCCCTGTTTTCATAACATTTATCGCTGGTAACAATTAATACAGCTTTTATGGAATCAACTTTTCTAACTATCTCGAATAAGTTGATCAATCCCATAATATTAGTTTGGTAATTTGTAACTGGATCTTTATATGATTCTCTTACAAGCGGCTGAGCTGCCAGATGAAAAATAATTTCAGGCTGAGCTCTTTCAATACATTCCTGAAATCTCTCAACATTCCGAATATCACCAATGTTGCTTTCAATGCGCTTAGCAAGATTAGTAAGCGTGAAATTATTAGGTTCAGTATTCGGGGCTAATGAATAACCTGTAACTCTTGCCCCTAACTGATCAAGCCATATTGATAACCAGGAACCTTTAAACCCTGTATGACCTGTAACGAGTACTTTCTTGTTTTTATAAAAGTTGGCTAAGTTATTCATTCCATAGCTTCCAGGCGGGATTGGATTTCCATAGTTTGTTCAGGTACTCATAATCTCTGTATGTATCCATACATTGCCAGAAGGTTTTGTGTCTGTAAACTGATAACTGGTTTTCTTTTACCAGATTCTCAAGTGGGTCTTTCTCAAGATCAGTTGCAGCATCATCCGGTAATGTATCAAGAAATTCCTTTTTGAATACGAAAAAACCGCCATTTATCATTTTTTCATCTGTAATTACCTGGGCTTTTTCTTTGAATGCTTTAACACTGTCGCCATTAACTTTTAAATCGCCAAATCTGGAAGGCGGATAAACACCGGTCACAGTACCAATTGTATTCTGCTTCTTTGAAAATGCTACAAGTTTATTTATATCAATATCTGCAACCGCATCACCGTATGTAAGCATAAAACTATCTTCATTAATATATTTACCGGCAAGTTTTACTCTATAGCCAGTCATTGAACTCGTCTCCGGTATCAACCAGAGTAACTTTCCAGTCATGTTCAGTATGATTATTATGAACAAGTATTTCTTCTTTATTACCCAGATTAATCGTTACATCATTATTGTAATAAAAATAATTTAGAAAATAATCCCGGATAATATTTCCTTTATAACCTAGCGCCAAAATGAAGTCCTTATAACCATAAAAGGAATATATCTTCATGATATGCCAAAGAATTGGTTTTCCGCCTATCTCAACCATTGGTTTGGGTTTATATTCTGTTTCTTCCCTCAAACGAGTACCCATTCCCCCACAGAGTATAATTACTTTCATAATTTCCTTAAGTTTTTTCTTTACAAATATATAATTAACAGCTCAGGATTTCGAGTCAACTTTATATCTTTAGAGATTATTCTTTTCCATAGGGTTTTAAGAATACCTGCCAGTATTTCTCCTGCGAGTTTGGATACTGCATAGGTGATATGGATTTGGGAGCATATCTTCTCTTTTAGGGAGTTCGGGGTTGTCACCGTGAACTGAGGAGGAGGAGGCGTGGATATTCGTCTTACTCCTGCGTCTTTGGCGGCATCGAGGTTGTTCAGGGTTCCCATTACGTTTACTTCGTTGGTTGTGATGGGATCGTTCATGGATCTGGGTCCTGAGGGTTATGCTGCCTGGTGGAGGATTACTTCTACATCCTGTACTGCCTGGCGTACTATGTGGTAGCTGCGGATGTCGCCTTCGAAGAGTTCGATGTCTGAATTAAATTCTTTGAGGTTTTCGCGTTTGCCGGTGGCGAAGTTGTCGAGGACGCGGACTGGTGTGGCCTCGTTTTAGTAATTCTTCAACTATGTTGCTGCCAATAAATCCGGCGCCGCCTGTAACGAAGAATTTCAATTTGTGCTCCTTTAATGATTCTGAATAATATTTCTAATAAAGATCTCTCAAACCTACGTTCAAGATGACAAATACCTGGGTCTCGTTCATGAGTAATTACTGATTTCCTATATCCTTCAAAATTTCCTCCGCTGCTGTCACCTTATCCACTTTCGTATAATCCACCTGTACTGCTCCGTTCATCGGAATTTCATACTCAACATCTATCCCCGGCAGGTTTCTGATCTTGCCTTCCTGTGCTTTTTTGTAAAGACCTGATGTGTCGTTCTTTATGCAATGTTCAAGCGGGGTGGAAATGTGTACTTCGTGGAAATTAGTGGTGATGGATCTTACGAAGTCCCGCGATTCTCTGAAAGGAGATACAAACGATGCAACTACAAATACTCCCTGCTCTTCCAGCTTCTTTGCAAGATAGCCTACGCGTTTGATGTGTTCGTTTACTTCTTCCCGGGTAAATCCTGTTTCGGGGAAGAGGTGGCGTATTGTGTGTCCGTCGAGGTGCTCCACTTTGTATCCCTTCTTTTTCAGCCTTTCAACCAGCTCCTGCGCAATTTCAGATTTTCCCGATCTTACCAGTCCCGTCAGCCAGATAACCGCAGGCACAATTTCTTTCTTTCCCCACCTTATTTTGTCCCATACTCTCTCGTGTCCGAAATAAATCAGCATCTTCAGAAATACTTCAATCCCGCCTACCGACAGCGCAATTGTTACATCTCCTATGAATATATATACAAGGCTCATAGTCGTCATCGTTGCCAGTGCCCGCCAGGTGACAGCCTTGATTATCGAGCGTATGTGAGATTCTTTGTGCATAGTGAATTAACGAATTTTTGAATTTAAGGAATGTTTCACTTTTGTGCCCTCACTGAGCCTTACTTCCCCTCCGTACTCATATAATATTCCATTAGTATCTTCGCAACTTCGGGTCGTGAGAATTCCTCCGGCAGATTTTCACCCTTCGACAGCATTTCTCTTACTTTTGTACCCGACAGCATAACGTAATCTTCTTTTGTGTGATCAGGGTGATCACGCATCATAACTACCTGGTTTAGCTTTTTTGAGTAGGCTGTGTGATCTGCTTCGAAGATTTTAATTTTCAGTGCGTCTTCCGGGACTTCTTCATGGAAGATCTTCTGTGCATCGAATCCGCCGTAGTAAGAACCTACTCCTGCATGGTCTCTGCCGACAATTAAATGTGTGCAGCCGCTGTTCTGTCTGAATACTGCATGTAATACAGCTTCTCTAGGTCCTGCATAAAGCATATCAAATCCGTAGCCCGTTACCAAAACTGTATCCTTCGGAAAATAGACTTCAACCATTTTCCGTATTGCTGCATCTCTTATATCTGCAGGTATATCACCTTTTTTTAATTTGCCGAGCAGCATATGTATTAAAATGCCGTCAGCTTCAAGTCTTTCGTATGCCATCCTGCACAGCTCTTCGTGCGCGCGGTGCATGGGGTTTCGTGTCTGGAAGGCTACTACTTTCTTCCATCCAAGCTTTTCCATCTCTTCGCGTATCTGCCAGGCTGTTCTGAATGTATCAGGGAAATCGGTTTCGAAATATGAGAAGTTCAGAACCTGTATGGGACCGGATACCGCATATTTACCGGAAGAATTAAAAGCGGCAACACCGGGATGAGCAGGATCGTTTGTCCTGAATATTTTTTCTGTCATTAGCTTCATCTGCTCATCTGAAAATTCTTCAACTGCTTCAACATTCTGCACAGCAATTACGGGATTACCCTCAACATTTGGATCCCTCAGCGCAATACGCCCGGAACCTTTAATTGAGGAAGCATCTTTTAACATATTCAATATAGGGACAGGCCAGAATAATCCGTTTGCAGTTTTCATATTTTCTGCAACACTCAATGCATCGGCTTTGTTCATATAACCTGTTAAAGGATTAAAATATCCGCCGCCCAGCATTACAGCATTAGCTGCAGCTGCAGAGCTGATTACTACAGACGGCAGGTTTTCGGCTTCTTTCGCAAGTTTATTTCTTTCGTCTTTATTACTTACAAATAAAGGATTTAATGTTTCAGACCCATGCGGGTGTATAAGTTCACTCATTCTGTAACTCCGTGGTTAGTAAAAAAATTAAGTTGGTCGTGATAGCGTGGAATTGCAGTTCATTCGGTCATATCGAGCCATTCTGTTCCAACTTTCTTATATTTTTTATTATTCTCGTGGTTAAGGTCTATAACATCGTTTGCTTCTAAATATGCTATCACTTTATCTGCGTTAATGTCTATGTTATCTTCTTCTGTTGTGTTTATTATGAGTTCAGGTTTGAGAGGTTCCTCATAGGGTGCCGAGATACCCGTAAATTCTTTAATCTCGCCGGCCAGCGCCTTTTTGTATAATCCCTTGGGATCCCTTTGTTCACAGGTTTCGAGTGTTGCCTGGATGTGTATTTCGATGAACTCCCCTTCTTTATAGAGCTTTCTTACGTTGTCCCTGTCGGCTCTGTAGGGAGAAATGAAAGCCGTACCTACTATTACGCCGGCATCGACAAACAGCTTGGAGACTTCGCCGATCCTGCGGATGTTCTCTGCCCTGTCATCGGGAGAGAAGCCGAGGTTCTTGTTTAAGCCGTGACGTACGTTATCGCCGTCGAGTACGAAGGTTCTTAGTCCTCTTTCGAAGAGTTTCTCTTCGACCTTCATAGCGATTGTTGATTTGCCGCTTGCTGAGAGTCCTGTGTACCAGAGGCACACGCCTTTATGTCCCTGCAGACGTGAGCGGTCTTCTTTTGATATACTTCCGTTGTGCCAGGTAATGTTGGTTGCTTTTCGTTGCATTATGTTCCTTTATACTTTTAATTTTTTAATTTGTACTTGTCATTGCGAGCGAATTCGAAGCAATCCCTTCACTCTTCAAACATTTAATTTAAACGCTGAGGCGATGAAACCAAAGTTCTTTGGGATTTCTTTATTGTAGATAACCCGGGTGCCGTCCTTATTTACAAAAAATCCGCCTGCGGCTGCCAGTATGGCATGTCCTGCGGCGGTATCCCATTCCCACGTGGGTCCGCTTCTGAAATAGATCTCTGCTTTGCCTTCGGCAACCATACAGATCTTAAGCGAGCTTCCGCGGGATGTTTTTTCTTTTATCTTAAACTTGCTGTAAAATTCTTCTTCTTCTTCACCTGAGTGCGATTTGCTCTGCACAACGGTAAGTTCATCTTTCGGGGTTTTTGTGCTTACCTTGATTTCTTTCGTGCTTCCGCTGACCCTTTTGAAGCTTCCCGAATCAATGCTTCCGAAAAACGTTTCGCCGGTGACGGGTACGTGGATTACTCCGGCCACAGCTTTTTGATTTTTGATAAGGGCGATGTTGACGGTGAAGTCGCCGTTCCTGTTAATAAATTCTTTTGTGCCGTCGAGGGGATCGACGAGGAAATACTCTTTCCAGTACCGGCGTTCTTTGTAGTCAATTCCCTCCCCTTCTTCTGATAGATATCGGGATGCCTCTGAAGTTTTCTGCCAGTTCTCCGATAATATAGTTGTGGGATTTCTTATCTGCTTCTGTAAGAGGAGAATTGTCGTCTTTGATCTTTACTCCGAAATCATCCTGGTTGTAAACATCAAGAACCATTGAGCCGGCTGTTTCCGCAATGGATATCAGCTGCTCCATCATTGTTTTCAGATTGTGTAAACGTATTTTATAAATATAGTCACCTTTTTTATAGCTTCGCCCGGTCACTCCCATTACCGGAATAACAATATATGCTCTGCAAATACCGAAAATTGTTTATTGAAGTAGTTTCGCGGATTTTAACCCGTTTCCCTTAACAAGAGAATAGTAAATTTATTAAAAATTTCGGATAAATATGGGCAATAATAGGGCCACAGCGACAATTATGGCAGCGCAGGTTATTGTTTGATTTTGAGACTGAACTAATATTAGTAATACGGAGCTATGAGTAATACGGAGCATTCCCCTTAGTCAGGAGTAAATTGTACCGGGTAAAAAGAAAATGTCCTTCGCTGCCAAAAATGTAAATGCGCTGCGAAAAAATAACACATCTTCGGAAATTTTCACAATCGGGGATTCCCTGATAGAGGATAAGGACGGGGTTTTTGGTTCGGTTGTTGTCCGGAAATCAAAATTTTCTGTTTTGTGATGATTATTGATCATTAATTGCTTAATATCTTAATGCTCCCATAGTTAAGTATCCGGGGGGGAAGTGCATTTCTATTGTCAGTTCCACTGATCTTAAATTAGAGGGAGAAGATGTAATGAAATCTTTATGCATTGCAGTCATGGTTGTTCTCTTCACGCCCGCAGCTTTTTCACAGTTATCACTCAACCTTAAATCGGATATCATAAAAGAGCAGCACTCCGCCTGAGTCTCAGTTTAACATGAATACCGATTACCTGGAAAGGATTGGAGAGTGGCCTTATGGTTCGGCTTTAAGTGCGGCGGTGGATAGTACGCGTGATATAATTTTCCTGGGCAGCGGAGGAGCTGTTCTGATGCTCGACGGCTCGGATATTAATAATCCTCTTTTAATTTCCGATACTATCAGAACGGCGGGACTGGTTTTAGATATTTTCTATGATGTCTCCACCCACAGACTTTATCTTGCGTGCGGAGAAGGCGGATATGAGATATGGAATGTTGAAGATCCATCGATTCCCTTTCGCTACAGCAGAAATGAGATATCGTACGGCGGTGCTGAACCACCTGTTGAGCATATTCAGGTAAGGGGTGATTACGCGGTACTTGCATGCAGCTGGGGAGAAATAAATTCGGTTAATGTTTCTGATCCTTATAACCCTTACCAGGTCAGTTCGGATGATTATGTTGGAAACCCGGCTCATAATGTCTATATCGATCCGGGCGGATATGTACACGCTACCGGAAATAATAATTATGTTGTTTACTACCTGGATGCGGGGGGATTGCTGCAGCGGACAGGCGCTTTCCCTATTACCTGCGATGCGATTTATGCAAGGACAGGCATTTCTTATGTCGGGTCGGGAAACCGGTTGTTTATCTTTTCATCGGGATTCAGCTATTCTATTGTAGGCGCAGTTAACGACATTGAGGTAAGGGGGAACATTGCTTATATCTTAAATGACGACGGACTGGATGTGTGGGATGTGTCGGATATTAATAACCTGGTTCAGCTAAGCAGTACCCCTATCGATATTTTTCCGAAGGACCTATACGTTGCCGGCAATTTTGCATATGTGGCCAACGATTCGCACGGACTTAAAATATACGATGTGAGAAATCCTTCTTCTCCCCTGCTTGCGGGTTCATACGAAACATATTCTGTAGCAATTGAAGCTTATATTAAAGACAGCATAGCATACGTAACGCATTATGACGATGGATTGCTGATGATCGATATTTCCAACCGCGAATATCCACTGCTTATCGGTCAGTACCTGCCCCCGGGCGACGTAGAGGATATAGAGATGAAGGAGAACCTTGCCATACTTACCTGTTATGAAGGCGGTCTGAGGATCGTTGACGTTTCAGATCCCTCTGATCCTGTTGAAATCTCGGTAGTACCCGGCTTCAACGCGTGGGTTCTTGAAACAAGTGAAAACTATGCGTATGTGGAAGAGGTATATCCTCCCGATAATACCGCTAACATCAGGATATTTGATATCAGCGATCCTTACAATCCAACAGAACTCGGCAGCATCGGCCTTCCCTATTACGCGTGGTCATTTACATACCATAACGGTTATCTTTATGTTGCGGATTACCAGGAGGGGTTCAAAATAATAAATGTAACTGACCCGCAAAATCCTTATTTAGTGAATACGATCCAGCTGCCTGATGTACTTGATCTTTATATAAAAGGAGATGATGCTTATGTATGCGCGGCCGACTGGCCTGCATTCAACGGAGGACTGCATATTTACGATATCAGCGATCCTGAAGTCCCTGTAGAAAAAGGCTATTACGGCGCAGCGGGATTTTCCCCGATGGATGTGGCAGTAACCGACAGCTTTGCATACGTTGCAACCGGATATGACGTATGGTTATTCAAACTGACCGAATCAGATCCTGTTTTTCTCGATCAATTCAAGTTCCCCGATATCATTTCGGGCATCGTTCCGGTTGACGAGTACCTGTATGCTGCGAATAGCAAAGCGGGACTAAGCATCCACAGGAACAACCTGATCTCGAGTCCTGTTCCTAGCATATGGGAATTCCAGGTAAGCGGAACGACGAGGAACATCTGGTCGGTTTATTTTACTGACCTGAACAATGGCTGGGCCGCGGCCGAGGGAGGGAAACTGCTTCACACAACCGACGGTGGAAACAACTGGGAGATACTGCAGGTGGGTGATCCTTACCTTGATGATTTTATGGACTTAACCTTTACCGATGAAAACACAGGATGGGTATGCGGGAAGAACCACAGTATGTACAAAACAACCGACGGAGGCGCTGCGTGGGCGCAGGTGAACGTTCCGACTACTTCAGATATAAGGGCAATGAGCTTCCTTAACGATACACTTGGATGGATTACACCGCTGGAGGAAAACATTTATAAAACAACGGACGGCGGAGTGTCGTGGATCCAGCAAAACAACGGACTAACAGGCAACCTGCACAACATCAACGTTTGTTTCACCGATGCAGACAACGGCTTTGTAACCGGGATCAGAATAATAGGCATGGACGTTGAAAGCTATATTCTGAGGACCACCAACGGAGGGCAGGACTGGACGGCAGACTTCAGTTACCAGAACCAGGATACCGATCCGATCTTCTTTATAAACCAGGATACCGGCTGGATAGGTGGAAGCAACGGATTCCTGATAAAGACGACAGACGGTGGAGAGACGTGGCAATACCATAATGCCGGACCTGTGTATATAACCAGTTTATTTTTCAACAACGAGCACGACGGATGGCTGACGGGATTTGACGGTGCACTCTATCAAACGATTGATGGAGGAAATTTATGGCAGGCACACAACATATTAGTGCAGAACCTTATGCGTTCTGTTTATTTCGTTGATGAGAAGAACGGCTGGGCGGTTGGCGACAACGGGACAATCATCCACACGGGTGAAGGGATCATTCCTGTTGAGATTACAGAATCCAGTGCGTCGGCTGTACCCTCAGAATACAGTCTTGAGCAGAACTTCCCCAATCCATATAACCCTGCAACGACGATCAGGTTCTCGGTACCCGAAGAGGTGAGGGTAACGCTGGAAGTCTATAACATACTTGGGGAAAGAATAAAGGAACTGAAAAACGAAGTAATGAATCCCGGCTACTACGATGTAGTATTCGACGGCAGGTCATTAGTCTCAGGAATTTACTTTTACAGAATAGAGGCGGGCGGCTTTGTGCAGACAAGGAAAATGGTACTGCTGAGGTGAGGACCCGGACAAACATCATTTAAAGAAGTTTTTCAAGATCATTTAATCCTGTTTCATCTTCTATTGAAAGTTTGATGTTATCCCTTGTAAGGATCTCTCTTGATTTCTTAATATACGATCCTGCTTTTTTAATATCATTTCAGAATCATTTTGTTCACCTGCCAACCCTTCACATTCATTAAAATGTTTTTCTGCTTCATCTATCTTACCCAGCTTAACTTCAACGTGACCTAAATTATGCAGATCAACAGGGAGCATATGTGTTATTGCCTCGGTTAAATAAGTTCAAGGCTCTGCCTGAAAATACTTTCGGCTTGGGTTAATATGTTAATAATATATCATTATTTATTAATTAAATTCAAACCTCCATTAGCAGCAGATACTTTTCTATGCCCTCAACAGGACCACTTCCAGCGGGTAAAAGTCTGTCGTTACTTGTAAATATCAGAAGAAAAAAAAAGAGTTCATAAGTTTTACCTTATGAACTCTTTCTTAGGTACTATGTGGGATCTATTTCAGCAGCATCATCTTCTTTGTTGATGTGAAATTGCTTCCGTCTGTTCCTCGAGCTTCAAGCGTATAGAAATAGATTCCTGTAGTCATTTCTGATGCATTGAATCTTATACTATGCTCTCCTGCATTCATTTCATTGTTATCTATAAGCGTTTTCATTTTTTCTCCCAGTACATTGTATATTCTTAACGTTACTTTTGCTTCTGCTTTGAGGCTGAAGCTGAGTGTAGTGGTCGGATTGAACGGATTGGGGTAGTTCTGACTTAGTGAGTACTGCAGAGGTGCTTCGATTTCTGCTTCTACAGTGTATGAGTATTTGTATGTTCCGTCAAGATCAATTTGTTTCAGTCTGTATGAATATTTACCGGTCGTTACTTCAACGTCTGCAAATGAATATGTCCTTGGTTCGGTTGTTGTCCCGGATCCCGGCGTAAATCCGATTTTAATCCATTCTCCGTTTTGTCCGGCAGATGCTGCGATCTTGCTTCTCTCAATCTCAAATCCCCTGTTGTTGGTTTCCGTCTCTGTTGTCCAGTTCAGGGTTACCCGGTTTTCTTTAACTGATGCGGTAAATGAGGTTAACTCTACGGGAACGATTGTTACTGTCTGAACTGAATCACTTGCTGAATTGCCGGCTGTATTGTATGCATATACTTTGTATGAATATACTGTGTTCGGCGTTAAACCTGTGTCTGTAAATGATGTTTCATTCGCCCCGACTGAATCTATCAGCGTCCAGGGGCCGGGTACATTTAATGAATCATCCTTCCTTTCAATTTTGAATCCGAGTTCATTATCTGAATTATCAGTCCAGGACAGATCAACAGAAAATGTATCTGCTACTGCACCGAGATTGGTAGGACCTGCAGGTATTACAGGTATCATTTGAGATAATGGTCTCCACCATGTACCGCTGCCGATAGTTCCTGCAAACAGGTCTGTATCCTCAATGTGTAATGTTTGAATATAATTGCTCTCCAGGCCAGTGGTAACAGTAGTCCAGGTATCTCCTCTATCAGTGGATAGATATATATCGGCAATTCTGCCGTCACTAGTAGAGGAAGATGCGAACAGGTTGTTCCCGGTAACAGTAATTGACCAAACCATCAGGTTAGAGGGTAGTCCGTTATTCACCTGGCTCCAGTTGTTACCATTATCAATAGATCGATAAATACCGGCAGCACTCTGCCCGTTAGGATCGCCGGTACCTGCAAAAATGGTGCTTGTGTCCACTACTGCCAGCACGGAAACAAGATTATTAAGTCCGTTATTTATAGGAGAAAATGTTGCACCGTTGTCGTCGGATCGAAAGGCTCCGCCGTAAACTGCTCCTGCAAAAATATGATTTTCATTTTCGGTAAAGCTCATTACCCATTTAAAGTCTAACCCGGGTATAAGGTTCCAGGTGTTACCGTTATCCGTTGAACGTGCGGCGCCGCCGAAAAAAGCTGCACCTGCATAGAGATTGGTTCCGTCACTAAAGAGTGTTTGAAGCATTGAATTTTCCAGACCGCTCTGGGCCCAGGTTCCGCCGCCGTCTGTTGAACGGAAAACTCCCGATCCCATCGTACTTGCAAAGATATCAGTACCCAAACGAGCTAACCCGGTAATCCAGGTATCCATTCCTTCAAAACTCCATTCTATCCCATTGTCTGTAGATGAATACACTCCCAATGTTGTACCGGCATACAGTTTCTTACCTCCGCTACCGTCCGGCACACTCAGGTATGCATAAACCGGCATGGCATCGAAACCGGAATTAACAGCCAACCAGTCTGTACCATTGTTGGTAGAGCGGAAAATGCCTTTGCCGAAAGCGCCGGCGAACAGATCGTGGCTGCTGCTCACCATAATAGCTTCAACTCTGCTTGTAGTGAGCCCGGAGTTAACGGGATTCCAGTTTGTACCATTATCTGTTGAAAGAAATATTCCTCCCTGCCTGGTTGCCGCAAAGATATTTGTACCGTCAACGGCAAATTCCCTTATAGTTGCACCTGCAGGTAATCCATTATTTGCCTCGATCCAGTTATCGCCATTATCTGTTGAGATGTAAACACCGTGAGCATAAGTTCCTAATAAAATTGTATTTGCACTAACACCAAGGCAGGGGTCATCAAGTTGAAAATTTATACCATTGCTTGCCTGGACCCAGCTGTCCCCATTATCGGTTGATTTGAGTACCTTTGAAGCTGTGCCCCAGGTAGCCGCAAAAATAATTGTATCTTTAATGGCAAGGTCACGGACATCCAGGGAGAGCATACCATTGTTAACATCTTGCCAGTTTGAGCCGTTGTCCGTTGTACGAAATACACCTCCTCCCTGTGTTGCCATAAACAGTGCTGATCCGTTCATAACAAACGCATGGACAGCAGTGCCCGCTGTTAAAGTATTGTTAACATCTACCCAGTTATTACCCATATCTGTAGAAAGAAAAGCACCGCTGCCCCATGAACCGGCAAAGATATTTGAACCTTCGGCAAAGAGTGCTGTTATCCTGATGTTTATGTTGGTTAAGCCATTGTTGACGGCCGTCCAGTTTGAACCGTTGTCTGTAGACCGGTAAATGCCCCCGCTCCATGGAGTAACATAAATATCTCCTCCGCTCTCGCAAAACGCCCTTAC
Source organism: uncultured Bacteroidota bacterium (assembly GCA_963832355.1). GTDB lineage: Bacteria > Bacteroidota > Ignavibacteria > Ignavibacteriales > Ignavibacteriaceae > DATFVA01. The sequence goes on along the minus strand of CAWHTX010000004.1, from coordinate 108,802 downwards.
TTCACCGCCTTCGGGTCCTGTATGATTCCATTGCGCATTTGTTTTACACTGCAGAAGTAAAATGATGCTGAGGACTAAAATTCCAAACAGATAAAGATTTTTCATATTCATTCCCTGATAATTAATCATAATTATTGTTTGTCAATAAATTCGGATTATTCATTTTAAGAGACAACTACGCGTTTACGTAGTTTTGACTATAGATCTGACTTTTAATTTATCGCAGCGTTATATCAGTTTTTCCCTTATGGCTTTTGCTACAGCACCCTGTCTTGAATGAACCTGGAGTTTCCTGTATATATTGCGTACGTGAAAATCAATAGTATGGGGACTAAGAAATATCTTTTCAGCTATCTGCGGTTTTGCCAGCCCTTTAACCAAAAGATCAAGTATCTCTTCTTCACGCTTACTCAATCCATATTCCTTTTCCCCGGTTTTAAATGTCCGAAACATCTCTATCACCGAACGTGCAATTCTTGCATTTATAGGTGCGCCGCCCTCCATTACCTGGTGGAGTGATTGTACAATCTCCTCATTGGACGCGGTTTTTAATAAATAGCCTGAAGCACCGGAGCTGATAGCTTTAAAAACTTTATCATGCTCATCATGGACGGTTAACATGACTATATCTATTTCGGAATCGATTGCTTTTATTGGTTCTATACCTTCGATTCCGGACATACCTGGTAATTCGATATCAGATAAAATAATATCCGGCGGTTCAGATCTTTTTAATGAATCGATGGCTTCTTCGCACGATTCAAAAGATTTGCGGCAGATAAAGTCGGGCAGACTATTAATTAAACTTGCTAGGCTGAGACGAAAATCCTCATTATCTTCTATGATCCAGACAGAAATATTTTCTTTTTTACTTTTCATTTTTCTCTCTATAAGTCATATAATTATAATAATGAGTACCGAATGGTTCAACTACGCGTTTACGTTGTTTTTACCCCGATAATTATTTTTGTGCCTTTATCTTTAGCGGATTCGATCTTAACCCGGCCCCCCAGAGAGTTTACCCTGCGAATTATGTTTTTCAGCCCGTTACCTTTAGTCCTGGTACTGCCATCTCTTTTTGTTGGATCGCATTCAATTCCCACACCGTTATCCGATATTTCAAGGTTGAAAGATCCATTATTTATATGAACTTTAATCAATGCTTCCGTTGCCCCGCTATGACGCGCAATGTTATGGAGTATTTCCTTATAGCTCAGGAAAATATTTCTGCGGAATTCAAGCGAGAGCTTGGTTGAAAGAATTTCTTCAGGTGAAACAAACTCATATTGAATGGAACCAAGCAGTGTTTGCGCAGTGTCTTTCATCCTTAGTAATCATATCATCCAGTTTGTCGAAATCCGGATTGACAAACCAGACTATATCCCTCATATCCGTTGCAATTTGTGATGAAGTATTATGTATCCGTTTTAATTCATCTTTGGATTTCTCAGTCATTGTTCCGTCGTTCTGCAGCAACCTGCTTCGGAGGACTATACTTCCCAGGCTGCTGCCGATCTCATCATGGAGATCAGACGCAATTCCTACCCGGAGCCGCTCGATTTTCAGGATCTGGTAAACCCTGTACTTGTAGATAGAGAATAGTGAAGCGAGTATTATTATGATAACCAGGATCCTGAACCACCAGGTCATCCAGAATGGAGGGGTAATCAATAACCTGACAGTTGTTCCTTCCTCATTCCATATCCCGTCATCATTCGAAGCCTTTACCCGAAGTACATATTCACCCGGATCGAGATTGGTATAACTTGCATACCTTTGTTTGGCAGATACCAGGTGCCAGGCTTTATCAAAGCCCTTGAGAAAGTAAGCATAATGATTTTTATCAGGGTCGCTGTAATTCAATGCGACAAATTCGAATGAAAAAAAGTTCTGCGCGTAGGATAGTGTTATATTCGTCGTTGAATTCACTGCTTCAGGAAGTTCAAGTTTCTTATCAAAAACTTTGAAAGATGTTATATAAACCGGGGGGATATCCTGATTATCTTTGATTTCATCAGGGTAAAATGAATTAAATCCGTTTACTCCTCCAAAAAACATTTCACCTGACCGGCTTTTATAATAAGCGCCCTGGTTAAATTCTTTTGCCTGAAGCCCATCTTTATCGTTATAATTTTTAAACTTCCTGTTTTTAACGCTAAACCTGGATATACCATTATTAGTACTTAACCACAGGTTACCCTCATTATCAGGGAGAATACCTAACACAACGTTATCCGGTAATCCATCTTTAGCCGTATAAGATATTATTGAATGAGCCGAAGGGTTATACTTCAATATTCCATTTCTTGCTGTTCCAATCCAGGTAACGCTGTCAGTGAATAACAAACTTGTAACACCTTTAAAGTTAGTGCTTTCTCCATTAAGACCAGTTTTCAGATTGTAGTTTACAAACGAATTTGTCTTACTATCCAAATATTTTAATCCGTCCAGAGTGCCTGCCCAGACCCTGCCCTCCTTATCCTCACGAAATACCGTTACCGATTTTCCTCCCCCGATAGAATTCGGTATTTTTTCTGACGAATAGTAATGGCTGAATATTCCGGTTTTTCTTTTTAAGATATCGATGCCGCCTCTTACATTTCCGATAAGTAAATTTCCGTCAGAGTCTATAGATAAAGCTGTTATATCATTATTACTTAAACCTTTCGAATCAATCGGGGAATGCTGCACATATTTCCTAAACACACCTGAAGATTTATCATAATAATTTAGTCCGCCTCCGATCGTACCTATCCAGAGTATCCCGTCTGATGTTATACAGAGCGAAAATATTTTATCACTGCTGATACTATTAGGGTCAGCGGTATTGTGCCTGTATGTTTTAACTGAATCTCTTTTTTTATTAAAATATTTCAGACCGTTGCCATATGTTCCAACCCAAAGCCCTCCGTCACGATCCTCAACAATGGACATCACTACATTCGGATCCGCGGGATCATCCAGCCAACGTCTGAACCTGTTGTTTTTCTGACTATAAATTAATGTTCCGCGAAAACTGGTGCCGATCCATAATATTCCGGTTCTGTCTTCATACAATTCTTTGATAATATCATTTTTTGTAAACGGGATCAGTGAAATTTTGTTCGTCTTCAGATTAAGTATTCTCAGGCTCATATAAATTGACCCGATCCAGAGATTGGATTTTGAATCTTCATAGATTGTACTGACGGCCTTACTGGTATGAGTATATGGAATAAATGTTTTGGATTTTTTATTATAACGTTTCAATGGCTGGTCGAATGTCCCCACCCATAATGAACCTTCGTGATCTAAATACAAAGAAGTTACGTTATCACCCTCCGGTGTGGCAGGGTTGGTATTGAGGTTATCGATTTTTATAAACCCGCTATTATCTTTTAGATTATATTTTAATAATCCTTTATGGGTACCAATCCATAAATTGTTTTCCTTATCTTCAGTTATATCTGTAATTGAGTTACCGTTTATACTTTCGTTATTTACTGTATCGAAGTAGTAACGAATAAAAGCGTTTTTCTTTCTTACAAAGCGGTTTAATCCGGAATTTGTCCCTATCCAGATATTTGAGTCGGAATCCTCGTAAAGTGTAGTGATAGTATTATCACTGATGCTCAGCGAATCTTTTAATGAATAGAGGTAAGGATGGAATTTATCTTCAGAAATTACGTACCTGTTTACCCCCCCGTTTGCAGTGCCTATCCATAAATCTCCTTTTGAATCACTCAACAGACAATTTATTATGCTGCCTGATATTGAATTTGAATCCTCCGGTTCATGTTTATAAACTTTAATTGAATATCCATCGTAACGATTCAATCCATCTTGCGTACCAAACCATATGAAACCTTCTGCATCCTGTACTATGGTATTAACGGATGATTGAGAAAGTCCCTGCTCGAGTCCAATATGATCAAACCTTAAGTGGTTACCCTGTGCTACAACCAATTTTGGAGTTAAAGCAAATAATACAGTGATAAAAACGGAAGCCCGGCAAATATTTCTTAACATTCTATTAAGAATTTACAAAAATTATATTTTTTAATTCTACACAATTTTTGGTGCGATGCAACGGCGGAGAAAAATCGGAACAGTCAACAGGTCGGCGTTTTTTTTTCTGATTTTTTCTTAGCCCGGATGGACGCTTCACATACGCTTTGCATCCGGGGGAACAATGAGGCAAGAACACACAAAATACTACTGACATACCGGTGCGATGATATTTTCGTGGACGAACAGCACATTTTATCTCAGCTATGACAGGCGGCTCATCCCCACAAACATCGAGGTCAGCGGTGCCGGCTTTGAGGAATCCAGAAACGTGAGCTTCAATCTTGCGTATGAACTTTAGAAACTGACTACAGGCCCAAATAATCAGGATTAGAATTTCCTGATGTCTTTTTTGAATTGCTGTTTACTTATCCCTAAGGTTTTGAGATTAGTATGAATGTGTAACATTGGAACGTCGGGATAATTATTATCAATCGTGACAGGTCTTGGTAAAGGGTTATCGGGATAATCCCATTTTTCGTGGGAGGAACTTGTTCCCACATGTTTTAGCCCAAGTGATTTGAGATATTTCCTGAATTTCTTTAAAGGAACTGTGTTACCCATTTTTCTTAGACTGGAAGGCTCACCTGCTTTTGTATAATATCGAAATAGGGAGAGTTTTTTAAAGACTTAAGTTCTTTATTGGTTCTTTTCCTGGGTGCTTCATAACGGGCCGTTGGAATTTGCTGAAGAATCCAGCCATTCTTTAATAAATATTTTTCCAGAGTTCCCCTTTTATATGTTTCGTCTACAAAAATTTTGACTTCAATTTCAAAGGATTCTTTTGCCTTTTTAATGGTAGTGCCATAACCGGAGATTTCCAATGCAGGCGAATATGCTACATAGTATTTATCTTCTTTTGTAATATACACATCTACGTTTACAACGACCTTATCTTCGGATTTCATTATTTTATTAGTCATAATACTGTTTTTACAATTTTATTATCGGAAAGTTTCTATTATTCGCAAATGATATGAAGCAAGTATTATACCCAATTCATCCTGAGATTGCAAACTAATATAAATCTCAAAGGGTTAAGATATTTTTCGCTGCGAAATTTATCTCAATAAAAATAGGGATAAAAGGTAAAATTGGCAATAATTTTGGGTGAAATTATATGCAATGCACCTCTCTTCTCCGAGTCACCACCGCTTCAACACCGCTTCACATCCGCTTCAACACCGCTTTAGCTGCTGGGAAACAAGGAGGGAAGAATACACAAAATACTAATGACATACCGGTGCGATGATATTTTCGCGTACGAACAGCACATTTTATCTCAGCTATGACAGGCGGTTCATACCCACGAACATCGAGGTCAGCGCTGCCGGCTTCGAGTGTACTTAGAGGATGGGTATCGGAATGAGGCACTGACATTTTGTCATACTGTTAAAGTTTTCAACAGCCGATTATTGCGTATTTTCGCAGTTTTTAAAATACTACTAAAGGCGCACTAAAGGCGGATAACAGGCGGATTTTAACCAACTTAAGACTGTGTATGACAAAATGTCATACTTGTAGAGTATTTCAACGGTGAGAACAGCTAAGATCTCTCATGTTTGGTTTGGGATGCTCGCGGCAGGTTACTACCTGGTTCTCCTCATTCTTATCCATTTTCTGAAAAACGGATCATCTAATTCATAATCCCCAGCAGATTTTAAGATGTAGCCGTTCTGCATCAGCTTTTTTATGCCGTTATATGTTGTGCTGGTTGGGCCGGTGTTGAACTGCCTGTTGAATTCATTCGACATCGGAGGACTGTCGGAAAAAACCATCCCGATGAGTATCTTTTTTTCTGTGTTCTTCAGCGTGTTCCAGAGCCGCTCATAGTCTATATCATGGTGTCTTATTATTTCCTCAGCTGCGGCTTTTACAGGTTCCTTTTTTACACCCTTGTTCAACAGTTCCCACACATTGAAAGCCAGCTGCTGGGTGTAGTAAGGGTGACAGTCGGTGATCTTAAGGATTTCGTCAATGATCCCTGTTCTTTTATCGCCGGCAATGCTTAAATTCTTTTTAAGGTAACTGCTGAATTCTTTCCGCGGAATTTTGCCGAGAGGCAGCAGGTGACCGAAATGATAGAAGGGCGACTTCTTCTTTTCGAAGATCTCTCTCACAAGCGACTCCTGGCTGCCAAGGAACACATAGTTTATGTTTTTATGATGCTGCATTACGGCCCTCAGCAGTCTGTCGAGGTCTTTCCCGATCCGTCCGACTTCCTGGAATTCGTCAAGGACTATTATCGATTTTTTCTTCTCTGATAGTTTTTCAATCAGATCAAGTACATCTTCAAGAGCTTTTTCCGAAGATGCTGCAGAAGCTCTGTATGAAACATCAATTTCATTTGTCAGCGGGTTTAAGGATATCGTTGGAAGAACCCTGAAGTTCTTAACCATATCTCTTATCTTCTGCCCGGGGAATACCTTGTAAAGTCTCTTTAACAGTCCGGCAGCAAAATCGTCGACGGATGTAATTAGCTGCAGATCAAGTACCAGGTGAGGACGATTGTCTGATTTTATGACTTTTGTGATCAGACTTGTTTTGCCGTATCGGCGGGGACTGATAATGATGAGGTGGTTGCTGCTCTCCATTATGGATTTGACTTCAGCGATTTCTTTAACGCGGTTCGTGAAGTATGGTTCGTCTACAACTGTTCCGAATTTAAATGGGTTTTGCATCTTATTCCCGAATTTATCGTTGCCATATTTATGGGAATAATAATATCGATTATAATGCAAAATAGCAAGCGAGGCTGTTGGTACTGTTCACTGCCGGCAGGTACACATCCGCAAAGAAGATGGTTTTGATAAGGTGAAATGAAAATGCAGCCGTTCTTATAATACGCACGCAATTCTCTCTTAAGGCATCTTTGAGTGTTTCCTGCAGGAACCGGTTTTACGTGTGATTAATTTCAAGGGCACAGCAATACCTGTGTAAATTCTTCATGATAATTTTTAATTTCTTTACGCGGCTCTAAACATCGGCAACTATAACTAATTTTTAATTTTATTAACCAGGTATTTCCGAAGGGAATAAACTAATGGAGGACGAAACTATGAACAAAAAAGACCCGAAGGTTCAGGCAGCTTCCAATATTGTGCACGTAATGACAAACCAATATATCCGCGTTGTAAATTATGACAGGCATACCGGGCAGGTATCTTATAGTCTTCAGGATAGGGATAGTGTGTACACTTGCTATGATTATGAACTGGTAAGCCTGAAAGGTATAGAGCATCTGAGAACTGTTCTTTCAGCAGCAAGTAATGACCGTGGTTCACAAAATGTTTTTCGGGGAATGTTCACCGGGTAAATATGCAGTGCATTTATATGTTCGTGGGTTCACACGCATAAACCACCCATCTCCCGGCAGCAGTGCACGGAAATTACCGATGCAGCGCTTTTATATGTCCTTAGATTCACACGCATAAACCATCCATCTCCCGGCAGCAGGACGAAGGCACCCTACATTCGTGATCGTGAGAACACCAAACTGTTTCTTCAGATCACAAACTAGCCCATCGTGATGTTTTTGTGATAAAATTGTTGAACGAAATCTGTAATGTGTGTCGCATAAAAGAGATACATATGTCAGTATCTTCAATTCATTTCTAATAATTTTTAAGGAGGTACAATGAAATATTTCACTGTTGTTTTATCTTCTCTTGCGATGATTCTCTTGTTTTCTTTTTCGGCTTTAAGCCAGACCGTAACTCTTGATATTACCGGACTGCAGGATCTCGGATCCGATTTTCAGTATGAGGGATGGATAATTGTAGACGGTTCGCCTGTGTCAACGGGTACTTTTACTGTGGACGGGAGCGGCAACCTGAGTCAGACTGTCTTTCCTGTCGATCACACTGATCTTATAAACGCAACGGCTTTTGTGCTTACTATTGAGCCGAATCCCGATCCCGACCCGATGCCCAGCAGTACTCACCTGATGGGCGGCAACTTTGTTGATTATGATGCTGTGCTTTCGGTAGGCCATCCGGCTGCGCTGGGAAATGAGTTCGTGGACATCCACGGTAATTATATTCTTGCCACGCCAACTAACGGTGCTATGACTAATGAACTGAGCGGTATATGGTTCCTCGATCTGACTTCCGGAACTCCTGCGCAGGGACTTGATCTGCCGACTCTTCCTGCGGGATGGAAATACGAGGGATGGGCCGTAATCGACGGTACGCCTGTTACTACGGGTAAGTTCACCGCGCTTGATATGGCTGATGAATCGGCTCCCTACAGCGGTACTGAACCGGGACCGCCTTTCCCAGGAGAGGACTTTCTGAATAATGCTCCGTCGGGATTAACGTTCCCTACTAACCTTGCTGGTATGACGGCCGTTATTTCTATTGAACCTGATCCTGATAACAGCGCTGCCCCGTTCCTGCTGAAACCGCTTGCTGCCGATATTCCTGAGCCGGCCATGGATCATACTACTTATATGATGAACAGCAATGTGCTTGAGACTTTCCCGGACGGTATGGCAACGCGTTCCGAAATTCTGCCTGTTGAGCTTACCAGCTTTACGGCTTCGGTTTCGGAGAATGGTGTTCTGCTTGAATGGAATACTTCAACTGAAACGAATAACCGCGGGTTTGAGGTTGAGCGCACGAATAAGAACGAAGCGAATGGTACATGGACAACGATCGGTTTTGTGAAGGGCCACGGTACTGCAGCCGAAGAGCATGATTATTCGTTCACGGATCAGAATGCATCACGCGGTGAGGATTACAACTACAGGCTGAAACAGCTGGATTTTGACGGCAGCTTTGCGTACAGTAAAACTGTGGAAGTTAAGTATGAGGGTCCTGCCGTATTCTCGCTTGACCAGAATTATCCTAATCCTTTTAATCCTTCAACCTCGATAACCTACTCGATACCGGAAGACGGTTTCGTGAACCTGGTTATTTATGATGTTACGGGGAAAGAGGTTAAGAGACTTGTAAGCGGAAAGCAGCAGGCTGGCGCGCATACTGTAAGCTTTAACGCCGATAACCTTGCAACGGGTATTTACGTGTATCAGCTGCAGACGAATAACCTGGTCACCTCAAAGAAAATGATGCTGCTGAAGTAATACGTTTAGAGCATGATTATGCGTTGTCGCAAACGGCAAGTGAATCATCGTGCCAAGCAATCTCATCTTACCCCGGGACCATCCCGGGGTTTTTTTTATTCTTCACCGCAGTGCACTGACACCTGTTTCACTGCTACTTCATTAAAATCATCTTCTTAACAGCGGTATACATACTGGCATCAAACGGAAAGCATTATCCACTAGCGCATCGACCCCTATCACGTTTCTACTTCATCAGAATCATCTTCTTAACAGCGGTATACATACTGGCATTAAACGAAAAGCATTTTTTATGAGATGCTGCTCCTTCAATTTTGTTGGCTTAATTCTTAAATTGTTAAATAAAAACCAGGGATGAATGATGGCTGATCTTAAAGAAATTTCAAGTGATGAACTGCTTAACTTATTGGGAAATTCCGGCGTGAAGATAATCGACGTTCGCCCGCCCGATGCCTACAACGGATGGCGGGAGAACGGCGAGGCGCGCGGCGGACATATAAAAGGCGCGAAGAGTCTTCCTGCTAAATGGGCGGGGTATATCGACTGGATTGAGATCGTCCGCTCGAAAGGCTTTCGTCCCGAGGATCGCCTGGTAATTTACGGCTATGAGAAAAAACAGGTTGACGGTGTGGCGGATCTTTTCCGGAAAACCGGGTACGATAATGTTAATGTGTACTATTCTTTTACCGGCGAGTGGTGCGAGGATGAAAGGTTCCCGATGGAGAGTCTCCCCCGTTATACTCAGCTGGTTTCTCCCCACTGGCTTAATGAGCTGATCACTACACGTACTGCACCTGAGTTCAGCAGCAAGCAATTCATTGTGTGCCACGCACATTACCGCAATGAAGAGGATTACCTGGAGGGTCATATACCGGGAGCCGTTGCGGTGGATACGCTTCTGCTTGAATCGCCCGAGACCTGGAACCGCCGATCCCCCGAAGAGCTGAAGCTTGCGCTGGAGGAGCTCGGCATTACTCCCGATACGACGGTTGTGCTTTACGGCCGGTTTTCCTTCCCCGATAATGATGATCCTTTCCCCGGAAGCAGCGCGGGTCACCTCGGCGCGATGAGGTGCGCGTTTATTATGATGTATGCGGGAGTTAAGGATGTGAAGCTGCTGAACGGCGGACTGCAGTCGTGGCTTGATGAAGGCTTTGAGGTTACATCTGACGTGAGCCGTACCGTGCCCGTTCCTGATTTCGGTGCCGCGATACCCGCACGGCCGGAGCTGGCGGTCGATCTGCCGGAAGCGCAGGAGATACTTAAGGCGCACGACAAAAATCTTGTATCGGTGAGAAGCTGGCGCGAGTTTATAGGCGAGGTAAGCGGATACAATTATATTGAAAAGAAAGGGCGCATTCCCGGCGCGGTATACGGCGACTGCGGCAGCGACGCGTATCATATGGAAAATTACCGGAACCTCGATCATACAACGCGGGAGTATCATGAGATAGAGAAGGTCTGGAAGGACGCCGGCATTACTCCCGATAAGTTTAACGCGTTTTACTGCGGAACCGGCTGGCGCGCGAGTGAGGCCTTCTTTAATGCATGGCTGATGGGATGGGATAAGATCGCGGTTTACGACGGCGGGTGGTTCGAGTGGAGCAATAACAATATGCCCTTCGAAACCGGCGTACCAAAATGAAGATTGACGAAGTACAGGATCAGATAATAGAAGAATTCTCGGACCTTAAGGAGGGCTTCGAAAAGTACACGCACATCATCTCCCTTGCCCGTTCACTTGAACCTTTCCCCGATGAATTCAGGACAGAAGAAAACTCGATTAGCGAATGTCAGTCGAATGTATGGATAAAGGCGGAGATGAAGAACGGCAAAGTTCGTTTCCTGGGCGACAGCGATTCTATGATCACCAAAGGAATAATCGCTTTACTGCTCCGCGTAGTTAACGATCAGACCCCTGAAGATATAGCAGACACCGATCTCTATTTCATCGACCGTATCGGCCTGAGCTCGCAGCTTTCTCCTTCGCGGGGCAACGGCCTACACGCAGTGGTGCAGAAGATCAACAACTTCGCAAATCGGGCAGCAGCAGAATAACATTGGGACTTATATCAGCAGCAGATTCATACAGCTATTCCCCAATTGCATCCCCTAAAACAAGACGGCCGGTATAACAATGTACACCGGCCGTCCTTTAACTTAATAAGTTAACAATTCGACAATACTGAGCCTACTTCAACAATATCATCTTATTCGTTTTCACGAATTCATTGTTGCTGCCTGCTCTGAGGATATAATAATATACTCCCGATGGTAAGCCCGACGCATTAAAGTTGACGCGGTAAGTACCGGCCTGCTTGTTTTCGTTAACAAGGGTTGATACTTCCTGGCCGAGTGAGTTATATACTTTAATACTTACGAAAGCATTTTCGGGTACTGCATAATCAATTACAGTAGACGGGTTGAAAGGATTGGGGAAGTTCTGAGATAAACTGTACTGCATAGGGATGAGATCTTTTACCATAACTTCGTCGCTGTAATCTGATCTTCCGTCAAAGTCCATCTGTTTCAGCCTGTACGCAACTGCTGTTGCACGGATGCTGCTGATGTCGTCTGTAAAGGAATATTCCTGCGGTTCGGTAGTGGTTCCTTTTCCCTGTTTGAACCCGATTAAGCTCCAGGTCCCTTCATCATCGCCGTTAATTATACGTCTTTCAATTTCAAAACCTCTGTTGTTGGTTTCGGTTGCTGTGTTCCAGTTGAGAACTATACTGCCGCTTGCAGCATTAGCAGTGAAGGATGTCAGTTCAACCGGCACAATTCCAACGTACTTAAGGAATACACCTGCGTTGCCGCCTGCATAACCAAGATTAGCATTAAGGAACACCATATGCTGGAGACCGTTACCTGCCGCTGCCGGGATAGTTTCCGCTTCATAAGTGGTGCCGAAATCAGTTGTTTTGAAAACATAGTATATGGCTGAAGCATCGGTGATGATAAGTCTTATCGTGTTTGAGCCATCTTTTAATCCGGAAAAGTTTATCGCGGCAAAGGTCGTAATTCCGCCGGGAAGGTTTGCCGGCTGCCAGGTAACGCCTCCGTCAGAGGTTTTCATAATATTGTTTCCATTCGAGCCGGCCATTCCATGCATTGCATCGGTAAACGCAATTGCCTGGTAGTAGAGACCCTGAGTGCCGCCTAAACCGGGGACGGCTGTGAAGTTCCAGGTTCCCGGGAATCCTGTTGTTGTGTAGAATATTTTGGCACTAGTGGCGCCCGACAATGTATTGGCTGAGCCGATCCAGAAAGTATTCTGATCGATCCAGTCCCATGCATTTATAACGCCGAATTCATTTGTTCCGATAGGCGAGTTTGGAGCTAACGTCCATGTTGTGCCGCCGTCGGTTGTGTACCTGTTCTGGTAAGGTACATTGTTGCCGGTTGGATCGCCGGTAAACACACCGTTGTTCATATCGAACATGTGAATGCCGTTAATGAAGCTTCCCGAAATAGAGATCTGCTGGGTCCAGCTGTTTCCCCCGTCGGAAGTTCTGTATATTGCGCCTGAACCTGTTCCTATCCAGCAGTTCATATTGTCAATTGCAGAAACTCCGTAGAGGTCGGTGCCCGGAAGTCCGGTATTCCTCAGAGACCAGCTTATTCCGCCGTCTTCGGTAAGGTATACTCTTCCGGCAGTACATACAGCCCAGACCACATTATCACTGGCCACTGCAATGGAGTTAATATCCGGAAGGTTAGGGAGGGTGCTCATCTCTGTCCATCCCTGGGGAAGTGCAATTCCCGTTAAGAACATCAAAAACAGTATAACTCGTTTTACCATAGAACCTCCTAATAATTTGGTTAAGTTGGGAAAGAACATTGATCTGGAATTTTAAGCCTTTAATCAATTACAAGGAATTTAAGTAAAAAAAATTTGTTCTTCCAACTTTTCTTCCTCATGCCGCACCTTACCCTGCCCCCGCCACACCCTGATCCTGCCGGCAATAAAACATTCCCCGGGAATACGGATTATAAACGGCCTGAAAGCTGAATCTTTCTTCTTTGTTCTCCTTTTCCTAAATTAAGAACTGAATTTTCGGGGAGAACATCATATTGAAATTTGCAGACCGCACCTTCAGGATCCCTCGTACCGCGGGGATGACATTCAGAATTAAATTAGTACTGGCCGCTTTACTTTTCTATTCATCAGTTTCTTTCGCGCAGTGGTTCTGGCAGAATCCTCTTCCGCAGGGAAATACCCTTTACGGCATTTCTTTCTGCGATGACCTGCATGGCTATGCCGTGGGCGCGATGGGGACGATTATAAGAACGGATAACGGCGGGAGCGACTGGCGTGCGTGCGGGTATGAATCGGGCAATGTTCTTAACGGCGCTGCATGCCAGGGTGATGATATGGCTACGGTTGTAGGTGAGTGGGGACTAATAATCAAAACCACCGACGGCGGCCAGAGCTGGATGCCTCAGCAGAGCAATACCAGCGGCAACCTTCTCAGCGTTGTTTTTCTTGACGACCTTACGGGATGGATTGCCGGGGGCGACTGCAGCGGCAACGGGATTATCCTTCACACTACAGACGGAGGAACCAACTGGGAATGGCAGCTTAGCGGAAGGGTTCCTTTTCTTCGTTCTGTTTCTATGTATGATTTTAATAACGGGATAGCGGTAGGCGAGAACGGGACTGTGCTTACAACGACCAACGGAGGACAGGAGTGGAATCAGCAGATAAGCGGGACTCCTGATGCTCTTCATTCGATCTCTTATCGTGCTCCCGATACTGCGATGGCGGCGGGGTTTAACGGAACGATCCTCAGTACAACCGACGGCGGACGGAACTGGGTTAGTCACCCCGCCGTTACAACCAATATTATTAACGGCATCCGGATGACAGACGGAATAACGGCCTATGCAATTGATGATTCCGGTAATGTTTATAATACTACAGATAGCTGGCAGAGCTGGTCGTCATATTCTTTTGAATCAACAACTTATGGCATTTACTTCAGCGATGATTTTAACGGGACGGTAGTGGGAGCCGCAGGGGCTATTTTCAGAACTACTGACGGCGGCGGTGAATGGCTCCCGCAGCGGAGAGGGATAAATGATCAGCTGAACGGTTTGTCGTTTAGCGATTCGGAGCACGGCACTGCGGTTGGTGAGAATGGGGCGATATTAAACACCACCGACGGAGGTGAGCACTGGATAAGTCAGCTGAACCCGCTTTCCAATAATCTTTATGGGATATCTTTTTCGGACGCGGAGCACGGTACTGCTGTTGGTGCTTCCGGTATGATACTTAGAACGACCGACGGAGGGGCTTTATGGTTTGGCCAGAGTTCCGGCTTAGGAAACGATCTCTATTGTGTGCACTTTATCGATAATAATCTTGGTGCGGCTGCGGGCAGCAGTGGAACTATAATTATAACAAATAACGGCGGGCAGACGTGGACACCTCTGTCGACCTCCACAAACGTTACCCTGCGGGGTATCTTCTTTACCGATGAGATGAATGGTATTGCCGTGGGCGATGCAGGAACAATAATAAGAACAACGGACGGAGGGGGCAGCTGGAGTACACAGCAGAGCGGAGTTACGGCTTCATTGAACAGCGTGTATTTTGTCGACGCACTTATGGGCTGGGCGGCGGGCGAGCAGGGCACGATCATTATGACCACGGACGGCGGTGAGACATGGAACCTTCAGCTGGAGGGACTCATCGTTGACCTGTACAGCATTAGTTTCTGCGATGGGGAGAACGGGATTGCCGCAGGGAACAGCGGAATTATACTGCGCACTACCGACGGCGGACAGATGTGGCTCTCGCAGCCGACGTGTACATCGAACGATCTTTACGGGGCAGTTATGATTGATTCTTTAACCGGAACGGCTGTGGGAAACCGGCGGAACTATTGTAAAGACAGGTAACCAGGGCTCACCTGTTGAAGTTGCTTCATTTGAGAAGGCTTCAGAAGAAAATGTGCTGCTGCAGAACTACCCTAATCCTTTCAACATGACCACAAGGATCAGTTACAATGTTAACAGACCCGGGTTCGTATCACTTAAAGTTTACAACGTCACCGGCAGCGAAGCAGCCTCACTGGTTAACGAACAAAAATCCCACGGCAGCTATATTGTCACTCTCGATGCATCAGACCTGGCCAGCGGCATCTATATCGTCAGCCTGATAACCCCCGACGGGAGCTTCTTTAAAAAGCTGGTACTGATTAAATGAGAACCTGCCTGCGCGCAATAACTTCTTAGAGTGAAGTACCTAACTTCAGCCTTAGATTGAAGAAGATTGCCGAGAAGCCGTAACTGCCTCCCTGCAGTGTTGTCATAGTGGCTGAAGGTCCCATTGCAAATGCACTGAATCCCCAGTAGTCCATTATCTTCTGAACGAGCACTTCGAAGTTTATCTCATTACGTCGAACGGGACTATCCCACATTGCATCAAATCTGAAATCGAATGTGCTTCCGGCAAGCGACAGCTCCCTGCCCGTGAACCCGACGTGCCATTCGTCGAGATACCTCGCGCCGTAAAACTTGCCCCTGGTTGATCCCATGATCTGTACGGGATACCTGAACTCGACGTTAAAGTAATTTCCATCGACAAAGTATGCACTGTCTTTGACTGATCCGTCAGGGTTGTACACAAATGCACCGTTTCTGGCATATTCATTTAATTGTGATTCAGAGAATTTCTTATCCGCCTCAAGGTAGCTTACTTCAAGGAAGTTGCCCAGGGGGATAACATACCCCAGCTGAAAGCCGCTGGTAACATAAATATTGTTGTGGTTGTTCTTCGTCTGAAGTTCTGTTATAGCGTCTACGTTTGAATAAATTCCTCCCTGGAAACCGAGTATGTGGAAACTTGCTTCTACCATATTTGATCCGAGAGGGCCCGAGTAAGGTGTTTCGATACCGAATGAAAATCCTGCGTCGCCTTTAAGGGATATGCCGAACCTCTCTCCCCCCAGCAGCTGCAGGAACGGGTTTATATACGACAGTGTTGATGATATCTGGAATACGCTTGGCGGAGCCGCAACCTTATCTAATCTTATTTTCTCAATCACCCGAGTGAAAACGCTCGCAAAGTTGGTCGTTTCCTCAAGGTTGATCTTGAAGGGATAGGTGACAATCTTTGCGCGGGTTTCGGGTTTCAGAGCAAGGAACGGGTAGAGTGTTCCTTTGATTGCGATCGTCTGGTTGTTGGGGTCTCTTAAATCGACTATTATCTCAGCTTTCGGATCGGGCGGCGAAATGAACAACTGATCCTGTATATGGATAAAGAGACTGTCATCCAGGGGTTCCATCTGGTAGTAGTTGATTGGTTCCTCGTCCTGGGCGTATGTTTTTTGATTCGGGATAAAACTGAATATTATCAAAAGAACAGGGAGAAGCAGTAGTTTATAGTTCATAGAGTTCCAATTCGAATCCCGCTGTAAGGGCGGGACAGGTTGATGAATAACGTACCCCGAATATAGTTCGGGTATGATCCGGAAAAGCGTTCGGAACAGGTCCCTCTGTAAAGCAGGGACATCCTTTCGCCTCCGGCTCAGCAATTAACGACAAATTTTGCAAGGACAATTATGCCACGTTACACACTTTTTGCACGTGACAAACGTCAAATGAGTTACATTATAGGACGAATTCGCTAATAGTCAAACTAACGAATTATCGGTTCATATTTATTAACCGAGTGCAATACAACGTAGAAATGACGCCTTCGGCCAACCTTTTATTTAGAATACACCGTCTTCTGAAAACAAACTCAATGCCAAATTTAATCTTAATTCCCAGCGTCTCCAAATGGGGCACCATATTATCCCACCGTAATTCTTACCAGCAAAGCGAATAATTTTCCATATACTAAGCTGTCTCTCCCGAATTCCATTCTACCTTCAGGTTCTGTAATGCTTCCATTGCTCGCCAAACAGGTTATCAATAAACCCGCCAAGACTCTCCCTCAGCGCCGCGTTAATGTTGACCGCAAGTCCTTTCCGGTCACGACTGAAATCTCTGCTGATATTCGAAAGAAAGGACGTACTGTTCCCTCCTTCGATCAGTATACTTATAAGTGAACGAGCCGCTTCTGCACAGTGCGGTATTCAATTCCGCTTTATGGTACCGGTTAGTGAATAAGGTGTTGTGGTTCATTCCCTTTATATGATCTCCCCCGGGAGATTTCCCATTGTTGAAAAAAAACGTTAAGGCCGGAGCCTTTTATTTAAAATTAAGATTTCCCGCGGCGAAGTGCAATAAAAATGTTGCAGGTACAGCCTGTAATCAGCACATCCTTCAGGTAGTCACTTACGGCGAAATTTTCTATCTTTGTCACGTTTGTTAAAATACACTTATGAAAGAATGAAGAAACACCTGAAGATAATATCTGTTGTAGGGGCACGACCCAACTTTATGAAAATAGCTCCCGTTCACAGGGCTTTCCTTAAGCACAAAGGAATCGTCGATCATCTTATTTGTCACACGGGACAGCATTACGACGAGCGGATGTCGAAGATCTTTTTTACTGATCTTAAGCTGCCCGAACCTGACTTTTACCTGGGAGCGGGAAGCGGTTCACACGCTGAACAGACCGCCCGCATTATGATAGAATTTGAGAAGATTGTGGTTGCCGAACAGCCCGATCTTGTTATTGTAGCCGGCGATGTAAACTCAACTATAGCCTGCAGTCTTGTAGCGGTAAAGCTTGGGGTAAAGGTGGCTCATATTGAAGCCGGCCTCAGATCGTTTGACCGTACAATGCCCGAAGAGATCAACAGGATTCTGACAGATTCTATATCAGATTACCTGTTCGTAACCGAGGAAAGCGGACTAACAAATCTTGAAAAGGAAGGCGTCAGCAAAGAGAAAATCTTTTTCACCGGGAACGTAATGATCGATAGCTTGTCATATTTCCTTCCGGAAGCAGATAAATCCGGCATTCTCAAAGAGTATAGTCTTGCCAAAGAACAATACTGTCTTGTTACTCTTCACAGGCCGTCGAATGTTGATTCATCCGAATTCCTTGTAACGCTCTTTGAAGTTCTGAACGGGATCGCAGAGAAAGTGAAGGTGATTTTTCCTGTTCATCCGAGAACAATGAAGAATATTGAAGCAGCGGGACTTAAAGAAAAACTGAGTACTGATGTCATTCTTACAGAACCGATCGGCTACATTGATTTCCTGGCGCTCACAAAGAACGCGGGACTAATAGTAACCGACAGCGGCGGAATACAGGAAGAATCAACCTACCTTGGCGTACAGTGCATTACCGTGCGTGAGAATACTGAACGCCCAATAACCGTTAAGCTCGGTACAAACCAGCTCATCGGCACGGACCTTCAGAAAGTAAAAGCCGCGGCACTTGAGATCATCGGGGGAAGGAAGAAGGAAGGAACCATCCCGCCTTTATGGGACGGTCACTCAGCCGAGCGCATCGTCGACATCTTACTGGGAATAGAATAACAAAACAGCGGCAGGCTGAAACAGCTACCCCACCCGGCACTCCGGGAACGGAAGAGATGCGGGGTCATCATAACACTATTCAATACAAGTCAGGAAACGTCAAAGTTGACGGGAGGAGGGGTCCATTCTGCGTGTAAATATCACAATTTGGGTCAGGTGATAATTCATCACTGAATTCAACTTGACTTTTTCATATATACCTTCAAAAGTATTTAAGGGTGCCGCTATGCAGGAAATATTAAGGATATATACTAAGTATATAAGTAAAAGCGAGAGTTCAGTAAAAGATAAATCAGCATTCTACAATTATTTCATTGTTCCGTTCTCAGCCGGACTTTCAGGATTTGCAACCTTCCTCTTCATATTAATTATGATGGATGCTTCAGTGCATTTATTGGGACTTTCAAAAGCATGGAACATTGGAATAAATGAGGTTCTGATTGCCCTGACAGGATTCGTACTTCAGTTTACCTTCCAGCTTATAAAATCGATTAAGAATATAACTTAGGTTAAGACACAAAGAGAGATTTTCGGAAAAGAAAAGCAAAAGCCCCTCTTTCGAGGGGCAATCACTATTATGTATGGAGACTTTATTTAAGATCCTTTTACGACTCGGGACTACATGTTAAAAAATCGGCGCCGGCAGCCAGAAAATCAGAATTGCTCGCTCTATGGAAAAAGTCTGCCTGGTTCCCTTCTGCCGGCTAAAATCATTCATCAGTCATTTCGTTCTTAGATCGAAAGCCTGCCCCTGAACTTGTTTCAGGATTAGTCATCCGACAACCGTGACTGTACGTCCTGCCACCAGAATCCTATAAACAAATTTTCAAAACTCTCCCACAAAAGTAAAAGAATAAATTTAAGATGCGGTGACATTAGTCAAAAAAAAGTGCCGCATCGCTGCAGCATAAAGTCCGATCTTAATTCTTAAATATTAAATTCCCTGCGGGGTCATCACGAAATCCTTCGGGTTGTATCCATTCTCTCTAAGGACATCATATGCTTCGTTAAGCTTATCTTCCGGAAGCTGCGGGGTGCGGCTGAGTATCCATCCGTATTTACGGTTAGGGGTGCCGATTACGACATACGAATAATCGTCAGGCAGCCCGATGATCCAGTAATCCCCCCAGAACAAATGGATCCCGAAGATACTCACGAAACTTACTTCCAGCTTTGAATTGCTTTTAGTATCCACCACCTTTGCGAGTCCCTCTGCTTCGTCCATCTCACCTTCATCATCTTTACATTTGTTCAACACGTATGATGGAGCCGTCGTCGTTGAGAGAATAAGTTGCGGTCGTGTTCCCGACGCACTGATCCTGGAAGCTGTTCGGTATCTTTGCGATCTCGTACCAGGTTCCGGCATATTTCTGAAGATCCACATGGTCTACGGTTACAGGTTCTTTGTTCTGTGCCATGGTAAATGAATTAACTAGTAGTAAAAGACAAATTATAATCATTTTGAAATCTATATTAAAAAATTTAAGAATTATTAATTAGCAAGATTGCGGAATTAGTGACTCCGGTAAATCTCTCACTCCGGCCATTCTAAATAGTGAACACATAAATCTATGAAATAATTCCGTGAACTCCACCTCATCTGAGCCGGTTCAGGGAAGCGGCGAATCCGATGAAGGGGGTTGTTCACATCATTGAACCATACAACAATTTAACAATATAACCATGTAATATTTTAACTATACCGCGGTTTAACTGGCGCCTAATCTTTATATTTTGCAAATTTGCCGCTGGCACCTATTTTGCATTACCATTGCTAAAAAAATTATGAAAAAATTCTCCCTTTTCCTCGTAATTGCCCTTACCGGCATTCTGGTTTATGCTTTCTGGCCGGAGAAAGAACTTCGCCATCCGGCGGGAGTTCTTTGTCCCGACGACCCTGTGCAGACAGCAGTCACCGATCCCGTTCCCTGGCAGAAGGATGAATATACAATAACACCCCTTGCAACTTTTAGTTTAAAGGCATTCGTTCTGAGCACCAACAGTTTTTCTCTTGGCAGGGAGAGTGATCTTTCTCCGATGGACCTTGCGCTGGGATGGGGACAGATGTCGAACCAGGTGATAATTGACGGACTTGATATTTCTCAGAGCAACCGGTGGTACCGATGGAAGGCAAAGGTACTTATAATTCCCGCAAAGGAGATCAGTACTCACAGTTCAAATATGCATATCATTCCCGCGAATGAACAGGTTGAGGAAACACTTGATGAGCTGTATAAAGGATGTATCATCGAGATGAAAGGATACCTTGTTTCGGTGAAGGCAGCGGACGGCTGGCACTGGTCGAGTTCTCTTCGTCGTGACGATACCGGCGGCGGAGCATGTGAACTTGTGTGGGCGGAAGAATTAAATATTGTAAATTAAAAAGTTACATTAACAATATAACAGTTTAACAATTAAACCATTAAACAATTTCCTTAATTTACTTTGATACTCCTCGTCATTATCATATTACTTCTTGCCGCCTGGTTTGCGTACATCTATAACAGGTTCATTAGTCAGCGGAATATCGTTAACGAAGCATGGAGCGGAATAGACGTGCAGCTTAAGCGCAGATACGACCTGATTCCCAACCTGGTTGGTGCGGTTAAAGGATACACCCAGTACGAACGTGAACTTATGCAGGATATCACCGCGCTGAGGGCAAAATCGATGAAGATTAATTCGCCCGGCGAGAAGGCAAAGCCCGAATCGGCGCTGTCGGGACGATTAAGAAACCTTCTCGCAGTTGTGGAAAATTATCCCGACCTTAAAGCAAATCAGGGCTTCCTGAATCTTCAGAAGCAGCTTACAGAGGTAGAAGACCAGATCCAATACTCACGCCGCTATTACAACGGGGCAGTGCGGGATTATAATACGCAAATTGAGTCATTCCCATCCAATATCGTCGCCTCCCTCTTTAGTTTTAAGAAAGAGGAATTCTTCGAGATTACATATGCAACGGAACGGGAAACTCCGGAGGTTGGTCTCAGCTGAATGAAAAAAATATTTACTATTATTTTACTTTCCCTTTTAAGTGCATCTGCTTACCCGCAGAAGGAAAAGATATATTCTTACCACAGTGATATTGTTATCAATAAAGATGCTTCGATGAACGTTACGGAGACAATTAAAGTGAAGGCGGCGGGACGAAACATAAGGCGCGGCATCTATCGCGATTTTCCTACCACTTACCGCGATCCTTACGGCAATAAAGTTGTAGTCGATATGCAGATACTTGGTGTTTACAGGGACGGCCGCACCGAGGATTATCATACTGAAAATCTGGAAAACGGCATACGTATTTATGCAGGGAATAAAAACGTTTATCTTGATCCCGGTGATTATACCTATAGAATTGAATACAAAACCAGCCGCCAGCTTGGTTTCTTTGACGACCACGATGAACTTTACTGGAATATTACCGGCAACGGATGGAATTTTTCCATTGAGAGTGCATCCGCAATAATTACACTGCCTGGGGGCGTATCTTCGGGTGACTTGAAGTATTACGGCTATACCGGACGTTCAGGTTCACGGGCAGCTGATCTGACTGCACGCGTGTTATCGCCGGGTAAGGTATTCTACAGGATCACCCGTCCGCTCAATCCTTATGAAGGACTGACGATCGTACTTGAGTTTCCCAAAGGGATAGTAACGGAACCTTCCGCGACCGACAAACTCGGCTATTTCGCAAACGATAACCGGAGCGAGATAGTTGGTATTATCGGACTATTCGTAATATTATTTTATTATATAATTGTGTGGAGCAGGGTTGGGAAAGACCCTGAGAAGGATGTGATCTTCCCTCTGTTCGAACCACCCGACAAACTTTCCCCTGCGGCTGTCCGCTATGTAAAACGAATGGGTTATGATAACGGAGCTTTTACTGCAGCGATCATCAATATGGCCGTGAAGGGATACTTAAAGATAAAAGAGGATGACGGGAAGTATTCGCTGATACGACTAAAAACCGATACTACAGCCTTAAGTAAAGAAGAAAAAAAGATTGCGGAGAAGCTGACCTTTTCAAAGTCGGGAGTGCCGGGCTTACAGGCTGAAGAAGCGCTTAAGCAGATCGACTCACTAAAGAACAGTAGTAACTTTTTTGCGAGGAAGCTGTCGGGCGTACTTACATCTGCTATACAGAGCAGACTGAAGACGATGCCGAAGAATGACGGGGAAACGGACGGGCAGTATGAACTTGAACTAAAGAATACCAATCATACAATATTCAGCAGTGCGATTAACTCGTTAAAGAAAGAACTGAAGAATTCATACGAAAAAATTTACTTTATAACTAACAGGAAACAGTTTATAATAGGCGCGGTGATCTCTTTCGTGTTCCTGCTGCTGAGCATATTAATGGGACGCGGAGAACAGGCTTTTCTGCTGGTCTGGATCTCGATATGGAGTCTTGGCGTAGGAGCACTTCTCATCAATCTTTTCAGAACCTGGAAACGCGCTTTCTCGGGCGGCAGAATAAAGGCATCTCTGATCGGAACGCTGATATTCTCTTCGCTCTTTGCACTCCCCTTCCTCATCGGTGAGATAGTAGGCATCTGGTTCTTTTACAGCATGGGTTCTCTGCTGTCGGGCATTATCGCAGGCATCATCATTTTTCTGAACGTGCTGTTTTATCATCTGCTTAAGGCGCCGACCTTACTGGGACGGAAGCTGCTGGATAAGATAGAGGGGTTTGAGATGTATTTGTCGACCGCTGAAAAAGAGCGCCTGAATTATCTTACTCCCGTTGAAAAGACTCCTGAACTTTTTGAGAAATATCTGCCTTATGCATTCGCGCTGAATGTTGAACAGAAATGGTCGGAACAGTTTTCTGACGTACTTGCCAAAGCTGCGATAGATCAGAACTATTCTCCTGTATGGTATTCCGGCACAGCCTGGAGCAGCTTTAACGCTGCAGGATTTGCATCATCATTCAGCAGTTCCTTTTCAAGTGCAGTTTCATCGTCATCGAGCGCTCCCGGATCAAGCTCCGGCAGCGGCGGTTCTTCCGGCGGCGGAGGAGGAGGAGGAGGAGGCGGCGGCTGGTGATTACCGGCAGCTGACGCTAACTGTAGTTACATTTCCCCGCCTTGTTACCGGCGAGAGAAGTAACATATTTTCAATCGTGTTCACTGCGACATCTTCGCAGGAACATATCATACCCTATATATCCAGCCGTTTTTTGCATCATATACCTGACCCGAATGGATGATTCTTAATTTTTTCGGGAAATTATGTGATTCATATCCTAATAGTCAATAGGTATTAACTTTTTTTGTAAACAAATAATTTCCATAAGTATATTATTGTTAAAGGGTATCAGTTTCCTGTTCTTAAGTATTAGAATCCCCCTTCTACAATCTGAAATTCTCCCTTTATTTAGCCCGAAAATATTCGATTTATGTTCCATTTACGGACTGGCACAGTATTGGGATGAGTAAGAATATCGGCTGCCTGGGGCAGGTATAATTGTAAGAAGATATTTTAAGTGTTAATTAATTCATACTGATCTCCAAGCTTCAGCCGCCGATGCAGATAAATTCCGGCAGTTGTGGTGATTTTGTTTATGAAAGGAGTAAATGATGAGAAAAAAAATACTGAGTGTTATGCTGTTCTTTTTATTTCCCGGTTTGAGTGTTTTTGCGCAGATGGGCGGCGGAGGCGGTTTTATAGATCCTGATTCGATTGAGACCGTTACGGTTAGCGGTACAGCAATAGTTGATTCCGGAATGATGCATGCAATGTACTATCTGGATGAAGACAATGATGGAAATCCTGATTATATGCTGAACTTTGGTCCCTGGTGGTATGAGCCCGACAGCAGCAATGCTGTAAGACCGCAGGACGGAGACCAGGTTACGATCGAAGGAGGAGTGGTTGAGAATGGAATGGGTTACGAAATGCTCATCGTTTACAATATTAATAACGAATTCTGGCGTGACCCGTTCGATTCTTTCTGGAATTTTATGGGATATTATTCTCACGGCGGCGGCGGATGCGGAGGAAGCGGTTTCGGATGGATGTTCGATTCGCTGCAGACAGTAGAACTTTCGGGTACAGCCCTTGTTGATACAACTTTCATGATGTCAACCTACTACCTGGATGTGGATAACGATTCGGTTCCTGATTATATGCTGAATTTTGGTCCCTGGTGGTATGAACCCGAATCGGGTGCTGTCCGTCCTGCTAACGGCGAACAGATTACAATCACAGGCGGTGAGATCGAAAGAGAATACCTGCCGATGGTTGTCGTTTTTGAGATAAACGGTCTGGAATGGAGAGACTCAACTCTGTTTCACCAGGGATTCGGCGGTAACTGGATACACAGGTATATGAATGACCCCGTTAATGTTGAGACCCCGTTTGATGATAATGACTGGATGCAGGTGAATCCCAATTGGTGGCATATGGGCGGAGGAGGAGGAATGATGGCCGACTCAATGTTCTGCCAGATCTTTGAAACTTCCTACCAGCAGATGCCGGGAATAGGAAATGAAAATCCATTCGCAGCTTATGAAGTTGATATGTACCTGCCGAACGGAATGAACGGAATGCACCAGGGCGGAAACTGCGGCTACGGTATGTTATTTAATTCTGATGTTAACTACCAGCTTCATTATAACGATATCCAGGCTTCCGGTTCGAATATCGATGAATCAACAATACAGGTTAAATACTACAGTGCGCAGACCTTGTCCTGGACAACTTACTCAGGAGCGGTTGTTGATGCACAGAATAATACTGTAAGTTTTTCAAGTCCTCTTGTACGCAACCTGGTTATACTGACCGCGGATCAGGCCACTGCCGTTGAACCTGATGCTGCCGGTGCTCCTGCTGACTTCAAACTTGATCAGAATTATCCGAATCCTTTCAACCCTTCAACCACGATTAATTTCAGCCTTTCTAAAGATGATCATATTACAGTTAATCTTTATAATGTGCTGGGACAAAAAATCAGGACGCTGGTAAACGGATATTTCACTGCGGGTAAACACAGTATTAACCTGAATGCAGAAGATCTTTCGTCAGGAGTATACTTTTACGAATTAAAGGCTGACGGAAAGCATTTTGTAAAGAAGATGGAACTTCTGAAATAAAAATTTTCCTGGTGCGGAGAAACCTGTTTGGGGGGCAGGTGGTCCGTTCAGTGACACCCCATCAGAGGGAGCTGATTTCACCGGCTCCCTTTTTTTTCAATTATTTTTAATGGGAAATTTTACCTCGATCCCGGGTGTGTACCGCTGAAACACTCCTGCAGCTCCTGATCATATTTTACCAGCCCACAGCCGCACGGCGCTATAGAATCTATATGACGGGGTTAACATTCGCAGGCTATTTCCTCAGAACGTGATTTTTCAAACGATTCTCTCCCCTCTCTGAAAGCATAGTAGGCGATACCAAGTGAACCAAGGATATCAAAGTAGGCAATGTGAAATATTTCATACAGTCCGCTTGAGGCCAGCAGAATGAATGAGAGATAGAAGCATGTCTTTGTACAGTTCGCGTCGGCGATAATAGCATCTGAATTAAGTTCCTTCCCCACTGCAAGTTTTGCCTTCATGAGGTAGTACATCGTACCGATTGAGATAACAGAAATAATTATTCCCGCAAAAGTAGTTGTTGGTCTTACATCATAAATTATATTCAGTACTGAGCCTGCTACTAATCCTAATGTTAAAAGATAGAATGCCGATCCGTTAATTACCAGGGCTGTTCGCTCGAACTTATCTCTCCTTTTTACTTTAGAATATTTCATACGAAGCACCATGTGAAGAATTCCGATGCCCGAAATCACTTCAACGAAGCTGTCGACACCGAATCCAAGCAGTGCGAGTGTTTCATCTTTCGCTCCGAAGAAGACGGAGATCAGTCCTTCTATCACATTATAAACAACAGTTATAACTGCCAGTACGAGGGCTTTTTTCAATAGTTTATTCATAGCAAATAATTTGTATCTGTTAATGCAATATAGGAAAATATAAGATTGCAATGCGTCTGCGCATCATTCGCGGCTAACCGGGGTGCAGCCCCTGCCCAAATACCACCTGAAAACGCTCTGAAAACGTTCTGAAAACACTCTGAAAACGTTCTGAAAACGATGTGAAAACAATTAAAAAGCCTCCCTTAAATCCTTATCACAAATGTTGAACGCGAAAATCATAATATGAAAGTATGCAAACAATCTGGAGATAATATGAAAGCTATGGTTCTTCCGAAGTTCGGTGATGCCGATCTTTTCGAGATGAGAGATATAGACAAGCCGGAACCGAAAAAAGGTGAGGCTTTAGTAAAAATTATGGCATCGGGTACCAATCCCGTTGATGCAAAAGCAAGGCAGAACGGCTCGTGGGCTGATCTTAATCCACCTGTTGTGCTTGGATATGATGCTGCAGGAGTTATTGAGAAGATCAACGGCGATTCCGACGGTTTGAAAGAAGGAGATGAGGTTTATTTTACTCCCTTAATTCATGGAAATCAGCTCGGGACTTATGCAGAATATAATACTGTTGCCGCATCAATTATTGCAAAGAAGCCCGAAGGGATATCATTTGAAGAGGCTGCTGCAATTCCTCTTGCCGGCGGGACAGCGTGGGAGGCGGTTGTAAGGAAAATAAAGATACGCGCCGGTGAAACTATACTTATACAGGGAGCGGCAGGGGGTGTGGGCTCTTTTGCCGTGCAGTTCGCGAAGGTCTCAGGGGCGCGGGTAATCGCTACCGCAAGCCGCAATCACCATAAATTCCTGGAGGATCTCGGAGCTGATGTTGTTGTGGATTATCACGACAATGATAATGTAATTAAGACTGTTCTTAATGAAACCGGTGGAAAAGGTGCGGATGCAGTATTCGACGTGCAGGGAGAGGAAGTGGTATCCCGCTGCCTGCCGGCAATAAGACCATTCGGACGCATGTCTTGTATTCTTCCTCCAAAAGGAGATCTTGGCGCACTGAATTATAAAAACATTTCTCTTTATGGAGTTTTTCTGACACGAGAGTCAAAACGCCTGAAGGAGATGACTCCCCTTTTCAGCAGAGGCCAGGTGCATTCTGTTATTGAAGAAACCATGCCGTTGAAGGATGTTTCAAAAGCGCATAAGCGGCTCGACACCCAGCACGGTAAAGGAAAGATAATCTTGAAAGTTGCATAGGGCGTATTACAACGGGCAGAAAGAATAACGAAGCATGAATTAAAAGAATTATTAGTAAATTATTAATAGTTTAATTCAACATCCGTTAACCTTTCCCGTTCTGAGCGGGATTATAATTATTCATTCCTATGTCTTTTGCTGATAAAGTAAATTATTTCAACCGCAATTTGAAATTTAACGGAAAACTGCCCGGTAACATCAGCATAATGAATCCCTTCAGGGAGAATCCTGATATTCTTCCGGTAACAAATAAATTCTATAAGAAATACTTCGATGACGATAAAGAACGTACTATTATACTTGGGATTAATCCCGGCCGGCACGGGGCGGGAGTTACAGGTATAGCCTTCACCGACACTATCAGACTGAATGAATACTGCGGAATTAAAATAGAGGGACAGCGCTCATACGAAACTTCATCTGAATTTGTTTATATGATGATCGAGGAATTCGGCGGAGTAAAAAAGTTCTACTCTAAATATTTTATCAGTGCAGTCTGTCCCCTGGGCTTTACTAAAACCGGCAGCAGCGGTAAGGAGACTAACTACAATTATTATGATGATAAGAAACTTACCGATGCCGTTTACGATTTTATTGTTGAAACTCTTAAGAAGCAGTTGTCGTTTGGTATAAACAGGGATATTTGTTACTGTCTGGGATCGGGGAAGAATTATAAATTTCTGACCAACCTCAATGAAAAGGAAAAACTTTTTGGAGAGATCACCCCGCTTGATCACCCCCGGTATATTATGCAGTACAAAAGGAAGCACCTTCAGAAGTATATAAATAATTACATGGATGCCCTGAAATGAAATTATCAGATATACCTCCCCTTCGTCTGGCAAACCAGCGCATCTCTGCACCGATCACGGGTAGTGTGAAGGATATTGTTAAATACCTCGGCGCTGTACAGTCGCAGGACTATATGATGGCGAAGCTGGCAATAGGTCTTCGTCTAAATGATGGCAGTGAGCAGTTGGTTGATGAGGCAATAACCGCCGGAGATATTATCAGGACCCACATACTCCGCCCTACCTGGCATTTTGTATCCTCCGACGATCTCCCCTGGATGCTTGACCTGACGGCTTCGCGGATCAGGAAAGGTATGAACGGCCGGCATCGTGAGCTGGGACTTACTCCCTCCATCCTCACTAAATGCAAGAAAATAATGGGCGAAGCATTATCGGGGGGTAAGCACCTTACACGAAATGAACTCATAAAGCTGCTTAATGATGCAAAGATTAAAACTGATATGAACCGGGCCTCTCATATCTTTGCAGAAGCAGAGTTGTCGGGATTGATCTGCAGCGGCGCACCCGAAGGAAATAAACAGACTTATGCGCTTATTTCGGAAAGGATAAATGGAGCGCCTAAAGTGAGCAGAGAAGAAGCTCTGGCAAAACTTGCCCGGATATACTTTACCAGTCGGGGACCAGCAACTATCCGGGATTTTTCATGGTGGTCCGGGTTAAACCTAACCGATTCAAGAAAAGCCGCCGAACTCGTGAAGACAGAATTCACATCATTCCCGGAAGGAAACAGTACCTATTTTTATGATAAAACCCGTGCGAATATTCAACCGGATGATAAACTTTATCTTTTGCCCGCATTTGATGAATATCTTATAGCATATACGGACAGATCTGCAGTGCTAAGCGAAGCAATTGCCAGAAGCTATGTTACCTTGAACGGGATGTTCTTCCCTATCATAGTTTACAAGTGTCGTGTTGCAGGCATATGGAAAAGAACGATCAAAAATGATTTTGTAGATGTAGAATTTGAATTCTTCGGGAAGGTTACTAAAAAAATCCGTAATCTGGCGGAAGCCGAGGCAGAAAAACTGGCCGACTTCCTCAGGAAAAAACTCCGGCTAAAACTAAGCTGACCTTTCCCGATAAAAGTCTTCCCCCCCGCCTCAAAATTATGTACCCCGGACCTCTTCCTTTACATTGCATAAAACACAATCCTGGTGCCTGAATAAAATAATTATAATTCTTTTGTTTATTTTAAGGGCAGGTAGAATCAATCGATTCGAATTTATCAGCCTTAATTACCGGAGGTAATATGGCAACAAAAATAAGAAAAGTTGACTACTACTATTGCTCCGTTCAGGATCATCCCGGTGAGGCCTACAAAATACTTTCATTCCTTGCCAGCGTTGGCGTAAATCTGTTTGCTTTTACCTGTGTTCCAACAGGTTTATTACGTACACAATTCGCACTTTTTCCGGAAGATCCATCCAAATTGCAGGTTGAGGCTAAAAAGGCGAACCTTAATATTGATGGTCCTAACCCGGCTTTCCTGGTACTTGGTGATGATGAAATAGGAGCCCTGGTAGACATCCACCAAAAGCTTTACAAAGCCGGTGTTAATATTTACTCTTCCAATGCTGTATCAGACGGCAGAGGCGGATTCGGATATTTGCTTTACGTGGATGCAAGTCAGTATAAAAGGGCGGCAGAGGTTCTGGAAGTGTAAGGCAAGGAGCATATTGCAGAGCGCAGAGACCGTGGGGAAAAGTACTTAAGATTGGGATGAATGTAAAATGTAGAACGTTGCACCCGATAAAGTCGTGAGAAAGCTTGAGTCACCGAAATCCTGTTCTAAACGGGATCACTCCGTGCGGGAATGACCTGGTGATAATCTTTATAAAAGCTATTTAAACCGCTCGGCTGCTGTTATGAATTTCTTACCGTCCCAGTATCGGAGCTGCGACACAAGACTCTCTTCGAATTCTTTTGTACGGGTCAGCGGGCCTTTTATCTTACCGGCCTTAACCAGTGCATCCCTTTTCTCAATAAATGCATCGCTGAAGTTTACCGAGATAAGTTGAAGATCTTTGGTAAACCTGTAGCTTACTCCGCCAAAATTATTGCCGGGATAACCTTCAAGAACGTAAATGAGGATTTCACCTTTAACTTTGTCCAGGTAAAGTGCTCCTACTTCCGGAGCATTGAAACGTATCTGCATAAAATCAGTGAAATCTGATTTTGGCAGAAGCACATACTGGTCGGGGTCTGCCGGTTTAATATTCAGGAATTCATAACCTTCAGCCGCGGGCAGCTGTCCATTTAGTTTATCAGCGGGAATACTAAAGAGGACACTTCGTTCAAAGCCGTTATTTATTGCGGTGGCGTATAGTTCATTCTTATCGTCGTTATGAAAAATATGGGTAGTATTCAGATGACCTGAATGCCACAAAATTCCCTTTAATAATTTCCCTGTACTACCGTCGAGTCTGAATAACGAACTGACTTCAGTAGGATTATTACGGCCAACACAAAGCAAATTTAACGTGTCGTTTATTGTAAGAGTATCCCCAAGGCCGAGGTCAAAGTAACTTGAATGAACCTCAAATTTAGTAGTTACTATCTGCTTAAATGAGTAATGCCATCTGGTAATTATATCTTTATCATAACATACGATCCGGGGTTTCTTTAAGTAAGATTTATCCAATGCCTGGGTAGTATTAGCCAGGATAATTTCATTTATCCCATCTTTATCCGTATCAAATATTTTTCCCGATCCATACACCACTCCCCGCTTAATCTCATCATTATAGTCAATGGACAAGGTTGTCTGATAAAGTTTTTTTCCGCTCTTGTTCATTATGAATCCCACCTTGCCCCTGTATTCGAAATGATCAGGATTATTATCGAAGTCGAATATTCCTGAGAATATAATTATCGCAGTAAGGGGAATGAGAAGGAACAGAGCGAGGGCCTGGCGACGAATAAATTTTCCAGTGCGGAGGAGTGTACTTTCTTTTTTTATATCTACGACATTACGAAGTTCAAAGAGATCATCTACCGACTGGATGCCTACAAGCTTAAGATTTCTATCGGGAAATTCTTTCTGCAGTCCGTTAAGAGTATTCCTCGCGTATAAAAAATCTTCTCCGGGAATGACAAACTGTTTAATACCTGAAAAGAAAACAACTTTTGTTTTAGCCGCAGCAATATCCCTGGTAAGCGGGGCAATGTTTCCATCTTTATCTACTGCGCCGGTTACCGCAGCAGATATATGGCTAAAAATTTTTATCGGTGAGTCGTAATATCTCAGTATTTCTTCGACAAGCTTCAGCACCAGCAGTACACCAAATGAGCTGCCTGAGTATTCACCCGTCTTATTCTCAAAGTCAATGTAAACATCCCAGCTGCCGTGCTTTATTTGTGTGTACTTACCAGCAATCCTCAATGCATTCGCAAGTGAATTCCCGGCCTGATCCTTAATCTCTGCACCAGGCTCTCCCTGTCCCGGAATTATATGGAATTTATTTCCGCTTTCAACCGGCTTGACCTGCACACTCAGGGTACTTAGAACTCCGTAATCATCCTCAAATTTTTCACTCTCCTTCTGCAGAAGAGGAAGGCTGACAACTGAGCCTTCCGTTGAATCACCGCCTGAAAGGAAGGTTGTAAGGTTTTCATATTTTTCTTCAAGGATCTTTATACACGCATTGGGGTACGATCCCTCTTCACCCGGGTATACGGCAAGCAGCTGCTTCGATTTATTAATAATGCGTTCAACCACTGAAGGATGTATACCGGAGAGATCGATCTTTGATATTAAATCGAAATACTGCTTCCCGAATTCGAGGATATATGACTCCGCAACATTCCTGTTTTTTTCTTCGAGCAGCAGTTGAAAGAAAAAATAAAGCAGAAATATTTTATTACGCAGCGGGATAGTTTTAAGCAGCTTAATTCTTAATTTTGAGGCTTCGGTTTCAAGGTGAAGGATGTCCATTTAACCCCTGCTGTAGTTCACTGAGGATAGACCTCGATAGAAATGGAAGTTATATCGGGCAGATCTTCAAGAATCTTTGTTTCCTGGCTGTCTTTGAAATAGTACTTCTGAAGCCCGGGATTAAAAGTGAGCATGAATTCTCCCAGTTTTTCCCCGGATACAGGGAACACAAACAGGCGTGCCTTTTTAACCGTACCGATCAGCCTGATAATAATGTTCTTTTCCCTGTCTATAAAAGTCTTTGAAAATACTCCGGACTCTGTCTCTGCAGTAGCCGCAGCTAAAACGGCCGTGGAGGTATTATATTCTGACGCCTCAATCGTCCATGGAAACAGCTCATAAATTTTCGTTAATTTATACGCGGGTACCTTTTCAGCAATCTTATATTTAAGAGATTGTGAGATCTTTTCGTCTAGCCCATTTTTTATATCGTTATATAAATCTACGACAGGGTAAAGGTCCTCACTGTCTGCAATACTACGACGTTTTTCTTCGCTTAGCATCCCGGGGTTAAACACATAGTAAAAAATATCTTTTTCGGTAATAAACATAGATCAGGTATTCAGAAAAAGTTAAAAGTTTAAAAGCATAACAAAATCAAAGTGTTATATATGATTAAATATCTTGAAAAATACAGACTTCGGAAAATCATACAATTAATTCCGCAAGCTGCTGCCTGTAAAGCTTCACTATATACTCAAAAATGTTGTGGTACCTGCTTTCATAATCATCTTTTGTGAGCCCGGGCATAGTTTCGTAAAGATAATGATACAGCCCGGGATTTATTCCCCCGTCCATCAGGTCATCACCGATCAGTTTAAGCGCCTTCATGACCAGAATAAATTCATCATCGCAGAGTTTTCCGGTTTTCACGTATGATTCCTCTGCTTTCCGGTAAACGATGGCGAGCCCTTTCTCAATTATCTCTCTGACCTCGATCTTTTCCCCGCTTCCCCGAACTATACGCGAAATTTCACCTGAAAGGTTAATTTCCTTAATTCTGTAGATAAGATCGTAAAGAGGAATTGCTGCTGGTGATTTGTATAATTCCTTGAAATATCCGAATAGTGATGGCAGCATTTCCTTTCTATCTGTAAAAATGCCGGATGGTGAGTTCTGCAGAGATTCCCTGTCGGCAAATATGCACTTGTCTGCCTCGACGTCCGGATCAGTTATATAAATTCTTCCGGCGATGTTAATCTTTTTATAATTTTGTGCCTTAATAAAGTAATTGACGGAGTCGAGGATTTTAGAGAAAAAGGGATCATATTCTTTCAGCAGCGTATTCATCCTCTGATTCACACTGAGGGAGATAGTTTTGAGAAGGAAAAACCTGGCATCTTCTTCGGTGGTTACTGCGGGCTGCCAGGAAGTGAACCTTGAAATTATAAACAGCTCGCCGTCAGACTGGTTCCGTGTGAAAAACGGAACAATAGAATCCACAGCAATATCCTCAAGGAAGCTTTTGCTGTTTTCATTAGTTAATCTTTTAATCCTGCCTGAATTATATTTTACAAACCTCAGTGCAATCTGAATCAGTTTTTCAATAAAACGATTTAAGTCGGTTTGCGAAATATCGCCGGCCTGGATTTTTTGTAATTCTGAATAAAAATTCATCGCCCTCTACACAAAAACCCGCAGAAATTTAAACATAATATTACTTTTAGCAAAACCTATTCTACGCTCTTTTTGTAGTCACTCGGACTGCAGCCGAATTGTTTCTTGAAAGCGCGTGAGAAATATGACTGATCACTGAAGCCGACCTGGTAGCAAATTTCCGCTATGGTGCCCGAATTCTGTTTAAGCAGATCGGCAGCCCGCTGAAGGCGAAGCGAGCGTATCAATTGTCCCGCCGGCTGATCTATCAGCGCCCTCAGCTTCCTGTTGATCTGCGAAACGCTCATTCCCGCTTCAGAAGCCAGCAGTTCAACTCCGAACTGTTCATCATCAAAATGCTTTTCAACTATTGAGATCGTTTTTTTCAGGAAGACCTGGTCGGCTGATACTGCAGAAACATCCGAAGGCTTTATTACAGTGGAGCTGCTGAACCTTTTTCTGAGCTCCCGCCGCTGCTGGATGAGGTTCCTGACTGTAACTTTCAGTTCCCTGGTGCTGAAAGGTTTTGTAAGATACGCATCTACTCCGGTTTCCAGTCCTTCTATTTTGTGATCAAGACCGGCCTTTGCTGTCAGCATTATAATAGGGATATGGCTTGTTCTTTCGTCTTTCCTGATTTCCTTACTGAACCTGTAGCCGTCCATTCTGGGCATCATAATATCGGTTATGATCAGATCCGGAACTATCCCCCGGGCCTTTGCTATTCCTGCTTCCCCGTTCCGGGCATCGATCATGGTGAACTCTGACTCCAGCTGCTCTTTAATATAGTTTCGTACATCGGCGTTATCTTCAACTATAAGAATTATCTCTCCGTTACTATCATTACTTCCGACTTTATTTATGGGAGCTGCGTCCTTAACATCATCACCAGTATCTGTACTTATATCATCAAATACATCGTTTTGTGCGATGACTTCAGTTGTAAGTTTCCGGGTATTGAGACTGCCGAGAGGAAGTGTGACAATGAATTCTGCTCCTTCACCCGGTTTGCTTTTAACTTCAATTTTTCCCTGGTGCAGCTCAATTAATTCCTTGGTTAAAGCCAGTCCTATCCCTGTTCCTTCATGTTCTCTTGTGTTTGAATTATCCAGCTGATAGAACCTGTCGAATATCATATTTATTCTGTCAGAAGGTATGCCTGTGCCCGTATCTCTTATTCTGATTACCGCTGAAGAACCGGAGATTTGAGCATTAACTGTTATCGTACCTCCGGGCGGAGTAAATTTAAAGGCATTAGAGAAGAGATTATAAAATACCTTCTCCATTTTATCGGGTTCGAAAACAACCGGTATGTTCACCAGGTCTGATTCAAACTTAAGAGTGATCTGTTTTGTATCGGCAAGCGATTCAAATGAATAAAAAAGGCTTTTTAGAAATGAAATAATATTATGCTGTTCCGCTTTAAGCTGCATACTGCCGGCCTCGATCTTCGAAATATCCAGCAGCTGGTTAATAAGTGTAAGAAGCCGTCTCGCATTACGGTTGGCAATATGAAGCTTGCTTTTTGCCTTCATCCCGATATCAGATGAAAGCACACTTTCCACCTGCCCGAGTATCAATGTGAGCGGCGTTCTGAATTCGTGTGAAATATTAGCAAAAAACCGCGTCTTAAGCTGATCAAGGTGGCGGAGTGAATCAGTTTCTATCTTTTCCATCTTCAGCTGATTTTTCAGATTAATGCGGTTAAGTTCATATCGTCTGAGGATATAAAGTCCTGAAATGATCAGCAGTCCGTATACAATATACGCCCACCATGTTCTCCACCAGGGAGGCAGAATGATGAGTTTAACAGAAACTCCTTTTTCATTCCAGAGTCCGTCATTATTCGAACCCTTAACCCTAAAGACATAATGTCCCGGAGAAAGGTTTGTGAACGAGGCGCTGTGTTTGGTTCCGGCCACTATCCAGTTATCGTTGAAGTTATCAAGTTTGTACATGTACCTGTTTTTCTCCGGGGCAGAATAATCGAGTGCGGCAAACTCAAACCTGATATTATTTTTCTCAAATGTCAGGGTTATTGTGCTCAATCCTTCCGGCAAATTTATAAGTTCACTCTGATCGCCCCCCTGACCCGATTCATTAAGAACTTCGCAGGAAGTTATTACTATACCCGGAATGAATTCATTATTCTTTATATCCTGCGGATAAAAATAATTTAAGCCGTTGATGCCCCCGAAGAACATCTCACCGCTGTCGCTTTTATAGAAGGCACCTGTATTAAATTCATTGCTTTGAAGTCCATCGAGTACGTCGAAGTTCCTGAACTTTTCTGTCGCAGGATTGAAAACAGAAAGACCATGATTCGTACTCATCCAGAGCCGCCCTTTGTTGTCAGATAAAATTCCGTATATAACGTTGTTAGGAAGTCCGTCTTTCTTAGTGTAAAAACTGAACCTATCAGAAACTTTATCGAATTTATTGAGGCCGCCTCCCGAAGTTCCTATCCATAAATATCTTTCAGGATTTCTTGGATCGGGACAAATAGATTTTATATAATTATTACTGAGGCTGCCGGAATCAGAAGGGTCACTAACATATTTATTAAACTTCCCGCTCTTCACATCGAAGGAAATCAATCCAAGATCGCTTCCAATCCAAAAGGTGCCCGATTTATCCTCGTATATAAAGGGATGCAGTACTGCGTTATTCGTGGCCATCATATTATAGCGGTAGTTATTGAATATTCCCTTTTCGCGATCAGCCAGACGACTTAAATAATTTTCTGTAACTACCCATAAACTGCCGCTGTCATCAACAAAGAGTCCGTAAACATCCTTCTGTGGAAGTCCGTTTATCCTGCCCGGTACATATGAATAGTGTTTTGATTTTTCCTTAGTCACATCATAACTGAAAAGACCCTGTGTGCTTGCGAACCAGAGAATACCATAATTATCCTTAACTATTGACCAGGCCCTTGTATTGCCAAAATCATCGGGACGTTCAGGTGTAGTTTCATAACTTATCAGCTTACCTGTCTTTCGTTTCCATCTATATACCACATCAGAACCAACCCATACATCACCATTATTGTCTTCGCAGACAGAGGAGATACTGAAGCCTGTAACCCGGGAAGCAGGCTCGGACTTGCGATGCAGTATAGCAAAGCGATTGGCTTTTGGATCGTAAATATTTATACCGGCGCCCGGAGTCCCTAACCACATAATTCCAGATCTGTCGCACCAGATGCTCGAGACCGAATTATAGCTTATTGTGCTGGGATCAACCGGATCGTTGGTGATATACCTGTAAGTTTTTGTTTCGGGATTAAAAAGCATGAGTTCACCGGGAGTAGCCAGCCAGAGCGTGCCTTCGTGATCGGGTTGAATATCAGTTATTCTTCCCCAGCCGAAACGGTATATATCGTAGTGATGTGGATAGAATTTATACCCGGCATTACTAATTGAAAATTCCGCAATACCACTGGGTGTTCCGAGAATAAGCTGATCGTCCTTCAGCTGCGAAATAGCTGTAACTGCGTTATCGGCATCGAATGGTGGGGCTGCAGGATTCTTTGTCGTAATCTTATAAGAAGTAAATACGTTGTTTTCCTTATCGAATTTATTGAGTCCCTCGGAATTACCTACCCATAATGTACCTTTCCTGTCGACAAAAACACTTGAGATCATATTACTGGCAAGCGAACCGGAATGCTTCAGTGTCCTGTAGTGATCAAAAGAAAAAGAATTATAACCGGCATTAGGAATCACCCTGAAAATGCCGTTCTGGCCGGTCCCTATCCATATACTTCCTGATGAATCTTCCGCCATTGTTGTAATCTGACTGCGGTTATCAAAATCCTTTACACGGGTGAACGATCCGCTGATTTCATCAAATATATTCAGATCACCGTTCAGAGCACCTATCCAGATCCTGCCTTTACGGTCTTCAAAAATGGCCGTAATAAAGTTTGAAGAGATGGTCGTGGTATCGAAAGGATCATTCTGAAATATTTTGAAGCTGT
The DNA here is from genome assembly GCA_963832355.1 of uncultured Bacteroidota bacterium. Taxonomy (GTDB): domain Bacteria; phylum Bacteroidota; class Ignavibacteria; order Ignavibacteriales; family Ignavibacteriaceae; genus DATFVA01. The sequence continues at coordinate 70,750 of CAWHTX010000004.1, read as the reverse complement.
ACCCGTCAAAACGGTTCAGTCCGTCTTTCGTTCCGAACCACATATAGCCGCGACTATCCTGTATCATTGAAAGAACGGCATTCTGCGAAAGTCCGTCATCAATTGTAAGATGCCTGAAATGGATCTGCTGCGCAGAAATGCTGAGTGTGCAGAGATAAAATATTATAGTAATAAGTTTTAACTGATTTTTTTTCAAACTCTTCATCCGGATAATGGATATCAAGTTCAGGAAATATCAAATCGTAAAAGGAGCAGAATGAGGAATTCCCGATAGTACTTCTCTGAGTCACGACACACATAAGAGGGCAGATTGAATTTATTGGTTTATTTGCTGGAAAACAAGTAAAAGTCCTAACATTTGCGCTAAAAGTGCAAGATATCGTCCACTTATGAGCCTACCTTTGTACTGTTTTTACCAATAACTATCTCTTAATCATTTAACCTAATTATATGGTAATGCTTAAAAAAGCGGCAATACTGAAGAGTGACGGAACTATCGTATTTGACAATGGCAGGCATCTGGACTGGGACAATTTTAGTGAATCCCGTCCGCCTGAACTGCCTCCTTCGATTACAGTAGAATTGACCCTCACTTTCAGGGAAAATGACTTGCTCCTCGGACACGGCGGATTTGTATGGGCAACTCTGAGCACCAGCCAGGCTGAAATAATTCAGAGCACATTGCTTGCCCAGCACATAAATTCAGAAATAAAAACAATATCAGCTGCCAAAAAAAAATTATTTGCTTTAAGAGTTCTTAATGAAAGCGATATTGAGGATGCAGTGAATTTCATTTGGCAGAGCCGGGATGGGTTAAGACTAAAACCCGACTGGGTTTACCCGGACGGTGAAAAAAATGCAAGTTTTGAACAATGGCTGGGCGGCCATTAGAGAGGCAAACCTGAAATCTATTTCATTGAACAGATTTCCGAAACCTCCTATTAAACGGAATCTAAATAATATAAAAAGGATAAAAGTTCAACTAACCATAATCTAATAATAAATCGAAAGGTAATATATGAAAGCTCTAGTAACTGGTCTTTTTTTAGTCACTCTTTTTCTTTCCCTGGAGGTAACCGTTTATGCACAACCGGCACAGGGAAACGTTGTCGTCATGACAAAATTCGAGAGAGCATTTCCCGAGAATGGTTCTGCACGGGAACTTGATTCTCTTACCCAGGTTATGATGGACAATATGTATAAAAACAATCCATATGTTGTCAGTTATAAAACAGTACGTCACTGGTGGGGACATGATAACCGTGATTTTGTCCAGATCATTGAAGTTAAAAGCTGGGATGATATAGAAAAAGCCAATGAAGAATCAGGCAATCAGTTTATGAAAGCAATGCCGGATAAAGCAGACAGACAGGCATTCAATAAAGCTTATAATAAGTATTTCACCGGGAAACACTCGGATGAAATTTATCGTGAAGTAGTATTTAAATAAGAAATTCTGATTTGGTATTTCTACCCCGGCTGAGCCCGGGGTAGATCTGTTAATTTTTGAATATGACTGTAGTAATTCCTGCATCAATGTTTTTCAACGCGGTTTAAACACTGCAGATCATCATAAACAATAAATCGGCACACAAGAAGGAAAAAATGAAAAGGTTAGTCAACATATTTTTACTGGCACTATTATTTATACCAGGCAGCCTGCCCCAGGGATTCGATATTCCCTCAGAGGGATTGCAGGTATTTAACCTGAGAGATTCATCAGGAAGAAACCAGGCTGTTTTTTACAGCGAAGCCCGCTATGAAAATATAACGGGACTTGCTAATGATGTCTGGGGAAAAATATCCTTTGATGCAAACGATATTTCCTCTACACTTCAGGGAGAAATTCACATATCTACAGCCTCCATCAAAACCGGTATTAAACTGAGGGACGAACAGCTGCAGAGCGTTATGTGGCTGTATTCAGAAAAATACCCGGTTATAAGCTTCCGGATAAAGAATGTTAATTCAGTAACCCTGATAGAACCTGATATTATTAAGATAATGGTTACGGGCGAATTTACTTTGCATGGCCAGACCAGGCCGGTTTATGCTTCAGCCAGAATAAAATATATTGCTGAGAATGGGTATACGAAAAAGATAAGACCCGGTAATTTGATTAACATTTCCGCAAAGTTCGACATTAAACTCTCAGATTTTAAAGTGGCTAATTCATTCATAGGTAACAGGGTAAGCGATGATATTCAGATAACGACCAACCTTATAGGTTCGGACGCAGATACAAATAATTAATTTAATTATTCTTAAAAAAAAGGAACTGTATTATGAAAAAATTAACTCAAATCTTTTTTGCAATGTTCGTTTTACTTCTGTTAACTGGCAGCACCTTTGCACAGCAATGGTCTGATGCACAGAAGGATGTATGGGCAGGTGTGGAAAAATATTGGCAGGTGTCATCCTCCGGTGATGCGGCCGGATTTATGTCATATTTCGACGACAGCTATATGGGCTGGAGCAACCAGTCGCGGGTACCGATGAGCAAAGCAAATACAGGCAAGTGGGTTATGCAGGATGCCAAGACAAGCAAGACTCTTGTTTACACCATAACCCCCTTAACTATCTGGGTAAAAGGAGATTTTGCGTATGTCCATTATACTTATGCGGAGCTTGATCAGAATACTGAGACAAACAAGACAACACCCAGGGCCGGTACCTGGACTGATATCCTAATGAAAGAGAACGGCAAGTGGATGCTTATCGGCGACCACGGTGGAAGAACCGGCGGCGGGAGCAATAACTCTAATTAAACAAATCAAATCATCATAGTTTAATAGGTTCCTGGTTCGAAAGGATGCCATCCAGGTGAATGCTGTCGGGATGGCATCTTAATATTTATAGATCACTAAACAGCATAAAGACTAGTAGGGCCAAGAACTAAAATTTTATTTAGAAGGAGGTATATGAAAATATCAGACTACCGGTTTACACTAATTGCAATAATTTTTCTGATACTCACCGGATATGCTCAGCAGAAACCGGACAATAAAATGAAGGAATTCGCCGCAGGATATACTGAGGCATGGTGCAGTCAAAATGCCGCCAGTGTAGCTTCTTTCTTTGCCGAAAACGGTTCTCTAAAGATAAACAGCAGTGCTCCTTCTGTAGGACGTGAGGCTATCACAAAAGATGCACAGGGATTTATGACTGCTTTTCCCGATCTGAAAGTAGAGATGGACAGTTTATGCTCACGGAATAAAAATTATGTTTACTACTGGACATTAACCGGTACGAATACGGGTCCCGGAGGCACAGGGAAATCGGTTAGGATCAATGGTTATGAGGAATGGACTATGAATTCGGATGGACTAATTGCAGAATCCAGGGGTCATTTTGACGAAGCAGAATATAACCACCAGTTGGAATATGGTGCATCTGTCCAAGAGGAAACTCCTGAATATTATCTTCTGCGGCCTGAGCTTGAAAAGAAGTACGGTTATACTCATGCAGTTAAAATTGGTGATGATCTTAAAATTTCAGGTGCTGTCAGCATGGATAATGACGGTAATCTGATCGGTGCTAATGACATGGCTCTTCAAATGAAAAACTGCTATAGTGATCTTGAGAAAATATTAAAGCATTACGGTTACACTTTTGATGATGTTGTAGCAGAAAATGTTTACACCACTGATATGGCGGAATTTATTAATGTTTCGGGATATCGTAATGAAATATATCAGAAGCAGTTCCCTACCGGTACCTGGCTAGAAGTTAAAGGTCTGGCTCTGCCGAGACAAATGATCGAAATAGATATGGAAGCGCATAAATCTGATTAATCAAGTGAAATAAAGAAGGTTATAATTATTAACAACAAGTATAAGGAAGAACAATGAAACATTTTAAATTAGCTGTATTAATTATCCTGGCGGCTGTATTCGTAAGCAATGTATTTGCAGGAGATAAAGAAGATGCAATGAAAGCCGTGAATTCTTCAATGGCGGCCTTCAACAATCATGATGTCAATGCCTACTTCTCCAATTTTGTCGCCGATAACACTGAATTCCCCTATGTGGTTTCACCGCTGCGGCACGATGCAAAAATGTGGAGGAATTTTATTGAGGGAACTACTTCCCTTGCATATGTTAATTACCACCAGCAGGATTCGGAAGTTCAAATATATAATAATGATACTGCCGTAATAACCGGATATTATACATTCAGCTGGATGGAGAATGGCGGCCAAATGAACTACCAAAGCGGGAGAGCCAGTATGGTGTTAGTAAAACAGGATGGAAAATGGATGACAGCTCACATGCACTTTTCGAAAATGTTTTAGGCATTATAAAATAACTTCCTGGAGAAGACATAAATGGTAGTAATTATTTTCTAAACCGACTGAAAATTAGAGTTGCAGGATAAATGAAAGCAAGATCAATAAAAGGTGCATCGCCGGAAGAAATTCAATCAGCTCTGGCTGAAAGTATGGAGGATGGTTTTAAACCAACGCTGGCTATTGTTTTTATTTCTGTTAAGCAGGAACGAAATGCGGTAATTGATCTCCTGACGAAATACAATATTGATGTTATTGGGGCAACTTCCAGCGGGGAGTTTATAAATGGTCACCAGAGTGAGGGTGAAATTGTAGTCCTGCTGCTGGACATTCCAAAAGATTATTATACAATTTTGTTTGAAGATATTGGCAGCAGGAGTATAGAAGAGTCTGCCAATAATCTGGTAAAAGCTGCATTTACCACGTTTGACAAACCGGCTTTCATTTTGGTTACTACCCTGCTGACATCATCAGGTAAACTGCTCGATGGAGAGGGACTTGTAAGCTGCATCGAAAAACTTGCAGGACCAGACATCACAATGTTCGGAGGAATGGCCGGAGATGATATCACGTTTACAGGCACCTGGATTTTTACAAATGATAAAACTACCGATTATGGCATAGCAGCGTTAGTTCTGGATGAAAACAAAATTCAACTGCATGGTCTGGCTTTCTCCGGGTGGAAACCGATGGGAGTTTCCCGAACCGCAACAAAAAGTGAAGGCAACCTTATTTATACCATTGATGGTCGTCCTGCGCTGGAAATGTATTTACATTACCTTGGACACAAAGAAAATTCACTGAGTGACCAGATCAATTTTTTCGACACAGTCGGAGTACACTACCCTTTCCAGATCGAAAGAGAAAACCGGGAGCCAAAGATGTGCGCCCCTATTGGATATGACAAAGAGAAAAATGCACTCGTCTGTGAATCAGATGTTCCGCAGGGCTCCAGTCTCCGCTTTTCAACTCCTCCCGACTTCGATATAATTGAAACAGTTATCAGCAAAGCCGGGGAAATAAAGAAAAAACAAGATGCTGAAGCCGATGCACTTCTGATATTTTCCTGTGCCGGCAGGTTAAGTGCATTGGGTCCTATGGCACAGGAAGAAAATGAAGGATTATATAAGATATGGAATGCTCCGATGGCTGGATTTTATACTTACGGTGAATTCGGAAAAGGATTAAACGGTAAACATGAGTTTCATTCTACAACCTGCAGCTGGGTCGCATTAAAAGAAAAATAACCTTATGGAAAAGTAAAACTTTAAATGAACATAAAACTTCAAAAAATACTGGATATTATTCAGCAATCTGAGAAGCTGGATGCAGAGCAAAAAGAGATCCTGTTGAAAGCAGTAAAAGATGCTGATAAAGAATTAGAGATAACAGCTTTTAAACTGGAACGCACCGAGAAAGTAAAAAAGACAACAGCAATATTACTCGAAGAAACAATCGAAGAACTTGAACAGAAAAGAAAAGCAGTTGAAGCACAAAACCGTGAACTTGAAATTGAAGCATCTCTTGAAAGAGTAAGAACCGTTGCAATGAGTATGCAGAAGTCTGATGATCTGCTGAGTATATGCGAAGTATCATACAAAGAATTTGCGAAGCTGGGCTTTAACAGTATCCGTAATGTAATAATTCATGTACCTGACGATAAGAAAACCTTTTTTATGGATTATGATTATTCAGATTCTATGGGTGGGGAAATAACCAGAATCGGGTATGGTTCCCATCCCATTGTAGATGAATATATGGAAAAGATTAATAGTGCTAAAGATGCTTATTTCGAAGTCTTAATTAAAGAAGATCAGCTGAAAGGATGGAGAGAATTCAGAAAAAAGACAGGTCAGTACGACGACCCCAGATTAGATGATGCAAAAGCCCTTTACTATTATCTCTTCTCAATCGGAATCGGAGATATCGGAATCTCAACTTTTAAGTCTATCGATGAATCACAGAAGAATATTCTTAAAAGATTCAGAAATGTATTTGATCTGGCGTATCGAAGATATTCCGATATTAAGCAGGCTGAAGCACAGGCAAGAGAAGCACAGATCGAGGCTTCACTGGAAATAGTCCGTTCGCTTGCCCTGGGCATGCACAAAAGTGAGGAAGTTGGTAATGTAACTGACAGGTTGTTTGAGGAGCTTAATAAAATAATTTCGAAAGTAATCGGCTGTACGATAGTTGTGATTGATGAGGACAAAGACAGGTGGGAAACCTGGCGGGCGAGAACAAAAATTGCTGTTAAACCATTTGAAGTTGTGCCTTATAAACGATCTATTGAAAGCATGAAGAAAAACATACCCGATTGGTTTCCTGAGTTCTATGCGGGTTTAGGTTCAAAGAACTCACGTTTAATTGAGGATATGTCAGGAGAAAAACGTATTCAGCTGTTAAATGCGATGGCTGAGCAATATGGGTATTCAGACAAAGAAAGAGCCAGATTATTAAAAATAACTCCCGAAAAATTTACTGCTCACTTTCTTTTTTTCAAGCTGGGTTATTTAGCATTGATTACTGAAGAGAAGCTACCGGAGGAAAATTTAAAAGTTACGAGAAGATTTGTTGAAGTTTTTGACTTTGCTTATACAAGATTTTTGGATATTAAAAGAGCAGAAGCGCAGGCAAGAGAAGCAGAAATTCAGCTTGCCCTGGAAAGAGTTCGCGCCCGAACTATGGCGATGCACAAAAGCGATGAACTGGCTGAAACGGCGGCGATTCTCTTTCAGCAAATGACAGAACTTGGAGTTACGCCCGAAAGGCTGAATATCTGTCTGATTAAAGAAGAAGATAATGTCCTTGAAGTTTGGGCTACGGATCAGGAGGGTATTAAGATCAGTCATCACTTTAATGCAAGTCTTGATGAGCCGACTACAGGAAGACGTGTATATGATGCATGGAAAGAAAAAAAGAAATCGATTGTCATTGACCTAACCGGAAAGGAATTAAATGACTGGATCCGGTATGTGCGGGAAGTAATGGGTATGACCATTAGAGCTGAATTAGTAAGGGAACATCGGATACATAGTGTGGCATTCTTCTCGCAAGGTATGATATTAACCACTACGCCTGAACCATTACCCAAAGAATCAATAAAACTACTGGAACGTTTTGCTGATGTATTCAATCTGACTTATCGCCGATTTCTGGATCTGCAAAAGGCAGAAGAACAGGCAAAAGAAGCGCAGATTGAAGCTTCCCTTGAAAGAGTTCGCGCCAAAACGATGGCAATGCAGCATAGCAATGAACTTTCAGAAACAGCATCAATATTTTTCAAGCAGTTAAGTAGTCTGGGTATTGAATCTAATCGCCTTTATATCGGTATTTTTGATAATGATTCCGGAATTATGGAAGCCTGGGCTACTTCTGAGGATGGGAGTACGGTCAGTTCTGAGTTTTTTCTGGATAGTAAGAAAAATATATCGGTAAAAAAAATGTATGAAGGCTGGATAGAACAAAAGAAATCTATCAGCATCGACATGCAGGGGAAAGAACTTTCGGATTATATCCAATATATATCCCGGGAAGTCCACGTTCCGGTTACAACTGGATACAGCCAATCCAGAAGAGTACAGGATATTGCATATTTCTCTAAGGGACTGATTGGCATGGCATCACCGGAACCGCAGCCTGAAGAAAACATAAAACTGCTTGAACGTTTTGCAAAAGTATTTGACCAAACCTACACCCGTTTCCTCGATCTGCAAAAAGCAGAGGCACAGGCCCGTCAAGCAATCAAGCAGGCATCACTGGACAGAGTACGCGGTGAAATTGCCAGCATGAGGACTGCAGAAGATCTTAACAGAATAACCCCTATTATCTGGCGTGAACTTAAAGCACTTGAAGTCCCCTTTATTCGCTGCGGCGTTTTTATTATTGATGAAGATAATGTAGTAACACATGTTTATTTAACTACACCGGAGGGAAAATCGCTCGGTGTACTCAATTTATCCTTCGATGCAAATGAACTGACAATCAATACTGTATCGTACTGGAAAAGGAAACAAGTTTATAAAGAACACTGGGATAAACAGGGTTTCATCAACTGGACAAAATCGATGATGGAGCTTGGACAGGTGCAGAATGCTGAAACTTACCAGGGATCATCAACTCCGCCGGAATCACTTTATCTCCACTTTGTACCTTTCACACAGGGAATGCTTTATGTTGGTGATGTTTCTCCTCTTACTGAAGAAAAACTCGATCTGGTTAAAACCCTGGCAGAAGCATTCGCTATTGCTTATGCGAGATATGAAGACTTTAAAAATCTTAAAGACGCGAAAAACAAAATTGAAATTACGTTAAATGAATTAAGAGCCGCACAAGCTCAGTTAGTCCATGCAGAAAAGATGGCATCGCTTGGTGAACTTACTGCGGGAATAGCTCACGAAATTAAAAACCCGCTGAATTTTGTGAATAATTTTTCTGAGATCAGCGGTGAATTATTAGATGAGTTAAAAGAAGAAATAGAAAAAAATGATAAAGAAGAAATCCCGACATTACTTGAGAATCTGAAACAAAATCTTGAAAAAATAAATCTGCATGGCAAACGGGCAGACTCAATTGTTAAGGGTATGCTCCTGCATTCAAGAGGAACTTCCGGAGAAAAAACTCCAATAGATATAAATGATTTGTTGGATCAATATGTAAATCTTGCATATCACGGAATGAGAGCACAGAACAAGGAATTCAATATCACTATAGAAAAAGATTACGACAAAACCCTGGGCAAAATAAGTGTCGTTCCACAGGATATAAGCAGAGTATTTCTGAATGTAATTAACAATGCGTGCTATGCTGCTTATGACAAAAAGAAGATGAGCGGGAATGATTTTTCTCCGCTGCTTAAAGTCTCAACTAAAAAATTAAATGATAAAATTGAAATAAGAATAAGCGACAATGGAGAAGGAATTCCTGATTCAATAAGGAAACAGATCTTCAATCCATTCTTTACAACTAAACCAACCGGCGAAGGTACCGGCTTAGGTTTATCACTTAGTTACGATATAGTTGCCAAAGTGCACGGTGGTGATATTAAAGTGGAATCAGAAGCGGGAAAAGGCGCAGAGTTTATAATTCAATTACCCTTAACTTAAGGTTCTAAAAGAAAGTGAAATAGCTTTGACAAAGAAGATAGAGAAAAATACTAAGCCTGCAAAAACAGTTCTGCCAGGTGTATTGAATACAATAATTGTTTTGTGCATATACCTGATAATTATTTCTCCCTCAGGATTCGCACAAAGAAATTACCTTTTTGAAAATATTTCAGTTCCCCAGGGGCTTTCTAACTCTACAGTCAACTATATCTTTCAGGACAGCAACGGGTTTCTATGGATTTCAACAAATGACGGCCTTAACAGATATGATGGAAACAATATAAAAGTATTTAAAAACGATCCGAATGATTCTACTACCCTCCCAACAAATGACTGCTATGCTATTGCAGAGGACGAAGACGGATTTATCTGGATTGGAGTGTCAAATAACATTATAGCAAAATACGACCCAAAAAATCAAACTTTTCACCGCTATCACTTAGAAACCGCAGGCATCACTAAAATATCTTATTCTTATTCGGCATTTTTAGATTCAAAAGAAAATCTGTGGTTCGGTTCCACATATCACGGAATCCAAAAATTCAACAAATCAAAAAATAAGTTTGAACAGATACACCTCGATACTAATAATAAAAATGCACAATGGGGTAATATCATTGGTATAACTGAATTAAAGAATGGGAATATACTAGCTGCCGATTATGCAAACGGTATAAAAATATACAATGAAAAGCTTAATTTATTTCAGCCATATTTTCTCAATTCAAATTTCAATCCGAATGAAATTCAGATTATTTATGAAGACGCATCAGGTAATATCTGGCTCGGCGGCAGAAATCAATTAATAAAATATTCGCCTCCTCTTCACACTACTGAAGATTTCGATATATTCAGCCTCATCAAAATTCCTACAACCTATGATAACATCACAGGAATTATGCAGGATGATGAAGGGTACTTGTGGGCAAGTGTTTATTCGCAGGGGCTGTATAGAATTAATCCCGGGACAAAAAACATTGTTAGAATAAATTACAGCAATAATGAGTTAAACACCTATGGGCGGGATGTTATTAATAACCTTTCTAAAGACAAATACGGTGTTATCTGGCTTGGGGTCTGGGGAAAAGGACTTATCAAATTTGACCCGCTCAGAGAGCCATTTAATTTTTATAAGTTATTTAAAGGAGATATCGCAAGTTCCGGTGCAAATTTTCCAACAGTATTTGCGGGTTCACATCAGAGTAACCAAATAACCATTGGAACCTCTGAAAAGGGATTGTTTAATTACGATCCTGAAAATCATAAGTTAAATAATATAAAATTGAATATTGACAAATCTACTGTTACAGAGGGGAATATAAATATTCAGGGTCTTGCTGTTGATAATGAGGGTAATAAATGGTTCGCGTATAATAATCTTGGGCTGCACAAACTTGATAAGAATAATTCACTTAGCGCCTGTCAATCACCTTACTTAAAAAAAACTTCAAGTTATTACATAAACTCTATAAAAATTGGTTTATCGGGTAATATCTGGATAGCCTCAAGACAGGGATTTGAAAAATATGATCCCGCCCAAAATCAATATACGTTCCTACCTACGATCATGAATAAGCCGATAAGTCAGGAACTATCGCAAAAAATACATAAAATAGCTGACTCACAGAAACCGATAGCTTCAATAACAAAAGTTGGGGAAGCCTCAAATCTGGAAAAAACATTCACCCTGAACTCTGACCAAAAAGTTTTAATAATTGGTCTGGGAGAGGGTCAAATGGATGTTGGGGTGGGTCTTTCAGATGCAGGATCATTATTAAGCAAAGATGGCAAAACAATCTGGTCAATGAATGATTTATTTAAAACATTTAATGACGGGGGTGGATTAAAAAACCGGATTGCACTTGGATGTTTAACTTTGAAAAAGGGAGACTATAAAATTACATATGCGACAGATGTGGGCCACTCCTACGGAACCTGGAATGTAACTCCACCTCCTGATTCCTTGTGGTATGGAATTCAGGTTTTTAGTTTAAGTGAGTCTGATTATAACAGCATAAGCCAGATGAATGGAAATGAGATTAACTCCACCAAATTTATGCCTACGGAAATAGGTACAAGTATTGAATTTAGTAAGCGGTACCGTAACGTTCTTTGGTTAGGTTCTACGCAAAGCGGATTTTTTAAATATGATTTAACAACAGGTTATTTTAAGCAATATAATTTTGACTCCCTGAATGTCAGCTCTCTGAACAATTATATTAATTGCATTTTTGAAGATCGAGAAGGGATAGTCTGGATTGCGACAGCAAACAGTTTATTAAGATTTGATCCCGCAACGGAAAAAATTGATAAGTTTGATCAAAAAGACGGCCTTCCATCCAATCAAATAAATTCCATTATTGAAGATCTTGAAGGGAGTCTCTGGATTAATACATCGGCCGGATTATCCAAACTGAATAAAAATGCCCCGAAGAATAAGTGGAATTTTGTCAATTTTGATGCTCAGGACGGGCTTCAGGGTTTTACCAACAGCAAAGCAAACTGGATTGATAAAGATGGCGAGATATTTTTAGGAGGAATCGATGGGTTTACATATTTCTATCCCGGAAAAATAAACGAAATAAAGCCGGACATAGTTATAGAAGATATAAAAGTTTCTGATATTTCAGTTAAATCAGATTCCTCCGGGATTAAAATCGATAGAAGTGTAATGAGGCTTAATGAACTCGATCTTTCCTATACGCAGAATAATTTATCTTTTGAATTTGCTTCGATTCATTATTCAAGACCGGAAAAAAATAAAATTATGTACAGGCTGGAGGGTTTTGATAATCACTGGCTGTCCAACGACCGGGATTTTGCTTCATACACGAATCTTTCTCCGGGTGAGTACACTTTTATGGTTAAAGGATCAAACGGTGATGGAATATGGGATGATAAAGGCAAATCAATAAAGATATTGATTAATCCGCCCTGGTGGAGAACTACCTTTGCATATGTTGGCTACATTTTCATGTTTGGTTTTTTAGTTTTTGGTATAGATAGATTTCAACGACGACGTTTGATTGAAAAAGAAAGAGCATTGGCAAAAGAGAAAGAGCTTGAGCAGGCTAAAGAAATCGAAAAAGCCTATCACGAATTAAAGAACACACAATCGCAATTACTTCATGCCGAAAAAATGGCTTCGCTGGGAGCACTAACAGCAGGAATTGCACACGAAATAAAAAATCCTTTGAACTTTGTTAACAACTTTTCTGAAATCAGCAGTGAATTATTAGATGAATTAAAGGAAGAATTGGAAAAGAATGATAAGGAAGAAATCCTGACTATTCTAGAAAATTTAAAACAGAATCTTGAGAAGATTAATCAGCATGGTAAGCGCGCCGACTCAATTGTAAAGGGAATGCTGCTTCACTCAAGAGGGACTTCGGGTGAAAAAGTATTAACCGATATAAATGAACTTCTGGATCAGTATACTGCGCTGGCTTATCACGGTATGCGTGCACAGAATAAAGAGTTTAACATAACCATTGAAAAAGATTATGATGATTCCATAGGGAAGATAAATGTTGTTCCGCAGGATATCAGCAGGGTCTTCCTTAACTTAATAAACAATGCTTGTTATGCCGCAAATGAGAAGAAGAAAAATACCGGCAGCGATTTCTCTCCCGAACTTAAAGTTACTTCAAAAAACCTGGATGGCGAAGTTGAGATCCGTATAAGAGATAACGGCATGGGAATTCCCGCGAACATAAGAGATAAACTATTTAACCCGTTCTTTACAACAAAACCGACGGGAGAAGGAACGGGACTTGGACTTTCACTAAGCTACGACATTGTTACTAAAGTGCATGGCGGGAAGATCAGATTTGAGAGTGAGGAAGGAAAGTTTACAGAATTTATAATTACAGTACCAAAAACTTAAAGAGATGAAAATGAAATTACTTGTTGTAGATGATGAGAGTGATGTTCAGTTTTTATTCCAGCAGAAATTCAGGAAGGAAATAAAAGCCGGCACGATACAGATCAAGTATGCTATTAACGGACAACTTGCTCTCGAATTGATTGAATCTCTTGAAAATAAAGCTGATTACCTGATCTTAACTGATATTAATATGCCGGAAATGAACGGTCTTGAACTTCTTAAAGAAATTAAATCACGCTACCCGCATTTGAAGGTTTTTATGATAACTGCTTACGGAGATGAAAATAATTTCCACCAGGCAAAAAATCTCGGGGCCGATGATTATTTTACGAAGCCGCTGCAGTTTGACCTTCTGAAAGAAAGAATTAAACCTGAAGAATTTTAAAGGACAAAGATATGAATTTAGCCAGAATACTCGTTGTTGATGATGAACCTGATCTGCAGACACTGATCCGTCAGAAATTTCGGAACAAAATTAAAGCAAATGAATATGAATTTCATTTTGCGGAAAATGGTGCGGAGGCGCTTGAACAGCTAACAAATGACGGATCGATTGATTTGATATTGACCGACATAAATATGCCTGTAATGGACGGACTTACACTATTATCTAAAATTAATGAACTCAATAAAAAAGAACTGAGGTCGGTTATTGTATCGGCCTATGGTGATATGGAGAATATCAGGACAGCAATGAACCGGGGTGCCTATGATTTCGTCACCAAACCAATAGATTTAAAGGACCTGGAGATAACTATTGATAAATCGCTCAGGGAGATTGAGCAGTATAAAATTGCTTTGCTTGCACACGACAAATTAGTTGCGCTTAAGCAGGAACTGGATATTGCAAAGATAATCCAGACATCCATATTGCAGAAATCATTCCCTGCTTTTCCTGATCGTAAAGAATTTGATATTTATGCTAAGATGATTCCGGCTAAAGAAGTAGGCGGTGACCTCTATGATTTTTTCCTTGTAGATAAGTACAGGGTTGGGATTATAATTGGTGATGTTTCGGGTAAAGGGGTGGCTGCTGCAATACTTATGGCTGTCTGCAAAACTCTGCTCAGAGCTACGGCGCTGAAAGGTATTCCGGCCGATGACGTGTTGACGGAGGTTAATAATATAATTGTTGATGAGAGTCCTTCTACAATGTTCGTCACCGTATTTTACGGCATACTCGATACAAGGAACGGCTCATTCGAATACTCCAACGGTGGTCATAATCTACCTTATTTTTTATCGGCTGACGGCAGCATAAATTCAATAGATGGTGCAGGCGGATTGATGATAGGAGCAATGGAAAATTCTCAATACGAATCAAAAATTATTATGCTGAAGCCGGGAGACAAAATTTTCTTTTATACCGACGGTGTTACTGAAGCATTTGATCAGAATGAGGAAGAGTATTCTGACGGCCGACTTTTAGAATCACTTAAAAAGAGTGCACTTTTGGATATAGAAAAGATCGTTGACGGCATATTCTCAGATGTGAAGGAGTTTACTGCAGGTACCGAACAATCGGACGATATAACCAGTATGGTGATCCGGTACAACGGATGAATCTGCCTGTCAGCACCGCGGCGACACTTTGATAGTATTCTTTTCAGGACGCCTGTTTCTCCAGATGTCCCGTTTTTCTATTACCGGACACTAGATATCAAAATCCCTTAATTTCTGTCATTTCAAACAAACCCGGAGGAACGATGCACAAATCTACCGGATTTATTATCATTTCAATGCTTTTACTTGTATTTCTAATTAACATTTCTGCGGCAGCGCAGAGTGACACTCTTTTTTACGAGCCTTTCAATAATATGTCGAACTGGACGGCAGTAGGTCCTCTGGGGCAGCAGAACTGGTCGATTGAACAGTCAAATTATGCCGGCGGTTATTCTGCACCCGAAGTTCGTTTTACATGGGAATATCCTTTCATCGGTGATTCATACCTTCTTGCCTCCCCTGTTTTTACTGGTTCATCGGGACACAATATGAAACTTAAATTCAGTTACTATGAAAATTGGTGGTCGAATATTGTTTACGTGGGAGTCGCCATAACCGGAGACGGCGGTAATTCATATACATCCATATGGGAACTTCAGGCCAGTGGAAATTCAGGACCCGAAGAAATCACAGTGAATTTTACCGGCATCGACAATATGCAGGTTGCGCTTTACTATACGGGAGATGCAAATGATATCGATTTCTGGTATGTAGATGACCTTACGCTGATGGATCTTGACGCTGTGCCTGTTGAGCTTTCATCTTTTACGGCTGCTGCATCGGGCAGCAGTGTGGTGCTTAACTGGACGACTGCCACCGAGACTAACAATAAAGGATTTGAAATTGAGCGGCGGCAAGTTTATGATGGACAAAACAACGGATTTAGTGAATGGAAAAAGATCGGATTTGTTGAAGGTAATGGAACAACTACCAATCCTGCTTCTTATACTTTTTCGGATGATAATCTGGAAAACGGTAAATACTCTTACCGGCTGAAGCAAATGGACTTTAACGGTTCGTATGAGTATTCGGATGCTGTGGAAGCTGTAATCAACACCCCTGCTGAGTTTTCACTGAAACAAAATTACCCGAACCCGTTCAATCCTTCAACGAAGATCAGTTTCAGTCTTCCTGTCGATGCCAGGGTAAAACTGAATATTTATAATTTACTCGGACAGAAGGTGGCGACTTTAATTGACGGGAATTTACCTGCGGGCGAAAAGGATATTACTTTTGATGCCTCAGCATTAAACAGCGGAGTTTATTTTTACCGGGTCGAAGCCGATGCCGGGAACCAAAAAAAGTTTTCTTCTGTTAAGAAGATGATCCTGACCAAGTAGTCAGAGCCCGTTCCTCCTTAAAAGCCGGTTAGCCGCCGGCTTTTTTTATTAATTAAAACGGCCCTGGTTACCCTGAACGAGTGCTAACCGTGAGATTTTCGCCAATCCTCATTCTATTCAATCTTCTCTCTTGTGTGCCGATACAGAAATCTCATACTTCCCGGTAAGACTATTCAGTCTCGAGGAAATAGTACAGGTCACCCCAGGTTTATCAGACTGAAATTCATCCGTCCCAAGAGTATCGACCGTGAATCCTTTACTTACCATATTCCCCAGGTATCCGTTAAGTGCCGCTCTGCAGCTTTTTTCTGTATCGTATGACTGTGTTGCTTCAGCCTGGTAAATACCTTTTTCATTTGCAACAAATGACTTGCTTGAGATATCTGATTTATAGAAAATCATCACCATTGATTTGTTTGAATCATCTGTGTAAACAGGTTTCCCGAGGGATTTAATAAGCTGTGAACGGCTTTTACTGATGTAGTTCTGCACGTCAAGCTGGGAAAAGATTTCGGACGAGAATATTAGTACCCCGAGTATTATCTGAAGAACCTGAAGATACTTTTTCATTTTGGTTTCCTCCCCAAAATAACTTTACGTTCTCCAATAGTTCAGCCTCTGCGAGACTGTAATTCAATATAATATAAACAAATTTATATTGTAATACAGCCTGCTCTTTATCTTCTGCTTTGTTCATATTTATTAATCCTCTGTCGGGTTTATTATTTTTTCTCTTTACGTTCTGAAGCAAACACTCTTATGAAGCAGAAGACTGTGAGAGAAATGATAATTCCCCACGCACTAATCAAAAAGATCCATCCGCTAAGCTGCATGATTCTTTCCTTATACAATTATTGATAATGTTTCGCTGAGTTTTACACAGCACTTTATGATCACATTTTGCCGCTAAAGGGCAAAGGCAGCGAGCTAATGCATTGGTATAGGATTAAATTGAACCGGGGGGAGGACGGGGGTGGTCTGTTATGAAGCAAATTTCTGTAACAAGAGGAATTTTATCAGGAATGTTGTAATGGAAATTTCCTGACGGCCCTTCTGAATGAATACCTGCGCTCCCAAGATATTTGAGTGAATAGTACCTTGAATCATCTTCTCCGGGATACCGGTTTTTTTTGTTCTCCTCATATCCATTAAAGAATGATGAAGTGACCTGCGAGGTGAAAAGGTAAGATTCATCCTGTACCGAAATGTCATAGCTGACCTTCTGTACCATCAGGAAGGATGCAAGGGACCACGCAGGAAACCAGCAAAGGAAAAATATCCTGGCAGGCTGGAGTAATATATTCAGATTCGTTTTCAAAGGGAGATTTAAGTATCTGGGGGAACATATTTAAGATTTTGTACAGAGTCAATAAGCTATTCCGGGGGGCACATCTTCCCTATTGGCTGAAAACAGCCGGTTTATTACTCCGGCTCAACAAGGATCTGAAAACGTTCTGAAAACTATGTGAAAACGTTCTGAAAACTATGTGAAAACGTTCTGAAAACGTTGTGAATACGTTAAATACCCTACAACAATACGATCGCAGGGGCCCGGACTCAGGCCCAAATCATTAATGTGATTTCAGAGAGTGATTTAACAGAGCAGCAGGAATAGACTGGTCTGCCATGTGCTAAGAATTAAGTATTAGGGGATCAATAAAAGGAGCTGTCGGCTGGAGCTAATTATGCCGATGGATTGATTAAATACAGCCGTCGGCCTAAACCGACGGCATTGGGAATATTTAGAAGATAATTATAATCCGACCCTGACTGTACCGAAAAACTCTCTGCCGGCACCGGGCTGGTAAGCATTGCCTCCCGGATCGGGTTCGGTAAAGGCAACATATTTCTGATCGCCGAGATTTCTTCCCTGCAGAATGATCTCAGCATTGGTTCCTGAAAGATTCAGGGTATAACCTATCCTTGCACCAATCAGAGTATATCCTGCGGCTGCCTCACTCTCGATATTTGCGCCGTCGATGTATGTCTTGCTCTGGGTCTCGGTATTTACACCAACAAAAAAATTATACGGCAGACGATATTCTGCGTCGATATAGAGCTGGTGCTGAGGCGAATTCGGGAGATAGTTTCCGTCCTTAATGTATTTTATTATAGTGGGGTCATCCATCATTATCCTGATCGGTTCGCTGTTTGTGTACTTGAAGTGAGAATAGGTGTATGCCGCCTGAATAGTAAGGTCCCTGGTGGGGGTGTACTTCGAGTAAAGCTCAAGTCCTATCCTTTCACTTGACCCCACATTACGGTAAAATGTCTCCTGGTCTCTAAGAGGATCGGTAATGCGGTAGCGGTCGAAGTCGTTCTCGGTAACCAGGTAGAAACCTGTAACATCATAATAAATTGAGTTGGCAGCGTAACCCCTTACGCCAAGCTCATAGTCATTAGACGTAGCCGGAACGAGATGAGTATTAAACCCTCCGAAGTTATCGGGATTCTGTGCGAGTTCTTCAGTTGCCGGGGGAAGAAATCCCTGTCCCCAATCGGCATATATATTTACTTCTTCCATCAGTGAATAGCTGATGCCCGCTTTACCGGTTGTCTTTGAGAAATCAGCTGTGCCTGAAGCATCGTAATTTTCCTGCAGCAGGTCTTTCAGTTCATTATGGATCTTATCGTAACGCAGACTCAGGAAAATATTTGTTTTTTCACCTAGTGAGATATTATCCAGCAGGAATAATCCGACTCCGCTCTGATCGATCTCTTCATTTGACAGAATGTCGGTACCGGGAACCGAATAATTATTAGCAACACGGTGTTCTTTTATATTCTGCCACTGAAGATCGGCACCAGCACTGACTTTGTTCCTGAAGAAGTCATTCTTTTTCCCATAGCCGTAAGAATACTGGAGCGAGGTGCCGGGAGTAAGATACGTTCTGTAGTTAAAAGTATGATTATTAGCCTCAGTAAACAAAGTCCTTTTATTATATACATTGAACTGAATCTCGTGTTTGTCGAATACCATTAGTCCTGTTAACCCCGCCGTATTCCTTTCGGTCTGCAGATATTCATTAAACGGAACCGCATCGGGATTAGCCTGTCTCGGGTCCTCATTATACTGCTGCAG
Source organism: uncultured Bacteroidota bacterium (assembly GCA_963832355.1). Taxonomy (GTDB): domain Bacteria; phylum Bacteroidota; class Ignavibacteria; order Ignavibacteriales; family Ignavibacteriaceae; genus DATFVA01. Next base: position 51,546 of record CAWHTX010000004.1, on the reverse strand, counting down.
GTTTATTCCTTCGGGATTCTCATGGTAGTAGTTAACGTACTCGAGGATAGGTGTAATTTTTATATTGCTGTTAGGTATATAGGATGCTTTTGCATAAACATTATTGCCCCAGAAATGAGTATGAACGCGGTAGCCGTCGCCCATGGTTCTTCCCAAGGATATTCTGTAATCGATATCTTTCGTGCGTCCTCCAAACTGACCGTATCCTTTCCAGAAATTGTTGGAACCGTAAACGCCTCCGGCTTCACCGAATAAAGGGGTGTTTGGCGCATTCTTGCTGATGACGTTAACGATGCCTCCTGTTGCACTTCCGCCGTACAGTGATGCGGCAGGACCACGGAGCACTTCTATTCGCGATATATTTGTCATATCTATATCAAAGAAATCGGGTGCGAATCCTGTAGGATCGTTTATCGGAAGTTCATCCATCAGTATTTTGATCCCTCTTATTCCCCTCTCGGTGAGGATTCCTATACCGCGGATTGAAAGGTGGAGTCTGTTGCCGTTTGCCTGGTTATCTATCTTAACGCCCGGGACTATCTTGAGGGCTTCATCGATAGAAACAAACCTGGGCATGGTGTTAAGAAAGTCCTGATCTACCACAGTAGTGGCAAAGGTTATTTGTTTTAACGGAAGATTTAATCTCGGCGCTGTAACAACAACCTCCTGGGGAAGCTGATAATTTATCGTATCAGCGGCGGCGCTATTCTGCTGTGCGGAAGTATATACTGCACAGGAAAGACATAATGACAGTAATAGTATTATACTCTTCATTTTAATACCTGAATAAATTGTTAATAGTATTTAAAAAAGGATTACAATAATTCAGGCTGTCCTTGGAGGGGGCGAAGGTATGTCTGTTATATAATTGAAGATGTTTAAGTGGAATTCAGATATGAATTTCTGCCTTCCTTCAGGACCCTTTGGCAGGAAAGGCTTAAGACATAATGCCTGCGAAATGAGGTTCAGCAGGCTGGTTCTGTATTTTGAGTTATTAAGTTTGCCGTTGGCAAGATCATTCAGTTCATCGTTAAATGCAGTGATAATCTTCGCTTCGCTGATATCATTCAGACAGTATATTATCACCTCATCATTATCATTAACCATTTTAATGATATCGTACATCTGTCCCTTGTACTCGAACTCACGCGAGTCTTTCCATAAAAATCCCGCGCCGTTGCGGTACAGGAGTCCGCTGTTCACCCTGAACTTCACTATTTCATCGGATGAATAGTTCTCTTCCCTGAGACTTCTGAACATCTGGTTCCTGGCGGAGCTCTGGGCCTGGTAGAAAACGACGATAAATCCCCCTGAATTTACGAACAGGCAAAAGAGAAGTAATATGGATATGCACTTTTTCAACATAAATTCTTAGTTGTGCATAACAAAGATAAATAAAGCTAACTATTAATACAGAATATTTTTTTAGTATCATTCTCATTTCTCCAATATTAATCGATGGAACTAAAAAGAGGAGGAACCGCCGCAATTCCACTCTTGACCTCTAATCATAAATCCATTGGAAATTTAAATATTTAGTTGTATTATCTGACCTATTCAGAGAGAACTTTAACAAGGAATGCACTGTTAATAAGTGAAACACTATCCGAAATCGGTTGAAACGGTTAAGGAGTGATTCCATCTGGTTAATTTATAAGAATCAAGATTATTCTGTAACGCAAACTTTTAGGTGAATATGAATCTGCTATTTAGGAAAGTATTTGTTTTACCCGTTATCATCTTATTATCCTGCCAAATAATCCAGGCCCAGCCGGTTAAACAACCCGATGCCGCAGAACTGGAACTTGCAATAAAAAAGCTTAACGTACTTGGGAGCGTTCTTTATGTAGCCGCTCACCCGGATGACGAGAATACTGCTGCACTGGCCTACTTTGAATCAGGACGGCTGCTGAGGGCAGGTTACTGTGCAATGAACCGCGGGAGCGGAGGCCAAAATCTAATAGGAGACGAACAGGCCGATGCACTGGGAGTGATAAGAACACAGGAACTACTTGCGGCAAGAAGAATTGACGGGGCAGAACAATTCTTTACACGTGCTGTCGATTTCGGGTATTCAAAGAATCCTGAGGAAACATTTGGTATCTGGGGTAAACAGAAGATCCTTTCCGATGTTGTCTGGATAATCAGGAAATTTCGGCCCGATGTTATTATAACCCGTTTTCCGGGAACCGGTGCAGGAGGACATGGACATCATACCGCGTCCGCCCTGCTCGCCGAAGAAGCATTCAAGCTTTCCGGTGATCCTAACAGCTTCCCCGAACAATTAAAATACGTTAAAACCTGGCAGCCGAAACGACTGTACTATAATGTCATGTCATGGAGAAGAAGCAGCACCGATGAATCGCATGATATAAAGATAGACCTCGGAGCTTACAATCCGCTGCTCGGTAAATCTTATACCGAAATAGCTGCGGAAAGCAGAAGCATGCATAAGAGTCAGGGTTTTGGTGTAAGCGCACGACGCGGAGAGCAGATCAACTATTTTCAGTATCTTGAAGGAGATACTGCAAAGACGGATTTATTCGAGGGAATTGACCTGACTTGGAACCGGGTTAAAGGCAGCAGTAAAGTTTCGGCATTGCTTAAAGAGGTTGAACAGGAATATAATCCTCAGGATCCGGCGGCCAGTCTACCCAAACTTATTAAGGCTTACAGCGAGCTGAAAAAACTAAACGACGATTACTGGGTGCCCTTAAAGAAAAAGGAACTGCTTGAGGTAATAAGGGGGGCGGCCGGACTATGGCTGGAAGCAGATGCCGACAGTTATTCATACGTCCCGGGTGATTCCGTGAAGATCAGTGCATCGGTTGTTAATAGGTCGGGTTACCCTATAAAATTAAAGAGCGTATCGGTTTCTTATCAGGCTACTCCCGATAATGTGGACCGGATACTCTCCGGGAATGAAATGCTGAAGTATGATGAAACATCTGTTCTTCCGGCCGATGTATCAATTACCCAGCCCTACTGGCTGATGAAACCCCACGGCAAAGGAGCTTACACTGTTGACGATCAGCAGATGATCGGCAAGGCGTCAAAAGACCCCCCTCTTACTGCGCAGTTTACTATGACTGCCGGAACAACCGACTTTACTATGGACGTCCCGGTCTTTTACCACTGGACCGATCCGGTTCACGGCGAGGAATACAGGCCGATAGTAATCGCCCCTCCTGTATCTATAAATCTTTCGGATAATATTTACCTGTTTACTGATAACAGTGCAGAACCGGTAACGGTAAAATTGAAAAGCAATACGGGTAATGCAAACGGAAAGCTTCGTCTGCAAGTGCCCGACGGATGGAAGATTCAGCCGGCATCATATGAGTATTCTTTTACTGAAAAAGGAAAAGAAAAAATCTTCACTTTCAGTGTCACTCCGCCTAAAGGCCAGACGGAATCCACTTTGCAGGCTGTTGCTGAAGAAGACGGGAAAGTGATTACCCGCGGAGTAGTTACAATAGACTATCCCCACATACCGATACAGACGTTATTCCCGCCTGCACAGGCAAAGCTTCTGCGTCTGAATATTAAGAAGACCATAAGTAATATCGGCTACATAATGGGTTCGGGCGATAAGATCCCTGAGTACCTGAGACAGCTTGGATATAGCGTAAAGATGTTATCAGATGCAGAGCTGGATACCGCTGATCTTTCATCCTTTGATGCAATTGTAACTGGAATAAGAGCTTACAATACGCGAGACAGACTGGTTCAGGATCAGCCGAGACTTATGAATTACGTAAAAGACGGCGGGACACTCGTTGAACAGTATAATACAACCGCTCACCTGGAGCTTGATAACATAGGACCCTATCCTTTCTCACTTTCGCACGATAGGATTACCGTTGAAGAAGCCCCTATATCTTTTGTTAACCCTTCTCTTCCTGTCCTGAATTACCCGAATAAAATTACGCAGGATGACTTTACAGGGTGGGTTCAGGAAAGAGGACTTTATTTTGCGGATCAATGGGATCCCCGGTACCAGGTTGTGCTCTCCGGAAATGATCCCGGTGAGCAGCCGCTTGACGGCGGAATGCTTTACGCAGATTATGGTAAAGGTGTTTACATCTATACGGGATACTCGTGGTTCCGGCAGATTCCGGCAGGAGTTCCCGGTGCATTCAGATTTTTTGTTAATATGATATCGGCAAAACAAAATGGCACACAAGCAAACTGATGTGAAAATAAAGACAGATAGTGAAGAGAAACCACCGGTGCTTAAAACCTGGAACAGACTTTATGCGCTGGTTTTTCTCAATCTTGTTATACTGATCATATTCTTTTACATATTTACAAAGGTTTTTGAGTGACCCTTATTGACTGGATTGTTCTCATTGGCTTCCTGTTGTTCGTGACAGTTTATGGTGTCTGGAAAACCAGGGGGACGAAGGACATTGACGGTTATATGCGTGCCGGAAGAACCACGCGCTGGTTTACCATTGCTCTTTCAATAATGGCCACCCAGGCAAGTGCAATAACTTTTCTTTCTACACCCGGTCAGGCTTACGTTGATGGTATGAGGTTTGTTCAATTCTACCTCGGTCTCCCTATTGCAATGATAATTCTTTCCATCACAGCAGTCCCCATCTTCCACAGACTGAATGTTTATACTGCCTACGAGTATCTTGAAAAAAGATTCGATTTAAAGAACAGAACACTTGGCAGTTTGTTGTTCTTGTCACAGAGGGGCCTTGCGGCAGGATTTACAATATTTGCACCTTCGCTCATTCTTTCTGTGATAATGGGATGGGACATCGACCTCACAGTAATAGTTACGGGAGTACTTGTTGTTATCTATACAACCACAGGCGGAACCAAAGCGGTAAACCAGACTCATATCCAGCAGATGATCATTATTACTCTGGGAATGTTTGCGGCATTCGTAATGATCTTTTTCCTCCTCCCTAAAGATGTGTCTCCAATAGATGCAGCATATGTTGCCGGGAAACTTGGAAGGCTGAACGCAATAGATTTTTCTTTTGATCTTAATAACCGGTATACCTTCTGGTCGGGTATTATTGGTGGCACGTTCCTGATGCTTTCTTACTTCGGGACTGACCAGTCGCAGGTTCAGAGGTATCTTTCCGGGAGCACGATTGGACAAAGCAGGCTGGGGTTGTTGACTAACGGAATCGTTAAAGTCCCGATGCAGTTCTTCATTTTATTTGTAGGGGCTATGGTTTTTGTGCTTTACCAATTCAATATGCCGCCGATCTTCTTTAATCCTAATGCCGTAAGTACAGTTAAACAAAGTAGTTATGCCGGACAATATAATGATCTCCAGAACCGTTATGAGCAGATCCATACGGAGAAAAAGGAGAAACTTGAAGAAATGCTCGCTTCTATCCATTCCGGAAGAGATGAAAAAACAGATGAGCTGCTGGAACAGATCCGGAGCAAGCAGAATGAAGCGAATCTGGTCAGGAGTGAGGCTGTTGGCCTGATTCAGAAAGCCGACCCGGGAGCAGATGCAAACGACACAAACTATATCTTCATAAACTACATTATCAGTTTCCTGCCTGCGGGATTAATCGGGTTAATACTGGCTGCTATATTCTCCGCCTCAATGTCGTCAACTTCTGCGGAACTTAACGCGCTTGCCTCTACTACGGTAATAGATATTTATAAAAGGATGATAAAAAAGGATGCGGACGACAGGCATTACCTGAGGATCTCAAAGCTCGCCACTGTTCTATGGGGAGCATACGCGATCACTTTCGCCTTATTTGCCAACCGGCTTGGATCATTAATTGAAGCTGTTAATGTATTAGGTTCGCTTGTGTACGGTACAATGCTGGGAATATTCCTAGTGGCATTTTATCTGAAAAGAGTGACAGGCACACCCACTTTTATAGCAGCCCTGATAGCTGAGCTGGCTGTACTTTATTGTTATTTCTTTACCGCTATCCCCTTCCTGTGGTATAATGTAATCGGGTGTCTCCTAGTATTGAGTATATCCCTTCTGCTGAATCCCTTTTTCTCCCGCAAGATGGTATAGAGTTAGCATGTCACCGCTGCGCTGCTGGAAACGGTATTCGGCCAGACATGATAGCTGCTAATATGTCGCGATGTGTCGAAGAATTGTGGTGTTAAATCTTAGCTGCATAGCAGCTTCATTTCAGTAGAAGTTTGAAATATCCTTACTATTCCCGGCCGCATCGCATCGAAACATTTATAAAGAAGATCTCCTGTAAAAATATCAACGGTTCCCGGCTCTTCGCCTTCCGATCGAAAAGAAATTTATCAGTATCATACCTGCAATGAACCCACCTATGTGGGCGCCATAGGCAACTCCCCCTCCCTGTGCCCCTGCCCCCAACAATCCCAATCCGCTTATCAGCTGAAACACAAACCACAAACCGATTGCCATTACCGCAGGCACATCAGTAATAAAATAAAACACTATTACACTCACCCGCTTCTTAGGGAACAATAAAATATATGCACCAAGTATCCCCGAGATCGCTCCCGAAGCTCCCAGGGTAGGGATCAGCAGGTTTCCTCCCAGCATAGCAGTGGAATATACGTGTGCCAGTGATGCAAGTATTCCGCAGACGAGATAAAAGATAAGGTATCGGAGGTGTCCGAGCCTGTTCTCAATATTGTCACCGAATATCCATAAGAAGAGCATATTCCCGAAAATATGAGCAAGGCCTCCATGCATAAAGATGTTGGTAATTAAGGTAATATAAACCGTAATGGGGGTAACACCCAGGCCGGGAATCGTATACCTCTCACCGGTGGCTGGATCCTGATATGTCTGACTCTGCGTAACGATATCCCTGCCAGTAATGATCTCTTCCGGTACCATAGAAAACTTATATGTAAACTTGTCATTATTCCCAAAATCCTGGAAGTAAACAAACACAAAAATATTAGCCGCAATTAATAGATAATTTATATACGGGGTAATAGTTCGTTCACGGTTGTCGTCACCGATCGGGAAAAGCATACATATACTCCGGTTTCTTGTAGAGCGAAAATACAAAAAAAACAAACTCCCCATCTCCGCCAGTAAAGTTTGTAAAAAAAATAGTATCATTTTTTTTTGTTTCTGCTTAAGTTTGTTTAAGAAATTGAGGGTCAGGTAATGGAGTATATCACATATACACTGAAACCCGGACAGCCAAATTCCGAATCCTACTACAGAGATGTCAGGGATTTTACAAAGGAAGTAATTAAACATGCCCGCACTACAATTACTCCTGTTATTTATGATTACACCAATTACCTGGAAACATACAACCTCGAGGAACTCCGTAAAGAAGAAGAGTATATCCTGGAATTACTCAGCTTCGGTATACTCTGGCGGCAGTACGCGGCAAAGGCATTGAAGGTAAAGTACGCCCCATTTGTAACTATGGCGGGCATGGCTGAATGGAGAAAAAAGCATCAGCAGGTAAAACCGCTGATCGACTTCGGCAGGGGTATACTGCTAACCACATTTTTATTTCCCGAAACTTCTGATAATCGTCCCGATGTTCCCACACTGGACCAGGTAGATCATGTGTGCAAGTGGTTTGAGGCTACCGGTGAATTCAGAGAGCAGGCGCTTCGTTTTATACGGTGGCGTGCATACTGGGGAACCAGGAATGATCCGGATCTTTTTAAGATCTTTACGCTGATAGAGGATTTTACCGATTGGTTCAAAGAGGCTTCTGAGACGGCACTGGGAAAATATACAGAGAACGTTGACGGGTTCCTTGAAAGATCTGCGATAAAATACAGATGGAGGGAGGACAGGGTTTCCTGCATGCGTTCACGACTTGAATATCATCTTAATATGGTGGGAGCTGAACTCCTTAACGATGCGTTCTCCGAAGAATTCAGCAAAGGAGAGGAGAAGGCTGTGCTGGTTCCAGGCTGTATGCGCAGTCGTCCCGCTGAAAAGTGTGAGGCTGTAAAAGTGAAGGAAGGATTGATTTGCTCCGACTGTCTTCCGGGCTGCAGGGTAAACAAACTGCGTAAAGAAGGAAAAAAACGAAAAGGAGATGAAGCTTTCGATGTTTATATTATTCCTCATGCCTCTGATCTCTCGCTATGGTCGCCAAAGCCGGGCGAGCCTGTAAGAAGCGTAGTTGCATCTGCCTGTGTTACGACCCTAGTTGAGGGCGGCTGGGAGCTGAAAAGATATAATGTACCCGCACAGTGTGTGCTGCTCGATTACTGCGGATGCAGCAAGCACTGGAGTGAGAAAGGAATTACAACTTCTTTTAATATGGATGAACTCATAAGGAGAGTGAAGGTAAGTAATTAAATATTGCCGGATTGCAAGAGGACAGAAAGCATTGTGCATAGAGAAGTTGTTCTTCACCATGCACACTACTTCATGCCCAATGCACGCTCGTTAGTTTGAAACTATTTTTTTTGCGTCATCCATCATTGTGGTTGCCTTCTTCTTTCCGTCTTTCAGCAAACCATCTACTTTGTCTTTTCCCGTTTCTATTATATCATTGACATCATCAATTATATTGTCAGTCGTTTTCGAAATATTCTTTCTCATCTTTTTTCCTGAAACAGGTGTATAAAGCAATGCTAAGACACCGCCAATAATTCCCCCAACGAGCAAACCTGAAACGAATCCGGTTAATTTATCCTGCTCTCTGCTCATTGAACCTCCGTATTTATATGTATAATAATAATATAAGATAGTAGAAGTGGAAAAACAACGAGTTGCGTCCGTCACATCTTCCTTTTCTGCAGCTGTTCCTGCGGACTGTACCGGCTGCCGGATGCAGTCATTCCTGGAGATATGCATCCGGACAGTAACGGGCATCATAATAGCATCTGCTATATGTTAAAAATTTCAACAGGTATGACAAATTGTCATACTTTTTTTAACCCGTTATCAAAGCGTCTTAATACTGCCTTTAATCCGCCTTTTGTCCGCCTTTTGAACTCAAATTGAGACAGTTATGAAAATTGCGAAAAAATGCGATTTTCAAGCTGTTGAATAATTTTACGTATGACAAAATGTCAGTGTATCAGAATTGGATCTTAGAGTGATCTAAAAGTAATCTGTAAAGGGATTAATTTCAACTTTCCGCCCCTACTTGTCTATTAACAATATCTTAATAGAGACTTAACATTTACTTAACATTCAATACGAATGGTTCATATAGATTTGGGGTGTCGAAAGAGAACTATTATACAACATTCAAAGAGAGAAAAAATGAAGAAAGTACTCTTGTTACTTTTTGCCGCAGCAATCTTATCAGGGATCGCATCGGCACAGGAAAACAACCCGAAATTCAGCGGGCTTATGTTCGGCGACTATTTCTACAATATAGATTCACACGATAGCACTTTGAAGGATCTTAACGGATTCCGGTTCCGCAGGATCTATATAACTACGGATTATACTATATCAAACAGATTTGATACAAGGTTCAGGCTTGAGGCTGATCAGTCGGGCGGCTCTCTAACTGCCGGAGGAAAAATCGGAGTGATGGTAAAGGATGCATGGTTCAGATGGAAAAACATTTTCGAGGGATCTGATTTTGTTTTCGGTCTCTCCCCTACTCCGGCCTTCGATGTTTCGGAAGCTGCATGGGGCTACCGTTCTCTCGAAAAAACAATAATGGATTTTAACGGTGTTGTATCTTCACGGGATCTCGGTATCGACCTTAAAGGTAAATTTAATGAACAGGGCACGATGAAATACTGGGTTAAGATAGGGAACAACTCGGGGAATTCCCCTGAAGTAAATAAGCACAAAAGATTTTACGGACTGCTTCAGTTCATCCCCGTTAAAAACTTCCAGTTTACAGTTTACGGAGATTATGCTTCTAATCCGCAGGTGCTGGATATTGCAACTAACGAACTGAAAGATCACGGCACTTTTACGGGAGCAGTACTGCTTAACTTTATGGAGAAAGATAAGTACTCAGTGGGAGTGGAGTCTTTCTACAGGAGTCAGGCTAATAATTATTATAATGCTTCCTCCAACTCACTTGAATCGCAGACAGGTTACGGAGTATCGGTATTTGCCTGGGTAGGGCTGACGGACATGGTAAGGATCATCGGCAGATTTGATACTGTCGATCCAAACACCGATGTCGATAAAGACGGCAGAAACCTCATAATAGGTGCCCTCGATTTCCGTGTAGATAAAAATGTAAGTATTATGCCTAATGTTGAGGCTCTTACCTACCAGAGTGATTTAGCTAATGATGTTACAGGCAGAGTAACTTTATTTTACAAGTTTTAAGACGAAATAATTTTATTAAAAAAGGAGAAAATAATGAAAATTAAAATATGGACATTGATAATTGCTATGATAGCAGGGTTATCTTCCATAACAACCGCACAGCTGAAGATTAACGGCGCTGGTGCAACATTTCCGTACGTAATTTATTCCAAGTGGTTTGATGTTTACCATCAGAAAACAGGAATTGAATTTAACTACCAGTCAATCGGAAGCGGCGGCGGTATCAAACAGGTTATTGAGGGCACTGTCGACTTCGGAGCATCTGATGCACCGATGACAGAAAAACAAATGCAGCAGGTTAAACAGAAACGTGGTACTGATATACTCCACATACCTACAGTTATGGGAGCAGTTGTAATTACCTACAATCTTAAATCTGTAGGTAAAGGATTAAAACTTACTCCCGAAGTTCTCTCGGGTATATACCTCGGCAAGATCACCAAATGGAATGATTCAAAGATCACCTCCATTAACAAGGATAAAAAACTCCCGAATGAGCCGATATTTGTTACCCATCGCTCTGACGGCAGCGGAACTACGAATATATTTACAGGCTACCTCAGCAAGGTAAGTAATGGTTGGAAAAGCAAAGTTGGTCAGGGTACTGCAGTCGACTGGCCGACAGGTCTCGGCGGAAAAGGTAATGAAGGCGTAGCAGGACTTGTTAAACAGACCGAAGGCTCAATCGGCTATGTTGAACTTGCTTATGCTGAACAGAATAATCTCCCTTACGCCTCGCTGAAAAATAAAGCCGGAAACTTTGTAATGCCGACTTTTGATGCTGTTTCTGCCGCTGCAGCAGGTTTTATTGCTAATATGCCCGCAGATTTAAGGGTTGAAATAACTAATGCCGACGGCAAAGACTCGTGGCCGATCTCAGGTTTCACCTGGCTGCTTGTTTATAAAGATATGAAAAACAAACAGAAAGCACAGGCAATCGTCAATTTCTTAAAATGGGCTGTAACTGATGGCGAAAAATATGCAAAAGACTTATATTATGCTCCTCTTCCCCCGGAAGTTGTAAAACTTGATCTAAAGAAAATCGATGAAATATCCACTAAATAATGCCCTTTAAGAAAAAAGATTACAGGAACGAAAAATTACAGCAGGCTGATGGATCACAAGGTTCATCTCCTGCTGTTTCCATTTTTAGATTAGGGTCGCAGGGACGAAATGTCGGTGATTATATCTTTCAGAATATAACACGTTTATTTGCTTTCCTGCTTCTTTCCCTGGTTGTTGTAATGGTTTATGAGATGGTACGTCAATCCATCCCGTCAATTGAAAAGTTCGGATGGGGATTTATTACCAGCCAGGAATGGAATCCCGTACAGGATGAGTTCGGCGCACTCCCTTTTATCTTCGGGACCCTGTACTCATCTCTCATTGCCCTGTTGATCGCTCTGCCGCTTAGTGTGGGAATAGCGATATTCCTTTCGGAGTTTGCACCTAAGTGGCTGGAACAGCCGATGTCGCTGCTCGTTGAACTTCTCGCAGCTATTCCCAGTATTGTGTACGGATTGTTCGGAATTTTCGTGATGACCCCCTGGCTCAGGAAAACCGTTGAACCTTTCCTTGGAGATCACCTGGGATTTATTTTTCTTTTTCAGGGCCCCCCCTATGGATTGGGAATGCTGGCCGCGGCTTTGATCCTTACGATTATGATACTGCCGATTATTACATCCATCTCTCGTGATATTATGAAATCGATTCCCGATACACAGCGGGAAGCAGCTTTTGCTCTTGGAGCTACCAGATGGGAAGTAGTAAAGGTGGTTCTTACCGGCGCAAAGTCGGGTATACTGGGTGCAACGCTGCTAGGACTCGGAAGAGCAGTCGGTGAAACAATGGCTGTCACCATGGTTATCGGAAATCGACCCGGTATCTCATTCTCCCTTTTCGAACCCGGTCATACAATGGCCAGTGTGCTCGCCAACGAGTTTACTGAAGCAACAAGCGATTTGTATGTAAGTTCCTTAATTGAAATTGCGTTACTCCTGTTCGTAATGACGGTAATCCTTAATGCGATAGCGCGACTGATCGTCTGGAGTGTTACTAAAAAGTATGACAGGGCAGAGTAAATGGCTTTAGAAAAAACATATTACCGCTGGCGGAAAATTAAGAGCTCCATCATGGTTACGCTGAGTGTACTCTGCTTTTTCATTGCTGTTATTCCCCTCTTCTTAATTTTATTCTACACTATATCGCAGGGAATCTCTGCAATTAACTGGGATTTCTTTACACAGATGCCGAAACCTGCAGGTGAGGTTGGCGGCGGAATGGCAAATGCTCTTGTCGGTACAGGAATACTGATAGCTCTTGCCAGCGCACTTGGACTGCCTGTCGGAATTCTTTCAGGAATTTATTTGTCTGAGAACAGTAAATCGTGGTTCGCAAGATCTGTACGTTTTCTTACCGAGGTACTTAACGGAATTCCCTCCATCGTTATCGGAGTAGTTGCTTATATCGTTGTCGTTCTGCCGATGGGAAGATTTTCAGCACTGGCAGGCGGAGTTGCGCTGGGAATACTTATGATACCACTGGTAACCCGCACCACAGAGGAAATGATGAACCTCATTCCTCATTCTTACCGTGAGGCTGCGTTGGGACTGGGAATACCCAGATGGAAAACAACTCTGTTTATAATACTGCCTGCAGCATTCAAAGGCATCTTTACAGGGATTTTATTATCGATTGCAAGAGTGGCAGGAGAAACTGCTCCTCTGTTGTTTACTGCCCTAGGCAACAGGTTCTGGTCGACTCAGCTCGATCAGCCGATCGCCTCGCTTACAGTTTTTATATATGATTACGCTAAGGCTCCTTTCGAGGATTGGAACAGGCAGGCTTGGGCTGCCGCGCTGGTCCTGATCGTTCTCGTATCGGTTATAAATATTCTGTTCAGATTTGTGACACGCAGAAGAAAGTATGCATAAATAATGAGTAATTCGATGGATAATACAAATTCAGATATAATGGAAAGTACACAATCGCACGCGGAGACTTCCGGCAAGATACGGATGGAAACGCGGGAACTGAATGCCTATTTTTCCAAAGTGCATGCCTTAAAAAATATTTCACTTGCTATTCCGAAGAATAAAGTTCTTGCCATAATAGGTCCATCGGGCTGCGGTAAATCTACCTTTCTAAGGTGTCTTAACAGGATGCACGAGGAAGTCGGCGGCACAATAAGAGGCAGCGTGCTGATAGACGGCGAAAGCGTTATGGCTCACGACCCCGTCTGGCTGAGAAAAAAAGTTGGAATGATCTTTCAGAAACCGAATCCGTTTCCCACAATGTCAATTGCAGATAATGTAACGGCTGGATTAAGATTAAACGGGTTCCACAACAGGAAAAAACTTAACGAAATAGTTGAAAAGAGTCTTAAACAGGCAGCCCTCTGGGATGAAGTAAAGGATATACTCAAGCATCCGGGTGCTGCATTATCGGGAGGACAGCAGCAGAGACTCTGTATAGCAAGAACTCTTGCCGTTGAACCGGAGGTTATTCTTATGGATGAACCGGCCAGTGCACTCGATCCTATTTCTACTTCCAAAATTGAGGAACTGATGTTCGAGCTGAAATATAAGTACACCATCGTTATTGTTACTCACAACATGCAGCAGGCCGCCAGGGTAAGCGATCATACGGCTTTCTTTTATATGGGTGAGCTCATAGAACACGATAAGACCAGCAGGATCTTCACCAACCCTTCCAGGAAACAAACCGAAGATTATGTAACCGGCCGCTTCGGTTAGAGACCTGCAAGCCATAACTGTTTCAGATGTAATTAATGCACGGCACCGAAGGCGAGGGCAAGGAATCCGAACGCGCCGAATACGAAATGGATAATGATAGAGATGGTTGTGTTTTTTCTTACCTGGACAATTGCCGGAAGTATAAAGAAAATTGGTAATGCCGAGAGCATCAGGTCGAAGCCCATTGGAATATGAAAACCTGCCCAGAATATTCCGTGAACCAGCCAGGTCCATCTTCCGTTCAGCAGCTCCTGACGCGGCAGTATATATCCCCTCCACATAAATTCCTCTCCGAAAATATTGAAGAAGAAAAACAGCGGCCACACGTACAGTATGTACATATACCCGTCTTTCAGCGGCATATTCTTAAAGAAGAAAGGAGCGGCATCGATATTTATCATCGGAAGAATGATTTTAGCGATAAGGAATGATGTAAGCGAGAGGAATATAAAACCGCCTATCGTCCACCAGGTATCTGCAAGAGAAAGCTTTCTTATCCGCATCCTTTGCAGCAGCACAGAAAGCTTATATGAGCCGGTGTCTTTCCCGCTGAGCCATAAAGCACCAAAGAAAATTGGAACCAGCACAAGCAATCCTACCGAAAGAAAATAACATATCTCTATAGGCATTCCCGAATTTTCATACAGCAATGGTATCGCCGCCCCGCAGGCAATTTCGTTCAGCAGCGCAGGTATACCAAACAGCAATACAAGCTGCGGCCAGGTTAAAGGTTTAATCTGTTCCATTACCGGGGTATTCGTATTTATGATGTTTAAAGCCCGAAAATTTATTATTTTTGATGGAGAGAATATAATGATTTTGACCGTTTTCTAATGCAAAAATCCCTGAAAAATCTTACCTCCTTTTTTCTGCTGTCGTTGTTAATTACGCATGGCATAATCCAGTTCGGGATGTTTGAGCTATTCCGGGCCGACTACCGGGCTGAGGCCGCCAGGCTCATCGATGCAGGTGTACCCGTGCACGGCCAGGTTGTATTCTCTTTCGAAAAGAATGAATTTACCCGCATTGAATGGAAAGACGATGATGAGTTTCGTTTCGAAGGAAACCTGTATGATATTATACGGACAGAGACTAACGGGGATTCGGTTTACGTGTACTGTATTTATGATGAAGATGATACTAGTCTTTATGCCGTCCTTGATAAACTGATTGAAAAAGATAAAGATGATCCGGAGGAGAAAGACGGTTCAGGCATTTCTCTGAGTCAGTTCTACTTCTGCGAAAATTTTAATTATAAGCTCGATAATCCCCGTTCGGCAGATGAAGTCTTTTTCTGTCCGGGAACAAACCCTCTTGAAGGTGAATACCTGTTAATCACTCCCCCTCCCCGTTCAATAGTATAATGCTGATATAGTACATACTGTAGGGCCGGAACCAATCCTGCAAGGTAGGTTTCCGCCTGTTTCCAACACTAATACACAGGTATTCATTATGAAATTATTTATTTCACTTATTCTATTTATTAATATTTCATTATCTGCACAGGTAGTAACCGTAAGGGACCTGTCGACCAATAACCCGCTGGAACTTGTTTCAATTTATAACTCCGATCCAAACCGGTCGATCCTTACCAACTCCAGCGGTAAAGCGGATATCACCAAGCTGGATAAAACAAAAAAAATTGTTTTCAGGATACTTGGGTATGAGAAACTTGAACTGGCTTACGATGAAATAAAACAAATGAACTTCGATGTTTATATGAAAGCAACCGCTATCTCGCTTGATAATGTGGTAGTAACTTCTAACCGCTGGGAGGAAAACAAAAGGAATATACCTAATACAATAAAGGTTATTAGTCCCAGGGATGTCGATTTTCAGAATCCGCAGACTACGGCTGATATGCTGGCTATGTCGGGCAGCGTTTTCATTCAGAAAAGTCAGCTCGGCGGCGGGAGTCCCATGATACGCGGTTTTGCCACAAACAGGCTTTTGATAGCGGTCGACGGTGTCAGGATGAACACTGCCATCTTCAGAAGCGGCAACCTGCAGAACGTAATCTCGCTTGATGCAAACGCACTCGATCACACAGAGGTTATATTCGGACCCGGTTCGGTAATTTACGGAAGTGATGCAATAGCAGGTGTTATGAGCTTCCATACACTTTCGCCGCGGCTGGCCTATGACGGTTCACCGTCTTTTAACGCAGGTGCATTGACAAGGTTTTCATCGGCTAATATGGAAAAAACAGGACATATACACTTTCAACCTTGGGTTCAAAAACTGGGGATTTCTTTCAAGCCTGACTTATACTGATTTCAATGATCTTGTTATGGGAAGCAATGGTCCCGATGAATATCTTCGTCCTACCTACCAGGAGACTGTAAACGGGAAGGACAGTGTATTTGTTAATCCTGATCCGAAAGAGCAGAGATATTCCGGATATAATCAGATCAATTTTATGCAGAAGGTTCTTTTTAGTCCTGTTGACGAATGGGAACTTGAATACGGATTTCATTATTCAACCTCATCGGATGTTACACGATACGACAGACTCCTTCGTCCCAAAAGCGGTACACTGCGCTCTGCGGAATGGTATTATGGTCCCCAGGACTGGATGATGAATTCATTGTCGGCAGTTAATTATTCACCAAATACAATCTATGATCTCTCGAAAGTTACAGCTGCCTACCAGTTCTTCGAGGAAAGCAGACACGACAGGAATCTGAACGCGGAAGACAGGACTAACCGGACAGAAAAAGTGTATGCTTATTCATTAAATATGGACCTTCTGAAAGAACTGACAGAAAATTCAAACCTGTACTACGGAGCTGAAGTTATTCTTAATAAAGTCGGATCTACCGGAACAACAGAAAATATTATTACAGGCCTATCACTGCCGGATGCTTCCCGGTATCCTGACGGTTCAACCTGGAATTCCTACGGTGTTTATGTTACCTATAAGCATCAATTCAGTCCTCAATACATACTTCAAACCGGACTGAGATACAATTACGTAACCCTCGATGCTCAGTTCGACACTACGTTTTATCAGTTCCCGTTCAGTATGGCTGAGATGAGAACGGGCGCTTTAACAGGAAGTGCAGGACTGGTATGGCATCCTCAGAGCGACTGGCAGGTAAACCTGAATCTATCAACTGGCTTCAGAGCACCCAATGTTGACGACCTCGGTAAAGTATTTGATTCAGAACCAGGTTCTGTGGTTGTTCCCAATCCCGATCTGAAACCTGAATATGCTTATAATGCTGAACTTGGCTTAATGAAAATCTTCGGAACTTCAGTGGAATTTGATATTACAGGTTTTTACACTTATCTCGACAATGCCCTTGTACGACGTGATTTTACATTGAACGGACTCGACAGCATTATGTATGACGGAACTCTTAGCCAGGTGCAGGCGATTCAGAATGCGGCTTATGCACATATATGGGGAGTTGAAGCCGATCTGAATATTAACTTTGCTGATTATTTTAATTTCAGAACTCAACTGAATTATCAAAAAGGTGAAGAAGAAGATGACGGCGGAAATGTAACTCCGCTGCGGCATGCGGCACCATGGTTCGGCAAAACAGAATTAGCTTTTAAGAAAGATAAGCTGGGTGCTTCTCTGTATGCTGTATATAATGGTGAGATTGCATACAGCAATCTGTCGCCTTCCGAGTACGATAAAGATTATTTGTATGCAAAGGATGCCGACGGCAACATTTATTCTCCGTCGTGGTATACGATTAACCTGAAGTTAAGTTACAGACTGTTCGATAATATTGAAGCATATCTTGGAGTTGAAAATATAACCGATCAGCGCTACAGACCATACTCTTCAGGTATAACTGCAGCCGGCAGAAATTTTATCGGCTCATTGAGGTTTAATATTTAGGATGTCTAATGGTCAGATAGTCTTCTGAGGATGTGTCGCCGCTTTGAGGCGGCACATCCCCGCCGCCTGCCGGCGTTAATGTTTATTGAATCCACACCAGCCCGATATCTCCTTCCACCCGGATCATGGCGATATACCGGGACGCCATCCCTCAACGGCAATTTTCAATTTTCAATTTAAAAGGCTATCTTTCAGACGGTTCATATTCAGGTATAAAGTGTTGGAAAACGACAGAAAAACACAAATCATCAAAGCTGCCGTAAAAAGGTTCTCGAAGCATGGACTGGGGAAAACCACCCTTGATGAAATAGCCCGCGATTTGCGAATAGGCAAAGCCACTATTTATCATTATTTCATATCCAAAGAAGCTCTTTTCTATAGTTCCATCGAATGGGAGAGCGAACAATTTATAACTGAAGTAAGGTCAATATTTGACAAAGAATCGTTGTCTCTTCGTGAAAGGTTTAACGATTATTTCGTCTGCAAGGAAAATATCGATCAGAAATATAAACTTCTGTACGACATATTTCTCCAGCTGATGGCGGATGATTCTTTTGATAAGGAAAAGGATATTCTCAAAACCATGCTGCGAAAGGAAGAGGTTATACTTGAGATGGTATTGAATCCTGCCTACAGAACGAAGCAACTGAAACATATACCATCACTGCCGGTTATGTTTGTTACTGCAAGCTGGGGATGGCTGTTCGGTGTGAAACTAAACCGGATAACCTCTGGTGAGGATCAGGTACTTTCTAAAGAACTTCTGAATACTCTAATAGAGAATGTTCTGCCGGATTAACAATCTATTCTAATCTGTATCTTCACTATCGTCATCGCTTAACACTATCTTCTCATACTTATGCTTAACCATCTGGGCTTCCACTATAAAGAAAACATCTTCGGCAATGTTTGTAGCGTGATCGGCAAGTCTCTCCAGGTGTCTGGAGATCACTAAAAGCGCAACCCCGGGGTCAACATTCTCAGGCTTCTCTTTCATAATGGCTTTTATTATAGTGTGGTTCTCAGCATTGAAATCATCAACTTTGTCATCTGTCTCAATCACCTTCTTTGCGAGTTCAGGGTTTCCTTCAATAAATGAGTCAATAGCATTCTTTATCATCTCCCTGGTAACCTGCGACATTTCATCCAGATTTGTTTTCTCATAAAAATCTGGCTTCTTTCCCTATCTCCAATAGCATTCTCAGCAATATTCACCGCAAGATCGCCAATCCGCTCCAGGTTGGTATCGATAGTAAGTGCCGACATTATCAGTCTCAGATCTGCCGCAACAGGCTGGCTCAACGCAAAGATCTTCTGACATATCTTCTCAATCTTTACATCATACTTATCAACTTTTGCGTCCCTCTCAATAACAAGATCGGCGAGTTCAGTATTCTCTTCATCAACAGCTTTCAGTGCCAGCTCAACCTGTTCATCCACAAGGCTGCACATTTTGATGAGCCGCGTTTTCAGCTTCTCTATCTGAATTTCAAACTGGCGTTCCATTTTGAATCTCCTTCTTTATATTAAAAATCACGTGTTAACCAAATCTGCCGGTAACATAATCTTCTGTCTGTTTTTTTGCCGGTTTAGTGAATATTCTGCTGGTCTTATCATATTCTATTAACTCACCAAGGTAAAAGAATGCCGTGCTGTCGCTTACCCTGGCAGCCTGCTGCATATTGTGCGTAACAATTACTATAGTATAATTTGTTTTGAGATCGTGAATCAGATCCTCAATCTTGGCGGTTGAGATAGGATCAAGCGCACTTGCCGGCTCATCCATCAGCACTATCTCAGGCTCTATGGCAAGAGTTCTTGCAATACATAATCGCTGCTGCTGACCTCCGGAAAGCGCGAGCGCGGGTGAGCTAAGACGGTCTTTTACCTCGTCAATTAAAGCGGCCCGGGTAAGAGATTTCTCTACAATTGCATCGAGAATTTTCCTGTCACGCGTACCGTTCAGCTTTATTCCGAATACCAGGTTTTCATATATGCTCATTGGAAAGAGATTGGACTTCTGAAAGACCATCCCGATCCTCCGCCTTAGATTAACAACATCAACATCTCGATCATAAATATTCTTGCCGTCTATAAGAACTTTGCCGCTTATTTTAACACCGTCGATGAGATCGTTCATCCTGTTTATTGACCTGATGAAAGTTGATTTCCCGCATCCGCTGGGACCAATAAATGCCGTTACCTTATTTGCAGGAATATCCATGGTAATGTCCTTCAGCGCCTGCTTAGTACCGTAGTGCAGACTCAGGTCTTTAACGGATATTTTTACTTCTTTCATTTAGGGAAAAACTTATGAATAAAAATCAGTAAATAAAACCAAAATAAATATGCTGGTTTTAATAAATTGCTTCACGGATCCTGGCGCTGATATAATCCATTACCCAGACGACAAATGCAATCATAAGGACGAGAAGTCCTACTTCATGCCATCTTGCCAGTCCCTGGTACTGCATCAGCATAGTACCTATACCGCCGCCGCCTACCAGTCCTATTATAGTCGCCATCCTTACGTTGATATCCCAGCGGTAAATTGTAAAAGAGAGGAAAGGAAGGACTATCTGCGGCACCACGGCATACCATACAACCTGTACCTTATTTGCACCAGTTGCGCTGATCGCTTCAACCGGTCCTGTTTCAATATTTTCAATCGCCTCGGAATAGAGTTTGGCATTCGAGGCAATCGTGTGAACAAGCAGTGCTATCATACCGGCAAAGGGACCGATACCTACCCATACCGAAAATATAATCGCCCAGATCAGGGGTTCTATTGAACGAATAAAATTGAGAAATATCCTCAGGACGTAATAAACAGCAAAACTTAACTTATTTTCCTTCATCAGGTTCCTCGCTGTGAAGAAAGAAAGGAGAAGTGTAATCGGGATTGAGATCAGGGTTGCAAGCAGTGCGATATAAATCGTCTCTATCATCGCAAACAATGCGTCATCAAAGATCCCCAGCTCCGGCCGGAATAATGCGCTGAATATCCTTTCAGCACCCTGAATTCCTTCGCTGCTGAAGAGATCGATGATGGAAATTCTTGTTACGATCCAGCCTGCAATAAAAGTAATGTTAAACAGGAACCATCCGAATATCTCAACTGTATACTTTGTTACCTTATTATCGTTTGCTATACCGAAAAGTTTTGCGGAAAGTGATGTGCGTGAATATGTCCATGCATACCCGGCAATTATGCTGATCATCAGCAGGATCAGGATGTTGTTCCAGTTGAATGGCAGTTCACGCAGATCAAGAATAAACTTATAATAGATAGCTCTCTGAAGAACGATAAGACTGTAGAATACGAAGAAGATATCAAGAAGCGCAGATTTTACAAAATTGAATTTAGCTTCGCGCTTTTTGTTTCGTTCGAGAATAGCATGCGGGTGCAGTTCAAGTTCGGGATCAATCATCTTATTTCCACCTCTTCGGCATCCTCACCATAAATAGTTTTGAACCAGGTTTCATCGATATCTGAAGGCATTCCTTCATAAATAATTTCGCCCGCCTTAAGAGCAATTACCCTCGAGGCATATCTTCTAACAAGACTAAGAAAATGAAGATTGCAGATCACAGTTGTCCCTAGTTCCTTATTTATTTTTTCAAAATACTGCATAACCGAGTTAGATGTGGCCGGATCAAGAGAAGCCACTGGTTCGTCGGCAAGCAGAAGTTTAGGGTTCTGCATAAGACTGCGTGCTATTGCCACTCTCTGCTGCTGGCCTCCGCTGAGGGAATCGGCACGTATGTCTGCTTTCTCAGTTATCCCTACCCTGTCAAGGTTCGTGTAAGCTTCCTTTATTGTCTCATCGCTGAATCTTTCAAACACCGATTCTAACGTCCCCAGCTTTCCGAGCTTTCCCGTAATTACATTCGTAAGTACAGAGCGGCGCTTTATAAGGTTGAACTGCTGAAAAACCATGCCTATCTGCGACTTAGCCTTTCGAAGCTCTTCCCCTTTTATATGCGTAATATTTTTCCCGAGGAACCTTATTTTTCCGGAAGTCGGTTCTATTAAGCGGTTAACACATCTCAGCAAAGTAGATTTTCCGGACCCGCTTAATCCGATGATCACAAGGAATTCCCCCTCTTCAACCTTAAAAGAAACACCTTTTAAAGCATGGGTTCCGTTATTATAAATTTTATGAAGATTTTCTATTTCAAGCAGCATCAGTTTTTCATCAGGTTTTCAAATTTTATATTTTGCTGTTCAAGCAGCTTCCTTAGTCCGTCATAATCACTGTCTTTCGTTCTGATCAGCCCGCGGATATCATAAATATCGTACATCGATTTTCCGCCTTCAGGCGTATTAACATATTTGATCAGGGCGTCTATAATTTTTTCTTTCATATCCTCATCCATCCCTTTTCTGAAGACCCAGGGATCGTTGGGAATACTCTGCGTAAATCCGATGATCTTCACCTTCTGTTCCACATCCGGGAACTGTTTTTCAACTCTCATTCTCGCATCAAGTATTTCGTGGGTAACAGGATCGGGGGGTGCATAATAAGTAGCTCCGGCGGCTACCTGTCCCTGGTAAACCATCGTTACCACGTTGTCGTGCCGCATAGCGAATACAGTCTCACTCGGCTTAATCCCCTTTTTATCGAACATCGCTTTGGGAAGAATGTAGCCTGAAGTAGAAGATGGATCAACATAAGCAAAGCTTCTTCCGTTTATATCAGAAAGACTATCGATACCCGAATCGTACCTGGTGATTATCTGACCTTTGTATGTAGTTTCATCATTGTCTCTTACAATTCTAAGCCGCGCCTCAGCACCGTATTTTGCGTTAGCCATCAGGTAAGAAAAAGTGTTAATACTTGCAATATCGGCCTTTTCCGTGCCGAAAGCTTCCACTACTGCAATAAAACTGGCAGGGACGGCCGTGGTAAAGTAATACCCCGTCTCCTTTTCCAGGAAATCGGTCAGGTCCTTAGCATTTGTGGTAATCCGCTTTGCATCGACAGAAGGGGTAAAATATAGCTTAATCGGGTTGCTTCTCGTGCCCAGGACTCCCTCATTTAGCTCCCGCGCAGATGAAATAACTATGAAAATAAGTATTGGTGAAAGGTATAGAAGATATTTTAAGGATCTCATAACTAGCTAATATTAGAATTTCTAATATGCTAATTATTTTCCACCTATCAAATATAAAAAGGTGGGTTCAGTGTTAAATAATCATTAAATAATCCTTTGATTTTTATCTTCAATCTTTTGCATAAAAAAAGACTGCCCCAAAAGATTTTTCTCTCCCGGGACAGCCTCTGATAATTTTAATTATGATTTAAAGGCTTTTTAAATAGTTAATTACCTCTTCTCTGGTAGAGCCGGTTTTCTGCTGAATTCTTCCTACCAGTTCATCTTCTTTTCCTTCGGTATACTGAAGGTCATCGTCTGTAAGGTTTCCCCAGCGTTGTTTTACTTTACCTTTTAACTCGTTCCAATTACCTTTTATTTCAAGCTTATCCATGGTATCTCCTTGTTTAATTTACAGTTGCAACTATAAATTAAAGAATTACTTGAGAATTCAAATGAAGATAGTCACGTATTACTCATTATTCCGCTCTATCTCATACATATTATCAGCATTATTGCTGTCAGGAATATAAGGCTCACCCAATAGAACCCTGGTAACAGGTTTTGCGGGCTGGAATTCAATCTTAACAGAATTCTGATTTTCCCACACAGAAGTTGGTTTGTAAACAGAATCCTTTGTGCCGTCGGAGTAGTTAAATGTAAGGATAACCGGAACCGGGACCTCGCCTTTCTTTTCAACCCCGACTGTAATGTGGCTGCCGGTTTGAACTACATTTTTTATCCCGAGGTCTGCATAGTCGCGTGTAAAGTACCACGGCTTCCAGAACCACATCAGATCCTTTCCAACTGACTTATTAAATGAAAAGAAATAATCGAAGGGCATCGGGTGTCTGCCGTGCCAGTTCTTCATAAATGTATGAAGTGCTTCCAAAAATTTTTCATCACCGAGAGCATCGCGAAGGAATAAATAAGATAAACCGGGACGTGTATAAGCTGCTGTCCTGTACGGTCTGTAACTCATATTATCCGTAGTTACGAATAAAGGAATATCATCCTCCGTACCCGCGTATTTATTGAAGTTTTCGGCCTCTCTTTCTATTCGTCTCCTGTCGTGCAGCAGCTTAAGTTCTAGGTCGGTTGGGAGAAATACTGCCCAGCCCTCATCCATCCAGGCGTATTTCTGTTCATTGGTTCCCATATAAAAAGGAAAATACTGGTGAGCATTTTCGTGGGATGTTAACCCTACCGTGCTTCTGTATGATTCTGTACTGCCGTCATTTATAAGCATCGGGAATTCCATTCCGCCGGAACCGTTGAATACTGTAAATGAGGGAAATGGAAAAGGAACAGCAGGCATCTCGTTTGAGAAATAGTCAATACATTGGCGGGCAATTCCGTCTACCCTGTAAAAATCTTCCGATTCCTTTTTGTAAACCGCTGCGATGTATACTCTTCTTCCCGGCTCCACTTCAAGACTAACCCCGTCCCACAGATAATGATCGCTGGTTCCATAGACAACATCCGTTACATTCTCAGCTTTATATTTCCATGTATTCAGCGGCTTGCTGTGATTGAAGATATCTTTTCCCAGGTCTGCTTTGGTAACTATATTCACAACACTGTCGCTTGTGAAAGCTGATCTATATCTTTTAAGGTACTTCTCAGTAAATACCTCCTCAGGGTTCTGAAGGATACCGGTGCCCCATACAGCAAAAGTATTTGGTACAGTCATCTCTACATCATAATTCGAAAAGTCGTTGTAGAATTCCTGTATTCCTGTATAGGGTATCATATCCCATCCGTCGATATCATCATACACGGATACCTGCGGGTACCAGTATCCTATCAAAGCTGAAGTGGAATCGTACATTCCCATACGAATGCTTTCCCCGGGAGGCATAGTAAAGTTCCAGTCAATATCCAGGGTAATTTCGGAATGAGGGACAACCGGATCATTATTTATATTTATGATGAATAATGTACCTGCGGTACCGAATTTACTCAGATTGCTTAAATCCTGTACACTGCCGTTTATTGAAAGTTTTTCTATGATCATTCCTTCGGTGAGAAGGTTTTCACTCAAAGAAAAATTCCGGGCTGCATCCTTTTTTGAAATATTCTGATAGAGCCTGAGTACTATTCTTTTTAGGGTATCCGGACTGTTATTATGATAAACGATTGTCTCTTTCCCTGTTAAAAGTCTGTCCGATGGATTAAAGTCGGCTTTAATTGTATAATCAGATGAATTCTGCCAGTAGTTGGGACCCGGTGTTCCGTCTAATGATCGTGTCCCTTTATTATATGTCTCCTGTATGTTGCGTGGTATATACTCCTTCTGAGCAAAAGAAACACCGGCACATATAAAAAATATTACAAACAGAACGGAGTATTTCAGTGTGGTTTTCATTTATTCCTTCCTCCCGCTATTCAAATAAGGAATCAGTACTTCCCTGGTTAAATTTAGTTTTATTGAAACGTTTATAAGCAAGCGTAGTGGCTTCTCTTCCACGCGGCGTACGCTGAATGAATCCCTGCTGGATCAGGAATGGTTCATATACTTCTTCTATAGTACCCGCATCTTCGTTAACGGCAACAGCTAAAGTATTCAGCCCAACAGGACCTCCCTTATACTTTTCTATTATCGCCAGTATAATTTCTTTATCCATTTCATCGAGACCGAACTCATCTACTTCAAGAGCTTTCAGTGCTTTCTTTGCGATCGCAACATCAACTATTTTCTTATCATCAAAGTCTGCAAAATCTCTTGTTCTGCGCAATAGCCTGTTTGCGATACGGGGAGTTCCCCGCGATCTCTTTGCTATTTCCATCGCCGCATCCTTTTCAATATTGAGATTAAGGATCTTTGATGAACGCTGCACGATGGAATGCAGGGTTTCCGACTCATAATAATCGAGTCTGAATTTTATCCCGAACCTGTCTCTTAAGGGAGATGACAGCATACCTGCCCTTGTGGTAGCACCGACGAGAGTGTATTTAGGCAGACTTATCTGAACTGTTCTTGCATTAGGTCCCGTATCGATCATTATATCGAGTTTATAATCCTCCATTGCAGAGTAAAGATATTCCTCTACCACAGGACTTAGCCGATGGATCTCATCTATGAATAAAACAGATTTCTCTTCAAGGTTGGTAAGAAGTCCAGCAAGGTCGCCCGGTTTTTCAAGCACGGGTCCTGAGGTTATCTTCAGCTTAACGCCCATCTCATTTGCGATGATGTGGGCAAGGGTAGTTTTGCCAAGTCCCGGGGGTCCTGTTAAAAGAACGTGGTCAAGAGCTTCCTCCCTTTTACAGGCTGCGGAAATAAAAACGTTCAGGTTGTCGGTAATCTTACTCTGTCCTTTAAAGTCTTTCAGCTTTTTCGGTCTTAGAGTCTGCTCCACCTGTTTTTCTGAATCATTAGTTTCAGGATTAGTCGTATCTGATTTTCTCATTTCTACTGCGTCACGAGCTGTTTGTTCTTAATTTTAAGTTTATGGATTGCAATGACCATCAATGACATCAAAAGGATCATTCCGGCTGCAAAACCGACGGTATTCCATGCGCTGAGACTGTCGCCGAACAGGAGGATCAGTCCCGGGTTCCATGCACTACCGTACAATATCATCAGGTGTACAATATATATCAATAGCGTGTTTCTTCCAACAAGGATCAGGAATCTAGGTATTGTTTCAACTTTCAATGAAATAAACGAGACAACCGCATTGAGCATGATAACGAATCCGAGTCTCATCATTGAAAGACAAAGGACTATCAGACCATGTATCAAAACCCAGGTTCCATTGAGTCTGCAGCACATAATTTATCAGCAGTGCCCCGCCCAGCAATATTCCCCCGGCAATAAATATTCTTGCACTGAATTTTGCTGTCTTGAATATCATTGGATTCTTTGCAAGGTAGCTGCCGAATACACCACCGGCAACCACGTACCCGACCCAGGGAAACAACGGAAATAAAGAACCGGTACCCTTATAAAAATATCCGGCTATCGGCAAAGGAAGAAATTCCTTCCACTGAATGTTCACGAAAACAGGATGAAGCAGGAAGAAGAATAATGCTCCGATGGTAAAGACCACGTAATCATGCAGGTTAAATTTCTCGGCAATCCATCCACAGATCATCAGGAAGAAAATACCCATTCCGATACACTGAAGAACGTCAACGGCCATAAAGATCTGCCATTGATCAGCCGTAACGTGCGAAAAATCTACCACCGTGGCTGTCGGGTACCTGAGTAGATAACCAAGCACCACAAGCAGGATAACACGTTTATATCCTTTTTTAACCCTGGGATTGGTTTTATAAGGTTCTTTTATAAGTCTGAATAAATAGGTAAAAACTGTACCGGCAGAAAACATAAAGATAGGGGCAGTCATTCCCCTCATAAAAAGCCAGATTGTATAAATTGGAAACTCGGCGCTCCGGTAGGAGTTAGCAAGCAAAACGTCTGTCGTGTGTCCCTGAACCATTTGAAGAACAGCGAAAGCCCGCATCAGATCAATGAAAATGATGCGGTTCTTCTGGGAACTATGAGTCATTAATATTCCGGTATATACTGGTGAACTTAAAGAAGGAAAAATAACCAATAGTGACTAAAAAAAGAATATATAAAAGAGAGGAAGAGGGTAAAAAAAATGCCTGTCGGTATGACAGGCATTTTATTGCATCAAGTCTAAACAGTTTTATTTAATGCTGATCGTTCTGGGTTTTACTCTGTCATGTTTAGGAAGAGTTACAACCAGCTGACCGTTCTCAAATTTTGCAGATACTTTGTTTTCATCTATAGTATCAGAAATTTTGAATCTGCGGAAGAAGTGTCCTGTTTCTTTTTCCTTAAGAATAAATTTACGGTTCAGTATTTCCTGGTAATCTATCTTACCGAAGATCAGCATTGAACCTTCTTCAATCTTCAGGTTTACATCTTCTTTTTTTACTCCGGGCATATCCGCTGTAAGAACGAATTCTTCATTTGTCTCGTAGATATCTACAAGAGGAGCGTAACTTCCTTCATTCGTCAGAAGATCTTCCCACGATTGTTTTTCTTCTTTAACTTCTACTGTTTCATTATTATGGTTGTCGTTCATCTTTTCTCCTTGGTTTTTATAATATAAACTCTGTGATGGCGGCTGACTCAAACAAGACTCGTGAATTCAAGAGAGTCACCAGCCGGGAAATTTAACCTAATCTTAAGATCTCTCCCCGAATTACATTCGGGGTCGGGATACAAACAATTTATTATTTCTTGTCTTTATTTTTATCTTCTTCTTCGTCTACTACTTCGTAAGAGGCATCCTGTACGTTTTCTTTACCTTCCTCAGTCTCGCCTCCCTGCTGCTGCTGTCCACCCGGTGCTTCCTGTCCCGGTGCAGCCTGACCCTCGGGTCCTGCCTGGCTGTACAGCTTGGAAGCGATCTCATTCCATACCTTGCTCAGCGAATCTGTAGCTGTTTTCATCTGATCTGTATTGTTTGAAGAAATAGCCTCTTCAACTTTCTTGATTTCAGCTTCAAGTCTTGATTTATCATCCGAAGACAGTTTGTCTTTCATCTCATCCATTTGTTTCTTTGTCTGGAAGACAAGACTATCAGCCTGGTTCTTTACCTCGACAGCTTCTTTCTTTTTCTTATCTTCAGCTGCATGTTCTTTAGCATCGTTCTTCATTTTTTCAACTTCCTCTTTGTTCAATCCGCTCGAGGATGTTATCCTTATACTCTGTTCCTTACCTGAAGCTTTATCCTTTGCATTCACATGCAGTATACCGTTAGCGTCTATATCGAATGTAACCTCAATCTGCGGTACGCCGCGCGGTGCCGGTGGAATTCCATCAAGGTGGAATCTTCCAAGCGACCTGTTGTCAGCAGCCATCTGTCTTTCGCCCTGGAGTACATTGATCTCTACCGACGGCTGGTTATCTGATGCCGTTGAAAAGATCTCGCTCTTCTTGGTCGGGATGGTTGTGTTTGCCTCAATAAGTCTTGTTGATACACCACCGAGAGTTTCAATTCCGAGTGAAAGAGGAGTAACATCCAGAAGCAGCACGTCCTTAACGTCTCCTGCGAGTACACCACCCTGGATAGATGCACCGATAGCTACAACTTCGTCAGGATTAACACCTTTGTGAGGCTCGCGGTTGAAGAGTTTCTTAACGAGTTCCTGGACCATCGGGATCCTTGTAGAACCACCGACAAGAATAACCTCGTTAATCTGATCGGGAGTAACACCTGCATCTTTCAATGCTTTTTCACAGGGAGTTTTTGTCCTCTGCACCAGGTCGTCAATAAGCTGTTCAAATTTCGATCTTGAAAGGTTGATGTTTAAGTGTTTCGGACCCTCCTGAGTAGCAGTAATGAACGGAAGGTTCACATCCGTTGAGGAGGATGAAGATAATTCGATCTTTGCCTTCTCAGCAGCTTCTTTTAATCTCTGCAGAGCCATCGGATCTTTTCTTAAATCAATACCTTCCTGTTTCTTAAATTCATCTGCAAGAAAATCTATAACACGCTGGTCAAAGTCATCGCCGCCTAAGTGGCCGTCGCCGTTAGTCGATTTAACTTCAAAAACACCTTCGCCTAACTGAAGTATTGATATATCGAAAGTACCGCCGCCAAGGTCATATACCGCAACCGTATGATCGGAGGTCTTTTTATCAAGTCCGTATGCCAGTGCCGCAGCAGTAGGCTCGTTAATTATTCTTCTTACCTGGAGACCTGCTATCTCGCCGGCGTCTTTTGTTGCCTGGCGCTGTGAATCGTTAAAATATGCAGGAACTGTAATAACAGCTTCGGTTACCTCCTGTCCCAGGTATTCTTCAGCAGTCTTTTTCATCTTCTGTAATATCATCGCACTTATTTCAGGCGGAGAATAAATTCTGTCGCCTATCTTTACGCGCGCCGTATCGTTATCGCCCGAAATAACTTCGTAAGGTACTTTTCCTTTTTCATCTGTTACTTCGTTTATCTTTCTTCCCATAAATCTTTTAATGGAAAAGACCGTATTCTTTGGATTTGTGATCGACTGTCTTTTGGCGGGCTGGCCGACCAGTCTCTCTCCTGATTTTGTAAATGCAACAACAGAAGGAGTAGTACGTCCTCCTTCCGAATTGGGGATCACCACCGGATCGTTACCTTCCATAACCGCTACGCAGGAATTTGTAGTTCCTAAATCTATTCCTATTATCTTACCCATTCTAAAACTCCTTCCTGTTTGTATTAATGACCGTGTTCGTCATTCTCTGTTCTTTATTTGATTTTGTTTTATTTGATTTCAATGTTTCTTTCTTTAGTGGTTTTTACTTCACGTTTTCCGATTGATATTTTCAAAATGCCGTTCTCAAACTGTGCTTCAACGTTTTCGGGATTTATATCTTCGGGAAGCGAAAAACTTCTTGAGAAGTCGCCGTAAATAATCTCATTTCTGAAGTACTGTTTGTTCTGATCTTCCATGTCTTCTTTCTTCTTGCTTCCGCTGATCGTAAGTATATTATCCTGCAGCGATATCTTCATATCTTCTTTTCTTAGTCCCGGAATTTCAGCCTCAATAAAAATATTCTGATCATCGGCATAAATATCTACCCTGGGACTAAAAGAGAATCCCATATCGATATTTGCAGGGAATTCACCGAAAAATTTATGCAGCCTGTTATTCAGGTTGTCTAATTCTCTTAAAGGTTCAAATTTTACAAATGTCATCTTAGTATTCTCCTATAATGTATTCTTAAAACCTTTATTACTTATTCAATCGATGTGCCATGCCCTCGAATATCTGTAACTTATTTATTTACAATAAGTTACAGTTCCCGCCCTGCTGAAAGATAGTGTGACTAAATGGCAGACAGTCTGCCGTTTTGTCATACTATATATGAAAGTGACAATCAGTGCGTCATATTCAATTAAATCTTAATTTCTGGTAATATTTTTTTATTTTAGGTACCCATTTAACTGAAGGAAATAAATTGTTCGATCTCGAGTTTTTTGATATCAAGCTTGATACTGAAGTAATAGGCAGAAATTTCATATATGCCGAAGAAGTCGATTCCACAAACAGCGTACTTCTAAATAAATCCAATAAATATGATAAAGACGGCACCGTGGTTCTTAGTGAGAAACAAAATGAAGGCCGGGGACGGAAAGACAGGGTTTGGTACAGCACCAAGGGTATGAATCTGACATTTTCCATTCTGCTGAAGGACAGGGATTTTTCGGGACGAAGGATCAACCTGGTAAATTTTGCTTCTTCACTGGCCATAGCAATGGCGATTGAAAATCTTTATCAGTGTAAAATTGAGCTTAAATGGCCCAATGATGTCCTTATAAACGGCAAAAAGACGGCCGGTATTTTAATCGAATCATCATCGGCCGGGAAGAAAATCGAAAGAGTTGTCACTGGAATAGGTATAAATGTTAACCAGACCTCCTTCCAGGGAAATTTTAAGATCCCCCCCACCTCTATCAAAGAAGAACTGGGTACCAGTATAGAACGTGAGGTGCTCCTTGCCGAAGCACTGAATATCTTTGAGGAAATTCTTCAGTGGATAGACGATAAACCTGATGAAATCTTAAAAGACTGGAAGGCGAGATGCCGGATGATAGGGGAAAAGATCTCAGTTACCGAAGGCGACCAGGTCAGATACGGGATCTTCGATGATATTGATGATGAGGGCTTTCTGATCCTGAGAACAGGAAAGACGCTCGAGAAGATCTATTTCGGCGACGTAAGCATCGGCTAATATTTTCTTAAATAAGATTTAACTACATGTTCCTTGCCTGCGACATAGGTAATTCATATATAAAGATCGGTTTATTCGAAGGAGATAAGCTTTCCGGCTCTTTCTCTTTTCAGGATGTTAACCGGCTGAAAGCAATTATATCGGCAAACAAAATCACCGCGGCAGGAGTCTCGTCAGTGGTGCCGGCAAAGACCAAAAAGATTACAGGACTGCCGGAATTTAATACAATCCCTTTTCATATAATTTCCCATAGTTCATCTTTCAACCTGAAAATAAATTATAAGACTCCCGAAACTCTCGGCATCGACAGGCTCTGTTCCGCAGAGGGTGCATTTTTCCTGAACCATGGAATAAAAGAGAATGAGATACTACTTTCGGTTGATATGGGAACTGCCACTACAATAAATATTATAACACATCCCGGTGAATTTATCGGCGGAGTGATCGCACCCGGCGTTACGATGATGGGCCAGGCCCTTCATTCTTATACAGCCCAGCTTCCTGAAGTAAGCTTTGAAGATTATGACGGGAATTTAGGCAGTTCAACAAAGGCATCCATCGCAAGCGGACTCATCAACTCCACACTGGGAATGATTGACAGAATATCAGTCCGACTGGGAAAAACATATCCAGGAAAAAATATTAAGATCTACCTTACAGGCGGCAATGCCGAAAAACTCATCCCTCATATGGATATAGAATTCATCCACGAAAAAAACCTCGTTCTTTACGGGATTATGTCTGTTTCTAAACTGAATATTCCTCAACTATAATTTAATAAGCGTAGAATTAAGGCCGGATTTATGCCGTAGTTTGCCCGGAGTAAAGACGGTTCATGGACGTTTCTGGAAGTATTTTTGAGAAAAATTGTTGAGATATTAAACAGTGGGATCGATACGAAATTTTAACAAATACATTATAAAATTTTTTAGTGTGAAGTTCAAATAAGGAACTGCTGTGCCCGGGGATTTTAGTGGACAGCTTTAACCAGTATGTTGTCGATGAGCCGTGTTTTGCCGATTCTGCAGGCGATGAGGATATAATATTTTTTGCCGTGTTCAAGTTTTTTTACGGGATTGAAGGATAATGCATCTACTACAGCAATGTAATCAAGCTCCGAGGTTTCCGCACGGTTAACAATTTTTTCCATCCCCGAAATAATTTTGTTAACATCCTGTTTGCCTCCTGAAATAATTTTCCTCGCGTACATCAGGGAATGATTAAGTACTAGAGCATCCTCCCTTTCTTTTTCAGAGAGATAAATATTACGGGAGCTTAATGCGAGCCCGTCCTTCTCGCGCACTATCGGGATAACCACAATCTTAATACCGAATTTCAGGTCTCCAGTCATCTGCTGAATTACAAAAGCCTGCTGGGCATCTTTTTGTCCGAACACCGCTGAATCGGGATTAACAATATTAAACAGCATTGCCACAATGGTGGTTACTCCCATAAAATGACCCGGCCTGAACTCGCCCTCAAGGATCCGGGTAGTGTCGGCAACGTTCACATAACTCTGAAATCCCGGCTGGTAAATTTCATCAGCTTCCGGAATAAAAACATAATCTACGCCGGCATCTTCAAGTAATTTTTTATCTCTTTTAAGGTTGCGGGGGTAGCGCTTAAAATCTTCTTTAGGACCAAACTGGGCGGGATTAACAAATACCGATACAACGGTTACATCCGTAATTTTTTTGGATCGGTTAACAAGAGCAAGATGACCTTCATGGAGGAATCCCATAGTAGGGACAAGACCTATCGACTTCCCTTCCCTGTGCAGAGCCCTGGAAAGCTCCTGCATCTTCTTAACGCTTCTTATAACCTTTATGATAACCTCAGCTAAGTAATGTTAAGACGTTATAGATATTCTGCTTCAGTTCTTTCCTTGGTGAAACAACATCCACGAATCCTCTTTCCACGAGAAATTCAGATTTCTGAAATCCCTTGGGGAGATCCTTTCCTATAGTCTGCTTTATCACGCGGGGACCCGCAAACCCTATCAAAGCCTGGGGTTCTGCAATGTGGACGTCACCCAGCATAGCATAGCTTGCTGTAGTTCCACCCGTTGTAGGGTCTGTCATCACCGATATATAAGGGATCTTTGCTTCCGCGAGCCGGGCAAGTCTGGAGCTTGTTTTTGCCATCTGCATTAATGACAGCGCACCTTCCATCATCCTGGCGCCGCCGCTTGAAGAAATGATAATCAACGGGACCTTGTTCTTAAGAGCTCTGTCTGTCAACCGGGCAATCTTTTCACCGACCACAGAGCCCATACTCCCGCCGATAAACTTAAAATCCATACACCCGAAAGCCACATCAAGTCCGTTCAGCTTCCCTGTGCCTGTTTTTACTGCATCATTCATTCCAAGCTTTTTAATCGTCTCCGAAATTCTGTCGGTATACTTCTTCGTATCCTCAAATTCGAGGGGATCAGCGGAGCGCATCTTTTTATCCATCTCCCTGAACGTCCCTTTATCGATAAGGATCTCAATATACTCAGCACTGCCTATACGGAAATGATGATTGCATTTTATGCAGGTCCACAGGTTTGTTTCAAGCTGTTTTTTATGAATGATCTCACCGCAGCTGGGACATTTTTCCCACATCCCGTCGGGCAGATCTTTCTTCTGTGAATCAGGAGAAATGTTTTCCTTCGACCGCTTAAACCACGGCATTAATTTGTTCC
The DNA here is from genome assembly GCA_963832355.1 of uncultured Bacteroidota bacterium. GTDB lineage: Bacteria > Bacteroidota > Ignavibacteria > Ignavibacteriales > Ignavibacteriaceae > DATFVA01. Next base: position 17,220 of record CAWHTX010000004.1, on the reverse strand, counting down.
CTTCTGCACATCAGCGAAAATTGTTAATACCATATCAGGATTTGTGGGATCATTTGAGTAAACCGTGATGCGTCTGCTCATTTTACCTGCACGATGGCTGGTATCAAGAGAAACATTTAAGGTTCCTTCTTTTCCGGGTTCAAGTTTCTCACTTGAAACCAGGGCTGCAGTGCAGCCGCAGGATGTTTTAACTTTTCTTATCTTAAGAACCGCGTTGCCCTTGTTAGTAAAGTTAAATTTGTACTTAACCGTATCGCCTTCCTGAACTTTACCGAAATCATGCTGGGTTTCAGCGAAATACATCATCGGACTGTTAGCAAGATTCCCTGTTTTTTCACCGGGATCAACAACTACACCAGTAAATTTAAACCGTATCTCAGGTTTACTAGGATCGTTTGTTTTTACAGTGATATACTTGGTCTGTCTTCCTGAACGTCCCGTAGAGTTAAAATCAACCTGAATATTAGTTGATTCACCGGGGGCGAGATCAGATTTCTCCGGTTTTGCGGCGGTACATCCGCAGGAAGCTCTAACGTCTTTTATTTTCAGAAGGTCGCCTCCAACATTAGAAACAACAAAATTATATTTTACATGTTCACCACGGGGAACCTGGCCCCAGTCATATTCCATCTGCTGTGATGCAACTTTTGGAGGGATCATCTGTGCAAAGCTGAATGCGGATATCAAAAGTACGAATGTAAGAATGTGCTTAATCATTTTTTCTCACCTTTATAGTAAAATTTTTCAAATAATATGGTTCGAGATAGTCGATTTCTTTTTCGGTTTTAGTCTCGCCGTATTCCATTGCCCAGCGGGCAACAAACCAGGGCTGCGGCGCAAAGATATCACTTCTGAAATTTAACTGTTCATCTTTTCTTTTTACAGCGTTCCCGAATGTAATAATATCCAGCGAATTCCTTATAAATTCATCGTATTCCAAAATACCCAGGTTTTCCACAAATATATAATTATTACCCTTAATTTGAAACTTTGCAAAATACACTTCGTCTGAATTTACCTTGTTAGCTATGTTAAAAACTGTGTTTTCCGGCAAAAAACGGGAAGTCTGTAGTGCAAGTGCCTCAAATGTAGGTACCTGAACAAGCGGAAGCGATGCCCCGAAGGCTATACCTTTGGCAGCCGACATCCCGATCCTTAAACCAGTAAACGAACCCGGTCCGTTCGATACTGCAATAGATGCCAGGTCAGAGGTCTTTAATCCTCCTTCGCGCAGAACCGAATCGATGATCTCGAGAAGTTTTTCAGCATGGATATTCTTATAGTTTACGATATTCTGGAAATATTTCTCTTCGCTGAAATAAAGACAGGCACCGCAGAGACGCGATGAGGTCTCTATCGCAAGTATGGGAGATGCACTATTCATATTCTTTGAACTCAAATGTCCTCTGCTGTTCTTCGCCTGCTGTTATATTAATTTCCTTCCGTCTGCGCGGAAGAATATCCTGAAAAAGATTTCCCCACTCTACAAAGATTACTGCATCCTCATCATTAAGATAATCCTCAAACCCGATATCATACAATTCTTCGATCCTGTTTATCCTGTAAAAATCAAAATGGTAGATCTTTATCTTACCTTCATATTCGTTTACAAGGGCAAAGGTGGGACTGCTGACAGCCGAGACACGAAAAAACTTAACTGCTTCGCGAATGAAGAATGTCTTACCTGCACCAAGATTACCGTTCAGTACAACAATATCTCCCGGGGTCAGTCCCGCCGCATACTCCTGCGCAAGTTTTTTTGTACCGTCTTCGGAATTAACCACTACCTGTTTGTCTGTCACTTTTATTTAGGTTCCATTGTTATTACAGGAAGGATCATTTCCTCCATGGATATACCTCCATGCTGAAAAGTATCTTTATAGTAAGTAAGATATTTATGGTAATCCGTCGGGTATACAAAGTAGTAGTCTTCTTTGGCAATAATGTAGTTTATTGTAACTCCGCGTTTAGGAAGCTTATATTCCTGGGGATTTTTTATGTAGATGGCATTCTTATCATCCACTTTCAGGTTTCTGCCGTACTTAAATCTCAGGTTGGTTGAGGCTTCCCTGTCGCCCAAAACCTTTGCACCCCGTAATGACCTTATGCTGCCGTGATCCGTTGTTACGATTATCTTAACATTCTTCATTGCAGCAATCGCCCTGAAAGTTGAGAGCAGAGATGAATGAGTGAACCATGTGTTTGTTAATGACCGGTAAGCAGGCTCGTCGGGAGCGATCTCTTTAAGTATATCTGAATCAGAGCGTCCGTGAGCGATCATATCCAGAAAGTTAACTACCACAGCAGTTAAATGACTGTTCTTATATGAAGTAATATTCTGTTCGAAGTTCCGTCCAACTTCAGGATCGATGATTTTGATATACTTGAGCTCATTTTTAAGCTTCACTTTTCTCCTGTCAAGAAGCAGCTGAAGGAGTTCTTTTTCATACTTGTTCATACTCCGTTCGTCGTCATCTCCTCCCTGCCAGAGCTTCGGATAATATTTTTCTATCTCCGAAGGAAATAACCCGGCAAACAGAGCATTACGGGCATAGGGAGTTGCCGTGGGAAGTATGGCATAATAATAATCTTTACTGATCTTAAACAGATCCTGCAGATGTTTTTCCATCACCAGCCATTGATCGAGCCGGAGACAATCCAGCACAAAGAAGAAAACAGAATTTTTCCCCTCGTTTACTTCATCTACGATATATTTGTCGACGATCTCAGTGGTTAATGGAGGTGAATAATTGTCGTCGGGATTGTTGATCCAGGTAGTATAATTCTTCTCAACGAAACGGGAGAATTCTTTGTTAGCTTCCTTTTTCTGATCGTTTAACGTCTGACGCAGTCCCATTCCGGCATGAGTATCAAGTTCCACATCCCAGTTAACGATCTTAAGGTAAATATCAATCCACTCCCCGAAATCGAGATTATTCAGCAATGCGCGGGAAATTTCATTAAAGTCCTGCAGGTAGTCCTTTGCCGCAGCCTGCCCGGTTATTCTTTTACCTTCCAGGATCTTTTTACATACCAGGAACATCTGGCTTGGATTTACGGGCTTGGTAAGGTAGTCGGTTATCTTGCCGCCGATGGCTTCATCCATCAGGGTTTCTTCTTCACTTTTAGTTACCATAACCACGGGAATGTTGGGATTCATTTCCTTGATCTGTCCCAGGACCTCAAGTCCTCCCATTCCTGGCATCATCTCATCGAGGAATATAAGATCATATGGATTCTGCTTAACATGGGTAATTGCATCTTCGCCGTTAGTAACTGTATCAACATCATATCCTTTTTCGGAGAGGAAAATGATGTGAGATCTCAACAGTTCAATTTCATCATCTACCCACAGTATCTTCTTATTTGCCATTATTTTCCTTCTTTTTTTCTTCTTCAAAAATAAACATGCAATAATTTAATAAAGATTCCCGTCAGAATTTGTAACCAAACGATCAAATTGCCATATCACTGGATCGAAATATGGACATCCAGTCCGGCCTCATTTGTTGTTGTGGGGGGAATTCTCGCAGCACCTTCGGGTTCTACGGATGTTCTTCGATAGAAGATCGAGAGGGTAACTTTGGAACTGATGGTATACTTTATCCTCGGTTCCATAGTGGTTCTGAGCGTACCATCCTGGGGAGTTCCTTCCTCGGTAAAACTAAGCATATCGTAACGTACAACTGAATTCTTTGAGCTTGTATAGGAAAGACTGAATTCAATATCGTTTTTAAGTGAAATGCCGAACAGCGGCAGTTCAAATCCCGATTTTGAAAATCCTGCTGTAATTCCTATGTCTTTGGAGAAAGTCTCTGAAATATTTTTGGTTGTCAGTCCAAGATCATAAATCGTCCTGGTTCCGTATTTAACACTACCTATTAAATTCCCGCCCCACATATCGTTGAATGTGATGTTCAATCCTGCAATCGGTGAAAATCCGTATTCAATTCGCTGTGTCAGTATCTCCTGTACACCTTCCGGATTCAGTTTTGTTCCCTCAGTATAAGTTGAGCTGTAAGCGTGTTCAAGCGAGACCTTCTTGGCAAACGACTTAAAGAACAGGAAGTTTTCAAGACCATCCCAGCTAATATGCCAGTTTGGTCTCGGTATATACTTTGCCACATCTTTAAGAAAACCAAGCTTTGAAAGAAGCGGCAGTGTTTCAAATCCCTTCAGAAATGCATTCGACAAATTCTGCTGCGGGTTTGGTGAATTAGGATCAAAAAGCTCATTAACTTTCTTTATTCCGTTGCCGAATACACTAAGGAATAGTGATGGAGGCAGAGAAAGGAATGATCTTTCAATAGAAGCCGTTTCCGTAATGTTGTCGATACTCACGTTACCGAACTGGTCTGTTCTTATAGAAGTATTTTTGTTAATTGACCATGCCACTTTCCAGTTAATATCAAGCTTGGCGCCTTCCCACAATGGCCTCGACGTCCTGAAATCAAGATTATTCTTCTGAGTAAAAACATCCTGAAGGTTTCCGTTGGGAGCCCGTCTCCCCACATCGCTGCTTAATCCGAGCATAAAGGCCCTGGACGGACCTTTATTATAACTGTAGTCAATTCCCCAGAAATTATTGAATCCAGTCCCTTCGCCCAGTATACCCGACTTAGAGACGCTGTTATCAAGTGAATAGTTAAATGCGATTGACTCATAGTCGAAGAAAAGACTCTTCGCCACACTCTTCAGAAAACCAAGTGCCCGTACAAGTGCAGGTTTCTTTGGCTGCTGATTTGTCGTATCGGTTCCTTCGGGCAGTTCTTCCGCGTTCTTTGTTGAATCGGCATTTTCATTCTGATCGCCTTCAAGATCTCTTCCACGGTTTTCAAGACTCCTCCTGCCCTTGTTGGCGTTGCCGCGCTGCTGCTGTTGTCGTGCTCCTGAAGGCGTTTCTGATTTTTCCGCGAACAGAGGATCTGTTAAGGCTTTCAGACGCAAGGTTAAACCTGCCTGTAAGCGGCTTGCAAAACCGGCGCTTCTCCCCACCGTATCCTGGCGGAAATCAAAGTTCCAGTTATAACCGACATTGTAGCCTGCGGTTACCTGGAAGTAGCGGTTTATATCCCATACCGACGGAAGTTTTGGATTCGACTTTAAGTCGAAACTCTGCGTATACCTGTAATCTTTTCCGAAGAATACTCCTGAGAATATATCTTTCCAGATCTCGTTCTCCGGCCGCTGCATATCATTGGCGCTGGTTTCAAGATACGCTAGTGATGATGTTATATTTACGTTGTAAGCGGTGGCAAGGTTGAGGAATCCGCCTTCTGTCAGTTTCCAGTTAAAGTTAAATCCTCTCGTAGTTCCAAAATCCCTGGAGACTATTTCCTGGGAGGTCGAACCCGTCTGCGAACGGGTGATGTTTGTATTTCTTTGTCGTCTCGCAGTCACATTGAAAGCAAAGTTCTGAGGAGTATAGAAAACTTTTACATCCTTGTAATCTGAGAATAATGCTACAACAGAGCCGATAACAGGAATATCCTGAGGCTGGAAGTAATAATTGGGATTTAAGTTCAGAGCATAATTCATCGAGGCATTCCATACCCATCCCTTATTAGAGAGTACCGTAGGACTTCTGCTGAAAGTTTTATTGTAGTTGAAACTGAATGAGAGTGCATTAAATGTATCCCTTATATACCAGGCGGAGGTTGGGACTTTTATTTTAATGTTAGAAGCCGACCAGGAATCCGATGTACTTATTGTCTGTGATTCAGAAATGATCTGCTCCGGTGTTTTGGTTTCAATAACCGTGGTATCCTGACGCAGCGACTCAATCTGTCGGGCAGCTTCGTCAACTTTAATATCTGTGCCCGGCAGATACAGCGGTTTACCTACACTCTCAGTGTGAGAATAATTCATCCTCAGGTTACTCTCCGGCAGGTTAACCGGAAGCAGCTTAAGAATATTAAGATCAGCGGACATGCCCCAGTTCTTTGATTCGACCCTCGACCCGAACCTGTCTGAAAGTCTATGGAAATATGGGTTTGTCTGACTGATATTAAAGTTAACCGTCATCAGGTCTGCCAGCTTTACCGACGATGAAAAGCTGTATGCCCACCCGGGTGAATCGTCTGCACCTACAACCCTGAGCTCATTAACCCAAATCTCTCCGGAAATTTCATCATTAGGTTTACCGGTTCTTCTAATGCGGGGCGGGACCTCCCTTGGATTATATATACCGACCAACAGGAATTTAACTGAAGTCAGTGTCGGATTTCCTTTTACGCCGTAGAGATGTCCTGCTTTCCCCGGCACAGGTTTTTCTATAAGTCTATTGATGGAAGAATCATTCCGTGCCTGCTTTATGGCAGTTAACTCGCTGAAATTAATTGAGATCTCATTCCATCCGGGTCTTACCGGCTGACGGTATTCATAGAAGTTGTTCGTATCACCGCCGAACCTGAAATATACTTCGGCAGCGTAAGTTCCGTTTGAGGTATCTGATACTGATCCGGGTCCGGTATTCTCATCGCCATGAATGAATAATTTCATCTGCCTGTAATTAAACACATCCAGAGGTCTGTACAGGTATTTTACAGCCTGTCTCGACTGTCCGTCTGGAAGATCCTTCAGAATCAGGTTTAACGACTGTTCATTACGGTAGATCTGTTCGTCAGGCCTTGTTCTGTCCCTTTCCTGGAAAACTCCCGGAGGTGATGTGTAACCCGGGTTGTCTTCAATGTTTATTACAGAGATAGACATTGTGGTATCTTCAGGTAACACTTTCTGCCATTGACTTCCGGTAAGGTTGAACTCGGTTATACGTAAATGAACTGTAGTATCTGCTCCTGAAATAAAAAATCTTATATATTCCACATCTGTAAGAGAGGGACTGCCGACTTCACGTGCAAAATCTTTCAGCGGCACCCTGTATAAAAACCAGCCGTCATTGTCGCCGCCGCCGGCTATGAAACGATTAATATTCCTGTTTGTGTCCAGAGGAATCTCATACCTGAAATAGCTGTTCGCCAAATCAAGATTTCCGTTTTTGTTCAGGTCTTCTGTATCGGGGAATCTTCCGATATCTGTAAGGACAGCATTACCCTCAGTACCGTTTATATTAAAATAATCCCGCCAGTTAAGACTTCCGGTTTTAGTGAATGAAAAATTATCACCGCTTGGATCCGATTTGGTACTGCCGGTATTAGCGCGTTCTTCAGCATCTGTCCAGCCGTCAAGTCCCACATCCTCACCCTGATCGATGAGATCATTGTAAGGAGGGCGGTCTTCAGTATTCAAAATCCTGTTCGGGATTACATCTTCACTGATCCTTCCCAGATCAAGATATACTTTGGACCCCGGAGGAGCTTCATCTATTTTAGCCCAGAATTCAACAAATTCTATATTCTCTTCAACGAGGTTATTCGCAGTAGAAGAAAGCACTTTCATAATACCGCCCCAGTTCTGGCTCCTGTTCCCCAGCTGGGGGTTATAGTTGTATGTTCCGGGAGTATCGGGAAGAAAAACATAATCCATTACAGTTACCTGCTGGTCAGCTTTTGCCACCGATTTATTCGGCCATATCTGTTTTACGTTCACATCGGATGGAGTAACTGTATACCAGATGCTTTTTCCCTTGTAATCCATTAACTGTTTGGGAGTTAATCCTGAAAGTCCCGGAAGAGAATCAGGAGGACTAAGGTCCTTCCATGCAGTATACGAAACTCCGACAGGGATAGTCCTTTTTGCACCTTCAAAGTCATCTATATAGGCAATACTCTGTCCGTTGTCAGAAGCGATAGTACTTTTCTTTGTATTAGGATCGGGATTTATGTAGGCATATTCACCGCTGACACTAACAGTTGACATTTCCCTTGTAGAGATAATATTATCAAGTGCCTTTGTTACGAACGGAAGATCAACTCCGGTTTTTGCATCAACACCATATATAGTATTACTCAAAGGTTCCTCGCCTATTCTGACCTTATCACTGAGCGTCTGCTGGTTCAAATTCAATATAGAGAAACCGAGCTGGGTTTTGTCGGAGAAGTCGAAAAGTCCCCTCGCTCCCAAAAGCGTTTTAGAAGCAAGCTGGAACAAGTCGTTCTTCTCATAGGTTATTTTCAGATCTGCACCGGGAACGAGAGCGGCATCATTACGGATGGTAAGCTGGCCTATATTATAGTCTACTATATAGTCTGTCCCGGGAGTTAACTCCCTTCCGTTCAGTAATACTCTGACTGAATTTTCAACAACATTAAAGCCGAGCTGATAAACAGAGGAGGCCTCACCCGAATATTTACCTGTAAGGAGCCACTTATCCTTTACCTTATTCTGCTGAGCTTTGGTTTTTGATGTATCGTATACGTCAGTATATTTGAGTGTATCCGGTATATCCGCCGGAAGATCTGCACCGAATGGTTTTAATGTCGGGAAGATTACCTCACCGGTTTCGGGAAAGATCGTCAGGTTCGGACGAAAATCGAACTTATTATCGGGAACAGGCTGTTTACTTGCATCAAGCAGGTCGAGTCCAAATGCGGTCAGTAATCTTACGTTTGTACCGTCCTTGCCTGTCAGGTCGGTTACAGGATCCTGTCCTTCTTTTTCATACTCTATGTTAAATTCAAATCCTTCTTCCTTAATATTCCTGCCGCCAAGCGGATAAATATTCTTAAGCTGCAGTTTCCATGCCCTTGCATACGGGCCTCCAGACTGAAGGTTCTTGGGTTTTACAAGTTTGAGAACTAAATTCGATGAAGTGTCATTAACATTGATCGAGTTCAGGAATTCTCCATAGACATCACCGTTCTGACGCTGGTAAGCAACAGCAACTACATCATTATCCTGCAGGCTGGTCTTAAAAGTTATATAACCTGTTTCAGGATGCAGAACGTAATCAACATCCTGCTGAAGAAGTTCAAACCAGCCGGTTTCCAGTTGACCCGGGATAGCAGTTGTATCTTTGCTGAGTTCAGGATAATTCCCCCCTTGTGTAGTAGGGATAAGGTCTATATAGGCGTTAGCTTTTCTTTGCTTTGTTCTGTCGGTGATTATACCATAAACTGATTTCCAGACTTCAATATTAACAACGCGAAGGTTAGGATGGACAATGGGGGTAGCCTTACTATAATAGTCGCTGAAAATATGCTGAGTTTCACTTGCATATGTCGTATCGAGGAAGTAGTGGTTAGTTGAGTAATCGTATGCGCGCAGGTTGAATTCCTGCGAGGTTGTTCCGCTGTTAACCGAAACCTCTTCTGTTTCACCTTTTTTCTGACTGGCCAGTGTTGTAAGCGAAAGAGGACCTAATTTAAAGTTAGCTTTTAATCCGAACAGCGCTTCACTACCGCCTACCAGGGGAGATGTCTGCAGCGAAACGTTACCGGCTTCAATACTCTGAATTATCTCATCCTCATAACCTTCATATTTTATTTTAAGCTGGTTCTCATACTGGAATGTTCTCTCGGTATTCCAGTCGGCATTTATGTGCAGCTTATCCCCTATCGTTCCTGCGACAGTTATCTGCACCTGCTGTTTGAAGTCGGGTTCGTTCCTTGTATTGCCGTACCTTGAAGCGGTTACTCCTTCCGTGTTCTCATTACGCCAGGCTCCATGGATATCAACAGCACCACCTATCTTAAGACTGATCTTCGGTTCACCGAAAATACTGAGCACTCCTACTTTCGGCAAAGGAATTTCAAAATCGGTTACATTTTTTATTAACTCTCCCAGTTCTTTCTTGGACGATTTCAGTTCATACTGATAACCGAGTTGTTCCCACAGCTCCCTTTCATGGAGAGCAAGTTTTGCATCAATATAGTCTTGAATCGGGACTCGCAGCAGGATCTTTGTTTCCTCGCCCGCCACCTTTTCTTCTATTTCAACAAACTTTCCTGTTGAATCGATTTTTATAGTACGGCTTCTGGAAGTGGGCTGTGCTATAAAAGGCGAAGTCCTCTGAGGTTGAAGGGTCACATAAGGCAGATCCATGCGTTCATAATGAAAGTACTTCAGTCTGGCAGTAGAGTCGATAGCCATTGAGTCAACTTTTATAGTGTCGGCTGCAACGCCTATTGTATCCACCTTCATTGAATCAGTCTGTAATGAATCTGTTTTTAGTGAGTCACCTTCAAATGTAGAATCGGGAGGAAAGAATCCGGTTACAGCAGCGAAGAGATCAGACTGTGATGCCTCCAGGGAAGCATAGCTGTCCTGTTTTTTCTCAAGTAATTTAAGCTTAGGATCAAATACTTTTATTGAATCGATTTTCTGTTCATCAGAGGATGGGACAGAAGAAAGCTGATCTTCATCCCGTTCAGCAGAAGAATAATCATTTGGATACGGAGGAAGTGAATCCAGCTTATGGTAATAATCGAACAAGGCATTGACCCAGATAGTATTATCCACCTGAGCCTTTTCCGGAGAGAACCCGAGATTAACCAAGCTGTAAAAGATCACCACAGAAGCCGCAGTGACCCCTAATATCTCCTGAACCAGATTTGGAATCTTATTTTTAATGTGGAACCCGAAAGAAATAAATCAAAAATTACAGTAGAAAAGAATTCTATAGATCCTCCGGATTAATAATTAAATTTCGAGCAAAAAATTATGCAAAATAGGTCTGAAGTTCAATATTAAAGGCATTTGAAAACTGCAAAAATTTCAATGTTTTAATGTAAAGTTTTAAGAGGAACCTGTTAAGGTAATTTTTTTTCGCCCTTTGGGGCTAAAATAAACCCCCCGGCATCAAATTCCTCCTGAAACGGCTTTATTCGCATCCTTTAATTCAGGTAAATTTCTTAATAATACTCTCGTGTAATGGAAATGAATTTAGCAGTTTATTTCTATCTGCCAGTTCAAAATCTCCGAAGTCGAATCCCGGTGCAACTGTACAACCGACAAGGGTGAAGGATTTTCTATCCTTTAGTTCTGCGGCAAACCAATGCCCTGCCGGAATAACTGTCTGAAAAACCTCTCCCTTATCAATTTCTTTCCCCAGAACGACTTTTGATAAATTCCCTTTATCATCTATTATGTGGATACTTACTCCGCTTCCATCATAAAAATGCCACAGCTCGTCAGACTTAAGTCTGTGAAATTTAGATACCTGTTTTCCCTCCAGGAGAAAATAGATAGAGGTGGAAACGGACCTCTCTTTTGTTAATCTTCGCGGCAGACCTTCGGGCAGAATTATTTCGGCCGACCGGTATATTTCTTTGAAGTATCCGCCTTCCGGGTGAGGCTGCAGCCCCAGTTTTTCTATATAAAACTTTGCATCTTTATTCATACCAGATTTACTTATTTAATTATCGCTTTAACATAATCGTACTTTTACCAGTTGGTTTACCCTTCTGCCGCCATCCCCTCATAAAATGTTAGCTAAAACTAATAATATTTTTCCGAAGTTTGATTATTATTGTAATTATTTTTTTTAATGGATGGAACTAAAAATTGAAACTTCCTAATATTTACCTGCTTATATTTTCCTTAACAATTGCTGTAACTGCTAATGCTCAAACGACTGAGTCAATAAGGGAGACTGCAAAAAAGATTACTCACTCGGCACTTCAGGACCGTGAAGCATTTTCGATGCTTACCGAATTATGTTCAATAGGGCCCCGCTTAGGTGGTTCGGAGAATTCCCTGAAAGCAATTCAATGGGCAGAAAACAAGATGAAAGCCCTGAACTTCGACAGCGTTTGGCTCCAGCCGGTAATGGTTCCCCATTGGGTAAGGGGTAATACAGAGGAAGCTGTTATCGTTTCGGGAAAATATAAAGGGCGGAATATAAACATCTGCGCGCTTGGGGGGAGTATAGGAACACCAGGGGAAGGCATTACAGCACCTTTGTTCGAAGTGGAAAACCTTGATGAGATTGATTCGGTAAAAGAAAAAGTTAAAGGAAAAATCGTTTTCATAAACGAACCGATGGATGAAAGTCTTGTTAATACTTTTGCTGCCTACGGAAAAGCTGTCGGTAAGAGAGTGTCAGGTGCGATAAGAGCTTCCAGGTATGGCGCAGTGGCAGTTATTATCAGGTCTATTACTACTAAGTTTGATAACGTACCCCATACGGGAGTAATGTATTACCACGATAGTATTCCGAAAATACCCGGAGCCGCAGCAGGATATACTGACTCGGATTTTCTTCATAAAGTGATCATGGAGGATCCCGGACTTAAACTTCACCTGGCACTGAGCTGTAAAACTCTGCCTGATACACAGTCATACAATGTTATAGGTGAATTAAGAGGAACAGAACTTCCGGACGAAGTAATTGTTGTGGGGGGACATATAGACAGCTGGGACAAAGGACAGGGAGCGCACGATGACGGTGCCGGTTGCGTTCAGTCGATTGAAGTGCTGGATCTTTTAAAGCGGCTGGACCTTAAACCAAAGAGAACCATAAGGTGCGTTCTTTTTATAAATGAGGAGAACGGATCCCGCGGAGCCAGGGCGTATGGAAGTTATGCGGATACGGCAAAGGAAAAACATATTGCTGCTATTGAATCGGACGCAGGAGGATTTACCCCCAGGAGATTTACAACTACTTCCGACTCTGCTATTCTTGCCAGGCTTCAAAGCTGGCAGTCAGTGCTTGATTTATGCAGCATTGATAAAGTGGAAAAAGGCGGCAGCGGTGCGGATATTAACGATATAAGAAATGCAAAGGCTTTGATAGGCTACCGTCCTGATGTACAGCGCTATTTCGATTTCCATCATTCAGATAATGATGTACTTAGTGCAGTTAATCCCCGCGAGCTGGAACTTGGATCTGCAGCCATAACAATTTTAGCGTACCTGATCAGCCAGGAAGGGTTGTAAATCAACAGAAATTATTTGTTAATGTTCATACTTCGGGTGCCTGTAATCAGGCTTCCTTTAATTTCTTTTCCTGTGCCTTATCCTTCATAAGTAATGAAACAGCAAGGATTCCAGAAACAATGAGCCCCGTATCTTCATAAATTCCCAGCTGCATAGCCGCTGATATCCCCAGTAACGCCCAGAGAAATGGAATAATAAGAAGATATAATGGGATCCTTCGTGTTGTCATCAGGAATATTCCAAATGTAAAGATAGTAGTAGGACAAGGAAGACCGAATGTTGGATTCCTGGGATATGCGTGTCCAAAGTAAACATTCAGTACAGGATATATTATCAATGCATATATAATAAGGATCAATCCCGTGTAATGATTCAGATCTTTGCTGAATCCGAATTCCAGTTTTTTATCTATGGCTCCCGATTTCAGAATGAATAAGGCCTCCAGTATAAAAGCCGCACCGAAAATATATGCTGCAGGATTAATAGAAGAGAAAAACATTATCTGGTATACAACCCCTACCCATAACCAGAAAAAAGCGAGCAGCCAGGTAATCAGCTGATTGCCGATTTTTCTTTTCCTGAATACCTGGATAACAATAAAGACAGCTGATATGAGTAAAAATGCCTGAAACGGAAAAATGGCTTCATTATATGATTTGAATACCCCCAGGAATTCTTCTGTTGTAAAAGGCATCTCCCCTCCTTTATATAAATATTAAATCCGATATAAAATTAAAAATTTTCGGGAGGCTATTCAAGCTTGCCTCATTATCCTTGTTTATAATACTTCATCGCTTCGGGCATTTCCGTCTTAATATCGTTGATCCTTGTCTGGTTAGCCGGGTGGTCGCTTAAAAATTCCGGCGGTGATCCCTGGCTCTGTGCCATCATTCTCTGCCAGAATTCAAGAGCTCCATGCGGATCATAGCCGGCCATTGCCATAAATATTAGTCCAAGATGATCGGCTTCGCTCTCCTGCGTTCTGCTGTACGGAAGAAGAACACCAACCTCTGTGCCTACCCCATATGCGGCCATCCAAAGCTGCTGGGTTTGCTGTGGTTTATCCTTAAGCGCCTGTGAGAGAGCGACCCCTCCCAGCTGGGCAAGCAGGGCCTGACTCATCCTTTCATTTCCGTGATGTGCAACAGCGTGGGCTATTTCATGGGCAAGCACTACGGCCAGTCCGTTTTCGTTCTGCGTAACCGGGAGAATTCCTGTATAAACCACAATCTTTCCACCGGGCATACACCATGCATTTACCTGGGAATCTACAACAAGGTGGTATTCCCATTTATAGCCGCTGAGTTGGGCTGATTTACCATTCTGCCTCATATACTGCTCCACAGCTGATGCGATCTTGCTGCCAACTCTCTTTACAAGGGCAACCTGCTGCGCATTATTGCTTTCCTGGTGTTCTTTCAAAAACTGGTCATACTGACTGAAGCTCATTGACAGCATTTCGCTTTCGGGGATCAGGTTCAGCTGCTTCCTTCCTGTAAGAGGAACCGAACTACACGACATAAAGAAAAACGAGAAAAGAGTTATCGCTAAGAGGTAGTTCCTGAGTTGTTTCATTGTAGTATCTCTTTATAATTAAAATAATTATGAAAATAGAAAACTTATCTTTACTGATAAATGACAGAAAACAATCAAAATGATTATCTCGTATAAACAAATAGCCGAAAAGGAAATCACTTAAATATATTAAAAATAATGATATTTGCAGATACCTGAGACAGTTGAGGATACTTCAGGTGTTTCTACGAATGGTTGTTTTTGATGATAAATTTCTTTTTATCCGGGAAAATAATAAATATCTTATTCTCCGGTTACACTCCCATAACATTTCACCAGAAAAGGTAGTTTGTATGAAAAAAGAATCTCCGGTATAATTAATGATGTGATTAAGATTTACAAAAGAAGTTGAAAAACTTAACAATAAAGTCAGCCACTTTTTTATTAATAACATTTAAATAATTCGTAATTTTTTTGGATTATTCAGGATTATCCTTATCTTGGAATTACTATCGAACAGCTTTTACAGTATTGCATTTTTAATATAATGTTCCCGGGAAAATGAGCAGGAAAAAGTTAAAGGAGGAAAATCTTCAATTGTTCTTTTCTTATTAACTTGACCCTACGATCCTGCAATTAAACCCTTTCCCACACCCCTTTTATGGGGAGTATCAGACTAAGATTTTCGCTCAGAAATTAAGTGAAATCTTGGCAAAGTACTATCTAACTATTTTCTATCAATCATAAATAATTTCAGGGATTCGACTACCCTGATAACCATTTAACAAATTAGGAGTCTTTATGACAAAATCCTTTTTTACAGTAATTATTGTATTCATTCTGTGTTCTTTCATCTCAGTTGCACAGGATCAAATATCGGGAAATAACCAGATTACAGTACCCCCGCAGCTCCAATCTCTTTATCATGATATAAATGCTGCAGAAAACAACGGCGACTGGGACACTTATTACGAACTCAGAAACCAGATTATCTCCGAATGGAATATTGTTAACCCGGAAGTTGCAAAACTTTACAGAACTGTAAGCAATGGTGTAGCTGATCTTACACCCGATGGAGCGCCTGCCGGTAATCCTCGCATTAGTACAACCGGACAGTCAGATAACTTCTTATTTGAAACTCCCGCCCCGGCCCCTTCGAATGTTCTCTGGGGCAATGATGTTATGATAACTGAAGGTAAAGCATACGATATAAGCATGGATGTTTCCCGCGACGGCGATGTTTATGTTGCCGTAATGGGAAGGCTGGATGGTAGCGGGACAAAAGACAGCGTCTACATTTATAAATCAACTGATGGAGGTACATCCTGGGCAATGTGGAGCTCTGTTTATACCAGCACACTATCCTTTAAACAAGTTGAATTGATGTGTTTTGACGGATACCCAGGTTCATCGGGCGATTCATATCTCCTCCTCTTTTATACTTTCGATGACGGCTGGTTAAGAGTAGGCAGAACATCTACAGATACTCCCATATGGAGTTATTACACAATTGCCGGAACATCAGGCGGCGGCTGGCCGCTGGACTTTGCGGTCGATAGAAACTTCCCCGCATCTGGCTACAGAGCAATCTGCGTGTATGACAGTCTGAACATAATCAAATCTGTCCGCTCTGATCCGGCAAGTTATGGAACAGTATGGCAGGATGCAGCACTTGTCGGCTCAGGCACCGTCGGTAAGGATATTGATATGTGCTACGGATTGAACGGTGGTGTATATGTTACCTTCAATGGATTTAACAGCGGAAACCTTTATGTAATTGAAAATACGAACACAGGTGATCCTGCTGGGTGGGGATCCCGGATTACAATTGCTGATGCAACTACTGATACCACAAGGCATCCTGAGGTAATTTCATCCAGAGATAATATACCCGATAATACCGTCTCCGTTGTTTTTGAAAAGAAGGACGGTTCTTCTTACGATCTGTACACTGTTATGAAACCTGCCGGAAGCACTACCTGGGGAAGTATAACGACCTGGGTAATTCCCGATGAAAATAAATGGCCCTCTCTGTATTCCTATAAGACTTCTAATAATCAGGTATTCCGCGGTGTGTTCGAACGTTCACTTGAAGGAAATACAACACCCCGCAGTATAAGATATAAGTACTACGATGGCACATGGCAGCAAAGCGAAGTGGTGTCTGACCCTGCTAATGATGTAACCGGTATACAGAAACCTGAGGTCGGCGATCTTGACGGAGATACACCTGTCTTTGCTTACGTCGGCGCAAACTATGTTGGAGTATATTTCGATAATTCAAGCTGGGCTCTACCGGGGACGGTTGCCGTAACATCGCCTAACGGCGGTGAATCCTGGGAAGCCGGATCGACAAACGATATAACATATACATACAGCGGTGTTTCGGATGTAAGAATAGAACTAAGCACCGATAATGGTTCAACCTGGAGTGATATTGAAGCTACTACTCCTGCAACAGGAACCTACAGCTGGGAGGTACCAAACACACCTTCCACCGAGTGCCTCGTAAGAGTAAGCGATGCAGCTAATGCATCCGTTATGGATGAAAGTGATGGGGTTTTTACAATAACACCTCTAGTCGGAGTAAAGGATGAATCGGGAAATCTTCCTCACATATATGCGTTATCCCAGAACTACCCGGATCCTTTCAACCCGTCAACAAGGATTAAATACCAGATCCCTCAGTCCGGGTTTGTTACCATAAAGGTGTATGACATTCTCGGTAACGAAGTTGCCACGCTGATCAATGACCAGAAAGCAGCTGGAAGATATGAAGTGAATTTCGATGCTTCCAGACTAACGAGCGGAATATATATTTACCAGATTAAGGTAAATAACTATGTAAGCTCGAAGAAGATGATGCTTCTGAAGTAATCTAGTTCCAAGAAGGCGGGTTAATACCCGCCTTTTTAAAAATTATTTATG
>CAWHTX010000003.1:0-482218 GCA_963832355.1 uncultured Bacteroidota bacterium | reverse complement strand
TTTCGATGTCTTCCGTACGGGCTGAGATATTATGCGGCAGAAACTTGATGGCCACTTTGCGTTCGAGGTGCAGATCTTCCGCAAGGTATACCACACCCATTCCGCCTTCGCCTAGTTTTTCGAGTATCTTATAGTGAAGGATAGTTTCGCCGATCATATTGCACCTTATTAAGGCAATTAATTATTCTTTATTCTCTTCAAACATTGACTTCCAGTTGAGAACTGCTATTAACGAGGTTATGTTGTAACCAGATGATATTTCATTTATAATAAAACGCCGGCCATTATCGATTTCCCTGTACATGTTTAAAAATCTTATCCCTTCTAACTTAAATAGTTTTTCAGGAGTGCCGATTTCCGGAGGTGATCCAGGTTTATAACTTACAGCCGTTAAAAAATTATCTGAGGATATATAATATATCTCCTTACCATCCCTCCTCCATTCAGGCCATATTCCTCCATCAGTTGATACCACGACCTTTTCTGAAGGTTTCGGGAAACTTTGAATATAAACCTCAGAACGCCCTGTTTCATCGGAAGAATAAAGCACATTTTTACCATCAGGAGAAAATCCTCCCGGAATTTCGTTAAAGTCTGTGTTTAAATAGGGAAAAGGTTTTTCATCGCCTGAGACAGGTAATACCCATATATCACCACTCCCGGTGACTGAGGGCAGCACCCCTACCAAAATATATTTGCCGTCGGAAGACCAGTCTACAGGGGCTTTAACAGTAAAGTTGTTTTCGAAGATTAATCTGGGTTTACTATTAGTTTCAAAATTCTTTTCATAAATATTATATACTGAGTCGGGTGAAGAAGAATAAACGATTTTATTGCCATCCGGGGACCATACCGGGGACATATCAGAAGCAGAAGTTGATGTAAACCTTTCACTGAAATTCCTCTGCATATCAAATATCCATATGTCCTGGTTGGGAAAATCTTCATCCACTGCGGAAACCCTGTGATAAGCAAAGCGTTTTTGATCGGGTGAAAGCGAAATTTCTACTATCAGACCAAGATCATTTATCTTATTCAGGAGTTTACCGTTACGATCGTAGTAACCGACTTCTGAAAACGATTGGGTTGAGCTATTTGTAGCCAGCAGTAGATTATCACGAGCATCAAAATCAGAAACATCATTTAAAACGATCCTGGGTTCTCCTTTTAATTCAAAGTTATCAGGGTCGAATTTTTTGGACAAAGAGAGTTCTATTCTGATTAAACAAAAGATAATCCGGTTTTATAAAAAAAGCCGTAATATTATCACCCTTAATTATCTGTTTTCTTTTTTTGTCATTAATGGAACCAATATATAGATAACTTTGTCCTTTGTTCCTGCTCATTGAAGTGAAAAGAAAATGTTCATTATCCGGCATAAACTGCATTGGCAAATGATGTTCCTCTCCCAGGGAGTTATCCAGAAATGTCGCTTGGGATACGGTACCCCCGCCGGCGTTTACTTTATAAATAGAAGAGAAAAATTCTGGAATAAAAATAATCTGATCATCTCTTCCCCATACTCCTCTCCAGCCGCTGGAAGCATCGCAAATGATCTTTTTCAATCCTGTTAATAAATTAAGCTTCAATAACTTGCCGTCTGCGAAAAAACCCAGCTGTTTGCCGTCATAAGACCAGAACGGATGACCCGCATTATCAGTACCTTCAAGAGGTCTTGCTTTTACCGACCCGATTGGCCGGAGCCAGATCATTGTTTTACCTGAAGAATCAGCTGCTGCATAGGCAAGCATATTGCCGTCAGGTGAAATCGTCGGCATGCTGTTAACCATTTTCATTCCTGCCGGAGGATAAATCTGAAATTGAACGGTGTTACCGGGGGGAGCATCATTTTTTTCAAAATACTTATAAGCGAAAAAAAGAGCGGCAAGAGTAATCAGAATGAATAAAACCGGTGATAACTTTTTTAATTCATATCTTCGGCTGAAGATCTCGATTGCTGCAGATGAGGATGAGCTTACAGGCTGAGAACCGGATTCGGATGCAGCGGATCCGCTTGCAACCTTATAAGTACGGCTTTTGCTGTGTCCTGTAGATTTTTTTACTCGCCTCAAGTCTTTAGCAAGTTCTTTTGCCGACTGGCATCTTTCATCTTTATCCTTTTCAAGGCACTCAAGTACTATTTCATCTATCTCCGGATCTATTCCTTCTTTTACCGTTGAGATCGGAGCAGGATCAACATTCACTATTTCATACAGCATTGCTGTTTCGTGTACTCCCTTAAACGGAGCTTCACCAGAGAGGAGCTCATAAAGAACTACTCCAAGGGAGAATATGTCGGTCCTATGGTCTACCTCCAGTCCCTGAATTTGTTCGGGAGACATATATCCCATCGTCCCCACTGTGGTTCCAGCTTTCGTTAAACGCGAAACATTACTTTCCTTGTATAGCTTTGCCAGTCCGAAATCCATTATCTGCACTATTCCGTCTTTACGGATCATTATATTTTCCGGTTTTATATCCCTGTGTACTATTCCCTTCTCGTGTGCAGCTGCCAGTCCCTCTGCCGTCTGTATTCCTATCTCAAGTATCTGTTTCTCCGATAAACTCTCTTTCTTATCCTTCAGTGTTTTACCGTCGACATATTCCATTACTATGAACAGCTGCCCATCAAGTTCCTGGATATCGTATATAGTACATACATTAGGATGATTCATTGCAGAGGCAGCTTTAGCCTCCTGAACGAACCGCGACTTATCATCTTCAGAAGTAGTCAGACGGGCCGGGAGGAATTTAAGCGCCACAAACCGGTCGAGTTTAGTATCCTGAGCTTTATATACCTCACCCATGCCGCCTTCGCCGAGCTTTTCAATAATTTTATAATGTAGTATTGTTTCACCAATCATTGGTACTTTTCCAGTACTTTTTGAAAGTGGAGATTATTTCGTAACGGTTTCCAGACAGGATCAATTTTAATATATGGTACTGACAACTCACCCGGATTAGATAAAAGATAATCAATCTTATCAATCGCAAGATCATAATCTCCAACCATTGTATAAATTTTGGCAAGGTCTACTTCTCTATAATATCCATTCCATGCTTCCTTGCTTATCGGGAGAAGTTCAACACCGCGTTTACCTTCCTTAATTGCTTTATCTTTTTGACCTAAACCGGCATAAGTAATTCCCAGAGAACTATGCATTCTGGCATCATTTGGAAATTCTTTAAGTTTTGACTCTATTACTACTCGCGCTGAATCGTAGTAAGCAAGTTCTGATTTTCTATTATTATTTAACCCATAAACTTCAGCTAAAAGGATATCTTTCGGAATGTAAAAGAATTGGTAATCGCAGGCATCGGTTTTCATGTTCTTAATTAATTCCAATGCCTTTTCGTAGTTGGTGCCGGCAATTTCAATAAAGATTGGAACAAAAATATCCCATCCTGTTTCAACCTGAACATTTTGCTGATCAGCTTGTCTCAACACTGTTCTTGCCCTTTCAACATCACCGGACCAGAGGAGATACAGCCATGATTTGGTAGTGTATGATTCCCGCCAATCGGGAGCGAGATTCAGCATCTGGACGTATTGTTCACTTTCCTTGTATTCCCGAAGAATAATGAGAGTAGTTACAATGTTGCTGATCGTCAGTTGATCCCGCGGGTTGATATCGAGAGTTTTCTTTAAATAATTAACTGCCTTTTGAAAATTTCCCTGTCTTCGATTTACCAGACCAATACCTGAAAGGGCGTCCGTATTATTAGGCTGAAATTTCAAAACATACTGGAACTCTGCAATTGCATCTTCATAATCCAGCTCACAAAGATAGTGGAACCAGCCGAGTGCTATATGTCCCTCAATCAGCCCGGGTTCGATCTCGAGAGACTTTTCAGCATTATACTTTGCTTTCTGAACGCGACTTTCCGTATGATCAAAGTACTCCCAGTAGATAGATGAATGGACATAGCTCAAAGCTGCATATGCACGACTGAAGTTTGGATCCAGTTCTATGGCTTTTTGAAGCATTTCTTCCGCAATTCTATAATCACTTTCATTAAACGATTTTTGATAGTATGTAATTCCGCGCAGATAGAAGTTGTACGCATCTGCGTTTGTGGTAATGTCCATATTCAGCGTCTGCTTTTCAGAAAGTTCAAGCTTTACATCCAAAGCCTGCACAACACTTTCAGAAATTTCAGACTGGAGTTTAAATGAACTGGATAAAATCTTTTCTGATGCCTGCGACCACACCTGTGTCCCATCACTTACATTAATAAGTTGAGGAGTTACCCTTACATGCATGTTGCCCGCATCATTTTCCCATCTTACTGTTCCTTGCAAAATATAAGAGACACCAAGTTCTTTACCGATTTGCTGAATTGATTTAGCAGTCTTTTTATACTGAATTGCACTTTGACGGGCAATTACACCAAGACCCGAGATTCCTGAAAGCTTACTCGTTATTTCTTCCGTAAGGCCATCGGCAAAATATTCATTTTCAGAAGGGCCAAGGTTTTCGAAAGGAAGAACGGCGATCATCTTTTTTTCACTTGTTACAGATTCCTCAGACTTATTTGAATACAAAAAATAAACTGCCGTGAGTATAACCAATAAAGATAAGACCTCAGTCGGGACAAGCCACTTTTTCTTTTTAAGTGTTGAATAACTCGTTGACGTTTTTGATTTTGTTCCGGAGAGTGATTCATTTTTAAGCGCCTCAAGATCAGATAGAATTTCAGAAGCAGTTTGATATCTGTCTTTCTTATCCTTTGTAAGAGCTTTTGTAATTATATATTTCATCGGCTCAGAAATGTTACCTTCTATTTCTGGTTTCTCATTTAAAATGGAATAAATTACTGCCTGTTCGTAATCACCTTTAAATGGCATTTCCCCCGTTAACATTTCATATAGTACGACACCGAATGACCATATATCTGTCCTGTTATCTATTTCCTCTCCCTTAGCTTGTTCGGGCGACATATATGCTGCCGTACCAACCGTTGAGCCAACCTTGGTCAGCTGTGTTCCTTGACCCACTTTAGCAAGTCCGAAATCCATTATCTTTACTTTACCGTCACCTGTGATCATTATGTTCTGGGATTTGATATCTCTGTGTACTATTCCTTTTTTATGCGCTGCTTCAAGTCCTTCAGCGATTTGAATGGCAATATTAATAGTATCTTTAACAGGAATTGGATCCGATTTAATCTTATCCTTTAACTCAATCCCGTCTATATATTCCATTACGATAAATACATCGTTACCGGATTCTTCTATTGCATAAATCGTTGAGATATTTGGATGATTTAATGCTGCTGCCGCCTGGGCTTCAAGTTCAAACCTTTTTTTCTGTTCCAGGTCAGATGATACTTGCTGGGGCAGGAACTTAATTGCTACGTTACGCTTTAGCTTTATATCCTCGGCAAGATAGACCACACCCATACCTCCTCTGCCGAGTTCTTTAATTATATGATAATGTAATATGGTCTTGTCAATCATCTGTTTGCCAGACCTTCCAGTTTTTGAAGCTGAATTTTTGCATCTTTTATTTCGGGAGATGTAAAATCCGCATCTTTCCAGGTATCAAGAAATATGTTGAATTCATTCTTAGCTTTTTCCTTATTTCCCTGCTGCGCATACGCAACTCCAAGCCAGTAATGTGATTTAACTGCCGGAACCGGATAATCCAGGTCAGTACCCGGAAGACCCTGAACGGTACTAAGATCCGTAAATGAAGGCCAGTTTTTATTTCGCTGCAGTTCGCTAATAGCTTCAGATATATGTCCGGTTTTTAATAAAGTAATACCAAAAAATAAATTTGGTTCATGGTTTGGTGGAAGAGCCCTAATCACTTTTCTAAATGTTTCAAGAGCAGGTTCATAATTTCCTTCTTCAAACAAAACCAGAGCTTTTAGATAATCAGTGGTAACCCCCGTAACACCTGAGATTCCACTCACATCATTTTCCAGCTCCTTTAATATGCTGTTTGCTTCGGATGACTTTCCATTCTTTATTAGTGCCCAGACAAGGTAGTCTCTTCCAAATATTTTGTCGGTAGGATCTTTTTGTAATTCAGCAGAGAGCTGTCTGGCAACCTTAAGCATTTCAGAATACTGTCTTGATTCGTATAAGAAATTTATCCTCATCCGGAATTTGTTGATTTTTGTTAAAATAGGATGCTCCATTGCTGCTAACTTCTTTTCCGCTTCTATAATACGGCCTCGATGTACCTCAATCAGAGGTACATCAAAATGAAAAGCATCAAAGTACCTTCTCGCGTTTTCGTAATCACCATCGAGAATTGAATACAATCCCAGTTTCACATTAGTTGAAATATCAGTGCGCATATTCAGTGCTTTTTTGTAGGCAGCACGACTTGAATCATACTCCAGGAACCATGCATAAATATCACCTTTTGAGTCGTAAGGGTTCGGCTCTGCCGGCGCAAGGTTAATGTACTTATTTATAGCACCGATGGCTTCCTGTTTCTTTTTCAAACGAGCATAAGTATAGCCAAGAAGATTATAAATGGTTTTGTTAGATGGTTCAATCGTTAATCCCTGCTTTAACAGTGCTAATCCTTTTTCGGGTTCAAGGAGAGAGAGAGTATATAGATTAAACCCCATCAGAATATAAGAATAGATATCCAGCGGATATTTTTGTATCAACTGATTATATCCTTCAATAGCCTTCGAATACTGCCCCTGCTGGAAATAATTATAAGTCAGTATCCTAAGTTTTTCGTGATCAGTAGTTCTGTCAGCCAATTCAACAGCTTTTTTCAATGAACGTTGGGATGCCTCCGTCACTCCATAAAATTCCTGCGCATCTGATAAATAATAATATGCTAATGCAAATTTCGGATCGAGTTCGACGGCTCTTGAAAAAGCTGCGATTGCTTCGGGGATAAATAATTTTTGTCTCAATTCCAGTCCTTCAGCGAATGCACGATAAGCTTCAGGTGAATTCGTTGTTACTTCTGCTACAGATTTAATATTACCCTGATTCCGGGGATTTATATTGAGGTTATTCTGGATTAACAGAGAAAGAGTATCAACCAGGCTGAATATTCTCTCCGATTTGAAATTTGTAACCTGTTGGGAACTAATTATTTTTCCTGTCTGGACGTCTATCAAACGAGTCGTCACTGCCAGCATAGGTTTTTCCTGCAAGATACTACCGATTAGCATTGTGGTTACACCAGCACGGCTGGCAATCTGGTTCGCAAAGGATGATGAGATTGTTTTATCTGTCTGCCCGAGGTCCTTCTGTAAATCCAGCAGCCGCTCCCTGCTGATCACTTCCAATCCTTTTATCTGTGAGAGTGAAGTTATCAATAGATTAGTTAACATTTCACTGTTGTGGTCTTTGTCTTCAGGATCCGGAATATTCTCAAAATACATAACTGCAAGAGAATTCGCCGGTGAGGTTCCTGACTGATTGCCGTTTTCAGAAGATTTGAAAGGATTGAAGAAGAAAAATGCAGATACCAATAATAAAACTGCTATTAAAGGAATAATTATCTTCAACGGGTTCATGTTTTTTTGAGTCTCTATACGGGCAGTTTTACTACTGAGCTCCGATGATTTTACATAACCGGCCTGCGCGTATTCCAGGTTTTTTCTCTCCCTTCTGAGATCTGCAAGCATATCATCTACATGCTGATAACGCTCATCTTTGTCCTTTGAAAGAGCTTTATTTACTATCCTTTCAAGCTCCTGTGAAACTTTATCATTGAAGCGGGCAATGGGCTGAGGGTCCTCATTCACAACGGAGTATACAAGTGCGGCCTGGTGTTCACCCCGGAAAGGAAGATGAGTGGTGAGTAATTCATAAAGTACTACTCCTAATGAAAATATATCCGACCGGTGATCAACATCTTCCCCCTGAGCCTGCTCAGGCGACATATATGCTGCGGTACCCACTGTAGAACCTGCCTGCGTCAATCGGGAAGTCCCTTTTAATTTTGCAAGTCCGAAGTCCATTATTTTAACATTTCCCTTTGAGTGTCATCATAATATTATCGGATTTGATATCACGATGAACTATCCCTCTTTCATGTGCGGCGGCCAGGCCCTCACATATCTGAATTGCAATTTCCAGTACCTTTTTTATAGTAAGTGAAGTGCTTTCCTTTTCTACCAGGTCCTTAAGGGTTCTCCCTTCCAGGTATTCCATCGCAATAAAGATCTTTTTTTCATACTCATTGATTTCATAAACAACCGCAATATTCTGATGATTCAGGGATGCTGCTGCACGGCTTCGTGGTAGAATCTTTCGAGTTCATTTGCATCAGAGCTCAAATAACCCGGGAGAAATTTTAAAGCTACAACCCTGTCGAGCTTTGTATCGCGGGCTTTATAGACGATGCCCATCCCGCCTTCGCCGAGCTTTTCTAATACTTTATAATGAAGAATAGTAGTACCGATCATTTTCTGCCCTCCAGCCCTTTTGTCCAGTTAGCAACTACAGTCATTACAGAATTGATATTCTGACCGCTGCGTATTGTTGCAATTATTTCAGTTCCGGTTTTATTTATATCATAAATATTAGAAATATTCAGATTACCCGGTTTAAATATTTCGGATGGCTTTCCAGGTGATATTGAAGAGTTGCTTTCATTTATATCGACTGACATTATTTTATTACCAGGCGTAAAAAAGTAAACGCTTCTACCATTGTTCATCCAGATGGGATTTAAACCGCCCTCAACCGATATTTGCCATTTCCCGGTCTCTGCAGAAGTAGAACTCTCCGGATTGAACGGAATTACATAGACCTGACTCTTGCCTGATTCATTTGATGTATATGCAATCCATTTCATATCAGGAGAAAATTTCGCTCCGGTTTCATCAAAATTGGTAGCAAGTAAGTTAACTTGCTTTCTATTACTCTTATTAAATAGCACAATGTCCCATCCGCTTGTACTGCTTTTAGCATTAATGCATTGATATAAAATGTAATTTCCATCTCCGGAGACACCAGTAGCAGCTTTACTGAAATCCGACTTATATATTAACGAGGCATCTCCTGACCCGTCAGCATTTTTTATATATGAATTAAATACTCCGTTATTCGTACTTGAACTGTAAATTATCTGGTTACCATTATTTGTCCAGCGTGGAACAACATCTCCCTCTTTATCAAATGTAAGCCTTGTCGCAACATTTCTGTTCAGATCATATGTCCAGATATCAACATTCTTTTCGTTTGCGTCATATAAATCATACGCTATTTTGCTATCATCCGGAGAAAACTTTGCTGAATACATCGGTTTCTGATTTAACAGCTTTTTTATTTCATTTCCACTTTTATCCAGTACAAGTGTTCTTTCATTATTCTGACTGGCATCAAGATAAATGAGTTTTCCATTCTGAGAAACAGAAAATGATCCTGAGATCCTGATATCATAATATTGAATATTTTCTGTAATCGGCATAGCTTCTCCTTCAGTCTCAAGTTTATCCGGATCAAACTTCTGAGCCAGGAGTATAGACTGCCGCACAAAAAGTAAAAACCCATTCGCGTACTGACAGTTAGATGAAGCGCTGATTATTTTTTTTGAACTGGCGTCCGATAATGAAGAGAGATAGATTGCATCTCCTGGAGATGAACCTGTTGAGCTGTTTTCAACCGAATAGAGAAAATGATCACCATCAGGAAGAAAGTATGCCCATCTCAGGCTTCTGTTCTTATTTGTTGTGTCTGATTTAATTATCTCTTCGGATTTTCCGCCGGAGGAAGGGACCTTATAAATTCCCCCTGAGGACCTCGGCGAAAGAACGATGGTTCCGTTAGGACTCCAGGAGCCCCCTCTTCCTGAAGTTACATCACATACAGGCAGTGAAGTTCCGGCATCAAGCGAAATTTTCATAAGTTTAGTGTTATCAAAATATGCCAGATTTTTACTATCAGGTGACCAAAACGGGTAGGCAGTATTTCCGACATTTGTTAATGGTCTCGCTGATAATGAGTTAATTGGTCTGACCCATAATTTTGAAATTCCGGTTGAATCGGTCCCTACAAATGCAATATATTTTCCGTCCGGTGAAATTGTAACATTGCTTCCCAGACTATTATCAAAATTAATACCGGGAGGAGGAAGAATAGTCGCTTTGATCTTCTGCGTCTCCGGTTCAGTCCTGTTAAACACTGAAAAAACAAGTAGTAAAATTACCGCAATAAAAAGTACAGAAGCTGCAGCCCAAAAAATCTTCGGACTATAAAAAATATTTCTGAATAAGTTTCTTACTGGAATATCGCCTATTGAAGACTTTACCGGAGTTTTAACTGTGGAAGTTTGTCCGCTGCTGACACTATAGGCTTGTGTGTTTATGTTGTACACCCTGCTTGCTCTCCCAGCCGAAAGAGTCCTCTGGAATTTCCTTAAATTCTTTGCTAACTCCATAGCTGACTGAAATCTTTCGTCTTTATCCTTTTCTATGCACTCCAGAATAATCCCATCCAGTTGAGGGTCGATACCTTCTTTAATACTCGATATAGGCGGGGGATCAACATTTACTATCTCATACATCATCGCTGTTTCATGCACACCCTTAAAAGGCGCCTCTCCCGCAAGCAGCTCATAAATCACCACTCCCAGCGAGAATATGTCTGTTCTGTGATCAACATCCAGTCCCTGAACCTGTTCGGGAGACATATACCCTATGGTACCCATAGTTGTACCAGCTTTGGTTAATCGGGATACATTCCCCGCATTGTGTAATTTGGCAAGTCCGAAATCCATTATCTGAACAATTCCGTCCTTACGGATCATAATGTTCTCAGGTTTAATATCCCTGTGCACAATTCCTTTTTCATGAGCCGCACCAAGTCCTTCAGCAACCTGCATTGCAATGTCAATAATTCTCTTTTCGGAGAGCGGTTGTTTGTTTTCTCTTAATGTCACCCCATCGATATACTCCATTACAATAAACAACTGATTATTGTATTCTTCTATTGAATGGATGGTACAAACATGGGGGTGATTCATTGCGGAAGCTGCCTTTGCTTCCTGTATGAACCTTGCTTTATCATCTTCTGAAGCAGAAATCTGAGAAGGCAGAAACTTCAGTGCAACAAAGCGGTCGAGTTTGGTATCCTGCGCTTTATACACCTCACCCATCCCACCTTCGCCGAGTTTCTCCAGTATCTTATAATGTAGAATTGTTTCGCCGATCATTGTATTAAATATTTAATTAATAAAAGATATATTTTCCTGATTAAATCGGGATAGCAGATATGGTACTTAATTCTTAATAAGTTCCCGGTATCTCCCGTTATTATGTAACGGATCCCATGTCGGATCAAGTTTCAGCTGGGCGACGGAAATAACATCTGTCGGTCTGTTCAGCAGATCTTCAATTGCATCAAGGGCCAGGTCCTGCTCACCAACCATTGTATAAATTACTGCAAGATCATATAAACGGAACGTTCCTCTCCATGCTTCTTTAGTTACGGGAAGGAGTTCATAACCGTGTGTCCCTTCTTTTATCGCTTTCTCTTTTTCACCAAGTCCGGCATAACAGATGCCCAGAGAACTATAAAGCCTTGAATCTTCAGGATGCTGTTTTATTTTATCCTGAAGTATCTTTATTGCTGCTTTGAAATTTTGATCCGCCTGTATCTTATTGTTCATAAAAGTGTATACGACCGCAGCATATAACTCCTCAGGTTTATAGTAAAACTGGCCGTCTGTCTCTTTGATACCTTTAATTTCCTTCAGCGCCCCCGTGTAATTCCGATCCAGAATATCACACATAAAAAGAATATTGGTGAATAAATCTGAATCCAGCCCGATCTTCTTTTCCCGGGCAGAACTAATAATCTCCCTGGCTTTTTTTGTATCACCATTTTGAAGTACAATAGCATTTGCTTTTAAATAATACGCTGCAACAGCTTCGGGCGAGAGATAAATTGCCTTATCAATATATGGATACGCGTCGTTATATCTTCTTAAGAGGCCATAAGTTTCCCCGAGAGAAAAAACTATCATATAATCCTGGGGATTAATCGCATAGGTTTTTTTCAGGTAATTAATCGTTTCCTCCATTTTTCCCTGCCTTCTTAAAACATAAGCAGTCCCGTTCAGAGCATTTATATTGTTAGGATTAAGGCGGAGGGCTTCATTGTACTGCTTTAGTGCAGAATCGTAATCCAATACTCCATGGTAGAAATAATCCCCCATCGCAGCATGTGCATCAGGTAAATCAGGATTTATCTGAAGTGCTTTTTCAGCACTGGCTTTGGATTCGGCTAAGTTTTCTTTCGTACGTTCAAAATAAGACCAGTACATATTTGATCTTACAACAGACAACTGGGCATACGCTTCAGCAAAATTTTCATCTGTTTTTATCGCCTGCTGTAATAATTCAAGTGCGATCCGGGAATTTTTTTCGTTTGTTATATCCTCAGCAAAATATTTCGCTTTTAAATAAAGATCGTATGCCTCAGAATTGCTTGTTATAGTACTTTCGAGAGATTTCTTCTCCGACTTAACCAGTTTCAGGTTCATAGCATCAGCAACAGTTGATGCTATTTCTGACTGAAGTGAAAAGGCACTCGAAAAATCCGCTTCATACGGTTTCGACCAGATCTGAGTAGCATTGTCGAGATTAATTAATTCAGGACTTACCCTGATCCGTTTTTTTCCACCAAGCTTTTCCCATTGAACTGTACCCTCAAGTACGTACTGCACGCCCAGCTCTTTACCTATTTCCTGCAAAGATTTATCGGTATTTTTGTACTGCATCGCACTGGCACGAGCGATCACTCCCAGTCCCGAAAGTCCCGAGAGTTTACTTGTAATTTCCCCGGTAATACCATCCGCAAAATATTCATCCTCGGGAGATCCCAGATTTTGAAAAGGAAGAACCACTATCATTTTACGGGCGGTATCGGTCTCAACTGTTGATGAACCGCGGCTAAAGTAGAACCAGGCGGCAAGTAATAGAACAATTACAGCAGCAGATGTTATCCATATGGTATTTTTAACCCGTTTCTGCACTTTCGGTTTGAAGGGAATTTTGGAACCGGAAATAACCGACCCTGATGTACGTGAACCTGAGTCACCTTTTAAAACCAGCAAATCAGCGTACATATCTCCTATTGCTGTATACCTGTCGGCCGGATCCTTTGCGGTAGATCTCCTTATGATCTGATTTAATTCTTCAGGAACACCCTCAATTTCAGGCAGCTCATCATTCAGTATAGAATAGATTATGGCCTGCTCGTATTCACCCTTAAAAGGACTTGCTCCCGTGATCATTTCATATATAATTATTCCCAGCGCCCATATATCTGTTCTCTGATCAATCGTTTCACCGCGTGTTTGTTCGGGGGACATATATGCAGCTGTTCCAACAGTTGAGCCGAATTTCGTAACTCCGGCCGAGGCTTTGGATTTAGCAAGACCAAAATCAACAATCTTTACTTCACCGAATTTTGTTATCATTATATTAGCCGGCTTTACATCCCTGTGAACTATGCCGCTTTTGTGAGCCCGCTCCAGGCCGGCAGCTATCTGAAGCGCAATATTCACTGCGTCATCCAAATCCACTGGCCCGCGGTTAATTTTTTTCTTCAACGTTTCCCCTTCATAAAATGCCATTGCAATAAAAAGCTGACCATCATCAGTCTTATTTATATCATATATGGTGCAGATATTCGGATGATCCAGCGATGAAGCGGACTTTGCTTCGGTCATAAATCTCTTCTCGGCCTCTTCGTCGGCAAGGAGGTGGGGCGGTAAAAATTTTAACGCAACAATCCGGTCGAGCTTTTCATCTCTCGCTTTGTAGACTACACCCATACCGCCGCCGCCGGATTTTTCTAATATTTTATACTGCAGGACTTTTTGACCGATCATAAATTCTTTCTGTCTAATTGAAAAAATATCTACACTTTTGAAAAAATCAGAAGTATAGACATTACATGTTCATATTTTAAGGGTCACGGAATGATCCCTTGGGTTAACCACATTAATTATTCGATTTATAAGAAAAGTAAAATACCTTACTAATCTTACTGGTAATAAGATTGTTGCTGAATTCAATACAAAGACCCGGGGCCGCTATTATATCGGTTTTAATCGCGGTACCGCCCCATGTACATCCGCGAATATTTATTTTATAAGGCGAAAGATTCTGACTATCGAACCACCCTCCGGATACAAGGTATTCCCCGCTGTTCGTAACTTTAATAACATAAAGAGAATTCAGCGTCTTCAGATATATCTGGTCACCATATTCCAGCTTATGTTTATAAAGCTGCGGAAATTCACCGATTGTTTCAGTCAGATTACTTAAATCAAATCCTGTCTGCATAAATATTTTTTATTTATTAATAGAAGTTTTTTCCTGTTACAATATTGTATCGTTCTACCTTCATATCCTCGGAAGTTTTGATACTTGCATCATAGTCCTGCTCAAGCGCCATCTTCCACCTGTAAAACTGTGAGAAGGTATGGGCTATTTTATCGACCAGTAATTTAAATTTGCCTGAACTTTCGTAAAGGTCAGCATCATTTTTGCTATCCCAGATCGTTACTGAAATAAATGAGTTCTGATCCTGGGTACTCCTGGTAAGGTAAGCATATTTACATCCCTTTGTTGCCAGAAGCTCGGGGATAATCTCGCCCGAAAATATCTTTTTGAACTCATCCTCCTTACCTTCCTGGATGGAAAGAGAAACAATCCTCACATAAAGGTGTGAGTCGATGCCTTTGTCTCCGGTCTTATCACCCTGCGCCTGTACAGAAAACTTTTTTATAACCGGCTCCTCCTGGACCTGCTTATATTCCAGTTCAAGATTTTCGGACAGCTGAATTTTCCATTCGGACGAGTTCTGAAGGAATGGTCTAACTTTAGCCAGTAGTTCATTATATACCCCGCTTTTTTCAT
Source organism: uncultured Bacteroidota bacterium (assembly GCA_963832355.1). Taxonomy (GTDB): domain Bacteria; phylum Bacteroidota; class Ignavibacteria; order Ignavibacteriales; family Ignavibacteriaceae; genus DATFVA01. The sequence goes on along the minus strand of CAWHTX010000003.1, from coordinate 467,356 downwards.
AGCTTTCAGCATGCTCCTGTTTATCCCATAATGTAAGTGAAATAAACTCGCATTCTTCAGATCCGCTTTCAATCAGGCCTATGAATCGGCAGCCAGGAGTCTTCTGCAGTGTTTCAATAATATCTTTCTGATAGGTCTCGCGGAAATTATCGATTTCCTCTTTTTCAACATTCAATTGTACAAGTCGCATAAACATTAATTTTATCTCCTTTCAAAGCTTCGTGCCGCTTCATCCACAGAGGGATAAAGTTCAAAAATGCTGTTCAATTTAGTAATAGATAACAATCCTTTTATTTTACCCGTAACATTTGCGAGTTTAAGCGTACCTCCGTTATCCTTAACCCTGGTAAATCCGCTGATAAGTATTCCCATTCCGGAACTGTTTAATACTGTTATCCGGCTTAAATCAACTATTATATGTTTTTTACCCTGGTTGAGCAGGTTGGTAAGTGTCCGGTCCATCTGACCGGCCAGCGGACCGCCTACAAGCTTTCCTTTCAGCTCAATTATCACCGTTCCATACTGTTCTTTAATATTCATCTAACCCTCAATAAAGGTTATGAACTATTTAACTCGTTTAATAATCACCATGGTTATGTCATCGGATTGGGGAGCACCTTTGGTAAAGCTCTCAACGTCTTTATATATCTCTTTAATCATATCGTCTGCTGAAAGATGAAGATTATTCCTTACGGCATTCTCAAGTCTCTCTTCACCATACTCTTCATCAGAAAAGTTCATAGCTTCGGTTACACCGTCGGAATAAAGAACGAGAACATTTTCAGGGCCGAATTCAATTGATTCCTCCTCAAAGATATAGTCCGGCATCATCCCGACAACGATCCCGCCCTCACTCAATCTTTTCTGTTCTTTGTCCGGTGAGAAAACATATGGACTGTTATGACCCGCGTTGCAGTAAGTGAGACGGTGATTATCCTTATCAAGGATTGCATAAAAAAGAGTAGCGTACCTGGTGGGATCAGTATTGTGGTACAGGATATTATTGGCAAAGGATACCGAGTCTTTACACTCACTTCCTACAAAAGCCTGTCCCCGTAAAGAAGCCTGGAGATTTGCCATGAGCAGCGAAGCCGGTATTCCTTTACCGGCGATATCTCCCAGGCAAAAGGCAATCCTGCCGTCCTTGAGCGAGATAAAATCATAATAGTCGCCGCCGACTTCCTTTGCAGGTACACTTCTGCCCGAGAACTGGTATGTCTTTGAAACGGGGGTTTCTTTCGGTAAGAGATTCTCCTGGATATTTTTTGCTACCCTCATCTCTTCCTGGATATGCTGAAGAGCTTGTTCCTCAAGATGCAGCCTGGCATTCTCAATGATCTGGGCAGACTGCGCCGCTATTATCGAAAGCAGTCTCTGGTCATTCGAAGTAAAGCCGTTGTCATCGTGTTTGTTGAACACATTTATTATTCCTGTCATTCGTCCTTTAAGCATTAAAGGAACGCCGAGCAGCGATTTAATGGAAAGCTTATCATCGGGGGATAGTTTGAACCTGCTGTCGGTTTCAAGATCATTCACCAGCAGAGGCGATTTGTTTTTAAGCATCCAGCCTGTAAGCTGGGCATCAAGCCGGTATGGAAGTGAATTTATAACAGAATCCTGCCTCCTTATCATGGTATGGAAAGGCTTGTTCATATCCTGTTCGTTAAGAAGCATCACTGCCCCCTGCTCAACACGCAGATGTTTTACGCATTTATGAACTATCAGGTCGACAATCTTTTCGAGAGATTGTGTTGAACTTATTGCAGTTGCTATATCATTTAGTATTGACAGTTCTGCAACAGCAGCCCTGAGACGGGTGTTTTCTTCAATTAATTGGTCGACATTTTTAACCGGATCCAAATCAAATTCCTTTTTTTGTTACTGTAAAGGACCCAGAATGAAACGGTATATACCGGGGATTAGAGTTGGATATATTACCAAAATAGCAATTATCTATGGGTATGCAGGAAGATAAGCAGAATTTTGTTATAGGTCAAAATTAATATTTCCAGCACGTGACCAGGTGATCATTGACCATCCCCGTCGCCTGCATATGGGCATAACAGATGGTTGTACCCACAAACTTGAAACCTCTCTTTTTGAGGTCTTTACTCATTATGTCGGAGATCTCTGTACTGGCAGGCACCTCTTTAAGTGATTTGAATTTATTCCTGATGGGTTTATAATTTACGAACTGCCAGATGTATTTGTCGAAACTGCCGAATTCCTCCCTCACCTTAAGGAAGGCCTTTGCATTCGTTACCGCTGCCTCAACCTTAAGTTTGTTCCTTATTATCCCTTCATCCTTCAGAAGTGAATTTATTTTTCTTTTGCCGTAGCCGGCAACGATTTCAGGATCAAAATTGTCGAATGCTTTTCTGAAATTTTCTCTCTTTTTCAGGATCGTTAACCAGCTTAGTCCTGCCTGGAAACCTTCAAGGATCAAAAATTCAAAAAGTTTTCTGTCGTCGTGAACGGGTACGCCCCATTCCTCATCGTGGTATTTAATATATAATGGATCTGAAGTGCTCCATCCGCACCTGGTTTTTTCTTTCATCTGGCTGTTATGGTTTATGGTTTACAATAATAGCAAATCTGTTTTTTCTTTCCTAACCCGGTAGAGGGTACACTTTTATAAACATCCGAATACGCTGTGCGTCTCCAGTCGTAGAGGCGCCGTTATAAACAATTTTTATTCTATTCCTTCAAGGATTAAATTATTAGTAGAAAAATCTGGAATTATAATGAATAAAATTTCTCTTCTGCTTGCCGCTATACTTCTCCTCGCTCCTGTTACATTATCGCAGGACAAAGCATCCATTGATAAAGAAAAATATGCCCGGATGGCCAAATCAGAATTTCTGCATGCCTGGGATGCATATAAAAAGTATGCATTGGGTCACGATGAGTTAAGTCCCTTAAGCAAAAAGGGCCGCGACTGGTACGGAGTCTCTCTTTATATGACCCCGGTCGATGCTTTCGATACTATGCTGCTTATGGGACTAAAAGATGAGGCAGAAGAAGCAAAAGATTTAATTCTTGATAATCTGAATTTCGATCAGGATATATTTGTACAGAACTTTGAAATCACCATCCGCTTTCTCGGAGGTCTTCTATCCGCATATGAGTTTGACGGAGATAAAAGATTCCTCGCGCTGGCTGAAGACCTGGGAAAAAGACTTCTCCCTGTTTTTAATTCCAAAACAGGCATGCCTTACGTAAATGTCAATCTTAAAACAGGTAAAATACAGAATGAAATAAATAATCCTGCCGAGATAGGCACACTTATGCTTGAATTCGGTACGCTGACCAGACTAACAGGCAATAAGATGTATTATGATAAAGCTAAGAACGCTGTTCAGCAGGTCTATAAAAGAAGGTCAAAGATCGGTCTGGTCGGGACTACGATAAATGTAAATACAGGAGAATGGCAGGATACTGAAAGTCATATTAGCGGAATGATCGATTCTTATTACGAGTATTTACTCAAAAGCTGGCTGCTTTTCGGAGATAATGACTTTAAGGTAATGTATGATTCAAGCATCGCTGCAGTCAATCGATTTCTGCCTGATACTGTTGACAACAGACTCTGGTACGGAAAGGTTGATATGAATACAGGGAAGAGAACTCATACCACATTCGGTGCGCTGGATGCTTTTCTGCCTGCGGTGCTTTCACTTGGCGGAGATTTGCGGCGTGCAGAGGATCTGCAGGAATCATGTTTTTATATGTGGGATCATTTCGGGATCGAACCGGAAGAGTTCAATTACAGAACCATGGAGGTCACTTATCCTCAATATATTCTACGACCTGAAAATATTGAATCCGCTTATTATCTCTACCATTTTACCGGGAACAACAAGTACCTGGAAATGGGCGAAGTCTATCTTAAGAGCATAATGGATTATTGCAGACTTGATGACGGTTATGCTTCGCTTAAGAGCGTTGTCACCAAAGAAAAAGCCGACAAAATGCCAAGCTTTTTCCTGGCGGAAACTATGAAATATTTATACCTGCTTTTTACGGATGAGAATGTAACAGATTTTAATAAAGTTGTCTTTAATACTGAGGCTCATCCGTTAAAGAAAGGATTCTGAACTATTAAACTACATTATGCTGGATCAGATACAGGTAATGACCTATATAATAGGGCCAGATTATTATACCGACAAAGGCGTTCCAGAATGAGAGATCAAGGAAACCGATAGAGAATAGCCAGCCCACTATCCAGAATATCCCTCCGGCATCTGAGTGTACATTTATTTTTCTATCTTTCATATTTTTCCCGGCAGTTTAATTTTTGAGTTAATTGACACAAAAAACTTAATTAAACGCGGGGGCATTGGCAAGAAAAATCAGTAAACCTGCAGGCAGTTTTTTTTGCAACTGCCTGCTAAGAATTTAGCATTTCAGAAATCCAGAAAATATTGTGAATGGTGTAGAGTATGGAATGCGTAGTACAGGTTTTTACTCACGGTTCTGACTTTCTCGCTGTTATCGAACCTCGCGGAACCTCTTAGTCTGTATATACCTATACCATCATCCAGACTGTAAAGTGCAACCGCAGCAGCAATTCTCTCATCGTCGGTTTTTCCGTTATCAAGCATTATGAGCAGTGGGATGAGAGAACCGGTAAAATCTTCGGGTTGAACAATAGCTTTATCAATCACCTCTTTCATAACAACAGCTGCACTTGTCCGTAAACCATCATTCTCAGAACTGATGCCGTTTACAAGACTTTGTACAATTGCGCTTTTGTCGGTTGAGGGTGCACGATCAGCCCCGGCAGCCAGGAGTGGGGCAAACATTAAGGAGGAGAGCAGAAGTATTAACACTAAGGTTTTCATATCAGCCTCCCATTAAAATGGTTAAACAATCTTTCGGCAGTAATCTACTGACCGCTCAGGGGTTTGTCCATTCTATTGTTATAAGAGGATAATATACTATAGGGAAGGCAATATTTGCGGCCGGTTAACCAGGAACCGGGTTGTTTCTAAATGGATCTTCCCTTGTTTCTTCAAAGAAAGGCCGGTAAGATTCTTTGCTTTCCGTCTCCTGAACCCAGCCATTTTCCAGTCCGAATTTATCAAGCAATTCGATAGCCCTGTAATATTCCGAAGATGAAATATTCCTGCTTATCAACGGATATCTTTCTGCTTTATTCGAAGGGTAATACTGAGCCATTAAGGAAATATGAATTTTCGGATCCAGATCAGCTATAAAGCGGAATACATTTTCTGTTTCCGCAAGTCCGTTCGGCATAACAAGATGACGGATAATCAGACCCCTGACAACAACTCCGTTATCATATACAAGTTCGCTGCCAACCTGCCTGTACATTTCTTCAACTGCCGGTTTACCCGCATCAAAATAATCGCTGACCCGCGAATAAGTTTTCCCGACTGAATTCTCCCCCCATTTAAAATCAGGAAGATAGATATCAATAACATTTTCATAGAGTTTCAGCATCTCAACGCTGTCGTACCCGTTAGTATTGTAAATGATCGGAAGTCTGAGTCCCCTTACAGCCGCAAGATAAATTGATTTAAGAATAGAAGCGGAAAAATGAGTCGGGGAAACCAATCCTATGTTATGGCATCCGTTTTCCTGAAGCTCAAGCATTATCTCCGCCAGGCGTTCGGAAGAAACTTCATTCTTCCTTTCAACTTTATAATTCTGACTTATCACATAATTCTGGCAGAAGACACAGCGCAGGTTGCAGTTGCCGAAGAAGATATTCCCTGCTCCCCTGCTGCCGCTTAGAACGGGTTCCTCACCGAAATGGGGCGTATATGAGGAAACCACAGGAAGATCACCGCTTTGACATATTCCGTACTCACCGCTTGTTCTGTCGACATTACAATTCCTGGGACAGCTCGTACACGACTGCAGTATGCCTTCAGCTTTCGACAATCTTTCTTTTAAAACACCTGAATTTATCAGTTCAAGATATGATGGGATCACTTCTATTCGATTATTGATTTATTGAATCGAAAAATGTAGTTTAAATATATTAAAAGTAAGGGAAATCAATGGAATATGCTCTGGATACACCCGCTGAACATTCAATTCCTGAGCAAACCATTTAAAAACGGAGGTAAGTTATGAAGGGTTTCGCAGTTCTTCTGATCGTACTTTGCCAGTCGATCTCATTTTCTCAGCAGGGATTTGATCATTACTTTAATTATAAAACAGCCGATACTAATAATATCAGTGCTTCATTTACTAATTACGGAAACCTTGTGTATCCGGCAAAATGGAATCAGTTATCCAATGATTCTACAATCGTGTATGATATGGGGCCCTGGGTTATCGGCAAAATGAATGGTATGCCTGCAGTATCACTTAATGAATGGTTTACTCTTTATTCTCCGGGTCCAATAATAAACGGACAAGCAGGAATAATCGCTCAGCCTGAAGATTCCCTGACATTCAGGATTTATAAAATCAGTCGGGGAGATGATAATTCAAACCCTGATTATGCAGAATGGCCTGATACCCTGGGCGCTCCGGTTGATCAGAACGGAGATCCCTTACTCTACGGAGATCAGACATTATGGACAGTTTACAACGGAGTTGACTCTACCGTCAGCTCAAGAAATATATATGGCAGCTATTTTCCGCCGCTCCCTGTTGAGATCAGGCAGACAGTCTTCGCTCATGCAGGAAACTATGCATGATACGGAAAATATTTTTTCTAATGTGATCTTTGTTGAATGGACGATCATTAACAAAGGCAGTGTTTCTATCGATTCCGCATATTTTGGTTTATGGGCCGATATAGATTTCGACCTGGAAGTTGATAACAGGCCGGCTGTTGACAGTTCCACTCAGTTAGCATACTGCTGGGGTGATTCAGCTTATTATGTTGATAAAGAACCAGCTGTCGGATTCCAGCTGCTTTATGGTCCTGCCGCTCCCTCAGCGGGCGATACAGCAATTTTCAGGGGAAGGAATTTACCCGGATATAAAAATTTACCGATGACATCTTATCACGGTATTGGTGATGATTCGGACCCGACGGCATTATCCGGTCCGGTAAAATCACCGGGTGATGCATGGAATACTGCCAGGGGTTTTGATTTAGACGGGAATATTATAATCAACCCGGTTACAAATGCACCAACAAAATTTCCTTTCAATGGCGATCCGGTAACTCAGCAGGGCTGGTTATTTCCGGGCCACAGCGGAGGAGGAGCAGGATTTGTTTTCTTTTCCGGACCATTCAATTTAGCACCACAGGATACCCAGTGGGCGATGGCAGCACTTGTACCGGGACTTGGCGGATCAAACATTTCAAGTATTGTTAATATGAGGCAGAAAGTTGATATCCTCAGTTCCATACCATATGATTCATTAGCATGGGGAAACCCATCTTATGGGATCACAGGTATAAAAGAAATCCAGCATTTCCCTCGCCCGGTTAAATTTACCCTCTATCAGAATTACCCGAATCCTTTTAACCCGGCAACAACAATTAAATACTCAATCCCTTCAAGCGTATCAAAGGACGGAGTCAGCCCCGTAACACTTAAAGTCTATGATATCCTGGGCAGAGAAACTGCAACTCTGGTTAATGAAAAAAAGGCTGCAGGAGAATATGAGATAAATTTCGATGCATCAAAATTAGCCAGCGGAGTTTACTTCTACCAGCTCAGGGCAGGTTCATTTACACAGACAAGGAAGATGGTGCTTTTGAGATAAGATTTACAACCCCGGGACTGCCTGAGGTTTGTCAGGCAGTCCGGGATTGAGATGAAATGTGTGTTAATTAGTTATTCAACATCCAACGAGGGGATTCTTCCCGGTGTCCATGGGGCACCGTATTTTTCCATATCAGCTTCTAAATTCTTCAGATCGTAATTGTACAGGTTCTTAAGCTGTTCGAGAACAGGCGGGAATTTATCCATAAGTACCTTGTATGCATTACGTTCATTCTGCGTGATGTTCGAAGATGATCTGTAATGTACATATGACAGCACATCCAGTCTTTCGTTGAATGTTACCGGTGAAGGAGGATTCTCCTCGGTACTGGGGAACTTTGATTCCCTGTTAAACTTCAGAGAAATATCTTTCAGTGTATTCCACAGGTTGTCTGCTCTTACCATCAGATCATTTGGTGCTTCCGGTGTATTGATCAGCGCCTGTTTGATGTCGGTGACTCTCTTCATCATATCGTTAAGGAATCCTTCGGTTCCCCTGATGGTTCTTGCGAGCTTATTAGCTTTCCTCTGGAAGTTCACAAGCTCAGAGCGGTCGGCAATCGGCAGGGTTGTGTTGTTTAAAGCTTTAACTGTAAAATCAACAGGACCATAAAGCTGTTTCTCACCGTCCCTGTTGACCATCGCCATTGTTACCGTGTATTTGCCGGGAAGCGCCAGCGTACTGCTGTGAGCTTCTGCCGTGGGGTTGAACTTATCTTTAGCTTCAACCGGGGCGGTGGTTTCGTAACGTAAATCCCACGCCGCACGGTTAATTCCCTTTGAAGCAGATTTCGTAATTTTCCTTACGATATTACCGGCATCATCTTTAACAGTAAAGACCAGGTATGGCGCTATTTCCTCATCCTCTGCCCTTAGCTGAGCGTTATCAGGCTGCGGAATAGGTTTGCCGTCCTTGAATAATTCTTTCTCTTTTTCTTTTCTTTCGTCTTTCAGTGTTTTGGGAACATCTTTTATGTAATAGGTAAATACGGCTCCGAATTCGGGATTAGGAGCTTTGAAATAGGTTGCACCCTGTCCGTACCTTGCACCTGTTTCATGGAACATCAAAGCATCCTTAACCGGGAAGATATAAGCAGATTTATCGAGGGTGGTTTTATTTATTTCACGAAGAGGAGTAAAGTTATCAAGAATATAGAAACCTCTTCCGAAGGTAGCTATTACAAGGTCGTTCTCTCTTCTCTGGAATGCAATGTCCCTTACAGCAATTGTTGGTATACCTGATTTAAGCTGTGTCCATACATCGCCGCCGTCGGTGGAGAAGAAGATCCCGAATTCTGTGCCTGCAAAAAGGAGATCGGGATTAACGAAATCCTGCTCTATAGTATGAACACTTCCGTTTTCAGGAAGGTTGCCTGCAATTGATGTCCACGATTTTCCTTTATCGGTGCTTTTCAGAAGATAGGGTTTGAAGTCGTCTCTTTTAAGATTATTAAATGAGGCAAAGACAACATTCTCATCATACTTTGAAGGACAGATATCACTTACATAAGTATACTTTGGAACGCCGGGGAATTCATCGATCTTTCTCCATGTCTTTGCATCTTCGGAAACCTGGATTACGCCGTCATCAGTTCCGGCATAGAGCAGGTTTTCTTTAACAGGCGATTCGGTAAGGGAGACGATAGTTCCAAAAAGTGAAGTCGACTTGTCTTTTGCTACTGCATCAACACTCCAGTACTTGCCCATAACAGGCCACTGGTTGCGATCGAGCTGTGCAGTAAGGTCAGGACTAATTTCCTGCCAGGTGTCTCCCCTGTCGTCGCTTCTGAATACCTTGTTTGCAGCGCAGTAAAGTCGCGTATGGCTGTGCGGACTTACAAACAGAGGTGTATCCCAGTTCCATTTATATGTTAATTCACCTTCTGCGGGTTCGGGACGAATAAAAATTGATTCTCCGCTGGCTTTGTCGTAACGGACCATATTTCCGTACTGTGCCTCAGCGTAAACAATGTTGGGATCTTCCGGATCGGTTGCACTCCAGAACCCGTCGCCGCCGTTTGTAATAAACCAGTCACTGTTAACGATCCCGTCTTCACTTATTGTAGCCGAAGGACCGCCCATACTATTATTATCCTGGGTTCCTCCGTACACATAATAAAAAGGCTCCGCATCATCAACAGCCACTCTATAAAACTGGGTAATGGGAATATTTTCCTTGAAGTCGAAAGTCTTGCCGTCATCATAAGTTTCATATACCCCGCCGTCACCGCCGATTAAAAAGTGATCGGTATAATTCGGGTCGATCCACATTGCGTGGTCGTCAACGTGGCGGTCTTTGTTGCCTACATTTTTCCAGGTTTTTCCGCCGTCCAGGGTTACTTTTGAAAAGGTCTCTGTTGAAAAAACTTTATCAGGATTTTTAGGGTCAACATAAATTTCATTAAAGTACTGACCCGAAGAAGCGTAATCGCTCATCCTGTCCCAGCTTGCACCCCGGTTAGTTGATCTGAAGAAACCGCTCTTACCATCGGCAGCTTCCATAATGATATAAAGAATATCGGGATTTGAAGGTGCGTACGCGATATCCATCCCTCCGATATCGACTGACGGAAGACCTTTCATTATTTTATCCCAGGTCTTGCCGGCATCGGTTGATTTATAAACTGCCGACTCAGGACCGCCGCCGATCTTCGTATAAACATGTCTTCTTCTCTGTTCGGAAGTTGCATACATAACATCAGGGTCACGCGGATCGAAGATCACATTGTTCACGCCCGTATTCTCACTAATATCAAGTATCTTGTTCCAGGTTTTACCGGCATCTTCAGTTTTATATAATCCTCTGTCGCCTCCGGGTCCCCATACCGAACCTTCTGCGGCAACGAAAACAATATTGGAATTCCGTGGATCGATGGCGATCTCACCTATCTGACGAGAATCTTTTAATCCCATATTTTTCCAGGATTTTCCGCCATCAGTGGTTTTGTAAATGCCGTCTCCGTAGCCGAGAGCTCTCTGGTGGTTATTCTCACCTGTTCCTGCCCATACAATGTAAGGGTTATTCGGGTCTATGGCGAGACAGCCGATCGAATAAGCGCCGTATTTATCGAACACCGGCTCAAAAGTAATTCCATCGTTACTGGTTTTCCAGATATGACCGCTGGCTGCGGCAACGTAATATTCTGCATGATTCTGAGGATTTACTGCAAAATCTGCAATTCTGCCGGATGTAAATGCAGGTCCTATACTCCTCCATTTTAATCCGGCTACTGTTTCTGCAAGAGTGGAATCTTTGTTATCCTTATCCTGCGCGGTAATTACGACGGAGAAAAGGATACAAAGAACTATAGAAATATTAATTAATCTCTTCATTTTATAACTACAAATAGTGAATGGATAATTTGATTTGATATATGTAAGTAAGTAACTGTCAATGCGTATTTTTACTGAATTCAACATTCCCCTGTTCCGGGTCCTAAATTAGTAAAGCAAATCTACTAATTCTATGTTAAAATGATGAATGGTAAAAAAATAATTCAGATGACTTCCGGGAAAAATAAATATGCCGGCAGGGGGAGACTGCCGGCATTGGTATTTGGGGAATCAGGGGTTGTTTTGCTACTTCAGCATCAGCATTTTCTTTACTGCTGAGAAATTTCCTGCTTTGATCCTGTAGATATAAAATCCTGAAGCTACAGGCTCATTATAATTGTTCCTTCCGTTCCAGGATATAGTATATCTTCCCGCGTCTTTCACTTCAGAAACAAGTGATCTTACAAGCCTGCCCAGCGCATCATAAATATTTAATGTAACCAGGGACTGAACCGGCACATCATATTTTATTGCAGTAGAAGGGTTGAACGGGTTGGGATAATTCTGTGAAAGAGCAAATTTCGTCGGGAGAGTATTCACTTCTATTTCAATCTGCTTTGAGTAACTGATTGTACCATCCAGATCAATCTGTTTCAGTCTGTATAAAACCGAACCGTCACCCGCATCGGCATCTTTGAATGAATATATTCTCGGTTCAGTAGTAGTACCGCTTCCCTGAACGAATCCGATTTTTTTCCAGGTACCGGGTACCAGGTTTCCGGGTTTTACCGCTTTCCTTTCGATGTCGAATCCCATATTATTTTTTTCTGTGGCGGTATTCCATCTGAGAACCACAGCATCCTGGTTATTCTCTGCAGTGAATGAGATCAGTTCAACCGGGACTTCACCAAGCTGCATAGTAACAGGGACTGTTATCTGCGGATTTTGAGGATCGTTGCTTGAAACAACAACATCCATTGAGTAATTACCCGGTTCGAGTCCTTCAGTTATAAAATCCAGGACAAGTGCATACGAATTTCCGTTGTAGATAGTGCCGGAGAAATTATTTGTGATAAGCCATTCGGGTTCTGCTGAGAACATAACGGCAAGGCCGTCTTCAACATACGTTGAATTGTATGCAACCTCCAGTCCGTCTGAACCGTCCGTATTTTCAATCCCTACTGTAGCGGAGTTCAATGTTGCGGCCATATTATTATAGTAGAAATATATCTTGTTGTTCGACTGCAGAACAACCTGGTATGTAAGCGAACCTGTTGAAGGATAGCGCTGCCAGTTAGTATACTGGATGATAAGCTTATCAGCGGTCTGCTGATAGTAGACTGTTCCCCCTCCGCTGCCGTCGAGGTCATCCCAGAACGGGGAGATAATATTATCGGGCATTCCGGCGGTGGGGATACCGTCATTTGTATAAGTATTATCTGTAATATTTTCGAATGAAATGAAGCCGTTCGAGCTTACATAAACACCGGATTGGGTTTCACCATAGAATTTGAAATTGAAACCGATCGGGATAGGTCCTGCCACACCCTCATCCATCGGATCGAATGTGCCGGTAGGAGTCCACCCGGTTACTTCAGTTCCTGTGGCGGATATATCATTCCACTGTAGATTGGTCCCTGCGGATCATTGCTGTCGATCCACTCGTAACCGAACAGATCTGGACCGCCAGACCCTCTGATATTCCTTCCCTGGGTTTCGAGGGGATTATCTTTTGGTCCTTCGTTTAACGATTCATTACCGACAGGAATTAACCTTGCAGTCACATCACCGGGAAATGTGTTGTTCGTAAGTTCAACTGTATAATCAAGAGTAGAGTTATCAACAGTAACATTAGAGATCATTATCGAATCGCTGAAGCTGGATCCTGAAGTCAGCAGGCAATACATAGAATCGGGAGTAACAGAGATCTCGGGAGCCTGCCAGGTTGTTTCCACGGGTACATTCGACATAATTGATTTGTTTCCCCATATATCAGAAGCTTTTATGGCGAAGTAATACCCGGTAGAAAAATCGAGATTGTGAAGTGAATAGCTCTTAGCTACTCCTGCCGAATCAGGTCCGCCGGGAACCATGACTGAATTTGCATTTCCATAATCTTCTTCAGTAACTATCGGATCTGATGAATATCTCAGATCATAACTAATAATTCCTCCGAAAGAAGAGTCATATGGGGAAGTCCAGTTAAGTGTTATTGAATTTGAAGTCGGATCAACCGCGGTAAGATCCGTTATCTGGTCCGGGGCTGTAGAATCAGGTTCCATACCGAGCGTAAGCATCATAGAACAGTCGCCCATAATATTGAACTGTTCCATCAGCTTTAAGGCTTCGCCGCTGCTGCCTCCCCACTGATCCATTGCATACATGACCCCGTTAAAGCAAACACCGCCTACAGTCTGCTTTGCTCTTGTTGTAAGCAGGAACATTGCGTGGTTCTGCATATCGCAGGGAGGGACCCAGCTTGCAAGCGTGGAAGCACCGAAGGCACCGATCGCACCTTTGGGATCGGCAAGACTACCTTCCCTTACCCAGGCTTCTTCCATGCATTCGTTCATTGTAAAGTCACCATTATCGCAGGCGACATCCAGCACAAAAGGATTTCTGTATTCGTTTGAAAGTGCGGCAATATTAGATACACTATATCCGGTTGTACCCCAGGATGTGCCCGAACCATGGCCAATATAATTAACTACGCTTCTGCCGTCATTCAGAGCAGTAGTAACCTGCGAGGCTGTTGCACCGGGATCATATATCTGGTCCACGTTCGTAAAGAAAAGGTTATCTATCAGCATATCCCTCACAAGGTTCATACGTTCCCAGTCATAAAATCCTGTACCGCCGTCTTCATTACTTGCCACACCCGTTCCTTTTAAATACCAGCCGGCATCGGGACCTGTATCCGGATATTTTTCATACTTAATAAACTTGTAGAGTATATAATCGAGGTTTGATGCAGACGAAGGTGAAATACGTGAAATGAAAGCATCGGGATACGCATCACTGCCCGCCAGCTTTACGTAGCAGGGGTCTGACGGGGCTCCTTCAAAAGTTCCGCTCATTGTAGGGATCTGACCTGATTCACCGACCAGGACAATAAACGTTAATCCATTCGGGAGAATCGTATAAATTCTGAATATAACTTTTTATCGAAGATGATCCCGAACCCGTTTCGGTTGGGTACTCAGCTGTAATGGTTGTGATGCCTTTTTCTATCTTCCAGTCGTAGAAAGGAGTAATATTAGAAGCGTAAGCAGATGGATATATGATAAGCAGTCTTCCTGCCTCATCCAGCGAAACATAATCATAACCGGGAGCACCGTAATTTATGAACAGGCTCTTATAAATATCAGTAAATGAACGTGAGACTCCTGTGAAAGGACTGGTCCTTACAAGAGGGTTAACTGCCTGAACCGACTGATCTGCGTATATCTCAACAGTAATTTTTGTGCAGATCCTCAGCTTACCCTGAGCAGGATTATACTGCATCGGGTTAAATTGTATTGTCTGTCCTCTTAGTTCTCTCACCACGTAAGGGTCTTCCAGCGATACACTGTTTTCGGGGTACCAGGTATCCCGGTTATATATATTGCTGAATGTGTATGGTATACTTTCAGGATCGATATTCCTTGTTATGTGGCCTTTGGAAGGAGTAACCGGTATAGTCTGGATAGTATTAAATTCCTGTGAAATAATCCTGTAGTTCATTCCTGCCAGGTCAGGAATAATTATGCTTGCACGGTGCACCGGCAGCTGCGGAAAGCCTTTATCCATAAGGCAGACACTTCCGGGAATGGTATAAAGCACAGTTGAATTACCATCAATCTCTACGATCCTTTGGGTGTAGTTATTCAGGGTAAATTCAATCGTGGTTCCGGAAGAGCTTGTGTTCACAACGTTGGACTGAATGCCATTATTGTTATTGCTCTGTGCAAATGAAGGAAAAATTAAGGTGAAGGATAAAACAAGGACTGCGGATAAAAAGTAGAATTTCTTCATAATCTCCCCAGAGATATAAATGAGATGAATTCGTTTGTTTAACTTTATAAAATACTGCTTTAGAAGCAAGAATTATTTTCCTTAAAGATGTCGGCGGAATTCTTTACAACATTCGCACTCCCTTCTCCAACCCCGGGCACACTTTGTTCTGCATCACTACCCCGGACCCAATTGTGGTTTAAATAGTCTAATGAGAAAACAAAAAAACGGAGTTATAAATAATGTCAAAGACAATAGAAGAATTAATTAAAGACCTTTACAACAATAACGGTATTATCAGACAGAAAGCACGTTATGAACTGGTCAAAATGGGCAACCCGGCGCTCGACTATCTTCTCGAACTGCAGGGAGCTGAAAAACATCTTGCAAGATGGGAATCTGTAAAAGCAATAAGTGAGATCGGTACAAAGAGTTCAATACCTATCCTGATAAATGCACTTGAAGATGAAGAATTCGATGTAAGGTGGCTTGCAGCAGAAGGCCTGATTGAAATAGGACGCGATTCTGTTTACCCGCTGCTTAAAGCTTTTATTTCAAATAAGGAATCAGTCCATCTTAAAGAAGGAGTTCATCACGTCCTTAAGGGACTGGAATTACGTGGACTTTATAATGATGATAAATATGAAATCATTAAAGGACTCGAAACATTTACCACACCGGTAAAACTTGAGCTTAAGATCATAAATATGCTTGAATCAGAACTTAAAGGTGTTAAAGATTAATGCATAAGTAATAAATCTTTTTAATTCATAAAAAGGCCAGGGTTATGGTTCACAGTTTGAAGGGTGGATAATCTCTGGTTATATTTTACAGGAGAATAACAAGAGGTTTTAGTATGAAAAAAAGGAAATTAGGAAAGACAGGCCCGGAAGTTTCAGCTATAGGGCTTGGCTGTATGGGAATGTCTGAATTTTACGGACATGCAGAAGAATCTGAATCAATTGAAACCATACATAAAGCATTTGATCTTGGAATAAACTTTTTTGATACGGCAGATATGTATGGTCCTTATAAAAATGAAAAACTTGTGGGTAAAGCTTTAAAAGGCATCAGGGATGAGGTAATACTTGCAACGAAATTCGGTATAGTACGCGGAGAGGATCCGAAGGCGCGCGGGATAAACGGAAAACCCGAGTATGTGAAGTCGGCCTGCGAGGCTTCACTGAAGCGGCTGGGAGTTGATCATATTGATCTTTATTATCAGCACAGAGTTGACAAGGATACTCCGATTGAAGATACAATTGGAGCTATGTCAGAGCTTGTTAAAGAAGGGAAAGTAAGATTTCTCGGGATGTCGGAGGCATCACCAGGTACAATAAGGCGGGCTAATAAGGTGCATCAGGTTACTGCACTGCAGACTGAATACTCGCTGTGGACACGCGACCCCGAGGCTGAGATTTTATCGACAGTGAGAGAATTGGGAATTGGGTTTGTGGCCTACAGTCCTCTTGGCAGAGGATTTTTAACCGGAAGATTTCAGAGTCCTGATGACTTTAGTGAAAATGATTTCAGGAAATATTCACCGCGGTTCCAGGGAGAAAATTTTCAGAAAAATCTTCAGCTTGTAGATAAAGTAAAAGAGCTTGCTAAGAGTAAGGGCGTTACTCCGGCTCAGCTGGCACTTGCGTGGGTACTGACCCAGGGAGAAGACATTGTACCGATTCCCGGAACCACAAAGATTAAGCACATAGAAGAGAATATTAAGGCGGCAGATATCAAACTTACTGATGATGAGCTGAAGCAGATTGAGGATATCTTCCCGATGGACGCAGCAAGCGGATTAAGGTATCCCGAGACTGCAATGAAATCTGTGAATGTATAGACTTTAATTAAAGAGAGGATTTTTTAGGGTTGTATTCAGAGTTTTCTGCCGAAATACAGTATGACATTTTGTCATACTGTTTAATTATTCAATAGTAGAGAAGCTTCGAAAATTGCATTTTTTCGCAGTAAAAAAGTGTCTCATTTTGAGTTCAAAAGGCGGACTAAAGGCGGATTACTACCAGTATTAAAACGGGTTCAACCTTTGTATGACATTTTGTCACACTTGCTTAATTTTTCAGCAGTAAAGTTTTCTCGGCATAAACTATTTTCTCAAACTTACTTTTTACCGGGTTCCACAAGAATGAAATAATACAAAAAAAGGTAAGATAATGCTGCAATCAATTCCCGCGACACCTCTAACACTAAAAATAAGTCCACAATTATTTTTTTCATTTAAAGAGATTTTTTCTTGCACTAATTATTTTTTTTGCATATTATAAATCCATTGATTCATCGCCTTAAAACATATATCCCGGCATTTTCCTGATTGGTTTGAATATTTAAATGAAGTGAAAAAATCAATTCATTCTAATTAATTGTATCTATCATCAAACCGGAGGTCTCATGCGCATCAAAACTGTTACATTTCTATTTTCGCTCCTGGTGGTATTTGTCTGCTTTTCGACTGTTTACAGTCAGTCGTCTGTTCAGCAAATTGACAAATATGCAACATACCAGATCAATCCTAACCCCAATCCCCTTGTTGAAACTCCATTAGAGGAAACTTTTGGAGGAAACTCATTTATTTTCGGACCAGCAGGAGTAAGGGGCCGAGGAAATGTTTTTCATTGCACTACAGCAAAAAAACTGATAGAGCACAGGTCATATATGAACCCTGTAAGTTCAGCCAGTATTCAATTCCTTGTTTATGAAGGAGCAGCTTTTCTTGGTACTTATGACCTTGTAAGTTCAACGGATGTTACCGATGGACCGGGTGAAGGCTGGTACAGTTCAGGACCTATAGATTATGATCTCCAGGAAGGTATGTACTACCTGATATATGCTCAGTGGGATGTTAATTCAAATTATTATAATGACCAGGGAGTTACTCCCTATCCTGTCCCCTGTTCATTCGGAGAACAAGTTGGTGGAGTAGGCTGGGACTGGAGTCCTACTTACAGTGTTCCCCCTCCTTCAACTCAAACTAACTCCGTAGGAGCACTAAATACAGGCGTATCCTACTACCAGGTAATCGTTACTGACGATATCGTTCCGGTTGAATTATCATCTTTTACTTTCAACGTAAAAGACAATAATGTTATCCTGAACTGGAGAACTGCAACTGAAACCAATAATAATGGTTTTGAAGTTCAGCGTAAAACTGCCGATGAGTGGCAGACAATCGGATTCGTAAAAGGTTCAGGAACAACCACACAGCCGCAGACATATTCTTATACCGATGCAAATCTTGCTGCAGGTACTTATGTTTACAGACTGAACCAGGTTGATTTTGATGGTTCTTCATATGCTTCATCCGAATTATCCATCGTTATCAACCAGGCTGCCAATTTTGCATTGGATCAGAATTATCCTAATCCGTTCAACCCGACTACCCAGATTGTTTATTCAGTCGGCGAACGCACAAATGTAAACCTTGTTGTTTATGACCTGCTGGGTCGTGAAGTTGCTACTCTCGTTAATGAAGTAAAAGAACCGGGTTCATATAAAGTGAACTTTAATGCTTCAAATCTGCCTAGCGGTGTTTACACCTATAGGATTCAGTCGGGTAGTTTCGTTCAGACAAAGAAGATGATGTTAATGAAATAATTTACACATTATCAGAAAATTTTAGAGGCTGTCTCATTAGTCTGAAATTGTCAACCTGAACTTGTTTCAGGTTCTGATGCCGATTCGAAATCGAACATTTAGATTCCGAAATAAATTCGGAATGACACTTATGAGACAGTCTCTTTGTTGTATGCCTTCACAGTAACTCTCCAAATATCATAAAATTAATATCTGAATCCGGTTACCAGGTTTCAGCTAGCTTCTTTAAGCTTTTGCATTTTAAGGGGCCGCCCATCAGTACGACTCTTTAGTCGAATTTTGATAATAATTGTCGAATTATATTTTTAGTCCGTACGCAGACGATCAGTTTTTAAGTCCCTTTTATATTCTTTTAGCCGGGCACACCCTTTGCACTCAGGTACACTGAACTCTTATTTATTAATTTATCCATGGGAAAAACTATGAAATACTTATTGAGATCAGCTTATTTATTAGTGATAGCACTAATGTTATCCTCGTGCAGTGATAACCTTACCGGAAGTCTGACCCAATCAGATGGCAGCGTTGTTTCCAAAGATAATTTACTTGTGCCGGGAGAACTTTCCCCTGAAGAGGCAGAAGGAATTATTTTTATGAGACAGGAGGAAAAAGTTGCGAGAGATGTTTATACAGTACTGGGGCAGACCTGGAATATCAATGTGTTTGAGAATATAAAAGCCTCTGAACAAAATCATATGGATGCTGTAAAAAGATTGATTGACAGATATGAACTTGAAGACCCAATAGTGACTGACGAGGTCGGAGTATTCGCGAACCCTGTTTTCCAGCAGATGTTTGATGACTTCGTTGCGCAGGGACAGCTCTCTATACCCGAAGCTTTCCTTGTGGGACAGAATATCGAATCGCAGGATATAGCGGACCTGGAAGCACAGCTGGCATTTGTAGATAATACGGACCTTATCAAGGTTTACACAAATCTTAAAGCCGGTTCAGAGAAACATTACAATGCATTCCTGAATCATATTACCCCCTTCACTTATTAGTAGTTTTGACGCCCGGAGAAAATAACTTTTACCGGGCGTCCTGTTTTATTTTTATTCTACTCCGCTAAGCTCAGATATTCTTTCATACTCGCTCTATGCTCCGCCATTTTGCCGGATCGCCGCTTATTTGTTAATTTAGCCCCGTAAATTTATCGGGTGATATGAAATTTCTTTTATTAATGCTGCTCCTTTCATCGGGCATATATAACGCGGCCGCCCAGTTCCGTACAAACCTGCGTGTTCTGGCTCCCGGAAGAAATGAATTAATTGAAAAGAATTTATCCCTTTCCGAAAACCAACGTCCTGATCTTCTGCTTTTCGGAAATATTGGTAATAACGTCCTCAACAGCTTTAAGGGAAATAACCTTTATCTGCATCTTGCAGGAATTGCATCCACAGTATTAATCGTAACTACCAACACTGATTATCACGTGCATAAGTTTTTCTATGATAAGCCCGAATACGGCGATGCAGCAATGCCGATAATTCGTGCAGGAATGTTCATACCATTTGTTACAGGCGGATCGCTGTATGCCTACGGGAAACTCGGAAAGGATGACCGCGCTGTGGCAGCCTCATTTGCAGTGCTTCAATCGAGCCTTGTTGCCTTCCTCTATAATTCACTGTTAAAGGCCGTAACGGGCCGTCCTAATCCCGACTGGCAGCATCACACAGATATGAAAGAATTAAGCAAAACATTCAGATTTGGTTTTATGAGAGGGGGCATATATTGGGGATGGCCGTCAGGGCATACTTCTTCGGCGATGGCTGTTGTATCAGCACTGACTTCTTTTTATTCGGAAAAGACATGGCTTAAGATTGCAGGATATTCTGTTGTGGCTTATATGATGTACGGGGTTTCTTCTCTTCACCGCGGGGGGATGCACTGGTTTTCGGATGCAGTAGCAGCAGCTTTTATGAGTTACGCTATCGGCTCAACAATAGGCAAATACTACAGGGATCAGTTTAAGTCAGACCCCTCATCCGGGGGCGTTCCGCCGGGTATGGAGATACCGCTTTTCAGTTTTCAATATGCCTTTTGAGTAACGGGTTAAAGGTAGAGTGAATAGATAAGAAAGACTAATCCTGATAACGACAGGCCGATCCCTATCAGTCTTTTTAAGATATGTTCTTCCGTTCTGGTTGAAAGAGAGTTCCCGACAAAGGCTCCGATCACAAATCCGATGACAACCGGTATAGCATAACCAAAATGAATATTCCCCAGGAAATAATGACTGATACTGCCTGTGAGACTTGTAATTACAATCATAAATAATCCTGTTGCCGAAGCGATCTGTGTGGGTGTGGAAAAAACCCCGACCATTATAGGGACCTTAAGAAATCCTCCGCCTATTCCGAATAAACCTGCCATTGTCCCCGCAATGATCCCGAAGGCAAGCGCCATCATAAAACTAACCCGGTAGGCACCATAGTTTGTTTTCCGGATGACTGATGGTCCGATCTTATTTAATTTATAAAAGACAGTATCCCTGATATTCTTGGGTGTTGAATTATAAGATTTTTTAACAAATGTAACACCGAGGTAAACTACAAATATCCCGAATACAAGCTCAAGTATAAATATGGGAATGATAACCGAGAGATAAGACCCGAGCACCGTTCCGAAAGCTGTCGGCACTTCCAGCAGCAGTCCTGTCTTAAAATCGATTAGCTTCTTTCTCCAGTTAAAGATAGTTGAAATAAGTGCGCTGGGGAATAAGGCAACCAGGACTGAACCTACGGCTATGTTAAGAGGAACATTAAATCCTATAACCAGCAGGGGAATCATGAACACCCCTCCCCCGAAGCCGACGATTGTACCGAACCCGCTTATAATTATTCCCAGCAGTATTATAAGGATATCCATATTCTTTCTTTATTCAGGAAACATTATATTTTACTTCCTAAGCTGCAAAACTAAATAAAGACAACAGATAAAAGTAACAATTATCTGAGTTTGGATGCAATTTTACATAATTTGATTCAGTTAATTCCAGGGATTTGTTAACCAAGAATAAACAAATTATTTAAGGGAGGATGTATGAGCCGGAAAAAAGGAACCTCAAATAATAAAACAAGAAGAGAGTTTATAAAAACAGGAATAGCCGGAGGCATTGCCGCGTTCTCTCTTCCTTCTCTTTCATTTGCCGGGCCGGGGTTGGGTAAATTTATCAGTCTTCAACCATTTGAACTTGATGAAATTACGGTAGGTGAATTATCTGACGGATTTAAGTCGGGTAAATACTCCGTGAGGGCGATAGCTGAACTTTATATCTCCCGTATAAAAGAAATAGATAAGAACGGTCCTGCCCTTAACAGTGTTATTGAACTGAACCCTGAAGCATTAAGTATTGCAGATGAACTGGATAAAGAACTTAAGGAGAAAGGTCCCCGAAGTCCTTTACATGGAATACCGGTGCTTATTAAGGACAACATTGATACAGCAGACAAGATGCTCACAACAGCCGGTTCACTTGCACTAATGGGTTCAAGACCGTCGTAAAGATGCATTTGTGGTAAGTCAGCTGCGTAAGTCAGGAGCTTTGCTGCTGGGAAAAACAAACCTGAGCGAATGGGCAAATATCCGTTCAACTCATTCAACAAGCGGCTGGAGCGGACGCGGAGGACTAACTAAAAATCCTTATGCACTCGATCGTAATACATCAGGCTCAAGTTCCGGTTCGGGAGCAGGTGCATCTGCTAATCTTTGTGCTGTTGCTATTGGTACAGAGACCGACGGCTCGGTTGTGAGTCCTTCTTCTATTAATGGTCTTGTTGGTATTAAGCCTACTGTAGGACTTGTAAGCAGAACGGGCATTATCCCGATCTCTCATTCGCAGGATACTGCAGGCCCTATGGCGAGAACAGTAAGGGATGCAGCCGCACTGCTTGGCATTATGGCAGGTATCGATCCCGAGGATGAGGCAACGAGCAATAAAGATCGGGTATCATATTCAGATTATACTAAATTCCTTGCAGATGAGGGACTTAAAGGTGCACGGATAGGTGTGGTTCGAAAATATTTCGGGTTCCTTCCCCAGGTTGATAAAATAATCGAAGACTCGCTTGGTGTGCTTCAGAAAAATGGAGCAGTTCTTATCGATCCTGTTGAGATTGAATCTCTCGGCAAGTTTGACGATTCCGAACTGACTGTGCTTCTATACGAACTTAAGGCTGATATGAAGGCATACCTCGACAGAAGAGGTCCTGATACCCCTGTTCATTCCCTTAAAGACATAATTGATTTTAACAGGAAGCATGAGTCTGAGGAGATGCCCTATTTTAAGCAGGAACTCTTCCTGCAGGCTGAGGCAAAAGGCCCGTTAACAGATGATGAGTACATCGAAGCGCTTGTTAAGAACCATAGACTTACCAGGGATGAAGGGATAGATCTCGTAATGGATAAATATAACCTGGATGCACTTGTCGCCCCGACCGATAGTCCTGCCTGGATGACGGACCTGGTTTGCGGCGACCATTTCCTCGGAGGATGTTCTTCCCTGGCTGCCGTTGCAGGCTATCCTCATATAACAGTACCGGCAGGTTTTGTATTCGGATTACCGGTAGGGATTTCCTTCTTCGGGAGAGCCTGGAGCGAATCAGTGCTGCTTAAAATAGCTTACGGCTTCGAGCAGGCATCAAAAGCCCGAAAGAAACCCGAGTTTCTTCCAACAGCAAATTTGAAGGTATAAAATATCAGGTTAGCTCTGTTCGAGCATATAGAGCTGCCAGAGATCGTGTGTGCTTGTATGAAGTATTGGTGAAATTGCCAGTTTGCCAGTTTGCCCTATACTTTTTTCCAGGTACTTTAATTCGGTAAACTTAGCCCTGGTATCCTCATCAATTTGATAAGGAACGCCTGCCTGTTTTAACAGCAGAACTCCTTTGGCTTCAATGGCCAGTTCAATGTGATTCCTTATGTAGGCTATCATATCTACTATAACCTCCGGAGAAAAACTGTTCTGCAGTGTGGCCAAGTATTGTCCTATGTGCGACTCTGATAATTTCCCATCATTTATCTGTTCGAGAAGTTCCACATCGGTGTCAAGTCCCGATTCCAGCCAGTTCTTCAGGATCCTTTCGCTTCTGTAGAAGACGAATATTATCACAAGGGGTAGTATTAACAGCTGCAGCATGGTCAGTATTACGGGGGCCAGAATAAAATGATTAAAAAATGAATGTATCCCTATCGCTAAAATTAACCCGGGAAACAAGTGGTACAATACCACAAAAAGGAATCCGGGCAGAAGTTGTGAAAGCTTGAATTCATTTCTGCGGTCGGATATACTTTTGGTGATTATTGCAAAGACTGCCGTTGTTCCTCCATGCATAACCGCGGTGCCGAACCCTCTTATAAACCAGACGAAGAGGTTAGACTGATCAACAGCATTCAGATAATATATATTTTCGATGAGAGCAAACCCCGCTCCGATAGCAAATCCGTAAATAGCCGCATCTACCATAAAACCAACTTTCTGCTTTGCTATCAGATATATAATAAAGGAGGCTTTAAGTGTTTCTTCAATCATAGGGGAAATGTATAGTGAGTACGTAGAGGTGTGAATACTTAAATTAGTCAGCAGATATATATTAATAAGGTAACTTAAACCCGCAACAGATATACCAGCAAGTATGGACTGTATTACAAGTGATCTTTTCACCAGTTTGAAGCTGTCTAAATATATTAAGGCAGCCAGAAACACCAGTACCGGGAACAGGCTGATTAATATTCTGACCATTATGGACTATAATATTTTAAGTGAAAACATCCATTCGTCAGAAGGTTTATGATATTGTTCAACTGCAGCGGCATATCCTATAGAGAATGTCATCTTAAGGTGATAAAGAAGGATAAACCTGAAATCGATCTGCGCACCGAAGTCAAGCAATGACCTCCGGAACTCCTTTGAGTCCACATTTGTAGTTATCGCAGTGGAAAATAAAGAAGTCCTGGCATAATTTAAGAAAAAAGATGTAAATCCGATATTGCTGAACCTTAAAGGTGGAAGATTCCACTCCGCCATAAGTTTGCCGTAGTTTGTGCCGGCGATTTCATCAAGTTCAACCCCGGGAAAACTATAGTATTCCCTGTACCTTTTCTCATCCTGAAAATCGACATAATTGTTACCGAATCCCCCAAAGTAGAAGTTTGCAAACGGCTCTTCCCTGCTGCCGTATGAGTAGCCGGCAGAGCTTCTGAGCCAAATTGAGGAATGGTTTATCGGTAAGGCAAACCCCAGGTCGAATTCATTATGAATATGGGGATAAGCGGTTGTTCTTACATAGTTGTTATCGAGACTGACTTTCCAGTTAAATCCTTTTTCTTTATCAACCGAACCCAGAGAAGCTACTTCATGCCTGTAATTGAAATCGGCCCCGATGTTTAACAACTTATCATAAGAAGCAGTGATATTCTGGTAAGAAGGCAGACGCTCAAGATTTCCGTAAAAGGTCGAATGGATTGAGTAATCCATAAACAAGGGCTTATCATAAATAATACTTTCGCGGTACTCAAGTCCGGCCGAATAACCTTTCATACTCACTTTAGTAGGACCGGCGAGGTCATAAAAATCAGCACGGTTCAGGGTTGATTCAAATTTCCAGTTCAGGTAGGAATAAACAAAATCGAGATGGATTCTTTCGTTCATATTCAGCTGGTTATAAGGGCTATAGGAAGCAAGCAGGTTTATATTCTGGAATCCTATGGGATCCGCAAAATTCACTTTAAGGCCGTAAGAGAAATAGTCTTTATAACCCAGTACAACAGGATAAAAAGAAACAACGCCGAAATGCTTCCAGACAGTATAATCATCCCAGCGGGTTATCAATGAGTCCATATCGACAGACGAAGGCGGCGGTGCGATCCACTGCTTAACTATGGGATGCGCTTCAACCACCTGTTGTCCCAGCAGGTTTACCGCACTTACATTTGAGACCGGTTCGTTTGCAATCATTACCGGCTGAAATCCCTTTGCCGTGTACAAAAAAGTAAGCAGCGAATCCTTGCTTACTTCTGTGGGTCTGAAGAATCCGGTTTCGGCATTACTCATTATATCCATATCTTTTTTATCAAGATCATACCTGTAAATATTGGATACACCGGAGTAATATGAGGTGCCGTATAAATATTTATCATCTTTGGAGAAAGTAAAGTTTGCTGGAATAGTATTTTCGAAGTTGAATAGTGTATCGAAGGCAAAGTTCCCATAAATCAGACTGTCGATATTCATTTTAACCAGCAGCTGCTGACCATTTATTTCAGCAAGTGCACCGGTGAGATACTTTCCATCATTTGAGACATCTATATTATACAAATCCTGACCAAACGGCCAGGAGTATATTTGGTTCCACTCAGTGTAAGGATAAGGTATCCTAACAACAGTTGACTGCCCGTTATAATGTCTTATTCCCCAGAGCGACCTATCGGCATGGTCAAATGCAAGATCTCCTATCCTCTGCTCTTTCAGTAAAAGCTTTGAATCGCCAGACTTTATATCAAGAGAATAAACGCTTCTCCACTCGTTATTGTCAGTTGTGTAAAATAAGGTGCCCGTCGAGGAGTCGTATGCCAATGAGGTTACATAATACAATGCTTCACTTTTCACATCGTGAAGCTTATCTATCATTCCTGTTTTCGTATCGATACTTACGATCTGGGCTACCTGTCCCGGGTAATCAATTGCACAGTAAATTTTATTGTTTAACCTGTTATAGAATGCTCTGGATAATCCCCCCAGAGTTTCCGATAGCGGACGGTATTCCGTCACCGGATTGCTTCTCAATATTTCTATATTTTTTTTCTGAAATTCTTTTTCAAATTCAATCCATTGATACCATGCATCGGAGAGTGAAAGGTTATAAACACGGTTAAAGTCCAATGTGAAGTAAGCATCACTGCCCTCGTGTCTGGATGTCCATTCTATCAATTTTTCAGGACCGTATTTTAAAGCCAGATAATTCATAAACCTGGTTCCGTATAAATAGGAATTAGCACCGACCTGGAAATCAGTTTGAGTACCCTCAGACTCGAGGCTGAGCAGGTCATATATCGGCTCATTTTCAAGCACTTTCGTTCTGAATACCATTTCATCGTATCCACCCATTGCACGTCCTATTCCGCCTGCCATCCAGGTTTCAAGGAAAACCGCAATCCCCTCTTTCCACCACCGGGGAGTACTTCTTCTTGGATCAGTTAAAAAAGCATATAAGATAGTTTCAGGATCGTCGGATGATTCCCCTACCTTACCGCCGAATATTGTCCTGAAGAACCTGTCACCTGAAGTTGACTGGTCGAGTGTTACCATATGAACCAGCTCATGATTGAAAGTTGTATTAAACCTTTCATTTGCGGGAGCAGTTTCATATTCATAGTCAAGCGGCGCAATCGAGAGTATTATGTGGTTGCGTGGAATAGTTCCCGTACCTGCATTACCAAAATCATTCAGATCATAAACAAGCACAGTAGCTTTTTCGTCAGTATGGTAATTGTATAATTTACTGTTCCACCTTAACGCATTTTCATAACACTGACCCGCATATGTTACGAGATACTTACTGGCTTCGCCGGTATAAATCAATCTCATATCCGGGGTGTCATATTCAAGTAGTTGTGCTCTTGCCTCCTTCTGGCAAAAAACACATATGAATAGAAATATAATTATGCTGGTGTATCCGAAAAGGAAATTCTGCTTTGTGAATCCCATATTATTTGTTATAAGAAGAGTTTAAAAATATTAAAAGGAGAAACTGTTTTTTTCAAAACAGCTTCTCCTCAACAAAGCCCTAATTTTATAGGTTAATTATTTTGAGCTGGTTCTCCCTGTTTCAATACTGCGCTGAGCCTGAGTGTTTCTCTGAGCATCCATATTTCTCTGAGCCTCAATGTTTCTTTCGGCTTCTGTTCTGAATACCTCGGTTCTGAAATCACCCTTGTCCCAGTATTTCGCCAGAGCATCACTCTGTACTGTTCTCATAAAACTTTCGCTCGAAACTGCATCTCTGAATACCTGGGTTCTGAGAGCCATCTGGAAACCGGCGTCCTGGAAAATTGTTCTGGCAGCATCGGTTCTGAATGCTTCGGTTAACTGACGGTTGCTGAGCATTTGTCTCATTGCACTGCTTGTTAAAAGCTGTCTGAATGAAACATCACGCATTGCTTCTGTAAAGGAAGCATCGGAAGCAATCTGTCTTAAGGCATCCCTTCTGAGAGCCACGCTGTAACTTGCACCAGCCAGTTGTGTTCTTAAAGAAGCATCTCTCAAAGCCATTTGAAGAGAAGCATCAGCTGCCATTTTGGCAAAAGCACCACTCTCTACTATATTCCTGAAACCTTCACTTTCAAATGCTCTTACAACATTCCTGTTCGACATAATGGTTCTGTAAACAGCGCTTCTGGTAATAGCCTGACGGAATGCGAAATTCCTGTTAAACTCTCGTCTGAAGGATTCATTATCAATTGCTGTACGGAAATTCGGATCATTTATTAAAAGCTGGATCTTATCGTTCTGGAGTAGCTGCTGGATGTCGCCAGTTTCAACGGCTACATCACCAGCGTTAATCTGCTCTTTCTGATATTTCTTAACCTTCTCAACACCACCTATTGTGCCGGACATATCTGTATTGATTGCAGGCCAGGGGTAAAAAGCCGCAAAGTATAAAATAAGTGCTACGGCAAATACAGTCCCCCCTATAAATATTTTAGATTTATTACTAAATCGTTTTGTTCCTGACATAACAGACCTCCATAAATTATATTTTTGAATACTTTAATTTCCGTTCTATGATAAAGACAACTGGAAAAAGAAAAAGTTGGCGAAGATCTAAGTACAATTTCCGGGGAGCCGGTTTATGGTTCCCTGAAAAGGATTCACATCATTTTTATCTATTCAAAGCAAATTCACGTTCAAATATTTTCTTTCCGTAACGATTCAGTTCAACATGGACAGGAGGAGGGTTTTGACTGGTACCGGTAAAAGAAAAGAGATATTCCTGAGGTCCGCTGTTCTCAGTTCTTATAAAATTACCGGCTGTAACTAATCTGATTGTTCCCGGTACACCGGGTTTGAAATTTTCAAGTTTTAACTGGTCAGGGTAGGAAATGGTGAGATCCACCAGAGAACTCGAATTCAGGCTGATTTCAAATAAGTAATGACCATTTTTCTCTCTCAGCGAAATATTGCCCTGAATATCATTCACATTTATTGGAATTTCTCTCAGAGTGACGGGTTCTTCAATGCCTATGGTACCTGAAACATCTTTTGGGCTGAAGTTCTCTGCTGTAATTGTAAAAAGAGCATAAATGAAAATTCCGGCCAGGAGTCCTGCTGCAAAAGTAAATGCGTACTGGAAATTGAATTTCGGAATAAATCCGGAGACTCTTTTCCTTTTTTCGTGATGGGCATACCTTGTGAAATCAATTGAATTAACAATCCTTTTATCAAGATTTTCCGGGACAACAGGATCAGATACCTGGTTCAGAGCATGACTTGCAGAAAGCAGCTCATCAAAATATTCAGCGGCCTCACCGTTCTCAGATAGATAATGATGAAGATCCCGCTTTTGATCCGGAGTAATCACATCATCGATCTCCCTGTTCATCAATTCTATATATCTTTTGTCTATCATTTTTCAAAGACCTTATTTTTTATTAAAATATCTTTCAACAGTTGTCTTCCTGTAAAGAGTCTTGATTTTACCGTTTTTTCCGGAATTACAAGAAGATCACTTACTTCCTTATACGAATAATCCATAAAATGTTTAAGAACCAGGGGAACTCTGTAAAGCAGATCAATCTCCATCAGTGCATTTTCAATTTTTTCACCAAGCTCATTTCTTCGGTATATTTCATCAGGATTCTCTTCATCAGCTGCATAACCATCTTCTAAATTTACCAGGTGACTTTGTTTTTTAGAAAAATTGAGCGTTTCATTTATGGCAATTCTATACAGCCAACTGAAAAATTTGAACTTAGAATTATAGGAACCAAGCTTTTCAAAGGCTTTAACAAATACAATCTGTGTGATTTCTTCTGCATTGTCATCATCGTGTAATATCCTGAAAGCCAGCCTGTAAACAGTCTTATAATACCTGTTTACAATTTCTTCAAAGGACTTCCTGCTTCCCTGAAGACTCTCTCTGACTAAATCCTTATCATCTACGTTCATAATTAATTACAACTCAGAAGAAAAGAAGTTGGTAGGATAATGAAAAATTATTCAAGGATAGTAAAAACGCCATCAAGTTTTGAATATTTAAATACCTCCCTGACATGTTTATTAAGATTTTTGAGCTGCACCGAATGTCCCGAATTTTTCAGTCTGGAATAGAGGTGTAATAATGATCCGAGGCCGGCACTTGAAATATATTCAAGGTCCTGGAAGTTGACTATGCAGTCATTCGAGACGGCATCTAGAACTCCTTTAACTTTATCGACCTGTGCAGCGTCAAAACGACCGGAGATAATCACTTCATTTTCATTTTGAAGATTAATGTTGAACATAACGGCACCTTAATGTAAATGTTTCAGGTTATTTATTTTCATTAAAGAACCCACAAATCAACCAGATTAACCCGGATACTAATAACCAACAGGATTTTATATAATGATCCGGTTGTTAATTGTATCATGCTAAGGGTTGCAGAAAATCTACTTTTCTTTTGAATTAAAGTCAATTTTATTTTATTGAGTAATCTCACTAAAATAAGTCGATAAGAATGATACTTTTCAGACCAGCTGACGAATTCTATTTCTTCTATCGTCAAGACTATTTTAATAACAAATTATTATGTATTATGCACATTATTTCCCAAAAAGTTAATTAGTAAAATGAAATCGTTTGAAACGCTCGATCCGGAAAGCTGGGACGATCTGCGTCAGCTGGCTCATCGTATGGTTGATGATGCTGTAAATTATATTCAAAATGTTGGAGAAAGGCCAGTTTGGCAGCCGGTGCCGGAGAACATCAGAGAGAAATTCAAATCCCATGTTCCCAGAGATCCCTCACCATCCGCAGATGTATACAAAGAATTCCTTAAAGAAATATTTCCTTACCCTATGGGAAATATTCATCCCAGGTTCTGGGGGTGGTATATGGGAAGCGGAACTTTATTTGCCGCCCTTGCCGAGTTTATGGCCTCTGTAATGAATTCCAACCTTGGAGGAGGACACCACGCTGCTCCTTTAGTGGAGGAACAGGTAATAAACTGGATGAAGGAAATGCTTGGACTCCCTGGCAGTTCAAGCGGATTGCTCGTAAGCGGCGGTTCGATGGCTAATTTTATCGGGCTGGCAGTCGCCAGAAATACAAAAGCAGGATTTAACATAAGGGAATCCGGAATGCGGAACGCTCCCCAGCCTCTTATCGTGTACGCATCTACCGAAGTGCACAGTTCGAATCAGAAGGCTCTTGAACTGCTGGGACTCGGGAAGGTAGGTCTGCATTATATTCCCGTAAAGAATGATTATACCATCGACCTGGATCTGTTGAAATCAGCAATAAAAGAAGATCGTGAAGCAGGCCGAAAACCAATATGCATTATCGGAAATGCCGGCACCATAAACACGGGAGCTATTGATGATCTGGAAAGACTGGCAGCTATTTGCCGTGATGAAAATCTCTGGTTTCATGTCGACGGAGCAATAGGTGCCGTTGCTGTCTTATCGAAGCATGCCGGGCCTAAACTTAAAGGAATGGAACAGGCTGATTCAGTAGCCCTTGATCTTCATAAATGGCTCCATATTCCTTTTGAAGCAGGCTGCGTTCTTGTTCGACATTCAATTGAACATAGAGCAGCATTTTCACTTACACCTGAATACCTTGCACACGAAACTCGGGGTATTCCCGGTGCTGACCTCTGGTTCTCTGACTACGGGCTGGAATTATCAAGAAGCTTTCGGGCGCTGAAAGTCTGGATGTCCGTTAAAGAACAAGGTCTGAATAAGTTCGGCAGAATGATCGACCGGAATATTGAACAGGCAAAGTATTTCGGCAATCTGGTAGAGAATGATCCAAACCTGGAATTAATTGCTCCAATCGGATTGGATATAGTCTGTTTCCGATTTAATCCCGGTAATCTTGATACCGATACACTTAACAGACTTAATAAAGAAATTTTATTTCAACTACATGAGCAGGGAATAGCCGTTCCTTCATATACTACTTTAAAAGATATTTACTGCCTGAGAATTGCTATCGCTAACCATCGCAGCAGGACAGAGGATTTCGATCTGCTGGCAAAAGAAGTGGTCAGGATAGGAAGAGAACTTGTTGAAAAGAAATCAAAACCTGTTGACTGAATAAGGACATATGCTATGGATAAAGAAATTGAAAGAGCCGCTGAGTTAGTTAGAGAGGAATGTACAAAGGAATTCATCCGTGCTTATGAAGAGGCTGGGATTAAAGGCCTTTGTGAAGAAGGACGCATCGAGTATGCTGTTGATTCGGTAAGGTCTCTAAATCTTCAGAAGCTGCTTATCCAAATTCAGTATGGAAATAATCACGAATAATCCGAGTAGTAATGAAAGAGTAACGGAACACTAAACAACTGATCTTTCCCCGGGTTATGCTATTATTAATTCTTGAAGAATTTTCTCGTAATCCTTAGGGATATTAAAAGCACGGCCGATACTTATCCGAATCTCCGCTGGCTGAAGGCAATAATTTTAACAAAACAAAAGCATAACACAATGACCAATCTGGCAGAAGAATTTCTTTCTCTCCCCGTTGAATATCAGAACGTACTAAGCTTTGCTCAGGAATCAAAAAAAATAAAAGTTACCTTGCTGCAGGAACTAAAAGGCGGTCAGACAGGCGCCAGTCTCTTCCTGGTGAGTGTTTCTACAGCTGATTCCAATGATGTTCGTCATCTCGTACTTAAGCTCGATCATAAAAGCAATAAATCGGGAATGGATGAACTTGCCAGGCATAGTACCGCAGTTAAGCAGGCTCCCCCGGACTTCGCGAGAAATCACATTGCGGGTCTGGCATTTGACAGAATTGAACTTGAGAACTCAGTAGCAATATTCTATGATATAGCGGGACATTCTCTCAACAATTATCGTCCTCTTGCCAGCTATCAGCAGCAGGATAAACTTGAAACGTTGTTTGGAACAACAGCCGGAATGCTGCTTTCCGGATGGAACTCGGATCCTGTTTTCAAACAGGCAGCCCATCCTCAGAAAATACTTTCCTCCTGGCTCGGTTACCGGCTGAATCCCGGCGGGAATATCGAATGTTTCCTTGAAGATAACTGCAAGGTAACTAATAATATACCCGCACTTCTGCTTCAGGGTAATGTATTCCCAAACCCATATGTATTTGCTCAGCAGAAGGAACTCTGGAATTCTGTAAGACCTATAGATACTATCACAGGATTTCAGCATGGAGATCTTAACATAGGGAATATACTGGCCAAATTTGAAGGCAAAGCTGCTGAACTGACCGGGTATTATCTTATAGATTTTGCTCTCTTCAAAACCGGTATGCCGCTTATGTATGATAACTGCTACCTTGAAATGTCGTACCTGGTTCGGGAACTAACAAGAGTTTCTTTAGCAAAATGGATAGACTTTGTTACCCGCTTTGCCGCTGAAGATATTATGGATCCGCAGAGCGTTCCTATCGAACTTGCAGGTATCTGTTCCGTAATAAATTCCGGGAGAATTGTATTCGCAGACCTCGTTAAGAAAAAGTATTCGAGTTTGTCGGATGATATGTGGGGACAGTACTGGCTGGCTGCCGTAAGCGCCGGTTTGAATTATTGTAATAAAGTCATTATATCCGAACACGAAAGACTGGCAGGACTGATTTATGCGGCTGCACATTTAAAACGCTACCACTCAATGTTCGGCATTCACCTTCCTGCCGAAGTTCAAAGTATCAAAATAGAAAATTTACAGCCCGAACCATCCCGAAGCGACAACAAGCGAAATAAGAGCGGGATCAGGAATAATCTGCCGCCGTTAATAACGCCATTTATTGGGCGCCAAAAGGAACTGGAAATTATAAGTGATCTGCTGCAGCGTGAGGATGTTCACTTACTTTCTCTTACCGGTCCGGGCGGTACCGGTAAAACCCGTCTTGGAATTCAGCTGGCTTCACACCTGATGGATAATTTTAACGACGGTGTTTTTTTTGTTGATCTTTCCACTGCCATGGATACCGACTCTCTCTTTGCGGCTGCAGCACGAACGCTGGGGTTGAGAGAAATAAGTGACCGGAACATGCTTGATGAGGTCAAAAAGTATCTACAAAACAGAAAGATATTACTCCTTCTTGATAATTTTGAACAGCTTACAATGGCTGCCCCTCATATTTATGACCTTCTTCTGAGCTGTCCACAGCTAAAACTTATTGTAACCAGCAGGGAACCTCTCCGGCTGCGTGGTGAACAGATCTTCCCGGTCCCTCCTCTTCAGCTTCCTGATACAGGTCCATTGAAACAGGCCGTTTCTGAAATCCTGAAAAACGAATCTGTTCAGTTCTTCGCTGAACGGGCTCAATCTGTGAAACCGGATTTCAAAATTTCTGAAGAAAATGTTATTCCTGTAATTGAGATCTGCAGTCGGCTTGACGGACTTCCCTTAGCAATAGAACTGGCGGCTTCACGCATAAATTTATTTTCACCTGAAGCCTTACTCAAACGCATGGACAAACGCCTTAAACTGTTGAGAGGCGGTGCGCGTGACCTTCCTGAAAGACAGCAGACTCTGCGTGATACCATCGACTGGAGCTATGAAATGCTCAGTTCCGAAGAACAGAAATTATTTGCTCTTTTATCTGTTTTCCCTGAATGCACTTTCGAACAGGTTGAATCGGTAGCTGAAAAATCCGATGAGGAGAACGGCTTTAAGTCGGACATTATGGATTTATTATCCTCACTTATTGACAAAAGCCTGATCCGGAGTTCGGGCCGGGGGGATGGTAGCCAAAGGTTAAGGATGCTAGAGACTATCAGGGAATATGCAGCAGAAAAATTAGAAGCGGATCCGGATTTTAAGGCTGCAGTTTATCATGAACACGCATTATATTTTGTTGATTTTGCACAGGTTCAGTGGAAATGGCTCACAGGAAATGAACGAGACGAAGCATTAAATGATCTTGAAACTGATATACAGAACATCCGTGCTTCATGGAAATACTGGCTGGGACAAAAAGATATAGTGCAGCTGCAGAAATTGACTGATTGTTTATGGCTGCTGTACGAGGCACGCGGATGGCTTTATTATAGTATAGAGCTTACGAATGATCTGTTGAACGTCCTTTCCTCAGTCCCTTCAACCCCCGAACGGGCCGAACGGGAAATCATGCTGCAGATGACACTAGGGCGGGTGCTAATGGCTCTTAAAGGCTGTACTCCTGATGTTGAAGATGTTTTTAACCATGCCCTGGACCTCTGTAACAAATATGGTGAAATTCCACAATCATTTTCGATTTTGAGAGCGCTGGCCAGTTTTTATGTATATATGGGGAAATTCGGTAAAGGCTTAAAGATTGGCAAGCAGCTTTTACAAGCTGCGGAAAAGGCAAATAATCCATCAGCAAAGACCGAAGGTCATCTTATAATGGGATATAGTCAGGTTTTTTCCGGAGATCTGGCTCCCGGTATGAACCAGCTTGAAAAGGCTCTTGCTTCTTATAAATCAGCGAACTATACATTCTTTAAGTTCCGGTTTGGAAATAATCCGGGGGTAATATCACATACTACCTCTTCTTTATGTTTATGGATGATGGGTTTTCCCGATCGTTCCCTTTTTCATTCGAAAGAATCTGTGAAGATGGCTGCACAATTAAACTATCCATACAGCGATGCTTATGCCCATTTCCATTCAGGACTTCTTCACCTCTGGCGGGATGAACCTGAAGTAACAGCAAAAAATGCACAGCTTGTACTTGATATAAGCGAGAAACATGATTTCCCGATATGGAAAGCCGCTGCCCACGCGCTTTATGGAGTTGCAAATGTAGGATTAAACAGGATCAAAGAAGGGCTTGAGGAAATCGAGCTTGGAATTAACCTTTATACAGAGTTGAAAACTCCCCCGGTATTCTGGCCGCTACTTCTTTCACTCAGGGCAGGTTCCTGTTTACAGGCTGGAATGTTAGAGGAGGGACTTTCACATATAAACGGTGCACTTGAAATAATAGGAATAGAATCAGGCAATCCTTTATTAGCGAGCTTTTTCAGAATCAAAGGAGAAATTCTTTATATGATCTCACCTGGTAATTCTGCAGACGCTGAATCATTATTCCGTGAAGCAATTAAGATCTCAGAAAAACAAAATATCCTGATGTTTGAATTGGATGCTGCTCTGAGCCTGTCGAAAATTCTGGCTGATACAGAAAAGTCTTCAGAAACGATAGTGATATTAACTAGTGTGTATGAAAAGTTCACGGAGGGATTCTCAACCCATAGTCTCCTTAACGCAAAGAAAATAATTGAGGCAAGTTCTATATAGCCTGAATGCTGAAATCGGGATTTATCCCAAGCGCTGATTTAACTGAATATTCAAGTTCAGGTAAATAAATGGGTTTATGTATTATAGCTGCCGGGGATGTATTTCTTGCTTCTTTCTGAGTTTCTTTATCTGTGGAACCAGTAATATAGATAATAGGGATAGGATGAACCTTACAAATTGTTCTGGCTGTTTCAATTCCATTTATACCATCTCCGAGCATAATATCCATAAGGATAAGATCGGGTGCGTAAATCTCCGATATATTAATTGCTTCCTGACCGTTATAGGCGACTTTAATATTTGGAAAGCCAGTTGAAATCAACATAGTCTTAATGTCGAGGGCAATCAAACCGAAATCTTCAACCAGCAGAATTTTTTGAGCATATAGCAATACAACCTCATCCACTCTCTCTTTCGTTCAATACAAATATCGGACAATCACAAACTAAATGACAGAAAGAAAATACTCTCAATGCAAAATATCACACCAAAGAAAATAATTTTATATGAACCTTTCTTCTTTCAGAAGAAAATATCTGTAAAGAATTACCTTACAGAGCAGTAGCCGCCCCGGACGCCGTTTTTTGATAACACAAGCTGCCACAGCTGGTTTTTATTGCGTGCCCGGAAAGCACCGGCAGATGAAAGCAGAAAGTATGTCCACATCCTGAAGAACCTCTCACTGTATTTATTTTTCAGTATTCCCCAGCCCATAATAAAATTATTATACCATGCCATCAGGGTTTTATCATAATCTGCCCCGAAGTTATGCCAGTCTTCCATTACAAAAAGACCTTCAATGGCTTTCCCGAGTTGAGAGACTGAGGGAAGCATTCCATTAGGGAAAATATACTTGTGCGTCCATGCGTCTGTGTTTTTTGCTGAACGGACATCTCCTATAGTATGAAGAAGAAACAACCCGTCCTCTTTTAAATTCCCTGCCGCAGTTCTAAAGTATTCGCTGTAATTTTTATAACCTACGTGTTCAATCATACCGACGGATACGATTCTATCGAATTTTTCATGAACATCCCTGTAATCCTGCAGTCTTACTTCAACTGGCAGCCCCTTGCACAATTTCTTCCCCAGGACAACCTGTTCTTTGGATACGGTTACACCTGTAACTTTCACATCATATTTCTCTGCAGCGTATTTTCCGAATGCACTCCATCCGCAGCCGATATCAAGTACGTGCATCCCCGGCTTCAAATACAATTTCCGGCAGATCAGGTCGAGCTTGTTTTCCTGGGCTTCATCAAGAGTTGAGACATCCTTCCAGTAGCCGCAGCTGTAATTCATTCGTTTATCCAGCATCAGTTTGAAAAGATCATTTCCCAGGTCGTAATGCTTTTCTCCTATGATGAATGCTCTCCTGCGCGACTGCATATTAATCAGATAGAATCCGGCAAGCTGTATAGCAATTTTAAGGTTATGTTTAATTTTGTTTTGCAAATCGGCGTGTATTACCCTGTAAATCAGTTCATCAAGTTTTGCTGAGTCCCACCAGTTGTCCATGTAGGATTCTCCCATTCCCAGCTCTACTTCAGTTACTGCTCTTTTATAGAATCGGTTGTTGTGAACCTGTATGTCAAAAGGACGATCCCCGTTTATTTTTATATCGGCCATATCCAGTAGTTGTTCAACAAGCCTTCTGTACTTTTCGTTTTTCATAACATTGCCCTCTAATGTATTGTAAACAAAAAGAGATAGATCTTCTGGTGAGATAATATAAAAATTTGCGGACAGATAAGTTGTAACCTATAGTACCGCCACAACTTGTGACGGAGCCGCTGCAGATTTTATGGTATCCTTTGCTCTATATAATATGGAATATGGCCTGTGCATAGGACTATCGTACTAATATTAAAATAGATATAAATATGACAGGATGACAAGATCTCATTACTCTGATGATATTAGAGTAAACTGGTTATTAAATTCTCTTCAGGATCATCGAAGTAATATCGTCACTTTGCGGTTCCCCCTTAACGTGTTTACCAACATCCTCTACAATTCCATCTATAAATTCAGCGGCCGGTTTATCAGCATTTTTTTCAAAGAATTCGATCATTCTCTCGTCCGAATATTCCACCTCTTCTTTATTCATCGCTTCGGGAATTCCGTCGGTATAAAAGAAAAGCTTATCACCGGGATGCATCACCAGTTTTTCTCCCTCGTATGGTATACCGAGGTCAAGCATACCGAGCCCTATACCTCCGGCATCAATCTTATCCAGCTTCCCGTCCTTCCTGAGAAGAAGGATTGGATTGTGACCGGCATTCACAACATCCAGATCTCCTGTTTTGGAATCAAGTACAGCAATAAAGAACGTAATAAATTTATCGGGAGGTGAGGCATTAAATATCAGCTTATTCAGTCTGTCCGCCAAATTCGTTAACGGAAGATCAAATTCCAGGTATGAATATAATGAAGCATTTAATGTGTTTACGAGCAAAGCAGCTGCAATTCCTTTTCCAGCAACATCGGCTATGATCAAAGCAAATTTTCCATTCCCCATATCGATACAGTCGTAATAGTCGCCTCCAACTTCACGTGAGGGAATGTTCTCGCCGGCAATCTCATATCCTTCAATTACGGGCAGCTTATCAGGTATTATTCTTTGCTGGATAGAGGCTGCAAGCAGCAGTTCCTTTTCAATCCTCTCTTTTTCAAGAGATTCTTTTAAGAGAAAATTATTTTCAATGGCAGTCCGAACCTGGCGGGAAATAGCTTCAAGCAGCATCTGATCCAGATCGCTGAATTCAATAACACCCTTCCGTGTTTCCTTCTCTGAAAGAACAAACCTGTACGACATATCCCTGAATGTAAAAGAGGATTCTATTTTATATTTGCTGTTTAATATACTTTCTGATTGGATTCCCGGGGGGAAAGTAAACTTCCTATCAGGCTGTTCCTTATTACCGTCAGATATGCTTATAAGTGCTGCCGAAGAATTGGTTAATGATACCATTCTTGCCAGGGCCATCTCATAGAGCACGTTCTGATTTTCAAACTTCGCGAGATCAATGCCTGTTTCGATCAGGTTATTCAGCTGAAGGATTTTTTCGTTGAGATTAAAAATGAACTGTTTCTCTTTTTTCTGATTCAGAAATGATTCATATGCACTGGCAAATACCTGGAGAAGTATCTGCAGAGTTATTTTATCGAAATCTGATAAGCCTTCGCCGTACAGCTTATTCCCAAGGAGGATACCCAGAAACGATGAGTCGTTAAGAGGCAGGATAATTGAAGCATTATACTTTCCATCAGTGTAATACATGGTCTGCTGCTTCTGGTCATCCAGGTATTTTTTATCATCTGCATCCAGTTTCTGTGATCCTATAACTTTCCAGTCAGCTTTCGAAGTCGCTTTATGAAGCAGTTGCAGATTTGTGATCATAAAATTTGCCCTGAGCAGATTTGCGAAATTTCTGAAGATGCCGTCAAAAGAATCCGACTTCGTTAAGAGCTTAAATCCTTCCTGAAACGATTCTGCCTGCAGTGAAAGCTTTTCAACTAATAAATTCTGTTCCAAAATAATTATACCATCTTATTTTTATTATATATCCTATTACAGATTCATTATACCAGTTCTTTCATTGCTGAATCCAAAGAATCTGCCATTTGTGCAAACTGGAATAAACCCATAATCTTAAATGTTTTTTCGATTGACGGATCCAGGTTAAGAAAGATTATCTTTCCCTCACCGTCGTTTATTTGCTCTATTACTTCAAGCAGGTAGGAAATTCCGATAGAATTAATGACCTTCGATTTTTCAAGATCGAAGATCGCATTCTTTATAGGGTTCTCAGAAAAGAACTGAGCTATCTTCTCTCCTGCCGTATTGTTTATATATCCTTCCGTTTTAATCAGGAAAGTATTCTCTAGTTTTTCTGTTTGTAAATTAAATTCACCGTCCATGATATTTCTTCTTAAGTTAAGTTTTTAATTATTGATATTTTTGTGCCTGATGAGTTTGACTCAATTGTCAAAAAATCAGAAAGTGATTTCATAAGTTTTATTCCCCATCCGCGCTTATTTTCACTGCTTATTTTTTTTGATATATCGGGAGTTGGCACAGTCTCCGGGTCAAATCCCTTCCCGAAATCTGTAACCAGTATCGTCAGCTGCTCTTTTGTCATCAGGAATTCGACATTCACATAGGGGTTTTCTACCCCTGAATGTTCAAACCCATTAATTATTGCTTCATTGACGATAATTCTTGCTTCACCAATCTTCTCGTTAGTGATGCCAAGGTACTTGCCCATTCTTTCAAGTCCCTCAATGGCTACCAGTTCAATATTAGGAATATTAGGAAGCTTGATTTTCAGATTAAAGTTCTCATCCATAAGTGTGTATCGGGGTTTTAGTGAATATAATATTATTTTTTCTAAAAAAGTAAAGAGGAAAATTTACTAACCTTTTCTTTTGCCGGTTCCATTTTCATTTAACCTTCAGAACTATAAAGGAAATATCATCTGCCTGTTCCCTTTCACCCATCCATCCATCGGCCGTCTTAACAAGACTTTCTATTATTGATTCAGGAGGACATTCAGCAAGCTCTTTAAACTTTTCTTTTACTCTGGGGTAATCATACATCTCTTCACTCTGGTTCATCTGTTCGGGAAAGCCATCTGTCATCAGCAGAAGAGTGTCGCCGGGCATGAGATTTTTTTCCACTACCTGGTAAGAAAATCTTTTCATTGCGCCGAGAGGCATTCCCTGGATAAGGATCTCCTCAACTTCCTTAGTCTCATTACTGTAATAATATACCGGGGGCATACCACCACTGGTAATCGATAGTTTATGATCCATAATTCTTAAAAGACTGAAAGACATAAGTATTCTGCCAAGCTTGATCTCTTTAATCATTGCCGTACAATGACTCATAAAATCCTTAAGCTCAAGTTTAGCTGCATCGGAGGTAAAGAAACCCTTCATAAGAGTAACCATTATTCCCGCCTGCAGTCCGTGGCCGGTTGCATCACCGAAACCAATATTCAGAGGACCGCCGTCCTGCTGAATAAAGTCATAATAGTCGCCGCCTACTTCCGTAGCTGTCCTCATAAAAGCAGCTATCTCAAGATTAGGAAGCTGCGGCAGTTTTTTAGGCAGCATAGACAACTGCATCTGCCGGGCTTCTTCAAGCTCTTTGGTCTTACGTTCATTTTCAGCTTCTACAGCGCGTTTCTCAGCTTCTGTCGCCTTAAGCTTTAACTGATTCTCTCGTATTTCTGCTTTCTGCTCGCGTCTGTTTAACTCAATCCTTCTGGCCCCGTAAAGAATTCCGAGGAAAATTACTATATAAATGCCGTATGCCGTTTTGGTCTTCCACCAGGGAGGAGTAACCTCTATAAACAGATCTGCGCCTGCATTATTCCATATTCCGTCGTTGTTTGAACCGACTACCTTAAGATTGTATTTTCCGGGCGAAAGATTGGTGAAAGTGATTGTGTGATCTGTACCCAGTTGGATCCAGTTTTTATTAAACCCTTTCAACATATATTTATAACGGTTCTGGGAGTTATTATAATAGCTTAAAGCTGAGAACTGCAGATTTATAATATTATCCTTATATGTAAGGAAAAGACTATCCCTTACGGCTATTCCCTTTTCAATAATGGGTTTGCCTTCCTCATCATCAGTATTGTACCTGGTATAGTCTGTGAAAACGATAGGCGGAACAAATGTATTCCCTACAATATCTCTCGGGTTAAATACATTAAAACCGTTATTCCCGCCGAATAATAAACGTCCGGTTTTCGTGTCTTTTGCATACGCACTTTGATTGAATTCATTACCCTGCAGACCATCGAGGTAAAAATAGTTGGTAAATGTTTCCGTACGGGGATTAAATTTTGAAAGTCCGTTATTAGTACTGATCCACAGGTCGCCGGAATTATCCTGAAGGATTCCAAAGATAGACTCGTTAGGAAGACCATCTTTTTCACCATAGTTCTTAAATCGTTTACTGGTTCTGTCATATCTGCTTAGTCCCTTCATCGTACCTACCCAGACGGTATTATCCCTGTCAATGAATATCCTTACAACATTATTATCGGGCAGGCTTTCAGGATCATCCGGTATCTGTTGAATATGCGAAATGCTGTTGTCGGCAGGATCAAATATATTAATACCTCCGCCGAATGTTCCAATCCACAACTTCCCTGATTTATCAAACGCCAGCGACCAGGTTCTGTTTGAACTTAATGAATTAGGATTGTTTCCATCGTGGATATAACGAGTTACCTTTCCGCTGGCAGGATCGAGTTTATTTAGTCCACCATTGTATGTTCCTACCCAGAGGTATCCCTGCTTATCCTGGGCCATAGCAATAATACGGTTTTCCGACAGCGAATTTGAATCAGCGGGATTATTCTGAAAGTGTTTTAAGAATTTATTAGTGGCCGGATCAATGGCGTCAAGACCTGTTCCAAAGTTGCCCGCCCATACAATTCCGTCTCTGTCAACAAAAAGAGTCTGAATTAAATTGCTGGTTATTCCATTTTTAACAGAAGGATTATAAATAAATCTTTTGAATTTCTTTGTATAAAAATCAAACTTGTTTAATCCGCCCCGGGTACCTATCCAGTAATCCCCGCTGGTATCAACACACATCGAAAGTACAGTATTATTGCTGAGACTATTCTCATCATCAGCATCATATGCAAAGTGATTAAATACCTGGGCGGACGGGTTAAAATAATTTAGTCCGGCTGAATAAGTACCAATCCAGATTATACCGCTCCGGTCTTCAAATATTGACAATATAAAGTTATCGCTCAGGCTGGTCGGATCGGAAGGATCATTTTTATAGCTTATAAATTTTTCGTCTTCAGGATCAAATTTATTCAGGCCGTTGGTTGTTCCTATCCAGAGTGTACCATGTGAATCCTGGTAAATCGACCAGATTATATTACCAGATATACTATTGGAATTTTTCTGATCGTTTAGATAATGAATAAACCTTCCGGTTTTTTCATCCAGCCTGTTAAGTCCCCCTGCAGTACCTATCCAAAGATTACCTGTATTATCCCGGTATATAGACTGAACTTTGTCATTACTTAAACTTGCCGGATTGTTTGGATCATGCATATAAACTGTAGATTTGCCTGTATGCGGATCGAATCTTTTCAGACCTGATGGTTTAGACTGATCAGAACTCCACTCTACTCCCGAGGGATCAATATAGAGTGCAGAGTAAGTACTAAATTTTCCGGCAGATAAATCCACACTACTGGCAGTAACGTCTATGAATGATTCAGTTAATGGGTTATACTTCTGGAAACCGCCTCCCTGCGTTCCGATATAGAGAATACCCGATGTATCTTCAAAAATAGTATAGATGAAATTATTAATAAGACTGGTGCTATCTTCCGGGTCATTTTTAAATATTTTAAAATTATAACCGTCGTACCTGTTCAGTCCATCCTGAGTCCCAAACCACATAAAGCCTTTTGAATCCTGGAAAATACACGTCACATTGCTGAGCGACAAACCGTTTTCTACAGTCAGATTTTTAAAGGCAATATGGTTTTGCGCATAAGTATTATAGAGAAGAAAGAATGGCAGGACATATATTAAAATTCTGATTTTCATCAGCAGCTGAAATCTCCTGAGGAATAGTTTTATACCTGACGAAATAATTTCTTGTGTCTCAAAAGCTATCTATAATTTTTAAAACAAAAAAGTCCCTGAATCCATCCGGATCCAGGGACAGAAGAAAATTACTTCAATAGTATGAGCTTTTTGGTGGATGAAAATGAACCGCTCATCAATCTGTAAATATAAACACCACTTGCTAATGTACCGGCATTCCAGGTAATATGATAGTAACCCGGCTCCTGTTCACCATCAATCAGAGTTTTTACCAGATTACCAAGTATATCATAGATCCTGAGGGTTACATGATTCTTCTCGGGCAGCTGATAGTTAATTGTCGTTGTCGGATTAAACGGATTCGGATAATTCTGTGAAAGAGCATACTCCT
This sequence comes from uncultured Bacteroidota bacterium, assembly GCA_963832355.1. Classification (GTDB taxonomy): domain Bacteria; phylum Bacteroidota; class Ignavibacteria; order Ignavibacteriales; family Ignavibacteriaceae; genus DATFVA01. The sequence goes on along the minus strand of CAWHTX010000003.1, from coordinate 423,325 downwards.
TTGGAATATTAACAACCGCATCACCGCCAGATTTTTTAAGATTGGCGCCCATCATATTCTGGGCAAATTTCCAAGCGTTAGTGAGATGGTTGAATACATATACATAGTTACTCTGCTTAAGAGAATCCAGAGCTTTGCCTAATTCTGCATTAGTGCTTGCAAGAAGTTCTTCACAGTTGGAGACCACACATGCTCCGGGTAATTCCGCATCATCCCTTGAGGTAGCAGCTATAATATATCCTCCGGTCTTCAGCCATTCAATCGACTGATCGATTTTATCGCCGAAATCGGCATTGCTGATATATGAGTATATCTTATTGGTAGCTGTTGTAAGATTATCGTAAAATGATAATCCTTTATTGGTTTTTAGTCTGTTATCATCATTAGGCTGGAAGTAACCCAGTGCAGTGCTTAAAAGACTTATAGCATTGTTAAGATCTTTCTTTGTATTATTATCCAGACTGCAGTCTCTATTTGAAGGACAATATTCAGACATAATGTCCAGCAGATTATTCAAAGCCATCTGTATATAATATTTACCCGAGAAAGAAGTTGGTTTCTCCCTGGGGGCAACAAAGATTGAATGCTCGGCAGTGGCCAGGTATTTACTGTTAAGGTAACCATTCGAACTACTATCGTCGGAAGCAATAATTTCTATATTATATCCACCGAGATCTGTTGTACGGAATGACGCAGTATAAGTACCGCTGCCTGTATGTACAAGTCTTCTTATTGTTTGTCCATAATTTGGGGATGTTACCTTTACCAGGACCAATGCATCATCGATAGGCTCACCCACTTTGACTACGTGACCGTTCTGTATATTCGAATCTCCTCCCCGGGAGAATTTAGCCGTGATATAAACCGTATCCGGAAGTATATTTCCATTTTGATCAGTAGTTACATAGTAACGTTCCTGATCAGTGTTGACATCCAGCTGCAGATCGGAATGATTAGCCATATGAACACGCAAATCTTCCACAGAATCCGGGGGGGTATTTTCAATTATTCCATATCTCCAGGAACCGCGACCCGGATTCCTGACATGGAAAAACTTATAAGGTGTACCGGTTGAATCGTAACCATTGACAAATTCAATACCGTACTGGGCATAGGCTGCACTGTCATAATTTTCAGGCGTTATCGTCCCTTCGGGAATTACGCCGGGAGTAGGCACTACTCCGGGAGGAAATAATACCGGAGAAAATTCACTTCCATCCCATGTTAGAGCCATATCGAGTGCTGCACCATCCCAGGTGAGTGCGCCATCCCATGTAAGTGCGCCATCCCAGGTGAGTGCGCCGTCCCAGGTGAGTGCGCCGTCCCAGGTAAGTGCGCCGTCCCAGGTGAGTGCGCCGTCCCAGGTAAGTGCGCCGTCCCAGGTTAATCCGCCGTCCCAGGTAAGTGCACCTGAAAAGACTGCGCTGCTTATCGCTCCTGAGTTATAGGTAACATCAAGACCAAGCAGTCTCATCCATATAAAGTTGACAACAAACGGAATTTCATTCGATTTTTGCATTGAGCTGAAATCTCCTCCTGTTTTATTAGCAAGCCAGCTCATTAAATCCTGTCCCTGGTCGTATTCATCATAACCCATAGTGTAAATGTTTACATCAGGACTCAGGTTCAGTGAATCCGTAATTAACGATACATTTGAGATATCACCTGCACTGAAAAGAATTATAACTTTTTTATGATCTGAAGAGGATGAAAACATCTGTTCCGCTCTTTGAATTCGCTCTGCAAGGTTACCATCATTCAGATTTGGTGTAAGTCCATCGAGGATATTTTTCTTATTGATGAAATCACTTCCTATCGGGTAAGTCTGTGACACTCCGTTGACAATTCCGATATCATCCTGACTTCTTAATTGGTCAATCAGACTTATAGATGCCTTTTGAGAGAAGGAAAAACCATCAAGTATATCAGGAGATGTAAAATTGGAAGATCCGTCGAAAACCAAGACTATATCATAATATACCTGACCGAGATGACTGTATATGTAATTTATTCCTCCAACGTCAAAGGTAGTAACATCTAACTGATTTCCGGTATATTCGGGCATAAGGGTACGTTTATTAAGATCACCATTGCCGATTCTACCGTACATTGTAGCATCTTCATTATTATTTCCTAAATCCATAGTATAATTCAGATCACCCGGATCGTATACATCCGCCAGTCCCGAATAGTGACCGGCCTCGTGAGTTGCCGCATTCTGAACATCAAGCTCATCCGGTGATCCATTGATATTCCATGTATAATGTCCATGACCAGTGAGTGAAATTGGATCGCCATTGAAAGCCATATCAACATCTGTAAGCTCACCATTAAAAGCATTATACCTTACTCTTGTTATCGCAATAATATTTGAAGGAACTTCTACTATATCAGCCCAGCTGCTTGAATCAGGCATCCAGACTATATTGTTAATTCCATCAGCATCACCTCCATAATGATTTGATGTATCAACACTGGCTCTTGTATATGTAAGCTGATCAAGATCATTCCATGTATTAAATGCACTCTGAATAACGCCATCATATCCTTTATTTACTATAGACTGCGAAATTGAATATGTACTTTTTCCATCAGCCCAGTGCAGGGGAATCCCTGCGAGTGTAGTATTAACTTTATAATGAAGTCCTTCATCCTGCGATAAGGCAATTGCGGCTGAGAATTCAGAAGTATTACCCGAATTATCGATTACAATTGCACTTATTGAATCCTGCTGACCCACAGTAACACCCTCAATGTTCGCCAGGAATTCAGATCCTCCGTACATATCGGTTGTAACTTGTTCTTCACCGATATAATCCTTGCCCTGCCTTGTTCCTCCCGTAGAAGGAGGTGTTGAATAAAACTGAATCGTAAAGACGCTGGAAGGTGTACTGTTCAGAGTACCTGAAATTGCAGTTCCTCGTATAGACGAATAAGCCATTTCCAAAACTGGGTAGTTTTGCAGATTATTACTGCCCGTGTCAGAATCGTCACCATCATTAGCAGTTATCCCATCTTCTACAGGAGGAGTACCACTCCACAGATCAATACCAATACCTGTAGCTGAATAAATCGAATTGTCAAGGATCTGATTACTTAATCCTGATTTCACTGCTACACCTGATATCAGGTAGTCGCTGATCGTGTTCTGAGAAATAAAACTGCCGCTGCTTCCGTCTATAAAAACACCATAGTTCGAATTTGAGGAGATCGTATTCTGAAAAAGCGAATCGTTAACGGAAGAAGTCAATTTCACTCCGAAATTCGAGTTCTGGCTTATGGTGTTGCCCGAAAGAGTTGAAGTACTGCTTGTAAAAGAAACTCCGCCTACAGTGTTAGACGAAACAGTATTATTCGTTATCTGGCAATTATTTGAATTTGTAAGCACAATACCCAATCCCGTATTTCCTGAAATAACGTTTTGCGATAGAGTAGACTGAGAAGAGCTATTTAGTATAATTCCCGAATTTAAGTTCTGATTTACTGTATTATTTACAATCATTGATAAACTACCGACAACGGATATTCCACCAGCAGTATTTGATGAAACAGTATTATTCGTTATCTGGCAATTATTTGCATTTGTTAGAGCTACACCGAATCCTGTATTGTCATGGATATTATTTGCTGATACAGGACCAATATTATTATCGTTCGCAGTGATATTTATTCCGTTTAGGGCCGAACCTGTTATTTCATTTGCATTTATATTATTTCCGGAAGAACTGATAGAAATTCCTGAAATCTTATTTGATTTAATGATATTTCCGCCAGCTGTCGAAAGGTTCATACCATAGCCTGACGGATTATTAATGGCCAATCCCTGTATTGTCGATCCTCCACCCGTAATGGCGAGGTTTCCGTAAGTTCCATTAACTTGTACAATCGGGATACCAACGTACCCATTTTGAACTGTTGCATCCAGAGATAATGCCTCAGTAACGGCCGGAAGCGGTGTTCCAGGCGTAATTACATAAGGAGCAGTGCCGGGAATATAAAAATAGACGATCTGGTAACCGGCAAGAGCATCTGCCTCCATAATAGCTGAGCGAAGTGTAACCTGTCCGTTCCCTGCATCAGCGGTACCGTCGCCGGGATTAAGATCAGGTGCATCACCTGTTGAATTTACAATAAACCATGGAAGGTGTTTATCATCAACTATCTGATCGATATTATATACCCTGAGATGGTTGTTGTAAGGAGAATAATCTTTAAGTGATTTTACACCATTGTAGTAAGTGAATTGGTTAAATGACCATTGGCCATTAATATAAGCCGACAGCGACTGAGGGTAGGGTTCTGAAGGATTACCGTTGCCGCCCGAACCGTTAATATTATTATCACCAAGTGCAATTCTCCATAACCTGATCTCATCAATCAGCCCTTTAAATGTACCTTCACTTGATTGACCAACATATAAGCCGCCTGGTCCCGAACCATGACCTGCACCTAATGTTACACTTACTGTCTGTACATTATCACCATTATAATATAATTTCAGAGTCTGACCGTCATAGGTTGCCGCTATATAAACCCATGAGAAAGCAGGTATCGGAGCCTGGCCTGTTGTACTTACCTGTCCCGCTCCATTACCTATTTTGAAATAAGCAACCTCGTCCTGAATATACATTGAGAAAGTCTTATAGCCGTCATCAAATCCCCTGTATACTATCGGCATTTTTACTCCGGGATTGTCTCCCAGCAGGTATACCCAGGCTTCAACAGAAATACTGTCGTTTGAATATGCCGGATTATCGAAATACTGGTAGCCCGCCTGGTTTGCATCCGTAGTTACTGCCTCACCGTCCCTTACACTTGCATACCCGGTAGTACCGTTAAATACATACGAATTATTTGAATCAGCATAAATTCCTGTCGCAAACAGAAACACAAATACTGCTGTAATAAAATATATTTTCTTATATAGATAAAAACTCATAATGCCCTCAAATTTTAATTTTATAGCCTAACTTTTTTTGCTGCTGTACTGCTGCACGCTAGTTCTTTTACTCAGTGTAGCTTTTAATCTGAGCCTTTAGTGAGTTAAGTGGAATTCTGGAAGCCGTTATTGTTTTACCGGATTTATCTTTCAGAAGGGATATTTTCCCCTCATCACCGGCAAACACTTTGTAATCGTTACTCTTTTTATCCTTTTTCAGAAAGAGCAGCACCTCTTCATCATTCTGAAATTTGGGCATATGCGAGTATAATTCCCCTACACCGTCTATCTCTCCGCCGGGATGACTAATTACTACCGACCCATTCATCCCGTTTCCTTTAATATATTCATCCACCCGGACGGTGGTCTTTGTTATTATCCTGCTTTTATTCTGGGCCCACTCCGACTGCTGTTTGGTCACCTTGCCGGTAATAATTACATCTGCACCCTTCGACAAAGCTTTAACTTCAGCCTGGTATGATTGAGCCAGGACAGTAAACTGAATAAAGAGGACAAAAAACACCGTTAAGACAGAAAAGTTGCCTTTCAACTTCATAGTACTTCTCCTGAGGTTTCTAATTTTATTAGCTATAATCTATATTAATTAATCGATCCCATGTTAGGACAAATCGTGCATAATTCTGGATTTTCACAACACTTAGAGTGAAAATGGACAGAGTATAGTACCGTTACTCAGTTAAATAGGGGAATGGGTAAAATATTAGGTGAAATATTTACAAAAAGCAATAGTTTTCAGAGATAAACTATATGCAATAAATTTAGCCCGTGATTTTGGAGATAGAGTGAATCAAAATGATCCACCAGGCAGGTAAAAAATTGAGGTTGTCTCAAAAGTCTGATATTGTTAACCTGAACCGGTTTCAGGTTCTGATTCCGATTCGAAATCGAGTAATTAGATTCCGAAATAAATTCGGAATGACACTTATGAGACAGCCTCATTTCAATTCAGATTCGATTTAATACTATGCAAAACAGTAATACAGCCTGATTATTTCAAAACTCTCAAAGTTTCACCGAAGCCGTACTGGTCCAGTAAACTTTTTTCTTATCCTGCAGTCCACCTGCCAGCGCAATAAATACTACGGGCGAAGGATCCTGAGTCAGAAGTTTCCTGCTCTGCGCATCCAATTCTATAGCCTGACTGTAATTGCCACCCGCAGCGGGTTCGGATAGCTCTTTAAATAGACGTATGATAGTGCCCGATTCATTTCCGAAATAAAGAAAGATCTGTAATGTGGCTGGAAATGAAAGATCAGGACTAGAAGGACATTCGAACGAAAGAGTGAGTTTCTTATTTTCAACTGCCGCCGAATTAAGTTTCAGGGGAAGTCCTTCCGGAGTAATCTTATTTGAAATGGTCAGCAGACCATCACTAACCCGTTTCGCATTATATTTTATAAGTCTCTGGTAGGAATTTACACCCGGTACATTCGCATTTTTCCATATTTCTTTAAGTATTGAAGTTGAATTCGCGGTTTTAGCCAGCGCTATAGTAGTAGCAAAGTTTTTTCTACCCCGAACAGCCGCTTTGGATTTACTCATCCTGACGTTTGCAGGCACGGAATAGTAAAAGGGTTTTCCGTTCCGGATCCTTACTATAACATTCCCGATTTTACCGCTTGGGATCCCTAAAACAGATGAATTGTTAGCTGCCATTGTATTTTCTCCTTTTTTTAACATCTGAAATATAGAAATATTTATACTTTATTTCAAGCGCAGCTGGAGCGCAGGTGAAGCGTAGCTGGAGCGCAGTTGAAGCGCATCTGAAGCGCAGGTGAAGCGCAGTTGAGTCTTATTTTGACCATAAGGAGACCAATTACTTAATCTGGTCACCGGGAATTCATTCTGTTTAATACCCAATCAAAGCATTTCAGATGCTAGAATTATGCGGTTCTGAATAAGGATAAGTACCGGTATCTTAACCCCCTGGAAGGCAATTAAATGGATCCACTTCAGGCAGAACCGGTTCAGGGGTAAGTCCTCCTAAGATTATTCAGTTCAGTTTGATGTGAGCGGACTGGCAAGCGGAATTAATTTCTATGCTCTATGAGCAGGAAGTTTTATAAAATCACGGTAAATGCCGTTAATCAAATAAAGATCGTTAAAGGTCTTTACATTGCTCGGGAATTTTCAAAAGATTCTTCATTCAAAACGTTCTTTTCTTCCTTCCTTTTCCTTTCCAGTCTCATCGAGTTCGTTCTAAACCGGGGAATGAAGAGCGAGAAGATGTAGCTTCTTGCAATAAACCACCAGAAGCTCCTTTCAAGAAGAACAGGGGTTATATTATGTTCAATTTCTTTATGAGCTTCGGGCACTTTACTCCAGTGAAGTCCCGCAACATGGTGATGGATTGTGTGGTAGCCATTATTAAAAAGCAGGAAATTAAGAAGGCCGGTAAAATTCCTGGAATGATTCCATTGAGACTCCTCATCAGCGTGAACGTGCTGAACATAATTAAACACAAGAACGCTGAAAAGTGATACCTGCTGAGGTATTATTACAAAAAGCAATGCTTTCTGCCAGTCGAGCAGCAGAGCCGCCCCGATCCATACAACAAGCAAAACGTACTGGAAAATGCTTAACCTGAACTTCGATCTGTTTTTTAATTTCATCTCTTTGAGGTAATTGACAATTGCCTTCTGCTGATAATAACCGCTGATAGTGGGATATGAAATGAGGGTAAGAAAATTGTTCCTTTCACTTATTCTGTATGTAATGGAATCATCTCCCTGCCGGTTATTAAACCGGTGGTGATTTTTATTGTGGGTAGGTATCCAGGCGAAAATGGGGAAACCATAAAATACTGTCAGCCACCAGTCGGTAAGTACATTCAGATTCCTGGAATGCCACATCGGAAGGTGATTATGGTTATGAGTCATAACAGATACGGCCACCGACATAAAAAGGTACCAGGTATAAATAAAAGGATTAACCCCTATCCATTGCCATTGAGCAATCAACAGCATCGTAGTAATAAACATATATGCGAGACTTTTGATGTCCGCATTATTTCTCAACTTAAAATTCACTTTATTCTCATCTTATTATGAAATTATTTACTTAAACATTTAATCGAATTAATACGTTAACTTACCGGGAACAGCGGTTGATCAATTGAATTTTTTATCCAGACTTACCGAATTAGTCTTCTCATTTTTCTTATCTCTCTTAGCTGCCTTTTTTTCTTTTAAAGCTTTTAAAGGTACTTTCTTCGAACCTTTCTTTGTGTTCTGGCCTTTACTCATTTTATTTTCTCCTTTAATTAAAATTTATACCGGGACTTTTGTAATAATCTAGAAAGTGTAAAGCTGCAGGTCAATCGGGCTAAAGGATGAAAAAGGAACTACATCTTCGGGAGGATTAATGCGAAGTAAAGCACGGTTTGAAGGCAGTTGGTCTAATAATTGGCTGCGTTTACTTTGGTCATTTTAAGTCTGTTCCGATTATATACTTCCTCTCCGCAGCTTTCGACATCTTCAATCTGCTGATTTGTAAGATCGATTATGAAATTAGAGTGTTTATAAAAATGTATGAACATTACAGCCAGACTTACGCCCCATTCAATTGCTTTTGGATTTTTAAGAAGAACAGTAAAAAACATTTTCCAGAACAGTTTTCCGGTTACCCGGTTAAAGCCTGCCTGCCTGATAATCCTTGAAAATGATTTCAGATTCTTTAGAGTCCTCTTCAAATTATGTTTATACTTATTCGTTATTTTCAGATTCAGACAGGTGTGTATTATCCTGTCATAATAATTTTCGGGATTATAGATATAACCAAGTACGTCAACAAAGTCCTTCAGGATATCTATCCTTGGTCTGAGGGTTATAAAGTTTAATCCGCTGGATGCCTGATCAATTTGTGTTTTAGTATCAGTAAAAACAGAAAACTCTTCAAATAATCTTCCTTCCTGCTGCAGTCGCCTGGTTAACTTTGTATTGGGCAGAGCGTATAATAATCCCAGCATTGCAGTACAGATGCCTGTATCCTGTATAAAGGAATTCATTCTTTTTGCGGTATATCCGTTCTCATTATCAAAGCCTATGATGAATCCTGCATTAACAACCATCCCGTATGAACTGATTTTTTTGGTGGCCTCAACAATTGATCTGTTCATGTTAGTTTTCTTATTCGCTTTTTCTAATACTTCGTCTTCCGGTGTTTCAAGACCTGTGAATACCAACCGGAAATCAACGTCTCTCATCAAATTCAGAAGTTCATCATCATCCGCCAGGTTAATAGAGGCTTCAGTTCCAAAATAAAATGGATATTTATTTTTTTGGGACCATACCTTTATAGCCCTCAATGTTTCCTTTACCTGCTTCTTGTTCCCGATAAAATTGTCATCCACAATATCAATATGACCCCGGTAGTTCAGATCATATAAAGCCTGAAGTTCTTTAATCATTTGTTCGGGAGTCTTACATCGCGGTGTTCTGCCGTACAACTCTACGATATCACAAAACTCACAGTTAAAAGGACAACCGCGCGTGAACTGAATATTTAGGTGGACATAATTGTTGAAGTTTATCAGGTCAAATCTGGGTACAACTGCCTGTGTCATATCAGCATATTCAGATGATGTGTATTCCCCTCCCTTACTTCCGTTCGCCAGATCGTTTAACAGCATCGGAATAGTTATTTCGCCTTCCCCCAGCACAAGGTAGTCAGCGGATTGATAAAGATTCGGCTGAGATGTAGGATCGGGTCCGCCAACAACAACAGGTTTGTGTTTCTGGTGAGCCAAATTGATGATATTCTGTATTCCAACCTGCTGTGGAAGCATACCGCCCGTAAAAACCAGGTTGGCCCATTCAAAATGCTCATCAAGCAGAGGTTCTACATTCGTATCAATTAATTTTACTTCCCATTCCGGAGGCAGAAGCGCCGCTACAGTCATCATACCCAGTGGTGCCGCCAGGTACTTTGCCCCGACTATCTTGCTGACTTCAACAAAATTCCAGAAACTATATGGTGAAAATTCGGGATGAATTAATAGACAACGGATTTTATTTTGCAATAACTTTATCAAGACTTATTCCCAATGATTTCCAAAATACTTAAGGAGGATATGAATTTGTTCTTTCTCATCCACTACAGGAAAACATATTAAAAGAAATTGCCACAACAAATGAATCAAATGGATGAAAAAAGGATTAATCCTTTTGAGTGATGTTTTGATAAATTAATCTGTTAATCATTTATGGTTGAAATACTTTTGGCGATTATCTTAAGTGTTTCCGCCGAATAAGAGTAGTTTGCAACCTCCAGGCGGGTATGCAGCGTGAGCTTCTCCATGATATTATGAATATGGCTTTTAACTGTATAAGTTGACACATGAATTTTTTGGGCAATCTCTTTATTGCTAAGGCCGCCGCCAAGCAGTAAAATCACTTCCCTTTCCCGTTTAGTCATTTTGACAGCTTCCTGAAGTTTGGATTTGCCTTCACTAACTGCATAATCAACAATTTGAGAGAAGAGTGAATCAACTAAAACCGGGGGAAGGACAGTTGAACCTTCAGCTACTGATCTTATTGTGATTAAGAAATCCTTAAGGGCTGTATCCTTAAGTATGAAGCCGTTTGCGCCCGCTTTTACATATTGAAGAATATCCGACTGAACAGGTGCCAGGTCCATTACGATGATTTTTGCTTCCGGGAAATCTTTTTTTACTAATTCCACAACATGTAAACTGTTCTGGCTCCGCAAACCCAGATCCAGAAGAATAATATTCGGCTTAAGCTGTTTAATTTTGAAAAGCGTGCTCTTACCATCTCCGGACGCAGCTATCATAAGAATGTCTTTCTGAGTCTTTATGATAGAAGAAATTCCGTCCCTCAGCAGCCGGTTGTCTTCGATTAGCAGTAATCTGATTTTCTTCATAACATTTTCTTTTTGTTATAACGAGATTCCATCAGGAATTATCAGCAAATATTTGCGGCCCGATCAACTGAACTAATATGTGGCTCTCCGGGAGATAGTTCAATCCTCTTTGTCCCGCTTCATTTCCTGGGAACGGGCTTCAATGGAGTCATTTTCTTATGCTTTACACTATCGTTCATCATTCCGCGTGATTCCGGCTGAAGTGAACTTCTGCTGACTTTTGCATTTCTTTCGGATATGATCATCTGGCTTAGTTCGGAATTACTCAATACTGAATTAGCAAGTTTCATCATTTCTTCCTTGTTTACGCTTGCTTTTTCGATCATCATATCCATCATCTTAACACGCATTTCAGAATCTGATGATATTTTGTTCATCCAGACATTGGTTTCCTCATCCATTTTTGTATCACTGCCTTCATTTTTATCCTGCGCGAATAATGAAAACGGTAATAATAGTATGAGTATCAGAATTAGGTTTTTCATAGTTTTTCCTTTTTACGTATAATCATACCTTATCATAATTCGCCGGCTATATCAATAGAGCAAAAGGATGAAAAAGGGACTAGCTGTTCAGGAGTGAAGGGACTAATCATCCATCAGGGAGATATCCCCGGCGGCAGTGTCTTTTTTAATTGAATCATGTGCATATTTTGCAATTTGTACCCTCGTATTTAATGCAAGTTTTTCAAGTATATTATGCACATGACTTTTTACCGTGTAGGTTGAGAGATGGAGAGCGTGAGCTATTTCTTTATTAGAATATCCTTCTGAGATCAACGCTATTACCTCTCTCTCGCGTTTTGTCATTCTTACCGATTCTGCTATAACAGCAAGATTTGATCCGTTTAAGGCGTGTTCTACGATCTGTGAAAAAAGTGATCCCGTTAAATTGGGAGGTAGTATACTGAGGCCTTTTGAAACAGCTCTGATAGTATTCAGAAAGTCGCTTACCGTCGCATCTTTCAATATAAATCCCGAAACCCCTTCCTGAACGAATTCAAGAACATCCTCCTGGGCGGGTATAAGATCCATCACGATTACTTTAGTAACCTGTGTTCTCTTTTTAATCATTTTAACCAGATTTAAACTATTCCGGTTCCGCAAACCAAGGTCGAGAAGCACAATATCGGGTTTATGCTTTTGCAGTAATTTCGAAATATTTTCACCGTTGCCCACAGTCTCCACACACTGCATATCCTTTTGCTTTGATAGCATAATTTTGATGCCTTCTCTTAGAAGACGGTTATCTTCAATAAGTAAAAGCTTCAGTTTTTTCATGCTCAGGAAAGTTTTATGGATACGTAAAAGCCCACCACCAACTATCAGATTTTTCAAAAATTAATTTATTCTATATTGTTTTAATATATAAAAAAAACAGGAATTAATTTAGCTATTGGCGGATATAGACCCGGAGGAACTAAAGTTCATAGTTTATAATTTTAACAACCTGGTTGGTAAGTCAATCCCATTTAATATTGATTTCGTTCATTCAACTTTCGAACGTTTTAATTTCAAGAAATCTAATAGTTGACCATTACATTTAATCATATATTCAACTCAGATTTAAAATAAAAAATGCGAACCAGTTAACCATGGTTCGCACTTTAGACATAAGTAGATACTATTTTCACTTTAGTGACCGAGATTGTGAAGGCTTAAAATGAATTTTGTAATACTGTCATTGTCAAGTATACCGACATATTCACCTTTTTCAGTAACGGGTATTGCGTTTAACTCATTCTGTTCGATTAATTTTATAGCATCCAGTAAAGGGGATTCTGAATCTATTCTGGTTATGTCTTTTAAAGAAATCATCGCATCTTTTACAGTTTTGTTTTCTCTTTCATTTGCAGGGACAGAACTTATTTGTTCAGGAGTCATAATCCCCGCAATAACATCATTGTCCTTTACAAAAAGATTTCTCCGGTTCGCCGCTATAAAATGATTATCAATGATTTCCTGAATTGTCGAATCAGTATGGACGATACTGAAATTTGTTGCCATAGCCTCATTCACTTTGTGGCCGAATAATAATTTATCAAGCGCCTGCCTCTGGATCTGTGACACCGCTGCACTTTCCAGGAACCAGCCGATAAATGCAATCCATACGCCATCTATAAAATTGTTCTGAAAAATCTGGAATACACCCAGCATTATGAAAAAGAACCCAAAAAATCTGCCTACATTGGCCGCAATTGTAGTCGCTTTATTTAAATTTTTTGTAACGCCCCATACAATAGACCTTAAAACTCTGCCGCCGTCCAGGGGGAAACCGGGAATTAAATTAAAGGCGGCAAGCAAAAAATTTATGAAGGAAAGGTATCGTAAAGGAGCCGTCAGGTAATCAATTCCCGAAGCTGCCTGTGCAAGTAAATAGAAGATTCCGGCAAGCAGAAAGCTCGTGACCGGTCCCGCTATAGCTATCCAGAATTCTGATATTGATTTCGGCGGTTCTGTAGTAATTTCAGCCACACCGCCAAAGATGAATAAAGTAATACGCTTTACTTTAACCTTATATATTTTTGCAATTACGGAATGACCCAGCTCGTGTAGTAATATACTGAGAAAGAAAAGTAATGAAGTTATTAAACCCGCCAGCCAGTAGGATAAAACTGACCAGTTTTTGAACTCATGGGGGAAATAATTTGCTGCCAGCATCCACGTTAATAATGCCAGTATTAAAAACCACGAATAATCCAGATTAACGGGAATACCTATTATTTTTCCGAGTGAAATATTCTTATCTCTCATAACTCTGTCTCTCTTCTAATCGATATTATTTATCATATGAAATATATCATTGTAAAAACTAAATTTAGTCTTCTGCCTCTCAACCTTGTCATATTATCCCCTGAGATCACATGCCGGCTGCCGGATGCTTTATACCGGATTTTAGATTCTTATTGTCGAACTGCATATAATTCAAGTAACTCAATCACCCAAAAACATTCTGTATTTGTTATATCCCGGAATTGAAAATTTGTTTTGTCCGGCTCATCATCAATGTCCCTTCTATTTTAGTATTAGACTATAATCTGAGCATCCTTAATATCCTATATTTTTACCAACACTTCTACCAGGTTGAAGCTATGGCATTTCTATAGATTTATTCCGGAAATGAATCTTTTTCTCATTAATTATTGCTTCTGACAAATATAATTTACAAATCAATAATTCGTGAAATTCGAATAAAGTTGGGAAAGAAGGAGAAAAGTGGAGAAATCGAGGTTTTCTTTCGGGGTGATGGCAATATTAAAAAAGAATGGGCCAGTAAAAATACTGACCCTGAAAAATTAGCTTCGAGTTATTGTGTCGCTTGGCTCCGCGAGCGAAATGAGAACTCGAAAAAATATCATGTCAGATTTCCAATTTATATTAAAACAGTAAGAAAGGGCAAAAATATGATAACTTTGGAATCTGGCTGACAGTGGAACTTTGTAAAGATTATGGTCAGGTCAGTCAACATCAAATTTCTAAATGAGTCTGTTAACAATTACTTTAAGAGCGATGATCGAAATAGTAAGACAACTCATAGGAAAATATGACCCTAAATTCCTTTCCTTTCAAAGTTACTTTAATAAAAAGTGCGGTTGTAATTAGTATCTACACTTGGTTGATACACATTAAGAAATTCATTGTGCCTACTAAGAATTAATAGAGCAAGCAATATTTTTCTTGACTCTTAATTTTTCTTTCCATATTATTCATTCAAATAATAGGGACAATCTAGCTTTGGGGAGCCTTTATGAACAAAATCACTATAATTCTACTTACTCTTGCAGTTTCTTCGTTAGCATTCGCACAAACAATTATTGAGGAACGAGTTGAGATTGAACCCCAAAGGATTATTGCTAATAATCCGGAAAGCTCAAAATTCAAACTGACTTTTGGAGGAGTTTGTCGTTCTCAAATATCGGGGATATATATTTATGATATTGTGAATGAGCTAAAAGAAAAAACAGTAACATTACAAATAGTTGAAGGATCGGAATATGCTTCTTTTTATGATTTCAATACAGGGTCTGATTTAGGAAGTTATGTACAGGCCACTAACTACACTGAGGTTGGAGCAATAATAAATTATAACTACTATCCAGGAAGAATCAGATTAAGAGGAAAGGATTCTGCTCCATTCGTTACCGAGCCACAAGAGGTCACAGTTCAAGCAGATATTGACGGAAATGTAGTGGGATACTATCAAGACTATTTTCCTGATATTTGGTATATGTACGTTTATATTTTCCCAGATGGGTCGAATGATACATTAAGAACCGGTGAGAGTACTGATATTGAAATAAGTTTCTGGAACTGGTGCCAGGATGATGTACCTGTAGAAATGAAAGTAAATCTTGAAATACTAAAGGGAGCTGAGTATGGCAGTTTAATAGATCCGGTAACCGGGGAAAAATCTAAAATACTTAACGATCTTGATCCGGATGAATGGATATTAGATGTGTACTATATAGCGGATGGCATATCACCCGAAGAAAAAGATAGTGTTATAATAAGAATATCCACAACCGATCCAAATATTACCCCGGTAGATACTGCAATCTATATAAAACCTCCCCCGGTATATGTTTACACACTGCCGGAAGTTGTCGGAGCAAACGATACAGCAGATGTAATAATTAAACACCGGCTGGAAGATGGAACACTTGAGGACTTCCCTCCTGGGCAAACTTTTGAACTTTCTGTATTAGATGGATGTGTTAACGGAAACTTTTTAGTTGATACGACTATAAATGTTTACTTCGCAGATGCACAGCAGCCGATAAAATTTATAACTGCTGATTCTCTTGATAGTGAAGAAAATAAGATTTTGATAAGAGTAGGTACAAACCTTGAAGGATTTGACAGACCTTTTAATTTAAGTGTTGATGCAAAATTAGAGAAAGAATGCAAAGAGCTTAAAAAAAGACACCATCTGGATTCATTAAGAACTGTCTTTAATAAGATGAGAGTAGAAAATAAAATAAAATTAATCAAGCAAAAAACAAAAGCAAGAGTAGAAGATTATAAAGAAGGAGCAATTGAACCGGAAGCACCAGTCATATCGGCTTGTGCTTCAAACGAATCCTCGTATCCAGTTTATTGGAAGGGATTTGCCGATGTGGTTGAGGGAGATGGGTGTGATGAAGAGATTGTCGTTTGTGAAAACATTGAGCCGCAAACTCTGAGTGAATCATCTTTTGTAATGTTAAGAGGAGATAAGGATTATATTTGGGTTGACAAAAATGGTAAGTCTCATACTTCAAACACAGGTAATGCCTGTCTCTTTGATCCGCCAGCAAAAGGAAGATTAGATTTAGGGAAATGTTATACCTTTGAGATAATTGGTAATTATACTGTCTCAACTGATACATTTAATTTGTTAGATGATGCTTTGATAAAAGCTTGCCTGGATCAAACAGATCCGAATAATCTTCAGTGGCAATTTAACATTGAAAATTTAAAAATACCGGTATTTGCAGATGTATGCCCTTTACCAGAACAATATGTTGATTTAATTGACGGCGATCAAACAAAAATTTTAAATAAGGTACCAAATTGCGATTTTTATAACTGGGCTGTTGAAAGGTTAGATTATTATATAAAAGGGCCCTACTACCAACCAAAAGATAAAGAGCCACCTTATCCTATTGTTTTTTCAACGGGTATTCTTGCACATGAAGATGAACATTTCGAGCAAACGAAAAGAGAAGTGATCAAATATTTTAATGAAAACGAAACATTCAAAAAAATAAGGGATAATTTGCATTTTGCCAAAAATGAGACTCAATCATGTCCAGAATCTGCAACAGCTCTAGTTGAAAATCTTATTAAGGAAGATTTGAAAAATGCAATTATTGAAGGCTCCAATTTGCATAAAAGAATGGGAACTGATCCAGAGAATAATAATGAGTATAATGCCGAACTCTTGGCGGATAAAATTGCATCAGAAACCTATAAAACTATAAAACTGACATTTAAAATAATTCGTTCACAAGTTTGTAATTAATCTTTTGGAAGGTATTATGAAATACAAATTATTTTTAATAATTATTTCCTTGATTAGTGTCCATAGCTTAGCACAAGAAATAAAGGAACCCAATAGTTTTTGGGCAATATATGAACCTTATACTCTTCAATTTATACCAAATGGAGTAGATACAATAGAATTTCTTAAAGGAGTGATTCAAGATTCAAACTCGGTTCATTATAAGTATGAATCAGCCGCTGAGTATCTTGTGCTTAAAAACGATGCTAACCTACGGCAATTTTTAATAGACAATATGAATAACTATCCACATAAATCAAGTGGTTGGGATTCTCTCAGGGTTCTGGATATTAGTTGGGATAGATACTTTACAGATCAATATATCAAAGGATTCTTAGGGATAGAGTCAGCAATACAAGGAATGGATTCTGTCGCAAGATTTCATCCAAACAGATTAGAAAGAATTGTTGCCGTCAGGTTATTATCCCATATTGGCAGATTAGATTATTTTGATTTTATAAAGAGTTGTTATTTAACGGGGTTAGATCAAAATATTGATGGATTTCTTTCAGAATATGGTAAGGACGACAGGTATACAAATGAAGTAAAAGAATTATTAACTAACACAATTCAAGATTCAACGGAAAGACTTAAAATCTGGGCTGCCACTAGTCTTCTTGCAGCAATTGATAAACCTTATGCAATAAGTATTTTAGAAGATAAATTTAGAACTACAACTGGCGAGGACCGTTATTTTAATTATTTTGTTGATTTAGGAAGGCTTGATCCAGAAGGACAAATGGATAGGACTATATATGCAATGGAAAATGAGCAGACAGATTCTATTCGTGAGCTATTTTTGCCATCATATAATAGTGACCCATCTTATAACGGAGACCCTGGTTACTATAGCCCCTATTTCATTAATTTTATGGAACAATTAATCAATAATGGTTTTAATACCTATGATATAGAATCTTTTCTTTATACATTTAAACCATATCCTTTCGATTCAACATCAACTGTTTTAGAAAATATTGACTATGCTACAAATCTTTTAGATACAGTTTCATTCTATATTTGGCTCGGTGATTTACAATTTAAAAATGAACTCCAATCCATCCTCCATTCCGCCAAAACCAACTTACAAAACGGAGACTCACTCGCTTGCAGATCAGAAATCAAATCATTCCAGGACACAGTAGATTTTGTTTATGCAGATTCGCTAAATCCTGATCCACGATTTGTAACTCTTGAAGGCTGGAAGTTTCTTCACTGGAATGCACAATACATTTTAGACAGGCTGCCGGAACCGCAGCAAAATCCCAACCTCCTCGTAATCCTTCAAAACAGCGGTGGGACACAAATACCAGCCAGTAATGTAAAATACTATGATACAAGCTGGAAGGATGCTGTGGATAACGGGGATGGGACATTCACTGTAATAACAACAAAACCAAATGTAAGTGTAAGGATGTTTTATGAGTACGCAAATCAAACTGTAAACAATGTACCTGCGCAGAATAATACTTATACATTTCACACTGTGAACGCACAGGTAGAATTAGAAAACAGCACCGGACAATTAATAGATGAAGGAACTGTTAAATACTATGCAGGAGCGTGGAGAAGTTTTGGTACAACTTTAAACGGAGTTGCTCATAAAGAGCTGCTGCCGAATAATTACAGTTTCAGAATGACTTATGAATATGTTTCTACAGATAAGCAGCAGGATTTAAATACTAATCCAACAGTGACATTTTCAACTGTTCTCTGCACTGTACAGGTAAAGGATCAACAGAACCAGCCGGTAAATAACGCAGATGTAAAATATTACTCTGGTGCGTGGAGAGAAATCGGCTTAACAAATTCGAACGGTGAAATTACCAAAGAGCTGCTTCCTGCGAACCTGTCATTCCGTGCTGCTCTTGGTACGGTTCACCAGGATGTGCAGCAGGACCTTTCGGTTAACAATATTGTGCAAATTGTTTTAAGTCTGCAGTAGGCTGTTTTAAGTCGGCAAGAAAAAAGCTGCGTAGTCCGAAGAATTCCTTTGGAGGAGCGAAATATTTATAGCAGGAAAGAAAGTGAATGAAATTAAAGTCCCTTTGGGACAACACAAAAAAAGAGGTTTAAAATGAAAACAATTGTAATCGTTTTATTGTTGATTGCTGTTGCAGGTGCACAGACAGTTTATAATTTACAGCCGGGAACAAAAGGCAACCAGTTAAAACTAACTGTAGCAAATATCTCAGATAAGAATAATGCTGATAATGTGGTTGTTAATCTTTTAAGAAAAAGCACCTTTCTTAAATTTGAGAATGAAGCAGATACAATTTCGCTTATTGAAGCAGCTAAAGAAAAAGAAGCAACTTTCAGATTTGAAGTAAAACGGAACGCACCTGTAAATACGAAAGACTCAATAGAGTTTTCTATAGGGGATGCAAACGGAATAATGATGATGAAAACCTTTGTATTTAATTTTCTTGCACCAAGGGAATTCAAGCTTGAACAGAATTTCCCTAATCCGTTTAATCCGAGCACAACAATACAATACCAGTTACCAGCCGCCGCAAATGTTACATTAAAAATATATGATGCGCTTGGAAGTGAAGTCGCCACACTAATAAATGAGAAACAGGATGCAGGATACAGAGAAGTAAAGTTTAACGCAAACAGGTACGCGAGCGGAATGTACATATACAGGTTAACAGCAGACAAGTATGTAAGTACAAAGAAAATGCTGCTTCTGAGGTAAATGTCTAGCTAAGTATTGTAATAGCAGATTCATCTTTCAGGATTTTGAGAAATACCTATATAATATTTATCAGCTGATTTGAATTTGAGAATGTATAACCGGCAACCCATTTTATCCCCCACCAGATTCTTAGTAATAAAAAAGCCCTTAAATCATAAGGGCTTGATTGGCTCCGCGAGCAGGACTCGAACCTGCAACCCTCCGGTTAACAGCCGGATGCTCCACCATTGAGCTATCGCGGAATTTTGCCCGGTTTTGGCCGGGATTTTAACACAATTTTTGAGCAATTCCTTTAAAAAAGGAATTCAAACATAAGACCAATTCTGCTTTTTGTCAAGCCTTTTTGTACTGTTTAGCCGGAGAAAACGGCTGTTTTCGGCAGTATCTCCAGCTGGTCTCGAACAGATTAACCGGCAGATTTCTTTTATCGGAATGCAATTCCCGGGATTTTAACTCACTTATTTCAGTAAAATCAGTTTCTTTGCTGAAGAATGATTTCCTGCGGTCATTTTGTATATATAAACTCCGCTCGGCAGCCTGCTTCCATCAAATTTTATCTTGTAGCTGCCGGCAGGTTTTTCTTCATTAACAAGCACTGCCACTTCTTTTCCGAGTATGTCGTAAATTTTCAGGGAAACAAAGCCGTTCTCCTGGATCTGGTAGTTTATTGTTGTTGTGGGGTTAAAAGGATTCGGGTAATTCTGTGAAAGTGAAAAATCAAGTTTGATATCCTGTAAATCCTTAATACCCACCACGTATGGATAACCGAAATTGTTTTCGTAGAGGGATTGTATTTCATCTGAAATACCTTTGACAACAGTAATAGAATTGAGCGCTGAAGTGCCCCTGCCTATTTCATATGCTACCAGCACTTCTATTTCTTTGTTTTTAACCAGTTGGAAAGGACCGGAGGTCTGCAAGTTCCTTACGTCATTTGAGACTGTTGAAATCCAGCCGATTTGCTGAACAGGATCACCTGAACACCAGTAATAAGGATTAACCTCATCGCATGGTACTCCACCTATTACCTGGCCGTATGTCCAGTTGCAGGGATCTACAATTTCACCTGTACTCATTAAACCCAGCATCTGATTCCTGGCTTGCAATTCATTATCCGGGTCCCTCAATACCGGGTCACTATTTATGATGTATTCTGCGGATGTCATCTTCTGATTCGCTGCCCCGGGGTAAATTGGGACACCCAGAGGTCCCCGGTAACTGTAAGCTGTATCAAGAGGTATATCAATACCTTCATCATAGACATTATTGTTATTTACGTCGTCAAAAGATACTCCGGGTATGTAAGTCATTGGTCCTGTTAGCAGATCAGTTAAAAAGCAGGGAGGGTTATCACCCCAGTCGCCCGGACTTGGATTTTTGAGGTAGGTATAAGCAGCATTCCTAAGAGTATCGCAGCCTACTAAATTCTGGCTGTATCCGCTAACTTCCCCAATGTCAGCATCTCCCCAATAGCTGAAATACACATCCTCCAAAGTGTCTGCGACCATCCCGGTATTTTTTATTCTGTATCTCACGAATACTACATTTCCCGGGGCGGGTAAGGGTGAAGCGAAGGCGAAAATTGTCTGTCTTATTTCAATTCCCTGCGGCTCACCGAGCCATCTTCTCTGATTGACGGGAACTCCATCATTATAAACACACCAGAAAGCCTCATCTCCAATAATATCTGGTTTGTCCTCATCGGGATCCCAAACACCGTTATTATTTAAATCTACCGGGTTGTATAATCCGTCGCCGTTTCCGTCATAAAAGTCAGCACCAAGACTAACAGCATCACTCCAGTCTTGCCAGCTTTGTCCGAATGGTGGGTCCTGTGCATTCACCTTATAAAGCGAAGCCTGAGGATCTCCGGGATCCATTCCGACGGTTCCCGGCTGGTAATCTTGAACCAGCGCTGAGGAAGCAACGCCGTTAGCCCACAAGCTGTCATTCGTATATCCGCTAAGCCAGAATCCGGCCGAAAATAAAAACTCATGGTTCTCAAAATAACCGTTTGAATGCCCGCCGCCAGGTACTTGTACTTCGGCAATAACTCCCTTATTGTTTAGTGGCAGATCAATATTGTTAACATTCATACGCGCGACCGGTCCCACATTCTGACTGTGAATATTCGGGCAGCCGAAAAGCAAGATGACTGATAACACTGTTAAAAAATATTTAGTATTCCTGTTACTCACCAATTCCTCCCTTTTATTTAAAGTTTAGGTCATATGACCACAGGAGACTATCTTTACATAACAGATTAGGAGGTCTCCTATGGATAAAATTCAGGATAATGACGCTTACGGGCTTAAGCGTCTTGAGTCTAAAAACGCCCGCAACGCAATCATCCAAAAACTTGCTCAGGATTTTAACCTCACTCCCATCATTGCTGAAGCTTTTTATAAACAGGTCTCTATTTATTTTCAGGAACATTCCAATATCTCTCTTTCCTCCGGTGAGGTCTCCTATGAAGCTGTTAGTTCAACTGAGCCGGCCGGCAAACACATAAGGCTTACCCGCAAGGTTACCTGCCGTCTTAAGCTAATGGACATAAGCACTGACTTCGAGGTTCTTGCTGATTACGGTCTTGCCGGGATGAGACGCCACCGTATTGAGCGCCTGACCCGTCAGGCCTATGATCAGGGTGCACTGCTTACCTATGAAGATCTTGCCCTTCTGCTTACCACCTCTCCTGCTACTGTTAAGCGTGATGTATTCTTCCTCCGTAAGGAAGGAAAGTTTATTATGACAAGAGGAACTAAGCTTGATATGGGACCCGGGCTTTCTCATAAATCCGTCATCCTGGACCTTTATTTTAAGGGCTATTCCTTCACAGATATAGAGCTTAAGACCAATCATTCAGAGACCTCCGTTAAGCGCTACCTTTCTGATTTTATCCAGGTTGCTACCCTCTTTAGACAAAATTTCTCCCCTCAGCAGATCAGGCTCATTGCCCAAAAATCAGATCGCCTGGTAAGGGAGTATATCCAGCTCTATGAGATCTATGATAAGCTTGATAACCAAAGGCTCCTTGAGCTTATCTCTCCTCAGGCAGCTGATGATAAGGCTAAAAAAAAATCCCGTCTTTCAAAGGGCAGAGGAGGCAAAACAAATGAGTAAAGCATTAACTAAAGAACAGATTCAGCTTAAGAAGTTCAGACGTCTCTCTGATAAATCTCTCGAGCAGCACCTGCTCTACAGGTTTATGAACAACTACGGATACGACAGGGGCGAGATTACAGCCAGGGCTATTATCAGTGATATCCTCCAGCTGATTGATCACTTCTTCCTTGTCTCATCCATCGATGATGACCTTCACCATATTAACTACGGTCAGCTTGTCTGGATGGCTGTTCCTGTAGATGAGTTCCCTAAAAGAGGTAAGTCAATTGCAACAACCAGGCTTAAGCCTGTGGTACTCTCTTTCATCAATGATCAGGATATCGCTCATATCTCCCAGGGCTTCGATTCCAGGACACTTCGTAAAAACAGGCTTAAGAGATGGATTGACCAGGCCTTCGACCAGGGGGCTCTGCTTACCCAGCTTGACCTAGCCATACTTCTTGGTGTCTGTGATGCTGTAGTCAGTCAGTATGTTCAGGAGATACAGAAAGAAGGACACCTTCTTCCTACCCGTGGTAATATCCACGATCTCTCAGGTGCTATTACCCATAAGAGGGAGATTATTACTCTTTACCTTCAGGGCTACCTTACACCTGATATAGCTCTTAAGACTAACCACTCAAAAGAGGCTGTTGACCGCTACATCAAGGACTACCACCGCGTTGAGATACTCTGGCAGCACGACATAAAAGACCCCGATAAGATTGCTACTTTATCCAGGCTCTCAAAGCGTGTCGTCCAGCAGTATATTGACCTTTTGCCGGCTAAATTGAAAAACAACTTGTCAAAGAACGATGAAAATGCTTAATTTTTATTAAAACTATTGCTTAAATCCAGGGAAACGAGTTTTATCTCGTCTCCCTTTTAAGATTTGTTCTTATTTAACTTATTTATTTATAACTACTTAGCTTCTCCTCTGGTCATTTGATACTATTTGATAAAAACCATTTTTTTACTTGTTACAAAATTGTTTACTCTCATCCTGTAAATGTATATACCGCTTGCCAGTGAAGTGCCGTTAAAATTAACTTCATACTGATTTGCTTTCTGAAATTTATTCAGGATAGTACTAACCTTTTGCCCCAGAACATTAAAAACTTCTATGGTTACAAAGCCATCCTCAGGAATCGAATACCTGATCCGGGCGGTTGAATTGAATGGATTGGGGTAGTTCTGGAAAAGTTTGAAATCAGGACCCAGATCCGGTCCATGACTGCCGTTTAAGTCAAACGGATAGCCGAAATTATTTTCATAAAAACTCTGGACCTCATCTGACATTTCCTTTGCTACAGTTACTGAACCAAGTGCAGAGTCCCCTCGTCCCACAATAAAGGCCATCAGAATCTCAACCTCGTTATTTTTAACGAGAGTAAAAGGACCGGTTGATTGAATATCTCTGATATCAGCACTTAGCGTATAGGTCCAGCCCATTGAACTAACCGGGTTCCCGGAACACCAGTAATAAGGATTAATTTCATCGCAAGGTATTCCTCCCGATACTTGTGAGTAAGGCCAGGTGCAGGGATTAACCACTTCACCCCTTTGAGTTAAACCCAGCTGATAATTTCTTGCGTCGGTAATATTTGATGGATCGCTAAGCCATGCAGCACCATGGACAAGAATCACCGACGTGGACATATTTAGATTTAACGCTCCGGGGGAAATTCTTATTCCTAATGGTCCTCTGAAGCTGCGGGCTGTATCGAGCGGTATATCGATACCTTCATCATAAAAATCATTGCCATTTAAATCTTCGAAGGACGTTCCCGGAATATATGATAGCGGCCCCGTTAATATATCTGTAAGGAAACTTGGCGGATTTACTCCCCAGTCCTCGGGACTTGGAGTACTCAAATAAGTATAGGCAGCATTTCTGATAGTGTCACATCCGACTAGATTCATTGCAAATCCTCGTACCTCTCCTATATCAGCATCAGCAAAATGTCCGAAGTACACGTTTTTAAGCGTATCTGCCAGCAGGCCGGTATTTTTGATTCTGTATCTTACAAAAACAGCACTGTCCAGAACGCCGGCAGTGGCAAACCCGAATATTGTCTGTCTGACTTCAATACCCTGCGGTTCGGATATCCAATATCTTCTTTCACTGACCGGAACACCGTCATTGTAAACACACCAGAAGCTCTCATCACCCGGCATATCAGGTTTATCTTCATTCGGATCCCAGGTCCCGTTGTTATTCAAATCAACAGGCTCATATATTCCATCATTGTTGCCGTCATAAAAATCAGCACCTAACTCAACGGCATCTTTCCAGCCCTGCCAGCTGGTCCCGAATGGAGTATCGTCCGCCCCGACCCGGTATATTGAGGCCAGGGTATCATCAGGTGACATTCCTACAGTTCCTGGCTGATAGGCCTGAAATATAGGATATCCTGTTTCACTTGCCCACATGCTGTCATTCGTAAATCCGCTTAAAATAATATCTGCCGTAAATAAAAACTCGTGACCTTCAAAATAACCACTTGGCTGCCCCCCATCAGGAACTAGTACACCCGCAATGTTTCCCTGGTTATTAAAAGGCAGATCGATGTGGTTAATGTTTATGCGGGCTGCAGAACCTAAATTCTGACAGTAAATGTTCTGCCTGCCGGATAATAGGAAAACTAATAAAAATGCTGAGAGAAATATTGTGAGCCCTTTTTTTGCCATAGCTTCTATCCCATTGTGCTAAACATATTGTTTAACAGAACTCCCCGTAACTCTGAAGATCCCTGATACGCACTTTGCCTTTTTACCACCCTGGGGCATCTTATTATTTATTGTAAAGTAATATAATTAAATACAATACTCAACAATAAGAAATCAGATGCCGCTGCCCGATTTAAATTTTACCAGGCCTGCTGTACCTGTGGCAATCCAGATAATTCCCGAATTATCTTCAATCGCCCCTTTTACATCATTTGAGGGGATTGGTGAATTATCAGTATTGTAACCGGTTGTTTGTGAGGTACCGGTTATTTTATAAAGACCGTTTGCTGTCGATACCCACTTAATATCGGTACTGCCGATATTAATACTATTTATCAATGTGAAGGACGTCAGGCTTATATTCGTAAAATCAGTACCATTAAAGTATGTCAATCCTCCCGCTGCACCGTTAAAAGGATTGCACCCAAACCAAACCTGACCGGAAGGTGAGGCCGCCGAGCATACAACGTTTTTGGTCTGATATCCGTATTCTTCCCTGGGATAATTTGTAAAGTTTGTTCCATCGAATGAAACTATGCCCATACTTGTGTCGCTTATCCCAAGCCATTTATTACCTGACTGATCAATCGATATCGTGTTTATCCAGTTAATAATATTTGGACTGATTGTATATACTTCCCAGCTGCCGTCGTACTTTACGAGACCAAGTGAAGTCCCGATCCACATTGTACTGCTGTTTTCGGCTGCTAATGATTTAATGCTGTTAATAGGCAGGCCGGAATTATCTTTGGTGTAAACATTCCAGCTTCCGTTAGTTAATGAGGCCAGACCGTCATTAGTACCTATCCAGAGTCTGTTCGAGGGATCAACTGTCAGACAAAGAATTTTGTTGTCAGGTAGAGGTGAATTGTTCTTATCAAATTTTTCGAAACTGCTTCCATCGAATCGGAGTAATCCATATTCATTTGTTCCGAGCCACTTAACCCCATTCAGGTCTACAGCAATACATGACAATACATTCGTTGGAATATTACTATTAGAAGTCTTAAAACTTACCCATACTGTGGTATCCTCTAAAGAAGCATATACTGTCTTCACGCGGTTGCTTTCAACAACAGCATTGCTTATCACAGCATCCCGAAATCCGAATTTTTTAAGAGATATTTTATAGATTCCGGGAATCAGGTCATAGACATTAGCGGGAGTTATTATACCAAGCGAACTATCGTTTATAGATATTTCCGAACTGTCAGGAGTAGATGTTATGTAGAGATCACCGTACATTAACGGATTTGAGAGATAATCAATGCTGGTATCAACTGGCATTTTTTCAGTGACGTTTACTACTATCGAAGTATCTCTGAAGTACCGCTTTTTAAGCGTTAGCTGGTAAGTACCGTCATCAAGATAAGTCAGACTATCAGGAGTTATTCTGCCGGTGTTTCTTCCATTTAGATAAATGGTTGAACCTTCGGGGTTTGATCCGATCTTTATTTTACCGGTAGACACCGGGCCGGGAGGCGGAGTTACAGTAACATCTTTATCACAGACGAATGCCGTTGTGCTCAATAAAAGTAAAAGGAGAGCTGCTGAAAATATATTAAGTGATATAAATTGAAACTTATCTTTCATATCAGATAAATTCTTTGCCTTTCTAATAAACAGGGTTATACCCCAGTTCCGTTATGAACTCAGGTGTGAATCTTATGTTATAATCTTTTATTACATATGAACCAAAAACACCGAAGCCCCCGGTTATATTGGAATAATCGTTTTCATCCAATCTTACGGTAAAATTATTATCCTGGGTAGTTGAAGAATAGTATCGTTCAAGATTTCCGTCAAGTGAGTAGATCTTTATCAGATTATCAATCGCTATGGAATAATTACTCTTATCCGGATCCCCCTCTGAGAGCGACTCAAGCACCTGTCTGATGGCATCAGGGTCGTACACAATGCTCGACTGCCTGGATACTCCCGGATATACAGGAACGCTTACGCCGTTATCCTGTGTGTATCTCAAAGGCATTACTATTGAATGTTTTTCCTGCTGTCCGTTTACCTTTTTATAGTAAGTGACCTTAAAAACAGGAAAATAGAAGCCGTTTGTTTGATTCAGATTCCAATAAACATTTATTAAAGGAGTATTCACGGGAGGAATAACTTTTGAGCTGTTCCTGTCGTCAAAGATAACGTCTTTAGCGCTGGTAGTGGAAGAACTGAGTCTTCTGCCGTTCGGAAGTAGTGCTTCGATCTCTATCGGTTTATTAAAATCGATATGAACATTTTTAAGGTAATAAATTCTGAGCGAATCATTATACCTGGTGTCTCCCAGCCTGTTTACAATACTGTCGCGGAATACAAAAACCGAATCTTTGTACCACAGCCTTAAGTCGGCCCCGGTAACCGCAGGATCTGTTGTATTGACGTATGGATCATATCCGGCAACATCATAACTATGAGAGATCACTGCAACCTGGTAGGTTGTATCTCCGGATAAAATGCAATTAAGAGCATATCTTTCGTAATAATCGCCTTTGGGATTAAGACTCTGATCGCACGACGGAAAAGTCATGAGCGATAGCAGGAAGAACGATATTAAATAAAATTTCTTCATATTTTGATTTTTATAGTTGCCGTCGGCATAACCGGAAGCATATTAACTCTTTCCCCTGTTTCTCTCTTGAAATAAAAAATATTCGCCCGGTTATAAACATTTAAAACACTCAGATCAACTGCGAGATTCAGGAACCCAATCTGCATGGATTTTGATACGCTCAGGTCAAGTCTGTGATAGGAAGGCAGCCTTTCAATATTTCTGTCTCCCAGTATCAGGTAGGGTCTGAAAAAATCATCCGAATACCAGCCGGTTCCCGGTTCAGTTGGAAAATATTTATCGTAATAACCAGCCAGCGGGGTAAAGGGAAGACCCGAGTTGAAACTCCATACTGCACTGGCCTGCCATCCTTTTCCAAAATCATAAGCAACGCTGAGGTTTACACCATTTCTTGAATCGTACCTCGGGTAATATAAATAATCACCAACACTGCGGTATGCCCAGCTGAGGGTATACGAAGTAATTATACTCACGGCAGGAGTAATGTATTTATAAGAAAATTCCCAGCCGTAAGATTCGCCTCTCCCTGAAATAAGATCAGGTTCCGATGCCAGAACTTTCTCCTGGTTTATCAGCGGCAGGTTATGAACAATTTTATAATAGCCTTCAATATCTATAGTTGACTCCCCTGTCAGGTTGACTTCCGTTCCGATTATATAATGAAGTGCCGTGGAAGGTGTAAGATATTCAGGAGTAATTAACCAGGGTTCAAAAAGATTTATTACCTCATTCTCGTCCGCAATAGTTGAAACTTGCTGAGAATAAATACCCCAGGCTCCTTTCAAAGCAAAGAACGGCAGAGGTCGATACGTCGCACTTATTCTGGGTTCGGCAATACCGCCGCCATTTTTGGAAACCCCGGTAAGTTCATATCTTAATCCCGCATCCAGTCCGAAATTTTCAAATCTCAAGAACTTATACTTCCCGTATATCGTAAAGCTGCCTCCGAACTCATTTAAATCGGTTGCGATTCCCTGTTTGTTTTTCAGGTAAAGTTTGGTTGACAGTGCCTTAAAATTAAAACCTGCGCCAAGCTCATCTTTCGTCTCGAACACATTTGTAAGGTCAAAACTGAAATTGACATCGGTTACCTTATTTTCTTTAGGTTTGATATTACTTTCATTCGGGTTTACCTTACCGTTAAAACCGCTGAAAGAAAGACCAAGTCTTGAATACAGCGGCACATCATAAACCTGCAGCCATTCGAATCCAAGGAGATTGTTATTCCAGTTAAAATCTTCCCTGCCGGGATTATCATAATCAATTATATCACCGCTTAAAAATCCAAACAGGAGGAACCGTCCGTTATTAAGAAATTCCGGATTTGAGAAGTTCAGCTTGAATGATGCATCGTAAAAATTAATCGGAACATTCTGATCATTTAGAAATTTCTTCAGAATGCCGGTTGACAGACTTTTCCTGCCTGTAAAAATAAACGAACCATGCGGTATTGGTCCTTCAACCATCATCTTGCCGGTAAGAAAGCTTGCTTCTGCAGCCATATCATAGCTTTTCTGGTTGCCGTTTTTTGTCGTAATATCGAGTACTGAAGATAGTCTTCCACCGTATTCTGCTGTGAAACCGCCTTTATAGAATTCAACGCTGTTTATCATATCAGGATCAATCACGCTGAATAAACCGAGAGCGTGAAACGGATTATAGACCGGAACTCCGTTCAGCAGCACCAGGTTTTCATCTCCTGTACCGCCTCTAACGTAATACCTTGCAGAAACATCACCTGTAGTACGAACACCCGATAAGTACTGTAATGATCTGAGTACGTCAGTTTCAACTCCTTTAGGCATTACTTCCAGTTGCCTTATACTAATAGTCTGCTTCCCTATGTTTGTGGCATTCTTTTGTATAATTTTTTCCCCGATTTTTTCTATTGTCTGCAGTTCGATATTTACAGGCACAAGTTGCACATTTAAGTGAGTGATCTTGTTAGGATTAATCGTAACATTTAATTCTTTTTTATTATATCCTATAAATGAAAAGACTACATTGTAAGTATGATCTGCAGGAAGTCCGATTATTAAAAAATTACCTCTCTTATCGGTCGCGGTTCCAACTCCTGCTTCTTTAACAAAAACATTGGCATAGGCAAGTGCTTCCCCGGTAGTAGAATCGGTTATTGTCCCTCTGAAATTACCTGTACCCTGCCCATAAAGAAATATACTATTTATAAGAAAAATCAGGAAGATTAATCTGGCTGGAGAATACTGAAAGAACTGACCCGGCAATTTTATCACTACTTATTTAATACCACAAAATACAATTAGAGGTACGCAAAATAACTTAATATACGTATTGATTGCAACTTAAATTTTAATTCACCAGGAGACAGTATAAGGTATGGTTTGTTTATATGCAGTATGATAATAAAAAGCCCGGCATATTCTGCCGGGCTTAATAATTCCTGACTAAAGTGACCGGAACTATCTTGTCAGAACCATCTTTTTAACTGAGGTAAAACTGCTGCCATTTATTCCGCTGGCTTCAATTTTATAGATATAAACTCCGCTTGAAAGACTTTCAGCATTGAAGTTTATTAAGTGAGGACCCGCAGTCAAATTTCCATTTACAAGTGTTGATATTTCCTGTCCCAGTATATTGAACACCTTCAATGTAACTTTTGAATCTGCTGCGAGACTGAAATTAATCTGTGTAGACGGGTTAAATGGATTCGGGTAGTTCTGATCGAGGGAGAATACTCTCGGGGCCACAACATTGACTTCAACAACATCTGAATATGCAGATGTGCCGTCAAAGTCGATTTGATTTAACCTGTATGAATATTTTCCATCCAATACTGTTTTATCCGCAAAAGAATAGCTCCTTTCGCGGGTTGTTGTACCGCTTCCGGGTACAAACCCTATTTTCACAAACCCGTTGCCGGAATTTCTCTGAACCTCAAATCCCCGGTTGTTTGTTTCAGAAGCAGTGGACCAGTTAAGGACAACATTACCTCCTTCGAATGCAGCCGTAAAGCTGTTAAGTTCAACAGGAATAACCAGGAGATCTCCGCAGGCTACAACATCAAAATTTGCAAAACCGGTACCATTGTATCCTCCGGGAACGAATATTCTGATTGAATCATCCCATGCTGTCGCTGTAACGGCATTAAATATGTTGGAGGTTGGGAATGGTTTTGGTTGTATTATATCGACCCAGGAACCAAGAGTGGCATCAAAAACATAAGCGGTATCATGATAACCGCCGCCAGCCCTTTCGCCGCCCACAACAAAGAAATAATTTGCAATACCGGTTCCTCCGGGTCTGCTTAAACCAGCAAAACCGGTCGGAACATCAGGAGCCATTGCCCAGGTTATCTGGGATGCATCGGAGCCTATGGTTCCCATCAGCACGCTTTTCAGGTATGCAGTATTATAGCCTGCTCCCACCATTATCTTATTGCCGTCAGCCAAACCGCACGCGAAGGTTCTTCTTCCCATACCCGTAGGGAGAGAGTTGGCAATAGTTCCCCAGGTATTACTGGCAACTCTGTAATAGTAAACATTCAGATTCGTTGTTGAACCTGTATAGGGCCCCCCGACTATAAATATTACGCTGTCACCCCAGCAAACCGCACCGTGAGCTGAGTTTATAACCGGCAGAGGAGCAACGGTTGTCCATGCACCTGTTGAGGGATCATAAGAATAAGCACTGGTAGTACCGGTTGTAATGCCCGTTGTACCGCCGCCAAAGTAATACAGTTTTCCGTCGCAGGCTGTCAGAGTACCACCAACGAGAGCGGTTGGTAAGGGAACTCCTGTTGTCCAGGTACCTCCATAGGTATACTTATAAATTGTAGCTGTCGGTGCGCCGGCATCAGGAGCCTGCAGATAAAGAGTGTCGCCCAACCAGGCTGATGCCTGGAAATATGTTGCAATGGGAACGTTGGGAAACATTCCTGCAGGACACCAATCACCTGCGGCATCTGTGATCGGTTCCCATTTCACTTCGGTAGATGGAAATTTATCCCCGGATTGATAATCCGAATACACATTCAGGAAATCCTGGGAGAAAAGAAAAGTGCTGTAAAAAACCACGATAATCAGAAGAGTGAAAAATCTTTTCATGCGGCCTCCAATTATTTAAAGTTTATAAAAAACACCTGTAGAAAAATGGACTAATAAGCCTGGTCATTACCTCCTTTCTGAGAATCAGCATCCCTGATTATCCTTTAATCTCAACCTTTCAGGAAGGATTAAAGATCAGATTACATCAGGTTCAACCGGAATATTTTGATAGGTCTGAAAATATTAAGTTATTATTCATCTAAACGTCCCAACATTAGTGAATAATTTGCAAGAAGGTTATTTAGTCAGTATGACAATCAGGGCAGGAAAATAACGAAACAACCTGTTTAATCTTAAAAAATTTTATAGAATTAAACAAGCAGATTTAATAAGAATGATAATATTTTTCTGCATTATTTAATATTCAGGCTGTAAACCACCCTATGGGGAAATCCCCATCTCTTTAAGCAGGAAGTCTGCCCCGCCTATTTTATCTGTCACCCACAATATATAGCGGATATCTACGCCGATTGAACGACTGTAGTCGGGACTCCAGGCATAATCGTTAATAGTAGCTTCGAATGCCCTGTCGAAGTTTACTCCTACCAGTTTTCCGTACGCATCCATAATGGGACTGCCGCTGTTGCCGCCGCTTGTATCTGTATTATATAATATATCAACAGGGACATCATTGAACTTCTTGTCAGCAAATTGTCCGAAGTCTTTCTTTTCGTATAACTCTTTGATTTTTTCGGGCAGTTTGTATTCACCTGATTCCTTCCCTTTTTCAATTACACCTTTCAACGTTGTTACAGGATCATAGTAGACAGCATCCGAAGGAGAATACCCCTTGATATGACCGTATGTTAACCGGAGTGTCCTGTTGGCATCGGGAACAAAAGACTTGTTGAGCCAGAGTTTTTTGGCATCCAAAAGCTGCGCCAGCAGAAGATTCAGTTTACCATCCCTTTCCTCTTTTCTTTTATCATAGTTTTCTTGTATATCTTCCATCTGCTTAACAAAGTTTATGTAAGGGTCGCTGATATCTGCAAGCGTTACCGAGTCATTCCTGAGCAGGGAAATATATTTTTCGCGGCTGCTGAGGAAGGTACTGTCATATATATAATCCACAAAGCTGTTGATCCTGTTTACAGGACTCATACTCCTCGCGAATACTGCTAAAGGCTGAAGTGCTGAAATCTCGCTGTGCTGAATACCGTCATTAAGGATCTTCTTCATTATCTTCTTATCAAGTTCAGGATAATAAGATGAGTAGACCGAATTGACCCTGTTTTCAAGCTCCAGGTAGTTCTCATCCCTGTAAGCGGCTTTCCGCTCCGATTCAGGAAGCAGCTGAGCTTCTTTATATTTTATAAATGTATCAGCCAGGCTGTACATATCAATTTGCCGCTGAAGCTGCGAAAGGAAGAGCGGCAGAATCCCGTCACTAAAAATATCTTTGTATACGTAATCAATCCGGCTTAATACTTTTCCGTACTTTTCCTTCAGCTCAGGTTTTGATTCAATGAACTCCTGGAGATATTTTTCCTCATTCTTCTTTTTTTCCAGCAGGTTCAGACGTTTAATGCCAATCATCTTGCCCCGGTAATTCTTTTCGGTATTTGATAATCCCTTCACTTTGGAGGCAAACTTCAGTTCGAATTCAGGATCATTCTTACCTCTTTCAACGTACAGGTTTATAAGCCATGAATATAACTGCTGAATATATGGAAGCTGATATTCGTACTGGTATTCAAGGAAAACTGAAGGCTGGTGTTTATATGTCCGTGCAGGATATCCCAGGAGAAAAATAAAATCACCTTCCTCCACGCCGTCAGGATTAACCTGAATAAATTTCTTCGGATGATAGGGAACATTATTTTTTGAATACTCTGCGGCACTGCCGTCAGGTGCTACATAAGCACGCATGAATGAGAAATCACCAGTGTGTCGGGGCCATACCCAGTTGTCTGATTCGCCTCCGAATTCCCCGATTGCTCTTTGCGGAATATAGACCAGCCTTACATCCTTTATAACTTTATACCTGAAAAGTATGTAGGTTTCGCCTATGAACATTTCAGAAACCTGCGCTTCAAGAGAAGGATCTTTTTTCTCTTCTCTCTTCACTATTTCTTTGATCTTATCCTTTATAGCTTTCTCACGTTCTGATACGTCTGCCACTTCGTTTGCTGCATTTAATACTTCCTTACTCACATCCTGGTACGATTGTGTAATCTTACAGGTCACTCCTTCCGCAGGTATTTCCTTTTCCCTGCTCTCTGCAAGGAACCCGTTTTCAAGATAATTATTTTCTGTAGTACTGGCTTTCCGGACAGATCCGAATGCACAATGATGATTAGTAATTATTAATCCCTCAGGGGAAACAAATGAACCTGTACACCCTCCGATGTGTACCAGGGCATCAACAAGACTTACGCCCGCCGGGTTGTATACTTCATCAATAGGTATTTTTAATCCTGCATCTTTTAAATCAAGGTTCCTGATCTCCGTAAGCGGGTACATCCCTTCATGAGGAGTGAATGAGGTAAAAGCCAGAAAGAAGAATGAAATAAGAATAAGTGCTCTGCCTGCGAACCCGGATGTGATCTTTTTCATGAATTTCCCTGATTTTTTTCTTTAGCTAGGTAAAATTAAAAAAAATGCCCGACATAAGCGGGCATTATGAATAAAATTGAAATGTAAATACTAACTGCTTTTTACGAGTGATTCTCGTAACCGTCTTGAAACGGCAATGAAGAATCCGGCAACCATTATCAGTATACCGGTCCAGACAAGACTTATATACGGTTTAACGCTGGCTGCAACAGTTAATATTTCCTTTGGTTCCTGTTTTGCTGAAGTTTCAGCCTTAAGCTTTCCGACAATAAAATCTGCGGTTTGAGTAGTGGGATCGATCTTCTTAAGCTGTATTTTAATATTAGCTTCAGATATTTGAACCGGAACATAGATAAAATCACGACCGGTTTTCTTCAGCTTCGGTTCAACATTGTAAGTTTTACCATCCTTAACAACCTTAAGATTAGCGCCCATTTCAAAATCCCCGCCGCTCATCATAACACTCATATCGGGTTTAACAAATTCCTGATACTCTATCTGGGCACCCTGCACATTCGTCTTCTGACCCACGTTAAGCTTTACATCCAGGCCTTCTGCAGCCTGGTCCTGCGATTTATCGTCATAACCAAGCGGAGATACGTAAAAATCTTTGGTAAGAAGATTCAGTATTGCCGGTTCTCTCATCAGCCCATTATTGAATTCACTGATGTACATAACGGGTGAAACAGTGTATTTTTTATCTCCTTTTTCAACCTGAATATTGAATGCATACTTCGTGTTATTCTCTATCGGCTGGTAGCCTGTAAA
This sequence comes from uncultured Bacteroidota bacterium, assembly GCA_963832355.1. Classification (GTDB taxonomy): domain Bacteria; phylum Bacteroidota; class Ignavibacteria; order Ignavibacteriales; family Ignavibacteriaceae; genus DATFVA01. Next base: position 387,923 of record CAWHTX010000003.1, on the reverse strand, counting down.
AGTAAGTTTATACCCGAAAGCTTCTTTTGGCTGATTCTTAATGAGATCGATATCTGTTTCCCTGCCGTAAGCGGCCGACCCAATTACACCAAGGATGAAGAGTGCAATACCAATATGTGCAACATACGCACCCAGCATCTTCATATTTCCACGGATTATTTTAATTGCTATTTCAACATTAACGGCAACAGTGAATGCTGCAGAGAAAGCCAGCAGTATCATCATTATCTCGTGCATTCCGCCGAAGATTATCAGGAAGGCTGTAAATAATAGTGCGATTGCAACGGAAGGTATTGATTTCCTTACCAGCTCCTGACCCTTAGTCTGCTTCCATTTAAGCAGAAGACTTAATCCGTTCAGCAATCCAATTATGATCGCTATCGGAAGGTTCATTTCATTGTAGAAGAAAGTATCGACAGATACACCGAATAGTGGTGCAGAAGTACCGACCAGAACAACAACGGCAGAGGCAACAAGAACTATGGTTGCTGTAAATAAAGCAAGGTCTCTTGATAATAAATCTTCATCAGTTGACACAGCCTCGGTTAAATATTTCCAGCGGTAGATAAGCATACCGAAACCCAGGGCAATGAAAGTACCGATAAATATTACCAGGAACAGGTACACCAGCATTCCGGGATCAACAAATGAGTGTACGGAAGCATCACCCAGCACTCCGCTTCTGGTAAGGAATGTACTGTATAATACGAGTACATAGGTCATAATACATAATATCAGGTTGGTCTTGGCATATTTGCCTATACCTCCTTTTCCCTGGCTCTTCCTCTGAACAAGCAGGGTATGTACGGAGGCAACACCAACAAGCCATGGGATTAAACTTGAATTTTCAACCGGATCCCAGGCCCAGTAGCCGCCCCAGCCAAGCATTTCATATGCCCAGTAGCCGCCAAGCATAATTCCGAGTCCCAGTATTCCGGCACCAGCAAGTACCCACGGGAACGACTGACGCACCCAGTCTTTATAATCATTCTTCATTAACGCAGCTACTGCAAAAGAAAACGGAACAGTTGACATTGAAAACCCGGTGAACAGGATCGGCGGATGGATCTGCATCCAGAAATTAAGCAGCTGGGGGTTAAGTCCTTTTCCGTCTGCTATAAACTGATTAACAGAAATTCCTGCAGCAGAAAGTTTCGCATAAAGATCACTGCTCATTTTCACGAACGTCTGTCCGCTTGAACCGTCGCTGAAAATAAATGACTGAATCCAGGGCAGATTAAGAAAACCCGCGCTTATGCTTTTAACCGGTATAAATACTGGCTCTGTCCAGATGTATGCAAATGGGTTCTTAAAGAGGGGTGATACCATAATGAGCAGGAACGTGGTTGCAAGAGTAAATACCGTCATCACCCTTAGTTCCAGGTCGCCTCTTTTGGAGGTATACGACTGCAGGAAAATCCCTACAATAGATGTAAGCAGAAGCCACAGCATAAAGCTGCCTTCCTGCCCTCCCCAGAATGATGCTATAAGAAACCCGGTTTTCAGACTGTTCTGGCTGTAGCTGTATACATAATGATACTGGTATTGGTGTGTAAGGATCAGGTACCATAATATGGTAGAGGCAACTATTACAAGCACGGCCATAGCATGGTAGGCAATCCTTCCGTAGTTTACAGCATTTTTATAGCCACGGTACGAAAGAAAATACATTACCATTGCGATCAGACTGAACGCTAACGCAACTGATAGTACAATACTTCCTGCCATATCTTCCTCAGTGTTATCTTAGTTTAAAATATAAGTTTACTTTTTAACGAACGAGGGACTTATAAACTGGAGGTTTTAGCCTTCTCATTCTCATATTTGCTCGGGCATTTCGTCAATATATCCCTTGCATGGAAATATCCATCTTTATACTGTCCTGTTACAACTACGCTTTTGGCTGTTTCGAAGTTATTGGGAATTGTTCCGTCATAGACAACCTTCATCTGGTTGCCGTTCTCGTCTGCCATATAAAAGCTGAAAGTTCTGTTAACTTTATCTATCTGGTAATTTTTATCCTTCACCCAGCTTCCTGTGGCTTTAACGGTCTTATCAGTATTCATTACATTGGTGAAATTACTCTCGTATTTAATATTACTCTGAGTAAACAGGTAGCCCATTAAACCAAGGAAGAGAACGATTATAGCCCCACCGAATATATATTTATTTTTCATGCTTATCTCCTTTTATTTCTTTTTCTACACTCTTTATTCTTTTATCAATATTGTTCAGGAAAAAGAATATTCCTGCCCATACAATCAGCACTATGATCAAAACGATATAGATCGCGTTGTTATGCAGGAAATCATAAAGTCCGCTCAAGTTATCCTCTGATTTGTTGTTTATTTAATTTTTCTTTGTACATCAATGATTTATAACCGAGTTTCCACATCCAGAAGTACAATATTGTAAATCCGATAAGTGAGAGATAAAAGATGAGCATCATATTGGCGTTCATCTTAAAGTCAACAACAGGACCGGAATTAGTATCATCCGCTGATCCGGGATGCAGACCTGCCATAATTCTCGGCATAATAAAAATAAAGAACGGAACCGTAACAAAAGCAATGATCGCATAAACTGCAGAAAGTGTTGCTCTCTTCTCTTCATTCTCAATAGAGGATCTCAGCGCGAACCATGCCCCGTAAATTAACAGTAATGCAAATATACTGGATTGACGTGGATCCCAATTCCAGAAAGAACCCCAGGCAAATTTTGCCCACACAGCGCCGGTTACGGTTGCGAGTATACAAAATATTATTCCCAGCTGTGCAGCTGTATAAGATTTTATATCATCGTTCATATCCCGTTTCCGCAGGTACTTAAAACTGTAAACAGTTGACATCAGGAAAGCGACGACCGTAAGCCACGCAGTAGGAACGTGAAAAAATATGATTTTAGCATTTTCCTCAAGTCCCGGAATGAACGGAAACTGGTACCAGTGCGTCGGATTCTCAACTATGGGAAATGCTATTCCCGCCACGGAAACGAAGGCGAGAAGCAAAAAAAGGAATGTTTTCCAGAGTATTGATTTCATAGTTTGTATTGAATTAAAATTACTAATCTTTCCAAATAAAATCGAACAACATATAAGATGCAGTTAACATAATTACGTCGTAACTGATTATAATTGCCAGCTCAAATTTAGATTTTTCAAAACCTGTGCCATCGATAGAGAATAAAGTTAGCTGTACAGAAGTTAAAATTAAAGGTAATAATATAGGAAAAGACAGGACCGGATAAAGTGTTCCTTTAGCCCCGGCCTTCGAAATTATTGCGGCTATTATAGTTGATGAGATTGCCAGGCCGATATTACCAAGTACAAAAGCACTCAGGAACAGGGGAAAATTCCTTATAACGAACGCCTCAAAAACTGCTGAATAAAGTATAGCGATAACGATATTCATACAAAAAACCAGTACCAGGTTGAATATCAGCTTTCCCGTAAAAACTGTTGAAGGAGAGGCGATCAGCTGAAGAGTAAGCGACGTCCCTCTTTCCTCCTCGGAAACAAATGCCCTTGCAAGTCCCGACATAGCCGTAAAAAAAATCACAACCCAGAATAATCCCGCAGTGAGGTTTTCATTAATTCTTTCATTTCCGATAGAGAACATAATAACGCTGATTGCGACTATGATAAACATTGCAAGGGAGTTTATCGCGTAACGCGTCCTGAGCTCGGAACGAAAATCCTTGAGGAATAATGAATACGATTTTGAGCTCACTTTACATCCTCTACGGTTATATTTTTATAATCCTGAATTACTATCCTTTCGCTGCAAAGTTCCAGGTCGGTTTTCTCATTTGATGCGATCAGAACGATACTTGTCTGCCCTGCTTCACGCACAATTTTATAAACCGACTCTTTTCCTTCGTCGTCAAGATTTGATGTAGGTTCATCAAGGATCAGCAGTCTTGGAGAATGCATAAGTGCAAATATAAATTTCATCCTCTGTTTCATGCCTGAGGAATAAGTCTTAACAAGATCATCCTTCCGGTCATATAATAAAAATACTTTAAGAAGGTATTCTACCCTTTCTTTGTTTAAGGTCACATTTCGTATATCGGCAAACAATTCCAGGTTCTCCCAGGCGGTGAATTCTTCATACAGGACAAGATAAGGTGATACAAAACCGATATAATTATGAAGCTTCTCAGGAGGGATCTCTTTTCCTGCAACGGCGTGTTTTACTTTTCCTTTTGAAGGGGAAATGAGTCCTGCGATAATTTTAACCAGGGTAGATTTGCCCGAACCATTTGGTCCCGAGATACCATAAACCCCATTTGTTTCAAACCCAAAACTGAGTCCTGAAAATATCAGTCTTCTTCCGAACGTTTTACTTAATGATTCTGCATGTACTGAAAAATTAGTCATTAAATATTACCAGTTTCCCTATCTTCTTTCCGTTGCCCGTCCGGGTTATGTAAATGTAGACTCCGGAAGGAACGCGCTGATTCTTCATATCCAGTCCGTTCCATGTCAAGGCTTTTTGCCCCCCAGGCAAAGAATCAAACGGCTTTGTTATAGAATAAACAAGATCCATCGATGCTGTATAAACATTAAGAGTTGCCTCGGATGTTCCTCTACTATTAACAGGGAAAACAATGCGATTACTACTATTGTACCTGAATGGATTCGGAAAAGCATAATCATAATCGGAATTTTCCAGCGGGATCTCACCTTCCCTGATCAGGTAATTGTTAAAAAATTCCGAGGATGTCCACGATGATGGTTTGTCTGTAACAAGCTTCGAATAATATACCGCCGTAAGCTGCTGACTACCGGATTCTTTATAGTTATAAACGTTATATGTAAACGGATAAAAACTCAGTGTATTATCAATACCGTTTGCGTAGTCTGTATTTGTAACCAGCACAGTCAGGGTATCACCATTCACACGATCGATAAAATCGATAAAATTGTTTGAAGTGGGATGAGCATCCATCGTCACATAAACAGAGGGAGAATTAAACTCAATAACTGATGAAATACGAACAACGGGGTAGTTTGCAGCTTCCTCGAAATATTGACCCTGGACGGCCCTGTAACCAGTAAAGAATGTCCATATCCCGAACTTATTCAGCTCACTCCCGAAGCTTGTACCCTCGTCGAATAGTGAGGAATTAATAGCATTTATGGCTCTCATCTGCGGCATCTTATCCCACTGGGCTTTTATAATACCAAACCCGAACCTGTCCTTCATAAAGATATTCCAGATCGCGATGTTGTAGCCGTTATTTTCAGCAAAAGCACGCTCGGTGTTCCTGAAATAATCGTTCATATATCCGTAATAATCATTCACCGTATCGAAAACGAACTCTTCCATTGAAGTAGAAGTCATCTCATAAAAGAAAAGGTCGGAATCCCTGTAAATGTAATCACCAACCTGTATAGAATGATGAAATTCGTGCGCCGCAGTGACCCTGGCGGCATCAATTCCGTGTGTATAAAAACCTGCTCCGAATTTGTAATCTACCTTGATAAAGGAAGTAAATCTCGGCTCAGGACCGATCTGGGTTTCAAAATATGTTTCCCCGTATAAATTTCCCAGGGGAACTATATAAACATCATATTTGCTGTCGCCTCCTGCACTGTCAGGTGATATTCCCGGCTGAGTATCTTCGGGCGGAGGAGGAAAACCAAGGTAATTAACTTCAAAGTTATAAGAAGAGTCGAGCGCCTGTGCAAATGCATTTATATCATACTGTGGAGTGTTGGCTCCCGATGAATAATAATGTACACGGAAAAATCCGGAGGGTGAAACTATACTTGCATCAGTAGAGGGACGTTCGGTAAGAACCTTCAGTAATCCCTGCTGGGATTTGGTAAATTCATTGAAGTGCAAAAACACCTCTGCTGCAGTACCGAACCCGCATTTAATTCGTGTGGTATCCTCAGCGTCTCATTCCCCGGCATTTCAGTAATATTATAATTATGACTACTTACATAAAAATTAAAAAGGGAATCCAGCCTGGCCCTGTTCCACTCCTGGGAATACCCGGAGGTAAATAAAATTGCGATCAGAAGCAGCATCAGCTTTTTACTCATTTGAGCTCCCTGATCGTGATACAGTTTTCGTTTTCATCGATATAAACAACATGATATTTTCGGGAATTCATATTTTTTATAAAAAAAGATCTCGAGTTTACATTCTCCATTAATAAACGGCGCATAATAGTCTGATTCCCGTCTGTCAGTTCAAGCGATTTTATATTCTGTTGAACGGGATTAAAATAGCAGACTTTCTGCCGGCCGTTAAATCTAAGAGTTCCAAAAAATAATTGATTTTTATCTTTTATCCTAAGACCCTGTGACTGACTGTTTTTTCCCGAGACTGTAAAGGCGTCCGGACCCAGGAAAAAGATCAGGTCATTCTTATCCTTAGTGCGTAAAAAACCGTAAAGGGCAGAATTATCTTTATTAAGAAAATTGCCCGCGTAGAGAATTACGCCATGACCGTCTTTCAGATTTGTCTCGAATTCAGCGTTTTTACTTTCAGCTTCCAAAAACCTTTCCCCTATTACCAGATTTGTATCCTCCACAGCGTAGAATACTTCGGGTTTGTTGTAAATCGAAAGAGCCGCATCAGATACATTCTTCCTTAAACCGGCGAATGTATAATACTGGTACTGTTTCTTCTCATTAATAAAGGTCGTAACACCGAGACTGCTGTCTTTTACAAAAGCTGTGTAAAGTCTGCCGGTAACTTCATTATATTTTAAGTCCTTTATTTTGCCGGGTGCGTAAAGTGAATTTCTTTGAAATTTATTCTTTGCAAGATCAACCGTGATGACTTCAATTAATTTTTTGTCTCTGGTGAAACAGAAAAAAGTTTTCTGGTCAGGAAGTTTATTGTTCACTGCCAGGGTATTCTCATTCTCAAAAAGCGGGATAGGAAACCAGGTCTCCGGGATGCCTGAATTATCCCGGATGATTAAGTTCAGTGATTTATTAAAACTGTCAATGAAACAGATGTCATTAATGCTGTTATTTCCCCGGTCGTAGAATGTAACAGCAGTCGGGTATGCACCCGCAACAAGACTAACCTTATCAGCGATTGAAGCCAGGTTTGACACAAGGAAGTATTTTCCCTCATCATTAAGTAATACTATACCATTGATGAACTTGCTGTAGTATGGAATAAAGTCGGCCAGCGAGCTCTTTTTGAAGTACAATAACTCAGGATAAAATTTCCTTTCTTCTTTTCCGAAAATAAGTGAGAGTGTTCCTTCATGCTTATTAATATACGCTATATCTATCAGTCCGTCCCTGTTGAAATCACCGGTAACTATTTTATCAACACCGTATTTAGTATCAATGACTACGGTATCTTCGTATGAGGAGGTAAAATCTCCGTAATAAATTATTATTGATTTATCTTCAGTAAATACCAGGTCAGTGTAAGAATCGAGATCAAGGTCGGCCGACTGAAGCGAGGTTACCGCACCGCTGAACGGTATTTCCCTGACCTTGTTAAAGTTTCCCTTACTGTTATTATACAGGAACTGCAGTTTATTTGAAAACATTTCAAATGCTGCTATATCGGGGTAGCCGTCATTATTAAGATCAGCAAATACTGCTTCGGCATAACTGGTTTTTTCACTTATCTTTTTCTCACGAAGTTTCTTTTCCTGGTAAATGAGAGAAAGTCCGTCGAAAGCACTGCCTGAGACCAGGAGTTCGGGTACACCGTCGCCGTTCACATCAGCTGTGCTTAGATTTTCGGGATAGGTGTTGAAATTTAATTTACTTTCTTCAACAGGATAACCGTCCTTATTAAATCTTAAGACCCCCGCATTACTCTGTTTACGGGAAATAAAAGCATACCCGGTTATCTTATTATTTCTATCCCTTAAATACTGTATAACAGAAAACTCCTCTCCGATATTATAGGTATGTGATGATCCAAAAGCTGCGTTCTGGCTTCCGTCTATTGCAGTAATTGATTTGCCGGCAGGATTAAAAAAAAGAAGATCCGTGTATGAATCTTCATTATAATTAAGGGAAAATAAATTCTGATAACCGGAGTCGACATTTGATTCCTGGTATCTGCAGAAACCATTTATGGGTACCTGCGGATAAGCGTTACAAGAGAGCAGGAATAGAAAAAACAGGAAGTTAACTTTTCCTTTTACGGAATTGAAGTCTGTTCTCCCTTCTGTTAAGTGCTTCTTCAAATCTTCTTTTTTCATCTTCCGTTTCAGGAATAATCTTATTCGTCTTAACCGGCTTTCCATTCTCATCCACGCTTACGAAGGTTAAATATGCAGAATTAGTATGGGTTCTTTTTCCTTCTCTGAAAGACTCGGCGAATACTTTAACCCCAACCTCCATAGAAGTATTAAAGGCGCGGTTTACAGAGGCATAAAGAGTAACGGCATCACCAAGGTTTATGGGATGATGAAAATCAATACGGTCGACAGAAGCTGTTACGCAGACATAGTGAGAATGTTTTGCAGCGCTTAGTGCCGCACAAATATCTATCCAGTGCATTAACTGTCCGCCGAGAAGCTTTCCAAGCTGGTTGGTGTGGTTTGGAAGAACCAGTTCGGTAGTTATCATTTTACTTTCGTTAACTTTTTTAGCAGTCATTTATTTGGACGCCGATAATTGATTTTCAAGTTTGGACCTGAGATTTTTTAACTCATCCACCCTCTTATTATCAGGATACTTTTCGATGAATTTATCAATCTCGGCAATTGCATCATCATTCCTGTTTCTTTCGATAAGTACATTTATCTTATTGTACATTGCCAGCGGAGCATAAGGAGTATCGTGATAGGTTTCTATGACTTCATCATAATAAATAATGGATGCTTTCAGATAATCCAGTTTTTCATATATACCGGCTATCGAATAAGTCTTTTCAGCCAGTTTGTTATTTAATTCATCGATCTTTTTTTCAGCATCAGGAACTTTTTCATTGGTGGGGAAGAAATCAATAAAGGCCTGTAATTCCTGTATCGCTTTTTTAGTGTATTTCTGATCCAGATTATAATTAGGAGAAAGCTCGTAGTAACAGTCGGCAAGCAAATACTGGGATTCCGGCACAAATTCACTTGCCGGCATATTTTTAATAAGCTTGCTGAACTCAAAAGCGGCCATTATATATTCTTTCCTGGCAAAACGTGTTTTGGCCAGGTAAAACTGTGCATCATCAGAAATTGAGCTTCCGGGATATTGTAAAAGTATAGCCTGAAGTTCATTAATTGCTTCAAGATAATCTTCATCATTATAAAGGCTGATAGCGTATGAGAGGCGGCTTTCACCGGTCATATTAGCAGTGTCGGGACCCGAGGAACATCCCTCAAATACAAGAATAAATAATACAGGAATAAATAATAAATATTTCATAAAAAGCGGGTTTATAATAATTTAATTAAGAAAAATAACCAAATTAACATAGTAGTCAAAGGTATTTATCGCTACTTACTCCTTATCGTGAAGAAAAGGATCACTGCCAGCGCAGCCGTACCGACAGCTATCAAGGGTTCGAGGATTCCTGAAAAAAATGGTTCGGAAGGGAGCCGGCCATGTGTGAAGGAATATGCGGGATTTTCATAGAAATTTACGCTGTCGACTGCGATAGTATCCCTGAAGGTAATATTAAAATTATGGGTAGTTATGGTATTCCCGGAAAGGTTACCGCTGCCTGAAAGGGTTAGTGTTCGGGGAACAAGATACTCTCCCAAAAAACCATCCCTGAATATATCACCATAGGAAGTTGAGGCTTCCCTGATTACATACTGAAGCCTGAATGCTCTGTCCCGGCTGACAAGTTTATATCCCTTTGACATCAGGTCAGAAATAATCTGCGAATTAAATACAGCAAAAGTCCCCTCTTCCAGATCCAGGCTGATGCTCGTGACGGTATCGGGTATCATGGACGATAATTCAACTATTGAAGAATCCACAAGCTGATTAAATACCCGCAGGTTCGTTTTGTCCTGTGCCCTGCAGGTCAGAACCGACAGGAGAATAATGCCAGTAAGTAATTTCAAAAGATTGGTTGTTAGATTTTTTTTAAGCAATTGGATAATCTTTTTTCTTAAGGAAAACTGAATTGTAAATTTAGGCAATTCTCCTGTCTATCTTCAAGAAGTATTTTACTATATCTTTTCAGCAGCCAGTTTTTCAAGTCTTTTGATTCTTTCCTCAATCGGGGGATGAGTTGAAAATAATTTCATAACCCCGCCGCCATGCAGGGGATTTATAATAAACATATGGGCTGTTGCAGGATTGGAGTTATTAAGAGCCTTAACTTCGTTGCCTGCAGAAATTTTTCGGAGGGCCGAAGCCAGTCCCAGCGGGTTGCCTGATATTTCCGCGCCGCCTGCATCAGCATCGAATTCACGTGATCTTGAAATCGCCAGCTGAAGAAGAGTCGCTGCAATCGGTGCAAGAATTAATAAGAGTAGTGCCGACAATCCTCCGTCATCGTCATCCCTGCCTCTGCCGAACATCATTGCCCAGCCCGCCATCTGCGCGACAAAAGTTATCGTGCCTACAAGCGTGGCAGCAATTGTACCTGTAAGCATATCCCTGTGTTTAACATGAGCGAGTTCGTGGGAGATAACGCCTGCAAGTTCTTCATTACTGAGTCCTTTCAAGATACCTGTCGTTGCGGCAACTGCGGCATGCTCAGGACTTCTGCCGGTTGCAAAAGCGTTTGGAGTCGGGTCGTTTATTATATATACTTTTGGCATAGGCAGATTTGCACTTGTCGACAGCTGTTCCACCAGTGCATAGAATTTCGGGGCTGTTTCTGCCGTTACTTCTTTTGCCCTGTACATTGAAAGTACAACTTTATCAGAGAACCAGTAGGAACCGAAGTTCATCATAAGGGCGAATATAAAAGCTATTGTCATGCCCGTGGAACCGCCCAGGAGGTATCCAACAAGCAGGAATAAAATCATCATTACTGTCATCAGAAAGACAGTTTTAAGGGTATTCATTTTCTCTCCGGAATTTTAATTCTAAATTACTTAATGAGTAAAGTTATTTCAAGGAAATGAACCTGCCCGTAAAAAAGCGGGCAGGCTCACTACTTAAACAATTTCAGCAGGTTAAAGGTTTCCCTGGGGAGTGAGTGTATGACCGCATTTTGAGCAGAAAATGCTGCCGGCATCATTCTCTGCACCGCAGCTGGGACAGACGATCCTGTTTGACAAGGGCAGATCATCAATGGATGAAATGGCTGCCGCCCGGTTTTCAGATATTACCTGGTAGAGATTTATGGCAAATGCGGCGATAAGGAACAGCAGCGAAAGGTAATAGCCCCACTCGTATGAAACATCTATGATCTTAAATTCAAAATCACCCGTCACCTCCCCTCCGATACTTGATCTCAGAAACAGCAGCATTAATGCTCCAATGGCGCCTGCAATTAGCGAGAGCATCCTTGAATAACGCGGGATGATGGAAACAACTATTCCTAAGAGAGCAAAAATGAAAGCAGCAACTGCAAGCGGTTCGGAGTTAACATCCCGCTCCTTATCCAGGTCTGGATTTGTCTGTCCGGTATCCAGTTTCTGCATTTCAAATTTTTCTATCTTCGTACCGGTTATTAATTCCATACCTGTAATGGTGGCAATCTTTTGGCCCTGGCAGGTAAAACTGACAAATGGAAGAAAAAAGCAGAGAGCAGCTAATAAGAATAAGGACGGCGAAACGAATTTACTAGACTCATTCATTCAATATCCTTTCTGACTGTTTTTTGGTTAGTTTTATGATTCCTGAGTCATCGGTTCACAGTCATGATCATATCCGGTCGGTTGTTCGTGATCAAAATAAAGATAATTCACCCTAATCAAAAGAAAAATCATCATTTATAAAAGTTTTGCCCTTGCCTTTATTTGCGAATATGGTTAAATATTGACGAAAAATTTTGGGAGTTTATGAAAAAAGCAGCCGCTTTCCTTCTTTCAATTATAATTCTTTCACCGGTTATGGTTTCTGCACAGAATACTTATGATTTTCTAAGGCTCGATATGAGCGCCCGTGCAGGGGCTCTTGCCGGCAGCTTTGTATCAAATAATGATGACCCCAATGTTATTTTTTATAACCCGGCAGGACTTGATATGCTGGAGGGCCAACCTGTTTCCTTTTCTTTCGTAAAACACCTGCTGGATATAAACCTTGCAAGTCTTAGCTATTCCCGGGAATTTGAAGGAATCGGCCGGTTCGGCGCTGCCGTTAAATATATAAACTATGGTACCTTTACAGGTGCTGACGACGTAGGTAATAAGCTGGAAGATTTTGGTGCCGGCGAGGTGGCCTTTATTGTCGGTTACGCAAATGAGCTCGATGCAAATTTCTACTATGGTGCCAACGTTAAGTTTATTTACTCGGGTATAGAAAAACGTTCTTCGACCGGTCTCGCGGCAGATGTTGGTCTGCATTATGCAATTCCTTCTGCAATGGTTGATATAGGCTTTGCTGCATTGAATATGGGATCCCAGCTGACTACATACTATGACACCAAAGAGTCTCTTCCGCTTGACATAGTATTCGGTATATCAAAAAGGCTAGAGAACCTCCCTGTACGTATTTCACTTGACTTCCATAAGCTGAATGAAAAGCGTGATGAGTTTTCCCAGCGATTCAAGGCCTTCACTGTAGGCGCAGAGTTCAGCCTGAGCAAAGTTGTTAGTCTCCGCTTCGGTTACGATAATGAAAAGAGATCGGAACTTAAGGTAGGAACTACAGCTGGTATAGCAGGCTTTAATGCAGGGTTAGGACTCCTGATTTCAGATTATACTTTTGATTATGGCTTCAGCTCACTTGGAACTATAGGCGCTCTGCACAGAATAAGCATAGCCACAACATTTTAGGGGTTACCGGTCATTTCGACCGACTTGTCCCGACTTGTGGCGGGAAGGGAGAACCCTGATTTCTAATAACAGCATTTAGTCTCTGCCTTCTACTGCCTGTAGGGTTTTTCAATATATTTCTTTGCCAGTGAATGAGAACTGCCGTATTCTTTCATATCCAGGAGTTCATCATAATAATCGAGTGCTTTTCCCCGGTTGCCCATCTGATCGTTGATCATACCGAGATATAAAACAGAGTTTATCCAGAATCCCGATTCGCCGTCCTTATCAATTTCTTTCGAGTAATCGACACATTTATTGAAATAATATTCTGATGAATCGAAATCATCTGTATTCTTGTACTGAATCCCACATAATAACAGGCCTCTCTTTTTGCGGGCAGAACCGTATAACCCGTATAGCCGGAATCTGCTTTATCAAGTACATCCTTAAAAATTTCAGAAGACTCAGCATAATCCCCTTTCCTGGCAGCTATTCTTCCTTTCCATCTTTCAAAAACGGGGTTATCAGGAAATTCGCTGTTCAGCATAGCGGCATATTCATATGCCTTGAAAGGATTATTCTCATAGTTATAGTACAGGGTCATTAAAAAATAACGGGCCTCATATTTTGCATACTTACCGTTTTCCGCAGTATTTTTAAGTTCTCTAAGACCTTTTTCTTTATCCGCGGAAGGGAAAAAGATCATCAGGGGTTTCAGCAGAGGATACTCATCGGGAATTACTGAAGCATAATAATCATAAATTCCAAAGCCCAGCTGAACATCAGTATTATGAGGGTCGAGGTTGCTGGCACGTTCAACTATAGGTAAAGCTTCACGCCCATCGTCAGCTGCCTTGAGCCAGCTCTCCCTTAACGATCTGAGTCTGCCCCGAAATCCGATAGCTCCCCCCTTAAAGAAAAGGGCGTCAACATTTTCAGGGTTTTTCTCAAGCAGCTGGTCGCACTGGTAAATAACGTCTTCGAGTTTCTGAAAGAAAATTTCATCATGCGACTCATCATCAGGATTGAGGAGGATCTTCCACCAGTCGATCATCGCAAGAAAGAACCTTCCGGCAGGATGATCCGGATAATCAGCAATTAATTCTCTGAAGGTTTTTTCTGCCTGCTCAAATTTTATATCATAGATCTGCTTAATTCCACTGGACGCAAGCGAATCAAATTTTGTGCTTTGCGAATAAACCGGGACAGTGAGGATTACTAAAGTAATTACACTTAAAAGAATATTTTTCAACCTTACTCCGGAATTTTTTAAAAGACACTTCATATATATGAAAAAGCGGAGATAATTTTCAATCTATTACCTCCGCCGCAATATAAAAGTTTCATCTTAATATAATAAATTACAGAACTTTGAGTCCCTCTATAGGCTGGACTTTATAATCAAAAACAACATTATGATAAGGTGGTATAGCACCAGCTATATAATGAATAGCTTTCACCCATATTTTAATATAATATCCATCCATTGTTTTAAGGAGATATACATAATTGGAATCTACTCTTACAGAATCCATATCCGGTTCACTCAGATATGTTTGATCAAAAGCATCCTGTCCGGGACCCACTTTAATAATTTTTGTCGTCTTTGTTCCGGGAGAATATTTATCGGGTGAATAAAAAGTTAATGAATCGTTAACTCCATCTCTCATTATCATATCTATCATATCAGCATTAGAGGAATTAAAAAAATAATTAGTGCCTTCGCCTGTCTGAATATTCCACCCATAACCGCTTTTTATGATAATAGAATCTTCCTGCTGATATTCATCAATTGTACCATCAGTGTTTTGATAGATTCCCGCATAGGTCAAAGTACCTGCGGAATCGCCCTCCGAACCATCATTTAATTCGGAAATAACAAATGATTCGTACCTTGTATTTAAAGCTAGTGAATCAACTGTATAATAGTGTACCGGATAGGATAAGTCTCTAACCTCGTGAGTTGATAATACATTATGGTTTGCATCAACTTTGTAAGTAGCGACTTTGTATCCTCTGAAATTGCTGAGATTTTCGTCCGGAGAAGCATCCCAGTTTATAAGTGCCGTTGAATGCTGACCGGTTGAATCTGAATTTATCACCACTGAAACATTTACAGGGGCAGCCACACCACCGGTTGAGGGTGCAGGAGGGTTATTGCTGCTATTACAGTCACTGCCGGTAAAGGGCAGAGTCAACAATAATAGTCCAGATATAAATATTAATATCCTGATTTTAGCATTACGCATAAATTCTCCTTAGTTTTCCGAAAATACGTTGTATATGCAACGTAGGACGGAACAAAAGAATTTACTATAATACTAATCACGTATGTGATATCTATATAGTGAGCTTGTCGAGAAGATAATTCTTCAAAGCAGTTGAGGCAACCCTTACCTGCTCCATCGAATCCCTTTCGCGCACGGTAACAGTCTTATCCTCAAGCGTCTGGGTGTCAACTGTTATGCAGAAAGGAGTCCCGGCTTCATCCTGCCGTCTGTATCTTCTTCCTACTGCTCCTTTATCGTCGTAGAAGACCTTAAAATTTCTTCTGAGGTCTGATTCAATTTCCCTGGCTATTTCGGGCATGCCGTCTTTATTCACCAGCGGGAAAACAGCGGCTTTTATCGGGGCAAGTTTAGGATGAAAACGGAGAACAGAACGGGTCTCACCTTTAACCTCCTCTTCATAATAGGCATCAACAAGGAAAGCCATAAATGACCTGCTTGCACCGGCAGAACTTTCAATAATAAACGGGATGTATTTTTCTTTAGATTCTTCATCGAAGTATTTCATCGATTTACCCGAATATTCCTCGTGCCTGCTGAGATCAAAATTTGTCCTGTTGTGAATACCTTCAATCTCTCCCCAGCCGAATGGGAATTGGTATTCAATATCAGTTGCTTCCTTGGCGTAATGGGCAAGTTTTTCAACCGGATGGTCGTGGAAACGCAGCCTGGATTCAGTTAATCCCATCGATTTATACCAGCTAATTCTCTGTTCCTTCCAGTATTCGAACCATTTCTTATCATCCGATGGATTAACAAAGAACTGCATCTCCATCTGCTCAAATTCCCTCGTCCTGAAGAGAAAATTCTTTGTGTTTATCTCGTTCCTGAAAGCTTTACCGATCTGGGCAATACCGAATGGAACCTTTTGTCGCGAGGAATTGAGTACGTTGAGGAAATCGACGAAGATACCCTGTGCTGTTTCGGGCCGGAGATACACAACCGCACCGGCATCTTCTACAGGACCGATAAATGTCTTAAACATAAGATTAAACTGACGCGCCGGGGTGAAGGTACCTTTGTTCCCGCACTGGGGACAGTTTAACTCTGACAGCAGAATGGGACTAAAATCCGGGTTCTCAAGCATAGCAGTAAAGGCAATATCCACTGAAGCTGTTCCTCCGGATACAGATGCATCCAGAATACTTTCGTATTCGTGAGACAGCTCTGCATTACCGTTAACCTTGTTCTTTACTTCTTCAATGGCTTTAGTTTTTTTCTTCTCATTTATCATATCGCCCAACAGATCTAAACGGAATCTTGCCTTGCACTGTTTACAGTCAACCATAGGATCTGTAAAATTTTCAACGTGCCCTGAAGCTTCCCATACCCGTGGATGCATAAGAATAGATGCATCCAGTCCTTCCACATCTTCCCGGTATGTCATGAACTTCCACCACTCTTCTTTAACATTTTTCAGAAGTTCGACTCCGAGGGGACCGTAATCCCAGCACCCGTTAAGTCCTCCGTATATCTCACTCGACTGGAATACAAATCCTCTTCTTTTCGACAGTGATACAATTTTGTCCAGCAAATCAGTCTGTTTAGCCATTGAATTCCTTTAATACTTGAAAAATTGAGTGGAAATATACAAAAATGATCAAGGTTCTGAAAACAGGAAGGCCCAATCACTTACTATACATGCATTTGCGGCATCGGGTCGGCCGGAACCATTAACCCAAACCGATCTGTTCTAACATTTCTCTAATAGCAGATAATTTTTTATCTTTGCCCCGTCGAATGAGAATGAGGGAATATAAATGTTTAAAAATTTACTGCCGAAGGAAGAGAAGTACTTCGACAACTTTAAAGAAATGATAACCCATATAGGGGAAATGGCTGACCTTACGCATCAGCTTTTTTCAAGTGATAAAATTAATCATGACATTCTGCTGAAAATTAAACCATTGGAACTGAGGTGTGACGAGATCACCTCCAAAGTGACCAAGCGGCTGAATAAAACTTATATTACCCCCTTTGACAGAGAGGATATCTTCGGTCTGATCAAAAGACTGGATGATATCAGCGATATGCTGCTGGGAGCAACAAGCAGGATCGATACTTATAATTTACAGAACAAAGTAAAATATGCAGATAAGCTGTCTGCCGTAATAGTTGAACAGGTAAAAGAACTCGGCATAGCAATACAGGATCTGAAAGTAAAGCGCACCAACGAAATGAAAGCAGTTAAGGTCCTTGAAACAGAAGCGGATAATGTTTACAGGCAGGCGCTGAAAGAGCTTTTTGAAAATGAGACCAATGCTATCGAGATCATCAAGCGTAAAGAGATACTGGAAATACTGGAGAATACATCTGATAAATGCCAGTCAACAGCAAACCTTCTAATCAGCCTTTTCATTAAGAATACGTAAAATGGAATATGCCCTAATCATTATCCTGCTCGCACTCGTATTCGATTTTTATAATGGAATGAACGATGCAGCAAATTCAATTGCAACTGTTGTATCCACCCGTGTTTTGAGTCCCGGCCAGGCAGTTGCCTGGGCCGCTTTCTTCAATTTTGCGGCGGCTTTTATATTCGGCGTTAGTGTTGCAACCACCATCGGCAAGGGTATTGTTGACGTAAACATAGTTGATAACCATGTGATTTTTTCAGGACTGGTAGGAGCTATACTCCTCTCTGCAACGGCAACTCATTATGGAATGCCGATCTCGGTTTCGCATTCTATTATTGGAGGCTACGGCGGTGCCGGAATTGCGAAAGCCGGATTCGGGGCAATCATAGTATCAGGATACACCAAAGTTGTAATATTTATTTTTCTTGCACCGATAATGGGGTTTGTTATTGCTTTAATCTTCTCGGTAATTACTCTCTGGATAGTACGGAACAAATCGCCTTTCAAGGTAGATAAATATTTTAGGAAGCTTCAGCTCGTTTCAGCAGCATTATATTCGCTGAGTCACGGCTCAAACGATGCACAGAAAACCATTGGGATTATTGCACTAGTTCTTTTTACAAACGGAGTACTTGGAAATACTTTTTATATCCCGTTCTACGTTATAATGGTGAGCTACACAGTTATAGCACTCGGCACACTGATAGGCGGATGGAAAGTTATCAAAACCCTCGGCATGCGTGTTACGAAGCTGACTCCGTTCGGCGGATTCAGTGCCGAAACTGCATCAGGAATAACTATTTCACTTGCTTCGATTTGGGGTATCCCCGTTAGCACAACACATACAATAACGGGTTCAATAATTGGAGTCGGTTCGGTTAAAGGGTTTTCTGCTGTCAGATGGGGAGTTGCACGAAATATTCTCTGGGCCTGGGTACTGACTATACCTTTATCAGCCGCTTTTGCTATGGTTACATTTTATATTTCGCAGTTATTCACCTAGATTTTCTTTATCTCAGCGGTAAGTATTTTTTTTATTTCTTTCTGCCCGGTATTCAGCTTCCCTTCTCTCTCCTTTATTATTTCCAGCAGTACCATGCTTTGGGCAATATAGCTATGTAAAAGCATCTTCCTCTGGACCGGCTTAAGTTTTGCCAAAGCCCGGATATGCTTCTTTACGGTTTGTGAATCACCTCTCTGAACAGGACCGGAAAGTGAGTACGCCGAACCGTTATTTTTAATATTGGCCAGCGTAGTATTAATAATTGCTTCAAAAATGTAATAGTGATCCCGGGTAGTCAATTCTGTCTTTTCAAGTAATTTTTCCGAGGCAAAGAAGTTGGCGTTCATAAAGTTTGCAGTAAATACGCCGGCCATATGGTAATATACCTTTTCCTCCTCATTAAGCTTAAATGATTTCAGGTCAAGTGTTCGGGCCATTGAAAAGAGGTAGCGTTCAGCTCCGGGAAATCTTGTTTCAATAGCAGCAAATGAATTTCTTATATCTACCTGCCTTTTGGAGGGGAAAGTCTGCATAATATGAAATGAAGCTGTCATACCTCCTTTATTTTCAAGGACCCTGAGAGCAGAGCTTCCTTCAGAGCCAGAGGTATGTACAAAAAGACAATTTTTGAAATCTTTTCTAAGTGTGGAAAGCTGATTAGCCACTATGGCAATTTGATTATCGGGAACTGTAAGGAAAAAGATCTTAACATCCGGGGGAATAGATCCCGGTTTATCAGAGCCGAATTCCAGGTTATACTTTTTTGTGAGAGACCGGGCGGATTTTTGAGTTCTGCTTATCACCCCTTTGACCTTGTAATTCCTCCGTATCAGCAAAGGCATAAGGGTATGAGCAACTTTACCCGCACCAACAAATGTTATTTCTGAGCTTTTATTCAGCAATCATTCTCCATAAACAGCTGCGGAAAGGTAACCTACCACTTCGTTCTTATCTCCTGTTGTATCACCCGAATCGCTTCTGTTAAGCACCATAGATTTATTGAAGTTCAACTTATCCGCTGATTTCATCATAGCTATAATAGTTCCGGCACCGCAGGCTTCGCATCTTCTGTTCTCAAAATTTTCATAAAGTCCATCATAATTAAAAAGACTAATATCCCTTTCAACAAGCGAATCCATTTTATCAGCAACATGTCCTGGGTAATAATGAGAAAGATCAGAGCTTGAGACAACAAGGGTATTTTCATCAAACGCATCTTTTAATCGTTCAGTTAATTCATCGATATACAGTTTTCCCTGGTCGCCCATAACAACAGGTACAATTTCAAAGTCATCCAGTACCATCTGAAGAAATGGGATCTGAACTTCTATGGCATGTTCTTCCCCGTGTCCCTCTTTTCCCTTAAAAATAGTTTTGGCGTTTAGTGCAAGAGCATCTGCCGCCTTTTTGTTTAACGGAACTTCACCGAGGGGTGTTCTGTAAGCATCTCCATTATAAATCGATATGCCCGGGAAATATTCCCTGTGGCTGGGTGAGATAATAATCACTGTTTTAATCTGCTTTTTATCAAGCAGCTTAAACCCGAAGGCTGCTGTTTTCCCGGAATAGGTATACCCCGCGTGCGGTGAAACGATCCCGAATAATTTTCCCGGTACTTCTCTCTTATCTGCAGCAGAAAGAAGGTACTCAATTTCGCTTTTAAGTTTTGAAGGATCTGCGGGATAAAAATACCCAGCTACTGCCGGTTTTCTAATCAGAGACATAGGACCTTTTCCTTTCTCCTTCCTCAGAAAATATTTCAGCAGTGAAGACTTCAATATTTAGTTTTTGTTTCTGCCATAAATATGGTTCGAACCCTGCCTTTTCACAAATCGCGCAGAGGAACCTGTCGCGGTCAAAATTATTTTCCGGAGCTACCTGCGGAAGCAGTAGTCCCCTTCTTCCAAGGTGGTTTAATATCAATCCGTGTTTACCTATTTCAATTTCCTCGTAACCATTTATTTTTTTTGATGGTGACAAAACCGAGATCTCTATCTCCAGCTGTTCAACTTCTTCCGCGGAAACCGGCAGGAAGCGGGGATCGCGGAATGCAGCCTGCACCGCAGCTTCACAGACGGTTTCGAACAGACCCATTTCAGCAAATATATATCCTATACAGCCCCGCAGGTTTCTTTTAACAGTGAGTGTAACAAAAGCGCCTGATCGTATCTTTAAAGAAGGGTACTTCTGATAATCTGGAGAGGGTATTTCAATTTCATCAAAAACTGATTTTATTGAATCCCTTGCTGCTTTAAGCAGGACCGATTTTTCTTCAGAGCTTAATTCCATATTACTTAACCTTCAAATTCAATCTAACGAAAAAACCATAAGTTCATTTTTATTTTTAATCAGGAACAGGAGATTATCCCTAATGAAAAAGGAATCGGGTATGTAGGAAGTAATCCCCGCATTAAGCACATCTTTAAAAATAATCTTTCCGGTATCAATTTCAATAACTCTGAAGTGATTATTCAGACTTCCCTCTTCAGCAACGGTGTGATAACTGAGCAGTAACAGATCATTATATTTTACAAAATCGATAATTCCGGATACTATCTCATTTTCTCTTATTTTTTCCACAAGGGGCCTGTATTCCGGGGAAATCTTTACGGTTTCGTACGGCTCAGGGAACAGGTAATTCTTATATTTTAAATCCTCTTCCTGCAGAAGTTTTTCCCGCATTCTGTTCGCTTCCTCCGTGTTTTCACCGTATTCCTCCAGAAGTTCACCCGTCCGGGCATCCAGGGAAAATATTTCCCGGCTTTCGAACTTTTGAATAAAAGCAAAGACACGGTCTTTGATGAGAAAAAGGAAAACAAGATCTTCCCTTTTCCAGATGAAGCTGCCCGAATTCAGGTCATATACATAAATTCCTATATGACCCGGCATATCAGGTTTTACAAATTTATGGAAGTATATCCGGTTATCTTCAAACGCTTCCACACCTGCCCAGAATTTCTCATCAAGCTGAAAATCTTTCAACAGGTATTTGCCCGACTCAATTTCAACACAGTTGAAATACACCTGCTTGGTATTTTCATCCCTTTCCTCAATCAATAGTTTATCTCCGGAAGGAATGAGGCGCCAGATCGTTCTATTATTTGTTAAGGAATAATTCTTCTTTACCTTCATATACTTTCTTATTTTGTATCGTGACCTATCTCTTCAAACTGCGCGGTAAAATGCCTCAGCATAGGTGCCTGATAGGTAATCCTGTAACCTTTTAATGAACTTCTTTTTTTGTACACTTCAAGCATAACCTCAAGAACATAGTCGATATGGCTCTGGGTATAAACCCTCCTGGGAATGGCCAGCCTTACCAGTTCCATCGGTGGAGGGATGAGTTTTCCGTTTTTGTCGTACTTGCCGAACATTACGCTCCCGATCTCAACCGCACGGATGCCGCCTTCAATATAAAGAGCACACACAATTGACTGACCCGGAAACTGATCCTGAGGGATATTAGGAAGAAATCTTTTGGCGTCGAGATAAATTGCATGTCCTCCCGGGGGTTCAATGATTGGAACTCCCGCAGAGACAAGTTTTTCACCGAGGTATTCAACGCTTCTTATGCGATACTGCAGAGTAATGTTCATCAAGAACCTCTTCAAGTCCCTGTGCAACAGCTTCAAGATCCCGACCTGCAAGTCCTCCATAAGTCGGAAACCCTTCAGTAACAATCAGAAGATTCCGGCAGTTCATTGCAAGCTGGTCGTCATTCATGGCAAGAAAGCCGCCTATATTTGCAAGACCATCCTTCTTTGCACTCATGGTTGCCCCGTCTGCATAGGAAAACATTTCCTGTGCTATTTCCAGCAGCGACTTATCCTGGTAGCCTTTCTCACGCTTTTTAATGAAGTAGGCGTTTTCCGCGAAGCGGCATGCATCGAGGAAAAGAGGAATGTCATACTTCTTAAGTACTTCCTTCACTTCGCGGATATTCTGCATTGAGACAGGCTGTCCCCCGCCCGAATTATTCGTTACAGTTATCATACAGACCGGGATATTTTCTTTGCCCTTTTCCTTTATGAAATTTTCGAGCTTTTCAATATCCATATTTCCTTTAAAAGGAGCTCTTATTTCGGGATGTTTTCCGTCTTCATTCAGAAGATCAACTGCTACAGCATTCGTAAACTCGACATTTGCACGGGTGGTATCAAAATGAGTGTTATTAGGAATGAACTTACCCTCGCCGCCTACAATCGAAAAGAGTATTTTTTCAGCAGCTCTTCCCTGGTGAGTTGGGATTATATACTGAAGTCCTGTAATTTTCTTAATCATATCCTCGAAGCGGTAGAAACTTTTCGAACCGGCATACGATTCATCTCCCTGCATAATACCGGCCCATTGCATTGAGCTCATGGCAGATGTCCCGCTGTCTGTAAGCAGATCTATCAACACATCATCG
Source organism: uncultured Bacteroidota bacterium (assembly GCA_963832355.1). GTDB lineage: Bacteria > Bacteroidota > Ignavibacteria > Ignavibacteriales > Ignavibacteriaceae > DATFVA01. Next base: position 365,048 of record CAWHTX010000003.1, on the reverse strand, counting down.
GCATGCAGCATAAAGGTATTATAGCCGGCCTTTTTAAGCAGTTCAACGCGTTCTTCCCTGGTAGTAAATCTTATGGGCTCTACGGATTTAATTTTGAAAGGTTCTATAATTGTATTCATTTGATTTCCCTGTAATCAGAATATTGCAAAAAATGTAAAATTTCTATCTTTAAATTTAACTAAACTTCGGCTAATCCCGCACACAATCCGCGAAATTTATCACACAGGAGTCAATTATTATACACCAGCGTGACACTCGGGTTAATGCCGTATTTATACCGGGGGAAAGACGGTTCATGAACGTTTCTGGGACGTTTGTGGAGGTTATATTGTTGAAATAATCAACAGTGAGGTTGAGGCTGAGTCCGGACAGAATAGGAAGCACTCGTAGTTATGTTTAGTGAGCATGCACCAAACTTTTTTTATAAATGAATTATATAGTTTTTTAATGCGAAGTTCAACCCCGGTCATTCCATGCCAATCTGCACCATGTGAAATTATCTCTTATTCTGATACCGCCATTTTATCGTCTGAATAAAAATTGCATTAGTATGTTTTTCCAGTTGCGTTTGTTCCCGACAATAAATACTTTTTTACCACACATCTTTTAAATATTTGTTAGGGATGGACAATGGACAATACAGACTTACCAAATCTGAACGAGCCTCCAGCAGGTGAACCCCCCGTGGAGGAAGAGTTGAGTCATACCGACAAGCTTGTAGGAGTTTTTGCTGAGCCGGGCGTAATGTACGCCAAAACAGCGCAGTTTCCGCCAAAAACGATCGACTGGATCATTCCTCTTCTTGTTATGATAGTATTCTCAATTATTTCCGCCTGGATCATTCAAAGCAACGCCGAAGTTGCTTATAACATCAAACAGGAGCAGCTCGCGAAGATCGAAAAATCCTTCCAGGAAATGGTGGATAAGGGGCAGATGACAAAAGAACAGGCACAGGAACAGATGAACAGGATTGAAGAGAGGATGTCTGAAGGAACGAATATGGTGCAGATTGTCATCTTTACAATAGTCAGGGTCTTTTTATTCTTCTTTATCGTTTCGGGAATTTACTTTATTGCAGCACGCTTTATTTTTAAGGGTGAAGGTACCTATGCCTCGGCTATGGTGGCAAACGGACTTACTGCATATATCGATGTCATCCAGGTAATCATTGCAACGATACTGACCATTGTAACAGGAAGACTGGTAATGGATACCAGCCTTGCAGCATTTATGCATATTGATAAGGCCACCTTTGGTGGTTTTATCCTCGGCAAGCTCGATGTTATTACAATATGGAGTCTGGCAATCGTCAGCATTGGTCTGGCTAAAATGTTCAAATCCGAAAAAATGACTAAATACTTTGTCTTTGTATTCGGATTATGGATCGTATGGAGTCTGATAATTTTCGGACTTGGTCAGGCTATTCCATTCCTCAGGTTCCTCGGAGGTTAGTTCCCTCAGGATATTCCTGATATTATCATTCAGGATGTAAAAGCTATTTCAATCCCGAATTAATCCCGCAATGCGGGATTGGTTCGGGAGTCTTAATATTCAGAATTAACTCTTCTCCTTCAATATTAAAAACTTCGCGATGCCTCCTTTGGCCGTTACCCGGCTGACGTATCCCCGTTTAATTGCTGTTTGAACTTTCAGTTTATCCCGCCGTGCTCAAAAAGCACAAGTCAAAAAAGGCATATTGCTTTTAAATAATTTAATATTTATGTTGCTTCACCCCTATAGAGGGGGTACAACCCCTGAATGAGGGGTGCACGTTCAATAATTCTTAAATTACTTCAGATGAACACACTAATAGAAAAGCTTCAGAAACTAGGTCTGTCAAAAAGAGAGTCAGAAGTTTATATAGCATTACTCACCAAAAAAGAATTCTCCGCACCCGAGATAGGTAAGATAACCTCGGTATCGAGGAACAAATCTTACGAGGTGCTTCAGAGTCTTGTTAAAAAGAACCTCTGCACTGAGACATACAAGAACGGAACAAAAGTTTTCAGCGGGATAAAACCCGACATCGCCTTAAAGAATATCATTTCCGTTTATGAAGAGGAGCTGAAGGAAAAGAAAGAACTGACTTCACAGTTCCGTGAGGAACTGATGAAAATTCATTCCGAAAACAAACAGAGTTCAGGTTCACTGGATTATATTGAAGTATTCACCGATATAGGCCAGGTAAGAGAAAGATGGGAAAGTATTGAGAGAGGTACAAAAAAAGAGCTGCTTGTTTTTACAAAACCCCCCTATTCCGTTTCCCTGGAAGATACCCTTGAAATAGCGGAAGAAGTTAAAGAGCACAGTATTTCAGTAAGAAGTATATATGAATACAGTACCCTTAAATCACTCGATGAAGTCAACGGCCTTCTGAAAATGATCGATGTGTATAAGAAGATGGGAGAAGAAGCGAGGATAATTGAGGAGCTCCCGATGAAGCTTGCCATTAGCGATGTGGAAACAACCATTTTTGTTCTGAACGATAAGGTATCAATGCAGGGCGGCATGACAACAATGATAGTTGAACATCCGGGTTTTGCGGTTGCATTAAAAAAAGTATTCGAGAGTTATTGGAAAGAGGCAATGCCGATCAGTGTATTCAGGAAAAACAAATTAAAATATTTTAAGAATAATTAACTAACAACTTACTATATGGAGAACAGATGAAAAGTTCATTTAAAATCTTCGCTTTGACTATGCTTCTGATTTGCGGATTTAGTATTAAGTCAAATGCTCAATGGTCATCCGACCCGGCTGCAAACCTGCAGGTTTGCGATGTAACCGGCGACCAGGCATTACCAAAAGTTGCTAACACATCTGACGGAGGATGCTATATAGCCTGGTTTGACAACAGGAACGGAAGTTATGCGGTTTACCTGCAGCGGCTCGACGCACTAGGGAATAAACTATGGGCCACCAATGGAATGCTTGTAAGTGATAATCCGCAGAGCTCATCACTCGTTGACTGGGCTATTGCCAGTGACAACCATAATAATGCAATTGTAACATTTACGGATACAAGAGATAATGACAGCCTGCATGCCTTCGCCTATCTTGTTGATACCTCCGGGAATATGTTGTGGGGTGCAAACGGGATAAGACTTTCCGGCGCAGGCGACTACCAGCCGAACCCGGTTGCATGTCAGACTTCTGACGGGAATTATGTATTCGCGTGGATAGTCGCAGCAGATACACAAAAAATCGCACTGCAGAAAATTTCACTTGCAGGACAGAAAATGTGGGGTGCTGACCCGATAATTTATGCCAGTGGAACTAATGAAAATTACACATACCCTGCAGTAATTCCATCCGATAACGGAAGTGTAATAGTTGTACATACAGGGTACACGGGACCATTTTACGCAGCAGTTGTGCATATTTATGCACAAAAGTTTGATACGGATGGAAATCCTGTCTGGGCTAATCCTGGCGGTGTTGCAATACAGGATCGCGGTGGTATCCCATTTTATGTTCACCCGATGGTTATAAGTGATAATTCAAATGGTGTTTTTGTTACGTGGTATGATGACTGGGATTCCAATAATTTATTCAGCTCATTCGCTCAGCATATAACCTCAACGGGAACGGTGATGTTCCCTGCAAATGGTGCGGAAGTCTCTACCAATACCACAATGCATCATCTCTATCCTACACTTGCTTATAATTCGGGAGCAGATGAATTATACTGCTTCTGGCTCGAGGAAACCTCGCTTCAGGATAACTTTGCAGTATACGGACAAAAATTTGATGCCTCCGGGAACAGGTTATGGAACAGCAATGGTGTAGCTTTTACATCAATGACACAGAATGCAATGTTCCAGCCTCACGCATTACCTACAGATACTTCTGTATTTGTAATTTATATCCAGGGAAACCAGTCGGGTGTAAACCAGGGTGTTTACTCATTTATGTCTAATTCAGCAGGCGACCTGGTATGGAACCCGGCTATTGTAACTATGTCAGATCCTACACCTGACAAGCTGCATGCAGTATCAACAATCTGGACAGATGATATTGCAAAATTTGTCTGGGAAGATACACGGAATGACGGCGGCGGAATTTATGCTCAGAACATAAACCCGAACGGTGAACTCGGAAATATTGTAGTTCCTGTAGAACTTACTTCATTTACTGGTGTACAGAACGGCAGTACCGTAACATTGAACTGGAGTACCGCAACAGAACTTAATAACCGCGGTTTTAATGTCGAGAGGAGTGAACTGAATCAAAATAACTGGCAGAGCATTGGTTTTATTGAAGGAAACGGTACAAGCACAACTCCTCATGCCTATACTTTCTCTGATAAGAACCTCAATGCCGGTTCATACAATTATCGTCTGAAACAGGTAGACAACGACGGTTCGTCAAAATATATAAACCTAGCTGAAAGTTTTACTATTCAGCCTGGTACATATAGTCTCTCACAAAATTATCCGAATCCGTTTAATCCGACAACAATGATCAAATATTCAGTTCCTGAAAGAAACCAGGTCACTATAAAGATTTATAATGTACTTGGCAGTCAGGTTGCAACGCTGGTTAACGAAGTAAAACCTGCAGGAAGTTATGAAGTAAACTTTAATGCGTCAAATCTATCGAGCGGCGTGTATTACTACACAATTTCTGCCGGAAAATTTACGTCAACCAAGAAAATGATCCTTATGAAGTAACATCACGGTGTTACCGTCTTACCCCTGAAGTCCCGCTCTATGCGGGACTTTTTTTATCCCGCCGGAGATACTACGATAACTTTCGATATTGCTTTTTAGACCATCTAATCATATGTTATATAAGAAGATGGAAATTTTAGGGAATTCTTCAATTATGTTCGGGAACATAAATAAAAGGATGGGGAAAAATGAAACATTCCGGAATAAAAGTTCTTCTTATCTCATTAATCATCTTAACAGGTTCATTATACGCTCAGGAAAGTAAAAGTCTTCTTGTACTTCCCTTTGATGCAAACGGTATAGATCCTGTTTATGTTCAGACTGCCCGGTCGATATTAAGGGTCGAAATCGAAAAGTTCAACAAGATAAATGTTATTTCCGAAGCCAGGACAGAAGAAAGTCTGAATGGCGCCGACTGCTTTACAACAGACTGCGCTTTGGAAGTCGGAAAACTTGCAGGTGCCGATCAGGTGGCCGGCTGTCGTCTTGCTGCCCTGGGAGAAAAGATCATTGTACAGTATTTCCTGTTGGATGTATCATCCGGTAAACCGATGCTGATGGACCAGGTATCAGCAGTCAGCGTTGAAGATCTGGAACCCGTAATGAAAAGAGTTGCCTCAAATATTGTCGAGGTAAAAACATCTGAAAGTAATGCACAGGTCGGTAATATAGTCCAGGAAGAAACAAATAAACCCCTCCGGCGGCAGTCAAGAAAAAACATAGGACTTTCTTTCGGATACCTCTTTCCGCAGTACGGCTACGAGGATGATGATAAATCCTTTACTATAAATCTCCACCTCGACTATGAAATGGAAGATCTCGCTGTAGGCATGCTGTTCGGAGTAAGGGACGGATTTGCGATGAATGTTTACGGGGATTATTTATTTTCAAGGACTGATATTTGTCCTTACCTTGGCGGAGCTTTCGGTTTTCACTGGATCACCCACCCACATACCGATTATACTATAGTTAACCAGGTAGGACTAAACGGCGAAAATTCATCAAAGGACAGCGACGGTTTTGAGCTAACCGTAAATACCGGACTCAGGATCCTGCACACTTATAATTTCCAGATCCTGCTCAACCTTGAATACATTATGACTTTTAATGACTATAATGATAAAGCCATCGTATTTACTATCGGTATCTTATAATTTAATTTCTTAATCCGTTTCCTTACCAATAAAAGGGAGTTAAAAATGGAAAAACTACTGGCTCTGGGGTTTCATAATAACTTTATTTTTAACCGGGTGTAAAGATGAGAATAACCCGATTCCTCCTTCCTGCGACGAAAACAGACAGCCATTCGTATTAAATTTTACAGACTATGCAGAAAACAATTATTTCCTGGATAAGGTATATGCGGATACTTCGGAGGGACTTAATATTTTTAATAAATATTATGGTAATCCCGTTCCATTTACAGTCCCTGAATATAGGGTTAAACAATTGGAAGTTTATAAAGTCAGATATGGAATTGTAGAAGATAATTCGATAGCAGCCTTTGCATTTATTGATTTACCTCCCAGAAATTCTTCAACTCTTTATACCGACTCTTTAAGATATTTTCCATACGGCATTCCGGGAAAAGTTGAGTCGGCTTATTTTAAATTATTATCAGAAGGAAATGATTATATTTTCCATCCGGAGACCGGTTATATTACATTTACTTCTGATCCGATTGATAATGATATTATTGCTGCGGCATATAAAATAGAGGGGGCGACCACTAGTATTGCTGATGATATAACTTACGGAGAATTTTGGGCGGAGCTGGTTAATTCAGGAACAACAAGGGGAGTATTAAAACTGATAAGACCTCGAAACCTTCAACCTGCATTCACGGATGCATGGAAACTAAAACTTAAGAACATTTACAGAATGGCTGACTATGTAGACTGGGTTTATGAACCCGATCTTAACATATACCTGAAATCAAATGATGGGTCAGAAGTAAATAATATCAGCGGAACTTCTTTCCTTCAGCTATTCGGATTGGATAGATTAAACGAATCCCGAAATGAAATCCCGGACGGAAAATTTGATGTTCGGCCCAATATAACTTATCTCCCAAACACCGCGGAAATTATATTTCCTGTTCTGGAACCTTTCGGCAGGAACTTACCCGGTTCACTGAACGACTCTCTAAAATTTCTGGCTATGTATGATACTACAAAAACAGCTTTGGGTGAGCCAAAAGGTGATTTTATACTAAAAGGCAGCTTTATCGCAAGGTAGATAATCTATAAGATGCTCTGGGGGTCGACGTCGTAAATTAATCGTACATCGCGGAAGCGGGATTTTCGGTTGAATTCGGAGAAGGAATCCAGAACAGCTTTGCGTAATATTTTACTGCCGGGATCAGTTTCTTTTGAGCTCTTGATCAGGATCTGGAAGCGGTAGTTTCCTTTCAGTCTTGCTATTACAGCCGGGGCCGCCGGGGTTATTTTCAAATATTTTTTATACCTGCTTAACTGCATATAAAAATCTTCAGCTGCTCCCCTCGCCTTTTCTTCACTCTTATCTTTTGTTTCAATAAGGCAAAGCCTTGTAAAAGGCGGATATCCCATCTGCTCCCTGCCGAAGATCTCCTTTTGATAAAACCCGGCATAATCATTCAGCAGAACTTTCTGCAGTGTGAAATGCTTCTCGTTCTGAGTCTGTATGATTACTTCTCCTTTAACCTTGCTCCTCCCAGCTCTGCCTGATACCTGTGTAAGAAGCTGAAATGTTCTTTCATCAGCTCTGAAATCAGGAAGCCAGAGAGTTGTTTCAGCAGAAATAACACCAACAAGTGTTACCCTGGAGAAATCAAGACCTTTGGATACCATCTGTGTCCCGACGAGGATGTCAATCTCCCCGCTGCCAAATTTCTGAAGGATATTGCTAAGTGCATTCTTTTTATTTATTGAATCGGAATCAATTCTTCTGACTGCGGCATTCGGGAAATAGTATTCAACCTCATCCTCCACCCTTTCGGTACCCGTTCCGAAATATTTTATATTAAGGGAGCCGCAGTGCGTACAGGCTTCCGGCACTTTCTTTATTAGTCCGCAGTAATGACACTGCAGTGTGTTTTTATTTATATGAAACACCATCGGTACAGAACAGTTATCACAGGATTCAATCTCTCCGCAATCCTCACAGTATATCTGGGTAGAGAAACCTCTCCTGTTCTGAAGAATTATCACACCTTCTTTTTTCTTTAATCGGTCGGATATATGATCGATCAAAACCTGCGAGAATACATTCTCCATCTTTTTCTTTTTTCGTTCAGCAGAGATATTAATCAATCTTATTACAGGAAGCTTTGCATCATCAATTCTATCAGGCAGTTCCAACAGTTTATATTTGCCGGATTTTGCATTATACATACTTTCAACAGATGGAGTAGCCGAACCGAGAAGGACAGGACAGTTCATTATTTGTCCCATTATCACGGCTGCATCCCGCGCCTGGTATCTGGGCGGAGAATCAAACTGTTTATAGCTGGCATCATGCTCTTCGTCCACTACAATTAGTCCAGGATCACGAACAGGAGAAAATAAAGCAGATCGGGCACCTATAATTACCCTCGCTTTTCCTTTCAGTATCTTTCTCCATGAGTCGTATCGTTCTCCATCAGACATACGGCTGTGCTGTACAGATATGATATCACCGAAATTATTATACATTCTGGAAACCATCTGAGGGGTAAGCGATATCTCAGGAACCAAAATTAAGGCGGATTTCTTAAGTGCAAGGACTTTTTTGACAAGTTCGATATAGACCTGTGTTTTCCCGCTCCCGGTAACACCGTGCAGCAGAAATGCCGCAAAAGAGGAGGGTTCGATGTTAGCTGCTACAGCATCGATAACGTCCTGCTGGGCTTTCGTTGGTTTAATGTCCAGGAACTTTTCTTTGTAAGTTTCAATATAATCCCTGCTGACTTCCTTCTCATATATCTCTATGAACCCCTTCTTCTGAAGCGAATCTGCTGATGAGGATGATGCTTCCGCTTTTTTAAGGAGATAATTAAGCGGGACAGTCTTATTCTTCCTGTTTATCAGTTCCAGCAGTATCTTAACCTGTTTGGGCGACCTGGATTCCAGTTCAGGAAAGCCTGCATATATTTCCCCTATACTCTTTACAAGTCTGACAAACTTCTCTTTCTTCACTTTTACCCGTGCCTCCCCCACTTCATCAAGCACAGTAATAGCGCCTTCACTCTCGAGAGAACGAACCGCAGAATATATGTTCTTCCTCCCTATAATCTTCTGCAGATAAGAGAAATTCAGTTCTTCACGGGAACATAATTCTTCCAGGATACGGTACTTTATCGTGCTCTTCTTTTCCTTCAAAAGAAGTTTTTCACAAAAGTCCTGGTCTATAATAATTTTTCTCTTCGATTCTATATCCACCCCTGAAGGTATGCCTAGTTTGAGTGCTTCACCGTAGGATGACAGGTAGTAATCCGACAGCCAGTCATAAAACTTCAGTGAATTTTTTGTGAAGATTGGTTTTTCATCGGGTATATCTGACAGGGGTTTAATTTTTCCGGAAGCCGAACTTTCCTTACTCAAAGGATTTGTTTCGGAGACATCAATTATGACACCTGTCAGTACCCTGCGCCCGAAAGGTGCAACTGCTCTTGACCCCACTCTGGCCAGAGAGCTGAATTCCTCCGGAACAGAATAGGTGAACGAATTTCTGAACGGTAATGGAAAAACGAGTTGAACAAACATATTTGAGTAAAATTAAAGAGCAGCTTTATTCAGGTTTATAATACGGACCGAGCATTTTGTAAGAGTTACCTGCAAATGTGTTGCTGAGGATCTCGAATCTAAGCTTTTTCATCGATTTGTCCCACAAAATTCTCTTCCTGTCCTTAGAAGTTATAATTTCTCCATTTGTTGAAATCACGCTGTCAGTGGGTTCCAGTGTCAGGTAGAAGAACCCTGCATCATGCTGCATATTCTCAACGCTGGTAATAGAATTAAAAGTATAAACGACATTTGCATCAAGAGTATCTCCGGAAACATAAAGTTCTCTTGTCTGAATGTTCTTTCCTTCCTGTTTCATTGACTGCAGGAAATCATTGCTCTTCAATGCAAACTGGAATATGTTCTGCCTGTCGGTTTCAAGGTCCTTTTCGTTTGCTGCATCCGATCTGAGATCATAGAGATGGACAACGGCTGTCCCTTTATCGGGTGTTTCAAGATTGATTTCATACGATACTTTATAAAAATCGATGCAGCCAGAAAGACTGAAAACAAGGAATAATCCTGTGATACTTAAAAACCAGATTTTCATAGCAGGTTCCTCTAAATTTCAAGAGATATAAGATGAATATACTGTCTCACTCGTACCCATTCAAGCTTATTTAACTCATCTTTTGTTATTTTATTGCAAATCTTTGTATAAATTTACACTTAATGATTGATAAAACATTAAGACAGCTTAGGTTCGGTCTTGCAATCCTGTTTTTTACCATAATGGTAGGGACTGCGGGATATATGATCATTGAAAAGTGGCACATTCTTGATGCAATTTACATGACAGTGATCACTATTTCCACAACCGGATACGCTGAAGTCCACCCGCTCTCCCAGCCTGGAAGATTTTTTACAATAATATTGATAGTAATGGGTATCGGTTCAATTGCATATACCGGCGGCAGAGCAGCACAGCTTGTATTTGAAACTCAAATATACAGGAGGAGGAAGATGAGTAAAAAGGTTGAGCAGCTGAGGGATCACTACATAGTCTGCGGATATGGTAGAATGGGAAGGTTCATTTGCGATGAACTTATTGACGCAAAAGTTGATTTTGTTGTTATTGAGAATGATTCAGAAAAAATAGACAGACTGATAAGCCGGGGATTTATGTTTGTAAACGGTGATGCAACTAGTGATGAGGTTCTGACAGCTGCCGGAATAAAAAGAGCAAAAGGACTTGTAGCCGTATTATCATCGGATGCAGAAAATGTTTTTGCTACCTTATCCTCAAAAGTACTGAATCCTGATATCTACCTTGTTGCAAGGGCTGTAGAGGAGGAAACAGAATCGAAACTTATGAAAGCCGGCGCCAGCCGGGTTGTAAAACCATATGAGATAGGAGGGACGAGAATGGCTGAGTTGCTGCTTCGTCCCGGTGTTATCGAGTTTATTGACAGCATTGCCAGGGAAAAGAATGTTGATCTGAATATTGAGGAAGTTATTGTTCACCCGGAATCTACCCTGGTTAACAAGACACTTAACGAGCTTCCGATCAGAAAAGATCTGAATATTATTATTGTTTCAATTTACAAGAAATCAGGGAAGTTCATTTATAATCCTTTATCATCCGCGAGGATTGAGGCCGGTGATAAACTGATCGCAATTGGGGAAAATTCAACTCTTCAGAAACTTAATAAAATGTGCCTTGCGGAAACTCCTGATTAGGAAACTGCCGCTTCAAGTAAGGTAATTATCTGCTCCGAAGAATTAAGTTCAGCCTTTAGTCCTGCCGGAAGAATAAATTTGTTTTTAACGTGCCCGAACGACATCCCGTATACCACAGGAATATTAAGATCGCCCAGTCTGTTCTTCAGAACATCCTTCAATGAAAAGGATGTATCAAAGGATGATTTTTCTGATGGTCTACAGTCTTTGAATACTCCGAGTGCAACTCCTGCAGCACCTTCAAATTTTCCTGCCATCCTCATCTGAGTAAGCATCCTGTCAATCCGGTACGGATCTTCAGTTGTTTCCTCGAGGAAGATTATTTTGCCTTTTGAGTCTACATCATAGGGTGTGCCTATTAAAGAAACAACAACCGATAAATTACCGCCAATTAATTCTCCCTTTGCAATCCCGTTGACGATTGTATAGGGTTTGAATTCCTCATCAGGAGATTCAGGAGCAGGGTTTTTTAATACAAGATTTGCTTCAGGATCCATTAAAGTCTTCCTGAAGTAATCGATGGTGAATTCATTGTATGTAGATGTACCTACAGGACCATGGAAACTTATAAGTCCTGTCTCTTTATAAATTCCGTACAGAAGTGAAGTAACATCACTGTATCCTATAAGTACTTTAGGATTGGTCCTGATAACATTATAGTTCAACAGGGGTAAAATTCTTGTGCATCCATAACCCCCTCTTACACAGACGATACCATTAACATCATCACGGTAAAACATCTGGTTGACGTCCGATGCCCTAAGTTTGTCGGGACCTGAGAAATAACCGTTCCTTGAAAGGATAGAATTATTATAAACAACATTGAATCCGAGTTCGTTAAGATTTTTTATAGATTCACTCAGCTGCCGGCCATCGATATAGCTTCCCGGAGCAACCAGGCCGATTGTGTCGCCCTGTTTCAACCGCGGCGGCTTTAGTTTTTCAGGTGGAGAGAGCAAGGGGTATATATTTTTCAGCGGCAGCACTGAAGCGGCGGCAGCCAGGCCTGCTGATTTAAGGAAGTTTTTTCTTTTCATTTATCCTGCCTTAATTCTTATATCAACTGCGTAAAGTTCATTATTTTCATCTACAATCAGAGGATTAAGATCGCACTCGGTCAGCTTCTCATTATCAATCATCATCTGTGCAACAGAGAGGATCACTTCCTTTATTCTTTGAATATCCGCAGGAGTTTCACCTCTGACGCCTTTAAGGATCCTTCCTATCCTCGTCTCATCAATCATTTTCAGAGCATCTTTTTCAGTCATATAAGCAGACCGCATAGAGGTATCTTCATAAACCTCGACATATTTTCCGCCGGTTCCGAACATAACCATAGGGCCGAAATCTTTGTCGCTGAAACCGCCGATAAGGATCTCGTGCCTGGTTTTAATAAACGGCTGAATGAGGAACGAGTTAATATTAAGATTTTTATCTTTAAAATCATGCAGCATTTTATCAGCTGCGGAGATTAATTCCTCATGGGATCCAATATTTAACCGGACAGCATTCAATTCAGTCTTATGAATAATCCCCTCCCCTGCTGCCTTTAATACAACGGGAAATTTTATACCGCTGTTCCTGAGATCTTCATATTTAAAATACATTGATCTGACTTCAGGCAGATTATATTTCCTGGAAAGTTCTGCTACTTTATCAGCATCAAGAAAACCGTTCTCTTCAAAGTGTAAGGCATTTTGTCCGGGGTTTTCCGGGAAAAGTCGTTTCTCTCCGTTTTTCCGTGCGGAGTAGTAATACATATTCGACAGGACCACAGCGGGATCTTCAGGATTTCTGAACAAAGGAATTTTGTATTTAGAATTCTTCCTGTATTCTTCCCAGAACTCTGGAAGGGGCATTACCGCCTGCAGCAGCGGTTTCCCGGATTTTATGCTGTTAATAAGCTCAATAACAGGAAGAGCTTTAACCATTATCGGTTCAACAAAAACTGATATTACCGCATCAACATTCTCATCTTTCAAAAGCAGTTCAATAGAATCGTGATAACCTTCTGCAGTCCCTCCGGGCAGAAGATCAACAGGGTTATTAACACTTCCTTCGGGATGTACGATCTCTCTGAGTTTCTTTTTAGTACCGGGTGTGAGCTCAGCAAGTTTCAGTCCGTTCTTCTCGATCGAATCAACAGCAAGGATCGCCGGCCCGCCGGCATTGGTGATAACAGCAATTCTTTTCCCCTTCGGCAGTGGAAAATTCTCGAATCCCTTAGCAGTATTGAACAGCTGATTCAGATCGTTAGTCCTGATCAGGTTGAACTGACGAAGGACTGAATCGACCACTTTATCACTGCTTCCGAGAGCTCCTGTATGAGAGGAGGCAGCCTTCATCCCGCCTGCTGTTCTGCCGCCCTTTAGTATAATGACGGGTTTTGTGATTTTGCCTTCAATAAATTTCCCGACAAACTTTTTACCGTCAGCAAAACTTTCGAGATACAGGGTGATAACATTTATATTTTCATCCTCCTGCCAGTAGTCGAGGAAATCATTCTCACTCATATCGGCCTTGTTACCAACGCTTATGAAATGACCAAAACGTATATCCGTTTCTCTTAACGAATTAAGAACAGCCGCCCCGATCGCACCACTTTGCGAGAGAAATGCCATCGTACCTGTCTCAGGTCTTTCTGCAACAAAAGTAGCATTAAGCTTTACGGAGCTGAAAGTATTTATGATACCCATACAGTTGGGACCAACCATCCTGGCACCATTGGATTTTACCAGCTGCGCAAGCTGTGCTTCCTTATTTGCACCTTCTTCACCGGTTTCTTTAAACCCGGCTGTTATTAAAATAATAGAGGTGACTTTTTTATCGAGCAGCTGCTGAATGGTTTCTTCAACGAACTGCTTTGGAACCATTATGATTGCAAGATCGATATCTTCTTTTATATCCGGAACAGAAGGATGGCATTTTGTTCCGAGGATCTCTTCAGTTTTGGGGTTTACTAAAAACAATTTCCCGGTATAACCGTATGTTTTTACACAGCTCGTTAATTCGTAACCAAGATTTCCCTTTTTCCCGGATGCACCAACTATACAGAGCGACCGGGGATAAAAAAATTTATTAACTACAGATTCCATAGAATCCCCTAAATGAATAAAATGATTTCTTCAAAATTACAATAATTGTGCATTTTTCCCTAAAAAACAGCCCGAATCTCCCCCATTCTGCGTGATTATTGTGAGGAAATCGTGAAGTATATTAAATGCGAAATTTATATCTTAAAATTATTCCGTCAACTAAGTATTTAAGAAGATAAGAGATGATTCTAAAAAAAATAAAGCCCGGATCATTAATTTTAATGCTGCTGCTGTCGGCTTCATTTCTCTTTTCGGATAGTCAAACCGGCAAGTTAAGATTTGAACACCTGTCTCTGGATGAGGGGGCAGCCCTGAACCTTACTTACTGTATGATACAGGACCATAAGGGTTTCCTATGGTTCGGAACGATGTACGGACTGGTAAAATATGACGGGAGGGATTATAAGATTTATAAAAACGATCCCGATGACACTAACTCCATTTCTTTTGATGACATAATCGCCCTTTATGAGGATTCAGATAACAATATATGGATCGGTACATGGGGTGGAGGATTAAATAAAATGGACCCGGAGACCGGAAAGTTTACCAGGTTCGTGAATGATAGTAAATCTATAAACAGTATTTCAGATAACATAGTGTGGACAATATGCGAGGATATGAAAGGAAACATATGGTTCGGTACTGAAACCGCGGGAATTGATAAATATATCCCGGGAAAGAATCAATTTGTTCATTATAGACACCGGGAAAATGACCCCGGAAGTATTCCGGTTAATTTTATCAGGAATATTTACAGGGATCAAGATGGGACAATATGGATTTGCAGCCGGGGGGGTCTTTCAAAATATATAGAGGAAACAGATTCATTTATTACCTATAAAACAGGGAATGGTCTTCCTGTTGTTGCAGCTGCTGAGTATAAAAACGGGACACTCTGGGCTGGTACGCCAAACGGTCTGTATGTCCTCGATGAATCCAAAGGCCGGCTGGTGGAGAAGGATTATCCGGTCTTTAAAGATAAATTCATCTATACTCTCTGTGTAAAGGATAACTATATATGGGCTGGAACAAACAAGGGACTCTATAAAATTAATGCCGGTTCTGAAGAAATAGAAGTGTACAGGAACGAACCCGGAAATCCTTATTCATTATCGGGAAATAAGGTATTAAACCTGCTCGCCGGTAATTCCGGTATACTCTGGATTAACTCCTATGGAAAGGGCGTTAACAAGTTAAGAAGTCTACCTTCAAGGTTTACATCCTTCACTAACCGGCCCGGGAATAATAAAAGTTTAAGCAGCAATTCTGTAACGGGTTTTTGTGTCGATGATAAAGGTAGTATATGGATCGCGACGAGCAATGGCCTTAATAAATTTAATAGGCAGGAGAAGACATTTGAAAGATTTTCATCAGATGCTTTGGCCGGGGTGAGAATTACCTCACTTATTTCAGACGGAAATTTTATTTGGGTCGGGACGGTTGATGGTCTTAAGTTGTTCGACAGGCAGACAGAAAATTTCAGGCTGCCCCCTGCTGCGATGGAAGGAAACAATATTTTAAATAAGGTTTACATTAATTCACTTTTGATGGAAGGCAGAAGACTCTTCGTCGGTACTTCTTCAGGTCTCTTTGTTTATTCTACTGATTCAGGTTCAATAAAGCATTATAGTTCAAAACAATTCCCGGACAGCAATTACCGTACAAGTTATATTCTGACATTGTATAAGGATGAGTTGAAGGATAGCATTGTATGGTTAGGAACATACGGCGGATTAATAAGAATGAATTGTAAAGACATATCGTTCAAAATCTTTAGTCATCTGAATAGTGATGGAAACAGCCTCAGCAATGATTATGTGTTCTCGATACTAAGAGACTCTGACGGAAATCTCTGGGCAGGAACAGCAAACGGACTTAATAAATTCAATGAACATTCAGGAACCTTTGAGCATTACTTTGAAAAGGATGGTCTTCCCAGCAGTGTAATAAGTTCAATAACCGAAGATAAAAACAGGAATTTATGGATCGGTACGAATAAGGGAATTTCAGAATATAATATTTCCCTCAGGGTTTTCAGAAATTTTAGTAAGGTGGATGGACTTTTGAATAATTTTTATTTTAACCATTCAGCAACGATCGACGGCAACGGGGATATTTACATGGGCGGGACAAATGGTCTTGATATCGTAAACACATCCCGTATTATTAAAGAGAATTACATACCGGGAGTGTACATTACTGATTTCATGAAAACAAATAATAACGGAGGATTGACAGAGTTATCAACAGTAAAAGATATAAAACTTAACTACGATGAAAACTTTATTAATATAAGGTTCATATCGCTTGACTATAATAATCCCGCCAGGAACAGGTACAAATACAGGCTCGAGGGGATAGATAAAAACTGGATAGACGCAGGAAATAAAAACAGCGTTAACTATACAAGTCTGCCTCCGGGAGATTATACTTTCAGGGTGAAAGGAAGCAGCAGCACGGGATTATTTAATCCAAATGAAGCTGTTCTGAACTTTACAATTATGCCTCCTTTCTGGAAAACTTCCTGGTTCAATATTGCCCTGGTATTACTGCTCGCCGGATCTGTATATGTTGTTTACAGGATCAGGCTAAAACAAAAGATCAGACACGTACTTGAAATTGAAAAAATAAAAGAGATGGAAAGTGAAAAACTGCGAAGAAAGACCGCTGCAGATTTTCACGATGAACTGGGGCACCGGTTAACCCGAATCTCGTTATTATCGGAAATTTTGAAGCGAAAAATAGGTAATGGTTCAGATGAAATACGTGAAATACTGGATAAGATCTCGGTAAATTCAACAGAGCTTTATGAGGGGACAAAGGATTTTATATGGGCTATTGATCCCCGTAAAGATTCTCTCTATGAACTTATAATACGACTGAAAGATTTCGGGGACGAATTATTTGAAGAATCTGATGTGTTCTTTGAGGTTAGTGGTCTTGATGAGTCGTTGAAATCTAAAATGCTGACAACAGACTGGAAAAGACACCTTCCCCTGATCTTTAAGGAAGGTATGAATAATGCGCTGAAACATGGCATGAGCAGAAGAATCTCCATAAATTCACAAATCAGGGAGAATGAACTGGAGTTGACTCTTACAGATGACGGCCGCGGGTTTATTCCGGAATCTCCGGGTAATGGCAATGGATTAAGAAATATGCGCCAAAGAGCTGAAAAGCTATCAGCAAAAATTGAGGTAGAGTCCTCTCCCGGGAACGGTACTAAAATATATTTCAGAGGTAAGATACCAGAAAAGCAAACACACTATAACTGATAGATAGATATGTCCACCAAAAACATCTCCCTTCCGGTTAATCACTTTGATTCCCCGGAAGATAAAAAAGTAAAAGTTATAATAATTGAGGACGACGAAATAATAAGGGAAAGTTTTATTTCTCTTATTAATGAATCCGCGAAGTTTAAGTGTATAGCAGGGTACGAGAATTGTGAAAATGCGATAAAGTATTTTGAAAAAACCGATCCCGATATCGTTTTGATGGATATCGGTCTTCCCGGGATGTCAGGTATTGAAGGGATAAAGAAAATAAAAAAACTAAAGGCTGAAACAGACGTAATTGTAGTAACTGTACATGCCGATGATGAAAATATATTTGAAGCACTGTGCGCAGGAGCCGGCGGTTATCTTGTAAAAAACATCTCACCTCAAAAATTAATCGATTCGCTGGAGGAAATATACAGGGGAGGTGCCCCGATGAGCACG
Source organism: uncultured Bacteroidota bacterium (assembly GCA_963832355.1). Classification (GTDB taxonomy): domain Bacteria; phylum Bacteroidota; class Ignavibacteria; order Ignavibacteriales; family Ignavibacteriaceae; genus DATFVA01. The sequence continues at coordinate 347,133 of CAWHTX010000003.1, read as the reverse complement.
GATATTGCGCGAAAAGTTATACACTCATTTCATCATAATACTCATTCCCCTCTTTCTCCCAGAGAAACTGAAGTGCTTCAGCTGCTGGCAAAAGGAAAAAGTTACACTATGATAGCTGAAGATCTGTTTATAGATAAAGAAACCGTCCGAACACACATCAAAAATATCTACCAGAAACTTAATGTAAACTCAAAGGCCTCTGCAATTGAGAAAGCTTCTGAGAATAAACTAATCTAGTTAGTATAAAATCCCCCAAACTGCAGGATACCGCATTTCCTTTTCAAACTTTATTATTGATAAGAAAGAAGTGTTATCAATTTATTTGTCAGAAAGGACAGGTATGAAACATTTTATATTAACTCTGATGGAACGCTTAATACTATTTTGTCTATTTTTTTGGTTCCTCGGACCTCTTCTGATATTCGGACAGACTTTTACAAAGATTACAAATCCCGATAACCCTGTCGTTACAACCAACCTTGATCATAACTATTCCGGAGCAGCATGGATAGATTATGACAGGGACGGCGATCTCGATTTATTTACCACCAAGACTTTTTTATTCAGAAATGAAGGCAATGGTAATTTCACACTTCTCTTTACTCAGATAGGCATGAATATGCTGGCTCAGCTTGGAAATGGCGTAAGCTGGGGTGATTATGACAATGATGGGGATCCAGATGCAGCAATCGCCGGCAAATCTTCATTGATATACAGGAATGAAGGAAGTGATTCTTTTTTAACTGTTGACCAGTCGCCGCTGGGAATTAATGATGATAACAGAGGCTGGACCTGTGCCTGGGGTGACTATGATAATGATGGATTTATTGATCTGATAATTACTCATCCAAGGGGTTTTCTCGGCTCACCTTTTCTTCCCTGTTTGTTATTCCATAATGAAGGAGATGGGAGATTCAGTAAAGTCACCGGTTATTATTTTACAGATAACCTCGAACCCTACACCGTTGCAACGTGGTATGATTTTGACCAGGACGGCGATATTGATTTGTTCATTGCAAGCGGACCCGCCAATGGTTCGGGTGCAAGAGATTTTTTGTTTCGCAACATGCTGAAGGAAACAGGCTCTGCGGATTTTGTGAGGATAGATGATCTTTCAATTGGTACTGACCTGCAGGATGGACAGGTCTGGAACTTTATTGATTACGATAACGACGGAGATTATGATGCTTTCATTACAAATTACGGAGGATCAATCGATCATTTCTACAGGAATGATAACGGAAATTTTATCAGTGTTTCCAATGCACTCACTGTCAGCGGTCAGCATCTTGCGAATACCTGGGGGGATGTGGATAATGATGGTGATCTTGATGTAGTTGTAGATGGAGAGCAGGGAACAAAATTTTACCGGAATGACAACGGAACTTTTGTTGAAGATACCTCCGGATTTACCTTAACCGGGTCACCGAGAGGAGCTGTATTCGGTGATTATGATAATGACGGTGATCTTGATTTGTTTGTTTCCGGGACCGGTAATACGAAAGGACTTTTCAGGAATGATAATTCAAACGGAAATCACTGGATTGAAATAAAGTGTATTGGAAATGTATCTAATAAATCGGCGCTGGGAACCAGGGTTAAGGCCCTGGCAAATATAGATGGTAATTCTGTCTGGCAGATCAGAGAGATTACCGGACAGAGTAGTTTTGACAGCCAGAACAGCCTGCGGGTACATTTCGGTTTGAAAGATGCCGTAGTCGTCGACTCACTTGTTATTTTATGGCCCTCAGGAGAATCAGACATTTATACGGGTGTTTCTGCAGACCAGATTTACACCTACAGTGAGAAAATTCCGGCCGGATTTCTGAGACCGAATTTTTCGGCTGATACTATCGAAGGTATTGACAGTCTTACCGTACAATTTTCAGATCTCTCGTTCACTGATCCGGCAATGCCCGTAACAAGCTGGGAGTGGGACTTTAACAATGACGGAACGGTGGATGCGACTGATCAGAACCCCTCATGGTTGTTCGATTCTCCCGGAGATTATACTGTAAAGTTAACAGTTTCAAACGGAAACACTTCGCTAAGCAGAACGAGGGAAAACTATATCACGGTAGACAACTCAACCGGCGTTAAGGAAACGGGAAGTGCTTTACCCGACAAATTTGAACTCTATCAGAATTTCCCAAATCCATTTAATCCATCTACCAAAATACAATACAGTATACCTCGCTCATTAAGTAAACCCGAACTGGTCACATTGAAAGTATTTGATATACTAGGCAGGCAGACTGCGGTACTGGTTAACCAGGTTCAGTCTCCCGGGACTTATGAAGTACAATTTGATGCATCCCGACTTCCGGGGGGTGTTTACTTCTGCAGAATAAAGGCATCGGGATATTCAGATGTAATCAAGATGATGCTTTTAAAATAAAGTGTTTACTCTTTGCCCGGTTGAGGTAAATGGTTTGTGGAGATGTAACCATTACTCTCAATAGTGTAACCGACAGTACACTGCTGCCCATCGGGCAGCCGGGCATAATTATTTGCCTGAGATCAAATCCCGCATTTCTTTAACGGCTTCTTTTAATCCGACAAAAACTGCACGGGCAATAACAGCATGACCAATGCTCACTTCGTCAACATCATCAATCTCCCTGAAGATCTTCATATTCTGATAATTCAATCCATGTCCGGCATTAACACCAAGCCCCAGCTTCTTTGCATGCTTAACTGCCAGTCTTATTTTTTCAAGTTCATCAAACTGGTCTTCCTCTGTATAGGAGTTGGCAAACACGCCGGTATGGATCTCTATAAAATCGGCATCAATCTCGGCTGCAGCATCAATCTGGTTGATATCCGGTTCAATAAAGAGAGAAACTTCAATCTCATGTTTGTGCAGTTCCTTAATTGCGTTCTTTAACCTTGTAATATCATCCAGAACATTTATTCCACCCTCAGTAGTAAGTTCCTGCCTTTTTTCAGGAACGATCGTAGCCAGCTCGGGACCGACATCACAGGCGATTTTTATAATTTCATCTGTTGCAGCCATTTCAAGATCAAGTTTTGTTGTTACCAGTTCGCGAAGCAGCCGTACATCTCTTTCATTAATATGTCTCCTGTCTTCTCTCAGGTGTACAACAATCCCGTCAACCCCTGCCTGTTCCGCCAGCAGAGCAAACGTAACCGGATCCGGCTGGTCCTCTCCCCTTGCATTTCTTATAGTTGCAATATGATCAACATTTAATGATAATCTCATCTTCATTACCTTCTAAAAAATTTGCTTAAAGATATTCAAAAATGAATTTATGCCTATACCATAATCTCCTGCCCTGAAGCGGAGAGTAGTGATTAGATCAATTCCAAACATAACACCTGCATGCGTAATAACGCAATAATAAACTGATCCGGTTCGCCAGGCAAGGATGCCAAGAGCGAGACCTGCTGCGATTGCCCCGAAAGTTTCGGCCGGCGGTTTACCGTTATGTAAAATTAAAAATGGGATCATCTGAATAAACACTGCATAATATCCGAATTTTTCTTTCAGCCCGAACAGCATAAATCCCCGCCAGATAAACTCCCAGGCTATCATGTATATGAATGCAGCCGCTTCAAAAATAAAAAAAGTATTCCAGTTATCACGAACTTCAGCAAGCTGCGGATAGGTTCTCACGAAATCAGGGTAAGAAGAAAATATCCATACTACAGGCAGCATTACCAGCAAAAAAATGAGGGAGATCTTTATACCTGCTGTAAACTCACCGATCCGTAGTCCGAAATCCCGGAGATTTTCTTTCAAAAAAATTTTAATAACCAGAACGGGAAGTACAAAGAATGTGATAAAATCACCTAAGAACCAGAATAGATATTCATAAAGATATACATCAGGATTGAATTGATATGATGGAAATATGTTGTGTCTGAAAAATGAACGTGAAGTATAGTACCATGAGATGGTCTGCAGAAGCGCAACTGCCAGGAAGACAATAACTACCTTCCTGTCCAATGATTTTATTATCCGGATAAGGTTCAGGATTTCGGATTTCAGACGGGTTTTGCTCATACTCTTCAGAGAAATTATGCTGAAAAATAGAAAAAGTGTGTAATAAATCATACTAATGTCTTAAATCCTGAAAAACTACCATTTTTTGCTCTTTTCGAATAAATTGACTCAATTAAACCCGCTTTCAATCTTGACAAAATTACCCGGCGGTATTATATTAGCACTCGCTTTTAACGAGTGCTAATAACATTAAAAAAATAACAGGAGACAATTATGGCTAAAATGAATTTAAAACCCCTTGGTGATCGTGTTATCGTGAAGCCAATGGAGGCTGAGGAGAAGACAAAGGGAGGCATCATTCTGCCGGATACAGCAAAAGAAAAACCTATAGAAGGAACCATTGTAGCAGCAGGACCCGGAAAAGTTTCTGATGACGGCAAAGCTATAAAAATGGAAGTTAAAGTCGGCGACAAAGTTCTTTACGGAAAATACAGTGGAACCGAAGTAACCGTTGAAGGCGAAGAATATTTAATTATGCGTGAGAGTGACATCTTCGCGATTATTGGATAATAAGTTTTTGAAAAAATATAACGGAGGAAAAAAATATGGCTTCTAAATTAATTGAATTTGACAGTGAAGCGCGGTCTAAACTTAAAAAAGGCGTAGACAAACTTGCTAATGCTGTTAAAGTTACCTTAGGTCCGAAAGGACGCAATGTAGTACTTGAGAAAAAATTTGGTGCTCCAACTGTAACCAAAGATGGTGTTTCAGTTGCAAAAGAAATAGAGCTGGAAGATCCGGTTGAAAATATGGGTGCCCAGATGGTTCGTGAAGTTGCTTCGAAGACCAGTGATGTAGCTGGCGACGGAACAACTACCGCAACTGTATTAGCCCAGGCTATCTACAGAGAAGGTTTGAAAAACGTCACTGCAGGTGCAAACCCGATGGATCTGAAAAGAGGAATTGATCTCGCAGTTGAAAAAGTAATCGCCTACCTTAAATCAATAAGCAAAGACGTTGAAGGCAGAAATGAAATCGCACAGGTTGGTTCTATATCCGCGAACAACGACAAATCAATCGGCAACCTTATTGCAGACGCTATGGAGAAGGTTGGTAAAGATGGAGTTATTACTGTTGAGGAAGCAAAAGGTACCGAAACATCACTTGATGTTGTTGAAGGTATGCAGTTTGACCGCGGTTATCTTTCACCTTATTTCGTGACAGATACCGAATCAATGGAAGCTGCCCTGGAAGATCCTTATATCTTAATCCATGACAAGAAAATTTCAGCTATGAAAGATCTGCTTCCCATACTTGAAAAGATTGCACAGCAGGGAAAATCTCTCTTAATAATTGCTGAAGATCTGGAAGGCGAAGCTCTTGCCACATTGGTAGTTAACAAGATCCGCGGAACTCTGAAGGTTGCTGCTGTTAAAGCTCCGGGCTTTGGCGACAGAAGAAAAGCAATGCTCGAAGATATCGCTGTTCTAACCGGCGGTACAGTAATTTCCGAAGAGAGAGGATTCAAATTAGAGAACGCAACTGTTTCATATCTTGGACAGGCTAAGAAAGTGAATATCGATAAAGATAATACCACAATTGTTGAAGGTTCAGGAAAAACAGACGATATAAAGAAAAGAATAAACGAGATCAAAGCCCAGATTGATAAGACTACTTCTGATTATGACAGAGAAAAACTTCAGGAAAGACTCGCTAAACTTTCCGGTGGTGTTGCAGTGCTTAAGATAGGTGCTTCAACTGAGGTTGAAATGAAAGAGAAAAAAGCACGCGTTGAAGATGCACTCCATGCTACCCGTGCTGCTGTTGAAGAAGGAATAGTATCAGGCGGCGGTGTTGCATTTGTAAGAGCAATCAGTCAGCTTGATAAGCTTAAAGGCGAAAATCTTGACCAGGCAACAGGTATCAAGATAATACAGAAAGCACTGGAAGAACCGTTAAGACAGATTGTCGACAATGCCGGCATCGAGGGTTCAGTTGTTCTTCAGAAGGTAAAAGAAGGAAAAGATGATTACGGTTTTAATGCCGCAACAGAAACCTATGAGAATCTGATTAAATCAGGTGTTATTGATCCGACTAAAGTTACAAGAACCGCTCTTGAGAATGCTGCCTCAGTGGCATCGCTGCTTATCACAACTGAAGCAGTTGTTTTCGAGAAGAAGGAAAAAGAAGCTCCAATGCCTCCAATGCCAGGCGGCGGAATGGGCGATATGGGCGGAATGTATTAATAAATGCATAATATTGGGACGGAGACCCTCTCTCCGTCCTTTTTTTTTGATTCAGTAACTTTTTTCTAAAAATATTTACAAGTTACTTTGCATTTCGTTTGATTTTAAAGCAAAAAACAATATGTTTGAATGGGTTCGTTCACAGAGGTTTACCCCTGCCTCGTGATGGACAAAAGGACCCTGCCCGATGACACCCCCGTCATCGGGTTTTTTATTTTAAACCGGTTGAACAGCTTTTCGCAAATAAAAGCAGAAGCCTGACTTATCCGGCCCCATCAAAAACTTTTATCGTAATATCATTTTGTTGTATATTGAATAATCGAGGATGCTAAATTTTAAAGGTAATATCTGTGTAATGACTAATAAACTTCATATACTTTCTTTTCTTCTGATCATCTTGTTGTCTTCTACAACAACGTGGGCGCAGCCATTACCCATCGATTCCTTTTCCGGCTTGCAGTGGCGATTAATCGGTCCTTACCGGGCAGGATGGGGAACCGTTTGTGAGGGAATTCCAGATAAGCCGAATACCTATTATTTCGGCAGTGCCGGAGGTGGGATCTGGAAAACCTCAGATGCGGGAAGAACCTGGCGTGGACTAATGCGGCATGAAGGTTCATCTGCAATCGGAGCTCTCGCAATTGCACCTTCGGATCCTGAAATAATATATGCGGGAACAGGACAGGTGGCGTGGAGATATGATATCCTTGAAGGTGATGGGATCTATAAAAGTACTGATGCCGGGATAACCTGGAGAAATATCGGCCTGAACGAAACCGGCTATATCGGAAAAATACTTGTTGATCCTGTTGATCCAAACAAAGTTGTAGTGGCAGCACTCGGTCACGTTTTCGGTTCTTCAAACCACCGGGGAATTTATAAATCCGCCGATGGAGGAAAGAACTGGAAGCAGGCTCTTTACGTAAATGATTCCACCGGCGCAGTGGATCTCGTATATGACTCTCAAAATCCTGAGATAATGTATGCCGCCCTATGGCAGATCAGAATGCATCCCTGGCTGGATTATTATATCCCGCAGCAAGGGTTAAAGTCGGGAATATATAAGAGCACAGACGGCGGAGATAACTGGAATAAAATAGTAATTGATGGTCTGAAAGATGTTCCGCTTGGCAGGATAGGGCTTGCTGCTGCAAAGAATGGAAAATTAGTATATGCTACTATTAGCGCACCTGGAAATAAAAAAGGTTTATACCGTTCGGATGATGGAGGTAGCAGCTGGACCCATGTTAACGATGATGGATCACTGGCAAATTCATATTTCAGCCGGCTTACACTTGAACCGGGTAATCCTGATATAATATATGTGATGGATCGGTCAATCAGAATATCAGGAGACGGCGGTAAAACTTTTAAAGTGTTTAAGGGTTCACCGGGAGGAGATGATTATCATTATCTCTGGATAAATCCTTCTGATACCTCATATATGATAACGGCCTCCGACCAGGGAACTGTTGTTACAGTAAATGGCGGTAAGTCGTGGTCAAGCTGGTATAATCAGCCAACCGGTCAGTTCTATCATCTTGCCGCTGATGAAAGATTTCCTTACAGAATATACAGCGCTCAGCAGGACAACGGGACAGTTGAAATTTTAAGCCGGGGTCCCTACGGAGTTATTGAGTTACGGGACTGGCATCCGGTCGGGGCAGATGAACGTGATATGGATATTCCAAAACCCGGCAATCCTGATATCGTATTTGGAAGCGGACTTGGGGGATCACTTCACCGTTTTGACGAAATCACAAGACAGTCAATAAATGTTTCTCCATGGCCTCACGGAAGTTATGCAGCCAAGCCGAATACGGTTAAGTACAGGTATTCGTGGATTACTCCCATCGCATTCTCCCCTGTAGGTGATCATGCATTGTACTTTGGAGCGCAGTATTTGTTTAAGTCGACGGATGACGGAGACCACTGGGATATTATTAGTCCCGACTTAAGCCGCAAAAGCAATGATTCAGCCAACTGCAAAGAACCTGACCTGAGCCAGGCAGCAAAATGCGGATATGGAGTAATCTGGACTATAGCCCCCTCCCCTGTTGCTGAAAAAGTAATCTGGATAGGAACCGATGACGGGTTGATACAACTGACTACGGACGGAGGGAATACCTGGAATAATGTTACTCCCCCGGATATTCCTGTCTGGGGAAGAATAGATGCGATCAGCCCTTCTCCTTTCTCTGTTCATACAGCTTATGCCGTGGTCAACTTGCACAGGCTTGATAAGTTCTCACCCTTTCTTCTGAAAACCACGGATGATGGAAAGAGCTGGAAAAATATATCTGATGGTCTTCCTGAAAGTGAGTATACCACGATTATCAGGACCGATCTTCAAAAACAGGGACTTTTATTCGCAGGAACAAACAGAAACGTATACGTCTCTTTTAATGATGGAGACAGCTGGCAGAGCATTTCTCTGAATTTTCCGACCACACTAATAAGTGATCTGCTGGTTCACCGGAATGATCTTATAGCAGCAACCCAGGGCAGAGCGCTCTGGATACTGGATGATTTAAGCCCTTTGAGACAATTGAGCGATGAAATTACAACAAAGAAAGTTTTTTTGTTTAAGCCTTCTGAAACCTATCGGATTAGAAGCAGTGAAAGCCACGATACTCCCTGGCCTCCCTCAACTCCGCTTGGAGAAAATCCTCCCCAGGGGGCTATAATCGACTACTGGCTGAAGAACGATGCTGATTCGATTCAATTATCAATTTATGACTCTCAGGGCAGTCTGGTGAAAAGTTATAATAGTAATGAACCGCCGGAGAGCCTCTGGACAAACAGGTACTTTGATAAACGGTGGTTGAGCAAGGAGAAAAAATTGCCGCTTAAAAAAGGTCTGCACAGGTTCACATGGGATTTAAGGTACACTCGTCCCAAAGCACTGCATTACGGATATTCGATCGCCGCTGTCTGGGATAAAGGTACCCCGATCCACCCCGAGGGGCCGCTGGTTGTACCCGGCACATACAGGATTGAATTGAAAACGGGAGGAGAAAAATATTCACAGAATTTAGTTGTTAAAAAAGATCCCCGTGTTGCTGCTCCTTCAAATGTTTTCATTGAACAGCTAAAGTTTGCTTTAAAACTCGATTCAGCAATTAACAAAACGACTAAACTTTACCAACATGTTAATAAAAAGCTGAAAGAGAATGGTGAAATGAGCAAATCTGAGACTGACTCCCTCAAAGAAATCAGATCAGGACTTTCAAAGATTGACGCAGCATTGGCTTCGCTTACCTCATCTGTTCAAACAGCCGACGCTTCACCTACCCAGGGGGTAAGAGATGTTTTTGAAGCATATAAAAAGCAGCTGGATCAGATCGAAAAGCAATTGAAAATTGAATAAGCTTAAAATAAAAAACCCGTATACTCTTAGTATACGGGTTCATAAAAAAACAAATAAAGAAGTTTACAGCATTCCTTTTTCTTTGAGCACCTTCTTTATTTCTTCAGTTGCCTGATCACCTAATTCATAAATAACTCTTGTAGAAGGTTTATTTATTTTCAGCAGCCTGCCAAGGTCAATCGGAGTACCGATGATTACAGATTCACAGTCGGTTTTGTTGATTGTTTCTTCCAGATCTTTAACCTGTGCATCTCCGTAACCCATAGCCGGAAGAAGAACTCCAATATTAGGATATTTCTTATACGTGGCAGTAATTGACTTAACTGTATAAGGCCTTGGATCGACAATCTCAGCCGCACCATTCTGCCTGGCTGCAATTGTTCCCGCACCATATTTCATTTCTCCATGAGTTAAAGTTGGACCATCTTCCACAACCAGGACTTTTTTACCCTTGATCAAATCAGGATTCTCTGCTGTTACTGGAGAGGATGCTTCAATTATTTTCGCATCAGGATTAACATTTTTAATGTTTTCTCTAACTTTTTCAACATTCCCGGGCTCTGCAGTATCCACTTTGTTTATTATTGCTACATCAGCCATTCTCAGACTGGTATTCCCGGGATAGTATGTTAATTCGTGACCCGGTCTGTGGGGGTCTACAACAGTAAAAGTAAGATCAGCCTTATAGAATGACATATCATTATTGCCGCCATCCCAGAGAATTATATCAGCTTCTTTTTCAGCCTCACGAAGTATTGCTTCATAATCAACACCCGCATAAATAACTCCGCCATTTGCAATATGCGGTTCATATTCCTCAATTTCTTCGATTGTACAGTCATGTTCTCTTTAAATCTTCAATTGTTCCGAATCTCTGAACCTTTTGTTTTACAAGATCACCATAGGGCATTGGATGACGAATTGAAACTACTTTTTTACCTGCCTTGCGGAGGAGTTCAGCAATCCTTCTGGATGTCTGGGATTTGCCTGAACCTGTTCTTACTGCCAGAACCGCTATTAAAGGTTTGGAACTTGTAACCTCCGTTTCAGCTGCACCCATAAGGCGGAAAGAAGCACCGGCAGCATTAACGATTGAGGCTTTGGTCATTACATAATTAAAAGGAATATCCGAATATGAGAAAACAACTTCATCAACCTTCAGTTTTTTGATTAGTTCGACTAGTTTGGATTCTTCATAGATAGGGATACCTTTAGGATAAAGATCGCCGGCTAATTCTTTAGGGTAAGTTCTTCCTTCAATGTTGGGAATTTGTGTGGCAGTGAAAGCAACTACGTTATAATCATTATTATCGCGGAAATAAACATTGAAGTTGTGAAAATCGCGCCCGGCGGCGCCCATAATCAGGACATTTTTACGTGACATAAAGGAATCTCCATTTTTTCTGAGAACATTTTCTTAATCAGTACAGAGTACTGAAGAAATTTATCTTTAAAAATAAGAAATCTTTAGCTAAGAACGGAATTATTAGGGTATGTTTTAGAGATCATTAATATAAAAGCCCGCTTTCAGCGGGCTTCATAAAAAATCATATTTACAAAGGATTACTGATTATGAAGAACAATGCGCACACTGCCGTAATCATTAGAACCTTCAATTACTGTCTGGCTGTCGCTTATTAGATAGGAATAAGTTCCGGATAGGTAAAGGCTGGGCTGCCATATCGGATTCATCATCTTTGGAGCAATGTCAGACAATTCAATTTTATCACCTTTTATAGTATAAGTACCGTTATCATGTAATGAAGTGGTAAATTCATTATTGCTGGAACTCAAAACAGTAGCAGTATACGAATAAGTGCTGTCGGAATTGAAGTTAAAATCAATATTCCCTGATACCGTTAATGTACGATCTGCATTCCTATAGTCTTTATATGTAACCTGGAATGTTCCGTTATTAGAATCAGAGGTTTTATCTGCAGGGACTGGTGTAACAGGATTATTTGTCTTCTCACATGCGGCAAAGGAAAGAGTAACTAAAACCAGCACAAAAAGATTCATCATAGTCTTCATAATATACTCTCCATAATTGTCTTAACAAATTTGACTTAATTTACATTTTAAAAGTTCCATAATTATTCTTCCATTTGCTTTGATAATAGTCAAAACAGGCAGCAAATAACACTAAATGAGAGTTGCGGCACATGAGAATCTTTCAGAAGAATAGTGAATAAAAAAATGGTGCATTTGTGAAATGTTCAGTTATAAAATATATTCCGGTATCGAATTAAGAATATCAATTTTAAACAATTCAGCCAATACTATTTAACAGATGGTTATTTCTATTAATTTTGAAAGTAAATTTCAGGGAAAATAATGTCACTTACATATTCTGGATACCTGCAGCTTGATACAATTTTGAACGCTCAGAAACAGATGTCCCGGGGTTCTGAGCACGACGAAATGCTTTTTATTATCATACATCAGGTTTATGAACTTTGGTTTAAGGAAATTCTTCATGAAATAGATTATCTGAAGCTTCTGCTTGGTAAAAATGATCTCGCCAGATCATTACATACTATGAAAAGGATTCTGACTATTCTTAAAATACTTGTAGCACAGATAGATATCCTCGAAACTATGACCCCGCTCGAATTTCTTTCATTCAGAAACAGGCTTGAATCAGCAAGCGGATTTCAGTCAGCTCAGTTTCGCGAGCTTGAACTAACGCTTGGGAAAAGGACCCCGGGGATGTTAAAAAGAGCCTACTTCGGAAAAGAGGAGAAAGTTAAAATCGAAAGCCGGATTTATGAAGCTACTTTGTGGGATGCTTTTGTTCACTACTTGTCTGCCAGGGGTTACCGGGTACCTGATGAATTGCTTACCCGTGATTATTCGAAATCAATTGAACCTTCTGAGAAAATGCAAAAAATATTAATCGAAGTATATTTGGGTGATCCCGGGACAGCTCAGTTTTGTGAGCTGCTGGTTGATCTTGATGAAGGCTTCCAGGAGTGGAGGTACAGACATGTCAAAATGGTTCAAAGAACTATCGGGACGAGGAAAGGCACAGGTGGATCTGACGGAGTAACATATTTAATGACAACCCTGAATCAACCATTGTTTACGGATCTCTGGGAGATCAGAACGGAGCTGCAAAAAAATGATTAGTTATCCAGCATTATATAATTCGCCAAATGCCCTTGCAAAATATTACTCAGCATTTAAGGTCTCAGAAAGACTGCTTTTAACCGGTCATTCTCACCAGGCCTGGCCGGACTGCAGCTTCGAGGGACAAAAGCAGGCCTGGCTTGATGCCGCTCAATTTGTAGATGATAAATGGGAGAAAGCCTTTATCAAAGCTGAAGAGATTAAAAATGGTCACAAATTGTTGTTGGATGATGATGAAGGTCAGATGGCACTGGCTTCAAGTACTCATGACCTTTTGATCCGTTTTCTTTCAGCCCTTCCGCTTAAAAAGGATATCAATATAGTCACAACAGATGGCGAATTTCATACTATAAGAAGACAATTGGACAGACTTTCGGAAGAAGGATTAGAAATCATAAAAGTTCCGGCCAACCAATCAGAACTGGTTGTAGAGAAGATTATTTCTGCGGTAAATGATAAGACTGCTGCTGTACTGGTTTCAAAAGTTTTCTTCAATACCGGGGAAATAGTTGAGGATCTTTCAGTATTAGCCGGGAAGTGTGAAAAGCATGGAGCCAGATTATTGGTCGATGTTTATCATGCTCTTAATGCAATGCCGTTTTCTGTTAAAAATGAAAATCTTGAGAATGCATTCATCATTGGAGGCGGATATAAATACTGTCAGCTTGGGGAAGGAAACTGTTTTCTAAGATTTCCGGCGGAAACAGACCTTCGTCCAGTTATCACAGGTTGGTACAGTGAATTCGGAGCTCTTTCTAAACAAAAAAAAGAAAAAAATGTTCTGTATGGTTCGGGTGATGCACTTTTTGCCGGAGCTACATATGATCCCAGCAGTCATTACCGGGGAGCAGAAGTATTCCGTTTTTTTAAGGAAATGGAATTGACTCCCGATTTTCTCCGGAAGGTTAGTCAGCACCAGGTTGGTCTTCTTGCCAGCAAATTCGATGATGCTGATCTTGATCCCGGATTAATAACACGCAATACCAATATTAGCGTTAATCGGATCGGCGGTTTTCTGGTACTTAACTCCCCCTTTGCGGATGTAATTTCAATGCGTCTCAGAGAGAAAGGAGTCTTTACTGATTACCGGGGAAGCAGTCTTAGACTTGGTCCTGCTCCCTACCTTTCAGATGATCAGCTCATTAAATCAATAGAGCTTTTAATTTCAGTTGTAAAGAATTTAAGCAAATAATATGGATTGGTTTTCAGAATTTACGGCGAACATCAGGATTGTTGATATCCTTGATATTTTGATTGTTTCAGCTTTTCTGTTCATTTTTATTAACTGGCTGCGTAGAAGTGCTTCCCGGAGACTTGTCGTTGCCATCTCTGTTTTTGCTGTTATTTACCTTCTTGCCAGGTTTTTCCAGCTTTATCTTACAGAAATACTAATACAGACACTAATCGTTGTGATTTTGATTGCTGCAATAATTGTATTTCAGTCGGACATCCGCCGTATGATCGATCTAGCCTGGTTCTGGACAAATTTCAGAAGGAAGCCCAGGTTATCTAATTTTGCCTCTTCAGTTGATATACTCACTGAATCTGTAGGGAAAATGGCTGAAAAAAGAACCGGAGCACTGATAACGATCCGCGGCAAGGAACCCTGTGAGAGGCATCTTAACGGAGGTATTCCTCTGGAAGGACGTATAAGCTCTCCGCTGCTATACAGTATCTTTAATACAAGTTCACCCGGCCATGATGGGGCAATAATAATTGAAGGAAATAAGATCTCAAGGTTCGGAGCTCACTTGCCGCTCTCTATTAATATCGCTGCACTCGGTGAAGGAAGTACGAGACATGCAGCAGGACTCGGATTGTCTGAACATTGCGATGCATTGACTATCATAGTTTCTGAGGAGCGAGGTACTATAAGCATAGCAGAAAATGGTCAGCTCAAAATCCTGAAATCTACCGTTGAATTAAAGCACAGGCTTGAGGAATTCTACCATCGAACTTATCCTGCCGCAAAAGAATTCGGGGTCAAATGGTGGAACCGGAGAAATATCATCACAGCTGCAGCTTCAGTACTGATAGCAATCTTTGCCTGGTTTATTCTTGCTTATCATTCAGACCGGATCTTCAGAAATTACACTGTGCCTATTGAATTCAGAAACCTAACACAAAGCTTTGCACTTGCTCAGCAGGTGCCTTCACGGGCAGAAGTTACACTTGAAGGTTCTGAACAGGATTTTCGCCTTCTGGATCCTTCTGACCTGGTTGTTTCTCTGAACCTGGGAGAGTTAAAAAAAGGTAAAAATGATTTTGCTATTAATGAAGAAGACCTGAAACTACCATCCGGTTTAAGACTTTATGATATAGAGCCTAAAAAAATTACAGTAACTGCCATCCCGACAAAAATTATTTCCTTACCTGTAAAGGTGCAGACAACCGGACAACTTCCGCATAATTTTAAACTACTTTCCATCGTTGCAGATCCTTCACGATTAATGTTAATCGTGCCGGAGGAAGGGAACCATCTGCCGAAGTTTATTTATACCGAACCAGTGGATTTAAGTATGCTAGATAAATCAACAAATGTTCAATCACAGGTTCTCGTACCGCAAAAATATAAACTTCCTCCTGACGAGGACGACGAGGTATCAGTTGAAATAAACATTAAACAAAGGTGATGTAAAAATGAATTTAAAAGCAATAACTGAAGATATTATTATTCCTGCTCCTGCAGCAGATGTTTACAGAGCCTGGACAACCAGGGAAGGAATAATAACTTTTTTTGCTCCCGAGGTGAATATTAAAATGGAGATTATGGGACCTTATGAGATAATTTTTCTTCCTGGTAATCCTGAAGGTTTGCGCGGAGGAGAGGGAAATGTAATTCTTTCCTTTCAGGAAAATAAAATGTTCTCATTTACCTGGAATGCTCCTCCGGAATTAAAAGAGGTTCGAAACGAACGAACACACGTTTTCCTGAGGTTCATAGAAATAAATGAAAGAGAAACCCGCCTCTTGTTCCATCAGGATGGCTGGGGCGAAGGTGGTGAGTGGGAAAAATCATTTGAGTACTTTAATTATGCATGGAAAAAGGTTGTACTCCCAAGACTTCAGTATCGCTTTAAAGTTAATCCTGTGGATTGGACTAATCCTCCCGAGTTTAAGTAATAATAATCAATATGGAATAAAATGGCATGGTTTATACTCTTTATTGCCGGGTTGTTTGAGACAGCCTGGGCTATTGGAATGAAATATTCCCAGGGATTCACCAGGTTCTGGCCAAGTGTCTTTACAGTAGTCAGTATCTTAATCAGCATGGGCCTGCTTGCATTCTCATTAAAAGAACTGCCGGTTGGAACTGCTTATGCTGTATGGACAGGGATTGGCGCTGTGGGAACCGCCATATTGGGCATAATTCTTTTTGGTGAATCGAAAGAAACAGTACGACTATTCTTTATTTTATTAATTATTATTGGAATTGCCGGGCTCCGTGTATTTGCAAAATGACACCGGGTAATCCAATTAATAATAGACAGCTTTTTTCTTTTAGAGAATCCCTGGTCAAATCCGCTTAAATTATTCATTTTTTAGCAACACAAAGATTACAGTTTTTCATCGCAGGTTGCTTTTCTTTTCACAACTGATATTTTTCGATTGGTGGGGAAAAGAATATGAAAAAGAATAAAAAAGCAGGATTTTACCCGATTTTCATCAATCTTCAGCGATTTAAATGTATCGTTGTGGGCGGGGGAAAAGTTGCCCATCGTAAAGTTTTATCTCTGCTTCAATTCGGCGCCGACGTAACAGTCCTTTCACCCAAAATAATAAAACCTATCCGTGAACTGGCAGAGCAAAATTATATCAGGATAATCAAAAAAGTATATTCAAAAGAGTACATTGATGGTTTCGGGATTGTATTCAGTGCTACAGATATCCCTGAAATTAACCGAACCGTCCGAAAAGATTGTACTGATAAAAGAATTTTACTTAATGTGGTAGATGACCCGAATTTATGTGATTTCATTCTACCCGCAAATGTTATCCGGGGTGACCTGACAATCTCAATTTCTTCTCAGGGGAAGGCTCCTTTTTTCACGAAAAAGATGAAAGACTTGGTTGAAGGACTTATTCCACCGGTCTATGAAGACATAATCAGGATGGCGGGCAGACTAAGAAAAAAGATAAAATACAACAAAAATATTGATCCGAGAATAAAGACAAAGATACTCAATAAGTTTGCTTCTCAGAACTGGGAGGATATACTCTCAGGCAACGGCAAAAAAAGTCCTGATAATCATCTCAAAGAAATCCTAAATGAATTCAATTTAGAATAAATTTTATCCGGGCAACAATATGAGCGATCTCAAAATATTAAAAAGAAAAATACTAATAACCTTCGCTATAATGCTTTTTTTAATAATTGGAAGCGGAGTACTCGGCTGGATCTTAACCCGGCAGATAGAGAACAGTACGAAAATTATAGAGGTCGTACATCTATTAAAAGAGTCTGAACTCCAGCTTAGACGCGAAGAAAAGAATCTTTTAATAAGAGGATACTCTCAGGACAGATATCTTCGCTGGCAAAAAGCAAAAGAGGAGTTTCATCAGAAATTCGGTGAGCTTATCGGGATGAAGGCTCTTAACGAAGATGAGATCAATGCTTTGAAAGCGGACTATTCAGAAATGTCAGATCAATACAACCAGTTCTTTGATGTTATCCGGTCCAATGCACTCTCTTTACAGGAAATTGCTAATTATGATCAGGTTTTTAAGAAAACAGGCAGAAAAACTATTGAAATGATAAACAACATTTTAGCCAGGGAACACAATATATCAAGCAGCCGGGATTGGCAGGCAGATGTACTTATTGCAGTATTCCTTATTGTTTTCGTGATTACTGCAGGGTTTCTTATAATCAATGTGCTCAAGCATATTTAACAAACAGGCAGGTGTATAAAGTGGAATACGGAAAAGTTTATATCGCAGGTGCAGGACCCGGAGATCCTGAGCTTATAACTCTCAAAGCACTCAGGATTTTAAAGGAGGCAGATGTAATCGTCTACGACAGGTTGATAAATGGTGATCTTCTTGCTTATCGAAAGAACGATTGTGAAATGATATTTGTAGGAAAAGAATCGGGACACCATCCAATAGAACAAGATAAAATCATCCAGATACTTATAGATAAGGCAAAACTTGGATTCAATGTTATGAGGCTTAAAGGAGGTAATCCCTTCGTGTTTGGCAGGGGTTCTGAAGAAGCCGCAGCACTGAAAACTGAAGGAATTGAATTTGAGGTTATACCAGGCATTACTTCAGGACTTTCCGCGCCTATCTACAGCGGGATTCCAATAACTCATCGTGGACTCATAACTCAGTGTGTTCTTATAACGGCACATGAATGTCCCGGTAAACCTGAAACCCAGGTTGAATGGAATAAACTGGCCGGCCTGAAAAACACCAACCTTATCATTTATATGGGTGCCTCCAGAATTGAACGTATCTGTAATGAACTTATTAAACATGGAATGGATCCGTCGATGCCGGCGGCAGTTATAGAAAATGGAACCCTTCCGGCACAGAGGACAATAACAGGAAGAATAGATAATATAAGTGAAGAATTTGCCAGACATAATTTTCATCCTCCTGTCATCATTATGATAAGTCCTACGATTGCTTTAAGAAATGATATATCCTGGTTTGAAAAGAATTACACGTTGATAGAAGAACTACTATAAACCGAAAGCCGGTTATATTTTTTGTATAAACTTAAAACAGGAATTTTTTAGACTGGCAGAATTAAGTTCCTACTAATAAACAAAAATGAAATTATTTGAAATCTTCTTACCTGTAGTTGGAATTCATTTTAATCTTTTACTATTACTGGTAATAGGTTTTTGTGTAGGTGTGATCGCCGGATTTTTTGGAGAAGGTGGCGGATGGTTTGTAACTCCTGCCCTTAACATCTTCGGCTTTCCAATGGCATTTGCGATCGGAACTTGTCTTGCAAACATCTTTGGTCAGTCACTTGGTGCCACAAGAAAACACCAAAAAATGGGAAATATAGATTGGAAACTGGGATTTATTTCAGTTTCTATCTCTATCATTGGATTTGAGGCTGGTTCACAAACAGTTCTAGCTCTGGAAAAATCAGGGGATGCCGGAATAATAATCAGATGGTGCTACGTACTATTCCTCTCGGGATTGAGCTGCTTCATGTTTTATGATTACTTTGTCCTTCAGAAACGGCAGCTTCAGGAAGTTAAATCCGAAAATGCAGGTGAAAAAGATTGCTGCAGAAGCAGAATAGCGGAAAAGTTGTATCAAATTAAATTGTCACCTATGATCTCCTTCCCAATCTCACAGATTGAAGCAGTTTCTTTATGGATAATTATTATAATCTTTTTGTTTACAGGCTTTATTTCCGGTCTCCTGGGTATTGGAGGCGGATTTATTATCATGCCGACACTTGTTTACTTAATCGGACTTCCCACAATAATAGCTGTCGGGACTACTTTAATTACAGTTCTTTTTAGTTCAGCCTTCGGTTGCTTCGTTTACGCAATTAATGGAAAGGTTGAGGTAATTGCAGCAATAGCTCTTCTTTTTGGTGCATCTATAGGAGCTCAGATAGGAGCTACTGCCGTAAAATATATTAAAGGATACGGAATAAGACTTTTATTTGCCATTATGATAATGTTTGCTGCAATGTCTGTTATAACCGAACAATTTTATAAGCTTACCAGACATTCGCTTTTCCAGACTATAGCCGAAATTATTTTAATAGGTACAGCGCTGACGATTACTACGATTATTATAAGCAAGCTTACTATTGAATTCAAAAAAGAAAGAAAAGCCATATACAATAATTAACTGCCTCTGCTGAAAAAATTATGGATATTTTTAATATCTATCTTCCTGTAGCGGGAATTGAGTTTAATGTCTTTTTACTGGTTACCATCGGCTTCTGTGTTGGTGTACTGGGAGGATTTTTTGGAGTTGGGGGTGGCTGGATTGTAACTCCTGCACTCAACATCTTCGGTTTTCATATGGCATTTGCTATCGGAACGGATTTATCAAATATTTTTGGACAGACTATCGGTGCAGTTAAAAAGCACCAACAGATGGGAAATATTGACTGGAAACTGGGACTGATCTCGATCATTACCTCAATAATCGGACTGGAAATCGGATCAGAAGTTATCATTGCACTGGAGAGAGCGGGAGAAGTTGGGGAAGTTGTCAGGTGGTGTTACATGGTTATGTTATTTTCTCTTGGGTGTTATATGATGTATGATTATTTCGTCATTCAACCTAAAACACAAAAGCGATTCGATGAGGAAAAGAATAATCCTTCTGACATTAAAATAAGAGTGGAACGAAGTAATATTTCCGAAAAACTGTATAAAATTAATCTGCCTCCCATGGTTTCATTTCCCGCATCGGATATCGATAGGGTTTCGATATGGATTATCTTTATAATATTCTTATTCACAGGATTCCTGTCAGGTTTTATGGGAGTTGGCGGCGGGTTTATTATAATGCCTGCACTTGTTTATTTAATCGGTCTTCCAACTGCGATCGCCGTTGGTACCAGCCTGATAACAGTTCTTTTTAGTGGAGCGTACGGTTGTTTCACTTATGCTATGAAAGGGCGAGTAGAAATAATAGCTGCCGTAATCATGCTTCTTGGAGCTTCTATAGGTGCACAGATAGGTTCTACGGCAGTTAAGTATGTGAAAGGTTATGGAATCAGATTACTTTTTGCAATAATGATTATTTTGGCCGCTTTTTCGGTGGCTACTGAGCAGTTTTATAAAATTACAAATCATCCGTTTTTTCAAACCATCGCTGGCATTTTCTTGATCGGTACTGCTGTTACGATGTCAATGGTAATAATCAGCAAAGTTTATATCGAAACAGGAAAGCAAAAATAAACTAGCAAATTTCATTAACTAAAAACCGGGATAAACGTGGATATCTTCAATATATATTTACCTGTAGCCGGGATAGAGTTTAATGTACTTTTATTAATATTGATAGGTTTTTGTGTCGGAGTCTTAGGGGGATTTTTTGGTGTTGGAGGTGGGTGGATAGTTACCCCAGCATTAAACATATTCGGTTTCCATATGGCATATGCCATTGGAACGGACCTTGCCAATATTTTCGGTCAATCGATCGGTGCAACAAAAAAACATCAGAAGATGGGAAATATCGACTGGAAGCTGGGATTTATTTCCATTATCGCCTCTATTGTTGGACTTGAGCTGGGATCACAGGTGATCCTGGAGCTGGAAAAATCCGGAAGTGCAGGGGAAATTGTCCGATGGTGCTACCTTATTATGATGTTTGGTTTAAGCAGCTTTATGTTTTATGATTATTTTGTCGTGAATCCACGGCACTCAAAAAATATATCTGAAGAGAAACCCCAAAATACAAGAAGTAAAATAGCAGTAAGACTACACAACATAAAAATTCCACCTATGATCTCATTACCGGCATCAGATATTCCGTCTGTTTCTCTCTGGATTGTTTTACTTGTTTTCCTGGTTACAGGTTTTCTGTCAGGATTTCTGGGTGTGGGAGGGGGCTTCATACGAATGCCTGCTCTGGTATATCTCATTGGTGTCCCAACGGTAATAGCTGTTGGAACGGATTTAATGAGTGTATTATTTGCAGGAGCTTATGGCTGTTTCACTTATGCCCTGAAGGGACGCGTAGAATTTATCGCAGCCTTTTTTATGTTGATCGGGGCATCAATAGGGGCTCAGATAGGTGCAACAGCTATCAAATATGTCAAAGGTTATGGTATCAGACTTCTATTCGCCATAATGATTGTGTTCGCCGGGTGTTCCGTTGCTTTGGAACAGATTTATAAACTCTCCCTGGTTTCATTCTACCAGACAACGGCCGGAATAGTACTTATGGGAACTGCGGTATCTATGACGATTATTATTATCGCAAGGCTCGTAATAGAATCAAAAAAAGAAAAATCCAGGAAGAGTCAAATGGCTTAACACTATTTTCTCATTATTGATCGGGAATAGTCTATGGATATTTTCAATATATATCTTCCGGTAGCAGGAATTGAATTTAATGTACTGCTGCTGATAGTAATAGGTTTCTGTGTAGGAGTTCTCGGTGGGTTCTTTGGAGTAGGCGGAGCCTGGATTGTAACACCAGCACTTAATATTTTTGGATTTCATATGTCTTATGCGATAGGAACCGACCTGGCACATATATTTGGAAAATCTATTGTCGCTACAAAAAAACACAGCAAAATGGGGAACGTTGATTGGAAGCTGGGATCAATTTCCATAGTTGCTTCAATCCTGGGGGTGGAGGGCGGATCTCAGGTTGTCATGGTTCTGGAAAAGGTTGGTAATGTTGGGGCAATTGTCCGATGGAGCTATATTATTCTCCTTCTGGGTTTATCGATCTTTATGATGTATGATTATTTTGTCATTCGTCCCTCCCAGAATGATTCTTCCGAGATCGATCCGAAAGCTAAACCCAGAAAGAAGAAAATCCGTTTATCTCAAAGGTTGTACAAGGTTAAAATTCCTCCAATGGTTTCATTTCCCACATCCGGAATTGAATCAGTTTCACTCTGGATTGTACTTTTAATTTTTTTCATTACTGGATTTCTTTCTGGCTTTATGGGAGTTGGAGGGGGATTTATCAGAATGCCTGCACTGGTTTACCTTATCGGCTGTCCCACTGCTATAGCTGTCGGTACTGATCTTATGAGCGTTCTTTTCAGCGGAGCATACGGGTGCCTTACTTATGCAATTAAAGGAAGAGTGGAAATTATTGCAGCCTTCTTTATGCTGCTGGGTGCATCTATTGGAGCACAACTGGGGGTTACAGCCGTAAAATATATACGCGGATACGGAATAAGACTTCTATTCGCTGTAATGATTGCTTTTGCAGGAATTTCAGTAGTTATTGAACAGATCTATAAAATGACAAACATTCCGATATATTCTCATATCGCAGGAACTCTTGTTATCGGCGCTTCCGTGTTGATGACGCTAATAATCTGCGTCAAGTTGTTTGTTGAGGCCAGGAAAGAAAAAAAATTATTAATTGAGCATTAAAAGAGGCATACTTATGAAAGTAAAAAAAATAGTGATACTCAGTTTGATCTGGCTGAGTATAAGTTGTTTTTGGTCAGCTGGTAGTACTTCTTATGGAGGAGATATTGGCGGCAAAGAGGAGTCAGCGTTGAACGTAGTTATTGACACGAAAGAACTAACAGGAGTAAATCTGTGGATAGCAGAAATGTATAATAATGACAGAACACTTTATGCAGTTGTAGTGACACTGGTTATGGCATCACTTGGGTCAATAATGGCATTTGGAACCGACCTGATACTTAAAAGATTTGGAATGAATGTTACACGGATTTCTCATCATGAGTAAATTTAAAGAGATATAGAAATATCTCCGATATGGAAATTTTCAAAAAATTAAAATATATAACCATTTCTACCCGGATATCGATACTGCTTGGGATAATTATACTCCTTTTGATAGGACTCTTTTCTGTTTTTAGTCTAGTCAGGCAAAAGGAAAATTCTATAGCTACAATTAGTAATAATACCGAACAATTAAGCAGAACAATTGAGAAGATATTGAGATTTAGTATGCTCAAGAATAGAAGAGAAGAAATTTCTCTGGCAGTCCAGAGCATTGCAGAAACAAAGGAAATAAAATCTGCCAGGATATTAAACCATGAGGGTCAGATAATATATACATCAAAACCCTCAGAATTGAACAAGGATATTTCTCAGGGTAATCCGCTCTGTAAAAGTTGTCATAATGACCGCGATAACATTTCGAATCCGGATATTAAAAATTTCAATCAATATAGGATTAATGAACAAGCTCAGATCATTGACTATTCACTGCCGATATTTAATGAACCGGAGTGCAGCAATGCATGTCATTACACAGATAATATGAGTGATGTAAAGACTTTAAACAGTGAAAAAACGGACACAGAGTCGGGAACTTCCATTCATAATCCTTCCCAGAAAATCCTCGGATTCATTGAAATTGAAGTTTCAATGGAAAGTGTTATTAAAGGCCTGCATCAGTCACAAATATTTCTGATTTCCTTAACGATCATTTTTGCTTTACTGGCTTCGGTTATTGCATATTTTTCGATAAAATATATTGTTGGAAAACCTGTTAGAAACCTTGTTGAGGGAACCAAGCGGGTTGCACAGGGTGATTTCGAGCATTCCATCCCTCCGGGGAAAGCGGAACTTGGTGTACTGGCTAACTCATTTAATAAAATGCAGAATCAGCTTCTGAAGACGCAGTCACAGCTTATTGAATCGGAAAAGCTTGCCTCGATAGGAAAAATAGCAAATGAAATTGCAAATGAGATCAATAATCCACTAACAGGAATTATCATTTATAGTGAAAATTTACTTTGGGAATCCGGGAATGAACACGCCAGAGAAGATTACAGTATCATAAGACAGGAAGCATTAAAAATCAGAGAAAGCATACGAAATATTTTATCTTTCACTAAACATGAAAAACCTGATTTTGAGTTTATCGATATTATTCCGGTTTTAAAACAAGCCATTTCTGTTGTAAATAAATTTTCAAATTTCAGGAATATTAAAATCATCCCTTCATTTGAAAATGAACTTCCCGAGATATCAGCAGACAGTAACTTATTAGAGCAGGTATTCTTGAATCTTCTACTGATATCCTCGGAATCAATGTTAACCGGGGGAATTCTTGATATTTCAGCTATTTTCAAAGAAGACAAAAACGAAATAGAAATCATTTTTCACGATACGGGCAAGCCGATATCCGAAGGAATCTTGCATAATTTAGCTGATGAATCCTCAAAAATGAAGAAATTTGAGAAAACAGATATCAGTCTTGTGGTTTGCAAAGATATTATTAGAATGCATAAAGGAAATTTACTGATTGAAACGGCAGATTCAGGAAATACAATGAAAATTACTTTGCCCGCTCTTTAGAATGAAAGCGCTGATCAAAATATTGGTTTTAGATAAAGAAGAGATCATTTTTAAATCAGTGAAAAAGGCACTGCAAAAAGATGCTGAATTTTTGTATGAAATTACGTGCAGCACCACTGCCTTTGAAGGTTTAAGGTATATAAGGAGCAGTAAGTTCAATCTCGTTCTAATTGACTATGTACTGCCAGGAATGAATGCTCTTGAGGCAATCAGAAGGATTAAGAATATTGATCAAAAAATTCCGGTTATCATTATGTCTGGATTTATTCCTTCAAGAGCCGGCTCTAATGATAAATTGTATGATGATTCATTTACTAATGTGTCCGGTTTTTTAATGAAGCCTTTTACAACGGAAGAAATTAAATCACTAATTTTAAGGACCTTGAAAATAGAAAAAATAATCTGATGTCAATCTTCAGAAAAAAAAATAAAAAAGAAAACAATAAATCGATTTCTTTCAAAGAGAAACTTAAGCATTTTCAAAATTTGCTTTATTCTAATGATGAAGCATTAAAACAAATGGCTCAGCTGAGTGAAACGCTCAGTTCGGGAAACCCGTTTTCAAAGGGAGAGGTTCTTAAAATCTATTCAGAAATTCTGGCGAATACCAGAGATGTAACCGATCACCTCTCGTCTATGTGCAATGGAAAATATAAATCTTTGGTTAACCAGGTAAGCAGAATAGAAAACGAATGCAAAGAAATAATAGCCCCTGGTTCCTACTGCCCGGTAAGATGGGATTGTGAAAAACCCGACTGTAACGACTGCAATGAGCAGGTAACTCTTCTGCCAAATAGGGCGTATTCGTACAGGGTGGATGAAATTACGATGAACCATACCCGTGAAGTAGGGGGTAAAATGAGCAGACTTTGTGAGATACATAATAAGCTACTGATTCCTATACCAGATGGTTTTTGTATAACCTCCAGGTTCTTTGAAGATTTCCTTGCCCAGGGTGATCTCTATTCCCAGATTGATAGTGCGATTGCATCGATCGATTTTAATGATAATTCTCAGATTCAGCAGGTTAGCCAGGTTATTCAGGCCTTAATCATAGCCACTCCTATCCCCCAATTAATTGAGAAAATTATTCTCAATAATTATGAATTTTTATCCAGTAAGCATGGGGATGTATTACTCTCCGTCAGATCAAGTGCCGTGGGTGAGGATGATCTTCACCATTCTTTTGCCGGTCTTCATTATACAGCACTTAATGTAAGTAAGGCGAATCTGATAGATGCATGTTTTGAAGTTCTGATTTCAAAGTACCTTCCACAATCTCTGGTCTACAGATATCTTACAGGACTCCGTGATGTGGATATGCCCATGAGTATTGGCTGTTTGCAAATGATTGACTCAGAAATTAGCGGGGTTCTTTTTACAAAAGATCCTATGGGAAAAGAAAACGGGATGATTATTCATGCTGTAAGGGGACTTGGTAATAAAGTGGTTGACGGCAGCGTATCTCCCCAGGAATTTATCGTTGATAATAAACGTGGTAAGTTGATGAAATTTTCACCGGGTAACCAGCAGTACAAAACCGTTCTGCGTAAAACCGATGGATTAAAGGAAGAAAAAATTGATCAGGATATTATAGATATACCGTGCCTTTCAAAAGAACAGCTAAGAGATATAGTTGAGTATGCAAAAAGAATTGAAAACTTCTTCAGTTCTCCTCAGGATATCGAGTGGACGATTGATGGCAGCGGGAAGATCTATATACTCCAGAGCCGACCACTTGCGGTAGCCAGAACT
Source organism: uncultured Bacteroidota bacterium (assembly GCA_963832355.1). GTDB lineage: Bacteria > Bacteroidota > Ignavibacteria > Ignavibacteriales > Ignavibacteriaceae > DATFVA01. The sequence continues at coordinate 320,703 of CAWHTX010000003.1, read as the reverse complement.
ATTAATGCAGGCTCGGAAAAAATCAAACAAAAATACACTGAAAGAAAGAATAAATGTCTTTTGGAAAGTGGTTCGTGTGCCAGTCCGGGAATCGGTTCAGGGAAAGTATTTATATTAAGCAGATCTAAAGATATTGTTAATTTTCCTTCTGGTGGAATACTTGTTGTTAAAAAAACTTCGCCCGAACTAACCAGAGTGCTACATAAAGCATCAGGACTTGTTGCTGACATAGGAAATACGACGGGACACCTTGCTATTATTGCGCGCGAACTGGGTATCCCCGTTATTGTAAATACTTCTAATGCTACTGAGATATTTAGTAATGATATGACAATTACTATTGATGCAACTGAAAGCAAAATTTACGAAGGAATAGCGGAGGATTTAATAAAAAGCCGTAATGCTGAAACGACAACAAATAATTTATTTTTAAGAAGTCCGATGCACAGGATATGGCAAAATGTTTCCAAACTCATCATCCCTTTGAATCTTACGGACCCAGGTTCTTCCGAATTTGTACCGGATAACTGCAGAACCCTGCATGATGTTACCAGGTTTGCTCATGAATCTTCTATGAGGGAAATGTTCTCACTCTATGAATCCGCACAATATGAAGAAACCTATGCTTACCCCTTAAAATTTTCTGTACCACTCGATATACATGTTATTGATCTGGGAAATGGATTGAAAAACCTGTCGGGGAAAAAGTCCATAACACCGGAAAATATTGCCTCCCTCCCCTTCCAGTCACTTATTAAAGGAATGACATCTCCCGGGATAAGATGGGCTGGCCCGCTTCCGATTGATTTTAGAGGCTTGACAAATCTCCTTATGTCCAATATCGTCGACTCAAGCAGAGGTGATCGCGATCTCGGAAGTCGGAGTTATGCTTTCGTTTCAGATTGCTACATGAATTTCTTTTCCCGTTTAGGATATCATTTTTCACGTTTGGATGCTTTTGCCAGCGAAGAATTAAATAATAATTACATTAATTTCAACTTCCGCGGCGGAGCTGCGGATCCTGTACGCAGGATGAGACGTGCAAAAATAATAACCAAAGTATTAGAAACACTGAATTTTACCGTATCCCATCGGGGAGATCATGTGCTTGCAACAATAAGAAAAATCCCCTCATCCTCAATTCTTTCCCTATTATCGGAAATAGGCAGGCTGATGGGAGCAGTACGTAATGTGGATGTAACCCTTACAACAGATGCAAACATCAACCAGTTTGTTGATGCTTTTCTGAAAGGTGATTCTGCTCCGGCCTTAAGATTTACAGACGAAGAAGAATAACAGTGTACCTGTGTTTTAAATGTTTTCAATGAATTAAGCCGTTCAGTCAATATTATATTCGGAAGTAGATTCTATCTGAGGATGAAAATCAGATGGGATATTTGTTGTAGGAAGAATTACCTGAAATGCGGCTCCTTCATCCGGCCTGCTTTTAACCGTGATATATCCGCCTATGCTTCTTAGTATTCCTTTTGAAACAGAGAGTCCCAGCCCTGTTCCTTTTCTTATCGACTTTGTTGTAAAAAAAGGTTCAAAAATTCTTTCAATAATGTGTTCCGGTATTCCGGGTCCGTTATCTTTGATTTCAGCAGTAATATATTTATCGTCCTTATTTTTATAAGTCGATATAATGATTACTCCTTTCTCCTGCAAGGCATCAATAGCATTCAGAATTAAGTTTACGAATACCTGCTGAAGCATCTGAGTATCACCATGAATAGGTGAAAGGTTATCTGAAAAATTCCTGATAAGATTTATTTTGGAAATCCGAACCTGGTTAGCAACCAAACGAATCGAATCTTCCAGGATTTCATTCAAATTAAGAGGTATTAATTTAACTTCATTTTCCCGGGCGAAATTAAGAAGGTTACATACAATTTTCTGGGAACGTTCTGTTTCCTGAATTATATCATTAATCATATCAGATTTTTCATCGTCTTTAAGATCATTAAAATCTTCCCGCAGTAAACACGCAGTGAGCATTGTATTATTTAGTGGATTATTTAATTCATGAGCTACACCTGCAACAAGAGTTCCTACTGCCCTGAGTTTGTGCGATTCAACCAGTATTTTATGCCGATGATTCAGTTCCTTAATCATATGATTGAATGCCATTCTAAGCTGCGAAAATTCATCCTGGTATTTTCTCTGGGGAGGTATTGGTGAGAAATCTCCATCTGCTATGCGCTCAGTATATTTCATAAACCTTGCAAGAGATCCCAGCAGTTGTCTGGCCAGGAAAGAAATAATAAAAATAATGGAGAGTAGTAGTAGAAACAGAAAAATAAACGGAATTCTATGGGCTAACCGAAGCATATTATCAACTGACTGCCGCTCTATATTTTCAAAGTTAAGTGCTGTTTCAATCATTTTTAAGCCATGTTCACGAAGTCTGTTTTCAATACTTTTCTTTTCAGCATCATCTGATTTTTCACCTAATTTTTGAAGTAAGTCGTGATAACCCGACAAGAGACTTTTCATTTTCAAAAAATCTGCTGTACCAAGTATTTTAATAATTGTCTCGGGGTTTTCCTCTAAAATTGATTTCGCATTATGCGTATGAGCCTGAGCGTCAGCGAGGTTTGTTCCGTAAAGAAGGTAGTTCTTTTCAAATCGACGTGCTTCCAGAATCTCCGATTTATAGTTATCTGAAGTCTTAAGGAATTCAATTTTATCCATAATTTGTTCGATGGTTATAATGGACCAGATTGTTATAGCTGCACTTAGTGCAAAAATGAGGGAAAAAGCAATGATTAATCTGGTCCTTATACTTAAGGAAGGTCTTTTTAGAAAAGACTTATTATCCCTTGAATCCAGGTAATTTCTCTGCTGATCCCCCGAGACATATTTTTCTTTTTTGAACATATACTAATAATGCTATGTATCAAAAAGACCATATCTAACATATGAACCCGGATACATCCTGGATAATAAGATTGAATGAAATTGAGATATCTTCTGTAAACAGTCAGTTTATGATCTAAGTTAAATAATTTTCCCGGCATCCAGCTGCTTCGAAGCTTTATCAATGATGACACGCAAGTCTTCAGGTTTGAATGGCTTTGCAATGAAATCAAATGCACCTTTTGCCAAAGCTTCTCTGGCAACTTCAACCGTTGCATATCCCGTAATCATGATTACTCTGGTATCCATCGAATGCGACCTGATATAATCCAGGACTTCCAGTCCATCTATTTCATCCATACGGATGTCGGTAATGACGATATCAAAGTGTTCTTCGGCTAAACGCATAAGGGCATTTTTACTATTTACGAATGATTCAACATTATCACCACGTTTTTCCAGCGCCGGTTTCAGACGTTTTCCAACTATCTCTTCATCATCAATAACCATTATCTTTAGTTTATCTGACATATCATTCTGCCTTTTATAATTTTCGGCATTTTAAATATTTGTTATGAATTAAGTTACCTTTTCAGAAAACTCTCTGACAGTAATCTGAGGGATATCTGTTATAAGGCTAGCCTGGATTTTTCTTCGCTGGAAGTAAGCTTTAAATACATAATAGAGAATAATGGTAACCCCTGTTAAGCCGCTTAGATATAACAAAAACTTACTTGCCAAATTAAAAAAGTCATTATGCAAAGGGGAAATATTAAGATAACCTAGTTCCTGAAGGTAAGCCGGGATTGCAATCAATCTGCTAATAACACATAATAATATAATTAGTGAGGTAACCAGCCTTATGACTATTTCATTTACTACTTTAGTACCATAAGCACCAATAAAAATACCGATTAATGATCCGGTAAATAAAAGCAACGTCAGTCTGATATCAACAAGTCCCGCAAAAGCATAATTAATTGCACCGAATGCTCCCATAAACATAGCAAGGTATAATTCGCTGCCTGCTGCTACTGTTGCGGAAACACCAAATACATAAATCATAACAGGCACGCCAATAAAACCTCCAACCCCAATCGTTCCAGCCAGGTAGCCGGTAGCGAGCCCGCATATTAAAACTACCCAGAGAGATATCCGTACGTCAGCGACAGGAAAATAAATAATGGGATGAAGCTTTACCTTGTTCAGGAAATCAACAATTTTGGTTGAAGGACCTTTCACCAAATTTTTGCGAGATTTCATAATATCCCTCAGCATAGCAATCGATACCAGGGCAAGTATCACAACAAAGATTATGCTTATATATAAATCAGCCGCAGCCCCTCTGGTTGTACTATGTTCATCTCCGTTTTCGAAAAAGAACTCCATTACCATTACCGCAAGACGAATGCCAACAGCGGCAGTGATCAGCATGTAAAAAGCAAGCTTTTTATCAACATTACCCAGGTCGGCATGTCTTTTTGATCCAATCATTGCTTTACCGAACTTGTGGGTAATATTACTTGCAACGGCAACCGGACCTAAAACGCCCAGGTTCATCATTCCAGGTGTCATGAAAAATGCCCCTCCTGAACCGATAAATCCGCTTAACACACCTCCTATAAAACCAAGCACTACAACCTGGGCAGCCATCGCCCAAGTAATTTCAACAAAATTTTCAAGACCCATTTTCTTCCTCAAGAATTAATTGAGTAAAGTAATTTGCTGTCTTTATTTACTCCACCTTTAAAAATTTCATAATATTATGAGTAAACTCGCCAATAAGGTAAGCTGCCAAAGGAGCAAATAATGTCACTAAAGCTACAGCAATTATTCTGTACCAGCCTTCGGATTCTGATATGAATTTCAGGATCATTTCCTGATTCGTGAATACATATAATAGTAGTAATAAACTTAAAAGCGCATAAACAATCGTACTAATCCATTGTCTCGGTCTGAACAGATATTGTTCTTCAAGCTCATCCGTACTGATGACAGGCGCACTCGCCTGGTCCGCCAATACACCAATCATATCACGTTTAAGCCGTTTTCTGGTAACATTGTTAGATGAAAGAAATACATCTCCAACAACAACCAGACTATAATTCTTCTCTTGTTTAATTTTGTTTGCTAATGCTTTTATTCCTCCGTGGATTGTGTTGCTGGCGCCCGCCCTGCCGGCCTGTATCAGTTTATTTACAGTTTCAGGCACTCCATATCCTTTTTCCTCTTCCCTTTCCTCTGCAGGTACGTCATCTAAAATTCCGCCCAATTCTTTGAAGGTATTATATTCGGATGATGCCACTTCAGTTGTTACGTTAACTTCATCATCCTGTACAAGACGGAGCAGTTCTACTGAAGCGTTCCATTTAGCTGCAATTTCAACCAGATGTTGAAAAGAAGGTACATCGGGGTTGAATTGTTCCTGAATATAAAAAATATTTGTTGATGCTACTGTACAAATCAGGGATCGTACACCCTCAATATGTTCGATCACTGAGGGTATAGCCCCTGCCTTTCTACCGTGTCGGGGAATATAGGTAACCGAGACATTTCCTTTTTCAGCACTTACTGAAACTTTGACACCGCGGGTTCTCTCGTCTTCGTAAATTGCAAGCCTGCATTTAGATTCAAGAAGAAGATCGTGAATTTTCTGATTTAGAGCAGGAGTAAGTTGAAACTCCGGCAATTGCGCCATATGCATAAGAGCACTGGCCGAATTATCAACTGCAAGATGAGCAGCATTAACAACAATATCGTAATGAGAGGGATCATCGCAGTCTACATTGTATAAGAATCTGGAATATCTTCTTCTATCTTCATCAACTTCTTCAATGTACTGTTTTGCCTGCTTACGCGTCAGATTCATTCTCTGCATAACCATTCTGATACGATCTTCCAGATTTGCAATAGCCCTGATACGTAATACATGTATTAGTCCCGGAAGCACTAAATGGCCCCCTCTTCCGTGGTATACAATCCCACCCTTAAGTGCCTGCTCGCACAATGAATGGGTCATGAATGCCTTAAAACGATCAATCTCCAGTCCAAGTTCCTCAGTAAAGAGCTGGCGCTTTACAATAGCTGTTTCTAACTTTCCAACAGGGATTCCATAGGCGGTAGCTTTGTCGATCAGTTCTTCTCTGGCTACAGATTGATAACCTAATTTATCGGCCAACCTTTCAGCGAGTTCTTTGCCGTATCCATAACTAAAACGGGAAATACAGATTATTTGCATAACTAAGTATTACTCCCTCTTAAAAAGGACAATATTATTTTTATTCCTGAAGAGAAGTAACAGTCAACATGCGATTAAAAACCGCTTCTTTAGCTTCTCTTTCATTCATTGCTAAGAACACTAATGCCAAGGTTCTGTAGAACATATGGGCTAGTTTTGAATAAGGGGCATACCATAATAAGAAGAAAATCAAAACCAGGTGAACATAATAAATGTTATATGCAACAAAAGGTACTGAGGTCATTCTCATTGATTCAGTAAGCAAACCTGTTACTGCAACTCCGAAGATGAACAAAACGAAAAGCCAATCGCTGTAAGTATTGGAGTTAACGTTTGGTTTAGTCCTTATTCTACGAACGATGATCATAGAGCTGCCGATAAGCAGCGATATTCCACTCAGGTTTCCGAGTATTTTAATGGGATGAAAAAAGGGAATCGGTGCTTCAAGACCATAGAATATATCTGCTCCCAACGCAAGTCCGGCAGTCGCCATGGCTCCAAGGAATCCATAGAAAATTAAAAGATGACCAATATGTCTTGAAGAATTACTCTCGCAGGATGAAAATTTTTTATGAGAGAGTATTCCTATTATTGTAGTCCACAGCACAACCCAAAAACCTTTTCCGATTTGTCCTGTCGAATGTGAAGTTAGGTATCCCCAGTACCTGTATAAACCGATCCCGGCAAAGGAAAATATAAGGACATTACCACCTATAAAAAATATTTCAAGTATACCATGCGGGAAAAATCTTGCAAATATAATTTCCCCTTCATTAAGTTGTGAAAAGTCTCCTCCTACATTAACATAAAGAATTCCAAATAATACCAGGAATGGTACCAACAAGAGTAAAGCCAGGTATTTCGGCTGCTTTAATGCCTGACCCATAAAATGGGGAAATGCAAAATGTTCAACAATATACGATCGAATAGCACTAAGAAGCTCCGATGGTTTGGCACCTCGTGGACAGTGAGTGCTGCAATCAGTACAGCCGTGACATAGCCATATATCAGGATCAGCTAGTAGGTTTTCTTTCTGTCCCCAGCTGGCCGATATCATTTCTTTCCTTGGAAAAGCTTTGTGTTCCGGTGAAAGAGAACAAACTACTGAACAGGTTGCACATTGGAAGCATTTTTTCAGGGTGTCTCCCCCATTCTTTTTAAGATATTTTATAAGTTCAATATCCGGACTAATAAGATTTCTTTCACTCACGGCAAATCTCCTTAGCTATTATTCATTTTTTTTAACCTGGATTGTCTTTTCTCCAAAAAGACAGAATTTTAACCATTCAAACCCAAATTTTAATAACTCTACGTCATCATTCTTTAATTTCTTAATAGTTTCTTCAGGAACAACAAATCTGTTTAGAAAGCTGCTGTCAAAAACGAATTCTCTGAACTTATCAATGTTATAACATACCGTATAAAACATTTCAAGCTGCGGCGGGGTAAGTTTTTTTCCTTTCTCAAAAAAACTGTGAAGAGATACCTCTTTAAATAGCTTACCCATTTCATCATACTTCTCCACTCCCTGATCTTTCATCCATTCGGCAACGGTCCACTTCTTTTCTTCAAAATATCCCTTGCACACCGGCTCTTCAATAATAAAATAAAAGTCTTCTTCTTCAGATCCATCAATTTCCTTAGGAGAAGCAACACCGAGGGGAAACATTCTGCAAGACCACGGTCTGTCTTCATATACAGTACACCCATCTTCACCAACAAGCTGACAGGTTTTTTCTTTGTCCTGATTCAATCTAAACATCAATACAGGATGGTTTTGGTTTTCGTCAATAGGCAGGAAAGTATATCTATCAAGAAATTCCTGTGAGGTAATACCGAGTCTGTTTTTTAGTCTTATAATATCATAAGGTGTGAGAAAAATATTAACATCACTGCAGCACTTATTAAAACAACTTATGTTCCTGAAACAGCTGAATTTAAATTCACTCTCCTTGGTAAGTCTTGGATATTCTTTTAATATCGCCTCTTTCAGTCTGTCTATTTCATTCATTTTGTTCTCCCGCTTCTGAATCTCCCCGCAGACTGTTTTATTTACAGCAGGGGGGCTATTCGATAATGTTATTTTTTAATGCCTCCTTAGACCAGACAGGCAGAGGCCCCGACTCTTTATTAAAGGGATTAAACCTGTACCTGTAGGAAACATTCTGATTATATTTTTTTCTCATCCAATCCCATCCGCCGATATAATAGGGACAATCATCATTAAAACAAACATATTGATATTCTACACCCCAGGATGAATCGGGCGGACAGAGCCATTTTTTTAATTCCTTACCACAATGAGGGCAAACCGGAATTTTTTTATTTTCATTCATTTTGACGCCTAAGCAATTAATGGTGCAATAACTAAAGAAATTACTGCCATTAATTTAATCAAAATATTTAACGAAGGCCCGGAAGTATCCTTAAAAGGATCACCAACAGTATCTCCAACCACAGCAGCTCTGTGAGGATCTGAACCCTTTCCTCCGAAAGCTCCTCCCTCAATATATTTTTTAGCATTATCCCATGCTCCACCGGCATTAGCCTGGAATATTGCCATCAGTACTCCAACGACTGTAACCCCGGCGAGTAAACCACCAAGAGCTTCCTTGTTCAGTAATCCGAATACAACCGGGGTAATAACCGCAATTAATCCCGGGGCGATCATTTTTTTTATTGCTGCCGCAGTTGCAATATCAACACACTTAGCGTAATCAGCCTTAGCTTTATTTTCCATTAACCCGGGAATTTCCCTAAACTGACGTCTTACTTCTTCAATCATATCAAAGGCAGCAGTTCCCACAGCACTCATCGCCATCGAACTGAAAAGGAATGGAAGAATGCCTCCCACAAATAAACCTGCCATAACATATGGGTTTGTAACATCTATCATTGAGATATGCGCCTGTGACTGGAAAGCACTGAAAAGAGCCAGCGCAGTTAATGCTGCAGAGCCGATAGCAAAACCTTTTCCTATTGCCGCTGTAGTATTTCCTACTGCATCAAGCTTATCAGTTCTTTGCCGGACTTCAGGAGGTAATCCGCTCATCTCAGCAAGTCCTCCGGCATTATCAGCAACGGGCCCGTATGCATCAACTGCGAGTTGAATTCCTGTCGTCGATAACATTCCAAGAGCAGCGATCGCAATACCATAAAGCCCTGCAAAATAATAAGAGAAAACAATACCGAGAGCAATATAGATAACAGGTAGTGTAGTTGACCGCATTCCAAGTGCAAGTCCTGCAATAATATTTGTAGCCGGCCCTGTTTGTGATTGTTCTGCAATATACCTGGCAGGTTTCCTCGATTCAGAAGTATAATATTCAGTTGTTAATCCAATAGCTATTCCTGCTATCAGACCGATTATTGTAACTATAAATATATTGGCAGCTGTCAGTTCCTTTAACAAGCCGGTTACATCAGTTAACGGCTCAGCTGGCTGAGGAAGAAAATAATATACTACCGGATAGGTAAAAATTATCATAAGGACACCTGCCCCGAAAGTCCCCAAATTAAGTGCTGCCTGGGGGTTACCACCTTCTTTTGTTCGAACAGCAAATGTTCCGATTATAGAACAGATAATTCCTAATCCTGCAAGAAATAATGGTAATATGATAAGATTCAAGTTTTCATACACTATACCTAATACCATGGTTCCGACAATTGCACCGACAAAACTTTCAAAAAGGTCAGCACCCATACCTGCAACGTCCCCCACATTATCTCCGACATTATCGGCAATCGTAGCAGGATTCCTGGGATCATCTTCAGGTATCCCTGCTTCAACTTTTCCTACAAGATCAGCGCCTACATCTGCAGCTTTAGTATATATTCCCCCGCCGACCCTCGCAAATAATGCAATAGAAGAAGCACCGAAAGAGAACCCTGTAATGACGTTAATAACAATAACCAAATTTATTGAGCCATCAGGATTTTTGAATATTTCGGAATATATCGGAAAAAGAATACCAAGACCCAGAACTCCTAATCCAACAACACACATACCCATAACAGTTCCGCCGGAAAAAGCAACTTTTAATGCTCTGTTCAGGCTTTCTCTGGCCGCATTTGTTGTTCTCACATTGGCGGCTGTTGCAACGCGCATTCCAAAAAAGCCTGCAAGTGCTGAGCATAAGGCTCCGAGTATGAAAGATATAGCTATAGCAGGACTGCTGTCAGGAGAATTCCAGTTTGCAATAGCAAGTAGTATAGCGACAATAATCACAAAGACAACCAGTACACTGTACTCTCTTCTGAGGAAAGCCATTGCACCTTCACGGACATGACCCGATATTTCGATCATTTTTTCCGTTCCAGCATCTTGTCGGTTAATCCAGCTGGCTTTAAAATAAGCAAAAATAAGGGCTATTATTCCTATGATAGGAACCAGGAAAATCCAGGTGGGCATATTAAATCTCCATTGTGAGAATTCATTAAGTGATATTTTCCAGCGAAACCTCATCTCCCCGGGTTTTGCCGGGAGTATTATTAGAATTTAAAAACTTCCCTCCGGAGCAATACCGGAGGGAAAAGTTTATGAGAATTTATAAACAGTCAAAATGTTAAGCCATCTCAGGTTGTTTGTCTTCTTTAAAGACCCTGATGATTGGTCGTTTAATCATTTCCCATTTGTCAGCTGCTGGATCATATTTACAGTTAGCAAATACATCCCAGTTAGAATGATCCATAGAGGGTTTATCTGCTCTGAAGTAGTATCCCGGCCACCTGGTTTCTTCGCGGAATAATAATGTACGTATATGAGCTTCAGCCTGCCACATACGATGTACATTCTCCCAGCATCTCATAAGGTCATGTAAGTCTGCTGCAGCCAGTTTTGAACTATCTTCCTTCAGGAAGGCGAGTAGATCAAGACCCTTCTCGAGTAATTTTTCGCTGGTTGTAAATCCGGTTGATACACCGCCTGCATATTCATCCATAATCTTCTGAAGTCTGAACATGAACATTTTCGGTATAATGTAATCGGGATTTACATCCTGTGTGACAGTTTTTTTGCTGAATTGAGCGTAGGTATCGAGAGGTTTCAGAATTTCATTCTTCAATTCTTCAATTGCCTTCATATCATAGTTGATTGCATCATTGTGCTCAACGATGTATCTGATTGCAGCTTTTGCTGCAATGCGCCCTTCAGCGTGAGAGCCCGAAGAGAATTTATGGCTTGAAGCACCGGAAGCATCTCCCGCACAGAACAGCCCATCGACTGTTGACATACAGTCATAGCCCCAGAAATATTCTTTAGGAGCAACATCCTCTGGACCGCTGACCCAGGCACCTGATGCTCCTGAGTGAGATCCGATGAAATAAGGCTCTGCAGCAGCAATTTCAGAAGCTTTTTCTTCAGGAGCTGTATTAGTAGCAGCCCATAGAATTGCCTGTGAAATCGTCATATCAAGGAAGTCTTCCCATGCTTCTGATTCAAGCTCTTTCAGTTTTTTCTTAGCTGCTTTTTCATCGCCTTCCGATTCAGCAATCTTACCGATCGCTTCTTCAGTTCTCATAAAGATAGGACCTTTACCTTCCTGTACATCCAGCATCATTAACCAGTTACGCAGGTTCGCTGGCACGGGTTTTACCTTGCCATAAGGAAGCCATTTTTCAAGCTCCGGTCTGCGGGTTTCCATATAGTTCTCACCCATTCCATTGGTAGCACGGGATTTGAATAACAGGAACCAGGCACCGACCGGTCCATAAGCATCTTTAAACCTGACGGGGATGAAACGAACTTCCTGACAGGTCATTTCAGCGCCGGCTTTAAGTGTAAAGTATGCGCTGGAACCAGAATTCCATGGAGGATACCAGGCTCTACCAAGTCCCTCTCCAGATGAACGGGGTTTGAATACATGCACTGCACCGCCCATAGCAACAAGTACAGCTTTAGATTTAAATATATAGAATTTCTCTTCCCGAACACTAAAACCTACTGCGCCAATGCAGCGGTTTCCATCCATGATTGGTCCAACAATGAAAACTCTCTCATAAATATTTTCTGTACCGAGTGCATTTTTAGCGGCTTCAGCAACAATTACTTTATAAGATTCCCCATTGATCATTAATTGCCATCTGCCCTCGTGAACATACGCACCTTTTTCGTCTTTCCAGATCGGTAGTCCCCATTTCTCAAAAAGATGAACAGTTGAATCAACGTGACGTGCAATGTTGAAGACAAGATCTTCGCGGGTAATACCCATTAGATCGTTGCGTACGTAATCAACATAATCCTTCATTGTATTCTGACCATCACGCAGACCAACGTATTGATTTATTGCAGATAAGCCCATTGCAACAGCGCCACTACGGTCAACAGCAGCTTTATCTACAAGTGTTACCTTTAATCCGTTTTTCTTGGCCCAGTAAGCAGCTTCTACAGCGGCACCACAAGCAGCCATACCACCACCAACAATGAGAAGATCAGTGGTGACTTCTACGGTTTCGAAATTAGCCATTATTCTTTTCTCCTTATTAATGGTTTACTTAGTTTAACGAAGCAACTTCTTTAAGACCCAGCGATTCCGGCTCAGTATATAAGGCAGGGGTCTTAAGATCATCGTGAGTAGCAAATCCGCCGTCAGGCTGTACTTTACCTTCAGGGGTGGTACGAATCGGGAATTTAAACCGTTTCAGGCTGCCGTTTCTGAATTTAACGGTCCAGAGTATACTATCTGTGCTGCGCATTGGAGTTACCGAAGCACCCAATGGAACGAAGTCTGCATATCCGCGAACTTCAACTGCCTGTGTGGGACAAATCTTTACGCAATTATAGCATTCCCAGCACATTTCCGGTTCACGGTTATATGCCTTCATTTTGTTTTTGTCCAACACCATTAAGTCATTAGGACAAATGTATTGACAAGCGGTTTTGTCAAGGGCTTTGCAGCCGTCACATTTATCTTGTAATACATAACTAGGCATTAGCTTATCTCCTTTATAATTAATTAACGACCATATTTTTTTGAAGTATTCAATTGTTATTCTATTTTTTCTTTTCCATATCACCGGTTGCAAATTGGTGCATCTTTATCTCAACTTTCTCCTCAAGATGTGCATAGTAGTCACGCAGAATCGCGAGTACTTCCGGTCGGCTGAATTCTGCAGGAACATCTCCGCCCTCGGATAATGCTTTTCTCAGTGCGGTACCGCTGAGGAATAATCGATCTTCTTTCTTGTGAGGACAGGTTTTCATTGAGGCCATTCCGCCGCATTTATAACACCAGAACGTCCAGTCAATTGGAAGCATCTTGCATTCTAAAGCGCCATCCCATAATTTGAAGTAAGCTTCCTGGGCATCGAACGGGCCATAATAATTTCCTACACCGGCGTGATCACGTCCAATTATCATATGCGTGCATCCGAAATTCTGACGGAATACACCATGCAGTAAACCTTCTCTCGGACCTGCATACCGCATATCAAGAGGATAGCCTCCGGCCACAACTCTGTCTTTAACAAAGTAATTTTCCACCAGGGTATTTATGCATTTTACCCTGACATCAGCCGGTATATCACCTGGTTTGAGTTTTCCAACTAACTGATGTATATAAATACCATCAGACACTTCTACAGCAATTTTTGCAAGATATTCATGAGAACGGTGCATAGGATTACGTAGTTGAAGAGCGGCAATGGTTCTCCACCCTTTTTCCTCAAAGATTTTTCTACTTTCAGCAGGGCGCTGGTAGATACCCTTGAATTCTTCGGGAAAATAACTCTCAGAAAGCACCTTAACCGGTCCTGCAATATTCCACTCCAGCTGTTCCATAACCATTTTTACACCGGGATGTTCGGGGTCAGTTGTTGTAAAAACATTTTTACATTCAAAATGTTTATCAATTTTATACTTCTCGGTGACTTTCATTGTAGCCATAACCTCTTTAGTCTCATCGCTGATTAATGTTATTTCTTCATTAATCTTTATTGAGTCAGCTACTTCTTTTGAAACAGACATTGTAATTGGAATAGGCCAGAATAAACCATTCGTCATCTTCATATCTGAACAAACCCCCTTCCAGTCATCATACCCCATAAAACCTTCCAGGGGAGTAAATCCACCTATCCCCATCATTATCAGGTCACCGGTTTCACGACTGGTTGCAGGAATTTTTTTCAGCTTTGCAGCTTTCTTTAATTCCTCGTCTTTCTCTTTACCACTAAGAAGAAGTATCTTCAGATCATCACTGCCATGCGGTCTTATCAAATTTGATTTAGACATAGATGTCCCTTCCTTTTAAAATATAATTGTTAACATTATTGGAGTGTCTGGTTAATAAAGAAGCTGCCCGCTCTTCAGATCTTAAAGAGATTAATAAGCTGGCTGCATTTATGTGGATTATTTCCCCACCCGAAACAGGCAATTTCATCTCCCTTGTTTAAGGTTATAAATCAAAATATGGACTATTTTTCTGCAAATACAGAATAAATTCTAAATAAAAAGTATACTTAAGGTTCTGTAAATGCAACGCGAATGAACTTTCTGTAATCCGTCTGTTGCAAACTGAAAGCTACATTCCTTTGTATGGGTTAAATCCCATTTCAACTATTTCTTCAACAAAAGTATTAAAGATCTCCGGCAGCTTATTATACTCATCTATTGAAAGAGTGAGCAATTTTACACGTTCTGGTTCAAGTACAAGTTGTTTAAGTTTCTCCTGTACATTTTCCATTCTTTTACTGGCAAGTTCACTTCCTTTAATATAATGACACTGATAGTCATCACCGTATTTACACCCTATCATAAGTACGCCGTCGAAACCACGGGAAAGTGCATCTGCAATCCAAACCACGTTTACCGAACCGAGACACCTGACAGAAATTACTCTTACATTTGGATCGAACTGAAGCCTGTATCTTCCGGCTAAATCAAGTGATGGATATGCATCATTCTCGCAGAGAAAGGCAAGGATTCTTGGTTTTTCCTCAAATTCATCAGGAATATCTACAGATTTAATCATCGATGAAATCATCTGGACTGAATAATCCTTGAAAGAGATAATTCTTTCGGGACAAGCGCCAAGACATATACCACATCTTCTACATCTTGTTAAATTCGGGAGAGGAGTTCCCTTGGCATCTTCATCCAGAGTTCCAAAGGGGCATTCCTCCGTACAGCGCTTACACTGTGTGCACCTTTGAAGAAAGAAATCCGGATACGACTGGTCACCGGAACGAGGATGTACGGCTCTCCCTTCTTTAGCCGAATGAAGTACCTGGACAGCTTTTAATGAAGCTCCCCGTGCATCTTCAATGCAGTTTTCAATATCCATCGGATAGCGTACCGACCCGGCGGCATATATCCCTGTTCTTCTGGTTTCATATGGAAAACAAATATAATGGGAATCCGGATAACCATACTTTAATGTAGGCAGATCCGTTCCCTGTCTGTATGAAAGGTTCAATATTTTTGCACCCGCTTCAGCAGACTGTGCTGCCTTTTTCCCATCTAGAGTCTTTCCGTCAGATTCAGAAAGCTCTTCACCAACCTCTGGTTGTCCAACTAAAGTTGAGGGAATCGTTCCCGTTGCCAGCACTAATAAATCTGAACTTATTTGTATTTTTTCGCCGAGCAGAGAATCGTCAATATCGATCAAAATTGAACCATCAGATTTTTCAACTTTTACAACTTCTCCCTTGGTAAAAAACACATTATCCTCAGATTGAACTCTTTTATAAAATAGTTCATGCTGCGCAGTGGTTCTGATATCTTTATAAATGATATAAACTAATGCATCCGGGTATTTTTCCCTGACGTAGAGAGCCTGTTTTAAGGATACAGCACAACACGTAGCTGAACAATATGGAAGGTGTTTTTCATCCCTGGAACCGGCGCATTGAATAAATGCCACGCTTTTAACCGGAGCACCATTAAGCAGTTTTTTCCCATTCGTAAAAAACTCTTCGAACTGAACACCTGTCATAACATTTTCGATCGCTCCATAGCCCAGTTCACCCAGCTTTTCTGCGTTATATGGTTTTGAACCGGTAGCCTGGATTATTGAACCAACTATAAAATTTTCGTTATTGCTCAAAGTAACATTGAAATTCCCGGGTTCACCCGAAATTTTTGTTATGAGGCAGGATGTTATCACTTTAATCCTGTTGTGCGATTTTATTTTCTTAATCAATTCTTCATGTCCAGGCAGCACAGGGTCAGTATAAGGAGGATCTGAAGGAACTTTTTTGTATATATGATTAAGATAGCCGCCTAATTTTTCTTCTTTCTCAACCAGAATAACCGACGAACCTGCATCGGCACTTTCAAGAGCTGAGGTAATGCCGGTAATACCTCCTCCTACAACCAGAATCGTCTCATTAATCTCCCTTTGAAAGGGTTCAGGGATATCACAATTATTGACTTTAGCAATGCCCATCCGCAGGTAATCATCAGCAAGCATCTGGGTATCTTTGTCATTTGGTTTGTGCGTCCATGCAACATGCTCTCTCAGATTTACTCTATCAACAAATACGTCTTTTCCAAATGAGAATACATCGGTGAGAACTCTTGGTGAACAGGCACCTATTACAACTTTATTAAGGTTTTCGTTTTTAATATCATTCTTTATCATATCGATGCCTTGGCTACCACACAGCCACTGGTTCACCTTACAAACCGGTACTTTATTTTCATCAGTGGCAACTTTTACGAGTTCATCAAAATCCAATGACTCACTTAATCCGCATCCCGAACAGAGATAAACTCCAACTTTATTTTCTGATGCCATTGCTAATTCCTTCCAATATTTTGTATAACTCTTAATACTGAACCTGTTGCTTCACGAACCGTACTGGCTACATCTTTAGGTTTTGTCATAACACCGCATCCCACAGTTCCGTTAACCGTTAAGAATCCATTATCATCGAAAGAAGACTTTTCCAGAGGAATATTGCTGGTTGCTGGTTTCATTCCTGTAGCCAGTACCACAAGTTCAACATTGTTCTGGACTAAGGTTCCTGTCAGAGAATCTTCTGCTTCAATAATCAGATTCTTAGTAGAATCATCCTGAAATACCTTTGCGACTTTACCACGATGAAAATGAATTTTTTTATCATCCTGAACACTTTTATAAAAATCCTCCAGCAAACCGTTCGAACGTACATCGATATAATATATGTGTACGTCGGCATCAGGATATTGTTCTCTTATATATTTTGTCTGCTTGAGCGACGCCATACAACATACAGATGAACAATAATCCAGATGATTTTCATCTCTCGATCCTGCACATTGGACGAATGCTACACTGTTTATTTTTTTTCCAGAGGAAGGACGAAGTATCTTGCCTTTCGTAGGTCCATTATCAGAGGCAAGCCTTTCCATCATAACATTTGTTATTACATCAGCATATGTTCCAAATCCAAGAAGGTTCAGTTTATTTGCATCATAGGGTTCCCAACCGACCGCCCATATCACAGATTTCACTTCTACAGATATATTTTTTTCCTGTTGGTTCAGATCTATTGCTTCATATTTACAAGCTTCTACACATTCACCGCAGGTTTCACCGAGACAGGTTGATTTATCAATGACATACCGGGGAGGATAAGCCCCTTCAAAAGGAATATAAATAGCTGTTGTCTCATCCATCGAATAGTTAAAATTATTTTTTCTGAATTGTGGACAAGCTTTTACACAATCCCCACAGGCAGTACACCTGCTATTTACAAATCCAGGATTTATTTTAAGTTCAGCCTTAAAGTTATCTTTATCCTTATTAATGCTGCTAACTTCAGTCTGTGTGTAAAGCTTAATTAATGGATTAGTTCGCAGTCTCCTTATATTTATTTCAAGTCCACAAGAGGGTGGACACATTTTAGGAAAGTACTTATTAAACTGGGTAACCTTACCTCCGATGTATGGATTCTTTTCGACTAATATGACATTTATACCTGTCTCCGCAGCTTCTACTGCAGCGGTAATACCAGCTATTCCGGCACCGACTATCAACAGGTCAGATGTTATTAAATTTTCAGACATAATAATTTTCCGGTTTGTTATTCGTAATAACCTATAATTGATTTTTCAACCTTAATTTCTTTAACTCCCTCGACATTAGATAAAACTGATTTTATATCGTTTTCCCACATTCTTGATCCAACTTTAGGAGTATTCCCTTTGACAATTACGGAGCCGCTGGAGGCATCTGCTTTAATTTCGACTTCACTTCCTTTTGTTCTGGGTGACTGTTGAAGATAGGCACGGACTCTGGCAGAAAGATGCAGATCCTTCAAAATTTTTACCGATGAATCGTTTGATTGGAATGACTTACATGTTACTATTCCTGTAATCAATTCTGCAGCCATGTCAGTACTAATTTTCTCAAGATTAAAAACAATATCGTAGAATGCAGGATTTTTCCAGTCGACACCGTATAAAAACTGCGACCATTTTTCCCTTCTTTCGTCAATTAACTTAATGCGTGAAACAACTTCCTCTCTTGTTTTACCTCCTTCTTTCATCAAAGTTTTTATCCTGTACTCGGGAGGAGCAGTCAATAAAACACGCAGAACAAACGGAATATCCCCTAGTAAGAATTGAGCAAGATGACCATGATATACTATGCTTCCTTTGAGAGCAAAATCAAGAAGTGCCGTTTGAAAACAGGCTAAGTAGTGTTTCTTTCTGTCACTCAACTTATCCCAGAATGTGGGAGATTTTTCAATAAATGACAGATCACCGAGACCTGTTTCTTTAATTCCATATTTTTCTGCAGCTTTTAACACATCCTCTCTTGTAACAATCTTGCATTTCAGTTGGTCAGAGATCTTCTTTGCTATAAGTTCAGTAGCACTTAACGAACCTCTTGAAATTGTTATAATATTCATATATCCTCCGGGGTTTTTCAGCCCGCTTTATGAATTTCTTTACACCCAGGTTTAGTTTAAAGCCTGAATGACGGTTAATTTCTTTGTGTAATGATTTGCATTAAGAACTTTATACGTTAATCTTATATCTTTTTCAAAAATTTCACGGGATCAATCTGCATCTGTAAACCCTGTATGGATATTTCGTAGATCCGTTTAACCATATAGCATAAAGTTTAAAATCATCTTTTATCACAATGCCAGCTCCTCAAACTCCAATAACCCATAAACCTGGCTAAGCAGAAGACTGCCTCCTCCAAGATATGCTGTTTTCTGAAATCCGTTGTTCTTAAATAATCTTGCCGACTCATACGAACGTCCGCCTTTCGTACATATAAATAAAATCTCCTCGTCCCGCTCGAAATCATTTAATCTCGTTCGTAAAATTGAAAACGGAATATTTTTTGCTTCAAGAGGTAAAGGTTTAGATTCAGCATCATTCTTTTCTCTCACATCAACAAAAGTACCTTTGAAATGATGTATTTTTAGCGGACTGAAATTAATGATTCCATCTTTTTCCTGATTGATTGCCATATAACCGAGATAATTTAATGGGGAAAGAGCAGTCGAGTTTGATGGATGGAAAGCGTGTTCAGCGCAAAGAAGAGATTTCAGAGTTCTCCTTTCTTTTAACAACAGCGAAAATAAATCAATATAACGAAAAACATCCCCTTCTCCGATCAGCTGAAGTCCCAACAGTCGAAGACCGGGTTTTTGATAAACAAGTTTGCCAAAAATGTTTTTTACTTCAGGGTCAAAATCAGCCCTGTCAGACCATATACCTACTACACTGGCGGTACCCAATCCCTGCTGATCCGATTCACTTTCAGTTAGACCAGACTTACAAAAATTATTGTTAAAGACTTTAAGACCCTTTGTTCCTGTTGTCCCCTTGAATTCTACCCTTCTCCCATTTATGGAATCAGCCGCTAATCTACCCATTCTGTTTGCCAGAGAACCGTCAGGCGAATGAATGCTCTTCCCGGTGATGATATTTTTAATTTCAGTACAATCCCCGGCGGCCCAAATGCCTGGAATATTTGTACGCATCCTCTCATCAATCAATATTCCCCTACCGCTTCCCAGTTTAACATTAATTTTTTCAGCTAGTAATGTTTCAGGTTTAAGCTTGGGTGAGATGATTACGAAATCAGAAACGATCTTCTGATCATTATCGAGAAGAACAACAGGAAGATTATTTCCGTCCGGCTCAATCCTCTCAACATTCGTGGAACGAAGAGTGAGTATTTTATCTGGGCTTACAGAATTTGTAATATGTTTTGAGAATTCAATATCGTAGAAATCATTAAGCTCAGAATTAAAATCTGTAATAATTATAACTTCAATACCCCAGAGAGAAACTAATGATTCAGTATATGTCAGGGCATATTCCCCACCTCCGATTATCACAACCTTCTTTATTAATCCCAGCTTTATGAGTTCCTTGAATTTTATGACGTCTTCAGGAGAATACAAAGAACTAATCCGGGATGATTCGAAATAAGGAAAAACAGGTTCTTCAGGAAAACTGCCGGTAGCAAATAAAAGAGCATCATATTCTAATCTAATGCTTTGATCCTTTCTCCGATCAAAGCACTCTACTTCTTTTTTCCATGGGTCGATATCAACAGCTTCTGTGTGTGTAAGGATGGTTATGCCTTCAAAATCCTGAAAAAACTTTTCGTCCCGCTTTATTCCATAAGGAGTTTTTGTTAGTTCAAATATGTCATCAATTTCCCCGGAAGCATATAAGGGAAGACCACATCTTCCTAAAGAAACGAATGGAGATTTTTCTACTATAGTTATCCTGTAGTCACTGGATAACCTGCTTAGTCTTGCAGCCGCTTTGCATCCGGCTGCCATACCGCCGATAATAATTATGTTAAACACTTTAGCATACTATGTTTCTATGACTTTTCTTACTTCGAGGGTTATCTTATAAAAAATTGTTATCAGAAATATTCCTATAGCCCAGATTGAGAGGGAGATAAGAGCTTCCGGAACCGTAGGCCAATACTGAACTACATCGCCAAAAGGAGTAGGTATAAAGCCAGTTATTATTAATCCCAGTCCTTTATCAATCCATATTGAAAAGAAAACCATGAGACAGGCAATAAGAAGTATCCTATTATTTTTTCTGAATTTCGGTGTTAAAAGTAAAACAAGCGATCCAACTGATAAAACTGCCGAAGTCCACATCCAGGGTACAAGTCGCATTTTACCATCTAATCCAACATAGAGATACTGAAGGTGAGAAACGTGTTCAGGTATTGCACCATAAAGCGTTGTAAAAAATTCCATGAGAACAAAGAAAACATTCACACACATCGCATAAGTAACAATTAGACTTAGTTTTTTTATTGATTCGTCTCCCGGGTCAAATTTTGTCAGTCTTCTGATAATAAATGTGAATAATAGAAGCAAAGCCGGACCGGCTGAAAATGCGGAGGCAAGGAACCTCGGCGCAAGTATCGCAGTAAGCCAGAAGGGTCTGCCTGCCAGTCCCGAAAGCAGAAAAGCAGTTACCGTGTGGATGCTGATAGCCCAGGGTATAGACAAAATAATTATGGGTCTGATCCAGCGAGGCGGTGCCACTGATTTCTGTTCAGATGCAAGGGTGACACGAGTAATTATTACATTGATTACCAGATACCCGCTGAGGGCAACAACATCCCAGAACATCAAAGAATGAAATGTAGGATGCAAAAAAATATTTGCTACTCTGAAAGGCTGTCCAAGATCAACGAAAACAAATAGTATACACATTATCACAGAAGCGATCGCTAGGAATTCTCCAAGGATTGTTATCTTTCCGAAAGCTTTATAATCATGAAGATAGTAGGGCAAAACAACCATCACAGCAGAAGCAGCAACTCCAACTATGAATGTAAACTGGGCGATATAAAGACCCCAGCTGATACTACGGCTCATACCTGTTATGCCCAGTCCGTAGTCGAGTTGACGCAGATAGAAATAAAAGCCGGATGCTATTATTATCGCCAGCAGGAAGAGCCAGCCCCAATATTTTTTATTTCCTTTTAATGCATATTCTAACATTTCTAAACCTATACGAGATAATAGATTTCAGGACCAGTTCCCAATCCGGGTTTTCTTCGAATTGAGAAGTTCTCTTTGAGCAATGTTCTTACTTCAGACACTGGATCATTCAGATTTCCGAAGACCAATGCTTTAACAGGACAGACTTCGACGCAGGCAGGAAGAAGACCTTTGGCCAATCTTTCTTCACAAAGCATACATTTTTCGACCACTCCCTTGGTACGTGTTGGAAACTCGGTATTTATATCCTTAATCGCCGGACGTGGATCTCTCCAGTTAAAACTTCTCGAACCATATGGACATGCAGCCATACAATATCTGCAGCCGATGCATCTATGCCAATCCATCATCACAATACCATCTTCCCGTTTCCAGGTGGCTTGAGTAGGACAAACATTCACACATGGAGGGTTCTCACAATTGTTGCAAAAGACCGGAACCATTTTATCCCTGTAATTCTCGGTCATAAAAAAGTTCTCCTGATCGATAAAGGCCTTTTCATAGGGTTCTTTCCATATCCATTTAACCTCATCTTTTGCTTCTCCAAAATCGGGAATGTTATGCTCCTTGTTACAAACATCGATACATTTCGTACAACCTTTTTCTGAAATACATTTACGAAGGTCAATGACCATTGCGAGTCTTTCTTTTTTGACCGCTCCGGCAGATGTTGAGGTGAGACCGGCTTTTACTGGTGTCACTTTACTCGCAGGAAGACTAATACATTTTTCAGATGCAATACCCAGAGCGGCGAGTCCCGCTACTTTCAGAAATTTTCTTCTTCCCTGCTTCATATTTTCTTCTCCGGAATTTTAGGAACATTATGACAATCCCAACAGTAATTGGAAATACCCACATAGTTATGACACTGATCGCAAAATTTCGTTTTATCGGAGTGACAATTCATACAGGTATTGGTGAGGCTCATATTAAAGTGTCTGCCCCCAGCCCCGACAAAGTCTCTTTGACCATTCCTGACTACATCCTCTCTCCAGGTATTTAATAGTTTCATATGATTTTCACGCATATAATCTTTACTTTCAACACATTCTTTCTGGTTCGCACTCACGGGTAATACAGGATCAGGTTTAATATCTGAACTCCCATTTAACAAATCATACCAGATGGGGGAAGTAAAAAATCCGATGAAGATAATCAGTCCAATTATTATTTTTCCAGTATCATACATACAAAGATTCCTTTGAAGTCAAAAAAAGAAATAATGGTTTTACGCCACAACTTCTTTTTCGTTTATTTCTTCTGTTTCCAGGGGTTCTCCCCGGAGATCAGTAGTTCTTTCCTTTTCACCTTTCATAATCAAAGCATTACCAACAAGCTCATGCACACCTCCTACTTCAACTCCCCCTACCCAGTAATCAATCATTGGAGGAAGCGTAGCTTTATCAATGGCACAAATACAACCAAGGAAATTAACACCATGTTTTTCTTTTACATATTTAACCGCATTTGCTCTGGGTAACCCGCCCCTTAATCTCATTTCCAGATTTTCATCAGTTCCTAGGCCGGCACCACTTCCACAGCAGAATGTCTGTTCTTTTATCGTATTATCGGGCATTTCATAGAAATAATTAGAGGTATTCTTAATGATGTACCGTGGTTCTTCTATCAGGCCTAATGCACGGACAGGATTGCAGGAATCATGGAAGGTTATTTTCCATTTATTATTCCGGGATTTATCAAGATTTATTTTATTATTCTTTATAAGATCTGCTGTAAACTCACAGATGTGAACCATTTTTGTCGATCTTGTATTGTCAAATTTTGTCCCGGTAACTGGAGATACAGGAACTTCGAGAAAATCTGCAGGTCCATTCATAGTATCCATATATTGATGCAGCACTCTCCACATATGACCGCATTCACCGCCGAGTATCCATTTTACACCGAGTCTCTTTGCCTCTGTATATATCTTAGCATTGAGAGCTTTCATCAGATCGTGAGAAATAAATGAACCAAAGTTACCGCCCTCAGAAGCGTAAGTGCTCCAGGTATAATCCAGTCCTATCTCATGAAATAAGGCAAGGTAGCCAAGGAGTGTAAAATAATGGGGTGTCCCAAAATAGTCTGCAGAAGGAGCCACAAACAAAATTTCTGCGCCCTTTTTATTTATGGGGGCATCAACCTTGATCCCTGTGATCCCCTCCAGTTCATCGACGGCGAACTCAATGCTGTCTTTGAAGCCGTGAGGCTGGATACCAAGGTGATTGCCTGTTCTGAAACTATTAGCGACAGGAGTTATAATCCAGTCAATATTAATCCCTAGAAGATTTAGCAGCTCTCTTGCAAGAATTGTAATTTCTGCTGTGTCAATCCCATAAGGACAAAAAACTGAACAGCGTCTGCA
The DNA here is from genome assembly GCA_963832355.1 of uncultured Bacteroidota bacterium. Lineage (GTDB taxonomy): Bacteria > Bacteroidota > Ignavibacteria > Ignavibacteriales > Ignavibacteriaceae > DATFVA01. Next base: position 296,311 of record CAWHTX010000003.1, on the reverse strand, counting down.
TTGTGTGCACTGGAAGAAATAGTAGAACCACTCTTTTATTACATCAACCGTAAGCTCTCTTCCCCCGGCAAGCTTACCCAGTAATTTGCCCCCCAGTGTAAAATCATTCCTATACACTGACCTGAGCAATTCCGCTCTTAATACCGGCATATTTTTGGGGTCGCCTGAACCGATAAAAAAGTGGCACTTATCGGCACATGCTCCACACCGGACACAAATATCCATAAAAATCTGAAGAGAACGGAACCTGTGAAGCCTGTCTTTCAAACCTTCAAGAATAATCTCCTTCCAGTTTTCAGGCAGTTTCCAGTTTTCTTCGGTTGGCTGCCACTTCCTAGGATTAGGCTGCTGAAGGTAATCCACATTCTGTGGGTTTCCGCTGTAATTAAATACACCTTGCCTGAATTCAACAGCAGGATTTAACCAATTTTTATGGTCTGGATTATAATTTATCTTTCCTGCTAATTCTTCTGGTTTAGTCTTTTTTTCAGACATACTTATTCCTTCTCTACTGGTAATCCGGCATCTTTCATTTTTTCTCTGAATTCATCTTCGTATTCCTCGTAGGTATGAACTCTTACAGGCTTGTTCCAGGGATTTATATGTCGTTTCATACGGCTATTGTTTGCAAGGTTCCTGGTTGGAGAAAGAAATATGCCAGGCATATGTAATAATTTGCTGAACGGGAAATATGCTATCAATGAACTGACAAGAAACAAATGAATAAAAAATATGATCCCGATAGCCGGGGGTATAACAGGCTGAAATGTGAAGAGGCCGATAGCAAGTTCTTTCACACTTATTAAATCCACTCTATCGAAGTACCTCATCAGGATACCGGTAATCACAATACTGATAATCAGTAAAAGCGGAAAATAATCGGAAACCATCGAAATGTACCTAACCTTATTGTCTGCGAGTCTCCTGAAGATTAAAAACAGCAGAGCGATAGTTATCAGCACATCAGTAATAAATAAAACCGGAAGGCCCAGCTGGAGCATACCGTCTATATTCTGAAGTGCCACTGCAAATGCCGGAATCGGTTCAGTAAAAAGTCTAAAATGTCTAAGAAAGATTATCAAGAGAGACCAATGAAACACCAGACCTCCAAACCAAAGGTACTTGGTACTTCCATAGGCTAATTTCGGACCATTTTTGAGTTCGGTTTTTGTATTCCTGAATAATGATCTGAAGAACAGAATTTCAAGCAGCATTCTTCCAATAACTCCAAGGGTTGTGGATGGGCTTTCAAGTTTACTGCTTTTTATCCAGGGGAGAGATTTTTGCTGCCCTGCCACTGTTGGAATGTGAAACGGTACGGGGCTCCTGCTCCATTTAAGAACACGGTATACTATACCGGAAATAAAAGTTAAGATTGCAGCGTAAGGAATAACAACGCCGAAAAGGTATTCCAGTTTTAGATTTTCTATACCTACAATTACTGCCAGTATTAATACTGCTACAGCACCAAATGAAAATAGTATGTTCATTGTTTATTCCCCGAAACTATAAATAGCTGTTTTACTCTCCCCATTTATTTTACAACCAAATCAACGGAATTCTTAAATACCAATATGATTTTTTAATTCGTTCAAACGCAATTGATAGACTTTCTCTCTTGCTGCTGTATATAGATCGAATGCAGTCAACGCAACCCGATCAACACTTGTAAGAATCTCACAGAATTCCGTAAAATCACTTAAATTTCTTAATTCGGCCTGTATCTCTTCCCTTATAATATCCTTCAGGCTGAAAATAAATCCTGCGGCCCTGGAAGGCTGAAAGTCCTGTACAGCTCTTATTTTGATGATATCATTAAGAACTATTTTTATTTCCAGGACCTGGTTACCGGTTAGAACAGACTCAAATATACTTGCCGCAGCTTCACAAATAATGTGGCCAACCGGATTGCTGAACTGATTTTTTTGCAGTCGAAGAAAATCTGAAGTTTCAGCTGGATACGTATCAAATATTGATTGTATCCATTTTTTAATAATTACGTCCTTCTTCTTCTGCAGTAATTCTATTACCATCTTAACACTTTAAGCAGCTATAATTTTAAATATTTTTCCTGCTTATTCTATTAGTTGTTTCTGCTGAACAAGCAGGAAAAACAAACTTATCCTATATTAGACGCATCCGGTTGGTTTTGTTAAACCTGCAACCTTACATGCACCTTTTGCCGGTCCTGAAGGAAACAATTCATAAATTTCTTTCAGGGTAAAACCGGTTTCCTTGCAAAGTTTCCGGATCATAGGAGCTATTCCATATTTCTTAAAGTAATCGCGCAGGTAATAAATAACTTTCCAGTGGTCTTCTGTCATTACCTGAACATCCTCGGTGGATGCTAATGCCTTAGCAACATCCTCTGTCCACTCTTCTGGTTTCTGTATGAAACCGTCCTCGTCAACTTCAATTTTCAATTCCTGAAATTCAAAGACTGGCATATTTTTATCCTGTATTTGTTAATGATTAATTATTTAAGATTATCTACTTCATTTCTATATAACCGCAGGGACAATTCTCTGCACACTTTTTACAGCCGTTACAGAAATCAAGCTTGAATTTGTAAGCCTGATGTTTGCCTACCGGCTTTACGATGGCCTGATCCTGACAATAGCTCCAGCATGTTCCACAATCGAAGCAAGAGCCGCAGCTCATACATCTTTTTGCTTCATCTAACACCTGTTCCTCAGTTAGAGTTGAGGTGATTTCCAGGTTCAGGTCTTTTAGTCTGTCTTCAGGAGGAATTTTAAATGGCTCGTTACGAATTTTGCTTTCATAATAGTTAAGCATTATTCTGTCATGAGTAATTACAGGGGGTTTAATTTCAGGTTTTGTTTCCATATCCCTGAATCTATTATGAATTGCTTCTGCCGCCTTCCTTCCGTTGAATATCGCTATTGTTACAAGGCCCAGTTCAAGAGCATCTCCACCTGCATAAGTATCCTGTAACTTAGTCTCCCCATTTTCATTTACCTTTATCCAATCCTTACCCTCATGGAGGTTATCAAGACCTTTAAAGTCAGGTTCCTGACTGATAGCAGCAACGACAGTAGTAGCATCAAGCTGGAAATAGTCGTCGGCAACGGGAACAGGCCTCCGCCGACCAGAGGCATCCGGCTCACCAAGTTCCATTTTCTGACATTTCATTCTTATAATTCTATCCCCTTCTTTTTCAAACTGAACAGGCGCAGCAAGAAATTCCAGTTTAACACCTTCTTCTTCCGCACCCACAATTTCTTCTTCAATAGCAGGCATCTCATTCCGCGTACGTCTGTATACAATCGTAACATCGGCACCTAATCTCCTTGAGACACGCGCAGCATCGATAGCGGTATCGCCTCCACCTACAACTAATACCTTATTACCAACATCAATTATTTCACCACTGTTCATCCTGTTTAAAAATTCTGTCCCGGTAAAAACATTTACAGCATCTTCATTAGGAATTCCCAGCATTTTTCCTTTATGAGCCCCTATTCCAACAAAAATTGCATCAAAATTTTTCTGAAGTTCCTCATAAGGAATATCTTTTCCCACGGCTTTATTGCAGTGAATTTCAACTCCAAGATCCTCTATGCGCTTAATTTCCCTGTCGAGCACATCCTGGGGCAGACGATAATCAGGAATTCCATACCTGAGCATTCCACCGGCTTTGCTAAAAGCTTCATAAACAGAAACAGCATATCCTTTTCTAGCCAACTGATACGCGCAGGAAAGGCCTGCGGGACCTGCACCTATTACGGCTATTTTTTCAGGATATTTTTCCTCGCTGATCCTCTTAAATTGAAAGTTATTCTCCAGTGCAAAGTCTCCAACAAATCTTTCAAGATTATTGATGCTCACTGCATCCTCTTTATGTTTCCTGTTGCAGTTGCTTTCACACGGATGCGGACACACTCTCCCGCAAACTGAAGGGAAGGGATTCTTTTCGGTCAGAATATCCCATGCCTTTTCAAATGCTTCGGGATGCGGCATTCCAATATCATCCGACCAGCTGATAGCAGTTAGAAATTCCCTGATATTTGTTTCATTAGGACAGCCGTCAGCGCAAGGAGGTGTTTTAGGAATCTGAACCGGACGAAGCGACGATGTCTCTACCGACGATCCCCCGGAAGAATGAGACCTTAAACCTCCCAGTGGTTTCTTTGCTTTTTTTACAATCTTAGCCATTTAATTGAACTCCGTTTAAATTCTAAACTAGTTTCAGGCGTAAGGGTAAATACCTGATTTAATATCTTCCATTTGCTGGAGTACCATATTATGCTTTTGTTCATCAGTCATAAGATATCCGAGCAGGTATCTCACAACAAAATTTTTAGTGTTCCGGCGTGATTCTTCAGCAAGTCTTATCGTCTCTTTTTCCAGTTCTATATGTTTTTCAACCATGGTCCATACATCCCCAAGTTCTTCCGGAGTAAGCGTAAAAGCATTTTTTTCGAAATTATCAATAAGCAGCTGCTGAACTTTTTTGTGCATAGCCGAATCCTGCCTGATAATCTCCATGATTTGTTTAACAACCGGATTTTTAGTCTTGGATATAATCTCTGAGGTAGACCTTACTGATTCGTCCTCAACTACCTGCCAGGTTCTTAAAGTATCAACCAATTTTTCATTTAGTTCTTTTTGGGTAGGCATATCATCCTCTAATAAATATTTTTGAATTTTTAATGTCTTTATATGTTTTTGCTGCTTTAATCATTCCTGTAACCCATTCCGGTGTGGCAAGTGCATGAACATGAATGTAAGCTGCAAATACGTTTTTATGTATCAGTCCATCCCGTCCTTTTATACAACCTTTACCCCTTTGAATTGAAAGGGCACTTTTGATCCACGGATCATAGGTACAGATCTCTGAATAATGAAATTCATGTCCCTTTAGAACAACACCCTCCTCGAAAAATGGATTTTCTTTATCCACAAGAGCTTCTGCATATCCATGTCCCTGAGGTTTATGATGCATTTTAATTTCAATCGGAAGTATTCCTGACAATGGATATTCTCTTCCTCTCCAGGTGATCTTCTGCGCGAGATACATCAGACCACCGCACTCGGCATATATCGGCAAGCCATCTTCAGCTAATACTTTTATTAAAGAGTTGAATTCTGCATTTTCCGCCAAACGGTTTAAATCTATCTCAGGGAAGCCTCCCCCTATATAAATTGCATCAAGTTCCTCCAATAGAACTTTTTGATCCGGAGTGAGCTTCTTCTCTGTGGATATCGGAACAAGAGCGGCACCTGCTTTCTCCAGCAATTCGAGGTTTTCCGGATAATAAAAAGAAAATGAACTATCCCTGAAGTAGCCTATCTTCACTGTTTTATCATTCTGTTTTATCCCGTCAGAGTTAATTTTTCCCGCGGGTTCAGACTTTGAAAGTAAATCAGATGTTCGGGCTATTGATATAATTTTAGAAATATCTACATTTTCTTCGATAATTCTATTCAGCATATCCAACACTTCAGAGCTTTCCTGGAGCTCTTCCGGCATAACCAGTCCCAGATGTCTTGAAGGTAAAATGAATTTATCCGGAAGTTTAGGGATAGCACCAATTACCGGGATTCCAGTCTCCTCCTCAATCGCTTCTTTAACCACTTTTATATGACGATCGCCGGCAGCACGATTAAGAATCACACCCTGGATATGGAGTTTCGGGTCGAAATGCAGACAGCCTGCAAGAGATGCAGCTGCTGTTCTCGTAACCTTTGTAATGTCCTGTACGATGATCAGGGGAGCCTGCAGATAATCAGCAAGCTGAGCTGTACTATGAGTTCCTTTACTATCCATACCATCAAATAGGCCTCTGTTACCTTCAATAACATTTATTCCTTGTTCCAATGCATTATTCAGGAAAGACCTTTTTACAACGGGATAACCCATCATAAAGCTGTCGAGATTCCTGGCTGGTTTGCCCGAAGCCAAGCTCAGCCAGGCAGAATCAATGTAGTCAGGCCCCTTTTTAAATGCGGCTACATCTAAACCTCGATTTTTAAGAGATACGAGAAGTCCGCAGGTAACTATAGTTTTACCTGAGTCCCCGGATAATCCGCTTATGACAATCCTGGGGTAATTCCTGGAAATCATAATCTTTCCGGCGAAAATATTAATCTAATTTTCAGCGCCTTCTTTGTGCGGAATTTCAATAAAACTTCCGCCAAAGTAGGTATAAACACACTTTCCGCTTTCGATCAGGTCTCTGATTGCTGATTTAGCTAACGCTTTATCACACCTGTCGCCGTACAATTCGATCACAGCTTTGGTAAGATCAGTAGCTTTCCATTTTTTTTGTCCCATACTGTCCTTAATCAATCGGAACATTGCATCAGAGACTTCTTCAACTTTAACCTGCTCGGCCATATAAACCTCCTCCTAATAAGTAAGATGAGCTGATCGTTTAAATGTTAAGCCGGCATGTTTGAAATCATCTATATGAACTTTCTCAAACGGAATTCCAGTCATTCTGAAGAACTTCGGCCAGCCTATCCTGTTAATCCACTCGCCCATTCTCTCGTGAGGCTGTGCATCTTTTGCCCAGACTTCAACAAGATTACTTACTGCATCTACAACTTCCGGCCAGCGCGGCGGATTGTTCGGCAAGAATGGAATTGCCAGCTTCGAGAACATCGGTTCGCTTCTGGCGTTAGATACTTTCCCGCCAACCCATATTGACACACCGTCGTTAAGAGGATCATTGAGAGGCATTGCCGGACAAACCGTGTAGCAGTTTGCACAGAACATACATCTTTCCTCAATAACCTCAACTGATGATTTGCCATCGAACGTTGTGGGCTTTATTGCAGCAGTAGGACACGCAGAAACAACCGAGGGTATTTCACACATAGCCTTAAGGTTATTGCGGTTGACCTTCGGCGGTCTTCTGTGAATTCCAAGAATTGCTATATCAGAACAGTGAACAGCTCCGCACATATTAAGACAGCATGCGAGAGCAATTCTTAGTTTAGCCGGTAATTTCATCTCGGTGAAATATTCAATCAGTTCATCCATTACCGATTTTACTATTCCCGATGCATCTGTTGCGGCTGAGTGGCAATGCACCCATCCCTGTGTATGAACGATGCTGGAAATTGAATTTCCCATGCCTCCGACAGGATGACCAAGGGCTTTCAGATCTTCGATCAGCGGATCAATTTTTGATTCATCGGTCAACAGGAATTCAACATTATGCCGGCTTGTGAATCTCAGGTACCCGTCGCAGTATTTATCTGCAAGGTCAGCATATTTCCTGATCTTTTCGATTCCTAAAAGCCTGGGGGAACCGGCACGTACAGTGTAAAGTTTCGCTCCTGTATCGGAAACATTAACCATCACACCCGGCTTCAGTATTTCGTGATATTTCCATTTTCCATAATTTTCTTTTATGACCGGGGGTAAAAACTTCTCATAATGGGGTGGACCAATATCGGTTAGTCTTTTCTTTTTCTCTTCAGCCATTTTTTTATTCCTTTGAATAATATTTCAGATTTTAAAAATTAACTGATTATTAGAATCATTTTTCTTCAGCCATTTCAGCGGCTTCTTCTTCAGAATCTTCTTCATAGTATTCCTCGTAGAATACGTAAGGGTTCTCTCTTGGATGGGCAACCATTTCGGGAATAGGTTCAACGCCTATTGCTTCAAGGAAATTACCCATACCAACTCTCTGAATGAATTCGCCGACTCTCTCACGGTTTTTACCTTCCTCCGACCATAATTCGTGAATCTTTTCAACCAGGTCGGTCAGTTCAGTATACGGCGGTTCCAGTTTTATGAACGGAATCAAAACAGACGAAAGCAATGCACCTTCAACGATAGGTGCTTTTGAACCGATCAGTATGCAGGCACCCCTCTCCTTACCCGGAGACAGGGCTTTAGGCATGTTATTAATACAGTGCATACATTTTACACAAGACCGGTTATCGATGGTAAGTTCCTTTCCATCCCAGTCCATACATTTGGAAGGACAATTATTGACTATCTCTTTTTGAATATCCATTCCTGATTCTGCATATTCTGTTACCGCTTTTTTATCCATCTGGATATCGTCTTTCCAGGTTCCGATAATTGACATATCCGCTCTGGCGACAGCAGCTACGCAATCATTCGGGCAGCCTGACATTTTAAATTTCCATTTATATGGAAAAGCCGGCCTGTGAAGTTCATCCTGATAGTGCATAGTCAGGAAATAGGTAAGTGCCATTGTGTCATAGCATGCCCATTCACAGCGTGCTTTACCGCAGCAGCAGCTCGGAGTTCTGACATCTGAGCCTGAACCTCCAAGATCGAAACCTAATTCAGTTAATTCATGGAATACAGGTTCCAGTTCTTCTGTTCTGGTTCCCAGGAAAACTATATCTCCGGTTGAACCGTGCATATTTGTTAATCCCGAACCATGTTTTTCCCAGATGTCGCATAATTTTCTCAATACATCCGAGGTATAAAACCAGCCAGCCGGTTGATTTATACGCAGCGTATGAAAGTGAGAGACATTAGGAAAATCCTCAGGCAGATCTGAGTATCTGCCGATGACTCCACCTCCGTAGCCAAGAACTCCAACGATTCCGCCGTGTTTCCAGTGGCCTATTTTTTCATCGTAAGATCTTTCCAGTTGTCCCAGAAGATCATCCGCCATCGGGTTATTCTCGGCTGCTGATTTAATTTCTTTTACGAAACTTGGCCAGGCACCTTTTTCCAGTTCATCCAGCTGTGGTGTCTTCCGTTTTTTCTCAGCCATTTTATCTCCTGTTATTTTTATTTTTTTACAGTTTCCTGAATTTTATGCAGAACAAAGTTGTTGAGGTCTTTGAAATTTCCTGACTCCTCCCCGGAAATCTTAACCCAAAAATTCTTAATAAAACTTATTGAAGCAGTAAGGTAATTACAATATGAAATTAGGTTTTGTATTCTATGTGTTGCATTAGTTTAACTATAAAGTTAAATGGGAATACAACATCATTTCACAGGAATATGGAGGGATCTGACGGCAAGTTCTACAATGAAGGTTCTCATTTCAGGACTGTTTATGTGGAGATCCAGCGGCACCGGCAATGTGCCGCAATTGAAATTTGTAAAGTACGTCTTGCAGGGCTGTTGAAGATAAAGAGAAAGACGGCTGAACCCAATAGGCAGTGGAACAAGCATCCACCAGGCTATCCATCCATTGATTATGGGAAACGGGTCATCTTTAATCATATGGAATTTTTCAAATCTCTTTTGAAATGCTCTTAATAAACCCTCAAATCGTATAGTTGGTTTTCCTTTAATTCTCTCCTGGAGCCTGTCTATAAAATATCCCTTGGAATTCAGCACTATCTCTTTCATTCTTTTATCCTTAAAGATTACAAGATAATCCTTAAGCTGGCAGGCCTGATTGGTCTTGTATGCGTTAATTGCTTCAAGGATCAGTTTTTTCAGATCGGGGGCATAGTACAATTCGCTTTTTAAATGCTTATCATAACAGGCACGGGTATAGTGGTTATAGGTTGAAGAATAGGGAAAGACCACTTGCAGTGCATCTTCTATTGATTTCAGTCCATACGACATAAATGTGGGACAAACGAACCCCCTGCAATTCATCCTGTCCAGAAGTCTTATCCATATCTCTTTAGATTCTCCCCTCCCTACCTCAAATCCCAGTACTACGGTAGACAGAGCATCAATTGCCAGCGCAAGATACAAGCAGTGTTCTTTATTATTGCTGGTGCGGCATTTGAATTTTTTACCTACAAGATGAATCAACCTGGCCTCATGCTTGTTCGCAGTCGCATCCAGGTATTCCTCCCAGGAGGGACATTCCTCCAGGTATTCTCTTATTTTCTGATTAATTCTTATGGGTGAGCTATGATAAAGTGAACATAGATCCCGGTACGAATATCCGCTCAGGTATGCTTCGGTTAGAGCACCGTAATTTGGTGCCGGTTTGGAAGGTTTATTTTCTACCCAGGTTTTATGACAAAATCTGCATCTATACCTCTGTATATTAGCAGATGTTTTCCCATGTTTGATAATTCTGCTGCTGTTGCAGAATGGACAATTTTCGGTCGTTTCTGCAATATCTTTCAGAGCATATTCCTGCGAAGAAAATGTCTGCGTGTACAAAATCCCTTCCTTTTTTTAATCAACAGTAATGAATTTTGAACGATCCGCATTTAATCAAACTGACAGCTGAGCTCCGGGATACTACCTCATAATCTCTAATCCTGTCGGCTGATTTTCATGAGGAATATTTAACATTCCCGGTTAAATAGCCAATCTTTATGCCAACAACATTTTGTTTACAAAACCTTGAGAATAGCATTTCTCATCAACAAGAGTGTTCAAAAATTTAACAGTTAAAACCCTGATTTTCTCTGAAATGCTAATAAATATTATTAGGATTGATAATTATCTATAGAGACAACATTTTGAGCCATTATGCGACTGACCTGCAGGTTTTGTTTTTTAAACAATAATTTTATAGTTTTGAGCATATGCTCATAATAATATGTGGAATTAAAGTACACTTAACTTAAATAATGAGAAAAAACTGGTTCAAATAAATATGCCGCGACCTAAAAAAAATCGCAGAATTTGCTGTAATCCGTCCTCCCTCTATTTCAAACCGAGAGGCATTCCCATGTTTGATCTGGAAGATGTTATCCTCGAACAGGATGAACTTGAGTCATTACGTCTCGCGGATCTGCTTTCATATTCGCAGGAAAGTGCTGCTGCCGAAATGAATGTTTCAAGAGCAACTTTTGGAAGGATTGTGGAAAGTGCACGCAAAAAAGTCGCAGATGCGATATTAAACGGAAAAGCGGTTAAAATTAACAAATAATAATAAAACAATAAGGTATTATCATGACAGAGAAATCAAATTCAGCAGAATCCGGACATTTTTCGGGAAAGATCGCTGTTGCAACAAACGATGGAAAACGCGTTACCGGTCATATCGGAAGATGCCGATCATTTATGATATTCGAATTAAATGGTGAAAAAATTATAAATCAGGAATTAAGGGAAAATATATTTACACATCATCGAATGCACCAGGAACATCACCATCATGGTGAGGGCGGGGGTCATTCTCATGCAGGACTTATAAACGGCCTGAAAGACTGCAGTTATCTTATATCAAGCGGAGGCGGGTGGAGAATCGTAGAAGATTTAAAACAAAATAACATTACGCCCATTTTTTCAGATGTTGAAACGATTGAAGAAGCCATGGATAAGTTCATCAAAGGCGAACTAAAAGATGATGCGGGTTTAATCTGCAGACACGACTGATAACCTGAAAGTTATATTAGACAGGAGCTATATCCAAAAGCTCATTTATTTTTTCTAAAAGAAGGTCCCTGTTGATTGGTTTTTCAAAATAACCTTCAGGCATATGAACCTGTTTGCGGTCTTTTATAAATCTCTTAAAGTCTGATGCCACCCCCGTAATTATGATTATGGGGGTGTGTTTTGTTGAAACATTATTCTGTAATTCCCTGAGAGCTTTAATTCCTGATTCTTCGGGCATGGAAATATCGAGGGTAATTATGTCCGGGTTTTCGGCTACTGCTGTGCTGACACCTTCTTTTCCGTTGGAAGCAGTTACTACACTGAAGTCCTTATCTTTAAAAAATGCCGCCAGGTATAATAAAATATCTTCCTCATCATCGATAATTAGTATTTTTTTTGGCTTTTTCATTATCCCACCTTCAGGTTAATTACTTTTCGTAAATACTTATTTCAACTCCCATTCAATAAAGGGCTTTTCAAGATCTGTCATCGCATTAACTATCAGTTCTACAAGTCCTCCGTATATTATTCCGCATCTTTCAAATGCGTTATAATAAGTTAAGCCGTCGCGAAAAGCTCCTTTACAATTTGAACAGGGAGCGCACACATACTTATAAACATCCGGTTCTATTTTATCGTGGAATGCATCAAGTACCTGTTTAAATTTCATTCTGAATGAAATTGCATTTCTCCAGTCAGGAAAATTCTTCCCCTGGAAAATTGCAAAGCCGCTTCCTCCCCCGCAGCAGTAATTGTTAACACCATGGGGCTCCATCTCAACAAACTGGGGACAGAGATAACGCAGAATTCTCCTTTGCGGTTCTACTATTCCCATTGATCGGGCAGTATTGCAGGGATCATGCAGGGTAACCGGGAAGTTATTCTTAGAAGGATCAAATTTTATCTTCCCGCTGAATACAATTTCCTCAAGAACAGGAAAAGCGCTTTCCCTGGGTATGATATTATCATCCACAAGTATCCTGTCAGCGATCGGCATCAGAGCTTTATGAGCATGCCCGCATTCACCCATCACAATCTTTTTCACTCCCAGCCTTTTTGCAATGTTTATGTGCTCCAGTGCCACCCTTGCAAGCTGTACATCGTCATAAAATAAACCATAATTAACGGAATCATATCCGCCCATCTCGGAAGACAGTGTCCAGCTGATTCCGGCTTTTTCAAATATCACTGCAAAAGCCATTATATTTTCAGGCCACGAAAGATATTCCCCGAAATTATGTATCAGAAGTATATCGGCTCCTTCTTTATCAATCGGCATTTTGATGTCGATATTATATAAGTCTCTCAGATCTTCTTCAATGAAATCTATAATATCGAGCATTGCGGTAGGATTGGTACCGGTTGATGAGCCCGTTTTCATTTGTTTCATGGTTCCCGAATTATGGAGTTCTTCAGGAGCCAGCCCGAGTTCCTGACTGAAGAGCTTCCTGATCTCACGCGTTATAAGCCCGTTATCCACACCAATAGGACAGGCCTGTGCACAGCGCCGGCACATCGTACACCGGTAAGCGAGTTCGGCAAGCCTTGCTACTGTATCCCAATTCAGCTCAATATCTGAACCCGTGAATTTATTGTATAATTTGCCTCCTGGTTTAAGGTATTTGTTAATTATACGTCTTAGTATCTCCCCTCTGAAAATCGGCCTGTATACTTCTTCCCGCCCGCTTGAAATGTAGATAGGACATTCATCTGAACAGGTCTGACATTTCATACAGTTTTCCATTGAAAGAAGCAGCGGCTGAAAGAAGGTCCAGTTATCCTCTTTATTAAACAATTTTTTTAGTCCCGATAAGAACTTAGCCACCTTTTCCTCTTTTTCAACATCAGTGGCCGGAACAGGTATAGATATAGCAGATAGTCCGTCAAGTGAATGCTCCAGCCGGTTCTTCTGATCATCAGTCAGCTCCTTTATTGGCGGATCAACCCAGTCCTCATAAGGATGGGGCAGTTTCATATAATTTGCAGGATCCGGAGAGGTGATTTGGACACCTTGTTTTGTAAAATCTTTTACCGAACGCAATTTATTTTTTTTAGGATTAGCTCCCTCATTCAAATCAGGATCCTCTGTTCTATTTGACATTAGTGACCTCCGGCGGAAGTTTTGTGGCTACTTCTCCCCATGTTTTGCCTGTTTTAATATGCTGGGCTGACCAGCTGACCCCGAAATTCATTGCCAGCTTTATTTTATTCTCCAGTTTCCCGCCCTTCAGGTTAGGACTGTCTTCCCAGCGAACCTCGTGGTATGTAAAGTACTTTGCGAATAAGTGCATCATTCGGGTTGCCGGAAAATAAAGCAGGAAGGCAGAGACCAGTGCAATATGTACAAGAAATAAGGGCCTGGCTATAACTGTAAAATTGAAAGTAAATAAATTCTTCAAATAAATTTTATAGAGAATAAACGAGGTATTTGAAGGACTTAGTGTCAACACTATGCTAATTGTTAAAATCAAAATGAAAATCAGATTTATAAAATCCATAGGTGTATTATAAATTCTAAACTTTTTATCGGTTATACGCTGAATTATTAAACCCAGGCTGCCGAAGAAAGTTAAAATTATTGCGGTGTACCCTGTTACATTTGTAAGATAGAAGAGTATATCCTCAGCTGTACTATATTGCCAGTACATATCACTGGCTGCACTCAAATCAAGGATCACTGAAAGTATCATAAGGGTAAAGGCAGCCGTCGTCAGATATAAACCAAGGTGAAATGGAAATGAATAATACCAGAGTTTTTTATTGTTGTTATATACCCCTTTTAAAAAAATTATTTCCTCGAACATTACAAGCCATTCGGCAAATAAACTTTTCTCGCTTTTTTTATTCCACCATTCAGGCTCCTCAAAGTAGGAACCACCGTATTTATTTTTTTTGGCTTCGTGTGCTACAGGATATAGATCCCATCTCAGATGAAGCGGAGTCCTGGCATAGTGCACAATTTTAGCGACAACCATGATTATAAAAACCAAAACGGCGAAATAGGTGAGAAGGTAAAGTATTAGCATTATCTACTCCCGGATTAAAATTGCAGCCGGATTCGGCCGGTATTTCAAATAAAAAGTATTAACCGGTAAATGTAAAATCAAAAGCATAATAAGGAATGTATACCGAATGTTGTCAGAGTATAAGATTAACCACTACCGGCCTTTATTTTTTGGCAACTAACTCTTTCAGTTTCTTCAGAGTATCCGTATCGGCATCATCAATCAAATTCTTGAGATAATTCTGCATTTCCACCATTTCAGCTGTCTCTTTTTCTTCCTCACTCGTTTCCATATTTAAGATACTTTTCACAGCTGCTATATAGTTGTTCGGTTTTACCGGCTTTTCAAGGTAAACACCGGGACCGGACATAATTAAATTCTTCAAATCTGATTTCCCAAGATCATCACGCGCATGCCCTGTTACTATTATTACCGGAATCTTTGCCCACTCTTTATTTTTCTGAAGTTCATGGTACAGTTTTGCGCCTGATTTATGAGGCATTACAAGATCGAGTGAAATTAAATCAGGTTTTTGTTTCTTTATTTTCTGCAGGGCATCGTCACCATCCTCTGCAGTGATAACCTCGAAATCTGCTTCCAGAAGGGCGGCCTGCAGAAAATTCCGGACATCAGCTTCATCATCAACTACAAGTACTTTCTTCTTTCGTGTTTCAGGCATGGTTTTCTCCTGATTTTTAATTTATTTATTCGATTCTTTATACAGTGCCATTAATCTTTTTCGAAGGAATTCCATTTTAAATTTTGCACCCTTTCCCTTCTGGGAATCTACCGTAATTTTCCCGCCATGTTCCACTACAATTTTCCTCGTGGTCAGTAATCCTAATCCCGTTCCTCCGCCCCCTTTGGTTGTGAAAAAAGTTGTAAAGATTTTTTTCTTTATTTCATAATCAATACCGCTGCCGTTGTCCTGCACTTCAAAAGTGATCTTGTTTCTTTTTTCTGAAAGTTTAATTGAAACTTCTGTTCCTTTCTTCTCAGACATAAGACAGGCATCTATGGCATTGGATACCAGGTTAGTAAGACATGTATGGATCCCTGCCTTATCAAACGGAACAGGCTTAATAATGCCTTCTATTTCAGGTTTTAGCATTATACCTGACTGAGAGGCGACATCCTTATACAAATCAACAATTTCATAGACCAGATCGGCGGGGTTTACCACCTCAAGTTCCGGAACTCTTCCTTTCGAAAAGCTTAAGAAATCCTTCACAAGAGAAGTGGTCTTATCAAAGTTTCTCTCCAGCATTTCCCAGCCCTGGTTTATCATTTTCTGATCATTTTTCTTCAAACCAAGACTAACGATGTACTTCCCGCCTTCAAGTCCCATGAGGATATTCTTTATGCTATGAGCCAGACCTGCAACAGTCTGCCCTACAGCTCCAAGTCTTTTTGCCTCTATCACCTTCTCTTCCAGTTTTTTCATATCCGTAACGTCATTAGAAATCTCAATTACATAATCAATATTCTTAGTATCTTCTATTAAGGCCGAGGTGCTGACCACGTAGTAGATCTTCTGTCCATGCACGCCTATACCCTGCTGATGTGAACGGTGTACTTTACCGTCCTTAAATGTTTTAACGGCGGGACAATTAGGGCATTTGGTCTTTCTTCGTTTGTATATTTCGTAGCAATGCTCGTTTAATGCATCCCCGAAATTTTCACGGAATGAATCATTTGCCCGCACGATCCTGAAATCTCTGCCGATCACAGTCAGGTAGCAAGGCACCCTGTCGAAGAGTGTCTGGTACTCCTTCTTCCATAAATTATTTTTATCTAAAGTGCCGGTCATTTTTTTATGCTGTTAGTCTTTCAATATTCCAGATAAAATTTTTAATATCTATCGGTTTCTCCATATAACAGGCCGGAGACGGTATAGATTCGTCCTTTACATATGATCTGAAATTGAATTTATCAGATTCTATAATCCCACTTATAATCATAACAGGAATACGCTTCATCTCTTTTTCCTGCTGCAGCCTGATATAAAAAGATATTCCGGTTTCTTTCGGCATAACTATATCAAGGCATATAAGATCAGGACGTATTTTTTTCAATATCTGCCCTGCGGATTCTATATCAGCCGCAGAATAGGGTTTATATCCATTTGCTTCCAGAACCGTAGTCAAATAGGCTACTACATCAGGTTCGTCATCAATTATTAATATTTTCTTTGCCGGCATATATCATTTTGTTTCGAGTAATGAAGCATTAACATCCGGAAGAATTACATTATTAAAATGGGGAACATTTATTTTCCAGTTGATCCCCGCAGTCAAATTCTCAGGAAGCTCTGTTTTATGACATGTAGTACACCTTGCCAGATCTTTATTTTTCTCATCCTCCTTAGATTTTTTTATATGGCACGATACACATAAATTGTGCAGTGCATCTGTATAAGAAAGAACATTGTAAGTTCCGTTAACTTTTATCAGCCGCGATTTAAAGTTGTAAGATTTGTGGCAGTCAGTACATTGTTTGGCTGAATTCACGCTCCGGTTCATACCTGCCTTATGACAGTCGCCGCACTTTAAATTTGCACCATAAACACCCGAATGCCAGTCGTGTTGGAAGAAATCCGCCTCGGTATACATTCCGGTATGGCACTCCCAGCACTCGCTCAGTTTTTCACCCGGAAGGTTCAGATGATGACAGGTTTTACAATTCTCTTTACCAATACGTTTTATATGAGACTGGTGAGGAAATTTCACAAACTGATCATCCCTGTTTCCGTTGACATACAGAGTATCGAGTCCTGATGCACGATAGACTTTCACATTTGTGACGCCTTCACTGTGAACACGATTTCCGGGTGTTAAAGCCATCCCTATTGCAAAGCTTACAATAAACACCAAAGAGTACTTGGTTAAATTGCTTACATCAGGTGTCCCAAGCCATGTTCTCGAAGAATAGTCAAACTGCGGAAGGGTATGCGGCAGCGAATCAGGCTCTTTCGGCTGCAGGTCCCATATGTTGAAGTTTTCAATTGCAAATAAGAATACCAGCGATGCAAGAGAAATAATGCCGAGACTGGTAACTATTTCTGTTATTAACGGAGTGTAAGAGTCGCCGGTAGTGCCCAGCATTACCAGGCCGCCGACATCAATACGGTTCATCATCATACCGAAGACAACCATAAAAGAACCGATCCATTGTACGGGCGCAGTTTTGCGCAGGCTGGGAATGGAAAAGAGTACAGCCGGAATTATGGTAGAAATCATTACTTCGGTTATAAAAAGATTACTCTGCCAGCTGCCGTTAAAGATTAAACCGAACTTACCCTGCACAATTAGATCTGTGATCTTCACAATAAAATATGTTGCAAGCACCCACGCTGCAGTTTTACAGAGCTTCCCAACCAGGTCAGTTTCAGGTTTTCTTTTGAAGAGCCAGTGAGAAACCAGACTTTCAAACGAAACCATCATTAGTCCGAGCGCAACAGCCGAGATAAAAAACTGGATCGGGAGGATATTCGAATACCACAGCGGGAACAGCTTGAAAGGCATAATCAGGAAAAGACTTCCCAGCGATGACTGGTGAAGCGTAGAGAGCATTATACCAAGCAGAACGAATACAAAGCGGAACCTCATCAGGAAGTTTCTGATCTTAGCATATCTGCTGAATTTTTCCAGGGGAACAGGACTGAATTCGAGGAGCAGCACTCCTGTGTAAAGCATTACACACCATCCTACTTCAAACAATGGAGAATGAGGATTCCAGTAGATTATCATATGCCATATGTTCCAGGGCAGTCCAAGATCGATAAGAAGACTGATAATAACAGCAAGGTAACCCAGGAAAGCGGTAAGAACAGCCGGTCTTACAAGGGGATGGAACTCCTCCCTTTTCATTATATAAAAGATCGCAGTTAGTACAAATCCGCCTGCAGCCAGGGCTACCCCTCCCATAACGTCAAACCCTATCCACAGTCCCCAGGGAGTTGCGTCATTCAAATTGGTTGTTACTCCTAATCCGAAAATAAAGCGGTTAAGGGCAACTGCAGCAGCAAGACCGGTAATTATCCACAGGATAAGTTTTGCATTCCTTACTCTATTCATCAGGAGTTTCCTTTTCTTTACTTTCTTTAGTAAGCCTCATACGGCGCTGAATGATCCAGTTAAGTCCAAGCATAGCTCCTCCCATTCCGACAAAAGCAAACGGGACAGATTCCATAGCGGTTTTTGTTTTTTCGGGAAGCGGCTTGTCGCCGAGATTGACAGGATAGGAAAGAAAATTCAGGTCTATATCGGATAAATACAGTACTGAACTTCCGCCCACTTCATGCTCTCCCCAAACTTTATTTATGTACTTGCCGGGATTATCCTTAATTCTTTTATGAGCGATCTTCAGCAGTTCATTCCTTTCGCCGAATATTGTGGCCTGCTGAGGACAGGCTTCGGTACATGCAGGCTGCTTTCCTTCTTTAATTCTGTCATAGCAAAGGATACATTTCTGCACATAAGGTACAGCCTTGTCCCATTCATAACGGGGAATTCCGTAGGGACAGGCCATCATACAATATCTGCATCCAAGGCACTTATCGGAATCGTAAACAACCGCACCAATCTCAGTTTTGTGCAGTGCTCCTACCGGACAAACAGAGGCACATGATGGTTCAAGACAATGACGGCATTGCTTACGGATATAATGCTCATCCGGTTTGCGAATTATTGAAGTCCAGTTCTCGGCCGACAGGCCGTCATTTTTCTGCCACATTCTCGGAACGTCATCTTCAAGATGGTGAGTTTTCTTGCAGGCAGCAACGCATTCAAGACAGCCGATGCATTTTGTAATATCTGTTAATATTGCTTTACTCAAACGGGTGCTCCTTTTTTATTTAATGTTGTACTGATCTTATCATCTGTTTCGGGCGGAAACTTCCAGGCGAGTGTACAGATAATATTAGATAAAGGAGTAAGAACACAGTGTGCAATCTTCGAAAAAGGAATTAATACGAATATCAGTTCTCCTGCTAAGATGTGTACGAGCATATAAAACTGATAGTAGGATGGACTGATGCTGAGATTTGCACAAATAAATCCGGTTATAAAAGGAATAAGCAGCAGAATAAGCCATAGATAATCCTGTCCCCTGCTCAATGCCCGCGTGGTTTCACTGCTCATCCGGCTTATGATTAATGCTGCTCCGAAAACTATTGTAGATATTGTAAGTGCCAGCGCCCAGCCGCGGGAAAGAGCAATCCATGAAACTCCCAGGGCACTATCCCACAGCTGAATGTGTGCGAAAAGGAATATCGGCACCAGTATTAAACCAACATGAAAAAGAATAGAGAACACAGAATAAATTCTGAAGTTTCCCCTCAGTCTTTTTAAGGGAAAAATCCATTCCCAGGTGCGGCTGATAATCAACTTCCATGGCATCTTTCTATCATCGGTATTCTTATATGCTTTATATGCCCCGCGGATATCAAGGAAAAATATTCTTATCAGTCCCAGAACCAGCACTGCAAAGCTCAGCCGGAAAAGAGGTCCTTTTGCAAATTCAAGTAGATTATCCATTTAACCAACCTCTTCTTTTGAAGAATCTGTTTCTTTTACAATCAGCGAATCATCAAAAATGATTGCCTTATAAATAAGATCATGCAGTCCCACAACCTGGCAGTCAATCCCCTGATCCTCAACCAGTTCCCTGAGCTGCTTCTTGCAGTTTGCACAGGGCGCAACAAGAATTTCACAGCCTGCTTTGCGGATCTGGTCTGCTTTCAGCTTACCGCCTACGGTTGTTCTGTAGGGTCTTATCTCATCGATAGAAACCGTACCTCCGCCGCCTCCGCAGCAGATATTATCTTCTCCCGAAGGAGTCATTTCGATGTAATTTTTGCAGAACGATTTCAGTATTTCTCTTGGTTGATCTATGATCCATCTCTGCCTGGCAAGATTACAGGGATCGTGATACGATACTTTCTCGGTTACAATATCAGGATTAAGCTTCAGCCTCCCCTCTTTCCAGACTTTATGGGTGTATTCCATAATATTCAGTACAGGCAGAGGGTTTTCCTTTCCGCAGTAAACCGGGACAAAATATTTTGCTGTGCGCGATGCATGACCGCATTCACCAATCAGGATATTTTTACCGTCCAGTCTTCTTGTCTCATTATCAACCTGTTTTACTACCCGTTCAAGAATCCTGTCGCTGTAGAATAGTCCGTAATTTATTCCATCATAGTAGCCTGTGCCGATGGTCCATTTGTCTCCTGTAGCAGTAAATACAGCAGCAATGCCCATCAGTGTCTCGGCCTCCATCAGGTAGTCACTAACAGCCGGGAAGAAAACATAATCGGCATCGGGAACATCCTGCGGGAATTTTATATGAACTGATTTTTCTTCGAACATATCGTCTTCAAGGAATTCAAGCGTATCCTGAAGTGCGGGCAGCGGTACAGCTGAAGTATTTTTAGTGGGACCTTCAAGCTGTTCCCTGGTACTTACCACCAGGGCACGGGGTGCAATACCCAGTTCGCTCAGAATATATCTTCCGAGATGTGTAATCAAACCATGGTCAATACCGGCGGGACATTCAAGCGCGCATCTGCGGCATGCAGTACAGTTGTAGTAGCTGTCGGCCATCTTCTGAATAGTTTCTAAAGTAATATATCCTTTACCCGAGAGACGGCCTTTCCAGAATCCGCCGAGAGTGAAGTGTCTCTTATAAATATCCAGCAGAAGTTCAGAACGTTTACATGGAATATCTTCAATATCCCCGGTAGCCTGGTAAACCTGGCAGGCAACAGCACAATTTGCACACCTTGCGCTCATCCTGGCAAAATGATCAAGGGCCATTTTGTAATTTGAGTGTTTCAGTATTGCTGCAAATGCTTCAAGAAATCTGCGAGGAAGATCTGATGTATCGAAGTCTTCTACATGATAACGTACGTTGAGGTTCTGTCTTTCAATTACTTCCGGTTTTTTAACCGATTTAAAAGCCTTTAACCGTTCCTGATCGGTTATTTTGTTAGTCCTCATTTACTTCCCTTACATTCAAAATTAGTGAAACGGATTTTAGGACTAATCTCCGATAGTCTTAAATCATATCAAAAGAACATAAAAGAAGGGGTAAATTCAAAGACATATTAATTGATGTATCCCATTTGTTGGTAGGGTTTTTCCTCAAAAAACTGTGTGCAGAACGGACAGAATTATTTCACCAAAAGCTTATCCTGCCTCAGCATACCAGGTTTTGTGTATTGCAGAGATAAAATATTTTTATTGAAAGTGTAAAAAAACAGTCTGCTGACAAATTAAACAGTATGACAAAATGGCAGACTTAACTGATACCGTTTTTTTGTCGCCTGTTATCCGCCTTTTATCCGCCTTTTGATCTCATAATGAGAGGCGTAAAATGAGCTAAAAATGAACTTTTTATTTTGTTGAATTTCTTTACACACTGACAAAATGGCAGACTTATAATCCTGCAGGAAGAGAGTATTTAGAGCGTATCTGGAGCGCAGTTGAAGCGGAGTTGAAGCGCAGTTGGAGCGGAGTTGAAGCGCAGTTGAATCGTAATTGGGAGCTTTTTGAGAATAATTTATTAGGTGCGGGGATGAATAGAATTACCGAATTTGGTAAGGAATGTATGCTCAGACATAAAAAAGGCTGCCTGATGTTCGGGCAGCCTTTTAATTATCGTATTTGACTGAGGGTTACTTCATTAAGATCATTTTTCTGACGGAGGAGAAATTGTGAAGACCATCGGCTGAAGCAGCTTCAATCTTATATAAATAAAGTCCTGAAGGATGATTCAGCGCGTTCCACTGAAGTGAATATGATCCGGCAGATTTCGTTCCGTTAAACAAAACATCAACCGACTCACCCAGTGCATTGTATATTGTAATCTTTACGTGGCTGTCATATGGTAATGCAAAATTAATGGTAGTGGTCGGGTTAAAAGGATTCGGATAATTCTGCAATAAATTATAACTCACTAAAGATGCACTATTATCAACTTCAATTATACTGCTGTATTCTGAAGTACCGTTAAAGTCAACCTGTTTCAGCCTGTAATAATTTTTACCAGCTGAAGGTCTGGTATCGGTGAATGAATATGATCTTGGTGAAGTTGTACTGCCCGAGCCTCCAACAAAACCAATCGACTTCCAGCTGCCTTCTGATAAGCGTTCAATACTGAAGCCGCTGTTGTTGGTCTCTGTAGCCGTGCTCCAGGTTAGTAGGACACTGCTGCCATTAACCTTTCCTGTAAATGAAACCATCTCAACCGGAACAGTGTCTCCAATTTTAAGGATCATACCATTCTCACCCACAGCGTACCCGGTATTCGCATCGGTCATGAACATTCCGCGAATCATCGCGCCGGTATTGCTTTCATCTGCCTCCCAGTTTGCACCGCCGTCGGTTGTATGCATCAGTACTCCATTTAATCCTCCTGTAATGCCGTTATCAGCATCCGAAAAAGCAACGGTGTTCAGGAACATTATCGTGTTGCTGTTCTGCTGAACCCAGCTGGCGCCGCCGTCGGTAGTTTTCAGAATCAGTCCTACAACAACAGGATAAGGTGTTGAACCTGCTGCATAACCTGTATTGTTATCAACAAAAGTGACCCCATATATTGAACCGTTTGTTCCTGAGGTCTGCGGTGTCCAGGTGCTGCCTCCGTCTGTTGTTCTGAGTATGGTACCTGAATTTCCTACTGCTGTACCATGGTCAGCATCTGAAAAAGCAACTCCCCAGAGTGCCGCGGTGGTCCCGCTTGTCTGCGGTGCCCATGTAGCTCCGCCGTCGGTGGATCTTAAAATAACACCCGACTGACCAACTGCATTTCCATTATTTACATCACCGAAAGAAACACTGTTAAGGTTTTCTGTTGTACCGCTCACCTGGCTATTCCAGGTCAGGCCGCCGTCAGTTGTTCTTATTATAATACCATTCATTCCGACAGCAACAGCACTATTTATCTCTTTATAAGAAACTCCGTAAAGTTCATCCGTAACTCCGCTGGTTTGGCTCACCCAGTTCATTCCGCCGTTTGTGGTAGTAAGAAGTACGCCGCCAGTACCGACAGCTATCCCATGCAGATCATCAGCAAAAGCAATTGATGTCATAGCCTGATCAGATACACCCTGAAGTTCATTCTCCCAGGTTGTGCCGCCATTTGTTGTTCTGTATAGCATTCCGCTGAAACCCACGGTAACGCCGCTGCTGGCTGAAGTCATCGCGACAGAATTGAGATCATTCCACGTACCGATACTGTAAGGTGTCCAGTTCGTACCGCCGTCCGTAGTAGTTAAAATAACCGCCCCGGAAACAACAGCTGCTCCGTTATTTGCATCGAAGAAAGAAACGGAAAAAACATAATCCCATGGATTTAGTCCCGTGCTCTGTGGAGTCCATGTGGCGCCGCCGTCTGTCGTTCTCAGGATAACACCTTCCTGACCCGCAGCCGTTCCTGTATTAACATCCGTAAAGCAGACATCAAAAAGAAGCGCCGCTACACCACTTGTTTGCGGTGTCCATGTGCTGCCGCCGTTAGTAGTTCTAAGTATCAGTCCATTACCTCCAACGACAGTACCATTATTCATATCTGTAAAATCCACTCCAAACAAATCTTCGGTGGTACCGCTCGTTTGCGGGATCCAGTTTGCTCCGCCGTCTGTAGTCCTGATCACCAGGCCATTGTTAGCAACGGCTGTACCATGATCCGCATCCGAAAATGAAACTGAGTGGAACTGAAAAGTGGTTCCCGATTCCTGCGGAAGCCATGCTGCACCGCCGTCGGTTGTTCTCACAATTTTACCATTTTGTCCAACAGCTGTTGCAGTATTTCCGCCAACGAAGGAAACACTGTTAAGATTGATTGTTAAACCCGACTGCTGGCTGACCCAGGTTGCGCCGCCGTCAGTTGTTCTTATAATCGCACCATTATCCCCCACTGCAATACCGTTATCGGCATCAGCAAAAGAAACGCAGTTGAGATTATTACCCTGCGGCAGCGGGTTCTGCCAGTACCATTGTGCATCAGCAGCAGTGAAGCTTATAAGCAAATAAGCCAGTAAAAATGCCGCAGATCGTAGTAATTTGTACGCCATATATATCCTTTAATTTTGATTGTGTGTTAAGAATGAAGCTATTTATTTATTGTTTTTTTGAATGACTCCACACTGATACCATCCGCCCAATAGCTTTCAAACATTTTCTTTAATGCAGCAGCATAGCTGGGATGATCTACATACATACTGGTTATGTTCGGCTTTAAAGAAATTCTGTCGTTCAGAGCAAACATTACCAGTGCTTCGTCACTGATTACAAGTTTCATTGGAAGTTTTTCTATCAGCCTGGTTTCCTCACCAATTTCCTGGTATATCTCAACCGATCTGATCAGGCTGTCAAGTTCTTCCTGTGTCAGTTCCCCGTATTCATAAAGACCCTTTACAATAATGTTCTGTTTCCGGAAAACTTCTTTCTCCTGCTCAATATTATCCTCAAGGGCAGGAGTGGTATAAGGAGGTTTGGTGAACACAAGTAATTCTTTCTTTGTGTTCTGCTGAATGGTAACCCATCTCTCCCCTATCTGTCTTATGTCAGTTAGCATTTCGATATAATCAAACGGCTCAAGACTGTCGGCTATATCTTCATGCAGTGAGATCAATTCCTTCTGAAGTGAATCTGCCGCCCTTCTCTTAAGCTCAATCTCTAATTTTTGTTTTTGTTCAAACTCAATCACTTTCTGTTCAACGGATTCTTCATAATTATTTATGATGTTCTTCAATGCTATTTTAGGATCAATGGACCGATAAACCTTATTACCATTCCTGCTGCTTTCGGTTATAATACCTTTATGCACAAGGCTCTGTAGTATTTCATAAATTTTCGTTCTTGTTATTGTAGTCATCTTTGCTAATTCCGGCGCTGTGAACTCTTTTCTCTGAAGAAGTGCCACATATACCTCAGCCTCCCTTTTCGTCAATCCTATCTGCTGCAGTTTGGTACTAAGTTCCATAATCCTCTTTTTTGGTCTGTATTCATTACTTATCTTGTATCCCTTTATAAAGGGGATACAGAAAATTATAAATATACCCAATCATTTGCAAGAGCCTTTCACAAAATATTATATCAGAATGATACATAAAGGAATATCAGCCAGGTAGGGAATTACCTGCAGCATTCTTACAATCTTTTGACATTTTTTTGACAACGCTCTCCCTTCAAAGATTTAGTTTGATTCCAGATTATTCGAACATTTATTTCTTGAACAACACAGGCAAAACAACAAAGGAGGCACTCAATGTTAAAATTTCGTTTCTACTTTATTTTATTGTTCTCTCTTCTTGTTATTGATGCGTCAGCACAAACAAACACAATTACGATCCTGCACGTCAACGACTCACACTCTACTTTAGACGCGATCGGTCCACGTGACCAGGATCTGAACGGCACTCTCGGCGGAATAGCCAGGGCTGCATCTGTTATAGGCTATGAGCGGACAGTTGATCCCAACCTGCTTCTTCTTCATGCAGGAGATATCTCCATCGGTGATCTTTTCTTCAACAAAAACTTCCAGGTTCCTGAATTAACATGGATGAGTATGATAGGTTTTGATGCAATGGCTGTTGGCAACCATGAATTTGATCTTACTCCCGATGTGCTGCTTGGATCATTACAGTATGTATTCCCTGCACCTTCAGACGCTTTCCCATTGCTGGGGGCTAATATCGATGCTTCCGCAGTGCCTGATCTAGATCAATACATCTATGATTATACCGTGAAGGATATCGGTCCTGTTAAGGTAGGTATCTTCGGACTCATAACTCCCGAAACCAATATACTTTCACAGCCGGCGCCGGTAGTAATAGAAGATGACATAACTGAAATAATGAATACAGCCGGAACCAATGCATACATTCTTAGATATGTAGAAAACTGCGATGTTGTAATTCTACTTTCTCACCTGGGAGTAGAGTTTGATATGGCAGTTGCGGCTAATGTTCCCGGTATTGATGTTATTATCGGGGGGCACGACCATAATAAATATGCTGCTCCTCTTGCAATACCGAATCCACTTGGGGGAACAACCTGGATCGCTCAGGCGGGATCAAACTATATGTATGTCGGCAAAATGCATCTGACCATTGATGCCGGAGGAAATATTGGACTTCTGGATTATACGTTAATTCCCCTGGATGAAAATGTTCCCGAAGATCCCGATGTAAAAGCTCTGGTTAATTCGATGGAAGCAGACATTGAATCATTTTATGGGCTGCCATTTTTCTCTCAGCCGTTTGGTTATGCCGATGCATTCTTTAGTGAGGAAGCTGTTAATCTAACTTCATTAGGGGCTCACGATACCCCGGTAGGAAACCTGGTAACCGACGCTTTCAGATCGATGACAGGTACAGATATAGCTATCCACGCGGGCGGTTCAACTGCTCTGCCGTTATGGCAGGGAACCTTCACCCTTTCTGATATCTTCAGGATGAACGGATATGGATTTAATATGGTAAATACCCTTGGTTATCAGATAGCGACCTTTAAGATGACAGGAGAAGCATTATGGATGGGACTGGAGTTTGGATTAAGTCAGATAGAAAGCAATGATGAATTCTTTATACAGGTATCCGGTCTTGAGTATAAATATGATGCAGGTAAACCGGCAGGTGAAAGGGTTGTATCAGTAACCGTAAACGGTCAGCCTCTTAATCCGGCTGCAGTATACACCGTAACTGCCAGCGAGCTTGTACTGGCAATACTGGATTATACAGGAATACCTTATTCTGATCCCGATATTCTAAGCGGCGTTACAGAGTTTGAAGCATGCGCGGGATATGTTACGGCACAGAATAATTTCATTCATCCGAAGGAAATCGGGAGAATCGTCAATGTCGGTGATCGTTTAACTTCGAACAAAATTGAATCAACCGGCTGGATTGATTCACAGCCGGGTGCATTCCTGCAGGATCCTTCTATTACAGGCCAGCTCGATTTCAATATGAATATTCATAATATAAATCACCCGAACTCTGCTCAGGGTGTAGTAAAAATAAAATTCCCTGCCGCGGGTATAAACCTCACCGGCAATTCGCTGGAATTCCTTTTAGTTGATGGCAGTACAATAACAATAAGAGGAGAAGGCAAAGATACCGGTAAGGGAAAATATGGATTCCTTGTAACTGCATTTGATGGCGGCAATACAGGAGATTTGATAAAAATTGTCATCTGGGATAAACTGAATGGCGATCAAATAATTTATGATAACCTGGAGATGAGTGCTTTGGCCGGGGGTTATATTAATATTCTTAACCAGCCGTTTGTGAAAGAAAATAATGAGCTGATCTCACCGGATGAATACGGACTGGAACAGAACTACCCGAACCCCTTCAATCCATCCACTACCATTAAATATTGGGTTCCGGAAGAAAGCTTTGTAACCCTGAAAGTTTATGACATATTAGGAAACGAGGTTGCATCACTAGTTAATGAAAGACGTGCTGCAGGTACATACAATACAGTATTTGAAGCCTCAAAACTTGCTAGCGGAATTTACATCTATACATTAAGGGCGGGCACTTACACAGAATCGAAAAAAATGATCCTCACAAAGTAGGGGGTAGTGATAATGGGGAGAGCAATCTCCCCATTGTCTCTGTATATATAAATCGTATTTATCCCTCCCGACATATTTGTCGGACTTAATAATCATTAATAGCATATTTATAATTAATTGTTGATTCTAACAATTAATAATTGCAAATTTAGATAATCATTTTTTCTACTTCGCCCGGGTAAGAAAAAAGAGCAGGGACCAGATCAATTCCGGGATATTATACTCCAAGACTCGCCGAAGCAGAAGGATAGAATAAACATTTTTCATTTCCTTGAACATGCACAATTATTGGAGGAAGTTATGTCAATTTTTCGTTTAAGAGCGTTCATTTCTTTTGGTGTTTTGTTCCTGATCCTGATCCTTACGGCAGGCTGCAAAGAAGATTCAACAACTTCACCTCAGACGCAGCCGACCAGCCCAACCATTGTATCCTTCATCGCCGAACCCGCATCTGTACCTATTGGAGGTGATTCTGTTAAGCTAAGCTGGAAAGTAAATGACGCAACGGCGTTGTCAATTGCTCCCAATGTTGGAACAGTATCACCAGCGGACAGCGGATCAATGATGGTATTTGTTTCTTCAGCTACAACTTTCACATTAACCGCAACCAATTCTTCCGGTAATGCCACGGCAACAGCCCAGGTTAGTGCGGCAACCACCATGACGGTAAGCGGGTATGTTAAGGACATAGACGGAGAACCAATTTCAGGAATGACTGTTGTAATAAAAGGAAAAAGTCCAACTTCAACCGGTGCAGACGGCTCTTTCACAATTGCGGATGTAACTTCCCCGTATGAAGTCAGGACTATCTCTGGTGTACAAAAAACAGCTATTGTTTACCAGGGACTGACAGCTTCCAATCCCACTCTCCTTTACCTGAGTTCAACAACAGCAGGAAAGCAGGCAACTATATCAGGAGCTGTTCCCGTCTCAGCAGAAAAGACGCTAGTGTGTTTCAACAGCGGATCAAAAGGCTGGTATATAATAGCTGATCCGGCGACCGGTGTTTTTTCCTTTTCGGTGACCTGGAAAGGCAGTATCTCATCACTTTCAGGACATCTGCAGGTACTTAGGTGGTCGGTAAATTCGAATGGCCTTCCTGTACAATATGATGCCTATGGTTCAAAACAACTAACTATCAGTGATGGCGGGATTTTCACCGGAAACTATTTTTATGAAACCGATTTTACAGATCCGGCGGAAATGAATATTAATGGATCGATTACTAAACCAACAACCAGCTACAATATCACAAGCAAACAGCTTAACATCAATTTTGGAGGAGCTTCAATAGCGATTTGTTCAGAATACGGGGGATCGCTTACTGATAACTTTAGCTATATCGTACCATCAATTTCAGGCACGACATTTGAAATCCAGGTAATGGCTTCTGTTTCTTCCTTTCCCACTAACCGAAATACAACATACCGGAAAAAAGCTATTACAGGTGGTTCCAATAGTGTAACCATCGATCTGGTTAATGCACCGCAGCTAAATTTGCCAGTGAATAACGGAACAGAGATAGATACCTCGACTCAATTTCTATGGACGCAGGGAGGAGGAACCGGTGTAAACTATATAGCCATTATGCCTTCTGATCCTGGCAATCCAGCCTACTATATTTTCACGGCCGGGACTAGCGCCAATATTCCTAATCTTGCTCCCCAGGGCCTGGGTTTGCCGGCAATGGCAAATTATTCCTGGATGCTGCAAAGAATTTTCCCGGTTTCATCAATAGATGAAGCTGCCTCTGACTCATTTATTGCAATGATTAACGGTCAATCAGGTGATAATGGTATTTCGTACTCCGAAATGTTTAATTTTACAACTCACCAGTAAGACAATATTTGGCAAAATTAGAGCCCCTGAATTATCACCAGGGGCTTTTTTAATTTGAAAGCTACCATCACATTTTCATTCTCATGAATATGATAACTTAAAAACTCATTAATGAGGATTAAAATATGAGGACCAGAAATAATTTTTACCTGCTGATAATCCTGCTGATCATCCCTTTGCAATCAATTACTGCACAAACCGATAAAACGGGTGTATTAGTTGAAGTTACAATAAATAACAAAACTTCGCAGGAAGTCAAAACAAGATTTGCAAACTTTGTAAAAGGGAAACTTCTGAAATTAGACGGTGTTGCATTAGTTAATGACAATGAGAATTATAAAATTAACATTATGATGTTCCGGAACCGCACTAAGGAAGGTGAAAGCCTTGGCTATGTAATATCAACAATATTCCTTGCCCCTTCTGAATGTGAAGGCTACAAAACATACCAGTATCTTACTTCTCTTTTGTCCACAGCGAAAGAATCAGAACTCGATTCTACCGCGGGAAATATAGCCTTATCATTTAAAGAGAATGTGATAAAAGCTCCATGAAGTTAGTCAAAATCATTCATCCGGTTCTACTTTTTTCTGATCCTTTTTCCCCATAAAAAGCGCTTCTCTTCTTTTTGTCATCTCGGCAGCTATCACCTTCCCGTCTTCTGCTCCGGTCTTGAGTTTATCAATAATATTCTGATAGCTCTCAGCATCCCTGTCCTGGCTTAATTTAAAGACGTGATCCATTTCTTTTATCTCAATCTCAAAAGCTGCAATTGCTTTCATTAAGTATTCCGTATACTCTGAAGGCAGATTATCGAAAATTGTGGTTGACTGTTCATTATAGTTTTCAAAATGCAGAGTCGTTTTACGAAGCACATCCTCCAGTTCACTGGTATCAAGAAAACGTATAATCCCTTTTACATGCACACTCATATAATTCCAGGTAGAAGCTGTGTAAGGATTGCTGTACCATGTTCCGCTTACATACGTATGATGTCCCGTAAAAACAGCCAGCACATTATTATTATGTAAAAAAGCTTTATGATGATCGGTATTCTTCATTATATGTCCCCTCAGAACTTTCCTCCCGTTATGCTCCTCAATGAAAACCGGAACCTGGGTAGCAACAGGTTTATTCTCGTGATCGCATCCGGATAAAAAAGCAAACGGGTGCTGGTCAATGAATTCCTTTATGACTTCCGGATTCTTTTCCTTGTGATAGGGAAGGTTATACATAACAATTCCATTATTAATTAAATTAATTGAATTATCTGAACCGCATAAGTTCGGATCATATCTGAAGGAATAAGGGAAAAACTCTTACTGCAATAATAAAGAATTTAAAATACAAAGGGAAAGCACTATGGCTTTCCCTTCGATATTAGATCTTTTGCCCGGAATTAAAATGCAGTTACAAATCCAAGACTGATACTGCCGAACTCTTCCGTGAAATTATAATCGTACTCTACAACCGCCCTTATATTTCGTCTTAAGAGATGTCCAAGTGAAATACCCGCTGATTTTATATCCAGCGCATCATCATCAGAGTCGATGTAATTAAAAACAGCGGCACCGTAGTACATGCTGTTATCCCCTTCCGGTCTTACAATCAGTTCCGCAAATCCGCCCTGTGTTTTCACTTCTGTTGATCCGGTCATCAGAGCGTAGGGATTATTGTCATTTCTGAAAAGGTACTGCACATTAAGCTCTACGGGTGAGACATCGATAGTTGCATCTACCCCGGCCATCCAGATCTCATTCTTTTCCTGTTGAAGCTCAAGAGAATTAGAAATGACTTCATTACCATAATATCCCAATGCTCCCAGCCTGAATTGCTCCGAAACCCCCTGGGAGATGCGTGCAAAAATGTTTTTGTATTTATCATTATCGAAATTACCGTTCCCGAAAGGTGTACCTATCCCGCTGCCATTCACAACTTCAAGTGTTATATCGGTGTTTGTCGGCATGCCGTACGAAAGCATTATTCCCCTGTCATACGTAAGATCAATATGTGACAACCCGGGACGCACCTTATAGATCAGGTAATCCTCAAGAGTTAATCTTAATTCTCTCTTAAATACCGGGTCCGAGACCTGGAACTGTCCGATTGAAAAATCCAGTTCGCTTCCGAAAAGATTATTAAAGAAAAGGAAAGCGTCCTCGATTTTACCGACATCCCCTTCCTCCAGTATGTAATAAACATAGTAGGATATATCATTTGTTATTGTACCACCGGATAACAGTTTCAATACAGAGGGACCGGTAAAGTCTGTCTGATCTGATTTATCCCGATTATACGTCAGGTATCCTTCTAATCTTAAGGCTATAGGAAAATCACGAATAAGCGTAAGTTCATCATCCCCCGTATTAACGTAATAACGGGGAGCCTCGGCATCCTTCAATGCAAATCCGTTTGCAGCAAAATCCTCACCGTATGGTTTTAATTTCGGAAAAGGAGAGTGACAAACTTTGCAGGACATATTATACTTCCTGGCAAACGCCGGAATGGAATATATTTCAGTTAAAAAAGAAGACAGTGCAAATATTATGATTAGTAAATTTAAAATTCTTCTCATTTTATTCTCCCGCTCAATTTCTGATTATTTATGTTATACTTAATACAATTTTATGGAAGAACGTTTATAGCTGTTGAATGTTCATTCACTTTTACAACCGCATATTCATCTTCCGGTACTCCTAAAAACTCAGCCACAGGCTGCACCAGCCGCTGATAATTCAGAACCGCTGTAACCTTCAGTTGTCCTGGCGCTACGTTATTAGGGAGCGTAAAAGTGCAGGTTTCAAGTTTTGTTTCCCTCGGACCCAGCCTGTAATCCACACCCTGCGACTTGGTATTCCATTGCTGTATAGTCATTCGTCCCTGGGGATCGAAATAGGCCATCCTGAATATTCTGTCTCCCACCGGAATACCGTCCCTCTGAACTCCCTTAAATCCCGGATCCTTCAATGGAATACCCATATCCTGGTAAGCCAGTTCATCGCTGCCGATAGTATATTCCTCGCCATCAAAGCCCTTCTTATCAACCGGGAGGTGGTAGACATTCCCCTTTGAATCAACGGCCTCAACATGCATCCAAACGATCCTGTCTTCAACAGAACCTGTAGGGAATTTATGGCCGGTTTTCTGATTGAAAAGTACTACTGTGAATTTTACTTTTTCACCCGGTTCTGCCTCATTAATATCGGGATGAACCCTTAATTCAATTGTTCCTTTGATTTTTCCGGGATCATGTGCACCATGAAACAGGTGCTGCCAAACGTCGGGATGCTTTTCCCCCATCGCCGCGCTGTACCCTTCAGTATGCGTCATATGACAGTCCTGACACTGCACACCCTGTTTTGAATAAGGACCTTCTTTCCATTCAAGGTGAGTCGACTTAACCCAGATACCGTATGGATCTTTTTCATTGTGGCAGGTTCCGCAGAAATCAGCCGAAGCCAGGAAATCAGATTTTGCCATATCGTGCTCAGGAGATTTCCCCGTGCTTCGCGGTCCATATTTCGTCCTGCCCGGTTCAGAGATAAAATTAAAGTTAAAGGGCGTATCTCCTTCGAAGCCGGTGACAGTATGGCACACATCGCAGGAAACCGATTCATTAGCTCTTGTCATTTTTTCAGGACGCTGCGGCGGTACGTCACCGCTTAAGAATGCCATAGGAGTGTGACATCCGTTGCATCCGGCCTTTACGCCTGCTACCACAGGATCTATATCAGCATGAGGAACAGCCAGCTTGAAATACTCAATTTCATCCCAATGATGTGTATAAGCCTGCGACATCATGGCCTGCTTCCACTGCTGGTAAAAGTCGACGTGGCAGGATGCCCCGCATACCATAGGTTTCTGATAGTCATCATATTGGCGTGTTCCCAATGCAGCTTCGCCGGCCTTTGTCTGGGCTAAGGAAACCGAACTAAGAAGAAGTAACATGATAATGCAGAAATGGCAGAATACTTTGATTTTCATTTTGTCATTCCTTTCTTGTCTGTTTAGGTTGGAGTTTTTTGGGCACAAGTAAGCCTGTACAATTGAATGAGTGCGGGAAGTAGTTTCCCGAGAGGATAATATGAAAGAGCACAGTACATACATTCTCCCCAAATATGTATTATGCACAAAATAATGAATTCCGGGAATAGTTGCTACTATTCAGATATGATGGTGATCATGTACCAAATGTGCAGATTTTTTTCGCTGCGGAATAGAGATGAGTCCTTATGATTCAATCGAAAAGGATCTTGTGTTTGAACTGGTAGAGCTATTCTCCGGCTTCTTCATTAACTTTGTAGTCGGCGGTCAGATTGCAAGTATAAAGACGAAATACAGGCTTGTATTACTCTTCGGTTTAGCTTCAGGTTTAACCGGTTTGCTGCTGATAGCTCTATATGTTATGAAAGCGATAATTGAAAGAGCGGGGGAGCCGGATCAATCGCTCTTAGTCTGGTATTTCCCGCTGGTGCTGCTGGGTTTTGCCGCACTGAAGTTAGGAGCGGCATTCAACATCTGGGGAATTGTGAGTCTTAGGAAAAAAAGGGATGTGGGGTGCTGGTGGCTGGGTACTGGTAACAGCAAGGCAGCTAACAAGAAACGGTAAAGAGTCACAAGATATTTGATCGCTTCTTATATTAATACAGATTAGGGGAGTGTTAATTTTTGCTTATATCAACAAATATTCTTGACATTTAACATTATATGGTTAAATTACTATTTGTGATTAAAAATTAGGTTTAAGGGCCTCACTAATCCTGTACAGTTCTAATTTCATCTCTATTCAATTCTCCCCTTAAATCTATAGCCAACGTACAGGCAAAGGTTTACGCCTTCAAAATTCGAAATAGCTTCTAACAAGGTTTAAAATTATAACAAAGGAGTGAACTATGAAAAAAGCATTTCTTGTTTTCTTTTTAATTCTCGCTTCTCACTTTAATATCTCATACGGACAGGTTGCTTTGGGAATATCAGGACTGGCTCCTGACGATGCCAAAGAGTTTACCAAACCACTGGCAACCTACTTCGGAACATATTTCAATTCAGGTACTTATTACTCAGCCGATCTGCCCGAGACATTTCAATTCAAATTCAGCATAATCGGGATGTATTCATTTACTACGGAAGGACAGAAAACATTTACCCCGAATCCCGGTGTCAGTGGTTATAATGTTACCGGAACGACAAGTACTTTCATAGGGGAAGGCGGTAGTTATTATACCGGTCCCGGGGGTTTTCTCGCCTATCCCGGCGGATATAATGTCAGCGGGATACCAATGGGAATTTACCAGGTGGCCGGAAGCTTTTACGGTACCGAATTACTGCTCCGGTTCTTCCCGAGCGTAAATATCAGTGATCATGATGTAGGCCTCTGGGGCATAGGCTTAAAGCATGAGATCAGTCAGTGGTTCCCCGCTTTACCGTTTAACCTGGCTATTCAGATTCTTTATAACAACTTCAAACTTGAGTATAAAGGAAATAACCCGGAAGATTATATTAAGTTCGACTCTAAAAACTTTTCAGTTAATGCTCACGCCAGTAAAACATTCAGTGGGTTGTTTATAGTTTACGGCGGTCTGGCGTATGAAAGTTCAACAATGGATTTAGGTTATTATTTCAGGGATCCGAATGATTTATATCCTTTAATAAGAAACACGCAGCAGAGTACATCTGTTGATGGTGATAATGTTTTCAGACTTACAGCAGGCGGAGCTATACAGCTTTTGCCGGTTGTATTTAATCTGGACTTCAACGTAACCTCGATGTTCACCATCGCCGGTGGTATCTCATTACAATTTTAAAGGAGTAAGACAATGAAAAAAGTATATAAATATTTATTTCCGTGTTTATTGGTATTTATCATTTTCCTGAACAGCGGCTGTGATATTTTAACCAATTTTTCACTCAATTTACCCTTAAAGCAGGGAATTACAGTAACAGGCAGCAACACTACTATTGATAACAGCAATACAGTTTACCTTTCTGATTTCGATGCCTATTCAACTAATTTAGATAAGATTGAAAGCATAACATACAAGGCGGCATTGTACAGAACTTTACCCAGAGGAGAAAATCCGTTCCCTCCGCCTGACTCACTAGATCTGACTCCCGGCCTGTTAGGAGAAAGATTAAACGTTACTGTAACTGACGGAGACGGCAACATGATCTTCAGCAGGGATCTGCCGACTGCTGCAGCAGACGATTATTTAAATACTCCCTATAATATAGATTTAGAACCTGGTGAAATAGCTTTAATAGAAGGATATCTTGAATATTATAAAGACCCGGCAAGAGCTTTAGATCTCAGTTTTACGGGGAAGATTACGATAAGCAACATTTCAGCGGGAGCGGGTCCGCCTTATACACTTACAGGCGAGGTTGAATTGCTTCTTGAAATTGTAATGAAACCCTCATCCTGATGCTGTGAACTAATTATGAAGGGACCGTCAGGGTCCCTTTTTTATTCTATAGTCAACTCGTAAAGCGCATCTTCAAAAATTCCATCCTCCGGTTCTCCCTGAAGCGGATAACAGTTGATAGATTGTGAAGAATAGTAAGCGCGTAAAGCTGCGTGATATTGTTTTGAAGGTTTTCTGTTAAATAAAGTAAAGTGGGATTAAGCCTGATAAGGCGATTTGTGGAGGTGGCGGGAGTCGAACCCGCGTCCGAAGTTAAGATCCAAAGAACATCTACACACATAGTCTGTTTTTGTTTTGACTTAAAGCTACCAAACAGACAAGGGTCACTTTAAGTCTGCCTGCTTAAATTTCACCTGCTCAGCACAGACAACTGAACCGGCTATCGTGCCTAAACGTCGTTCATCCTTACCCCGACACGAGAAGATAAGGTGAACGGCTGCTAAGAGTTTACTTAGGCAGCTAAGGCGTAATTATAGTCGCCAGTTATTAGTTTATTCCCGATTGTTTTACGTGTACTCCGGGGAACACGGTGCGCAGTCCTATGTCTCTTCAACCCCGTCGAAACCAAAATTCACCCCCAATATTATTTTAATATTGAAGATTGAAGAATGAATATTGCTATTCGTTCTTCCATATGGTGTCAGGAATTCCTGAGATCATATTTTCATAACGTGAAAGAACAAAAAATAAATCGCTCAGCCTGTTCAGGAATATAATGAATATTTTCACCAATATCTTCTGAGCTTTTTAATGTGACTACCCTTCTTTCGGCTCTTCTGCAGACTAGTTCTGCAGATATTCAGCAGTGCGGCTGCTTTAGCTTCCGCCGGGTAGAATGAAATTCTTCAGCGGTTCTAATTCTGCTTCAAATTTGTCTATCTGATTTTCAGCATTTTCAAAAAACTCTTTCTGTACCCGGGGGATATCGTATTTCTCGTTTTTTTCACTCCGGGGTGTAGCCAGATCAGAACCGACGGTAAATAGCTGGTTCTGGATCGTGTTCAATAAATCTTTTACATCATTGCTTTTAACTTCAGTAATTGCCTGTCCTATAAACGAATTCAGTTCGTCAATTGTTCCATATGCTTCTATCCTGGCCGAGTTTTTAGGCACTCTTTCACCGCCAAAAAGTCCTGTTTCTCCTTTATCGCCGCCTTTGGTATATATTTTCATCTCTTAAAGGGGATTTTATGCACCAGTATCTCAGTTTCATTGCCTTCGCTGTCTTTAGCATTAAGCTTTGTTCCGTCCTGCAGGTGGTTCTTTTTTATATATCCCAAACCGATATTCTTCTTACATCTTATCGAGTAAACTACTGAAGTAACTTTACCGCTTTCTCCGCCGTCGCCGTTAAACAGACTGTATTCTGTGCCTGAAACAACTTCGTTAAAAACTACACCTTTAATAGACCTCTGTACTTTATCATAGGTATCGAGTCTCGCAATAACTTCCTGCCCAATATAGCAGCCTTTACCGAAATCAATAAATTGGAGGAGACCGGCTTCGTTGGGATTATAATTATCGTTTATTTCATTGGGTGCCGCCGGAATTCCCTGCTCAACCCTGAATGTATTCCAGGCATCTTCACCAACCAGGTTGAAATCAAATATGCCTTTATTCTCCAGAGCATATTTTACGAACCGGTTCCCATTTGATGAATCGGCTATTACCCAGTATTTCAGGTGGTTCCTTACGTCTCTCATCTTTGCGAGAAAGAACAGCATTCCTTCTGCACTGATAACTTTGAATGTGTTCTCGGAAATGTTATTCACAACAGTTCCGCAAACCAGCGTAATGAAGGAATCTGCCTGGGGACCGCTTACTTCGAGCAGCATATACTTGCCGTTTATATCAGAGACCTTTACATCATCGGTTATGATATATTTATCAAGCCACCTGATTACCTTAGGCTGATGCTCACCGCTTGTGAATAAAATCTGGTAATCTTCAAAATTCAACAGGGTCGTCAGATCGATGATCCGTCCCTTTTCAGTGGTAAAAATAGTTTTGATGATCTGTTCTTTTCCCAGTTCCCTCGTGGAATTAGTGCTGATCCTGTGTAGAAAATCGAGCACATCTTTCCCGCGTAATTCAATCATTCCGTAGTGAGAAATATTCCTCAATCCTACTCCATCAGTCAGACTTTTAACTTCGTCTTCCACAGAAGTATATTTCAGAACCCTGCTGTCTTCAGTGACTTCCGCATTTACTCCAAGACTCTGTAATAATTCTGAATACGATATTTTATCTTGCATCTGAAACATATATGCTCCCTTTATACCAGTATTTATCCTAAAAATATATAAAAATTGCTCTATTAATTGAAAATTAGCTGTGATAAGCTCTGGATTGCCAGCTTGAAAATTCAGCACAAAAGGCAGTACAAAGATAAGAAAAAATTATTAATAAGGGCGCTTTTGGCGGGAGTTCCTGGTGTTTATGTAAGAGTTTTTCTTCTGGTTCCAGACAAACGGAATTGAATCGAGTTCCTCAACCCTTTTCCCTGAGTCATAATAAACATACTCGTAGTAGTCGGGATATCGATCATTATTATAATTCAGGATCGTCCTCTTGAAGTTAATGCCCTTGTAGGTCATCAGAA
This sequence comes from uncultured Bacteroidota bacterium, assembly GCA_963832355.1. GTDB lineage: Bacteria > Bacteroidota > Ignavibacteria > Ignavibacteriales > Ignavibacteriaceae > DATFVA01. The sequence continues at coordinate 257,587 of CAWHTX010000003.1, read as the reverse complement.
GATGAGGTTTGGAGGTAAATCCATCTACCAGGAAGTAATTGTAATCTATGTGTCCTATTCCCTGTGCATAATGGAAATTCACCCTGATATATGGGATATCCTGGTATTTCCAGTGTTCAACCGAAAAGGTATTAAAACCTCCATGCGATGGAATTACTGATTCCCACACAACATCGAAATTGTTGTTGGTGCAGTGGAAGAGCACGAGGTAAAAGAAGGCTGTACCAAGCTTTGTACTGTCAAGATCTATAAAGCTCTCATTATAACCGACAATATTTTTGGGTTCAATAAACCGTTCACCTGATTTTGATTTTGCAATGATACCAAGAATGTAACCGGGATGGTCCTCAGTATATATTACTGCCGGCCTGGGAATATTATACGTGAGAGTTTTATCGAAATCTACCAGGTATGTACCTTCGGGGTAATGCGACAGAATGAATTCCTTTAGTGCAATAGTATCGCAGGGGAACCTGTGAGCAGCTTGTTTCTTCTGCTGTTCAAGATTGTACTTCTGAATTGCAGCATCTTTGTCAGCTGAGTAAGCGACTTCATCTTTTTTCAGACCCTGCCCTTCTTTTTCCTTTTCACTGCCGCAGGATATGAAAAAAGTTAACATTAAAACCGGTATTATTAAAAATACCGGTCTTATGAAAATATTATTTCTATTTTTTTGAATATTCATCAAAGAAGTATGCCGAGCTCATTATACCCAGCTTAAAATGGTTCAGATCAAAGTGTTCATTTGGTGAATGCAGGTTCTCTGAATCTAATCCCAGTCCCATAAGCACTACCGGGGCTTTTAATTTGTTGCCGAAGACGTTTACAATTGGGATGGAACCTCCCTCGCGAATAAAAACAGTTTTTTTACCGAAGGCTTTTTCCATAGCTTTTGAAGCTGCCGTTGTTGCGGGGGCATCAAGCGAAGTAATACTTGGCAGCGCACCATGTAGATCCTTTACGGTAACCTTTACTGATTTCGGCGCTATGCTTTGAATATATTTCCTGAACAGTTTGGCAATCTTTGCGGGCTTTTGATCGGGGACGAGTCTCATACTTATTTTAGCCGTTGCTTTCGAAGGAAGAACCGTTTTGGCGCCTTTGGCAGTGAAACCGCCAATGATACCATTGCAGTCAAGTGTTGGTCTTACCCAGAGTCTCTCAAGCGTTGAGAATCCTTTTTCTCCCTGCAGTTCTTTAACACCGACTTCCTTAGCAAAATTCTTTTCCGAAAATTTCAGTTTCTTAAAATTCTCCCTTTCCTTTTTAGTAGGTTTTTGGACATCATCGTAGAATCCCGGTATGGTAATATGCCCGTTTTTATCCTGAAGTTTGGAAATCATTTTAGCGAGAATATTTATCGGGTTGCCAACAGCTCCTCCGAACGAGCCGGAATGAAGATCTTTTTCAGGACCGACAATTTCAACTTCCTGGTAGCTCATTCCACGGAGACCGTAAGTAAGAGTGGGAATGCCTTTTCCGAATAATGAAGTGTCAGAGATCATTACAGCATCACACTTCAAGAGATCTGTATGACTTTTTATAAAGTTTTCAAGATTCTGACTGCCGATCTCCTCTTCACCTTCAATTATAAATTTTACATTCAGGGGAAGACTTCCTTTCCCCTTAAAGAATGCTTCTACACTTTTGATGTGCATGAACATCTGGCCTTTATCATCCGTTGCTCCGCGGGCCCATATTTTACCGTCTCTTATTTTCGGTTCGAAAGGCGGTGAATCCCATAACTCAATGGGATCAACTGGCTGGACATCATAGTGTCCATAAATCAGCACTGTCGGCTTACCCGGAGCTGCCAGCCATTCGCCATATACAAGAGGATGTCCTTCTGTTTTAAAGATCTCTACTCTATTGAGTCCCGCCTGCTTCAGTTTATCCGACACAAATTGAGCAGCTTTATTAATATCACTTTTGTTTTCAGCCAGGGTGCTGACGCTGGGTATACGGAGAAAGTCTTTTAACTCTTCAATAAAGTTATTCTGGTTATCTTTTATAAACTTAATTACATCTTCCAAAATCGAACTCCTGTTTTATTTGGTTAAAGAATATCGATAAATAACAGGAACAAAATTCCTGAAACGGTCCACTGTAAGTGAATCCAACTGATTTAAAATTTCTTTTGAAGGGATAAAAAATGTTTTCCATGGATCATCAACCATATAAACATTATTTTCGGGATCCATTGTTATACTCTCAATTGATGCAACATAATCAAAAGAATTATAACTTGGTATACTGGTTTTAATTTTTACAAGAGCGGTATCTATAATTTTTAAATGGTCATCAAATGAAAGGTGAAAAAAGGTTTTATTATTCCGGTCAACACCGTACAACGAGTAATCTTTATCGGAATAAAGTCCGCAGATAGTATGTATTCCAAGCGGACCTGTATTAATCTGCTTAATAATTTTATGTGAATTCTTTTCAGCTATAAACAGCACTGTACTGTCGGCAAAGAGCTTTCCTTGTGTAAACCCCTCAAGTCCAAGGTAAAAATAGTTATCGTCTACTGCGAGTCCCTCATAGCCTATGTTATTTTCAAGGTATTTCTGAAATTCTTCAACCGGTGTAAAAGTTAATCTTTCAATACTTTCCAGGGTATCGGAGAATACATTTTTGTTTTGAAAATTTATAAGATAAATACCTGCATAATATTCAGGATGGGGACCATTCCCCTCAATTGAAAGATAAACCTTGCTGCTTTTTTTATCGTATACAATTTCCTCAAAGTCGGCTTTTGGAAAAGTATCAATGTATGCCTGGAACGAGGGAGAAAATATTACCGGGCGGAGCATTTTTATTGAGTCACCTGCAATAGTGAGTCGCAGTATTCCGCCTGTATCATCTGCAAGGAGAAAATGCTTGCTGCCGTCGGGTGTTTCATTAATAAATGTAATCCCTGAAGTCTGATCTGCATCAAAACCCTTATACGACAGCCATTTAGGAAAAGAGGCATCCTTTTTTAGAGCCAGGTTTTGGTGATGTACAACGGGATTGCAACAGGATAATAGAAAAATAGTGGTAAGAAGTATAACAGATTTTGTTATCATATTGCAATATAATAAAAAGCTGCAGCAGATTTTACTGCCCCGGGACTGTACCTTGTTATACTTTTCGCCCTTTCATATATTGACACAATGATTTTATATAAATATATACTGAGAAATCACTTAGCCCCATTTATTTTTTCCATTATCACACTCATCTGCATATTTATACTTCAGTTTCTTATGAAGTTTGCGGACAGGCTGGTTGGAAAAGGATTGGGACTAATTGTTATTCTGAAGCTCATTGCGTTTAACCTGGCCTGGATGGTGGTGCTTGTAGTGCCAATGGCAACTCTTGTTGCTACATTAATGGCTTTCGGAAATATGTCGCAGAACAATGAGATAACAATTATAAAATCATCCGGAACGAGTTTATACAAAATGATGAGGGCTCCCCTTCTGGCTTCAATAGTTGTGGGTTACCTTCTTCTTTTATTCAATAATGATGTGCTTCCTGATGCAAACCACCAGGCTAAGATACTGATGCAGGACATATCACGACAGAAACCGACACTTTCGCTGGAGCCGGGTGTATTTTCGCAGGAGGTTTCCAACTATGCAATACTTGCCAGAGAAATTAACCAGAAAACGAATGAGCTTAAGGATGTTACAATCTATGATTATTCTGACCCGAAAGAGATAAAAGTTGTTACGGCTGAAAGAGGGAAGATCTATTTTTCGAAGGATCAGACGAAACTTATAATGAATCTTGAAAACGGCGAAATACATGAAAATGATGTTTCGAATACAAATCTATACAGGAGAGTAAGGTTTGAAAGGCACAGAATTGCTATGGACGGGGCACAGTTCACTTTTCAGCAGTCAGCTCTCGGAAGTCCCCGCGGGGAACGCGAACTGAGTGCTTCGGCGATGAGGAAGATCGTGGACAGTTTGAGCGTTTCCGAAAAGCAGTACAGGGGGGATCTGACAAAACAGGCCAAAAAATATTTCTATGTTGATTCCTCGAAGGTTATCCCGGTTACTCCGGTCGGGAGACATGGAGAAAAGTATGTCTATTCCAGACTGCTTGACCAGCTGCGGAACGAGAAGAATAGTGTTGTATCAAGATATCAGCGGCTTGAAGCTAAAAAGAATGAAATAAATAAATATGAAGTTGAAATTTATAAGAAATATGCTCTGCCGGCAGCCTGTATTGTGTTTGTTCTTATAGGCGCTCCACTGGGTACGATGACAAGGAAAGGCGGTTTTGGTGTTGCCGCAAGTATAAGTTTGTTCTTTTTCCTTATATACTGGGCCTTCTTAATAGGGGGAGAGAAACTGGCCGAACGAGACTTTTTCTCAGCATTCTGGGGGATGTGGTCGGCAAATATCCTTTTAACTGCTGCAGGCATACTCCTGACAATTAAAACCGTTAGAGAAACAGTTACTCTCAGGTTCAACTGGATAAGGAAACTGGTACCAAAACAATTCCGCGGAACTGAAGTTGAAGACCAGGAGAATAATGAAAATTCTTGATAAGTATCTCGTCAAGCAGTTCCTGCAGACTATCTTCTTCGGATTGATCGCGTTCACACTGATCTTTGTGGTCATAGATATGATGGAAAATCTCGATGATTTTATAGATCAGAATGTTGCCGCCCCGGTTATCCTTCATTATTATTTTGTCTTTTCACCAGATATAATAAAGCTGATTACACCTATAGCTGTTTTATTCGGAGCCTTGTTCACTGTAGGTAAAGCTGCCCAGTTAAGTGAACTAACCGCGATTAAATCCAGCGGGGTGAGCATGTACAGGTTTATGCTCCCCTTCCTTATAACTGCGTTTTTTATCAGTATGTTTTCGATATATTTTGCCGGGTACGTGGTTCCGATGGCGAACAAGACAAAACTGAATATTGAAATGAACTATCTTAAGAAGGGTTTCAACTATTCGGGAAGCAATATATTCTTCCAGGATACTAAAACCAGGATTGTTAACATATCATATTTCGATAATGCCAACCTTCAGGCAAACCGTGTTAGCATACAAGGATTTGACAAGAATGATATCACAAGAATGGATTACAGGATAGATGCCGTAAGGATGACCTATGACACCGTCAGCAATACCTGGATAGCTAAAAACGGTATTGAGAGAATTTTCCATAAGAATACCCAGACTGCCGATTATTTTAAGGAAATGCGGCTGGACAGTCTCAATTTTACCCCCTCAGAACTGCTTACCAAACAGCAGAAACCTGAGGAGATGGATCTTACTGATCTCAAACAAAGTATTGAGACTCAGGAAAAGGCAGGTAATGATCCTACAGACAGCCTGATTGAATATTATTCACGTTTTTCTTTTCCTATGGCAAGTCTTGTTATCGTGCTGTTCGGTCTGCCTATATCAGCAAACAAAAGGCGCGGGGGACTTGCAGTTCAGGTGGGGATAAATATCCTTATTACTTTCCTTTACCTGGTGTTTATGAAGATCAGCCAGGCTTTTGGAAAGAATGGAGCACTTGACCCGCTGCTGACTGCATGGTTCGCCAATCTTATTTTTCTTGCGGCAGCAATTTTTAATCTGGCAAAGATGAGACAGTAAAAATAAAGTACGGCAGCTGTTGCTGCCGTACTTAGTTTAATTTACTTTTTCATCCTTCTTGGGAGGGACAAACCCGAAATGCTGGTTCTGCGGGGCATCAACCTTTATCTCACCAAATCTTGCTTCATACTTATCAATATTATCCTTGAGTGCCTTAAGAAGCATTTTTGCATGCTGTGGAGTTGTTATAATCCTGGCATGTACCTTTGCTTTTGGAACACCGGGTACAATCCGCGTAAAATCAATTACGAATTCAGCAGGAGAATGAGTGATGATAGCTAAATTGGAATAAATTCCTTCAGCTTCTTTTTCATTAAGTTCAATATTTATCTGCTGTCCCTGGGGATTTTGATTATTCTGAGCCATTTTAATTCACTTTTTCAGATTTATTTTCTTAATTCGTCTGCTTTATTGAATGCATTCTGTGCATCGTCTTGCATATCAAGTACGGTATAAACTTTACCAAGCAATTCCCAGGTTGCCGCATCATCAGGCTGCAGTTCAACAGATTTCTCAAGGTAGGGCAGAGCCTTCTGATATTTCTGTTTATACTCGCTATTCTCCATCTCACCATTATCTTCAGCCATTTTATTTATCATTGTTCCCCACTTAACGTAGGTAACGGCAAGGTTATAAATTGCATTCTGGTACTCGGAATCGAGTTCGATTGCCTTCTCGAACTGTGCAGCGGCATCTTCATAATCGTTTTTGCCGAGCAGAAGTACTCCGTAATTATAGTGATAATACTTGTTATCCGGATCTTTTGCCACCAGTGATTTAAATGAACTTAACGCTACATCAGCTTTTCCGGCATTGATGTACGAGTTAGATAAAGTTAAGAGCAGCTCCGGGTTATCGGGAAACTGTTGTCTTCCTTCTTCAAGTACTTTAATTGCATTATTAAAATTCTCAATCGCCTTTACACTGTCCTGAGAATTATGAGTAGAAGAGTACTGCTGTTTCTGCAGGATACCTTTGTTATAGTAAATTTCTCCAAGATACTTATATCCATCCAGTGATTTATCAAGATTTATCATCTTCTGAAGAGGTTCGATAGCTTTATCATTTTCACCGGCTCCCATATAAACGAAAGCCAGGTTTTTATAAGTATCTACTGAATCCGGTTCGAGCTGAGTTGCGTATTCAAACATGTTTATAGACTTATCGAAGTAAACTTTAGTGCTGTCTTCATTAGTAGAATTTACACCTTTTTGGTATAGACTAACGCCTTTATTGAATAAATTTGCCCAGAAATACTTTTTCTGATCATTGATCTGTGATTTATATTCATTGCTTATAGAAAGAGATTTATCAAAAGCATCTATCATATTACCATAATCATCTTTTTCACCATAGACATAACCTAAATAATAAAATCCTTCAGCACTCTGGGGATTTTTCTTAACCTCTTTTTGAAGCACATCAAGAGCTTTATCATAATTTTTCTGCTGAATATAGAGCTTGGCGCTTGTTATTTCAGTAGATGAACACTGAAATCCTACGAAGACCAGTCCCATTAACAGTAGTATAACTATTGAATATAACTTCGATTTTTGCATTCTTTCTCCATCAATTTAAATCAAATTTAATAACATTAAAGTTACTGCTTTGGTAAAGTATAGTCAAGAAACTTACCCCCCGCAAAACTGTGTTGTGTCTCATTTCATTGTGATTTTCGGTGCTAAATTAAGAATAGTAATATAACGCATAAATTGATTTTACGTCGTTTAATGGATATTTTTGAGGTCTAAAAAAGAGAATACATTGACCGCCGAAAATGTTATAAGATCTGTTCCCAAAGTGCTTTTGCACGATCATCTGGACGGGGGTTTGCGTCCAACTACCATAATTGAACTGGCCGGCGAAATAAAATACAGGAAATTACCCACTACCGATCCCGGTGAACTGGCTGAATGGTTCCATAGAGGTGCTAATAAAGGCAACCTGGTTGAATTTCTGCAGGGATTTGATCATACAACCGCTGTTATGCAGACCAAAGAGGCTCTGCAGCGATGCGCCTATGAGATGATGGAAGATATGCAAAAGGACGGTGTTTGCTATGTGGAGACACGTTTTGCACCCATCTTTCACCTCAGTAAGAACCTATATCCCGAAGATGCCGTATTAGCGGTATTGGAAGGACTTGAAAAAGGGAAAAGGGATTTCGGAGTAGGATATGGGCTGATTTTATGCGCTATGCGGAATATGAAAAATTCGCTTGAAATTGCTGAATTAGCCGTGAATTTCAGGGATTCAGGAGTTGTAGGATTTGACCTGGCCGGTGAAGAAGGCGGATATCCGCCAAAAAAGCATATCGATGCATTTCAGTTCATTCAGCGTTCAAATTTTAACATTACTATTCACGCGGGTGAGGCCTTCGGTAAGGAATCTATATGGCAGGCTATTCAATGGTGCGGGGCTCATAGAATAGGACATGCAACTCACTTAAAGGAAGATATAGCTACCGGCAGAGGCGGCCATACGATCGTCTTCGGCGAGCTTGCTCAATACATCCTCGATAAGAGAATTCCTCTTGAGATCTGTCTGCTAAGCAACCTGCACACAGGTGCAGTTGACAGTATTGAAAATCATCCTTTTAAGCTTCTCTATGATAACAAATTCAGGGTTACGATAAATACAGATGACAGACTTATGAGTAATACAACCATGACTAATGAGTTCCTGATTGCCCAGAAGTATTTCGGGATTACACTGGATGACATTGAGAAAATTACAATAAATGCTATGAAGTCTGCATTCATTCATTATAATGAAAGATTAAAATATATATACAACGTTATTAAACCCGGTTTTCAAGCAACACGAGAAAAATTAAATCAATAAAAAATCGACAACAATACATATGAAGAAACTGTTCACTAATTATAACTTTGAGTTTGATAAAAACGAAAAAAAATTGCTTACTACATTTTCAAAACAGGTGCTTAAACAAATAAGCGGAGATAACAGATATTTTGCCGAGGAAAGAGCTTTTAACTCGATACTTGAGAAGCTGGCCGCTTCTTCCGATTCTGTTAAACTTACAAAGGACGAGAGAACGAGGTTGTTAAATCAGTTGAATGAAAATGTTAAGTTTCTGAAAAAAGAATCGGCTTCAAGCTGGTTTATTAAGAAGTGGATTTATAAGTCCATGCTAAAACAATATGAGGGAATTTTAGAAAATCATTTCAGAGGATAAAAATGAGTTCTGTTAACACCAAGGAAGTTTCAATTAAGGCTCCGCACGGCAGCAGCCTTTCCTGCAAAGGATGGCTCCAGGAAGCTGCCATGAGGATGCTCATGAATAATCTGGATAATGAAGTCGCGGAAAATCCCGCAGAATTAATTATTTACGGGGGAAGCGGTAAGGCTGCTCGAAACTGGGATGCATATGAAGCAATTGTAGAATCACTTAAAAATCTTGAGAATGATGAAACCCTTCTTGTTCAATCGGGTAAACCGGTGGGAATATTCAAAACTTACCCGGATGCCCCGCGTGTGCTGATATCAAATTCGATGCTTGTGCCCGACTGGGCAACCTGGGATGAGTTCAGAAGACTTGAGGGTTTGGGACTTACCATGTTCGGCCAGATGACTGCAGGAAGCTGGATTTATATAGGCACCCAGGGTATCCTGCAGGGTACATATGAAACCTTTGCCGAATGCGGAAGAAAATATTTTAATGGTGATTTTACAGGAAAGTTCGTGCTTACCGCCGGACTTGGAGGTATGGGCGGCGCTCAGCCTCTTGCTGCAACTATGAATGGCGCAGCTTTCCTGGGAGTTGAGGTTGACCGAAAAAGAATTGAGAAGAGGCTTGAAACCGGTTATATCGATGAAATTTCGGATAACCTGGATGAAGCCCTGAAAATGGTGCTTGATGCAAAAAAAGAAGGACGAGCTCTGTCTGTGGGCCTGGTAGGTAACGCAGGTGAAATTCATCAGCAGATACTTGAGAAAGGAATTATTCCCGATATCGTTACGGACCAGACCTCCGCACATGATGTGTTGAATGGGTATGTTCCTGCAGAAATGAGTCTGGAAGAAGCGCTAAAGCTCAGAAAGGAGAATCCTGAAAGATATATAGAACTCTCACGTAGAACCATCGTTAAGCATGTTAAGGCTATGCTCGGATTTAAGCAGAAGGGCTCGATAGTATTCGATTACGGCAACAATATTCGGGGTGAAGCGAAAGAAAACGGATTGAAGAATGCATTTGATATACCGGGTTTTGTTCCTGAATTTATTCGCCCCCTCTTCTGCGATGGCATGGGTCCTTTCCGCTGGGCTGCTTTATCCGGCGACCCAAATGATATTTATGAAACCGACAAAGCGATATTGGAAACCTTCCCTGAAAAAAAATCACTTGTTAACTGGATTAAAATGGCCCAGAAGAAAGTTCATTTCCAGGGACTTCCTTCAAGGATCTGCTGGCTGGGTTACGGTGAACGTGCAAAGATGGGAAAGATATTTAATGACCTGGTAGCATCCGGGAAAGTTAGTGCACCGATAGTTATCGGAAGGGATCATCTTGATTGCGGATCGGTAGCCTCACCCAACCGCGAAACTGAGAACATGAAAGACGGCAGCGATGCTATTGCTGACTGGCCAATCCTTAACGCATTGCTCAACGCTGTAGGCGGGGCAAGCTGGGTATCAGTTCATCATGGCGGTGGAGTTGGCATCGGCAAGTCAATACATGCAGGAATGGTAATAGTTGCCGACGGTACTAAAGAAGCAGAAAAGCGGCTGGAGAGAGTTCTCACTTATGATCCCGGGATGGGAATTGTACGGCATTCGGATGCAGGTTATGAAAAAGCAATTGAGAATGCTAAAAAAATGAATATTAAAATTCCAATGTTAAAATAATTTGATCAGAGTTTTTAATTAAACCAGAAATGGAGTGAAAATGAAAGTAAAAGTACTTATAGCCGATAAATTTCCCGATCAGTATATAAAACAGCTTAATGAGATGAATCTTGAGGTAAATTTTTCACCAAAGCTTGGTGAGAAGGATCTTCCTGAAGCCGCGAAAGATGTTGATATACTGGTTGTGCGTTCAACGATTGTTAATGCTGATACCATTAATAGCAGTAAAGCCTTAAACCTTATTATTCGCGCCGGGGCCGGGGTAAACAACATTGATATAGCTGCTGCTAATAAAAAAGGTATTTATGTAGCTAACTGTCCCGGAATGAATTCAGTGGCTGTTGCAGAGCTCGCATTGGGCTTGATGATCTCACTCGACAGAAGAATTCCTGATAACGTAGCTGATTTTAGAAAAGGTGTGTGGAATAAAGGTGAGTATTCAAAATCTGAAGGATTGAAGGGAAAAACGCTCGGAATTATTGGTGTAGGAGCAATAGGTAAAGAGGTTGCGAAAAGAGCTCTTGCATTTGAGATGAATGTTTACGGAAAGGATATCTCCAGGATAGAAGGTGTTCAGATAAAGGATTTCTCCGAAATGGACCAGCTCCTTCCGCTCTGCGATATAGTTACCATCCATCTCCCCGCAACCCCTGAAACAAAAGGCCTGTTCAATAAAAAGATGTTCTCTTTTATGAAGAACGGAGCATTTCTGATAAATACTTCACGTCAGGACATCATTGTTGAAGAAGATCTTCTTGAAGCTATTAAAGAAAAAAATCTGCGTGTTGCTATGGATGTATTTAAGGGAGAGCCGGAAGCAAAAACAGGTGAAGTCAGTTCGGTTTTAAAGGATAATCCTAATGTATATATTACTCACCATATCGGTGCTTCAACTGAACAGGCACAGAATGCAGTTGCCGCAGAAACGGTGAGGATAATCAAAGATTTTACGACCAGCGGAGTAATTGCACACTGGATTAACAGGGCGAAAATTACAGATGCTAAATATCAGCTCGTAGTAAAACACTTCGACAAGCCGGGAGTTCTGGCATCGATCCTTGATGAAATAAGGCAGGGAAATATTAATATTGAAGAAATAGAAAACGTGATCTTCCAGGGAGGTATTGCTGCCAGCTGTACAATGAAACTGAAGTCTCCCGTTCCTGCGGAAAAATTGAAATCTATGCAGGAAAACCCTGATGTGTTAAGTATTTCTCACGTAGCACTTTAATAATTAAAAAGGCTGTCATAATCTATTTTATGGCAGCCTTTTTCTCTTCAATCATTTCTTTATAATCTTTCTCCTTAATCACCCTGCTCCTGGTGTAAACTTAGGTTCAACAATTTCTTTCACCATTCCATGAAAATAAGGAAGCATGATCTGCTGGGTAAGTGCTTCAATATCCTGATCATCAAATTCAAGAACAAGAGAGGATATATTCTGTTTGATATACTTGCGAGTTTTTTCGGAAAACGAGAAATACTTTTCGAGATTATCAAAATTTTCATACACTCCAGGTATCTTCTCAAGCAGAATCGGTTCCAGTTCTTTTACCAGGTCCTCATCAGTTGAAGAAAGGACAAAATTAACATAAGGCAGGGAGAGCAGCTCGATCATTTCTTCCGAAAAGCTGATCCCGTCAAAAACATTATCATCATAAAAATTTTGGTTGCCGGCAATAACAAGATTACTGTTATCCCGGTTAAGTGAAGATGAAAGAGCCACTTCAATATCTGAGTTATACATCTCTTTAAATAAGATTCTGCTTAACACAACTTCCGATGAAGATACATTACCCGTAACTTTGAGTGAATTCATCGATCTGTCATCCGCAAAATAGATATAGGAATTACAAAGAGACCCTTCGTACGAAATTCCGAATTTTCGTGATACGAAGAGTTCCCTGTGATTAACAATATCCATAGCCGGAATCAATGCAGCAGCCGTCTTATCGTTTTCAATCGCGGCACTTATTGATGAGGCCGGGTGAAAGCTGAGACTCTGTCTTAAATTTTCAGGCAGGGTCAGAGCAATCATCGAAGTAAAGATATTTTCAGGAAACAGTATATTCATAATTTAAAAGAAAAAGCCCCGCGCAAACGGGGCCGTATATAAAATGTCTTTAATCAGGATTCTTTAGATTTTATTCTGGCGGCCTTACCGGAAAGTTTCCTGAGGTAATAAAGTTTAGCTCTTCTGACATCACCCTGCTTAAGCAGTTCGATTTTAGCGATCTTAGGGGAGTTATAAGGGAATATTCTTTCAACTCCAACACCGCTGGATATTTTCCTAACAGTGAATGTTTTACTGGCACCTGCACCGCGTATACTGATCACATCACCTTCAAAAGGCTGAATTCTTTCTTTATCACCTTCAACAACACGCACGTGAACACGTACATGATCACCGGAGGTGAATTTTGGGAAGTCGGTTTTATTTTGTTCTGGCAATATGTTATTTACATCAATCATTTGTTTCTCCGCTAATTATTAAAATTTTTCCACTTCTCAGTTAAAATTTTTGACTGTTCCTCTTTCCAGTTTCTAATCTCCTTATCATTTCCTGAGAGCAGAACTTCCGGAACCTTCATTCCCCGATATTCTGCCGGTCTGGTAAAAGACGGTGCTTCAATCTTTTCACCATCCTGGAATGAATCATTCAGGGCCGATTCACTGTCATTTAGAACTCCGGGAATCAGGCGTATTACTGCATCAACTATCATTAGAGCAGGAAGTTCACCGCCTGTAAGAACAAAATTCCCGACAGATATTTCTTCTGTTGCGAATTTTTCCCTTACGCGGTCATCAATGTCTTTATAATGCCCTGCAACAATCATAAGGTTTTTTGCCAACGACAGCCTGTTTGCGGATTTCTGATCAAATATTCTGCCCCGTGGAGAGGTGAATATTACATGATCATATTTCAGGTCCTTCTGCAGTTTTTCAATACACTCAAAGAACGGTTCGGGCTTAAGAACCATTCCGGCGCCTCCGCCGAACGGTTTATCATCAATCTGTTTATGCTTATTAAAAGCATAATCTCTGAGGTTATGAACAAATATCTCGACCTTCTTTTTATTCTGTGCCCTTTTAAGGATACTTGTTTCAAGAGGACCCTTAAAAATTTCGGGTACGGCAGAGATTATGTCAATCCTCATCTTCATAGAAACTTCCTCCCGGCTTCAGAATCATAACTTTATTTTCAGGATCAAAACTTTCAATGAGTTCTGATAAGGCCGGTAAAAGGACCTCCCCGCCGTTAACATCTTCTATAACGTAAACATCATTCGCGGGATATGACAAAACATCCTTAATTATTCCAAATAACTTCTCATTCCTGAAAACTTTACTATCCAGAAGGTCATGGACAAAAAACACTTTTTCAGGCAGCTTCACCGCATCTTTTTCATTAACAAAGATCTCTTTATCAAGCAAAATCCTGGTATCATTCGCAGAATCAAAATTTCTGAACTTTAAAAAGAAATCATTCTTAATTTTTTTAACTTCTTCAACTATAAACTTCTTTTTACTATCAAAGAAATCTATATACACCTCGTTGAGTGAAAAAAATCGCTCAGGAAAATCGGAGTAAGAATAAATCTTCACAAAACCCTTTTTATCAGCAACTGAAGTTATCCTGGCGACCAATAAAAATTCACTCACCTGACAGAGAACTAATCAAGGATTTCAAGAATCGCTCTCTTACCTTCCTTGGCAGCAATAGCAGTAAGGAGTGTTCTCATTGCCTGGGCTGTTTTGCCCTGTTTCCCTATCACTTTACCAACATCTTCCGCCTGGACTTTCAGAGATAGTACAACTTTATTCTCTTCCGGAGCTTTCTCGTCAATAGAGACATTTTCCGGGTTATCGACCAGGTGTTTTGCGATATATTCGATGAATTCTTTCATAGAAAGAAGCCTCCTATATTAAAGCACGGGAGCTTATGAAATAACGTACAGTTGAGATACTTCAGTTAAAGATTATTCTTTTTCCTCAGTGTTCTCTTCAGAAGCAGCGCCCTTTACTTCTGCCGTACTTTTTTCAGTTTCAACTTCCTTTTCCGTGTTCTTTTCCGGAGCAACACTTTCACCTTCGGACATTGCAGTATTGGTTTCCTCACTTGCTTCTTCCGTCTTCACCTTAGCTTTCTTTCCACGACTTCTGCTTGTCTGTTTCGCTTCCTGCAATTTGGTCCACTGTTCCAGTTCAGACTGAATCTTATCTTCAGAAAGACCTTTACGGATTAATTCTCTTTTAAGAGTTATACCTCTCTGTCTTAACAAACTTTTCACTGTATCTGTAGGTTGAGCACCTTTATCAAGCCAGTATAATACTCTGTCTTCTTTTATATCGACTGTATGAGGATTTGTTAATGGATTATATAAGCCCAGAGATTCCAGGAATTTTCCATCTCTCGGGGACCTTGAATCTGCGGCAACAACCTTATATATCGGTTGTTTTTTCTTTCCCATACGTCTTAATCTTAACTTAACTGCCAAGTTTTTAACCTCCTGAATTAGTCACTTTTCTTTAGAATTTTAAATTTTTCAAAGATGACGCGCCTCCGAATCCTTTTCTTGCCATTTGGCCCATCATCTTCTGCATTTCTGCAAATTGTTTAACAAGACGATTTACATCCTGTATTGTTGTACCGCTTCCGCGTGCAATCCTCTTCCGCCTGTTACCGTTCAATATCTTTGGAGTTGTACGTTCCTCAAGCGTCATCGACTGGATTATCGCCTCAACTTTTACGAGTGCTTTATCGTCAATATTGGCATTCTTAATTTGAGAACCGAGTCCCGGAATCATTCCCAACAGAGAAGATAAAGAACCCATTTTCTTAATTGCTTTAATTTGCTTAAGAAAATCGTCAAAATCAAATTTATTTTTCTTTAATTTCTCTTCCAGGCGCTCTGCTTCACTCTCATCAAAGCTCTGCTGGGCCTTTTCTACAAGTGAAACAACGTCTCCCCGGCCTAAAATCCGTGAAGCAAGCCTGTCAGGGAAGAAAATCTCAAGATCTGTTAATTTCTCACCATTACTGATGAATTTAATCGGTTTTCCTACTACCTGCCTTATTGAAAGGGCCGCACCGCCCCGTGCATCTCCATCTAATTTTGTAAGAACAATACCATCAAAATTTACTTTTTCATTAAACGCCTTAGCAGAATTTACTGCATCCTGCCCGGTCATCGAATCGACAACAAATAAGGTTTCAGTCGGTTTTACCAGATTTTTTATGTCAGCCACTTCCGTCATCATTTCCTCATCTACATGAAGACGGCCGGCAGTATCAACGATTAATGTATCATAATTTTTTTCTTTTGCAAAACTGAGAGCATCAACAGCTGTCTTTTTTGCATTCTTTTCATCAAGTGAAAACACCGGAACCCCGATCTGGTCTCCAAGTGTTTTTAACTGTTCGATTGCAGCAGGTCTGTAAACATCAGCTGCAGCAAGGATCACTCTGCGATTCTTTTCTTTAAGCCTTTTAGCCAGCTTACCGGTAAAAGTAGTTTTACCGGATCCCTGAAGGCCAACCACAAGGATAACAGTAATTCCTGACCCGTTAAGTTTTAATTCTGCGCTGCTGCTTCCAAGCAGATCAGTTAGTTCATCGTGAATAATTTTAGTGATTAACTGTCCCGGCGTAATGGAATTGATGACTTCCTTACCAAGCGCCTTTTGAGAAACATTCTCAATAAATCCTTTTGCAACATGGTAATTAACGTCAGCATCCAGCAGAACTCTGCGGACTTCCCTCAGTGTATCGGAAATATTCTTTTCAGTTAATTTTCCTTGTCCCCTTATTTTTTTAAGGGAAGTTTCTAACTTTTGCTGAAGGTCTTCAAACATAGTGTCTCAGTACTTTATAAATCTTTCGCTCTCTTACTCTAACTAAGAATGACTTTCTTTTAATGCATTTGCTCCGGAGACGATTTCAAGGATCTCTTTAGTGATGGCTGCCTGTCTTTCCTTGTTATACTTAACCTGAAGTGTTCTTATAAGCTCTTTAGCGTTTGTCGTTGCATTATCCATTGCGGTCATTTTAGCACCTAACTCGGCAGCATTCGATTCGAGGAGGATACGCCACATCTGGGCTTTTAAATGTTTAGGAAGAAGATAATTGAAGATTCCTTTCTGATCAGGTTCAAAAATATAATTTGGTTGATTTTTCCTTTCTTCTTCAGAATCCTTTGCGATCGGGATCGGCAGAAATTGTTCGGTAATAATTTTCTGCTGAATAATTGATTTGAACTCGTTATAAACGATTATGATTTTATCAAAGGTACCGTTAAGAAAAACTTCTATAAGTTCGCTTGTGATATTAAGGGCGTCTTCGTATGCCAGGGAGGAGAAAAGACCGGTTTTTTTTCCGGCTACCTCATAATCTCTTTTAGAGAAAAATTCAAAACCCTTTTTGCCAACACAGAAGAGATGAGTTTTGATCGGACTGCCTGCATATTCCTCATTAATTATTCTTGAGGTTTCTCTGATAATATTAGTATTGAAAGCACCGCACAATCCCCTGTCGGCCGTAACTATTACAATCCCTATATTTTTAATTTCTCTCTGTTGAATAAAGGGGTTACCTGCTATATCTTCATCAGTAACAAGATGAGAAAGCATCTCCGCAATTTTCCTTGCGTATGGCCTGGCGTTTATAATATTTTCCTGAGCCCGCCGGAGTTTTGCAGCAGCAACCATTTTCATTGCTTTGGTGATCTGCTGGGTATTCTGGACGCCTTTGATCCTGTTTTTTATGTCACGTAATGTAGCCATTTTTAAACGTTTGTTTTAAATACTGCCTTAAATTCATCAGCAGCTTTTTTGAGATCCTCTGTAGTTGAATCAGAAAGCTGTTTCTCTTTCTTAATAGCCTCAAAAACCTGGTTATATTTAACCTCAATAAATTCCAGTATTTCTTTTTCAAATCTCTTAATATCAGAAACCGGTATATCATCAAGGTAGCCGTTTGTGCCGAGGAAGATACTAACAACCTGGCGTTCAATCGGGACAGGTGAATACTGTCCCTGTTTCAGAAGTTCTACCAGTCTGGAACCGCGTGCAAGTGTTCTCTGTGTAGATTTATCGAGATCTGAACCAAACTTTGCAAAAGCTTCAAGTTCGCGATACTGAGCGAGTTCAAGCTTCAAGGTACCGGCAACTTTTTTCATCGCCTTTATTTGTGCGTTACCGCCCACACGGGATACCGATATACCCACGTTAATAGCGGGTCTTACACCGGCATTAAACAAGTTAGATTCCAGGTATATCTGGCCGTCAGTAATCGAAATTACGTTAGTAGGAATATACGCCGAAACGTCACCCTGCTGAGTTTCAATAATAGGGAGCGCGGTAAGACTTCCTCCGCCGAGATCATCATTCAGTTTGGATGCTCTCTCAAGAAGTCTTGAGTGAAGGTAAAAAACGTCGCCGGGATATGCTTCTCGTCCAGGAGGTCTTCTCAGAAGAAGAGAAAGTTCACGATATGCAGCCGCCTGTTTTGAAAGATCATCATATATAACAAGAGCATGACGTCCGTTATCCCTGAAGAATTCTCCAAGTGACGCACCAGCATAAGGAGCAATAAACTGAAGAGGAGCCGGTTCAGAAGCAGCAGCAGCGATCACTGTAGTATATTGCATTGCGCCCTGTTCATTCAGTTTAGCAACCACCTGTGCGATGGTTGAACTCTTCTGGCCTACAGCAACATAAATACAGTAAACAGGTTTAATTCCAAGGTTCTTTGCTTCTTCTGTATGTGTATACTTCTGATTTATAATAGCATCCACGGCAACAGCTGTTTTTCCTGTCTGTCGATCGCCGATAATTAACTCTCTCTGGCCCCGGCCGATAGGTATCATAGCATCAATAGCAGCAATACCTGTCTGAAGCGGTTCTTTTACAGGCTGACGCTGAATTACGCCAAGAGCTTTCCTTTCGATAGGCAGGTACTCTTTTGCATTTACAGGACCTTTACCGTCAACAGGAACACCAAGAGGAGTTATGACTCTTCCGAGCATTTCATCACCGACAGGTAAGGAAGCAACACGTTTTGTTCTTTTAACCGTATCACCTTCTTTTACCAGGGTTGACTCGCCGAACAGCACGCATCCAACGCTGTCTTCTTCAAGGTTAAGCACCATTCCAAAAACATCATTAGGGAACTCTACAAGTTCACTCGCCATAACATTAGTCAGGCCGTATACCCTCGCAATACCATCACCAACCTGCAGTACGGTACCCACATCATAAATATCAATCTCACTCTCAAAACCTGATAACTGTTTTCTTAATATGGCAGATATTTCATCTGGTCTTACTTCAGCCATTTTAATTGTTCCTTCTAAAATTCCTACATTAATTTAATGCAGCGCCGCCGCTTTTCAGCAGCTGCTGCTTTAAAGTTTCCAACTGGTGTTTAACAGAAGCATCATAAACCGTATCATTAACCTGGGCTACGAATCCTCCCACCACATCGGGATCTATTTTAATATTAAGACGTGCTTTTTTACTCAGCATCTTTTCTATTTTATTCTTCAATTCATTAGTCTGGGAATCAGTCAATTCAAATGCTGTTCTGACATTTACACTAACAACTCCTGCTCTTTCATCCCTCAATTTCAGGAACTTTTCCGCAATTTCCAGCAGTAGATTTTCTCTTCCTTTTTTAACCAGGAACCTTACAAAATGCAGGGTCTCAGCATTCACCTTTGATTTAAAGATTTCATCAAGGATAGAGATCTTTGTCTCGGGTTTTATAACAGGGTTTTTTAGTGCTTTTGCTAGCTCCCTGCTCTGTTCCATTGCAGATAAAATTAGCTCGACGTCTCCGGATATTATATCTATCATACTTTTCTCCACTGCAAGGTCCAGCAGTGAAGTAGCATATCTCATCGAAACCTTATAATCAGCCATTCTTAATTCCTGGATATATCGCTAATATATTTATCGACAATCTTTTTATTCGACTCTTTGTTCAGGCTCTCCCTGAGAATTTTCTCAGCAGCGTTTATTGCAATTTCAGCGACCTGGTTTTTCAGTTCATTGAAAGCTGCGTCTTGCTTTCTCTCTATTTCAGAAGCTGCATCATCAACAATCTTCTTTGCCTGTTCCTTGCTTTCACGTATCATCTGGTCCTTCAGCTTTTCCGCATAAGCACGGCTCTGATCAATAATTTTCTTAGATTCCTCTTCAGCTTTTGCAATGTTCGCCTGATTCTCATCGAGAACCTTCTGAGCCTCCTCTCTTGCCTTTTCTGCTTTCTCAAGCGATTCCTTTATAGCGGCTTCCCGCTGATCGAGGGCAGCCAGGATTGGCTTCCAGGCAACTTTTTTCAGCACAAAAAGAAGAACGATAAAAGTTAAAATTACCCAGACTATTAATCCCGGATTTACTTCAAGCAAATCAATCTTTCCTTCAAGTAAAATGGCAATAGATGTTACATTAAAACCAAATAACATTATTAGTATCCTATGTTAAATTTAAGATTTAATTGCCAAGAGAATACAAATAACCAGAGCAAAGAATGCAATACCTTCAATAAGAGCTGCAGCAATGATCATAGCAGTTCTGAGCGCACCAGCGGCTTCTGGCTGCCTTCCCATTGCTTCCAGAGCAGAACCGGCTAATTTGCCTATTCCAAGTCCCGCGCCAATTACTGCAATTCCGGCACCGATACCAGCGCCTAACCAAGCTAAATCCATTTTTATCCTCCTATAAGTGTGTTTTTTCTTTTGTTATTTTTTGTTGAAAAATCAATTAATGCGCAGGATGCATTGCCATACCTATAAACAATGCAGTGAGCATAGTAAAAATATAAGCCTGTATAAAAGCTATAAGAATTTCCAATAACTCAATAAATAAAGTAAAACCAATTGAGACCGGTGATACCAGATATGACTGAAAAATAAAAATCAAACCAAGCAGTGAAAAGATGACTATATGTCCGGCAATCATATTCGCAAAAAGACGAATGCAGAGAGCAAATGGTTTTGTTAATAATCCTAATATCTCGAGTGGGATCATGATCACCAAAATCCAACCCGGCATACCCGAAGGAACAAGGCTCTTCAGATAAGGAAAAAATCCCAGGCTCTTGATCCCGCCCAGTTGGATTGCAACAAAGGAAATGAGTGCCAGGCTTGCAGTAACACCAATATTTCCTGTCGGAACAACCAGATGCGGGGTGGGAATCAATCCCAGTAAATTTACAAACAGAATAAAAAAGAATAAGGACAAGAGATAGGGCATAAAGATTTGATAACCTTTGCCGATAGAGGGTTTTACGATTTCATCCCTGACAAAAATTATCATTATTTCAAAAAGATTAGTTAATCCTTTGGGAATTAGTGACTTTTTATATCTCCTGGAAACAAAATAAAGAACTGCCACTAATATGATCGCTGCAACCCACAGGTAAAACACATCCTTAGTAATTGAGATATCAATCCCGAATAGCTCCCAATGAGGCAGGTTTAATGTACCCAGGGGGCCAAAATCGATATTATTTGAGTCCATGACATGGTGCAGAATCCACCCGCTGTCGCTTCCCCCGGACTGTTTTAAGGTATCCGCGGCATTTAATGTATCAATAACAGTATAGTACATAAACTGAATCAGTAACTTCTAAAATTCAGGTAAATAATTTCAATGATTAAATAAAAAAAATAAAAAATGAGGATTGAAAATATAAAATTATTCTGATTTAATTCCAAGAAAACGAGGCAAATAAAAACCATAACGACGGTGCTGAATAATCTGACTGACATTGCCCCTAAAGTATTACGAATAAATGACTTATCGCTTTTCACCAAACCTTTCTTAACAAGCAACAATTCATATACAAAACCTATAAAAACCACCCCCCATCCTGTTATCCACGCAGTGAAAATGTTGACGCTGAAAATGCTGAAAATGTACATTAAGATGAGTCCCAGGGGGAAAACCAGACTGCTGGCTGTCAGAAAAATTGCAATTCGGCCGCTATTCGTCATTTTTCGGACTTCAAAACTGTCTTTATAAAACTATAGAGTGCTGAGGCTATCCCCAGAAAGGAAAATACAACCGTGAGCCAGGGACTGGTGTTGAATTTATCATCAAGCCAGATGCCCAGAAATACCATCACTATTACAGTGACGGCCAGCTGAAGACCCAGGCCGAGGTACTGACCATAGTTTACCGCAAAATTACTCCGGCCGTCTTCGTTTTCATCCTTGTTTTTCATTTCCTGATGGCGTCGGAGATTGAGGCTGAGGCGGTTTAGATGTTTCCTTCTCATTCATTTTACTTTGTCCGTCAAACTGGGCTCCTGCCTCAACAACGAGGATCTTGGTGAGAATATCACCTTTTAGTACTGCTTTAGCTTCCAGGGTTAATTTATCTCTGGACTTTACCGTGCCGGTGACTTTTCCCCCGACAATGATAGCTTCTGCGTGAATTTCCCCGCTCACTTCACCGTTTTCTCCCACCGTAACATTTCCGTTAGCAGAAATATCACCATTAACGGATCCATCCACGCGCACATTGCCATTGCTCGTAAGCTTCCCCTCTATTACGACTCCTGCGCTTATTATTGTCACTTCATCTTTCCCTTCATTTGTGTTTCTCTGTTTCAAAGCAGTTCTCCTTTAATAGTTTATTAAAACCGTTTTAGGGTCAATTGGTTCACCATCCCTCCATACCTCAAAATGCAGGTGAGCGCCGGTAGATATCTCACCGGTATTACCACTCAGTGCAATTATCTCACCTTGCAGTACAGTTTCTCTGGCTCTTTTTAATAACACAGAACAATGTTTATATACCGTAATATAACCATTATTGTGATTCAGAATCATCATATATCCATCTTTTGTTGTATAATCGGAAAAAATCACGTAGCCATTGGACGCGGCATAAACCGGGGTACCGGATTTTACAACAAAATCGATGCCCATATGTCCTTTCTCCGGATCAAAACCTCTGCTGATAAAACTATCTGCAGGTTTACTGAAATAATAGTTTTTTTCCTGATTTTCTTTTCCCCCTCCGAATAATTCATTCATGATAGCGAAAATATTACCACCATAAGGGTTTTTCTTTCGCCCCTCTTTGACGCTGTCTTTGTCCTTATCCGACGATTTAAGTAATGTGGAATCCCCAAGTCCGATGGCAAATTTCAGCTTTTCGTTCGTACTTTTGAGATGTTCAAGCTCCCTGGTAACCTGGTTCAGTCTGTTATTCAATTCATTAATCTTTGTAATCTCTGGTTTGGACAAACCGCTCCCCGGAAAAATTATATCCCGCAGAGGAGTTAAACCAAGTATTAGGAACCCGAAGATAGCAAAAGTGATGGTATAAAAAGCAAGAATACCCGCCACCCGGGATATCCCGAACCTATAGGTTCGTGTATCAGCCTTTCCGAAATCCGGAAGAATAATAACCGAAAGCCCTTTTAAATTCTTAAAAGAATCAGTTACTCTTTTTGCTTTTTCTTTAATATTCATAACTCTTACTGTTCAATATTTAAAACTTGCATGAGTCACCGGAATTTTTCAAGCAAATCTTCAAATTTTATCTTTCCTTCTCTGATGAGCCGGGGGTCTGAATCACTGAGATCGATGAGAGTTGACGCTGTTATAAATGATTTCTTATCAGAATAAAAAATAGCATCGATTTCTGAACCAAAAGTATCTTTGATCATACTTATTTCGGTCAAAGGCTCATCATTACTTCTGTTTACGCTGGTTGAAATCAGAGGCATTTTAATCTGCTGAAGAAGCTTAAGACAGAACCTGTGGTTAGGAATCCTGAATGCTGCTGTTTTTTGATTTAAAATACTCCTGGTTCTGCTGTTTAAGTTCAGAATTACGGATACAGGGTTAGGCCAGATTGCCAGAAGGAAGTCAAGGTGCTTTTCACTCTTTATGTCAATATATTTTACCAGAGTATCAATGCCATCTACCAAAAGTATGTAAGGTTTCAAATCGTGCCTTCCTTTTATTGTATTAATCCTTTTCACGGCATCTTCATTAAAAGGATTTGCCCCGAACCCGTAAATTGTATCCGTGGGATATATAAAGACCGTCCCTTCCAGGTAAAATTTCTTTGCCCTTGCAATGGCAGAATCAAGTTTTTTATCAATATTTATTATTTCGGGAGACGATGTCTCAGTCATTCATCATTTCCTTTATTCTTTGTATAACAGTTTCCGGTTTCAAATTATAACCGCAGGCAAAACTACCCAGGGGACATTCATCAAAGCCATGAATTCCACAGGGTTTGCAAAATAAATCGTTAAAGGATAAAAAATAGCTTTTTTTGTTATAAGGATAAAAACCAAAATCAGGTACTGTGGAACAGTACAGCATCAACACAGGAATATCGGCACACATTCCCAGGTGTGCAGGGGCAGAATCATTTGAAATTAGTATTTTCGCACGTCTGAGTAAAGCTATACTCTCTGCAAAATTGAAATCGCCTGCTGTTGACTTTACATTCCCTTGAATACTATCCGCAAATCCGCTGCAAATCTCTTTGTCACTCTCCCCCCCTATTATAAAAACCTGTCCATACTCTTTAGATAAATAACGAATTATCTGTTCCATATACTCAGGCGGATATATTTTAGTATTCCATACACTTCCTGGTGCCACAGCCGTAAAACCTTCCTTCGTTCCGAATTCACCCAGATAATCATCTACCTTTCTTTCAGCTGCGGGAGGAATTTTTACTTTTGGTAGTATCTTCCAGTTATCTTCTTCAACAGGATACCGGATTAAGCTCAGATTTCGTTCGACTTCATGTGATGCTTTTTCATATTCGGCCAGGTATTTATAAATATGCGGCAGACTGTTAACGTTAAAACCATAAGTTTCACGAACTCCCGATAACATTACAAGGATGGAGGTCCTTAGTGACCTGTGTGGGGCATAAATCCTGGTATACTTATTCTGTTTAATGAATTCTGCAAATTTATACAACCTGAATAAATTTTTATGTTTACCCCGTTTATCAAAGACATGGACATGGTTGACCGCCGGTGAGAGACCGAAAATCTCTGTCGTTGAAGGGATTGCTATTACATCAATTAAACTTTCCGGGTTCAGTTCCTTCAGTTTTTGTATCATGGGCAGTGTAAGTACCGCATCACCTATAAATGCCGTCTGTATAATGAGAAATTTTTCCATCAGTATTTCCATCTTTTATGCATCCATAACCACTGTTCGGGATGTTCTCTGATAAGTTTCTCCATATACTCTTTATGTCTTCTGGTTAGTTCTAAAACTTTTTCGTCTTCATTTTCCGGAAGATTATCTTTACTAACTTCAAATATTTCAGCTTTATATGTATAATCGTTTTGTCTTACCGGAATACCATATAAAAGAGGAGCGCTTGTTTTAATAGAGAGTAAAGCGGGGCCGGGGAAAAAATATGCAGGTCTCCCCAGAAAATCCAGTTTAATTCCCTCGCGCGGTCCTCTCTGGTCTGCAACCATGGCCACAATATTCTTATCAAGAAGTTCCTTATATACCTGCCTTATTGAAATTCCCGAAGGAATTATTTTATTGATCCATTTAGTACGTGCCTTTTCAAGCCACCTGGTAACGTACGGATTCCTCTGCGGTTTAACAACTACATGGAAAGGGATACCTATCTGCAGGCTTACAGACAGAGCAATATATTCCCAGTTAGCAAAATGTGCGGAAAGGAG
Organism: uncultured Bacteroidota bacterium; assembly: GCA_963832355.1. Classification (GTDB taxonomy): domain Bacteria; phylum Bacteroidota; class Ignavibacteria; order Ignavibacteriales; family Ignavibacteriaceae; genus DATFVA01. The sequence goes on along the minus strand of CAWHTX010000003.1, from coordinate 232,413 downwards.
AATTACCCCTTTATTTTCCTTATACCGCTCAATAATCAGATCAGAATTGCTGCAGGAAATCATATTTTTCATCTGTTCGCTACTCAGCCATGGAATCGAGAGCAGCTCCATTAGTGTTATTGAGAAACTTTTATAACAGTTGTAAGCTACTTTATTAATTTTCCGGCTGGAATATGAAGGAAAGGCAAACGATAAATTTTCAATTACAGTTTTTTTCCGTATTGGTATGACGTAGAAGAAAAGTACTGCCATTGCAGTAGCGAGATGTCTTGCAGTCTTCAGCCCTGTTATCCTTACGAGATAACTGAACAGTACAAAAAAGATATATTCAATTAAATTCTGCAATTCTGCCCGAAATAATTTAATGTATAGCCTTTAAAATAATTAAGATATGTTGATATAAGAAAGGAATTCAAAAAATGAAGGGGGATTAAATCCCCCGTAAAATCAGTGAGAGTTGATTTTTCTTTGCCAGTCAGGATCAGAAAGCTCCCCACGCTTGGTGGAATTTATTAAAGTATAATCCGAAAAACCGGTCAGATCGGCAAATATAAATACTACGCCGCCTTCCAGGTCGTTATAACGCCAAACCTCATAGGGTTTTGTATCCACCTGGTTTGGATATCTTTCGATCTCGGTGGGCTCACCATAGAGAAGCAGTACCCGTCCCCGATCTGTTTTCCAGCCTTTTCGCTGAATGTTAGAGTAAAGCTTATTTGCTTTCTTAACACGCTCAAAATATTCTCTTTTATTTTCATTCACCGGTGTGGCGGGAGTTAAATCACGTGCCTTCCAGAAGGCAAACAAAAATTTCTTTTTTGCATCCTCACTTTTTAAAGCTTCCCATTGATCCTTTTCCTGCGTTGTCGCTACATACTTCGACTCATTAAATACCTGATCCAGTTCTTCTTCAGACATAGATGCAAATTCAGAAGTAAGAACACTGTTGTCTGCAGAAGCAACAGGTGTTGTATCTACTACTCCCGGATTATAAATGAATATTTTTTTGGAAGAGTAAACTGTCAGGTTCTTAACTGTATCGGTAGCAACATTAACAAGCGTATAGGCTCCCGATGGGAATTTTGAAATATTAATCGCTCCTACATCAACCGCAGATTCCGAGCTTCTTGGAAATAATCTGGATTTCTTGAAAACTGTTTTATTATTAGAATTCAGCAGTAAATGATCTACTTTAAGGTTCTCTGACCCATCAGTATTCTTTAGATTATAAATCTCTGAATAGAAGTAAAGTACGGGAATTTCCTGACCAAAAATACCGCTGGGATTGGGGATAACCTCATAAGTATTTTTGTAAAACATAGAATTTACCTGATCTGAATGCGTGATTTTTGAAGCAATTTCAAGATCACTAATGGAAAACCTGTCACCAGGAAGCTCGGATATTGTAATAGGAAATGAGAGACTGTCTAATTTGCTCATATCATTTCCGTCTATACCCGTTAAAGTGCACTGGTATTCACCGAGGGGAAGAACATATGCTATATTTCCGGTAAAAGACTTCTGATGGTTTTCAGATAATGAGTCGCCAACAATATTTTCAAACTGGTAATTTCTATTCACCAGTGTATCAGTACCATCCTGATTAAGGATTTTAATATTAAGTATTCCCTTTACAATAAGCTGGTTATCAGTCATAACCTGTTTAAGCTGAGGTTCATAAAATGAGTAATAAATTTCTATATAATTACTCGAATCATTATAAAAAAACCTGGAATAATCGAAGTCAACTTTAAAATCCTGGGCATTTGTAATGACCGAAAAAATCAGGGCAAAAAATAAAACAATTTTTTTCATATAAAATAATTCACTTTAATTAAACACTCCTGAGAACGATTTTCTATTAAAGAGCTCTTATCCTTCGTTCCCAGTTTGGATCATTTATTTCACCGCGTTTTGTAGAATGAAGCAACTGATAATTTGATAGACCGATCAGATCACCAAAAACAAACTGAACCCCGCCTTCAATATCATTGTAAAGCCATATCTCATACGGTTTGGTATTACCGACATTCGGATACCTGTCAATCTCACTCGGTGGACCATATGTTATATATACTCGTCCACGGTCAGTCTCCCAGCCATCGATCTTAATATTCCCGAATTTTTGATTCGCATAATCAATTCTCTTCATATACTCCTCGTAAAACTCATTTCTTGGAGTAGAAGGATCCTTATCTCTGTTATTCCAGAATCTAACCAGGAATTCTCTCTTTGCATCCTCACCTGATAAGCTATTGTACTGGTCAACCTCTTCATTAGAAGCTATATATTCCGACCTGGCAAATATATTGTCAAGCTCCTCCTCTGAAAGGGCATAAAACTGCGTATTGATTGTTCTTGCATCCACAACGGTGAGGCTATCCTGTTTAATTCCCGGATTATAAACAAAGAATTTTTTTGACGAAGTAACGCCGTAGTTCTTAATACTGTCAATTAAAGAAACAGATAAGACATAGGCGCCGGTTGGAAGTTTGTTAACATTAACACTGCCAACTTCCACCCTGCTATTTTCTGTGTGAGCCACATCCGATCTTTTATTCACGAAAAATCTGGCATTATTATGAACCTGAGTAATCATCACCAGCGGTGTCCCCTCTGTTGCCTTATTTAGGTTATACATTTCCAGGTAATAAAAAAGAACCGGCTGATTTTCACCAAATATTAAGTTCGGAACAGGTATAATTTCATACGTGTTTTTATAAAAAATAGATCCCTTGTTGCTGCTTTCCGGTAAAATTCTTGATGCAAGTTCAAGATTACTCAAACTGAATTTTTTATCAAGGATAGGATCAACTTTTATCCTTTCTGAATAACTCTTAGCATTCAGTGTATCTGAGTAATTTGCGCCTGTAAAGGTACATTCATAAACACCTTCAGGTATAACGAATTTAAGTACTCCGGCCAGGTTTTGACTTTCAGAATTATTATACCCGTTTTTGAAACGCCACTCCCTATTAATAACTGCTTTACCGGTTGCAGAATCAACAACGGCAATTTTAAGCAGGCCGTCTACATACACCAGGGAGTCTTCTTTAATTTTCAGCATCGAAGAAGTATCGAACAAATAGTAGAATTCAACTATATTCGAATCAGGATCAAATGCAAACTGTGCATAATCAATATCGAATGATAATTTGGATTGTTGTGCCGGAGTTAGAGTTATTCCGGCTATTATAAACAAAATTATAAATGGAAACTTTCTCATATCAGTAATTCACAATTTAAAACAATAAAAAACGGCACTTTTTAATATAAAAAGTGCCGCAACTCAAAAAAAGGTATTTCCTTTATAACGAAAGTTTTACAGTAAATATATGATTTGACGTAGGGAAATCCTTCACATCTCTGAATGCATAATCAAATACTATCCCGATGCCGCTTTCTGTCTTATACTGAATTCCGGCACCAGCAGTTAAGCCATATATCGACTGATCTGATTCCTGCATAGAAAGGTTATATCCTCCTCTTGCAAAGAAGTAATCCATAAAGTTGTATTCCAGTCCGAAATGCGCAATATCCTCATATGAATTGTTGGCTGTATATGTAGTAGCCAGAGTTACTGCATTCACATCGTTAAATCTGTGATCATAAGATAAGCTCATTTCGAAATAACTTGGGATCTGAAAAGGTTCGGTTACAACCAGGTATTTTCCTGAAGAAGAACCAAGATTAGACCCGGGAACCGTAGTAGATGTCTGCAGGTCCTGACCGGAGAACTGCATATTAGTTCCAACATTTTTTAACGAAGCTCCCATTGAGAGGAAATCATTAAAACGATACTGAACACCCATGTCAAGCCCGAAACCAATAGCACTGGTATTCTCAATTGATTCGCTGATTAATTTCAGATTAGTACCAACTGATATTCTATCAGTGAGCACCTTTGAATAAGTCAGTGTTGCAGTAAGAAATCCGGGTGAATAAGTTTGACCTGTACCGTCGGGATAATCCACAGTTGTAACTGGAATTTCCCCAAAATCGAGCGTCTTAAAACTGAGAGCTATTGATCCCAGGTCACTCAGACTTGTGGAAATTGCAAAATAAGAAACTTTTATATCTGCAAAATAGGACATATAACTGAACATAGCTTCTGTTTGGGGGGTCATATCAAGTCCGGCCGGGTTATAATAAACCGACTCAAGACCTGTAAGTGAAGCAAGAAATGCACCGCCGGTAGCTATACCTCTGGCGCCGACCGGGATGAGCAATTCCTCCGCACCCGTAGTACCCTTACGATTGGTATCGCCAGCATATATCGAACTGCATAACAAAACCAAAATTAAGAACGTAAAAATCTTTTTCATTTGTCTATACTCCAAAATTTTAAGAATTTCAATCGGAGACAGGCCCTTTGACCTGCCCCCGTAAGTTTTTAATAACTCTGCAATTGTTTTTGTGGCATAATGATCGAGAACTTAAGTATCTTCTGCCCATATTTTGGAGAGTCAACAATCGCAATATATAGTCCCGATGCTACTCTGATCCCTGAATCATTTTTCAAATCCCACTGAAGGAAAGGAGAAGAAGGTGAAGATTTATCACCTGTATTCAGCGTTTTCAGTTTATTTCCGGAAAGACTATAAATAGTTATAGTCACATCCATAGGCAGATTTGAGAAGGTTACAAACGGATCATCAGACGGCGAATTTGTATAACTGGTTGCCGGATTATAACCGTATAAAGGATTAGGAAATACATTCACTTTATTAAACAATTCTTTTTCCTCATCCGCACTGAGACTTCCATCTTTTCTCGTTTTAAATTCATATACATCTGCAGTTGTATATGGATAGTTATCAACATTGATCACTATTTTATCGCCCGGCGAATATGTAGCTTCTTCGGTTGTCTTTTGAAGACCTACAGCGTATAGAGTATTGAAAAACGGAGACGCTGCAATATTTCTCTCATCCTGTGTCAGGCTGGCTTCAGGCGGAATAGGGTAAAATGCTCCGTTTGCTTCGGTTGCCCCGTTTAAATCGGCATACCCGGCATTTGCATCCAGGTATGGACCGCCTTTGTATATCCTTTGATTGCCATCCGGATCGTATGGGGCATCCAAAATCAGGATATATTCACCGGACAACAGGAGTGCAGTACCCGGATCCCATATACCATCAGGGTTGCCGCCTAAACCCGCACGTTTTTCGATAAATGCAACCGCCATTTGTCTCATTTCTCCAAAGTTCGGATCATCAACCCAAACCTGGAAAGGAACGTCAACATATCCAAACGGACGATCGTTTGCAGTATCCCACATTCCAATTGTTCCCTTACCTATAGTATCCGTAGGGGTAATGGCTTCAGCATATTTAAAGAATCTTTTGTTAGTGCTAGATGAGCCAAAAAAGCCATTTAAATACCGGTATGCTTTCTGAGTTTCACCAAATCTTATCTCAACTTTTCTCAATCTGTCAGCAGTAACATAGGTTCCCGAAAGCACACTCAGCCTTCCGCCGATATTTTTAATATTTGTATGCTGTTCGATATCCTCAGATACATAATTAACAACTGAGGCTGTAGTGTCAACCCATGGATTCGCTAATTGATACGAAAGAGCAGTATCCAGTGCAGGTTTCTCATCTGAAAGTCTTACTATAAATCCATCAGTCGGAGCCACATTTACTTTTTCAGAGTTATACAGATAATATTTCAATGAGTCAGCGACAGTTGCACCTGTAGTTGCATCTTCCAGTTTCCAGAAGGTCGAATACAATTGTGTAGAACTATCCGGGAAGAAAGTAATTTTATATTTATCACCGGTTAATTGATCTTTGATCACCGGATCATACTGTAATTCTCCCCTGCTGCCGCCCGCGATTTGATTACCGCTGCCGGTTAATCCAGGCGGATCATACAAATTTTCAGCCATCGTAACTGCAGTGATTTTCGGTATATTTTCAACTAATCCAACAAACGATTGAGAGCCGACATAATAATCACCTTTTGTTCCCAACGGTTTGGTTGGATCATCTTTGAATACAAGAGCGTAATAATTAATCGAATAAGAAGTTATTGAGAAATAATAAGGTTTTCCTTTGATCAGTGGACCGCCGGTAAATGGATCCTTGGTTATTCTCAGTCTTATTCTGCCCGTCTGCGGATCAGAATATACAGCTCTATTAAGCTGGTGATCAGCGTCCGGTTCAGGGTAGAGCAATTCGATACCACCAGTGTTCGGATTTTGATAGTAAACATCCTTGATAAAGTTATCAACGGTATACCTAGCTACAAGAGTTCTATTTGTTTCGTTATTAACAGTAGGAGCAGTTGTATTACTCTGGTAAGCATAAATATTGTAACCCTGGAACTGATCATTATATGCTTCTGTTGAATCTAAAAACGAAACCTGAGGTGCTGTTTCCCATGATAAATCAATAAAATCCTCACCTGTGCTCACATTAGGAGTAACCGGAGGAGCCGGGGATGGAGCAACAAAATTCTGGTCAAAAATAAACTGTGCACCATCATCAATCTGTTTGGCGACAGAAACCGAATTCAGAGGATTACTACCCTGACCTACAACATATGCAGCCACTATCTCCTGTTCCTGGCCTTTAACCAGTACAAATGGGCCTGTATTGGACATCTGCCTCAAATCGGATTCCAGCGTATTGATCCATCCGACTGAAGTAACAGGGTCACCCGAGTACCAGAACCTGGGATCTACATTGGCGCAGTCTACACCGCCAAGAACCTCCCCATACGACCAGTTACAAGGGTCCACAACTTCACCAGCCCTGGATAATCCAAGGATCAAATTCCTGGCCTGATCTGCGTTATCCGGATCATTAAGTACAGCATCACCGTTAATATATTCAACAAACGATGACAAGGGCTGATTTCTTGCACCCGGGAAAGCAGCAATACCTTTGAGACTGCCTCTTATACTATAGGCCGAATCAAGTGGTGTGTCGCCCTCATCATACATTCCGTCCCCATTGTTATCAATAAATGTAACCCCGGGAATATATGCTTTAGGACCGGAAAAGAAATCGATCAAAAAACAGGGCGGCTGATTTCCCCAGTCACCAGGGCTGGGATTTTTCAAATAAGTATATCCGGCATTTCTAATAGTATCGCAGCCTACAAGATTCTTAATATAGCCGGTATTTTCACCAACATCCGGATCAGCCCAGACACCGAAGTATACATCTTTAAGGGTATCAGGATCATTCGCATTCAAACCAACATAGTTAATTCTGTATCTTATAAAGAGAAGATTTCCAATCGCACCGGCAGAAGCGAATCCAAAAACAGTCTGGCGGATCTCAATGCCGAGTGGATCTATAGTATTCCATCTTCTCTGTGCTTTGGCAAGTCCATCATTATAGACGCACCAAATAGTTTCATCACCTAACAGATCGGGTGAATCCTCATCAGCATCCCACTTACCATTACCATTAAGATCGACCGGATTATATTGTCCATCACCGTCACCATCGTAAAAATCGGCACCAAGAGCTACGGCATCTTTCCAATCCTGCCACGACTGACCAAAAGGTTCATCCTGGGAATTCAGAACATACAACTGAGCCCTTGGATCTGCCTGGCCTCCTGCTACCGTACCGGGTACATAATCTTCAACAAGCGTGGCAGCAGCAACAGCGTTTGCCCAATCCACGCCATTTCTTTTACCGCTCAGGAAGAAACCGCCGGAAAAAAGAAATTCATGATTCCCAAAATAACCGTTGCCTTTTCCTCCGTCAGGAAGATTTACTTCCGCTATTACTCCTTTACTATTAAGCGGTACGTTTAGGTTGTTTATCTGCATTCTGTAACCATCACCAACTTTACCGGAAGTAGCATTATTCATTTTGGCAACGGTTTTGTTCAGTCCGCCTCCTTTTTTATTATCCCCTTTAAACCCGTATGAAAGGGATAAAAGAAGGATTATAAAGGGCACGAACCTGAAATAGTATAAAAACTGTTTAATTCTCATTTCAATTTCCTATTGCTTGTGAAATTATTCCATTTCATTTAATTATAAACCGGATATGTCAACTTTTAATCCAAGCCTTATTAGTCTGGGTATACCATAATTTCCAGGATTCTCCTCATAAGACGTATAATCCTGTATATATCCCTCGCCAACTTGCTGTGCGGTAGCTCTTCCTTCTGCAGTATTCAGCCAGTCAGTAGTGGAAGGGCTGCCTGTTGAACGGTAAACCGAGACAACATTTTTAGCATCGAAAACATTCTGAATCCACAAATAAGGCGATAGTTTAAGTGACGATATATAGAATGACTTTTCAAGACGGAAGTCCACTCTGAATGAGGATGGTCCGTACGCTGAATTTATATATCCAAGATTGCTTGAAATAATTGTATTATCACCAACAAGATTCAGTTTATCCACTGGTGTATATGGACGTCCGGAATTAAATGATAGCAAAACATTTGCATCAAGCATTTCAAAAACTCCCATTTCCCCTTCCGGTATATAGAAATCAACTGTAGCTGTAGCAGTATGTCTCTGGTCAAAATTTAACGGAGCTATAACCTTGGGAGGTAAGTTATCCTGATTCCTGAATACTGCTGTCTGACTCGAGCTTGTTGAAGAACCGGTTCCTTCAGCAATCGAAAAAGTATAATTCAGAGAAAGACCAAAGTACTTAACTCTGCTTACATCCAGTGAAAATGCTAATCCTTTAGTAGTACCGAAGTCAGCATTTTCCGGATAGATTGCTGTGTGAATTTCACCACCGGGAATCCTCTGGAACTGGTGACTCTGCACATTAACGAGTCCTTTAATATTTTTATAAAAAGCTGTCAGATTGATGGCAGCTACATTATTGAACATTTGACGGAAACCAATCTCATATTGTAATGTTTCCTCTGCTTTTAGGGCTCCATTCTGACCAAACTGCGGATCATATGAAATAAACTGTTCATAATCGTATGGTCCGGCATATACATCATTCAACTCAGGCAGCTGTATAAATCTGCCGAACTGAGCATGAAATACTGTTGATTCGGTAACAGGAAACCCTAAACCGATTCTTGGTGATATTTCAACCTCAGGATCTCTTAAGTGAAAATCACCCGGATCAAAATCAAACTGGTTTGAACCGCCGTAATATGGCAGCGCCGGGTTATTCAGGACATACGACTTAATGTCAAAATAGTCTAACCTAACTCCAAGGTTTAACACCAGATCTTCCAGCTCGAACCGGTCCTGGATATAAGCATAGCCAAGGAATGGCTTCCGGGGCCTCAGAAACTGATTGGCATTATCTGAAGTGGTTTTATTCTGACCAGTTACATCATATCCGAATGCGAACGGCTGCAAAGCTTCAAATTTCTGACCCAGGGATAGTGTATCTGATTGGCCTGCAAGCTGAAAAGCATAAACTCCATAGCCTCTAACTGTATGATATTCTGCGCCGCCTCCTATTTCGAAGAGGTGGTTGGCAATCTGCGAGGTCAGATCAAAGTCGCCGATAAAAGCTGCATCTTCTCTTCTCTGGTATAATCCACTTTCCCAACCGTAAGGTCTGAAAATTCCATACTCATCAGTTGGCAGTGTTCTTTGTCCATCGCCCAAAAGCGTCACGCCAAATCTTTGTGCCCAAAGCGAGCTGTCGCCGTAAGCCTGTAAATTATCCTTTAAGAAAGGATTGTACCTCTCATACTGGAACAACCTGTAACCAAGTGTCACATTCCAGAAAGTGGTTGCGCTTACTGTTTGAGAAACTCTTCCGCTGAAGGAATAGTTATCCTGACTAAACTCCTGCTGGAATGAAGCATCATTCTTGGCTAATCGATAGCTCCAGTTTTTTGCTATTCGATTATTAACATTAGCAGAAAGATATGCTGTGAACTCTCCGAACTGATGTTTGGTTCTTCCTGAATATCTCCATATACTGGATGGATCATTGGGTCGAATGGTATATGAGGTCCCTATTGATGGAAAACTGATCCCGATTGCACTGGGATTACTGTCGAGGTACCATCCACGCTCAGCGGACAGGAAGATCGTGTGTTCTTTTATGCCGGGAATGATCGGCCCGCTTATATTAGCCGAATAAAGGTTATACCCGTAGTCATCGAGATAATACGAAGATATAGCCTCACCCGATATTTTATAAGTGGGATCTCCGGATTTGGTTGTAATACTTATTATACCAGACTGAGCCTGTCCATATTTGGCTTCATATCCGCCAACCTGGAAAGAAATCTGATCAATTGCATTATCACTAACTTGCGAAACGCTCCCGCGATTGTAAAGGTTAGTCTGGGGTACACCATCTACTATATACAATACTTCGGAGCTTCTGCCTCCTCTTACATTCAATGCAGCGTTACCCGATACACCTCCGCTTCCTTCCTGAACAACAACACCGGCCTGCAAAGAAGCAATATTAGTAACTCCTCTTACAGGTAACTTAGAGATCTGATCGGCATCGAATACCTTTACGGTATTGGTAGCCTTTTCCTCAAAAAGCTTATTGCTTTGAACAACTATTTCGGGAAGTGAGAAATCAGTTGATAATTGAACATTTAATTCGTAGGTAACACCGGCAACAACCCTGATATTCTGAATTGTTTTTGGGGCATAACCAACATAACTGAATTTCACCTCGTAAGTGCCCGGCGTAATATTAAGTATGAAATAGTTACCGTTTACATCTGTTGCGGCACCTTTTTCAGTGTTTAATACTACTACGTTCGCGCCGATAAGAGGTTCTTTTGTATCGGCATCGATCACTTTACCACTTAATTTTCCTACTCCTGATTGTGCGAAAATAAGAGTAGAAGAAAATAAGAGGAGCACTAGAATGAAAATTTTAGTAATCGAATTTTTCATCTTTTCTCCATCATAATTAATGACTTTTATTTACATAAAGAAGTTATGTTCTGAAGTTGTTTTTTGGTAGTAACTTTAATCCTCTCCCCGACATTGAGTTTTAAAATCAATCTAATACAAAAAAGGGCGGATATTCTAATTTTTCAAAGAAATCCGCCCTCATAACTTAATTAAATAATTTTACTTCAACAACATCATTTTCTTTGACTGAGTAAAATTGCCGGCCTGAATTTTATAGATATAAAGTCCGGATGCTAAATTCGATGCATTGAAATCAATCGAATGAGATCCAACTTCCTGCTCGCCATTCACTAAAGTAGTAACTTCCTGGCCAAGCATATTATAAATTTTCAGCTCAACATTACTCTTCTCAGGTAAAGTATAACTGATTTTAGTTGTTGGGTTGAACGGATTCGGATAATTCTGCTCAAGTGAAAATTTATTTACAACCTGATGATCATCCTTAACTGAAACAGGAGTAAAGTTAAAGCTGACTGTATTGTATTTCCAGATTCCAGGAGATAATGAATTTTCACCCAATACATTTGTTCCCGGAATTTCATCATAATATGAGATGAAATGAACAATCGCTACATCACCCTGAGTTTCAACTTCAGCTATTTGAGGCCAATAGTTTTCCTCGTTAGGAACTGAATATGCAATTTCCGGATCACTGAATGTTACACCATAGTCTTCTGAATATGCATAAACAATGTCATAATAGAAGAAAGAGGTTTCTACTCCGTTCGGATCCTCATATATGTTTACTGAACTTGCACCCGGTTCGCCGCTGAACTGGGGACGAGCCCACATTACAACAACAAGCTGTCCGGTAGAGTCAGTTTTAACAAAGGGTCTCTGAGAACCGTTCATGTTTCCAACAAATAATGATCCATCTAAGCTATAATCATACTGTTCAACAGCTGGTAATTCAACCGAAATCCAGTTTTTATCTCTGTCATTCCAGTATCCTATCGGATAAACATTACTTGTATCGTTATAAGCTGTTCTAACTCCAACCGAATTTGTTCCGCCGTGAACTACGTGAGTAACTCCCTGCATATCAACATACTGCGAACCTATGTCAAACTGGTAGAAATAGATTTCGTAAGTTGGTCTATTTGTAAGTTCACCAGATCCATCATGCATGATCATTTCACCCTGCCAGGTTCCGCCGCCGTCAGTGGAATACCAGTGATACAATCCACTTGCACTGTCCGGATCCATAGTGTCAGGATCGCCGTAAACTTCACCTAATCCGCCGGCTTTAGCGACTGAGGTAACAACTGAGATTTTATCTCCATGTGCATTGATGATCGGATCATTACCGAAATCAGTTCCCCAGAAAGTAGGATCATTGCTACCAACTGAATCGATAACAGCAAAAGTACTTGCTCCATCAGTAGAAGCTGCAATATTCAGAGGGAATGCCGCTGAATTATCTACCAGTTCCCAGAAATTATTATTACCATCCTTAGCGAAACGAGCCCAGCCGCCTTCTAAAGCAGTCAGTGAATCAGTTAGCTGCTCGCCTGTTCCGGGATCACTAAGTAAATCAATTTTCCATACGTGGTCATTTATATTACCGTTGCTATTTAAAAAGTCATATATTGCTACATATACAACCCCATCTTCACCCATAAATAAATGTGAGTTCCAACCGGTTCTTACAGGTGTACCTGTGCCTGTCAATCCATATAGATAATATTGTGATTGACCGAAATCATCAACGAAGCCAAAAATTCCAGCACGCTGAGGATCCTGATCCGTAGCGAATGCAAAAGGATCCAGAACACCATCACCTGTAAAATCATACATAAAAGTAGAAGCGGGAGTCCAGCTGTTGCTAGGCCAATCCCAGTTGCAATAAACTAAATCCTGCGCTCCACCAGCTGGTTTGTTTGCAGAATGTAATTGACGGTTTTTATATTCAACATAAAAATTGCTGGCGTCGTTAGGATTTACTTTAACGTATTTAGGTGCTGCCTTAGCTTTAACTCTTGTGTAACTGGAAGATTGTGCAAAGGCAAGTGCACTAAATAGTACCAGCACAATTATAATAACAGGAAATCTTTTTATCATAACGCTCTCCTTGAATAGTGGTTGATTTGTAAGTATTAAAGAAATGTAGTAGCAAATTCCAGAATTATCCTCAGATTTTGTTCAAAATATAATTTTGGTCATAGAACAAAAATTAAAATACTATAACCTGTTAATTTTGTCAAGTTTTAAGGTCTTGAATAACCAATAGTGAATTAAAGTTTTTTAGGAACAAATGTCAACATAGTTTATTTCCGCTTAATTCATATGTAGACCGTTAATACATTCCAGATACCATCCGTTGATAATATTCTGTCAATTGCTTTTTTACCGATTTCTTCATCAGTGGCTATTACAGTCAGGGCTTCATTACCGCTGTCCTGTCGTCCTAATGATAATCCCGCTATATTAATATTCTCTTCAGATAATATCCTGCCGACTGCGGCCAACATTCCCGGTTTGTCGATATTTTTATATAACAGCATATACCCTTCAGGCCTGAGTTCAACCCTGTACCCGTCAATTTTGACTACTCTGAGTTCTTCTTTCCCAAAGACCGTTCCGGTAAGGACCTTTCGATCTTTCTCCCCGATGAACCCCACAGAAATAAGGTTTTTGTAATTTTCATTCTCATTCGAATTAACTTCGTTAAGTATGATGCCGCGTTCTTCTGCAAAAAGTTTTGAGTTAACAAGATTGACAGGTTCGTCAATCTTTCTGGATAAAAAACCTTTTAAGAAACTTTTCGAAAGGATTTCCGAATATTTGTGAAGGAACTGACCGCTGAGATTAATATTGAGGATTTTGAGATGGCCCTTATTTAACTGTGACAGAAGCTGACCAAGTTTTTCGGCTAATATCAGGTACGGATTTAATTCCTCGTTACCCAGGGCTTCAAAGGAAGCGGCGTTCACTGTCCCCTTCACAATTTTATTCTTTAATAAATCAACGATCTGTTCCCCTATTTGTACGGCAACTTTTTCCTGAGCTTCTTCTGTAGAGGCTCCAAGATGAGGTGTGGTTAATACTTTATCGTGCTGAAAGAGTTTTGCTCTCAGGTCCGGTGGCTCAGTTTCATATACATCAAATGCCGCTGCGGAAACCTTTCCGATTTCTAACGCTTCGAGAATTGCCTCTTCATTTACGATTCCTCCTCTTGCACAATTTATTATTTTTACTCCTTTTTTGCATTTGTCAAGCGTTTCTTTTGAAACCAGGTTTTTTGTTTCTTCTGTTAATGGAACGTGTACGGTAATAAGATCGGAGTCTGAAAATATTTTATCAAGATTAACAAAATCTACTCCGAGTCTGCCGGCTGATTCAACTGAGATAACCGGATCATAACCAATAACCTTCATTCCGAAAGCCCCGGCACGCACTGCAACTTCCCGGCCTACTTTTCCAAGTCCGATTACGCCGAGCGTCTTTCCCTCCAGTTCAGTACCTTTAAACTTCTTACGTTCCCATTTCCCTGCTCTAATCGACTGGTTAGCAGACGCTATATTTCGGCACATCCCCAGTATCAAAGCCATGGTATGCTCTGCTGTGGATATTGTGTTTGCGCCCGGCGTGTTCATAACAATTATACCTTTTCGGGTAGCGCTGTCAACATCAATATTATCAACCCCGGTACCTGCTCTGCCTATAACTGTCATGTCCTCCATCAGGGAGATCAGTTCATGGTCAACCTGCGTCTCACTCCTGACTATTAAAGCATTATAACCGCTGATAATTGATTTGATTTTTTCGGGAGGCATACCGGCTTCGAAAGTAACCTCAAAGCCGGCTGATTCAAGAATTGTCTTGCATTTCTTATCGACCGCATCGGTAATTAAAATTTTATACATAAACTCCGATGGGATATGATTAATTAAATGATCAGGCTATCGCCGAGTTTAGTCTCTGTACGATCTGTCCCTTCGGTACTGCACCAATAATAGTATCTTTTAGTTTTCCATCCTTAAATATCAGAATTGTTGGAATACTGCGTACTCCAAATTTAATAGCGGTTTGCTGGTTATTATCAACATCAAGCTTTCCTATCTTAGCTTTTCCTTCATATTCATCTACCAGTTCTTCGACGATCGGGGCAATCATCTTACAAGGACCGCACCAGGTTGCCCAGAAATCAATTAAAACCGGTTTGTCAGATTTAACAACTTCTTCATCGAAGTTATCATCAGTTATTGTTATTGTTTTCATTTTTCCATCCTTATTTGAACTTAATTAAACTTGTTCTCCCCCCTGACCAACATAATTAACACTATCTTCGCCGCCGTCGGCATTTATGACGCAGCCAGAAATCCACTCTCCTCCATCCTTACAAAGTATGCTTATAACTTTGGCAATATCTTCCGGAGTTGTCAGCCTGTTGCGGGGATTCTTTCTTTTTGCAACTTCAATCATCGGAACATTGCCCGGAATTTTTCGTAATGCCGGTGTATCGGTTACACCTGCCATAATAGAATTGACTGATATCTCCATTTCACCTAGTTCTGTGGAAAGCTGTCTGACGTGAGATTCCAGTGAAGCTTTAGCCGCCGAAACAGCTCCATAAAAAGGGATCACTGCTTTGCTTCCGGAACTTGTCATAGCGAAGATCCTGCCCTGACGCATAAAAAGATTTTCCATCATCAATTCCTGCACCCAGTAAACAAGTGAATGAGCCATAACATCCAGGGTCATCTCCATCTGGGCTTTGGTAATAGGCTGCACATCACTATGCTGGATAAAAGGTTTGAGAGTACCAAAAGCGAGAGAATGAAGCAGTACTTTTATTACCGGCTTCCCTCCTGCAATTTTTTTGATCTCTCCGATAACTTCTTTTCTTTTCTCGGCATCCGCAGCATTCACATTGAAAAATAGCGCCTCAGAACCATTTGATTTAATATTATCGGTGATCCTGTCGACATTATGCATTGTAGCCTGTCTGTCAAGATGCACTCCGAAAATATTATAACCGTCTTCGGCAAGCTTTATTGAGACAGCGCCGCCGAAACCGGAGGAAGCCCCCAGTATTAAAGCCCAGGGCCTTTCATTCGTTTTCTGTGCCATTACTTTTCAATGCCTTCACATGTTAAATAAAATCGGAATATTAATGATACAAAAATGAAGGAAGTTATACAATTATAAACTTATTATAAGAAGCCGGTTATTTCTTACATACAAATGAGATAGAATCTTCACCGAGACAATTTGTGATTTCATCTATAAACCGATCACTTATTTGTACTCTCTTATTTTTCAGACTGAACCTGGCGGGTTTGGATCCGTTGTTTACCAGATCGATGTAGAGAGGAGTTGTCCCTTCATTTTGATCCAGAATATTTTTCAGTTCGGAAATTTTATCAAGGGGGTGACGTTTCCTGTCAATATTTAGTTTAATGCTTTCGGTCAGCTCATTTTTCGTTTCCTGCAGAGGGATGACTTTGTCGATATGCAGCTTCACCGCATCACCGCTGCTTTCGGTCTTCCCGATGATTAAAACGCATTCTTCCGGCTGAATATATTTGCCGTATTCATCATATACTTTCGAAAACATAATACATTCGCACGACCCGGAGAAATCATCCAGTTTAAGGAACGCCATTGTCCGGTTTGATTTATCAATTTTGGTTTTCAATTCAGTAACGACACCGCAGGCCCGAACAACATCAGTATCCTCCAGCTTTTCTGTATCCCCGAGCTGGATTGATGCGAAAGATCTGTACTCAAGTTCAAACTTCCTTAACGGGTGATCGGTTACATAAAAACCAAGTACCTCTCTCTCCTTTGCAAGTCTTTCTTTTTGCGTCCAGGCAGATAGTTCAGGAAGGTTTGGTTCTGTAAGTTTTACAACTTCTTCCATCCCCCCAAACAAACTATTTTCTGCATTAAGTGAAGAGTTACGTGCTTTATTACCGTAATCAATCGCTAATTCAACTGCGGCCAGCTGCCTTGAACGAATTCTGTCAAGAGAATCGAGAGCGCCGGCAAGAACCAGGCCTTCAAGAGTTCTTTTGTTGACAAGATGCGTATCTACATTGGCACAGAAATCAAAGATGCTGATAAAATCTCTTCCCAGTTTATCTCTGGTCCTGATTATTTCTTCAACCGCAGAGATTCCGACATTCTTTATAGCCGACATACCAAACCTTATCTTACCGTCCTGTACGTCGAATGTAACCGAGGGATTATTTATATCAGGCGGCAGTACCTCTATCTTCAGCTTTCGACAATCTTCAAGGAAAAGTGCAACTTTATCTGAATTTCCGAATTCATTAGTCAGGTTGGCCGCAAGGAACTCGGCCGTATAATGAGCCTTTAGATAGGCAGTCTGGTAAGCAACATAACTGTAGGCAACAGCGTGACTCTTATTAAACCCGTAATTGGCAAATTTATCTATTGCCTCAAAAATTTCTTCAGCTATTTTTTTTGATATGCCGTTTTTAACAGCCCCTGCCGTGAACTTTTCCTTCTGCTCTTTCATTGCGGCCAGGTCTTTTTTCCCCATTGCCCGCCGTAGAATATCTGCTTCGGCAAGACTCATTCCCCCGACCCTGTTTGCAATTTGTATTACCTGTTCCTGGTATACAATAATACCGTACGTCTCCTTAAGAATAGGTTCCAGAACAGAATGCTGATAAACCACTTCTTTCAAACCGAATTTCCGGTCAATGAAATCATCAATGAATTCCATTGGTCCGGGTCTGTATAATGCATTCATTGCGGAAAGGTCGCTGAGACTGGTGGGTTTTAGTTTTTTAAGATATTCACGCATTGGGGCAGATTCAAACTGGAATATACCTGTTGTCTGTCCTTTGGAAAAAAGCTGAAGTGTTTTTTCATCGTCCAGCGGAATATTATCTATATCAATATCTTCATCATGGTTTTTCTTAATTAGCGCTAAAGCATCACGTATGATCGTCAGCGTACGAAGCCCCAGGAAATCCATCTTTAGCAGTCCCCAGCTTTCAATTTCTTTCATATTATACTGGGTCACTATATCTGTCTGTGAAACGGCATTGGCAAGCGGCACATAGTTACTCACTTCCTCAGGAGTGATCACTACTCCGGCTGCATGCTTCGATGCATTCCGGTTCATGCCTTCCAGCACTTTAGCATATTTAATCAGATCCTGAATTTCGCTCTCTTTAGAGTCCTTCACCCATTTCAGCTCCGGCACCTCAGCTAATGCCTGGTCAATAGTATAAACCTTCCCGAATTTCGAAGGAATGAATTTGGTTATTTTGTTAACAGTAGGAATAGGGATCTTAAGTACACGTGCAACATCCCTGATTACTGCTTTTGAAGATAATCGGTTGAATGTAATTATCTGGCTGACACAATCATTTCCATATTTTTCGCGTACATAGTCGATTATTTCGCCCCGCTTATCATCAGCAAAATCAACATCAATATCAGGCATTGATTTACGAGCAGGATTCAGAAACCTTTCAAAAAGCAGGTTATATTCAAGCGGGTTTATGTTTGTAATACCAAGCGTGTACGCAACCAGGCTTCCGGCAACACTTCCTCTTCCCGGGCCAACGGGAATACTCATTCTTTTTGCTGCATTGATGAAGTCCTGAACGATCAGGAAATACCCGGCAAAACCCATTTTTTTAATAGTATCAATCTCAAAATCAAATCTTTCCTGCACTTCCGGCGATATTTCCTTTACTCTTTTCTGCAGTCCCTCTTTTGCAAGCAGTTCAAAATACTCCTCTGCATTTTTCGCCGGGACGTCGTCAGGAATAGGGAACTGAGGATAATAATGCCCCTCTGTCTCAAGCTTAAGATCTATCTTTGAATCAATCTCCAGCGTATTCTCAACCGCACCTTTATATTTACGGAACAGCTTTATCATTTCATCCTGGCTTTTAAAATAAACCTGGTCTGTTCCATACCTGAGCTGCCTGTAATCAGCCCCGTTCTTATCTGACAACAGGAGAAGGATATTGTGTGCGTAAGCGTGATCTTTTTCAATATAATGGCAGTCGTTTGTGGCAACCAGCTTTATCCCGAGCTCTTTTGAAAGTTTCGGCATTCCAGCAAGAACAGGCTGCTCCACATCCATATTGTGGTCCTGTATTTCGAGGTAGAAATCGTCATCAAAAATATCCTTGAATATTTTAGCTATCTCCCTGGCCTTATCATAGTTGCCGTTTATGAGATGAGTTGACACAACACCTCCCGCACAGGCTGAAGTGCAAATCAGACCATCACGGTATTTTCTTAGAAGTTCAAGGTCAATCCTGGGTTTGTAATAAAAACCTTCTGTATGTCCCAGGGTGGAAAGTTTAGATAAATTCTGGTATCCCTGTTTATTTTTTGCAAGCAGGATCAGATGATTGTAATGTTTCGATTTTTTTCTGCCATTACCGTCATTTTCTTTTCCCCTGTCGAACCTTGATCCGTCGGTTACAATGTAGGCTTCCATTCCTACAATAGGTTTAATTCCTTCCTTCTTTGCTTTCTTGTAAAACTCTGCTATCCCATACATCACTCCATGATCTGTTAATGCAACCGAGTGCATGTTATTTCGTTTAGCAGCCCGGACCAGGTCATCAACTGTACACGCTCCGTCCTGTAAGCTATAGTGAGTATGATTATGTAAATGAATAAAATCTGACATGAAAAAAGAAATTTTTTGGTGGTAGAGATTTGAATTTCACTGAACGCAAGTTAAAAAAATTTTAGATACTTTTTTGCTCGATTGGGCAGGTTATAAATATTTCTGAATTAATTTTTACCTGTGTGTCCGAAGCCGCCTTCTCCCCTTTTGGTTTTCATCAGATCAGAATTTTCTTCGAGTGCTGCACGATACACTTTTGATAATACCAGCTGTGCAATTCTGTCACCGCGTTTTATAACAAAATCCTCTTTACCGAAATTCATCAAAATTATTTTTACTTCACCGCGGTAATCAGAATCAATCGTTCCGGGAGAATTCAGGATTCCGATCCCGTGTTTAACAGCTAATCCGCTCCTCGGACGCACCTGTATTTCATACCCTTCCGGAATCTCAACTACCAGGTTTGTGGGCACCAGTCCGACTTCGCCCGCTTTAAGAATGAATTTATCTTCAACTGCTGCTCTTATATCCATTCCCGCACTGCCTTGAGTTGAATACTTCGGCAGTTCTATATCATTAAAATCAGGAGTTAGTCTTTTTACCTTAACCTTAATCTCCGTGTTCATTATTTCCTGTTCTGTTTTAGTGAAGCAATTTTTGTTCTTAAAAAGTCAATTTCCTTCTTATCAAAAACAAATATATAAAGGTAAACTGAAAAGAGTGCCAGTAATAAAACTTTATAACTGAAGTAAAGCTGATCTGAATAAAACAGGTAATAATATATACCGCCCACAATCAGAATGGCAAAAAATATTTTACTCAGTTTTGCAATCTCATATTCAATCCTGTAGAATTTCTGAGTCACTATATACAAACCTGCTGCCATTGCAATATAAGCAGCCAGGGTGGCATAAGCCGCACCCATTATTCCCCAGACAGGGATTAAAAAAATATTGACAACTATGTTCACGACTGCCCCGATGCCAGTTATTAATGGGATATACATACTCTTTTCCTCGATATAAATCCCCGCAGTAAAAATAACGTACAGACCATTGAATAAATATCCAAAGAGGATGATGGGTACTATCGAAATTCCTCCCCAGTATGCTGAATCAATTAATGTCCTGCCGTGAAGAAGAGGAATGGCTACTATATTATCGATGAACAGAGACAGGATTACCAGGATTAAAGCTGACGCGAGAGTAAAATAGGTCAGCACCTTTGAAAATATCTCCTTTGCATTTTTCTCTTCTGCATTCTGAAGAAAAAAAGGCTGCCACGCATACTGGAACATATTAACAAAGAGCATCATAAAGATACCCAGCTTGTAGCAGGCATTGTAGATTCCTACAGTATCCAGGTTTGTCATTTTACCGAGTATCGGTCTGTCAATCCCCTGGATGAGCATTGAAGATAATCCTGCAGGTAGATAAGGCAGTCCGAATTTCAGCAATTTCTTTAGCAGGACTACATCAAATTTCAGATGAAATTCTTTCAGGATGTCGGGAAGCAAAAGAAGCAGTGAAGAAAGAGAAGCAAACAGATTACTGATAAGGACAGCCTCGATCCCCATTCCGAATTTCAGGATCAGGACCAGGTTAAGGATAATATTCACGCCGATATTTATCAACTTGAATGAAGCGAATTTTTTCGCTTTTCTTTGAAGTCTGAGCTGTATAAAAGGCATTACAGCAATTGAATCGAGGAATAATATCCCGGCTGAATAATACATCAGGTAATAATAATTAACCGGGACTTCAAGCAGATCGAACACCGGACCTCTGATGAGAACCATCAGTATTGACAAAAATATACCTGAGACAAAGACCGTAAGATAAGGAGTTGAGAAGAGGTCCTTTTCGCGGCTGTCGGAAGGGAGTCCTGCAAATTTCAGGTAAGCAGCATCCATTCCATACACATATACTATGTTAAATATCCCAATAAATATGTAAATGTTGGCAATTATTCCGTATTCGGCAGGATGGAAAATATTTGTATAGAAAGGTACAAGCAGAAACGAGAGGAAGCGTCCAACCATCGTACTGATGCCGTATATAGCGGTATCCTTAGTGAGTTGTTTGAGCTTGTCAAATATCATTTATTTTATGTCAGCTTTACATTGAGTGAGATATCGAGAGCTTTGACGCTGTGAGTAAGTGCTCCGACAGAGATGTAATCAACCCCTGTTTCGGCAATAGCTTTTACAGTATCTATGTTCACCATTCCCGATGCTTCAATTTTTACTTTACCGTTTACCAGGCGGACAGCTTCTTTTGTGAGTTCAAGATTAAAATTATCGAGCATTATTACATCAACACCGCAGGCCAGCGCTTCTTTTACCTCATCAAGATTTTTAGTTTCAACTTCAATTTTAAGATCGGGATTATTTTTATTTCTCCAGTCCTTACAGGCTTTTACAGCTTCGGTAATTGAGCCGGCAACCTCAATATGATTATCCTTTATAAGGAACATATCATACAGACCTATCCTGTGGTTCTCTGCTCCGCCAAACTTTACAGCAAGCTTATCCAGTTCCCTTAATCCAGGCACAGTTTTACGGGTATCTATAAGCCGGGCTTTAGTATGCTTTATCTTTTCAGTGAATTGATGAGTCATTGTTGCAATTCCGCTCATCCTCTGGAAAAAATTTAAGGCGGTTCTTTCCACAGTAAGGATTGATTGTGCTTTACCTTCTACTACTGCCGCAACCGTTCCCGGTAGCACCTTATCACCATCGGAATAATATTTTGTAAATGATATTTCAGGATCGAACTCCTTAAAGCAGGTTTCAGCGATTTCAAATCCTGCCAGAACCCCTTCCTGTTTAACGAGGAATTCAGCCGAGGCTTTTTTATCATCCGGGATTATAGCCAGGCTGGTAACATCCCCGGTTTTAATATCTTCTTTCAGAGCTTTGTTTATTGTTTCTCGGATTGATTCAGTTATCATATTTACTCAAAAAACGATTTGATCGCATTATAAAAAAATTCAGGAGGTCTGACCGGCTTTCGGGTTTCCATATTAATAAATACCAGCACTATATAACCTTCAACAATGATAACATCCCGGTCAAGACTGCGGATTGTGTGATCTATATGAACCTTTAATTCCGGAAGATTTTCAACCCTGGTTTCAACCTCCAGCAATTCATCATAAAAAGCAGGGTTTTTGAATTTAAGCAGCGCTTCACGTACGGGCATCTGATAACCGCTTTTTTCTATCATACTGTAAGGAAGGCCATGCTCGCGCATCATTTCGGTACGCCCTACCTCAAAGTATTCAAAATATTTACCATTATACACATACTTCATCTGATCGGTATCTGCATAACGAACACGCACATTTGTTTTGTGTATCAGCATTTCCGGTTAAATTTTACGAGGTAAAGTTATAAAAAAGAATAGTGTTATGGAATATCCATCTCCGGACTCAAAGATGGGCATAAAACTCAGGTGAATGATGGGATATGCCAGTTCCTGGGCCGGAGTTAAGACGGTTCATGGACGGTTCTGGACAAATTTTTGGGGGTAATTTGTTGAAATATTAAACAGTGGGAATTGCTGGATACCTTAAACAATTTGCTACTCGGTATAGGATCCCATTTTACCGAATTTTTCGAGGCGGCCCTGGATAAGTTTTTCAGGTTTAATCTTAACAAGTGCTGCAAGTTCTTCTTTAAGAATATTTTTAAGAGTATCCGCTATAGCCTCGTGATCGGTATGTGCACCGCCCGTGGGTTCAGGAACTATTCGATCTATGATCTTTTGTTCAAGGAGATCGGGAGCGGTCAGCTTTAATGCTTCCGCAGCCTGTTCCTTATAGTCCCAGCTTCTCCAGAGAATACTTGAACATGATTCAGGAGATATAACCGAATACCAGCAATTTTCAAGCATCAGTATCCTGTCGCCTATTCCTATACCTAGCGCTCCTCCGCTGGCACCTTCACCTATTATTACTACTATTATCGGAACCGTAAGCCGGCTCATTTCAAAAAGATTCTTTGCAATTGCTTCGGCCTGACCTCTTTCTTCGGCTTCTATACCGGGATAAGCACCGGGAGTATCAAGCATGGTAATGATCGGCTTATTAAACTTTTCGGCAAGTTTCATTAAACGGAGAGCCTTGCGGTAGCCCTCAGGATTAGGCATGCCGAAGTTCCTGAAGAGGTTTGATTTAGTATCACGCCCCTTCTGATGACCAATGATCATAACCTTGTATTCGTCTAGCTCTGCGAGACCGCCCACAATAGCCTTATCATCTTTATAATTTCTGTCGCCGTGAAGTTCTACAAAATTATTTGTCATTCCGTAAATATAATCCAGCGTAAAAGGTCTGTCGGGATGCCTTGCTAGCTGAACTCTCTGCCACCTGGTAAGATCCTTGTAAATGCCTTCTTTCAATTGCCTAACCTTATCTTCAAGTTTAACAATCTCCTTTGCAATGTCCATCTTATCCGAATACTTCTTCATCTCCTCAAGGCGTGACTCAAGCTCATGTATCGGTTTTTCAAAATCTAATATTGTCTTAGCCATATCAGGAATGTTTCGTCAACATTTTGTTTAGTGATTTTGCCAAAATTTCAAGATCAAACCAAATATTCTGATTTTTTGCATAAAGAATATCCAGTTTTTCCTGATCTTTTTTCTCTACATTTTCTATATACCACAATCCTGTTAATCCTTTTTTCCCCAGGTAAAGGTCTTTGTATCCGGAAGGATCTTCCGGTCCTACAAAGCTCATTTTCCCCATGAGAATTGAAGGAACTTTCAGTATAAACTTCCTAAAATCAGTATTGCGGGAACTAACTTTCGCGGTCAAATATATGAAAGGATAAACTAAAAACAAAACAATCAAAGCAAGGGTAAAATCGAATACAGCTTTGAAAAATTTCATCGCGGGACTGGTGATATTATACTTTATTCCGATCAGGGGAATTTCATCGAGCACCGAGACCGAGGCCTTGCCCACAAGGAAATCGAGGTTATTACCGATGATCTTGAACTCTGTGTTTTCATTCTGACAGGCTGATACTACCGACATCATCTGCGAATAAGAAAGTTCCTGCGGAGAGAAAATAACCTCATCTATATTTCTTTCACGGATAACTTTTATGATATTCTCAATACTGCCGACAACCTCCCATTCACCAAATTTTCTTCCTATATCTTTAGGGGTGAGACTTATCAGCCCGGTGATTGTATGATAATCCATCTGTTTTGCTTTCAGCGTATCTGCAATTTTAACTGCTGTTTCATTTATACCTACAATGAGAGTTTTCCTGCTTGAATATACTTCCTTATTTACCCCGACCTTAAAACCTAATTTTAAGATTACGCGCCATAATACCAGGATAACAAATAACAGCAGATAAGTTATGATTACAATTGCCCTGCTGTAGGCAAAGTCTTTGAAGAAGAAAGTAAGAGCCGACAGAATAAAAAAGCTTGTTAATATTGCAGCCAATGATTTTAATACAGAGAGACTGTCTCTTCTATAAACACCATATGCAGGCAGCGACTATTATGTACGACAGGGCCGGAATAGTATATACTATAGGGATACTGAACTGTGGAAAACCTCTCCAGGTCCGCACTGACTGGTAGATTGCCTCAGAGATAAAGAGTGAAAGATCAAAAAATATAAAATCAAGTATAACGGCAAGAAGAACGAGTTTTCTCTTCCCGAGAAATGAAAGGATCTTTCTTATACCAATCGCCGTTCGAAGTATGAACTGAACGAGAAGTGAACTTGAAAGATGCTTCTTTACAAAGAGGTGCATTGCATCGTAGAAAAACTTTGTCTCATCAAGACTGCTCCGCCTCGTGCTTTCTCCTTTATAGTGGATGATCTGAGTTTCATGCACATAATATACTTTAAATCCTGCCTGTTGAATGCGGTAGCAGAGATCAAGATCTTCGCCGTACATAAAATAGTCTTCGTCAAATCCGCCGGTATTTTCATAAACCTCTCTTTTCATCATCATAAATGAACCGGAAATAGCATCAACTTCATATGACTGATTCTCGTCTTTAAATGTGAGGTTATACCTGGCGAAGAGGCGGGAATTCGGGAAAAGGTTGCTTAGTCCTGTAACTTTAGTAAAAGATGTCCAGGGCCCCGGAAAGCTTCTCCTGCATGCAAGCTGGAGTGTGCCATCGGGGTTGAGGATCTTACATCCTGCTAATCCTGCTGAAGGATGCATTTCAAAAAATGAGATCATTTTGGTAAATGTATCCTCACTTACAATAGCATCCGGGTTAATGAGGAGGATATACTTACCCTTCGCTATTCTTAGTCCCTGGTTATTTGCCTTCCCGAAACCAAGGTTTTCATCGTTTGCAATAAGTTTAACTTCAGGAAACTTTTCAGTAATAAACTCAACACTGCCGTCGGAAGATGCATTATCAACAATTATAATTTCATAAGAAAGATTCTGAGCGGCTTTATGAATAGAATGGATGAGGTTCTGTAAAAATTCTTTGACGTTGTAATTAACAGTGATAATGGAAAGATCCAATTCATTCCTCACTAAAGAATACCGAGAACGCTTCTGATCCTGAGCTTCCACACCATGAATATTGCTTCACGAACGATCTTCTTTGACATTTTGGATGTACCTTTCATGCGATCCACAAAAACTATTGGAATCTCACCGACTTTAAAACCTTTCTTCCATGCTTTGAAAGTCATCTCAATCTGGAAAGCATAGCCGTTTGAAACAATCTGATCCAGGCTGATCGATTCAAGCACATTCCTTCGGAAACATTTGAATCCGCCGGTAGCATCCTGAATAGGCATCCCGGTTATAAACCGTGTATATTTATTTGCAAAGTAGCTGAGCAGGAGTCTGCGCATAGGCCAGTTTATTACATTAACTCCCTTCACATACCGGCTGCCCAGTACCAGGTCGTACTGCTTTGCAGCCTCCAGAAAATTCTTGATTTCCTTTGGATCGTGTGAATAATCAGCATCCATTTCGAAGATGTAATCGTAATCGTGTGCAATAGCGTATTTAAACCCCGCGATATATGCGGTTCCCAGTCCTTTTTTACCTTCACGTCTTATAATTTTTATCCGGGGGTTCTGTTTTGAGAGTCCCTCCACATAATCTCCGGATCCATCCGGAGAATTGTCATCAACAACAAGAACATCCAGATTTTCATATCTTTCCAGCAGATCAGGGATCAGCCGGCTGATATTATCGATTTCATCGTATGTAGGAATAATAATAAGAGATTTACCTGGCATATAATTTTTTAATCCTGTACTGGAAAGAATATATTTAACTTTACTAACTTAATTATAATGCCCCTTTCCAAAAAGCACAACAAAAATAGTCCGAAAGATAATCTTAAAATCCATCCGAAGCGACATATTTTCGATATAAAACAGGTCATATCTTAATTTAACCTTTACATCCTCAATATTTTCGTCATATTTATGCTTTACCTGAGCCCAGCCGGTTATGCCGGGACGAACCTTAAGCCTTCTTTTATAATAAGGAATCTCTTCAGCGAGTTTATCAACAAAGTACGGCCGTTCGGGACGAGGTCCCACCATACTCATTTCCCCCTTAAGAACATTCACCATCTGTGGGATCTCATCGATACGGAGCTTCCTGATAATTTTTCCGACGCGGGTTATGCGGGGATCATCCTTGACGGACCATACGGGGCCCGTTCTTTTTTCAGCATCAACGAACATAGAACGAAACTTGATCATCCTGAAAGGTTCGCCGTCCATACCGCTTCTTTCCTGGATAAAAAAGATGGGACCTTTGCTGTCAAGTTTTATTGCGATGGCAGAGATAATTATAAC
This sequence comes from uncultured Bacteroidota bacterium, assembly GCA_963832355.1. Taxonomy (GTDB): domain Bacteria; phylum Bacteroidota; class Ignavibacteria; order Ignavibacteriales; family Ignavibacteriaceae; genus DATFVA01. The sequence goes on along the minus strand of CAWHTX010000003.1, from coordinate 205,165 downwards.
CGGAGTAGAAATCACGAGTATAAGAAACGAGAAGAATACATCCAGAACTCTCTTTAAACGCTTCTCCCATTCAGGCATCAGCTGCGGCATAATATCGATAAGAGGGATACCGTAGATCTGTGAGGTTCTTGCCTGTCCGCTCAGGATCTCATAGAGGTCGGGGACGATTTTCAGTCCCACATTTTTAGGTTCACACTTACCAATAATTTCAATAAGGACATCGTTGTTTTCTCTTTCAAGAGCGATAATGACTTCTTTAATATTCTTTTCATCGATGATATTTTCAATGTTGTGAATAGAATCGATAACTGTAATTCCGTTCTCCTGTTTCCCGATATTCACTTCTCGTACAGCAAGATAACCCAGGGCATCGAGTCCAAGTGCTCTATGTTCCTCCAGCTGCTTACCAACCTCAACAGCTTTTTTATTAAACCCGATTATGAGAGCGTTTTTTCTTCCCACTCCCTTTATGAGAAGATTACGCTGAACGCTGCGGATGATCAGGCGTCCCCCTCCAACCAGCAGGATGAATAATCCCCAGTAAATAAATATCAGGATCCTGTTAGCCGAAGCCACACCGTGCAGGTAATCGTCGATGAAAATAAGGATGAAGAGGATAAAAATGCCAAAGAAGGATGCCTTAAAAAGAGTTGAAATTTCATCAAACCGCGAAGCAGCAAACCATGTACGGTACATCCCTACGAAAGTAAAAATGATCACCCAGTAGAAGTAAATAATAAGCATCGGGATAAAAAATTCAGGTGTGATCAGCAGTCTAAACCACCCCGACTCCACCCTCAGCTTAAAGAAAATAATAAACGCCAGGTTAATGGTAATAAAATCTGTAAGGAGAACTATTATTTTTTCGAGAGTTTTAGACAACTAAAACTACCATCTTTTTGATTTGGGTAAAATTAAACCTACGATGAATCCTAATCCCCAGAAAAAATGCATGAGAAATATTAAAAACGGAATAAATAAGAGAAATCTGTATTGATCAGATTTCAAGTATCTAAAAGAAGTAACCAAACTTACCAGAAAATGGATACAAATTATAAAAATTAATATTTCGAGAAATATAGATTTTAATGTGAGAAGGATTATCAAACTTAGTACTACAAGTACAAATATACTCGGAATTAAATGAATAATTTTCAAAGCATCCCGATGTTTCTTTACAACATTGACTCTTAAAATACCATATCGAAATAATTGTTTCAGAAATCCAATAATTTTATTTCTGGGGAAATAGTAAGTCTTAATCCGGGGTGAATAAAAAATTTTATATCCTTTTTGTCTGACGCGCCAGTTTATTTCAGCATCTTCTGAAATAGAAAATTTTTCCTCAAAATAACCGATCTCATCAAACAGTTCTCTTCGATAAGCTGCATATACAACCGTATCAACAAACTGCTCTTTTTTACTCCATCTGTATGCTGCGCTGCTGATACCGAATGGAAGTCCCATCACCAGTCCGATCAACTTTTGTCTGAAAGTTTTTCCAATATTTATCTGCGTCCCACCCGTTACCTTAACCCCTTGTTCATTCAAATATTTATTATTTAAGGCAATAAAATCAGTATCTATAACCGTATGTGCACCGAGTATGACAATAACATCACCTTTAGAATTTTTAATCCCAATATTTAATGCTCTCGGGGTGATTTTTTCCGGATTCTGTAAAACCTTTAATCCGGAAAACTTGTCCTCGATATTGCGACAAAATTTCAGGAGTTCTGTCAGAAGAACCTCCGTCCACTGTAATAATTTCAATTAAGGTATGATCATAAGATTGATTGAGAATAGAATCAATACAATTCCCGATATATTGTTCCTCATTCAGACAAGGAATAACGATAGAAAATTTTAGCTGCTCTGGTTCCATATTTGTTCTTTTTGCAAGCCAAAAATAAGATAATTCCGGTTAAATTATTATGAAATTGAGAAATTGAATAGATTCAAAATTCAAATCAGATTTTGATAAAGACTCGATGAGATTTTTACTGTCATTTTGCCAGTTATATTTATTGATGACAGCATTTCGTCCATTTTTCCCCATAATTTATCTTTATCATTTTTAAGCTTTAGTAATTCTTCAGCAAAACTGGCAGGGTCATTAGATCTGAAAATCCTTCCGCATCTTGTTTCGGTTACAATTCTTTTTAGTGGTTCGGCATCAGAAACTAAGACCGGCTTACTTTGGGACATATATTCAAATAACTTATGCGGAATAGTTGTATTTGTAAACTCATTGTTTGGCTGTGGAATTATAGCAGACGGATGCGAATGATAAATATGAGTTTACTTTTTCATGCCCTGCCCAGGGAATGAATCTGATAAATTCCTCAACTTTATTTTCTTTCGCTAATTCAGTAAGAGATTCACCGAAGGACCATTTCCAAGTATAATCAACAAAATCTCGGGAATTTTTTTTTAATATCACTCTACTGGATAGCATCGGGGATTTCAAGACCACGTTCAGGTCTATTCTTCCTGTATAAATCATAACAAATTTATTTGTATATTCTTCTGCTAATCTCTTCATCAATTTTATCTTTCGCAAAAGAATCGATATCCACTGTATTTGATACGATAATGATCTTATCAGAATCAACTCCCATCCTTCAATAATCTTTGTCTGTTTTCTTCAACAACTGTTATAATTTTATTAGAATATCTAATACAGAATCTGTCTAATATCCTTGCTAACCAGTAATTCTTAAATATTAAATTTATCAAACCTTTTTTTTCAAAAACTTTTAATGCCTCAGGATAATTTTCATGCATATCATATATGACGGGAATTCCGAATAAGAAATTTCATTATGAGAGCAAGGGGAACCATCGGCAAGTCATGGGCATGAATTAAATCGGGCTCATTTTTAACAATGAACCTCAGAATTTTTGAATATATATCTTGGATTAAAAAATATTGGGAAAGTTAATAATTTTATTCAAATACTGCTTTGAAAAGGAGCGCTCAGTCTTTCGATTCTTACAATATTGGTAATCATTATCCGTCCTATTCTCAAATTTATTGCAAATAACAGTTATATCGTATCCAGCCTCATTTAAGTGATTTGATTTCTTTTTCAAGCCTAATATCAGGAGGAAATAGGGTTTGGGAAAGCATTAAGATTTTATTTGGGGGCATTGCAATTTAATTCTAATCATTTTTTGGGTATAGAAATAGTAATCTCGACAGGAATGATAGGCCCTTAAACGGAGGGATTTATTCCGTTTAATGGTTCCCACTATGAGCAGAATACGGTATCCTGATTAACATTCCGAAAAAGTGAAATAGAAATTATTAAAAAATAGTCAAATCCGCTAAAATGTTTTTGAAAATATCTAATTTGAGCCAAAGACTGATTTTTAAATTTAAAAAAAAGATTATTATTAGTGCTTCCCCCTTTGATATGGATTATTTAGTGTGTGGGTAATAATAAATTTTTCCACCATTTTTTCTAACTCTATAACAAAGATCAGTCTCTTCATTATAAAAATAAAATCTTTCATCAAAACCTTTAACCTTTTCGATTCGCTGATCGTATTAGCAAATAAAAACGCACCAGTCACCACATCAACTTCAGTAGTTTCATTAATTTTACTGTTCATAAGGTGATATTTGCTAAAAATTTTGTTTCGCTTGTTTATCAGGTATAAGAAAAAATTTGATGTGAATACATTCCATACTGTAGGAAAATCATAGACTGAATGTTGTAATGTTCCGTCAGGATATATAAGCTTACAACCTATAATAGTATCTTGGTCCAATTTTCGAGCGAAATGATATACATCATAAATAGAATTTTCTATTAATATAGTATCATTATTTAAATAAAGCACATATTCACCATGTGCCGATTTTAGTCCTTGATTATTTGCTTTTGCAAATCCAATATTTTCATCATTTTTAATAAAGACTAAATTATCATATCCCTTGATAATATTTTCTATTCCTTGTTCTGTCGAATTATTATCGATAACTATAACCTCAAATTCGATCCCAAGTGTAAAATTATATAGGCTTTTAAGACAATTTTCTAATAAATCAAAATTGTTATAACTTATGATTATGATCGAAACCACTGGAACTTTTGAATTTTGTTTAACCATTCTTCCTTATTTATTGATTTAAGTAATAATGTTTGTTCTTTTGTAGAAAATATTTTAAGGAATACTATTAATAAAGGTGCAATAATTATATTTATAGATAAAAACAAGAATAAACTGAAATTCGATGATAAGTAGGAAATGCCAATAACCAATATACTCCAGAGAATGAGTTTGGCATCAATAAAATTTAATTTAATTTTTAAGTACCTATAAATAAAAATCAGATAAAGACATCCCGAGAAAGCAGCAATCAATTTTGCGATTGCAGCAGCATTATATGAATAGAACTTAACTAGGTATATCAACAATATAAAGTCAACAGAAGCTAAAATTATTCCAAAAATAAAATTATATTTCTGCTGTTTCTGTGCTGTCAATAAATCAATATAATAGTTATTAAAAAAAATGAATACATATGCCCAAAAAAGCAAAATCAAAGGAGTAGCTGAATCCACATATGATTTTCCAAAAAATATTGTAACTATAAATTCTGATTTAAAGGACACAATAACCGCGGCAAAAAATGAAAATGAAAACAATATTTTATTAATCAAATGATTAATAAACAACGTTTTATCTATGTCTTGTTCTAGATTTCTAACAATGAAAGGATACACGGTTGTAATTATTGAAATTGGCACAATACCGAGTGGTATGGCTAATCGTAAAGAAGCGCCATAAATTCCAGCTGCATAATCTGAATCTAATAACCTGAGTAATAAAACGTCTGACTGTTGAAAAACCGCATTTAGAATGCCATAACCTAATAACGGCAAGGATGTTACAATCAACCACCTAGATCCACTAAGCTGAAACTTATATTTATAATTAAATCTTTTCTTCAATGTAAAAAGTGTTAAAACGAAACCGGGAATATTTGAAACGACATAGATAATGACAAAATATTCTAATCCTAATTTGAAGATCGGCATAAGAAAAATCAATAATAGCAATATTACATTTTCGATGAGATAGAAAAACATTATCATATGCATCTTCATTCCCACCCTATAAGGTATCTCCAGTAAATCACAAAAATTCATGAATTTAGGCGAGATAATAATATTAGTAAAAAGGATGTCCGTGAGTATAATCTCAGAAGATCCAAAATTTAAACTGAATGCCACAACGTTGTAAATAATGAATCCGAAAACAAATAAAATTAATCTCAATGATATCGCAACATTAAGATGCGTATAATCGTCTGATACTTTTGAAACCTCTCTGAATACTATTTGAGCAAAACCGAAATCGATAAACCTTGAAATTATAAATAATAGTGAGATAAGGGAAGAAAACCTGCCGAACTCTTCTACCCCCAAAAATCTTGCTGCAAAAGTGATAGATAAAAAAGTAATAAAAAGGATTAAACTTCGGCCAAAAAAAATGGATAATGCATTTTGAGAAATTTTTTTAAGCTCAATCATTATTTGTGGAGATTTGACGACGTTTACTGAGAAAATTACTAGCGATGGGAAGGAATGCTATTAAAATAAAAAAACTAAAAAACCAACTCGCCAATCTGGTAACCATATAAAAAACGGAGAAACTAACTATGACATTAAGATATACTAATAAGAATAAATGAATAACCCGATAGGACTGGAAAAACCTAAACCAGAAATAAGTTGTCATTAGTCCTAGTAGATATGGGAATATAAAAAGCCCCCAATTTCCAAAGTCGACGTGTAACTCCCTCAGATATGTAGCAGAATTGGTCCACATAGGAATAAAGTATCCTTTTGGGAAAAAATCTGGGTGTTCCACTATACCAAATTTTGAAAGCACATTATACACTGAAAGAAAAGTATTTTGACCAACATAGGCTCTCTCCCCATCTCCTTCAAAATATTTACTTAGAACAGCGATATCTGAACTGAAATATAGATATATTGAGGGTGATATTACACCGCCTGTTAGAGAATTTAATTCACTTGTATTGGCTTTAAAATTTTCAAAGGATCCACGAATCTGTTTTACTACTGTAGCACTACCAACAGCCAAAAAAACTAAGAAAATAACTGCAATTCCTAATTTTTTATTAAATTGATATGCTTCAGGATTTATTCTTTTAAGGGCATGCCTTGTAATAATAAATGTGAGAAGAAATGAAATAAAAGAAAAGAAAATACCTGCCCTCGCAAATCCAGCCATATCCTTAAGAATTACTCCTGCGAATGGTATTAAAGCTAATAAACTTATCTTATTTTTGAATGCAGAATAAATCGCGCTCAAAAATATACCAACGTATGATAACGTAAAAAGGTAAGGAAGTTGCCCAAAATCTTCTCCCTTCACTTTCATTTGATATACATCTCCAGCGCTGGTCAGTACTGCAGGGATACTTCCAAATTCTTTTATCAACGCAAACCAATGTTGAATGGATCCAAGTAATCCAAGCAGTGAAAAAAATATTACAGCTAATTTAAGCAGTTTCCCGTTATCGCGAGTAATATCAAACGTCTTTTTAGCAAAACGATCACTATCGTTCCGACTATATATATCTCTACCGATATATATTGTGAGAATACCCAGGATAAACAGTAAGAATGTGGATAGGACAATGATCCAGGTTTGAGTAGATATTGGAGTAAATCTAATCAAACGAATCTCATAAAGAATTGCAAAAGTACCCCAACTTATAGCATAAATAAAAAGATGATTTAACCAATATCCAAAAATGATTCTGCCGATTAAAAAGCAGATTGTAATTGCAATTAAGGAGGTGATTATAATCATTTTGTTTCTTTGTGCTTGACTCGATACAAGACCGCAATACTTCTGTATAACTTATATTCTTTTTCTTCCAAGGGATTATTAACTGATTTACGCACATAAACTTTTTCTGCGCGGAAGATAAATGGAATCATTAGAAATAATATGAAGACAATGGCTCCAATGATTATCATTGACTTTTTAGGAGAAAACTTTAACTGCGGTGGAACAGCAGAATCAATAACGAGTATAGTTGGAACACTTTTTTGTTCCTCAACTTTAGCTTGCTCGTACATAGGAAGAATAAACTCCATTATTTTACTTTGAAGTTCGACCTCTCGATAAGCCCTGTAATATTGAAGAGTTATTTCTGGAATATTCGAGAAGGGAAACAGAACATTAGATTCAGAGGAAAGTGTCTTTGAATTTTTGAGTTCATCCACTTTTTGTGAAAGTGCATCGACTTGTTCTTTTAACAAATGAAACTGCGGCGAATTTTCTCCGTATTGTCTTCCAATCATATCCAGATTAAATTTTTTCTGAAGATATTCAGCCTCTATCTCAGCAGCTGCTTTTACCGATACTTCCAACTGTTCAGGTACTGCAAAAACATTATACTTTTTTTGAATTTTATATAAACTATCTTCCGCAACTTTCAGATCTGCTACATTTTTCAAATATCTTTTTTGAATGAATTCCCTGTTGTTCTTTGCCTGTTCAATATTAAGCTTAATATTCATGCTGTCCACAAGTTGTACAAAGAAATTAGATATCCGGGCAGCGAGTTTTGGGTCCTTGTTAATTACACTTATTTCCAGAAATCCATTTTCATTTGGTTCGAATATTACATCAGCTGATAGAGCTTTTAGTGCCTTATCCATATTACTATCACTAATCTCATAATATTGCATCAAATTGAACTTTTTGATGACCGATGATAATGAAGTTCTGCTTTTTAGTAAGCCAACTAGAACGTCTTCAGAAGTATTGCTCACTCCAAATAATTTTGCTCCAAAAGAAACAAGAGAATTATTTCCTAAAATATTTGATAATCCACTAAGTGAGGAATTATCTTGCGGAATCATTACCGTAGCAGTGGCTTTAAACTTTTCTGGAATCATAAAAGCTATAACTGTTGACATCAATATGACAATGATTAGGTTTAGTATTATCAATTTTTTCCATTTTAGGAGAATATATAAGTAATCAGTAAAATGGGGATTATTTTCTTGTTCTTTCATATGCTATATAGTAATAATGCCTAAAAATAATTTGTTAAAGTTACAATTTTTATTTGCGTAATATCAACGTAAATTCTGAAGGGTGTGTATTATCCTTGAGAGTTTCTATTTGCTTTATTAAACGAGATTTAACACATAATTATAATATAAAAACATTCGAAAAACCTCCTTTTAGGGAAGATTTACACTTAAGTAAGAATTGGAATTCCAGGCAAACTTTAGATATTACCAAGTTTTTCGTTTCTCAATGAAATCCATTGTTATATCTTCCTATTTTTCTTTTTGTAGGATAACTCCCAAAGTTTTTTCTTCTCCCAAAAAAAGATTATAAATCAAGTTGGATGGGAATCGGATCAGGAAAAATTTGTGAACAACCATAAGTAGAAATCTATGTAATGCTGAACTTTTTTCTTGTGCTTTTGGAATCCCTTCTACAGTTAAGTTAGTAACTCCGGGATTATCTTTCCTTGTTCTAATAAATTTAAATAACCTATTTTCATAAGAAGGATTGTAACCTCTAAAGTTAGAATAATTGACTTTCATTGAACATTTTTGTGCAATATAATTAAATGCTTTATGCGTCAGCCAAGAGATGTGCACAGGTGGTCTATCCGTATTCCAAATGTGATTTGCAGGATAATAATCTTTATTAGGTGTTGTCAACAAAATTACGCCACTTTCTGTTAAGTGTTTTTGGCATTTCTTGATGAAATCAAAAGGATCTTTCAAATGCTCAATTAATTCTGTAGCTATAACAACATCGAATTTATTGTCATTAAAGCCGAAACTTTCAATATCCGACTTTTTGAAAAAATCTCCAAAATTAGCACTGGCATATTCAATAGCTTCTCCTGATATATCTATTCCAATAATATCCATCCCTTTTTTATTAAGTGCATAAGTTAAATATCCTAAACCGCATCCAACTTCCAGAATCTTCAACTTTTTTTTATTTTTTAAATATTCGTAAACTGGAAAGTAAGTTGATTCCTGATAGGCAAGGTATTTTAAGGGATCGGAAATTTTTTTTATTGTCTGTGCATATTTAAAGTAACGATCATATCCAGGCACAGAATTCAATGCGTATATTTTTTCATATAACGACGATAAATTATCCTGGGTTAAAATAAAGTGTGTTCTGCAGCTTTCACATTTATAAATGTCATAAAAACTATTTTCAACATATCCGGGAAAACTTGAATAAATTACTCTGACATTTTCATTTTTACAAATGATACATTTTGGTTTCAAATCTCAAATTCCCGCAATTATTTTTAAAATTACTCATAATGAATATAAACAGTAAAAGTACAGTAAATCGATAATTTTATCAATCCCTAAAACTTGGATTCATAACTATTAACAAAACTTATTTAATTTTTTTATATTTAAAAACTTAAATATAAGAGGGTGCCAATGAAATTGACTTTTACTTTCCTATTGATCTTTCTATTAATATTTCTCGGATGCTCGGAAAATCCCACAGTAGTTTCTGGGATCAGCGAATTAGATTCTCTTGTGATAACTCAACCAATTGATGAGGATAGTCTTTTCTTTGGAGATACACTTTCAATTTGCTGGAAAGTTTATGGCAAAACAAAGGTGAATGTCGATATGGATTATTCAATCGAAAACAATACATGGAATAAAATTATTGATAATTATCCTATCAATATATTGAAATATGATTGGGTGATTTCAGGTTTTCCCACATCCAATTTACGAATAAGGATATGTCTGGCGAATACCGATTCAATATTAGATGAAATAAAAAATATTAATATTATTGGGAAAGGTGGAATAAGTGGGTTTTTAAGAGGTGATGGAATTTTAGTTCCGAATCGCGGTTATAATAATTTTATTATAAAATTATATAAAGATGGGGATTTAGTCAACATTGACACAACTAAAAATGGGGGCAATTATAGATTTGATAATTTAATAATTGGGAACTATGAATTAGAGTCGATTGCAGATTTTGGATATGAGAATATTTCATATGGTAAAGAATTAGTAAAACTTAATAACACATTTGTAGAAAAAGATATTACTTTAGATAGTTTGAAATATGATTTTTGCCGCTTGAGGATTGGAGGCAATTATACTTTTTCTACATCCGATTATGAATATGGATTATATCCAGGAGATTGTTATCGCAAATATCTATCAATAATAACATTAACCATCCAGGATTCCATATCAAATGGAGATACAATTCTTTATCATTTTCAGGGTGAACAAGTCTATACAACCAGGGAAAATACCTGCGATCCAAACATTCGGGATTCTATATATATGATTTCAGGTTATTTTATAAGTTATAACTCGTATACCAAATGTATTGTTCAATCAAACGGTGCAGATGAACTTGCTTATTATCGAGGGATTCATATTTTCGATGGTACAGAGGAAACCAAAAACTTTCTAAAATTTAATGTGCCTGGAGGCTGGGAAAGTCAAATCCTATTTGGAGATCCTTTTATAATAAATTCTCAACAGTATGAGACTTTAAATATTTTTCTCCCCATTGATATCGGCGGACATGTTAACTTTAATTTTTCTTATGATTTAGGAACAGTCTTTGCAGAGTATCATACTGAATTCATTAGTATGTCCAGCAATTATTCAAATACAAAAAAAATAACTCTATCCGATTTTAGCTTCGAGTAATTAATGTATCTAAGCGTGATTTTAAAATCAGATTAGTTTTTACTTTATATCTGCCGATGAACCAATTTTATTCTTTTCTAGTTTAATTTGATACTGACTTAATATAAAGATAGATCTATCTTAGTAGGATCATTTTCTTAACCTGGACGAAGTCATTGGCTTTTATTTTAAAAAAATAAATTCCACTTGGAAGAGTGCCTGCATACCATGTTATCTCATAATTTCCAGCTGGTTTTTGCTCATTGATTAAAGTTTCAATTTCTTTCCCCAGGATATCGTAAATCTTTATTTTCACAAATGCTGATTGAGGAATTGAATACATAATCCTTGTTGAAGGATTAAAAGGGTTTGGGAAATTATCACTTATGTAATACTTTATGGGAGTTTCAGTTTGTTGATCTTCTTCAAGAAAAGTGACCCCCCCATTAGTTGTTTTTAGAATTGCCCCATTCCATCCGATTGCCCAACCAGTATTCAGGTCTGTAAAAATAACGGAGGACAATAGATTTTGAACTCCGCTTTCTTGCGATGACCAGTCTACTCCGCCATTTGTCGTCCTTGAAATAAAACCATCATTTCCTACAATCCAACCTAAGTCAGAATTAATAAAATAGACTGAATATAAATGAGAGTACGTCCCGCTATCTTGAAATATCCAGCTCATTCCACCATCAGATGTTTTTAATATTGTTCCATTCATTCCCACAACCCAACCTGAATATTGATCCTTGAAAAATATAGATGTCAAATTTTCAGTCGATCCAGTATTGTAAGATATCCAATCCGCTCCACCATTTGTAGTTTTAAGGATATTTCCACCAGAGGAGGCAATCCAACCAATATTAGCATCGATAAATAATACCGACCTTAAACCTGCATTTGTTCCATTGGATTGAATTTCCCAATTTGTTCCCCCATTAGTTGTTTTAATTATTATTCCATTATATCCCACTATCCACCCTGTATTTTGATCAGTAAAAAAAACTGATTCTAACTCATATCCCTCACCGCCGGTTTGAGATATCCAGGTAACCCCTGAATCTGTAGATTTCAGAATAACATTCGATCCAACCGTCCACCCTGTAGATTGATTAATAAAAAAGACCGAATTAAGCTCATGATTTCCAACATTTTGCTCTGACCAATCATTTCCTGAGTTAGTGGTTTTCAAGATTGTCCCTAAATCTCCCACGGCCCAGCCATTAACTGTGTCGATAAAGAAAGCTGAATATAAATTCTTATTTATCCCTCCCTTGAATGTCCAATGTGTTCCTCCATCTGTTGTTTTAAGGACCTCAATTAATCCGGCAGCCCACCCTATATTTTCATCCACGAAATGAACTGACATTAGATAATTATAAGGATTCCCGGTGGTAAAATCTGACCAGTTTGTTCCACCATCGGTTGTTTTCAAAATCACATCGCGGTCTCCAACCGCCCATCCATTATTTTGGTCAACAAAATAGACCGAAAACAAAGGAATGTTGCAATTTATTTGAAGCAACCAGTTTATACCCCCGTCAATTGTTTTAAAAATACTGCCATCATTACCTACAGTCCAGCCGGTATTTCCATCCACAAAATATATAGACGATAATTCCGTATAATTTCCTATGTTATTATTAGACCAAGTATGTCCACCATCCGTTGTTATAAAAACAGCATCACCTCCAACAGCCCAGCCTTTGATTGCATTAATAAAAAATATTGAATTTATTATTGATGAATACCCTATGTTGCTTAAACTCCAGTTTTCTCCACCATTAGTTGTTTTTAGAACATTTCCTAATTCTCCCGCAATCCAGCAGGTATCTTCGTTAAGAATGTGGATTGATTTTAGATTAACGTATGTTCCTCCTTCCTGAACACTCCAGGTATCACCGTCATTTAAAGTTTTTATTATTTTTCCGCTGTCCCCGACACACCAGCCTATATTTTGAGTAGCAAAGGCTATGGAATTTAGTTTTTTATCAATACCACTCGTCTGAGAAAACCAATTGGTTCCTCCGTTAGTGGTCATCCTAATATTTCCCTGATTTCCAACGACCCATCCGGAATCCTGATTTAGAAAATAACAAGAGGAAATCCCAAAATCGGTTCGACTATTTTGTGGAATCCACTGAGCCTGGATGGGATTTGTGAGTACAAATAAAAATAAAGCAGGGATGAAAAAAGAAATTTGCATCGTTCTAACGAGTGAGTACAATGCAGTTAATAATATTTTCATAATGCCTCAGAATTTAATTCCGTAATGGTATTAATTTTTTGCTATGTACCAATAAGAAAAATATTCATCATTTGATTAAGATCATCTGTTTTGTTTGCCTAAACTCTCTGATCTTTATTTGGCAGAAATATGCACCGCTTGAGCGACCTACTGCATTCCATCCTGAGCAGAGTCAATCGCAGATTGAATAGTAGTATTGTTCAAAGATGGAACTACAATGATGTTTCCATACGTTAAATTTTTCACTATAAAATCAGTTGATAAGATGAATACAAATACTGTGGTGAGAATTGTTTTCATATAGCCCCGGAAATCTAGTTTAACCCAAATAAAAAGTAAGAGAAACCTGTATAAGAAGCAAATTAGTAGAAATGATTTTGAATAGAATGAAATAACCAGACTGGTAAAGGACCGTTACAAATATTTTATACTTTCTCTATCATTTAATTCTTGACATTTATTATCAATATTTCAATATTTGAACCAAAATTTATAGGGATTGTTATATAAGCGATTTGCTACAGTGTAAAATTTGGTTAATTTTGATTTACCGGAGTAGCAAATTAATGCCGATTTAGGGCTTGCTCTGGTCGGTTTTTTTGTTTTAATAGTGGAACTTTTTTGAAAGGAGACAGTGTATAATTACGAATTGATACTATTTTTTATGTAAAAAGCATTCACCAATAAAGAAAGGAAAGCAGCGATGAAAACCATTAAAGCAAAAATAGATAATCCCTTGTCTGATCTGATTAGTGATGATATCTATGAGCTTCTCAGCTCTCAGGGTTTAATCGATGAAAAATCCGTTCGGGACTATCAAATCAGGAAGAAATTTAAACAATTAAGGGCTAGTAAGGTCAGTGCCGGAGATGCTATTGATTCTATTCGCGAGGAATATCCTTATCTCCAGTTCGATACTATTAGAAAAATTGTTTATCAGATAAGTAAATAATTTGTTGCTTGAAATATTTCTAGATCAAGTTTATATTTTGATTGACTCTTTCAAAGGGTCCTCCCCTGCCCTTTGATGGTAAACGAGTCGGGCCCGGTGGTACCCCCATCACCGGGCTTTATTTTATTTTTATTGTACGGAGTTAAAGATGGCAAAGACGGTTAGAAAAAGAAATGTGAAATCTTCTAAAAAAACTTTCGTTTCCCCTTTTAAGATTTACTGGGAAAAGAAAAATTATTTCTTTTTTTATCTTGGCTTCGTTTTGTTAATCGCAGGTTATTATGTGATGAGCATAGGGAAATGGAATAGTACCGCTTCGCTTGTCTTCTCTCCGATAATTCTGATAATCGCTTATATTTTTGTATTTCCTGCCGCCATATGGTTCAGGGGCAGGAAAAAGGAAGGTCAGGAAGAAAAGGTTGATACTGGCCAAAGTTAAGGGGAATATTGTCGCCACTCAGAAAAACTCATACCTTGTAGGGCATAAGCTTCTTACGATTCATCCGATCGATCTTAATGGTAAATACATCGGCAAAAAAGATGTTGTAGCACTTGATACTGTTGATGCGGGTATTGGGGATACTGTGCTGGTTGTTCAGGAGGGTGCCGCTGTTGCCCAGATACTGGGTCACCGCAAAGCACCTGTTCATACCATGGTTGTTGCCGTGGTTGATAAAATTGATGTTAAAAATTCCTGAAATTTGCTGAAAATTTTTGACCAAACTTAGTTTAGACAAATTAACTGAGTTAAGACTCCTGCTGGAAGTGGAGGGGATCGGACCGGGGAAATTAAGAAATCTTCTTACGTGTTTCAGATCTACTGCCAAAGTCTTATCTGCTGAATTCAAATCGCTTACCGAAGTTGATGGCATTAGTCTCAACCTTGCCAAAAGAATTCAAAGAGTGAATTCGCGGTTTCATGAGTTTCGTGATATCGTAAAAGCTGAACTCGATAACCTAAATAAAATGAATGCTTCGGTGGTTACTATCTGGGATGAAGATTATCCCTCCCCGCTGAAAAAAATTTATGACCCTCCTTTTATACTCTATACCCTGGGCACCCCGGATGAAAATGATATTTATTCTATCGCGATTGTCGGTACAAGACAGCCTACAAACTACGGCCGGGTGCAGGCTGAGAGAATTGCTTCAGAGCTGGCGAATCAGGGGATTACTATCGTAAGCGGAATGGCTCGTGGGATCGACTCTATTGCACAGACCCGTGCATTAAGGGATAATGGCAGAACTGTGGCAATAATCGGTTCGGGACTTGATGTCATTTATCCTCCCGAAAACAGGAAGCTGTTCCAGCAGATAACAGAGAACGGCATGGTAATTTCTGAATACCCACTCGGTACAAAACCCGATGCACAGAACTTCCCTAAGAGGAACAGGATTATCTCGGGACTTAGTCTCGGTACGATTGTAATTGAAACGGGAGTAAAAGGCGGTGCGATGCAGACAGCCTCATTTGCGCTTGACCAGGGGAAAGAAGTTTTTGCTGTGCCGGGGAATCTGGGAGTCCGCCAGTCGGAGGGTACTAATATGCTGATACAAAAAGGTGAAGCTGCTCTTCTCAGATCTGCTGAGGACGTGCTGCTTGAACTTGAGCTTAAGCTGCAGCCGATCCTTGGAAAAAATGTACCTAAGAAAGCCGCAGGACTAAATTTATTTGAAGAGAAAATAATCTCTGTGATTTCTACGGAGCCTGTGCAGATCGATAAGATTGCCTCACTCACGGAAATGAATACCTCTGAATGTCTTGTACATTTGCTTTCGCTTGAATTCAAGGGACTCGTTAAACAGTTACCCGGTAAGATGTTCGCTGCTATCTAGTACACCAGAGATTTCCCGCTCGCAGACTCTCTGGAAATGACATTTAATACTTCTTCTTATTCTTCCAGAAAAACTTTAGTCTTTCTTTAAGACTTTTTTCCTGGCCGTTTTCGGTAGGTTTATAGAACTGGACTCCCTTCATCTCTTCAGGGAGATAATCTTCAAGCAAAAAATGATTATCAAAATTGTGGGGATACTTATACTCTTTACCGTACTTAAGGTCTTTCATAAGCTTGGTTGGGGCATTTCTCAGATGCAGCGGTACCGGGTACATAGGATTTTTCTTCACATACGATAAGGCCTCATCAACTGCAAGGTAAGCAGCGTTGCTTTTGGGACAGGATGCAAGATACGTAGTACACTGAGCGAGGATAATCCTTGCCTCAGGCATTCCTATCTTATGTACAGCTTCAAAGGCGGCTTCGGCTAGCACCAGTCCGTTGGGAGATGCATTCCCGATATCCTCCGAGGCAAGTACAACAAGTCTCCTTGCAATAAAAATTGGATCCTCCCCGCCTTCAAGCATTCTTGCAAGCCAGTAAACTGCTGCGTCGGGATCGCTTCCTCTCACGCTCTTGATAAAGGCAGATATTACATTATAGTGTTCCTCTCCCCCTTTATCATACAGGATATTCTTCCTCTGGACAACATTCTCAAGAACTTCTTTATCGATTTTAAGAGGTTTGGAATCAGCTTCCTGAACAACGGCAGCTTCAAAGATGCTCAGCAGCGAACGTGCATCACCGCCGGATAAATAAATTAAAAACTCCTTGTCAATAGATTCAAAATTGAGCTGCGATAGAAATTCATCATTCTCGATAGCTGAATCAAGTATAGCTAGTAAATCATCTTTGGTTAATTCTTCAAGTACATACACCCGTGCCCTGGAACGCAATGCGGGAATAACTTCGAAGGAAGGATTCTCAGTAGTTGCACCTATTAATGTAATTAAACCTGCTTCAACAGAATTTAACAGTGCATCCTGCTGAGCTTTATTGAAACGGTGGATCTCATCGATGAAGAGTATCGTTCTTTTTCCTATCTGCTTATTCGATTCCGAAAGATCAATTACTTTGCGGATATCTTTTACTCCGGACGAAACAGCGTTTATCTGAAAAAATTCTGCGTCTGTTTCTTCGGCAATGATCCTTGCGATCGTTGTCTTACCGGTACCCGGGGGACCCCACATAATGAAGGAGCTCAAAGTATCCCTCTCTATCATTAACCTGATCGGTTTATTTTCGCCCAGCAGTTCTCTTTGTCCCCTGAACTCATCAAGAGTTTTAGGTCTTACTCTTTCGGCAAGCGGAACCTGCGGGATCTTCATCTTAGCCATAGCTTCTATTTTTCCTCAACCACAATCTTACTCTCACCCGGTCTCTTCATATTATATTTTTCTCTTGCAACCTTTTCAATTTTGGCGGGAACTTTATTCTTGAGTGAATCAATTTCGCCCTGGAGCTGTTTATTCTCCTTCTCTACCTCGTCTATCTTCATATTCAATTCGTTTACCTGGTTATTCAGCTTAATATATTTCACTATACCGTATTCATTAAAGAGCAGAAATAATATTCCTGCAAAAAATATTATTCCGATGATACCTAGTATGAACTTTCGGCTTTTTTGTAATGCCATTATAAACTTAAACGGATTATCCGATCTATTAGTTGTTCAAAAGAAATTCCCACGGCAGCGGCCATCTTCGGAACGAGACTCAACGATGTCATCCCGGGAAGAGTATTTATTTCGAGGCACCATGGTTCATTGTTATCATCAAGTCTGAAATCGACCCTGGCGTAAACTTCGCAGCCGATTGCGTTAAATGCAAGCAGCGACTGTTCCTGCATCTTCCGTGCAGCATCCTTCGGGATATCGGCCGGGACAATATATTCGCTCTTACCTGAAGTATATTTGCTTTCGTAATCATAAAGTCCGCTTTTAGGTTTTATCTCAAGCACCGGTAATGCCTTATCGTCCAGAACGGCTACTGTCATTTCTCTGCCGGGAATATATTTTTCAATAATTGTACGGCTGGAAAAATTGAACGACAGCGAAAGAGCGTCTTTCACCTGTGATGAGTCTCTGCAAATGGTCAGTCCAACTGTTGAACCCTGGTCATTAGGTTTTATTACAACAGGATATCCAATTTCCTTTTCGATCATTGCCGCAACTGCTTCGGGATTTGCCGATTTCTTATCTATTGAAAACCAGGGAGGTGTCTGTACGCCATAATGATCGAATAATATCTTTGACATTGACTTATCCATTGCAATAGCACTCGACATCACTTTAGAACCTGTATATCTGATCCCTCTTAATTCAAGAAGTGACTGAATAATACCGTCTTCTCCGAGTTTCCCGTGCAGGCCCAGGAAGGCAAGATCAATCTCATCAAATAATCTGGAATTAACTGCTTCCAGGTAATTACTGTCGGATATCTCAAATTTGTCTTCATCCTCAAAGAACTCCTCCGGCTTTTCCGGCTGGGATATACCGTAAGCAGGATTAACGAGAATACAGTCGTGCCCCAGCGCTTTTATTGCATTATAAATGGATGCAGACGAATGCTTCGATACGGTTTTCTCGGGAGATGTTCCTCCAAGCAGCAGCGCGATTCTGAGCTTATCCGGCATTAAAATATCCTGTAATAGAACTTCATTGATTTAAATAACTATCTTATTCATTCTAGCTGATCTTTTTATCCACCTTAATTCCATAAACTTCCTCTGCAATCGAGAGCAGCTCGTTTATCTGTTCTGTAGATAAAGGATTAACATTACCCATTGTCTTCGCAAGGTAAAGTGTTTTAGCGCTATACTCGAGCTTTTCCATTTTATAGTAAGCATCTGCAAGCGATTTGCCAAGCGTTACCGCTCCGTGGTTCTGCAGCATGAACGCCCAGGCAAAATCAATATAGGGCATCAGGCTTTTGGGAAGTTCTTCAGTTGAAGGAGTAGCGTACCTGCATAAGGGAACTTTGCCGAGGGTTAATAAAACTTCAGGGAAAACATAATGCGGAAGCTCTTCTCCCGCTGTTGCAAATGCCGTAGCATATACAGGATGACAGTGAACTATTGCATTAACATCTTTTCTGCGCGAATAAGCAAAGAAGTGTAACTTATATTCGGTGGATACCTTACCTTCACCTTTAAGGATCTTTCCTGTTATATCGATCTCAAGAATATCTTTCTCGGTTACATCTCCCTTATTTACACCTGAACGAGTGATAAGAAATGTATTATCCGGAGTAACGGCAGAAATATTTCCATCATAGGCAGATACGAAACCCTTCTCATACACTTTATGACATATCCGTATAAATTCTTCCCTTAAAGACATTGCTTCTTTATCTCTTCCATAATTTTCAGATTGAGCAGACCGTCATTACCGGTAACAACAGGCTCCTCATTCTTCAGAAAAGATCTCTGAACCGATTTCAGAAGCAGGAGCTGCTTATTGGCTCTTTTCCTGAATGATTTTTTTGCCTCGCCTTCCAGCAGAATAGTCATCTTTGCCGGTGATAACTTGTTGGCAATCATTTTTTCAATACTAATAGCACCTCTGTGTCCCAGTATCTCAACCCTGTTAAAGGCTTTTTTACTGTTGAACGAAACATTAAAGTGACCATAACCTCCGTTTGCGAATTTAATTATTGCAGAGGCAAAATCGTCGACTTCACTTTTATAAACAACCGTATCCATAACACCGCAGACTGAAGTAACCTCTCCTCCGAAATATCGCATCAGGTCTATCACGTGAGTACCAACATCCATTAATGCTCCTCCTCCCCCCGAAGCTGAATACCTGAAGTTTGTATTTGGAGCAATTTCAATATTAAAACTTATCTCTGTCGATATGAGCTTTCCTATCATTTCATTTTCAATAAATTCTTTTGCCTTCCTTACCAGAGGATGAAAATGAAATACGTAATTAACCGCAAGTCTTACATTATTCTCTTCACAAGCTTTAATCATATCTTCTGCTTCAGACGGGTTAAGAGCAAGCGGCTTTTCACAAAGGACATGTTTCCCCGCGCGCGCCGCTCCAATCACCTGATGATGGTGATCGGCATTGGCACTTGAAACATACACCGCATCAATACCGGAGTTAAGAAAATCATTATAGTCTGAATAGTAAAGAGGGACACCATGCTTAAGGGCCACATCTTTTGCCCGCTGACTGCTGCTGCTGTAAACAGCATGTACAACACTCTTCCTCATCATATGCATCGTGGGAATAAAAGTATTCTCTGCATACCTTCCGCAGCCGGCAACTCCCCATTTTAACTTTTTAATACTTCTTTTTTTCATTTAAATTCTGTTCTCAGGCTATGTTCCTGTAGTGTTTAAGATGTTCCATCAGCTTCTGTACAGGTTTTGAGTTCTGCATAATATAAAAGTGTACACTGGGCACATTGTGTTCAAAAAGTTCTTCTACCTGTTTTGCTGCCCATTCCGCTCCGATCTCAAGAACCTGTTCGGGTTTGGCCGCCGAAATTTCATCAGATAGTTCTTCGGGTATATTGATGTAAAAATTCCTGGGGACAGTAACAAGATGCGACTTATTGGTAATTATCTTTAATCCGGGAATAATCGGGACGGTTATTCCTGCTTTCCTGCAAAGATCAACGAACTTAAAATAAGCATTATTGTCGTAGAACATCTGCGTTACAACATAGTCTGCCCCGGCATCAACTTTCTTTTTAACATATTCAATATCAGTTTTAAGGTTCGGCGCTTCAAAATGCTTTTCCGGGTAGCCGCCAACGCCGACGCAGAAGTTCGAAGGCTTCGCATCAAGCAGGTTATCTTCAAGGTAGTGACCGTTATTCATATTATTTATCTGTGCTACCAGGTCGGAAGCATATTTGTTTATACTCTTTCCTTCCGGGATAGGTTTATTGTAGCCGCTGTCATCGCCGCGGATTGCAAGCACATTCTGAATACCGAGGTAATTAAGCTCAATCAGAAAATCCTCTGTTTCCTCCCTCGTGAATCCTTTCGTTAAGATATGCGGAACGGCATCTATATCATACTTGTGCTGAATGAGAGCACATATGCCAAGTGTACCGGGTCTTTTTCTTTTTATTTTTTTCCTGATGCCGGAAGGAGTTTCATCATACATCACCTCAGCGGAATGGCTTGTAATATCAATAAAAGGAGGTCTGTACTTCATTAAATCCTCAATCACCGCCATGAGGCTCTGGATATCGCCGCCCCGTTTAGGTGGAATCAACTCAAAGCTTATTAATGGTTCCTTCGCTTTTTCTAAATGTTCTATAACTTTCATTGAGCCTGTCTATAAATTGTTTCGAAATTTACTATAATAATTATTAAATCTCATTGTAAAACCCTTCTCATGGCAGAAAATCAGGGCCGCACTCCCAATTTCTTACTTACACCTGAAAAAACAAAATATGAATAATAAATATCTGAGGGAAGATCTTTCGATATGTCCTGACAATGCCCCCTATCCGGTCTATTCCCTACAAGACGAATCACAAAAGCGACTTAAAATTCCCTGGCAGAGAAGAAAGTCGTGCAATTTGAAATTCAGGATTAACCATAGGAAACAAGGCTTCAAATACGTTCCAACTGCGCTCCAACTGCGCTCCAGCTGCGCTTCAGCTCCGCTCCAACTGCGCTCCAGCTCCGCTCTAAATACTCTGGATACGCTTCATTGCAAAAATGACCCAATGCCTCAACTGGAAGTAAAAAATGAGTAAAGCTGGTTATTTAATAATTGTATCGGCTGAACCTTCTCTGCGGTTAAAACTGAGGGAAGGATGGGATAGGATTGTCAGTTAAATTTATTGTTGGAAATTCTGAGAGAACAAAATGGGCTACTGCTTTATAATCCTTAAGTGATACTTTTCATTGCGGATGGATGCATCGTCGGTCTTTATCCTGAGATACTTTCCGCGAAGCCACATCTCCGACATATCTGAATAGTGATCGCTCATTACGTTGCCTGATTCACCGGTGGTAAGGATCATATAAAACTCATCAGGTTTTGAGAAATCATAGATGTAGCGCATAGAAGGACCAAGGTCATTTTCGAATTCGGAATGACGGAATCTTGGGAATCTTTCAATACTTTCATAAAAAGGATACTCTGTATTGAAAATAGTTGTACCATCCCCACCGATTTCAAAAGGTCCAATATCAATCACGTTGTCAATGATTGAAGAGAACCCGCTGAATGCATGCTTGAATATTGCATGGTGCAGCTTACCCCACTGCCATTCTTTAAGCTCTTTACCGAATCTTTCTTCAAGATCGGTTAAAGCTTCAGCAAGACTTTTCCTGATGATATCATCCCGGGTTTCTATCCGGGGTGTTGTCTGGTCGTCGAACCACCAGGAATCAGGTTTTTCCATCAGCTGCATTATACTTCTGTAAGGGACATTCGTAGTAAAGAGAAATTCATTGTAGAGATCATGCCCCATTTTAGCTTTATATATATTCTGCAGCATATGATTAAAAAAGACGGCATATATAGCCGGAACCTGACTGTACTGGTCCATTTCATAATTCCAGTTCTCAAAAAGTTCAAGCGTTAGTTTAAGGTTCGTATCGGTTATCTTAACATTATTAAAGGCATTCAAAATATAACCAGTCAGTTCTTTGGCATATGGCGACACAAAATCGACCTGGTATTTCATATAATCGGAGACCGAGTTTTTTGGTTTGGAATGAAGTAGTTCAGTTATTCTCTCAATTCTCGATGGAGGCTCCCACAGGTTGGAGATATGATATTTAAAGTTCTTAAGGGTTTTGTTATTGGCTGATGCTATATAGTTATCCGGAGGGTTAAAAAGATCAGGAATCTCATTTGCAGGAACGTATCCTTTCCAGTCGTATTTACTGGTTGTACCGTCAAATATGAAAGTCGGGTTCTGTTCTCCCCTGAGAGGCAGCTTACCGCCGAAGACGTAACCTATATTACCTTCTTTGTCAGCATAAACAAAATTTTGTCCTGGCACAGCATAAGTTGAAAAGGCTTCTCTGAACTCCTTCCAGTTACGGGCTTTATTTATTCTTAGGAATGCGGTGAACTCATCGCTGAAGTCCTGCGCGCTCCATCGCATACTCACAGCCGAGGTGTCCAGATTTGTTTCGGGATACAGGACTTTATATGGATGGATATCAGAAATAATGGGACCATGACCGGTAAACCTAATCTTAAAAGGAACATCAGATGAGTCTTTTACCCGTATAGTATCCCGTATTACCTTCAGGGGGTGCCACTTGTTTTCATAAAAATAATTCTTACCAGAAGAATCAATTCTTTCTGCATAAAAATCTGCGTCATCCAGCATGATGTTGGTAAGCACCCAGGAAATATTCTGATTCTTCCCGATAACGAACACCGGAACACCCGGGAGGGTATAACCTTCAGCATTCCAGTCACCGCTCCTTAAAACAGCAGCGTACCATTTACCAGGGGCACTGTAACCAAGATGAGGATCATTAGCGATTACAGGAGCTCCGGAAACTGACATGTTCTTATTTACCACCCAGTTATTTGACCCGATATGGGTGCCTTCAATTCCAAAGAATTTCCTGAATCTTCGGTCCGTATCTATTAAATCACTTGAAATGCCTGAAAGCTTTTTCAATTCCGGGGGAATAATGTAAGGAGCATTTTCGGGATAATCGGGGAAAATATCTTTAACTTTATCTTGTCCCAGTTTCAGTACCAGTTCACTGAACACCACATCGGTCCACCAGCTTATATTAAGCTCCCACGCCATCATCCTGCCCATAATCAGGCAGTCCAGAGGTCTCCATTTGTAAGGCGTATAGTTTAGAATATCGAATTCGATCGGAAGGTGTCCTTTTGCCTTGTTGATATAAAAGTTTACGCCGTCTGAATACGACTGAAGGATCTTCAGAGAATTTTTATCCATCTTTGTCTGGATCATTTCAGCCATTCGTTTTATGCCGACGGTTCTGAACATTAGGTCAAAAGGAATTGTTTCGGTGCCGAGTATTTCACTTAACCTTCCCGCCCCTGCTCGCCGCGCCAGGTCCATCGTAAAAAGTCTTTCCTGTGCGTGAACATAACCAAGCGCAAATGCTGCATCTTCATCATTTTTCGCCACAATGTAGGGAATAGCCATACTATCCCTGTATACTTCAATATCGGACGAAATCTGCTGTGTATGTATTACTCCGTTATACTCAGGCAGGGATGAATTCAGCATATTGAAAAAGAAAAATCCCCCGATAACTACAAGGATAATTATTGTAACAAATGTACCAATTGTAATCTTTAACCAGCGCGGCATAAGAAACCAGTTTTTTTATTTTTAAATATACTGAACCTTTTTCTCAATCATAATACTTTACTTTACACCCGCAGCCGTCCCACATCTTTTCGTAAATTTCCAGCCTTTCGTCAACAAATTTTTCAGCTTCCTTCTCATCATCAAATAAATGGAGTGCTATTTCATTCTTATCCGTCTTTTCCTGGACTACAATATTATCATTCAGCTTAATGATCCTTATATAATCGGATATCAGGGTATTATGCTCATACTCAACTTCTGCCTGTGAAAGAATATCATCGAGCATTTTAACCGGAACGTATACTTTCTTATTTGTCTTAAGGTTATCTACGATTTCTTTTTCACTAATTTCCATTGTATCACCGCTTGTTTTAATAATTAGATTATGGTGAGTGTAGAAAGTTTCAGATCTTTAGTTATATTATAATATAATTCACAAAAAGAAATCAGTTATTTAAAACTATTATGTCTAAGGAATATCCCCCGGAAATGCATACCGCGGAGCACATCCTGAACCAGACAATGGTAAGGATGTTTAACTGCGGACGTTCTTTTAGTAATCATATTGAGAAGAAGAAATCGAAATGCGACTATCATTTCAACAGAAACCTGAGCGATAAAGAGATCGCAGAGATTCAGTCGAAAGTTAATGAAGTAATTAAGAGCAATTATGATATAAAGGAAGAATTCTTGCCCAGGGAAGAAGCTTCCAGGGAATTCGACCTTGAAAGACTTCCGGATGCTGTGGGAGAAACAATAAGAATAATAAAAGTGGGTGATTACGATGCCTGTCCCTGCATCGGGCAGCACGTACGAAACACCTCAGAGATAGGTGAATTCAGAATAATTTCAACAGGATATGAAAACGGCGTATTAAGAATAAGATTTAAGGTAGATTAGGAATACAGAGCGGAATAGATTCCCGCTCTGTATAAAAGGAAAGATTAATAACGGTAGTAATCAGGTTTAAATGGACCTTCAACCGGCACACCGATATATTCAGCCTGCTCGGGTGTTAAAGTCTCAAGTTCTACTCCCAGTTTTCCAAGATGCAGCTTAGCAACCATTTCATCAAGGTGTTTAGGCAGAACATAAACTTTGTTCTCATACTGATCATTGTTTGTCCATAACTCTATCTGGGCAAGGACCTGGTTTGTAAAGGAATTGGACATTACAAATGACGGATGTCCCATTGCACAGCCAAGGTTAACAAGCCTTCCTTCAGCCAGAACAATTATATCGTTGCCGTTAATAGTGTACTTATCAACCTGGGGCTTTATTGTATCCTTTGTACTTCCGTATTTATTATTCAGCCAGGCTATATCAATTTCGTTATCGAAATGTCCGATATTGCAGACGATAGTTTTATCTTTCATCGCCTCAAAATGTTTTCCAGTTATGATATCACGATTTCCTGTTGCTGTAACCACGATATCGGCTTCCTTAATAGCATTCTCAAGCTTCTTAACCTGGAAACCATTCATTGAAGCCTGGAGAGCGCAGATGGGATCAATTTCGGTTACGATCACCCTTACACCGGCACTGGCCAGTGATTCGGCTGATCCTTTACCAACGTCGCCGTAGCCGCATACAACCGCAACTTTGCCGGCAAGCATCAGGTCTGTTGCTCTTCTGATAGCATCAACCAATGATTCACGGCATCCGTACTTATTGTCGAATTTCGACTTTGTTACGGAATCATTAACATTAAATGCTGCTACAGGCAATGTACCTTTATTCATTCTATCGTATAAGCGGTGAACACCGGTAGTAGTTTCCTCAGAAATTCCTTTTACTTCCTTAACAAGCTCAGGATATTCATCGAGTACTTTATTTGTTAAGTCGCCGCCGTCATCAAGAATCATATTAAGTGGTTTCCTATCCTTGCCGAAGAATAACGTCTGCTCGATACACCATTCATATTCCTCGAGGGTTTCGCCTTTCCAGGCATAAACCGGAATTCCTGCAGCTGCAATAGCGGCAGCAGCATGGTCCTGGGTAGAAAAAATATTACAGGACGACCACTGCACGTCAGCACCAAGCTCAACCAGAGTTTCGATCAGTACTGCTGTCTGTATTGTCATATGAAGACATCCGGCAATCCTTGTGCCTTTAAGAGGCTTCTGTTTACCGAATTTCTCTCTTAGCGACATCAATCCCGGCATCTCAGCTTCAGCCAGTTTCATTTCTTTCCTTCCCCAATCTGCCAGAGAAATATCCTTCACTTTATATGGCAGAATCTCAGCATCTTTTTTTGTTGTTACGTCACTCATTTTTGATCCTCTTCTATATTAGATAAACTTATGCATATTTTTTAAACACAGGAACAAGGTCTAATTGTTCCCAGGTAAAATCTTTATCATTCCGGCCGAAGTGTCCATAAGCTGCAGTCTTCTTGTAAATAGGCCGTCTCAGTTTTAGTCTCCTAATTATTCCTGCGGGAGTAAGATCAACCTCGTCAGCAATCATCCGTGCAATTTCTTTATCAGGAATTACGCCGGTACCGTGCGTGTTCACATAAACCGAAACCGGGTCAACCACACCAATAGCGTAAGCTAACTGTACAAGACATTCTTTAGCAAGCTTTGCCCCTACAACATTCTTGGCAATGTGCCTTGCGGCATAGGTTGCACTCCTGTCCACTTTGGAAGGATCCTTCCCGGAGAAAGCACCGCCTCCATGAGGAGCCCATCCACCGTAAGTATCAACTATAATTTTTCTTCCGGTTAATCCGCTGTCGCCATGAGGACCGCCGATCTCAAACCTTCCGGTAGGGTTAACAAAATACTTTGTTTTTTTATCAATAAACTTTTCGGGAATAACTTTCTTAATCACATTCTCGATAATGTCTTCTTTAATCTTTTTCTGCTTCACGTAGGGATCATGCTGAGTTGAAACTACAACAGCGTCAACTCTCAAAGGTCTATTACGATCGTCATATTCAATAGTTACCTGAGATTTGGCATCAGGACGCAGGTAAGGCATGAGGCCGTTATTCCTTTTCCTGATATCAGCCAGTTTCTTTACCAGTTTATGAGCATACATAATAGGCATAGGCATAAGTTCAGAAGTCTGATTACAGGCATATCCGAACATTATTCCCTGGTCGCCCGCTCCGCCTTTGTCTACACCCATTGCTATATCGGGTGACTGTGAATGAATAGAGTTCAGAACCGAGCAGGATTCCGAATCGAACCTGTAATCAGCACTGTTATACCCAATATTTTTTATGGTCTCACGGACTACATCAGGAACTTCGATATATGCTTTTGTGGTAATTTCACCGCCAACCAATGCCAGTCCCGTTGTAACAAAAGATTCACAAGCGACTCTTGCATTCGGATCTTTCTCAAAAATTGCATCTAAAATATTATCGGATATTGCATCACAAACTTTATCCGGATGTCCTTCGGAAACTGACTCCGATGTGAATAAGTATGACATTCTCTTTTCTGCCTTAATTAGTTATCTGAATTATTTAATAAAAATCTATTTCGGTCGAATTACCCGAGTTTAATCTCTTGAATGAACCCTGTATTACAGAATTATCGCCAATAATTGAATTCTCCAGCATAGCTTTGGATACTTTTGCTCCCGCGCCAATGAGCGAGTTCCGGATAATTGAATCTTCTACTACAGTACCTGAAGCAATTGTTGTATATGGCCCTATTACAGAGTTCCTTATCACAGCATCATCAGCAATGAAAACCGGTTTGTTAACTACCACGCTTTTTATATCCCTGCCTTTATCAGTTTGGGATAGAAGGTACTGGTTGGTAGAGAGAAGTGTTTCCGGTTTACCGCAGTCGTACCACCCTTCTACCGGGAAAGTGGTTATCTTTTCCCCTTTATCTATCATTATCTGGATTGCATCGGTAAGCTGGAGCTCGCCTTTTGTCCTGATGTCCTTCTCAACCAGTTCGTTCAAAGCAGCCTTAAGCGACTGCGCATTATTAAAGTAATACAACCCAACAAGGGCAAGGTTCGATACAGGATCCTGGGGTTTCTCTACCAGTTTTTTTATGAAGTTATCTTCAACTATGGCAACACCGAATCTGCGCGGGTCATCAACTTCTTTTACTCCAAGCGAGGAATATTTACTTTTAAAAACGTATGAAAGATCTACATCAAAAAGGGTATCTCCAAGGATGACGAAGATATCCTCTTCATCAAATGTAGGAGCGGCCATATATATTGCATGACCCAGTCCATGCATTTCTTCCTGCACAATAAAATCTGATTTAAGCTGAGGGTATTCCTTCTCAACATAATCTTTAATCATTTCTCCAAGGTAGCCAATAATGAAGGTTGATTTTGTCAGTCCTTCCTTAAGCAGCTTATCAAGTATGTGTCCAAGTATAGGCTTTCCGCCTACGTTAAGAAGTACTTTGGGAGTTGAATATGTATGTGGTTTTAGTCTTGTTCCGATACCTGCAACGGGTATTACTGCTCGCATAAAATCTTTGTCTTATTACTATTAAGAATACAAAATTACCTAATCCGGTTTTGAATAACAAATAAAACAGGGGTCGTCAACCGTAACCTAATTCCTTATATCACTTAACACTTCTTCGACAGGTTTAACGTCTTCAAAAAATGATAATAACCTGTGAAGTACCTGGTCGACGATCGAGTCGGGACAGGAGGCCCCGCTGGTTAAAATTATTTTAACGGGAGATTTTGCAGGGATATAATTCCTCGTGATCTTTTCAGAATGGGTATGCAGATCATAGTGACTAACAGAATCCATTGAAAGAAGTTTATCTGCAGATGATATAAAATAAGTTTTATGCTTCTCCTCACATAATTCAACTATATGTCCGGTATTGGAACTGTTGTACCCTCCAACCACTAAGGCAAAGTCTGCCGGCTGGTTAACCAGTTCGACAGTGGCCTGCTGATTATCATAAGTAGCGTAGCATAAGGTATCCCTGGTATCTGCAAAATGTTGCCCGAGATTTTCTTCACCGTATCTTTTAATAATTACTTCTTTAAGGTAATCAGCAATAGCCTGGGTTTCTGTAGCAAGCATTGTAGTCTGGTTAACAACCCCGATTTTACTCAGATCTTTTTGCGGATCAAAACCATTAGAGTATTTCCCTTCGAATAATTTAAGGAATTCTTCGGTGCTAATTTTTCCAAGGAGAAAATCCCCAACTCTCCTGGTTTCTTCCAGGTCTCTTACGATCAGTGCTGGAGATCCTTCAGTGCTATGCGAAAAGGTAGCCCTGGTTTCTTCATGGAAATGTTTACCATGAATTATCACCGTATATTCTTTATCCCCAAGCTGTTTCGATCTGTTCCACACCTTTTCCACGAAGGGGCAGGTTGTGTTGTACTTATAGGGATCAATTCCAAGATCATTAAGCTTCTTCTGAATTTCAACAGTAGTGCCGAATGCAGGAATAATTACAATATCCTCAGAACTTAACTTATTCCAGTCTATTAACTGCCGTCCGGAAGTATCCATCAGGAACTTTACACCCCGGCTTTGAAGATCGTTATTAACCTCGGGATTATGAATCATTTCACTTAAAAGAAATATTCTCTTGTCAGGATTTTCTTCAATAGCTTTATAAGAAATCTCAATAGCGTTCTCTACCCCGTAGCAGAAGCCGAAGTGCCTGGCTATGTAGAAGATAACAGGCCCAAAATCCAAAACCGTAGGCGAAAAATCTTTTTTCCTGGGATCGGAATCCTTTCGCAGGTTTTTGATCCTGGAGATCACGGGACTCTTATAAAATTCCGGAATATCGAATTTCTTCATTTAACACTTTTGATGATTAAGGATGTAAAGTTAATAAATTCTATCGGTGATTGCAGGGTGGTAAGGTGCCTCTGAACAAAATGTCTGTCCCCTCTTACATAAGGGGACAGATTTCAATTACTCTTATTTTATTCTTTCTGCAGGCATATCGCGGCCGTTTTGATGCAGGATCAATTTAGAATATTTTCCGTCATCATCTTTTACAAAAGTGATCTGCGCATTCACTACTTTCAGAAAATACTCGGTCTCCGATTCGGGAAAAATTTCAAAACGCGGCTGACCGGTTGCCTGCGCAAATATTTTATCTCCCTCAGATGAGATCGTCATTACAAAACCTGGCTTTAGCTGATAGTCTCCAATAAGATTTTCGAAAAAAGCAGGGTCAATCTTTACAGCAGTTCTTTCTGCCGGTCGTTCCAGTTTGACCCCCATTTTTTCAAGCTGATCGTATGCATTTAAATTATGAGGATCGATTGCAATAGATTTTTTGTAATTCGCTATCGCACCTTCATTATCCCCCTTATCCATAAGTGCTTCAGCGTAGCTGTCGTAAACGTTGTACGATTCTGGGTATTCTTCGATGTTGAGCTTGAAGATTTTTTCGGCATCATCAATTTTTCCGTCGCGAAGGAAATAGTAACCCAGTGAATTGATCTGTGCCTCAGGTATTTTATTATCCGGGTCCGCAGCTTTCTTTTCCTTATAAAATGATATACCCGCATCAACCCCTTTTTTCTCAGTAATGTCAGCCATTTCATTTATGATTGATTTCCTGGGCTGCTCAAAGGGCAGATCATATAAAATGTTTTTTATCCCGTTATATATTTTATAAAGAGGCGCGCTGTCCGTGTTGTTAAGCAGCACAACAAGCTGTCTGTGTTCAGGCAGCCTTACAATAAGTGAAGAGAAACCAAAAATGCTGCCGCCATGACTAATATAATCTGTACTATCACCTTGATCATCCACAGCTTCTTTTCCTACGTCCCAGCCATAACCGTATTTACCTCTGAAATCTTTAATATAGCCGGTAAACATTTTTTCTTTGCTTTCATTCGAAAGGATATTGTTGCCATACAATGCCTGATCCCATTTATACAGATCTTCCACAGTGGAATAAAGTGCCCCTGCAGCAAACGGCAGAGACATATCAAGGTAAGCGGCATTGGTGTAATGATTAAACTGCTTACTATAACCGTGAGCTCTTTTGGGAGTAATTCTTTCAAGGTTTATGTATCCTGAATTATCCATACCGAGTGGTTTAAGTATTTTTTCTTCAAGCACATCCTTATAACTTTTTCCGGTTATCTGTTCAATTATAGCTCCCAGCACTATGTACCCGGAGTTACTGTAACGGAATTGCGAACCCGGTTCGAAATCAAGTGGCTTTTCAAAAAAAGTATTTATCAGTTCCCTGGGGGTCATTTTCTCGAAAGCTCTTTTATCAACAAAACCCGGAAAGTCAGTATAATTAGGTATTCCTGATGTATGGGTCAGCAGCTGATGTATAGTTATCCGGGTTCCGTTTTTTGCCGGATACCAGGTAAGGATATCCGATATTTTATTATCAAGTCTTAATTTGCCTTGCTCTACCAGCTGGAGAATTAAGGCAGCAGTAAATTGCTTTGTAATCGATCCAAGCTCAAATTTCGTATCCACTGTGTTAGGAATATTCCATTCCATATCCGCATAGCCATATCCTTTTTCGAATATTACCTTTCCTTTATCAGCAACCAGAACAGAGCCGTTAAACATTCCCAGGGTTGAATATTCAGAGATAAGATTATCAATCATTCCCGCCTTATCCTGGGCATTCAAACTGAAAGTTAGTAGCGTGAAAAAAAACAAAAGGAGAGCATTTTTGTATAAGAATTTCATTGTTGAGTCCTTTTAAAGTGAATTAGGAATAAAAGTTAATCATACACTTTCAATAATGATGACGAAATTATACAATGAGTAAATTTCAATGATAAATGAACTAAAGTATGGTTTTATTCTTTGAAAGCAGAGAGTCCGAAATCTGCCATAAATTTTTCTTTCCCGGGGTAGTTCACAAAAAATATCCCCATAATAATTATAAACATCCCGGCATAAAGAAAATCTCCTGTAAGGAGATAAAAAGTTATTGAGAACATGTTAGCCCCTTCCAGCAGCGCAAACTTCACAATGTTGGATGTACGGTAAGTAATCAATTTTTCTTCATCATTTGCCTGATTATTCGAATTTACCATACGGGTATAGATCAGTTTGGAAGCCACGACCATAATTACTACCACCAGCGGAACAACAAATCCTCCCACTGTGCTGAAATCCTTATTAAGAATCACTGCCTCGTCCTGTATCAATATCAATGTGATCACAAAGTAGATAATTTGTCCCGCAGCAAGCGCAAAGAATGTTATTTTCAGCTGTTTGAAGGTATCCATCGCATTTTATCTATATTAAGGGTGTATTGTATTATTTAGAAATTCGGTTTTCACTTTATTATATTTGCTTTTCTAAACAAAGTATTGTCGTATGGAAATTATTGAAAAGTTAAAAAAGATAAAAGACAGGTTTGAGAATATAAACCAGCAGCTTTCAGATCCCGATGTTCTGTCTGACAGAGAAAAAGTTGTAAGTCTGAGCAAAGAAAGAAGCGAACTTATCGATATAGTTAATGCCTATGAGCAGTACAGTGATGTCCTGAAAAATATAAATGGAAACAAGGAAATAATAGACGCCGGAGCAGATAAGGAGATAGTTGAACTGGCGGAAACCGAGCTCGAGGAGCTTAGAGAGAAACAGGAACAACTTGAAGAGGAAATAAAATTTCTTCTCCTTCCGAAGGATCCCAATGATAATAAAGATATTATTATGGAAATAAGAGCCGGTACCGGGGGTGAGGAAGCAGCATTATTTGCGGGTGATCTTTTCAGGATGTACACCCGTTATGCTGAGATAAAAGGCTGGCGGATTGAGCTGATGGATATAAATGATACAGGTCTCGGGGGAATTAAAGAAGCTGTTTTTTTGATAGGGGGAAACGATGTATATGGTGATCTGAAATTTGAAAGCGGGGTTCACAGGGTACAGAGGGTCCCTGAAACTGAGGCCAGCGGCCGTGTACATACCTCAGCAGCTTCCGTAGCTGTATTGCCCGAGGCAGAGGATGTACAGATAGATATAAATCCGAATGATCTGAAAATTGACATTTACAGATCCGGGGGGGCCGGAGGGCAGAACGTCAATAAGGTGGAAACTGCTGTAAGGATTACCCACCTCCCCACTGGTATTGTGGTTCAGTGTCAGGATGAAAGATCACAGCTTAAGAACAGGCAGAAGGCAATGAAGGTTTTAAGGGCAAGATTATATGATATGAAGCTGAAAGAACAGTCTGCTGAAATCTCCGCACAAAGAAAACTGATGGTAAGAAGCGGCGACAGAAGCGACAAGATAAGAACCTATAATTTCCCACAGAACAGGGTGACTGATCACCGTATTGGTTTAACACTATATAATCTTTCAAATATTATGGAAGGGGATCTTGACGAGCTTGATTGAACAGCTAAAACTTGCCGATCGGACAGAGAAACTTCAGGCAAGTACTGAGGATTAACTATTCAGCTTTTATGGATATCAGACTAATGTCATCCTCATATTTCCCCCCGGTGAATTCGTGTAACCTCCTTTAATATTTCCGTTAGAGGATTTTCATCGGATTGAATTCTCTCCAGGATTTCCATTAACCTGCTGCTCCCAAGCTGAAAGCCTTCTACGTTTCGCGACTCAGTCACTCCATCAGTCAGCATAAGGATAAAATCACCCGAATTCATTTTGATCTCGATATCTTCAAATTCACCTCTTGGACTAAAACCAAGTAAAGATCCGCCGGAAATTAATTTTTCCACCTTATTTAGCGCCGAATTTCTGTACAGAATGTCGGGAGATCTCCGGCCCCTGCATATTTAATAGTCTTGGTTTCGTCATTTAATACCATCACCGACAATGTTGCAAAAACCTCAGAAATTTTAGCGTCATCATATACTGATTTATTAACCTGAGCCAGGATCTGGGCTGGAGAAAATTCCTCGGCCCGCTGTAGTACCATCCGCAGTGCAGTACGCACATATCCTGCGTATGCAAAAGCAAAAAACCATGCTCCCCACTTCTTACCCATAACGTCACCAAGAATAACAGCAAGATTATGATTATCCAGAGGGAAGAAATCAATGAAATCACCGCCCGGTATCCCCTGGTAGGGTTTATGCCAGTGTTTAATGTTAAAACCATTTATTACCGGGGCAGAATCGGGTACCACTTTAACACGCAGAGAATCCGCTGCTGCATGCAGTTCAGTAACAACACGCGATCTTTCTTTCCCCAGGCTTTTTAATATGGCATTAACTTTGGCAACAACTACTTTTGGACCGGCCGTTTTCACCACATAGTCAGTAATTCCAAGCTCATAGCCTTCGAGTATATCAGTCTCTTCACCTTTGGCTGTCAGGAAAATGAACGGAATCGTCCGGAATTCCTCATTCTCCAGCAATTTCTTTCGAAACTGGAATCCATCGGTTCCGGGCATCATAATATCCGATAAGATCAGATCAGGAGTAAAAGATTTCAACTTATAAAATGCATCCTCGGCCGACTCAGCAATTACGCATTCAAAACCTGCTTTATTCAGATTATATTCAAAGATCCTGATAAGAGACTGATCATCATCCACCAGCAGAATTTTATTTGATGTACTGCTGAATGACTGCTGAAGATTCTTTTTGATCCCGTAAATTTTATAGATGGCGGTTCTTTTAATAAGTGCTTTAACTTTAATCAGAAGATCATTGACGTCAAACGGTTTGGTAATTATGTCATCACCGCCGGCCTCAAGAGCCATGGATTTATCTTCCATTGAATTCTTGGCGGTTACAAAGACAAAAGGAATCGCGCGGTAGTTTTCGTTTTCCCTTACTTTCCTGCAAAAGGTAAATCCGTCCATTTCATCCATAGTAACATCGCAGAGCACAAGGTCAATTGAATTGGAGGACAGATGTTCCAGGCCCTCTTCAGGACCTGCAGCTTCAAGCACCTGGTAGTTATTTTTATCCAGGTGATGTCTCAACAGCTTCCTGATAACCACATCATCATCTATAACGAGAACAAGATCTTTTTCATCACTATTCATGAGAATTTCCTGGGTTTCGGGAAATGCATAAATACCCTGTTGCCGAATTGAAAATTGCAGTTAAGCCGGAAAGTGAGCTCAAAATTATTCAGTATATTCTTAATTGAAACTTTCTATTGCATCCTCACGGGTTCTGAATGCCTCGAAAACTCTGTGGAGCCTGGTTAGTTCAAACATCGAATGAACTGCAGGCTGAAAACCGACGAGTTTAAGATCACCCCCAAGGGCAGTAGCTTTCTTAAGAGAAACAACCAGTGCGCCCAGGAAAGTTGAATCGATAAACTCACAGCTGTTAAGATCAACAACAAGATTCTTATTGCCTTCCTCTATATCTTCTGTAAGGACCTTCTTAAATTGTTCAGCTTCTTTTAAGGTTGCTCTCTCAAGATTTACAACTTCAACGAGAACATTATTGTATTTTTCTTTCGTGAATTCCATTTTACTGCCTTTTTTAGTTACCTGTTTTCGATGTTATACTTTTCCATCAGCCTGTAGATAGTTGCTCTTCCGAGCTGCAGCTTTTTAGCTGCTTCCACTATATTTCCGCTGGTCACTTTCAATGCATGTTTAATAGCTTCCTCTTTCAGCTTCTCAAATGGCACAACGGTATCATCGGCAAACAATGCACCCGAGATATCTGTACTCATTGAAGATTCATTAGCTCTTAAATGGGCCGGCAGATCTTCCACATCAATCGTTTCTCCTTCACAAATAATCATGCATCTTTCTATTGTATTCTCCATCTCTCTTATATTACCCGGCCAGTTATATTCATACATAAACTTAAGCGCTTTTTTCGTAAATCCCTTAATAGTCTTTCCCAGCTTCTTGTTAAAGCTGTCGAGAAAATGCTGGGCAAGTACAAGTATATCTCCCCGTCTATGTCTAAGCGGTGGAATATAGATAGGAAACGAATTCAGTCTGTAGTATAGATCTTCCCTGAATTCTTTTTCTTCAACCGCCTGTTTGAGGTCTCTGTTTGTCGCTGATATAATCCTGACATCAGTCTTAATCAGCTCGGTACCGCCGACTCTCTCAAATTCTTTTTCCTGTATAACGCGCAGCAGCTTTGCCTGCAGCAGCATTTCAAG
This sequence comes from uncultured Bacteroidota bacterium, assembly GCA_963832355.1. GTDB lineage: Bacteria > Bacteroidota > Ignavibacteria > Ignavibacteriales > Ignavibacteriaceae > DATFVA01. The sequence goes on along the minus strand of CAWHTX010000003.1, from coordinate 169,090 downwards.
CTCACCTACCTCATCAAGAAAAAGAGTTCCGCCGTTTGCTACCTCAAATTTTCCAAGCTTTCTCTGGTGGGCTCCGGTAAATGAACCTTTCTCATGACCAAAAAGTTCACTCTCAAGCAATTCCCGTGGAATTGAAGCACAGTTTACAACTGTGAAGGGACCTGCTTTTCTTTTTCCGTTGTAGTGAATTGCACGTGCAATCAGTTCTTTTCCTGTCCCGCTCTCACCGTAAATAAGCACTGTGATATCATTATTAAGTACCTTAGAGACCAGCTTAAATACATCCTGCATCTTACCGTCTGCAGAGATTATGTTATCAAAGCTGTATTCCTTCTGAACATTTTCTCTGAGATTCTGAAGTTCTTTTGTCAGGTCGTAGTTCTTGATTGCATTTTTAATAGCAGGTTCAAGTCTCTGCTGATCGATGGGCTTAGGAAAATAATCGTAAGCACCATACCTGAGCGCCTCAACTGCAACTTCTATACTTCCCTGTGCGGAAAGAATGATAACGGGGAGATTTTCATCATAATGTTTAATTCTCTTTAAAGTTTCGAGTCCATCGAGTCCCGGAAGCATAATATCCAGAAGAATAAGGTCGGGTTTTGAACTCAATTTTTTGAGAACGTCTTCGCCGTTATCGAAGACTTCAACTTCATATTTCCATTTATCCTTTACCCAGTAGGAAAGCAGTTTGGAAATTGCAGGTTCGTCATCAACTATAAAAACAACTTTGTCCACTCTTAGATTCCGTTTTATTTATATTTAAGTTTTTTAGGTAACTTGATCAGTACTGATGTCCCTTTACCGTGTTCACTCTGTATCCTGATCACTCCCCTGTGTAAATCCACTATCTGTTTCATAAAAACAAGATCCATATCATTCTCAACGAACTCTTTGCTGCCTTTTGAGGAATGATAAAATTTATGGAAGATGTAAGGGAATTCTTTTTCCGAAATACCGGCACCGGTATCTGATATAATAACTTCAACCTCTTCCCTGAAGTTTTTTACCATACAGGTAATCCGGCCCTTAGCCGAAGTATATTTAATTGAGTTATTAAATATTCCGTATAAAATGAGTCTGACTTTTTCTTTATCTGCGATAAGATTTGCCGGTTCTGATGACAGACTGCAGGTTAATATCAATCTCTTATTCTCAATAGTAGGGGTAATATCTTCAACGACTGTCTTTACAAGCTCGCAAATATCAAATTCATTTTTATTAAGCTCGATCTTTCCCTGCTCGTAGCGTGAAAGTTCCAGGATATCATTAATTAATTTTGCGAGTCGCTTGCCTTCCTGCAGAATAATATCACTGAATTCTCTTCTCATCTCTTCGGGCATATCCTTATCGTTCAGCAGCGTCTCGGCAAAACCGATTATTGATGCAAGCGGGGTTCTGAATTCGTGAGAAAGGTTAGACACAAAATCATTTCTCAGCCTGTTCAAATCTGCAAGGACATCTTTGTAAAGATCCGACCGTGATTTCTCGATATCTATTAATCTCTCAGCCTCGGTAAGTCTGTTAGCAAGGTTGGTATTTTTATTTTCCAAGGTTTTCAGGTCTTTTACATTCTTCCCTATACCCAACATACCTACAATGTCATTATCCTGTTTTATAAGGCTACAGATCAGATGAAAAGGTATTTCATTCTCATACTTACCAATAAAAGTTACATCCAGGCTGAGCTTTCTCTCAGTAACCACGGTTTTTTTAAGCTCTTCCAGAAGCTGTACTTTTTGTTCAAACTTAACAAATTCAAGCAGGTGTTTTCCGCGCATATCAAGTTCGGAAAAATCAAGACTTTGAGCACCAGATTTGCTTACAGCAATGATGTATCCGTTTTCATCCAGCACAAATAGAAGATCGTTGAAGGAATTAAGAAGTGTAGACAAAAAAAGTTCGTGGTTCTGCGAAAACCATTCGCCCCGCAGGATGTTATACACCGAAGTATCCTCCTCCTGCCCGCCGCCTCCTGTTTTAATTTTATCTAAAGCCTTTATTTGCTTGTTAGCTTCGTTTATGTATTTTCGGATAACTGTGGTTTTTTGTTTAGAGTAGTTTTGTTTCAGACCGGAGAAAAGGAGCAGATAGACTGATTCCTGAGAATTTATATCAGTGATTTTCTCAAAAAAGAATGTTTTTATATCTTTTTCGAGTGCAAGATAAAGGTAGGAATCTGTTTCAGCAATTTTCTCATTATTAAGTATATTTCCGAGGTGTAATCTCCTTAAATCGTTTCCTAATGGAATGATATCAAAATTCTGTTCATTAAATGCGGCTATTATCTCAAATCCCGAGGAGGAAAGTTTGATGATAAAACCAGCATCTGATGAGGTCTCAGCTGTCAGGATTTCGAGATTTTGATTTAAAGTTTCTATCATTTACAGGCTGTTTTACACGAATGAAAATAAAGTTCTTTTCAAATTAAGTCAATTAAAATCAAATCTTGTTCCAAAATTAGAAAATGCTGATTTCGGTACATTTTGCTAATGTTAGTGTCTTATATTAGTACTTTCTGACTAATATCGGTAACTTTTTATGGTAAAAATTTTAAAACGAGCCACTTATTTATCCCTGATAGTAAACATCTTCCTGTTTATTATCAAAATCATAGTTGGGGTAATATCAAATTCTATTGCCGTCATTTCAGACGCCATTAATTCTCTCACAGATATCGTGTCATCGGCCGTCATAATGTACAGTGTAAACGTGTCGCTGAAAATGCCCGATGAAGAGCACCAGTTCGGCCATAATGCAGCTCAGCCCATCGCAGTGTTCCTGATAGCTCTTTTTACCGGTGTGGTAGGGATAAATGTGGTAGAGGAATCGATCAGAAGAATTATTACTCCAGACAAGATTCATATTGACAGCACTGTATATATTGTTCTGGGAATAACTGTACTGGTTAAAATCATCCTCACCAGGTATCAGTCTAAAGTCGGAAGGACATTTAAAAGTCCAGCTCTCAAGGCGAGTGCAGTCGACAGTTTGAACGATGTTCTATCCTCCTCATTATCTATTATAGCAGTATTTATAGTTGAATTAGGGTTCCCCTATGTTGACGGAATTGCTGGAATACTCATAGCATTCCTGATATTTAAATCGGGTTATGAGATTGCGAAAGAGAACCTGGATTATCTTATGGGGAGATCGGCAGGCGAGCATCTCATTCTGGAAATTGTTAACAGGGCGATGGCCGTAAAAGGTGTTGTGGGAATGAATGACCTGAGGTCACATTATGTTGGAAACAAATTCCACATCGAAATCCATATCGAGGTTGATAAAAATATTAGTACTGAAATATCACATGAAATTGGTACTAAAGTAAAATTCGCTATCCAGGAAATCGATGAGGTTCAGCAGGCCTTTGTTCACATAGACCCGGTTTAATTTTCAATCTTTTCTTTCTGAAGCGCCTCGTAATACTTCCGGATGAGGTCTTCGTAATCTTTACTATAGCCTTCACGAACGGCTTTATTTAACTCGTCCCTCAGCTTATCTTTACCTTCTTCAGTAGTCAGGTTCAATTCTGCCGGCGGCTTACCGACAATATTTTTGCCCGTGTTTGATTCCCTTTGCTTTTCAAAATCTCTTTCATTAATAGATTTCTGGGCATCAAGAAGTTTACTTAATATTCTTTCCTGTTTCTGGATCAGATCATCATTCAGTTTCTCAGTATTCATATCGGTGATCACTTCCTGCATCTGGTGCATAATATCTTCAAGGTTGGCCGGAATTTTTTTAGACTGGCCTGACTGTTTTGCTTCCTTATTTAACTGATCAAGCGATTTCCGTATGACATCCTGCTGCTGCGCAAGTCTCTGGAGCTGGGCCTGCTGCTGGGGTGAAAGCTGACCCTGCTGCATCTGCCGAAGCATCTGGGTCATATTATTCAGGTTCATCTGCTGACCCGACATCTGCTGAAGCTGCTGCATAAGCGACATCATTCCGCCTCCCTGTCCTCCCTGCATCATCGATTCCATTGAGCCCTTCATCATTGCTGCTGCTTCGTTTAACGACTTCATTGCCTGCCCCTGAAGGCTTTTGGTGGTCATTCCGTTACGGCTCTGCATTGTCTGAACTGACTGGTTCATCTGCCTGAGTGCATCACCAAGACTTTTTCCCATTTCAGGTGTTATGGCAAATGTTTTCTGGGAAAGATCAGACATCTGCTTCATAATATTGTTAAGACTGCTCTGCAGGTTACGCTGCTTTTCTGCATTTTCCCTGAACTGGTTTGAATTCGGATCAAGATGCTCCGATTCTTTCTTCAGATCCTCCTGCTGTTTTGAAAGAGTTAAAAGATTATCCAGGATCCTCATCATATCATTCAGAGTCTGCATCTGGCTCTGACTCTGCATCGACTGCTGCATCTGGGAAAGCTGCTGCTGCATTTTCTGCATATTCTGTGAGATCTGCTGCTGATTCTGCATAGCCTGCTGCTGCTGGCTTTGCCGGATCTGCTGAGATGACTGCTGAGACATCTGCTGATTCTGCTGTTTTTGAAATTCATCAGAAAGCTTTTGCATATCTTCTGCCGGCATATCTTTAAGCTCGCTCATTTTCTGCTGCAGATCTTTCATCTCTTCAGAAAGTTTATCCAGGTCCTCCGTAACCTCATTTTGCTTTTTACTTAACTCTTCCTGGTTTTGTTTATCACTTAAGTTTTTTTCTTCCGTTTCTTTACTGATGTCATCCTGTTTCTTCTGGAGAGCTTCCGTCCTCTTAACAAGTTCATCCATCTTTTGTTCAATCTGGATCCGCTTCAACAGGTTCATCGTCCTTTCAATGCTCTTCTGAAATGCCTCCTCATCTATTTTCATATTCTGCATCTGATCCTGCGTCATCTGCCTGTTCATGTTCTTTAATACATCCTGCATCTGCTCCATCAGCTTCTTTAGTTCAGGACTCGTCATTTCATCCATCATTTTCTGGAGTTGCATATATTTTTCCATCGTCTCTTTAGAGAGCAGATTATTATCCTGAAGTTCCTGCTGCATCTGTTTCAGCTTATCGCTTACCTTGCTCACCTTATCCTGAAGCTGCTTGTACTCATCCATCGCTTTTTCTATTTTTTCTTTTTCCTCCCAGGTCAGATCTTTTTTATCCTGTTTCAGCTCCTGGTCTATCCTCTCGAATTTTTTCTGGAGATCCTGAGCCTGCTTAAGTGTTTCATTTAAATCATTTGCAGCCTCCGTCTGCGTATTGTCTGCCTGTGAAAGTATTTCATCAAGAGTAGGTACACGAACAGTATAGGTAGACGATTTGGTTCCCTTGGGTCCGCTGACATAATCATTGTCAAAGATCTCAAGGTAGTACGTTACCATATCCTCTGCAGCCAGATCAAGATTTGCAAGATTCCAGATATAATTGACCTCCTGGCTTTTTAACTCTTTATCGAGGGGGATTTCAATTTTTGAAAAGACCGAGTCAGCTTTCTTATACCTGGAAGCTGAAAGCCGGTAATTCAATACTAGTTTTGTAAAGCCGTAATCATCACTGATTTTTGCGAGGAGCGGCAGCCTGTTATCATTTGCCAGAGAAGTATTTTTTCCGGGCTCAATTATATCGATAGACGGATAAGCATCGTAAAGACTCTTTATAGTATAAGTAATGGGTGATTGATTTTCATTTTTACTTTGATCGGTAATAAGGATCTTATAAGAGTTATCTTTTTTAATAATGAACTTTCCCTCGGCTTCAGTATCATTTATCTTCATTTTGATCTCAGTTGAGTCATTAAAGACAAGACGGGCATCTTCAAGCTTCTTTGTCGAACTAAGCAGAATATTCACAGTTGTTCCCGGAAGTCCTGTAACATTACCGTTATCCTTCTGTACTGACTGCGGTAGTTTTGAATAGCCAGGCGGTATTATTTTAACATCAAGCGTTTTAATAATAGGCGGGTCAATTACCTCTATGTTGTATACCTTGCTTGAAATGTTTCCGGCAGCAGCGTAATATTTTGTGGAGGATCGTATCGATTTGACCGGGAAGCTGTAAACTCCGTTTGAATCAGATGTTAATTTCTGCATCTCAAAATCAGTCTGCTCTTCAGTTTTTGACGCAAGATAGACGTCCTTCGGTTTTTCGCCGTTAACTTTAACTGTAATTAAGACATCATCACCCTTTGTAACCTCCACATTACCCGGAGATACTTCAAATGTAAACTTTGCCGGAGGCACATATTCCGTATTAAAATCGAGTATCCTTCCGGAAGCTGAAGCCAGACCGGGTACAGCCATGAAAAGAATTGCTGCAGTAAGTAAAGCACCTCCAAGGTAATAAAGCAGTTCTTTGGTCTTTCGGAAACTAACAATAGATTCGAACTTCAGTTCATGGGTTTTGTTGTAAACCTGTCTGAATGCAGCGTCACTCAATGAGCCCGAATAGATTAGCCCCGAAGAATCCGATGATGCAAGCTGCATCGCGTTTACAAGTTCATCCCTTATCTGCGGAAAACTTCGTCCGACTCTTTTTGCTGCATTATAATAATCAGCTTCGCCAAAAATACCTGCGTATTTAAGCATCGGTATAAGGAAAAGAAGAATGAAGGATGCAAGGAAAACCAGCAGAGTGAAGAAAAAGAAGTATGTCCTTACAGAAGGTGAAAAATTGCCGGCAAGTTCCAGAAGCGAAAAGCATAGGAACAGTATTAATCCAATTAATAAAGATACCTGAAGTCCGACTGAGGCAAAAAATGTATATTCTTTTTTTCTTAGCCTTGCGAGCTTTTGAATAATCTCTTTGTAATATGTAGAATCTTTACTCATATAATACTTTACTCTGAAAGAGCATAAACTACTAAGTTAGTTCCAAATTTCAATGCTTCCACCCTTTTTGCTTCAGGATCGTGGTGCACCTCCGGGTCAGCCCATCCGTCGCTGGGATTAGATTCGTAAGTATAGTAGACTGCCAGCCTTTTATCAATGAAAATACCGAATCCCTGCGGAGGTTTACCATTGTGTTCGTGCGTCTTTGGGGGACCGGAGCTAAAATTATAAAAAATATGGTACATCGGAAAATCAAAAGGAAGTTCTACAAAGTCCTTATCAGGAAAGACTTTCTTCATTTCGCGGCGCATAGCTTTGTCCAGACCATAATCGTCATCAATGTAAAGAAAGCCTCCGTTCTCAAGGTACTTTCTAAGTCTGGCAGCCTCATCTTCAGAGAAAACCACATTCCCATGCCCTGTCATAAATAAAAAAGGAAAATTAAATATTTCGTCTGTCGAAATGTCAACAAATGTATATTCAGGCTTAACTTCAATATTAGTATTGGACTTAATAAAATTCAGCAGATTCACCTCCGCAGAAGGATCATTGTACCAGTCACCTCCCCCGTTGTACTTTAAGCGCGCTATCTGGAATGCCCGGCTTTCCTGCGGGAAAGCTGCTGCAGTTAATAAGAGTGTAAGTAAAAGAGCTTTTATCATACAAAAACAAAAATAATGATTCTATTTCAGGATAATTATCAAAAAATTAAAGCAATAATCATATAAAAAGAATGCAAAAACAAATAAATCATACACCAAAATTTGATGGTTGTTCCATCAGTCATGATATTCCTAATTATAAAATCTAACTCTACCTCTCAAAGAGCGGTCTATTGATATTTTTTTCCGTCGACTTTTGGTTGAAAACGAGGTGATTAAATATTCAACAAGTATGACAAAATGGCAGACTCTTTCCCATCCATTTTTATACTGGTATTTATCCGCCTTTTATCCGCCTTTTGAACTCAAAATGAGACAGTCTAAAAGTGGGAATTTGAGCCATATTCCACTGTTGAATAAATTTATAGTATGACAAAATGGCAGTCTTTCCAAATCATCTTTTTTTGCTGTTGACCATACAAAGTAGGAGATTACTTTCTCCGTGGAACAGGACAAAGTCCTTCGAATACACACAAGCAAGGATTGGTAATTTTAAGCCTGTGAAACATCCTCTGCCATCCTGCTGATCGGTGCGTCAGTTGATTGTACGAATAAACGATTCTTTTTATCTTCGTTTATTCAATGTATAAAACTGGAGTCATAAGCAATGGCTAAAAATTATTGGCTGATAAAATCTGACCCTGAAGAGTTTTCTCTTGAGGATTTAAAAAATAGTAAGGATAAAACAACCTACTGGAATGGTGTCCGCAATTATCAGGCGCGCAACTTTATGAGGGATGAAATGAAAAAAGGCGATAGTGTACTGTTTTATCACAGCAATGCGGACCCCAACGCAGTTGTAGGAACATGCGAAATTGCCAAAGGAGGATATCCCGATCATACTCAGTTCGATCCTGATGACATACATTTTTTCCCATCGGCTAAAAAAGAAGATCCCACCTGGTTTATGGTTGACGTTAAGTTCGTGAAAGAATTTAAACATCCTGTAACACTTGAAGAGATCAAAGAAAATCCGAAATTAAAAAAAATGAAACTTGTTCAGAAAGGCAACCGGCTTTCAATTATGCCTGTTGAGAAAAACGAGTTTGATGAAGTTGTGCAAATGGGATCGCGGGATTAAAGATTTTAGAATGCAGCCTGAAGATTAGAACTCCAATACTGCCTATTGACAGGGAATAAAAGATTATAGTATTACTGTTTAGATTTTACTGCTTTTATTGAGTACATAAGCGGAATTATATCCTCAAGTCCTTTAATGCGCCACCAGCCATCAGTCCCTTTAACAGTATTGGCAAAACAGTTATAAACACTGAACGGAAACTCATTCAGAAATTCCAGCTTAAGATTATTTCCTGTAAGACTGTTAATTACCTCGCTGAGAGAATGATTCCACGAGTATTGAATTTCACTAATATCTGCGTCTCTGTCAGCATATGTTCCCGTAACAGTTTCCTTGATAGGTTCTTCCGTTTTAAAGTAAGAATATTGAAATCTTTCAAAATTATCATCGAACATCCATGCTACAGGATGAAACTCAACCATATAAAAGATCCCTGAAGGTTTAAGAAAGTGAGAAATAATTTCTCCCCATTTGTTCAAATCAGGAAGCCAGCCGACAACACCGTAAGAAGTAAATACAATATCAAACTTTTTGTTCAGTACTTCTTTAAGATCATAGATATTAGAGCAAAGAAAATTTACCGGGGTCCCGGTTTCTTCAGAAAGATCTTTTGCAGTCCTGATTGCCTCTTCAGAAAAATCAACTGCAGTAACCTCTGCACCGAGTCTTGCCCACGACAATGAATCAAGTCCGAAGTGGCACTGAAGATGCAGCATCGACTTGCCCTGCACATCAACCAGTTCCTCCAGTTCAATAAACTGAAGTGAGTTTTTCCCTTTGCGAAAGGATGCTACGTCATAGAAGTCAGATTTAAAATGGAAGCTTACTTTTTTATTCCAGGCGGTTTTATTCGAGTCGAAATATTTCTGCATTAATTAACGTTTAATTTATTCTCCGGGTAAAAATCCTTTTTCATCAGAAAATGAGGAACCGATTCAAAAAGTGTATGAGATGCAGATATAATTCTATAACCATTTCTTTCATAGAACGGAACTGCATCCTCTCTTGAATGTAATATAACATATTTTGCCCCGAGCTGCCGTACTTCATCCTCAAGCTTTTTAAGGATCACAGAACCCAATCCTGTATTTTGAAACCTTGGTTCTACGGCCATAAACCTGATCTGAGCTTCAATATCGGTGTTAAAATGCGCTCTTCCTACGGCGATAGGAATACGGTCATCGATGCATACCATCAGGTGAAGAGCTCTTTCTTCAAGTTCATCCTTTTCAGAACCTTTCGGCTGTTTCCAGGGCTCTCTGAGCAGTCGCCATCGCAAATCGTAGTAGCGGTCAAAATCCTGTGGTGTTTCGGGCTGCATAATAATCATAGCTGCCTCCCTCAATTTTAATAAGTTATCGTCACATATATTGTCTACATAAGGAGATTACACAAAAGTATGCCAGAGAAAATTAAAAATCACTTATAAAATAAAGAGACCGATTTGAACGGAAAACCAAAGGATCGGCTATGTAGAGCTATATAGAGTTCAATCATTCGGAGACGGGGTGTCATCTTCGCCGTCAGCACTGTCCAGAAGCGTCCTTGGGAGACTTTTGGAAGTTTTGGCGCCTAATTCCCTGATCTTTTCTGCACGCCGGACGAGGTTGCCGCTTCCGTCCCTCAGTTTCTTCATAGCATCAGTATAACAGCTTTTTGAATCATCGATTTTTTTTCCGATGTTCTCCAGGTCATCTGCAAAACCGACGAATTTGTCATACAAAGCGCCGCTCTGCCTGGCTATCTCAAGGGCATTCTTGTTCTGATTTTCCTGCCGCCAGATGCTGGCTATTGTTCTTAAAGTTGCCAGAAGTGTTGAAGGACTAACAATAACAATATTCATTTCAAACGCGTCACTGAACAACGAGTTATCACTCTGAACAGCAAGAGCGAATGCAGGTTCAATGGGCATGAACATAAGTACAAAATCAAGACTCTCAAGCTTGTAAAGGTTCTGATAATTTTTGCTGTTCAGATTTTTCAGATGCGACCTGATTGATGTAAGGTGCTCGCGTACAGCCGATTGTTTTTCCTGCTCGTTATCAGAAGCAGAGAATTTTTCATAGCCGACAAGTGATACCTTGGAATCGATAACAAGACTTTTGTTTTCAGGAAGCTTAATAATAACATCAGGCTGAAATCTTCTGCCGGATTCTGTGGTAATGCTTTCCTGCACCGAATACTCACGCCCCTTTACCAGTCCCGATTTTTCAAGCAGACTCTCAAGTATAAACTCGCCCCAGCTTCCCTGTGTCTTGCTTTGTCCTTTCAGGGCTTCAGTAAGGTTCTTAGCTTCCTGTGTTACCTGCTGGTTCAGTTCCTTGAGCATCAGGAGCTGTTCTTTAAGTGAAGCATTTCCCTTTATGCTTTCTTTGCTGCTTTCTTCTACCTTCTTTTCAAATTCCGATATTTTCTCTTTTAAGGGATTTAAGATCTCACTGAGCTTTTCACGGTTCTGCTCAGAAAACTTATTCCCCTTTTCTTCAAAGATCCTGTTAGCCAGGTTCTCAAATTCTTTTGTGAATTTCTGCTGAAGTTCTTCTAAGTCACCTTTCTGCTCTGCCAGCTTTTCTTTCAGGTTCAGGCTCGTTTCTTCGGATCTTGACACTGCTGATGAGAGTTCAACAATCTTTGCTCTTTCTTTATCCAGTTCCTCAGTTTTATCCTGAAGAGATTTATTAAGGAAACTTTCCCGCTCTTCAAGCCTTGTTTTATCGGACTGGACCTGGTTTAACTGCTTTTGAAGGTCTTCAAGTTCGTCAATCGAAATTGAAGAACCGGTCCGGGCTTTAAGTATAAGCCAGCCTATGATAAATCCAATGATCAGACCAATAATTAAGAAAACAACGTCCATTTATATTAAACCTTCCGGTCGGATTGTTCTAAAAACAGCAGCACAGAGATAGTTAACCCGGCGCTGCAATAATTTTATTTAATACTTATTCAAGACTTCCTGTTTCCTTCTCAACTTCCTCCAGGATCTCGCAGGATCTGACAACCTCTTTCATTTTTGTATGATCCGGATAAAGTGGTCTGTCAATATCAAGATGATCCACATATTTCCTGATTACATCTTTTGCTTTTGCTACGCCTTTCCCTGTGTTATGATCCCTAAAATCAAGCGCCTGAGCCGCAGCCATAAATTCAATTCCGAGTATTCCGCAGGCGTTATCAAATATCTGGGCATTCTTTATGGATGTATTCATTCCCATCGAAACAAAATCTTCCTGGTCAGCCGCAGCAGGGATAGACTGGATGGAAGCAGGCGTTGATAATATCCTTTGTTCAACAATAAGTGAATCTGCGGTATACTGACTCAACATCATTCCAGAGTACATGCCTGCACCTTTTGTAAGGAAGGATGGAAGTCCTACACTTAAAGCAGGGTTCAGCAGCCTGTTAAGTCTCCGTTCGGATAATACCGATATCATTGTAACCGAAGCACCAACCATATCCATTGGGAGCGAAACGGGGGTTCCCTGGAAATTTGCACCTGTTAATGTGAGCTTATCCTCCGGAATAAAAATCGGGTTATCGCCTACTCCATTCAATTCAATCTCAACCTGGGCTTTTGCATAGGCAACGGCATCATGAGCAGCACCTATAACCTGCGGAGTGGAGCGCATCGAATAAGCGTCCTGCACCTTGCTTTTCAGTTTACCTGTCTGGAGATCACTACCCTTAATACATTTCATTATAGCGTTAGCACTGCGTACAGCGCCTGCAAATCCACGCAGCTTATGAAGGCGTTCGTCGTATGGTTTAAGGTTGGCGTGAAGAGCTTCAAGAGACATAGCCGCAGCTATTTCCGCCTGCTTCAGCCACCTGTTAATATCATACAGATGAATCGCGCCCATAGCCGTCAGCAGGTTTGAGCCATTAATTACAGCAAGTCCGTCGCGTGCCTGGAGTCCCGGAACTTTAATCCCTGCTTTTTCAAATGCTGTTTTGCCGGGCAGACGTTCTCCCTTAAAATACGCTTCACCTTCTCCCATCATTAAAAGTGCAACCTGCGACATCGGGGCAAGATCTCCGCAGGCACCCACCGACCCCTTCTGGCATACAACAGGAGTTACTCCCTTGTTAAGCATTTCAACAAGTGTAAGTGTTATTTCCGGGCGGCAGGCGGAATTGCCATGTGCGTGCACGTTTATTCTTCCTGCAATAGCACCCCGTACATATTCAACGGGAGCCGGATCACCTATCCCCGCTGAATGATTATAGATAAGGAATTTCTGAAACTCTTTCACCTGGTCATCATTCAAAACTATTTCTGAAAACTCACCTATACCCGTGTTCGTACCATACATAATCTCACGTGCCTGAAGCTTTTCCTCCAGCATATTACGGCAGACTTTTATTTTTTCAAGCGAGCCGGAATCAAGTTCTACTTTTTCATTGAACCGGGCTATTCTTACAAGTTTTTCAACAGTCAGTCCGGAACCATTTAATACGATTGACATCATTTCTCCCAAAGATGTATAATAAGATGTTCACAAATTTAAGAATTAAGCGTGAGAAATAGGAGGTAATATCAGAGGATTAAAATATAACTTAAACTCTTGAGAGCATTTTTTTTATCTTTTCTGAGTTTTCCCTGTTAGCTCTGTATTTAATATGAATAGTTTTATCATCGTATTCAGTAGATAGAACCTCAGCCATCGTATGGATTTTAGCAGCTTTCCTGGATTCGTGCAGTCCAAGATCGATATCTTCCTCAACATAGGATGACTCTGTAATCTCTACCAGTTTATCCCTCAGCTGCGTTATATTAATGCCTCTCTGTGCTGAAAGGATAATGCCTTCAGGATATTTATTCTTTACATAGGATATCCTGTTCTTATCTGAGAGAGCATCAACCTTATTAAAGATCTTTATCCGGGTCTTTTTGTCGCTCCCAAGTTCTTTAAGCGTCTGTTCTACTACAGCGATCTGATCTTCATAATAAGGATGGGTAATATCAATTACATGAAGAATGATATCAGCATCTCTGACCTCGTTAAGCGTACTCTTAAAAGAAGCTACGAGATTTGGTGGAAGTTTGCGGATAAAACCTACTGTATCCGATATCAGCAGCTTTTCCTTCTTCCCGAAGTCAAGTGTACGTGTAGTTGAATCGAGAGTGGCAAAAAGCTTGTCTTCTGCAAATACATCAGCACTGGTCAATAAATTAAACAGAGTCGATTTTCCTGCGTTGGTATACCCTACCAGCGTAATCTTTACAAGGTCTTTCCGCTGCTGACTCTGAGTCTCCCTCTGTTTTTCAATTTTTCTTAATTTTTCTTTGAGGTGACTGATCCTGTTGCGGATAATTCTCCGGTCAGTTTCAATCTGGGTTTCACCGGGACCTTTGGTGCCTATTCCGCCGTATTGTTTCGATAAGTGTGTCCATGCCCTTGTTAGTCTCGGAAGCATATACTGCAGTTGTGCCAGTTCAACCTGTGTTTTAGCCTCATTGGTTTTTGCACGTGAAGCAAAGATATCAAGTATCAACCCGCTTCTGTCAATGATTTTTTTATCAACCAGCCTTTCAAGATTTCTAAGCTGAACCGGGGTAAGGTCATCGTCAAAAATAACCAGATCTATTTCGTTCTGCTCAACCAGAAAAGCCAGCTCTTCGGCTTTACCTTTGCCTATATAGTAGGCAGAATCCATCGCCGGACGGTCCTGAATCAGTTTCATTACAGTTTCCGCACCTGCGGTCAGTGCAAGCTCTTCAAGTTCAGAAAGGTGTTCTTCGACAAGGTCCCTGCTGGTTTGTTTGGTATCCAGCGCAGCTAATATGGCTCTTTCGTTTGTCTTTAAGGGTAATTCTATCATTCACTTAATATTTTCATCAACTGTACAATAAATAAACAAATTAAGTCTAAATATCCAATGATTTATTGTATCCCTGCCCCTGGCCAAACTTTAAAGTTGATTTTCTGGAAGGTCGTAATCAGATATTTACCAGGTCTTTTTTTGCACTCCGGGAGATTGCCATTTCTACCATAGCTGTTATCAGTGCTGCAATCAAAAAAAATCTCCATAATTCCGAACCAAATCTCGACTGCATTACTATTTCCGAGGGATTTTCATTTCCGGAGATTGGAATATACTTTCCCTTAAAATGAATTTCATCAAGATATTTTTCAAAGTCGCTGGCTGACAGATATTTCATAACGGATTCTTTTGGATCGGCATTAACGGAAATCTCAGCGATATCTTTTTGTCCTGAAAAAAACTTATAATTCCCTGTAACATCTGTTTTGCTGTAGGTTATATAATTAAGATTCCCCGATTTTTCCAGGTTTATGAGATCCTCGGTTTTATCAGGTCTTTCAACCTTGATTTGCGGAAGGACAGCACCGGAAAGAGAGACTGTCACCGGCTGACCTGCAAAATATTCATTCTCAGGCTTTTCTTTCGATGCAAGATAAAAAACAGATTTAAGCATCAGCGGTGCAAAAATGTTCTTCAAAGGAAAATTGCTCCAGCTTAAAACGGGAGATGTATTAAGCAGCAGTACCCTTCCCTTCCCGATCTTATAATCACCCAGGAAAGATGAACCATCGGTAAGTGTAATAATATTAATCCCCTTGCCCTGAGTGGATATTTTATAATGATAATAAATATCAGGCGACTGCATTTTTTTATTTTCAGAAGAAGAAAAAATATTCTGGAATATAGGGTGATCATATTCCACTTTATCAAATGATACCGCGTTACCGGTTTCATTTAACTTACCAGCGGTTCCTTCAGGAGCAGGGAGTCCAAGTACCGAACATATTCTTGCAAAATCAATAACCGAAGTATTCTCGCCCGGAACCAGCAAGAGCCCTCCTCCGCTTTCAACAAAAGTTCTCAATCTATCGATGTCGGATATATTTTCCGCACCATCAATAATTACAACATCGAATTGGGAAAGATCGTAAGACGAGAGCTGGTTTAAGTTTTTCTCGGTTAATTTAACTGTACCGGCTTCACCGGAAAGTCCGAGTGCCGTTTCAATAAAATTAACATCCGCCTGGTCATCATAGAAAATCGCAGCGGGAATTTTATCGGGAATAAAGAAATTTGTGTACCTTTTATTATCCTGCAGGATATCATCATCTTCAAGTTCAGCAAGTGCATCAACGTACCCGGTGGATTTAGCCTCAGCCTCCATATTTATTGATTTTGATTCACCCGGAGATAATGATATGCTCTGCTGAGCGCTTCTCTTACCGTCAATAAAAAGTGAAACCACAGCATTATCCGACGGCTGTTCAGAATAATTTGTTACGGTTACCTTGAAACTTACCGGTTTATCTTTTTCGAATATCCTGGTGTTGACATCGAATGCATCAATACCAAGATTGAATATATCTTTACCGGAATAGTTAAAAGTGTAAAGCTTAACCTTATCATTCAGCAGCCGGCTTAAGTCGGGCAGTGAACCCTCAGCTTCAAGCCTTCCTTTCTGAAAATCTGTCAGGAGGTAAATCTCTTTATTAAAATTCCTTGAATTATTTAAGATCTCACCGGCTCTTATGATGGAATGATTTAGTGTACCGCTTGAAAAAGAAATATCGGCATCCTTAACCTGTTTACGGAATTCGGAGAGATTCAAAGTCGGTTTTATCTCCTCATTTCCCTGGTCGGAAACGAGTACAAGAGCAGCTTCATCTCCTTCCTGCAGATTATCCAGCAGGTCAATGATCGTCTGCCTGGCCTGGTTAAAATAAGAACCATCCGCACCAACAGCAGACATACTGAAAGTATTATCAAGAATGAAAACAGCCGTTGTTTTTGCTGCCGATGTGGTTCCGCCGAGTGCAACACCTTTTAAAGTAGGACGTGCGAATGCAGTTACAATCAGCAGGATTATTAAAACCCTTAATGCGAGCAGCAGCCATTGTTTAAGCTTGAGTTTCCTGATCTTATTTTTCTGGAGTTCCTTTAAAAAGGAAAGAGTACTGAATTCTATCTTCTTAAGCTTCTTCAGATTTAAAAGATGAATCAGTACGGGGATACTTGCCGCTAATAAGCCGAATAAAACTGCAGGGTTTAGAAATATCATTGCGAAAAAATAGTTGTGTGAAAAACCAAATTCAACATAGCCCGGAGTGCATTATTAATAAAAAAAGGGAACAGAAACCTGTTCCCTCAAAGTGTTGAACAATTTGTAGCTTACTTATTCATCTGTGCAATAAGGTTCAGTGCACTTCCGGCCTTGAACCATTTGATCTGAGCTTCATTCATGGTATGATTGAGCATGATTTCATCTGTAGAGCCGTCGCTGTGTTTAACTACCATCTTAAGCTGTTTTTCAGGAGCCAGGTCCTTTAATCCAACAATACTGACTTTGTCATCCTCACGTATTTTCTCGTAATCTGCAGGATTTGCAAAAGTAAGAGGAAGCATTCCCTGCTTCTTCAGGTTAGTCTCGTGAATCCTTGCAAAGCTTTTTACGATTATGGCTCTTCCGCCGAGGAACCTGGGTTCCATTGCAGCGTGTTCACGACTGGAACCTTCACCGTAGTTTTCGTCACCAACTACTACCCAGTTTACACCTTTTGCTTTATATTCACGTGCGACTTCAGGAACTGATTTGGTTTCACCTGTGAAAGTATTCTTTACTTTTCCTGCATCACCGGTAAAAGCGTTGATGGCACCGATGAACATGTTGTTTGAGATATTATCCAGGTGTCCTCTGTATCTTAACCAGGGGCCAGCCATAGAGATATGATCTGTTGTACATTTGCCTTTAGCTTTAAGAAGTACAGGAAGATCTTCAAGATCTTTACCATTCCACGGTTCAAACGGCTTAAGGAGCTGCAGTCTCTCACTGTCTGGTTCAACTTTAACCTGGACATCGCCGCCGTCTTTTGAAGGTGGAATAAAACCTTCTTCTCCTTTTTTAAATCCGCTTGGAGGTAATTCCTGTCCTTCCGGGGGATCAAGTTTAACTTTCTCTCCTTTTTCATTCACTAGTTCATCTGTAAGCGGATTGAAAGTTAACTTTCCGGCGATAGCTAAAGCAGTAGTAAGTTCAGGACTGGCAACAAATGCAAGTGTTTCAGGATTACCGTCGTTTCTCTTAGCAAAATTCCTGTTGAATGAAGTAACAATAGTATTCTTTTCACCCGTTTTAATATCCATTCTCTTCCACATCCCGATACATGGACCGCATGCATTTGCTAATATTAATCCTCCGAAATCTTCCAGGGTTTTTAACTGTCCGTCTCTTTCAATTGTCGATCTAACCTGTTCGGAACCGGGAGTTATCGTGAACTGCGATTTTGTCTTCAGTCCTTTTTCCATAGCCTGCCTGGCGATACTTGCCGACCTGTCAATATCCTCATAGCTTGAATTTGTACAGCTGCCGATAAGAGCAACGCTGATATTCTCAGGATAGCCATTCTCTTTAACTGCTTCCTTCATCTTTGAGATAGGCCAGGCTTTATCAGGTGTAAAGGGTCCGTTCAGATGCGGTTCGAGCTCACTCAGATTGATCTCAATAACCTGGTCAAAGTATTTTTCAGGATTTTTCAGAACCTCTTCATCAGCCGTGAGAACATCTGCAAGTCCTTCTGCCAACGCGGTAACATCAGCACGATCAGTTATTCTGAGATAGGCAGCCATTTTTTCATCGAAGGGAAATACCGAAGTAGTAGCACCGATTTCAGCACCCATATTGCATATCGTTCCTTTACCTGTACAGGAGATGCTGGTTGTTCCTTCACCGAAGTATTCAACTATTGCGCCGGTACCTCCTTTAACTGTAAGAATTCCTGCCAGTTTGAGGATGATATCTTTAGCAGAAGCCCAGCCGTTCATTTTCCCTGTAAGCTTAACTCCAATCAGTTTCGGCCATTTAAGCTCCCATGGCATTCCTGCCATAACATCTACGGCATCTGCTCCCCCAACACCAATAGCAATCATTCCCAAACCGCCTGCATTGGGAGTATGGGAATCTGTTCCGATCATCATTCCTCCGGGGAATGCATAATTTTCAAGGATAACCTGGTGGATGATACCTGCACCGGGTTTCCAGAAGCCTATTCCATATTTGCGGGATACACTTTCAAGGAAATTGTAAACTTCTTTGTTTTCTTCAGTAGCTCTGAGTAAATCGTCTTTTGCCCCAACCTGGGCCTGTATAAGGTGATCACAATGAACGGTTGAAGGTACTGCCGTTGTTTTTCTGCCGGCAGACATAAACTGGAGAAGCGCCATTTGGGCAGTTGCATCCTGCATTGCCACACGGTCAGGTGCAAGCTCAGCGTAGTCTTTCCCTCTTTTCAGCTCACTATTGGGTGTTTCCCATAAATGAGCGTAGAGGATCTTCTCAGCATAGGTGAGCGGTCTGTTTAAAACCTTCCGGGCAGCTTCAACTTTGCCCCTGTAATCCGAATAAACTTTCTTGATCATTTCAATATTTGCAGCCATGATATTAACCTTTAATTCAATTTAATTTATTAATCAGTGTACAAAAATACAAAAATCGACGAAAATATACTTGCCGTCAAAAGTGGCATAAAATTGGTAATAAAGATTTCAGGAATTTTAGTCTTTAATGAAACAATTACGGGAGATTAATTGAAAAACGCTTCAATTTTAATAGTAGATGACGAAAAAAATTATCTGGAACTAATGAAGTCACTCCTCCAGGAAGAGGGGTACCAGTATGTAAATACGGAATCTGATCCTCTGAGGGTTGAGAGTATCCTGCAGAATGAACAGATTGATATCATCCTGCTTGATGTATATATGCCGGGAATGAACGGACTTGAACTGCTTGAGAACCTAATACCTCAGTATCCTCAGATACCTTTTATTATGATAACAGGAGTTGACGATCTGCAGATAGCACTGAAAGCTATTAAACTTGGAGCTTATGAATTCATAACAAAACCCCCTGAAATTGACAGGCTGTCATTAACCATTAAAAGAGCCCTGGAACAGAAATTACTTGAGAGAGAGCGCGATACACTCAGAAAGGGTGTCGACAGAACAGAGACTGCAAATGAGAAGTTCAGAGAGATAATTACTGAGTCTCCCGGGATCTTAAAAGTATTCGAATTAATCGAGATTTTCGCACCGACAAATGAAACCGTACTAATCACAGGTGAGACCGGTACAGGTAAGGATCTGATAGCAAGAAAGATCCATCAGTTATCTCCCAGAAAGACCAAACCACTCGTTACAGTTAACCTTGCATCAATTTCTCCAAGTCTTTTTGAGAGCGAGCTTTTCGGGCACGAAAAAGGCTCGTTTACAGGAGCTACCAGTGAGCGGCTTGGTTATTTTGAAGCCGCGAACGGCGGAACAATTTTCCTGGATGAAATCGGCGAAATGCCGAGGGAGCTCCAGGGGAAACTGCTTCGTGCTATTCAGTACAGCGAGATATACAGGATCGGAAGTACCAAACCTCTTAAACTGGATATAAGGATAATTACCGCAACCAATAAAGACCTGCTTGAAGCCGTTAACAATAAGGAATTCCGAGCTGATTTGTATTACCGTTTGAACCGCGGATATATCAAGCTTCCTCCACTGAGAGAACGTGGTGAGGATATTATTATCCTGTCAAAATATTTCCTTGATATGGGTAATAAAACTTATAATAAAAAAGCAAAAGGTTTCAGTGTAAAGGTATTGAACAAACTTAAAAGTTATTCATTCCCGGGTAACATCCGGGAACTTGAAAACCTCGTCCTAAATGCTGTTGCCAAAACAAAGGATAATGAACTTATATCAGAAATTGATATACCTGACGGTTACAACAGGGAAGTTCAGAGTATACCTTCGGAAAATAATCTTATTACCATAGACGATGCTGTAAGGAACCATATACTGAATATAATGAAGCACACTGACGGAAACGTTCAACGTGCTGCCTTAATTCTTGGTGTAAGTGAAAGAACCCTTCAGAGAAGGCTCCAGAAAATCAGGGAAAACGGTAGTTAATTCTGCCTTAATAAGTAAATTTTTCCTGTCCGACGTCAAAAATGACACGAAAAGTGTCTTACCCGCTCATTTTACCTCCCCCCGGCCGTGAGATTTTACAAAAGATTACAGGCATTGGATTTGAAGCTATAATTTAGTTTCCAAAAAGGATTTACGGATTATGGCAAGTATACAATCAATGTTAGCTATTGGAGCACTTGTAATTTTCTCAATTGTTTCCCTGCTTTTCAATTCAAGTGTACTTCAGAACTCAACTATCGAAATTGAAGACAAAGTCTATCTTACCGCATTTTCTCTTGCTGACGATCTCATTGAGGAAATGAAACAGAAAGCCTTTGATGAGAAAACAATTGATTTCCAGGCTATTAAAGCATCCCAGTTGACCCCTCCCGGCAGCCTTACGTATGAGGGAGAAACATGGCCTTATTTCGATGATATCGATGATTATAATAACTATAACAAGCCCATTGACGCACCTCATGCAGAAGGATATGTTGTTCATTGCGATGTAGCGTATTGTGATGCGAACGGTACACCTTCCGGCATACAGACCTATTATAAAAAAGTTACTATCACTGTCTCAAGCGATTATTTGAGAGATAATTTTCAGATGTATTTCATTTTTTCACTTCATTCAAAGAATTAGGATTAGTTATCTATGGGTACAATAATGGATCTTTTAGGTTCCACCATCATAGGAGGCATGCTCCTCCTGCTGGTATTAAAGCTGAACCTGTTTATGTCAGAATCCAGCTATTCATCTGATACAGAGCTGAGACTGCAGCAGAACACCAAAACGCTGGCCGAAATAATGAATTCGGATTTCAGAAAAATTGGTTACAAAGTTGATACAACCCCTATTCTTAATGCTAAGATAGACAGATTTAAATTTGTCGGAGATCTTGAGCCACCCGGTCAGATAGGCCATGGAACAATTGATACCGTTGAGTATTTCCTTGAGGATTCATCTTTTTCAGCGGGAACTACAAACCTGCACGATATAATACTGGTAAGGGTTCTGAATAATAAAGATACAACTGATGGTCCGTCTCTGGGACTTGTAAAATTACAGTTTTCTTATCTCGATAGTATTTCCACGCCTACTACAAATCCGGCCGATATAAGATATATAAAAACAGAAATGTGGGTACAGCCCACCGAAGCAAGAAATAACTTTATAACCGGTATTGCTGATTCCACCTTTACATACTGGGAATTCACAATTTATCCGAGGAATATATAATATGGGAAAGAGTTCACTAATTATTGTACTTGGAACGATGCTTCTTGTATCATTCCTTGTTTTAAAGCTGAACGGTAATTCTAAAGAAAATCTATCGACTACAGTTAATATGTTCAATCAGACGCAGTCAAGGCTCATAGCCAACACAGGCGTTGAGGTATTTCTTGAAAAACTGTATCAGGATACCACCCTAAATAATCATACATATACCGACCAGAGTTTATTCGGAGGCTCGTATGATGTAACAATCGCTGGTACGCTGCCGAACGTAAGGGTAACTACTAACTCCGATTTTCAGGGTGTACCTCATACCTCTGTTGCGGATGCCTACCTTACTCCTATTACATTTCCCGATCCTCCTGGTGGAATATATATAAGTTCAAATGCCGTTGTAAATGCCAGCGAGCTTGGTGATATGACTGTGAGCGGACTTGACCATAAGGCCGATGGCACACCTAATCCGACCGGAGATCCTGTCTGGGCTGTGGGTGTTGATAGTCCAACTGATAGTGCTAACATCGTAATAATGTAAAAAAACCGGAGACATCTGGAAGGACTTCTTAATCCGATTACGGGTGCCACTGGTTATCCCAGTGTGGGAGTGACTGCTCTGGGAATTGATTGGTCTAAGATATACCAATTCCTTGCAAATGCGGCAGATCAGACATTCATAGATGATATCCCTAAAGGAACTGATCTGGGAACCTTGACTTCTCCTAAAATAACCCTGGTAAATGCAGATGCAGCTGTCGGTCATACTATTACAATAAACAATGGCCAGGGTGCGGGAATCCTTGTTGTTAATGGTGATATAAAATTTGCCGGTAATCTTGATTATAAGGGAATTATTCTTTGCTATAAAAATTCTGATTTAACTTTTGAATCAACTGGAACGAATATGGTAAATGGAGGAATAATTATAGCCGGTAAAAATATATCTTTCAAACTGGTTGGAACAATGAACGTTAATCATAGCAAGGAGGCTATAGATGCCGTCAGGCTTCACCTTAAATCAAATGGATTCAAAATTTTAGCCTGGTATGAATAATCACTGTTAAGTACATCTGGGAGAACAATTTTACATTAAGGGGTACATTTTACTGAAAATCTTCTGTCATAATTGGTGCCAAAACTGACGATTACGTCAAAATGAAAAAAATTGTAAAGGTTATAAATTGTGCCAAATGAGGTACAGAAATTGAAATGATATGTTAACCTAGAAAAAAATGTAGGGAGCATTTATGAACAGTGTACAATCTATGTTAACAATGGGGGCATTAGTCCTACTCTCACTTGCATCACTCAGGTTTAACACATCTGTTTTAGAAAATTCAACGGCACAGGTAGAAAATAAGGTTTACCTTACTGCCTTCTCCCTCGCCGATGATATGATTGAGACAATAAAACAGAGAAGCTTCGATGAAGCAACATTGGAATTTCCTACGGGTCTCGCCAATCTGACTCCTGCCGATAAACTTGGTCCCGAAACCGGGGAAACGTATCAGACATTTAATGACATTGACGATTATAACTTTTATAAGAAAAGTGTCAGTGCACCTCACGCGGAAAATTACGGGTTGATCTGCAGGGTATATTATGTCGACAGCTCAAATCCCGATGTTGAGATAAATACTCAGAGCTATTATAAAAAGGTGACTATTACTGTCACGAGTCCTTATATGCGTGAAGACGTAAACTTATCATTTATTTTCACCCTTAAATAAACATAAATATGAACGTTATACTGGATCTTCTCGGCGCTTCCTTAATCGGTGGTCTTGTAATGCTGCTGGTTGTAAACCTGAATGCATATTCACAGGAAACAAAATTTGCTTCGGATGCCGATCTGCGTCTTCAGCAGGATGCAAAAACCCTGGCAGAGGTACTTAATGATGATCTTAGAAAAATAGGCTATAAGTATAACGGTACAGCTATTACTGAAGCCGGTCAGCAAAGAATTTCATTTAAAGGTGATATAGATAATAACGGCAGCATGGACCAGGTCACTTATTTCTTAGGTTCCAAAGAAGACGCTGATGCTACACCTAATCCTGACGACAGGGTTTTATTCCGTGTAGTCAACAATGACACTATAGGAGGGCCAACGCTTGGCCTGACCGATTTGCGGTTTTCATATCTGAATTCTAAGGAAATTGCAACCGCTGATCCGGACAGCATATGTTATGTAAAGGCTGAGATATGGGTAGAGACCGTCCTTCCGGTCGGGGATGAATATCCTTTCACTTACTGGGAAATGACAATAAATCCAAGGAATATCTAAAATGGGAAAAGGAATTTTAATTCTTGTCGTTGGAGTAGCAGGGTTGATTTCTCTGTTGATTGTTAATCTTAATGCTAATACGAACAGAAGTCTTGATACAACACTGGATATGTACAAGACAACTCAGGCCAGGTTGATCTCAAATTCAGGAGTTGAAGTTTACCTTGAGAAAATGAGACGAGATAAAGATTTAACCGGTACTTTCGAGAATAATAGTCTGCTCGGCGGTAATTATAATTTATACATATCGGGACCTGATTCAGACCTGACCATCAGGTCTGTAGGATATTATGATGACAAGATGCATGTAAGTTTGGTTAATGCAATAAGAGAACCTGTTCTGATGCCGGGGGTAAGTTCAGCATTGTACATTTCTTCAAACACAGTCTCTCTGAACCTGAACGGTAATGTGGATATAGACGGTAACGATCATGATATGAACGGAACTCCTGACACACACGATCCTTCTACCCGGGGTGGGAGTTGATGATCCAACTGACAGTGCCTATGTGATAGATAATGTGAAATCAAAAATTACAAAGACCATTAAAGGTGACGGGGGAGCCCCAAGCGTACAAACTGTACCTGATAATACTGACTGGCTGGCGTTATCTGAAGAATTTATATTTTCCGCAGATACAATATTAACAACCGGCACTTATTCAAGCGGATCACAATTCGGTACTCTTGACAAACCAATTATCACCTACTGTAATGGAGATGTGGATTTCACAGATGCCACCGGCTATGGTATAATGATAATAAATGGTAATATCAACCTGAGCGGAAATTTCAATTATTACGGTATTGTAATAGTATACGGACAATCATCTATCAGGTGTCAGGCTATTGGTAACAACTCAATATACGGGGGAACAATCCTTGTCGGGAATGAAGTTTCTATTGAATCGCAGGGTAATGCCCAGTTTTATTACAGCTGGGATGCAATTAACAACGGGCATTTAAAACTGAAATCTTCACGATTCAGAATATTAAGCTGGCTTGAGTAATAAATTTTTATGCATTTATTATTTATAAGGGAGCTTTTTAAGTTCCCTTTTTTTTGCTAATTTTCAACTTCAGGTGGTAATTATTTCTATCATTTTACCCCGATGAAGCGTTTAATAATTGAATTCCTCTGGAAATTAGAGGAGTACAACATTTGATTTTATGAACCAGTTATTGTTGAGGAACTACGAACAATGTTATCAATGGACTATTTCGACAGAGACGGAAATAAGTGGTCAATTGAGAAAGGTGACTGGAAAAGTCATCAGTCTAAACCAGATATCGAAAAAAACAATCCTTCTAATTACAAAGCGGGCGGATTTGCATTGCTGTTCCTGCTGCTTGCCGCAGTTATTGCCTTCATAACTATCAATTAGGATTTCTAGCCTAGAAATCTGTCAGATCATCCCGGATCAGTAAGAGTAATGCGGATTGGGGTACAATGAGCAGCTTTTCTTTTTCAAATTCAATTTCAAAAGCTTCCTTCCGAAGAAAAATAGCCAGGTCTCCCTCTTTGGCCTGCAGCGGGATATATTTTACAGAATCTTTTGTTTCCTTCCAGGGTTCATCGTCAGCGTTTGTACCGGTAGGATACCCGGGACCTACTTTTATAACATAGCCGCTTTGAATTTTATCTTTTTCTGATATTCCCGGAGGAAGGTATAAACCTGATGCAGTCCTCTGTGATTCTTCCGTTGCACGGACCAGTACCCTGTCCCCTACCACTATGAATTTATCTATGTTCTGCAAGTTCATTACCATCATATATAAATTTATTTACCTTAGCAAAGATAACATAAGGCTGTGAAAGAAATAAGTCCTCCAAGTAGAGTGAAACTTACGGAGAATTTATCCATCATCCTCACAAAGATCCATTATAACAGAATCATTTCCTGGTGGCACTTATCAAAGCCGGAACGAAGAAGTTGATTAGGGGTGCGGGAATTATATTTATAAATGAGTTTCGCAGAATAATATTCTGTATAAAACGGGCAGTAAATACTCTTCGGGAAAATAGCTGATTCCATTTAACCGTATAGATCTTTTTTATACTTTCGAAATTCATATTTTTTTCTGAAGCTTCTTTGATTACATCTGCAGCTATTTGAGCCGACTGGAAAGCCATTCCAATCCCGTCCCCAGCCAGCGGGGCTATGATTCTGGCCGCATCGCCAATCATTATAATGCCATTCTTCACCAGTTCTTTCCTGCCGAAATATATATTGCCGGCACCGTAAACCTCGTATTTTCTGAGATCAGGTGGCTGGCTATTAAAAACAGCAGATAAATATTTATTTTCTTCGAACAGCCGGGCCAGGTGATTTGCCGGAGATACCTTTTCACCTTTATTTCTTTCCAGGAAACAGACTGTAACCTCCCCCCTGCCAACCGAGTTTATTCCGGTATATATATTATCTCCCTGAAAAATATAGATACAGGAATTATTGATTTCTGAGAGTTCGGTTTTGCAGGCATGGAATTTAATCCCGTAATAACCTGTAGTCTTACCGGAAAATTCTCTCTGGAGTTTTTTATCTATCTGACTATTCTTTCCAAAAGCTCCAACAACAAACCTTGATGATAATTCTCTAAGCTCACCTTCCGAAAATATTCTGACAATAAATCCTTCACCTTTGCGAATAACCTCTTTAACTTCCGCTGGTTGGAACAGATTGGCTCCTGCGTCTTCTGCTTCTTTCAGGAGGAACTCATCAAAAATGGAACGCTTGAGTGCAAATGCCGGAAAAGGAAGATCAGAACTGAATACCCGGTTTCTGTTTATAAATTTAAATGAAGAAATTTTATTCGGCTGAAGTGAAAGGAATTTATCTTCAAGGCAGAGACTTCTAAGTTGATCTGCAACTTCCAGGGATAAAAATTCGCCGCACAGAGTTTCCCTTGGAAATGGTTTTCTTTCTATAACTGCTGTCCTGAACCCATACTTCGAAAGATAAATGCCGGCGACAGATCCCGCAGGTCCCCCGCCTATAATAATGACATCGAATTCAAACTTATTCATATTGGTTCGCGGGTATAATTACTAAAAATCTGAACGCCCACATTCTCTTCATTATATACTTTTTGATCCCTGCGCGGGAAAATACTGAAGCAAGTTCATTTCTACTAAATGCCTTGAGAACAGAAAGTGGGCCATCATTTTTTACAAATGCACTCCTGGAGAATAGAATCGAGAGAAGCCTTATCCCTGCATAAGCGAGAACATTCCTTCGAAGGTCATTAATGATAATTCCTCTCCTCGATATTAATAGAAGATGTTTGAGCATTGTGATCATCTCCTCCTCACTGAAATGATGAAAGAAAAGTGAAGCATGAATGACATCAAATGATCCTCGCTGAAAAGGAAGCTTCAATGCATCCGCACAAATAACCTCATGATCGGGATGTCGTCTTTTCTGATAATGACAGGAATATTCATTAAGATCTATAGAAAAAATATTCAGGGGATATTTTTCTTTTAAATCAGACAACACGTCCGAGCCTCCCCCGCCTATATCAAGAATTTTTATGGTTGAGTTTTGATTATTAAGTAAATTTCTTATCCCTTGTTCAGAAACAGAAATACCTCCTAAGAACCTGTTTATCAAATGAAGTTCCCTGAGTGCGGTTTCAATTCTCTTATCAGCAAGCGAGAAATCATCCATCAATTCCTGCTTCGAGCTTCTTTTTAAGAACATCAGTGTCCCCGGAAGAATGCAGTTTCCATTGTTAACCCCGGACCAAAAGCAACAGCACAGCACAATTCATCCTTCTTCACTTTACCGGAGTTCAGTATTTCCTTTAATACGAATAAGATTGAAGCCGATGATAGATTACCATAGTTTTTTAATACGGTTCTTGAAGGAAGCACCTGGGCCTCTGTGAGATTAAGTCCCGACTGCAGCGAATCCAGAATAGCTCTCCCGCCGGGATGAAGTGCCCAATGTTTTACTGAGTCGACCTCAATGCCCCGCTGCTTAAGCTGATTCTTTAGTGCAGGCACTGCTTCATTCAGAATTATTTTTGGAAGGTCTGATGAAAGTATCATTTCGAATCCGTTATTACCGATTTTCCATCCCATATATTCTGATGAATTCCTAAATAAGAATGAATCGGTGCTGATTAGATCAAGCTTTGCTTTCGGGGCATATTTCTTATTATTTGAGAACAAAGCGGCGGCGGCACCATCAGCGAAGATAAGATTTGCCATTATGTTGTCGCGGCTTGGTTCCGTCTGAAGGTGAAGACTGCAAAGTTCAACCGAGACCAATAAGGTATTATTTTCTTCTGATTTATTCAGCAGCTGAAGCACCGAATCAAATCCGATCAGCGAAGCCGCGCATCCCATAAAGCCGATATTCATTCTTTTAATGTCGGGGCGAAGATTAAACTCATTGATCAAAAAGTAATCAATTCCAGGTGCAAAGAAACCTGTACAACTTATAGTAATTATTTTATCAAGTTCTTCAGGACGAAAGTCAGTTTTCTTAATAACTTTCTCCACAGCATTTTTAGTCAGTATCTTCGACCATTTTTCATATTCATTCATTCTTTTCTGTGTATCAGGGGAAATATAGCTGCCGGTATCAGAATAAAATTTTTCTTCTGCTTCCTCCTCGGCATCAGGAATTACGATTAAGCGGCGATCGATTCCTGAATGAAGTGCGGCAATATCAATTAGTCTTGATGCAGCAGTACTGCCTGTCATTCGTTTTTTAAGCTCAGAGGCAGCTTTTTCCTGGGTGACAATATAAGGTGGGGATGCAGTTTCAATATCTATTAACATATTTCTTTCGGTTTTATATGTTGTATAATACTAACAAAGAGATTGAGTGAATTTGTTCCATATCTCAAAAACTAATTCCAAATCTTTAATATAAATCCTTAGCAAAAAAGTTAATTCCACATCCGAGAACACTACTTCCACATCCTCGTAGAGGATTAATTATTGTAAATCATGCAAAAAACTTTTCACCGATCCTCGTTGAGGATCTACAATTGTAACTATGCGGTCATATTTCTATTTACTTCAGTTTCTGATTAAATTTGTAAGATATAAAACAATATAGTGTAATATGAATGAATTTTGGGATAACCGCTACTCTTCAGATGATTTTGTGTATGGCATTGAACCGAATGAGTTTTTCAAATCGGAGATAGACAAGCTCAAACCGGGAAAACTTCTTGCATTAGCCGAAGGTGAAGGAAGGAACGGTGTATATGCTGCCTCTCTAGGCTGGAAAGTTGATGCGGTTGATTTCAGTCCTGTAGCAAAAGAGAAGGCTTTAAGGTTTGCCTCTGAAAAGAATGTAGTGATAAATTTTACGGTGACCGATCTGGAGGATTTTCATCCTGATCCTGAGAAATATGATGCTGTCTCGATGATATTTATGCATTTGAATCCTGAGCTATCAAAACTAGTGCACAAAAGAGCGGCTGATTCCCTGAAGCACGGTGGAAAAATAATTCTGGAAGTGTATGCAAAGGAACAGCTTGGGAAAGACTCCGGGGGTCCGCAGAATTATGATATGCTTTATTCACCTGAAGAAATAGAAGAAAATTTCAGGGGCTTGAAAACTGAAAAACTGACAAAGGAATTTGTTCATTTAAATGAAAGCAAATATCATTCGGGTGAGGCTGCAGTCATAAGGTATATCGGTAAAAAATTATAAATGAAAAAGGTTCTGTTCATAACATATTTCTGGCCTCCGTCTGGTAAAGCCACACTGCACTGGCCACTGAGTATTATAAAATATCTGCCTGCAGCCGGCTGGCAGCCTGAGGTGCTCACAGTCGAGAATGAATCTTTCACTCAGAAGGATGAGAGTTTGCTGAAGGAAGTTGATCCTGGGCTGAAAGTTTATAAATCCAAAGCACTGGAGCCTTTTAATGTATACCGGCGATTTACCGGAAAGCAAAAGGACGAGCAGCTTGTAGCTTCGGAAGCTATATCTACAGAAAATAAAAGCTTATCCCACAAGCTTTCAATTTGGATACGGATGAATATATTCGTCCCTGATGCGAGAATCGGCTGGTATTTATCTGCAGTAAAAAAAGGGAGAGAGATACTAAAGGGAGGTGATTTTTCTGCAATAGTAACTATAGGTCCCCCTCATAGTACTCACCTGATAGGTATGAAGCTAAGTAAAGACAATTCAATTCCGCATATTCCTGTCCTGATCGATCCCTGGGTGGATATCATCTACTACCGAAATTTTAAGCGGAGTTCGCCGACGCTGGCGCTTGATAATCATCTTGAAAAATCGGTTATGACAAACGCATCATCGGTTGTTTTTGTAACTAAAACAACTCTTGAGAATTATCAGAAAAAGTACCCTTTCCTTGAAGGTAAATCGAACGTTCTCTACTGGGGTTATAATGAAGAAGATTTTGAGGGAGTGGGGTGGGAAAGAAATAACAAGGGCTTTAAGCTCTTGATGCATGCGGGGAACATTTTCGATTATCAGAACCCTCCCCTTTTGTGGAAGAGAATCAAAGAGAAATCTTCCGGAGAGGATCTAAAGATTAAATTTATCGGGACCGTTAGTCCTGTTATAAAAAATGAAATTGAAAAGAACGAGCTTTCAGGAAAGACTGATTTTGCAGGCTTTCTTCCATACAAAGAAATGTTAAGCAGCCTTATGAAAGCGGATTACCTGCTGGTCTGCGCAACTGAGAAAAGACATGTCCCGGGAAAACTATTCGAATACCTGAGGACCGGCAAACCCATCTTAGCCTTTGGTGATGATAATGAAGAAGTAAAAAATATTCTGGAGAAAACGAACAGCGGAATGATCTTCAGATATGATGAAGACCCGAAAGAATTTTTTGAGAAGGCAGACTCATTTCATACTGATTTACAGCTCGTTAAAGAGTTCGACCGCAAAAACATCGCAGCTAAGTTTGGTGAAATACTTGATCACCAGGGAAGAGATAAATCTAATATTTAATGATCATTTCAAAATAACACCTATCTTGGCAATATAGTATCCAAACGTGTTTCCTGTATAATAAATCCTATACTGATTATTATATTTTCGCCAAAATGGATAAGTAATTCTGTTACACCAATTATTTTGTATGTCTGCATTTGAGAAAAATGGATTTCCAAGATCTTTAATCCAATTAATCCCATCACTCGAATACGCCATGCCCAATGCACCTCCAGGTTCATTAATATTTGCATATATCATCTTGTACTGATCATTGTCATATATAATCGAGGGAGAATAAACCCCAGTTCCTTCCCAATTGTATTCAGCTACTAGAATAGGATTTCCATAGTATTTCGTAAAGTTAATACCATCAGATGAGGTCGCCAGTCTGATATCATAATAAGGTTTTTGCCTCACTGAATAATATAAGTAGTAGGTATCATTTACCAGGAGAACTTCACTAGGCATGATTTGTACCTCATCAGGAGCAGCATGAACCACAGGATAGGGATTCTTTGTCCAGTTTATACCGTCTGTTGAAGTTGCCAGACCTATATGCCAGTAGTCATACTCACTTTGAAATCCCATGTAATACATTTTATATTCATTACCAACTTTGATTACAGGCCCTGATATGGCAGAATAATCGTCCCAGGTGCCAGGATTTCCTTTAGTCAAGACAGGATTGTTGCTTCCCAACTGCCAATTAAGTCCATCCTGAGATGTTGCATACCAGGTATTCATACTTGCAGAATTGTAGGTGCTTGTAAACCACATCTTATACTGCCCGTCTTCAAGATACACTTTGGACCTAATTACTCCTAGCGGGATGTTTGGAATCACGGTAGGAGATATTATAGGGTTTGCAGGATAGTCAATCCAGTTCATATTTGGAGGAACACCCCAGTTGACATAAATATAAATATTCCCATACCCCGCTCCGGTAGGTTCAAGTGTAAGGTACACCTCGGTTGTTATCCCTGCAAGAATATTTACATCCGTTTCACCAGTGTATACAACCGTATCTTGTTCATCAGCGGCGTCCACCCTAAGATGCCAGCCTCCAGCAGCAACATTATTAAATGTGATATCTGCGGTCGTATCCGAAAGCAGGTTCAACGATCCGCTCAAGGAATCAAAATTCTCCCTGGTGATGTAAGCAGTCACACTCACAACATTATCCGGTTTATGAACGCGATCTATATTAAGCACTATACCTCCCTGTTGATTCTCATCAGGAGTTACAGGAGTGTTACTTGAACAGCTATTGATTAATAGCGCACAGAATAATATGAGAAGAAAAAAGATCCTATTCATGAATAAGCCCCATCTAATTTAAATTGATTATTTTGTGTAATTTCTCATAAGGAAACTAATGTATTGCCACGCCCAGCTGTAATAAGTTATTGTAATCCGTTCCTGTGTAATACAGACGGTACTGATTATTCAGCTTCACGCAAAATGGATAGCTGACCTTGTAAGTCCATCCGTTATGTACATCTGAGGTAGTGAAAAACGGGTTTCCCTGGTCTTTAGTCCAGTTTATCCCATCAGATGAATATGCCATACCCAGGGCACTGTGCACTCCATCGCCATATACCATTTTAAAACTATTATTCTCTTCGATTATAGAAGGATACAATATACTATTGCCCTCCCAGTATTGACTGGGCACCACAATTGGGTTATTCGGATACCTTGTCCAGTTTATTCCATCAGAGGAAGTAGCCAGATTAATGACAAATTCATAATCATTTGCAGGTGCTGAGTCATAGTACATATAATAGGTTCCATCTTTTTTAACCATACCATGGACTCCCATAAAATACTCGGAATAATTGGCCTGCAGAACGGGATCAGCATATTTTGTCCAGTTTATTCCATCAGTAGAGGTAGCCAGTCCGATCTGTCTCATTCCGTACATAGGATGATCACTGGTACCGATATAGTATAGCTTATAAAGTCCGTCTTCTTTATAGACATATCCCATTCCAACCGTATAACTATCCCATGTCCCGAACTCACCAGCAGTAAGCACCGGATTTGGCGATGCCAGATGCCATGAATAACCATCAGTTGATTCAGCATAACTGATATCTCCATATCCGGAATAATACAGATTCATAAACCACATTTTATATTTATTTTCGTCATACATAACCTGTGCCTGACTTACTCCTAAAGTAAAATAGGGAATCTGATCTGCCCGGAAAATCGGATTATTCCCAAAGTCCATCCAGCCCATGTTAGCAGGTACACCCCAGTTTACATATATATAAATATTGCCGAATCCTGCCCCGGTAGGCTCAAGAGTAAGAAATACATCTGTTGTTATTCCTGCGAGAATATTAACATCCGTTTCCCCGGTGTATACCACCGTATCCTGTTCATCAGCGGCATCAACTTTAAGATGCCAGCCTCCTGCCGCTATTTCACTAAAAGTTATATCTGCAGTAGTATCAGAGAGCAGGTTGAGATAACCGCTTAAGGTATCAAAACCTCCCCTTGTAAGGTAAGCGGATATGCTAACAACATTATTAGGTTTATGAACCCTGTCGATGTTTAATGAGATTCCTCCGTATTGGCTTTCCTGTGGTGCATTCGGAATATCTGATGAACAGCTATTTAATAATAGCGAAAAAGAAAAGAATACTATAAGAATGGTCCATTTCATCCTGAGCCCCAACCACCTGTTATTAAATAGGATTTATACGCAAATGAATATGGCTAATTCTTTTGTTAGAAGCAACAAATTTTAGTAATTATTACACTTTTTATAATTACACGTTAAAATTATCAGTATTGGCCTTGATAGAAATGTCAGTAAAAAATAGAAACCCTACAGATCTAAAAATAATAGTCATCGGACTTTATAAGACTCACTTTGATGATTACGGACTTAAAAAAGAATCGATAAGAATCTCAATAAGAAAAAGAAGACTTCGTAGGAGGAAGTCTGGTGGCGCATTCGATGTATCTACAGTCGCGATATGCTCTCCTTACGTTGCCTTTAGAATTATTTAATTATTATTTATAACTAATGCAACTAGTTACTAAAGGTTTTTACACTTTGACATTTTTAAGAAACTATTACAAAAAATTTAATACCATGGTTCATTCTTATCATTAGAAAATATGTCCTAATACAAGAATTACATTTGGCGAAAATAATTAACATTCTCTGTATGAATTTTAAAGATTATTTAGACAACAATTCATCTAAACTTGATTCAACTTGTCTTAGTGAAACTGAATCTATATTAAGGTAGGATTTATACTTGAATGCTTTAAGAATACTTTCATAGTTATTATCAATAATATCCATAATCTGAGATGGATAAATAACGGTCACATCCAATCCTAACCTGTCAGGATAGGGATTAAATCTCCCAAACCTCGATCCATTAGATATAACCAGTGTTTTTATTCCCAGTGCCGCAGATATATGAGAAGTGCCTGTATCATTGGTGATTACCAATCCTGAGCTTGCAATCGTATCGATTAATTCTAGGAGTGATGTTTTGCCAGTTAAATCTTCTATTTCTGTTATTTCTGAATGATTGATTATTTTTATCGATATATCTCTTTCAGATTCACCTCCGATTATTTTTAATTTATAGCCATAATTTTTATTTATATAATTGGAAATAATTGCATAGTTTCTAGCAGACCATTGACGATATTTTATTCCTGCACCCGGGGATACTAAAACAAATTTCTGCTGCTTTTCTTTCTCTTTTCTATTATCAACGCCCAAATAAGGGGCTATAAGATTTATCTCTTCTTCCAGCAAAGTTTCAAAAAAGTATTTGTTTCTATAGAATTCAAAATAACAGTCCTTGGGGAGTAACATATTCCTTGAATAGAAGGAATCGCTAAGAAAAAGTATTAGTTTGGGTGAGTTGGCGGTATCAGATACGAATCCAATACTTTTTGCCGCTTTTGCTACTCTGACTAAACTATCATCAGTTAAAAAATTTCTTGAAGAAGAAGGGTTAAGTACTGTATCAAAATTCCGGTTATAGATTTTATTAAAAATTATTTTTCTATAAATTATATTTGTTATAAATTTTTTCTTATCTATCCATATTGCCTCATCATAATTAGATCCATCAAAATGTTCACTTAATTCCTTCCATTTTACATTACCAGCTAAAGTGATTTTATAAGTTCTAAACTTCTTTGAATGTCTGATGACTTTTAAGTAATCTCTGAATAGAATATAATCACCCAATTCATCAAATTTTATTATCAGCAGCCTACTTTCATGGTAATTGTCATCGTGTTTCATTATGAAGGTATCAATTACATAGAATGATACTGAAACAATTGTCCTGTAGAAATCAAGAATAGATTTTTTAATTATCGTTAGAATTTTTTGCTTTAATAAATATATCACTTAAGCCAGGTATATAATTGCTGATATTTGAATAAATATATTTCGTTAGCAGACACGAATTTTTATTATCTCAATTTGATATAAAAATATTTCAAGTATAATATTTAACAATACTCAAAATTATTCATACAGGAATTTGTTAAACCTTTGAGAGCAAATAAATATAATCTTCATAAGCTTTTGTTTTAATTGGTTCAAATTTTGATTTGAAATTCTTATAAGATTTTTTCAGCTGTTCATATTTACCCAATAATATTTCCGCGTTAACATCATCAATAAACATACTTTCCAATCCGATCTCAGCAGCCATCCTGGCTCTGCTATCATTACCTATGATAAAAGAAGGAGCTCCAAAACTTGCCATCAAAAAGGCCCCATGTACCCTGTTCATTATCCCGTACTTAGCAGTACCGTATACTTTCATATAATCCACAAAATTATCTGAATAAAATATATCAGCGCCGGGATCAATATTTTTAACATCTTTTATTTCATTCTTATTATGGCATACAAATAAAACATCTTCTTTATCTTTTACATTATTATAAAATGTTTTTAATTCCCGGTACCACTTGTCAATATTAATTTCCTTTCCAAATGTAAAATGTCCTGCCAATTGCATATAATTAATTATTAAATATTTCTTTTTAATAGGAGTTAAAGCATACTCATCTATTGCGAAAATTGACGGGCATGGTATTAAACTAGTCTGGAGACCCAATGAATTTAGTACTTCATAAGCCAGTTTATCTCTCACAGTAGTTAAAGTGGCTGTTGAATAAAATTCTTTAATATACTCTATATCTTTGGAACACTCATTAAATTCAATTCCGTCAGAATTATAATCCTGGCAGGAACCAGCCGCGATATTCAATAACTTTGCTTCATGGTTTTTGGAAAATCTGCGTCGAATTAACGGATCATACCATTCATTATCAGCACAATGACTGCCATATTCTTTATGACACCAATATACTGGTGCTCCGCTTTGTACAACCAGATCAGCTTCTAAAATTTTATCCCTACTAATGCTTAAAGGCAGAAGACTGTCTATTTTTTTCGTGGGAAGACTAAATTTTGAAATCTTCAATTTTTTAAACCATTCAAAGCCATTTC
Source organism: uncultured Bacteroidota bacterium (assembly GCA_963832355.1). Lineage (GTDB taxonomy): Bacteria > Bacteroidota > Ignavibacteria > Ignavibacteriales > Ignavibacteriaceae > DATFVA01. Next base: position 132,657 of record CAWHTX010000003.1, on the reverse strand, counting down.
TGACAGTTATTGGAGAATGTTTGTGAATATTTTGAAAATAAAGTATGTTTTTCGGAAATGCTTTTTTTAATAAGAATTTAATACCCTCACGTACAAAATCATCACCGATATTATGATCTACTGTAGTAATAAAAGTCACGTTCATCATATTTTCCTCAATGTTATAACCGCTATATATGGTTTCTTTAATCTTTTATAATCATCTGAATAAGAGATGCAAATTTTAGAAATAAGAAAGAAAATGTTTCCCAATAATACCGAAGCAGTTTTTGACTGTAGCCTCTGTGCAAGACGCTTATGAATATTGTTAGGATAATAAAATCTTTCTCCTAAAAATAATAAAGAATCCAGTACCAATCTGGAAGGATTTATTAATTGTTTATTCATACTTTCCTCATCGTAAAATCGCTGGAAAAAAGTTTTTTTGTTCTCGCTACCCTTCACAGAATAAACATCGCCGAATTTATATTCACTGAATCTTTCTCTATAGAATGGAACAGAGAGTACAAATAATCCACCAGGTTTAAGAAGTTTGTAAATATTTTTTACTGCCTTTATGTCACCCCCATTTTCCGGATGTATATGCTCAAAAACAGAAGATGAAAATACATAATCGAAATTATGCTTTATTTTTTTTAAATCTTCATTATTAGTAATATCGATTTTTTGAACGGATATATTTTTTGCAGACAAATTCTGACATAGTCTTAGCATATCATCAAGCTCAGGCTGAAAAGGATTACAGTACACTATTTCCCAATTATTTGAAATGTTGTTAAGAACCAGACTCAAAATTTGTGGGGAACTTATATCTAAAATCTCGAGTTTTTTATGCATTTTTATTAAAATGTTTGAGGCATACAAAACCGCCGGTATTTCTGCTGTCCTTGTATAATCAATTGGTCTAAAAAAATTTTTGAAATCCTTTTTAATAAAGCTTTTTTGGGATAACTTCCTCGTAGTTTGTTTGAGAGTTCTAATTTCTTTGATTGGTCGTTTCAAATTCATTTTAATAAAATATGTGCTGAAAAATAAATTAAGTTTATTCTAAGAAATGGAATCAATTTGTTCGATAATATTAAGCTCAAAATTAAAAAATAGATTAAGCCGATCTGGAAGAGCGCACCCGTGATTATAAATTTCAATCCTTCTTTTTGATATATTTTATACCAAGTTCTATAAGGCTTATCAGAAATACCGATCTTAACATCATTCGAAATTGCTTTCCTGTAGAAAATCCAATTGCAAATGTTGCAATTGTATATGAGATCAATGAAGCTATTGCTGAACCTATAATTCCTATTTTTGGAATTAATATCAAATTTAGAATCACATTTGCGATCATACCCAACAATGATCGTAAAAATGCAATTTTAGTCAAGTTTTCATTTATAAGAAACTGGCTGCTGGCTACACCAAGAAAAACAGCTATTCCGGCCCAAATATATATTGTCATAACTGGCGCCGCCGGAGCATAGTTGTTCCCGAGGAGAATGCTGATGATTTCCGTTGAAAATAATGTCACCGGAATTGATATCCCGATTGCTATCCAAGCAAGGAGGTCGTACAATTTCTGTAATCTGCTTAGATACAATTCTTCACTGATCTTTTTTGCATTTATAATAGCAGGAAATATTGAACTGCTGATTGCTAAGGGTATGAAATACCAGGCTTCAGAGATTTTTACTGCGGCAGCATAGAAACCCACTTCAGAATCATTTAACATTTTTTTTATCATTATCTGGTCGATCTTCATATAAATTGTAATTACCAGTCCTGATAATATCAATGGCCAAGAATCTCTCAATAGCTGAATTGCTCTGATTTTATTAAAATGCCACTTAAACATACTTAGTTTATTTAGACGATATACAAGTGTGTATCCGGCCGCTACAATAATTGTTTCCATAGTGATTACAATAGCAAAGTAAATAAGTGGATAATTAAATATTACAAGAAGCAGTTTGAGTATTGAAATAATTACTAACGAAGCTATTTTTACATAAACCGAAAATCTGGACAGAACTTTTGATTGAAAATATAGATCAATTACATTAAAAGTTTGGAAAATAGTAGATATTGCAATAATTAAGATTAATAAAAAGTTATAACTATTTTCCGAAATAAAAAAAGCAGTAATAACTATTAATATAAAAGCAGTCGCTGATCCTGCAATTCTCAGAAAAAAAGAGGTACCTAATAATTCATCTCGGCTCTCAGATTCATTTACCATATCACGCACAACTATATTATCAAGACCTAAGGCAGCAATTGCTGAAAACAATAGGACAAAACTAGTAACATAACTTAGTAACCCAAACTGGGACGGTCCCAGATATCTTATAACATAAATTGTAATAATAAATCCAATGGCAATCCTGAAGACTTTTTCTGAAAATAACCACGATGTATTTGCCAGGTATTTTCTGAAAGAAGGAGAATTGAAGTTTATTTTGGTACTAAATCTTTTATTTTCCACGAAGCAATTTCTTACTTAGGTTTTTAACTCCTAAATGAGAATTCCTTTTTCTTTATTTTGTTTAATAGATTATGTAAAGATGAAACCAAATACAACCAACCCACTCAGAATTAAATCAATATATTTAGTTATATAAAAGCTCTCGGGTGCAAATTTAAATATCACATCGTGTTTACCAGCTGGTATAACTATTCCCATAAATCCATGATTGGTTTTGTAAATTACCGTTTGATGATTGTCAATATAGGCTTTCCACCCTGTTTGCAGTTTGAACAATTTATAGTCTATATTACCCGTCATATAAGTATCACCGAAGAAAAGAAAATTATTTCCTGAAGCTTTCACCTCTGCTGTCACAACTTCATCTTTATATTCAGTCATTTTACACTGATGTAGTTGAATCAGCAGGAGCAACTTTTATCCCTTGTTCAGAAACAAATGCTTTATGCCTGGGATCGAACATTGAAGCTTTTATCTCTGTAGTATGTACATTTCATCGCCTGTATCACAGAATCCACCAGGTATAACCTTGGGAAAGCATTATTGTTAATATAAACTACACTTTTTTCCCCGTATATATCGGTGCTAGTCCGGGAAACTGTACCTGCTTTTCTGTAATGATGTATTTTACATTCAGCATCCTCCATAGTGTAGCATTGACAGGTCCCACTACATCTATGATATCCTGGTAGGCACGGGGCTTGATTCCTGAATACCCATAAAAGTCTTCCAGAAGAAAATAAGCGTTAAAATTTGAATTCTGATTGAATGAGCCGGGTGTGCCATCCTGTTTCAGATTGAGGATACGGAACGGTTCCTTGTCATTTTGTTCCTCAATTACCTTAACATAATCCGGTTTCTTAAACATCTGGTTCTATTTTAGAAGACCTCACTATACCTCGCTCCTCTTGCATCAATCCTCCATAAGATCGATGAGTGAAAGAACTATTATGAATAGAACCAGCGAGTCCCTGCTTAATTTTTCCTTTATGTAAAAATTTGCCGCCCAGAATGCTAATGGCGAGAAAAGCAAAAGCAAACAGGAAATCGCTTAAGAACATCTGCGATGTATAATCAGCTAATGCCTGAAACTGCCTGGCCATCTGGGGTCGGGAAGCAGTTAATGAGGATGCATAATCATTTACCCTGCCGGCAAACCACTGGGTTATAGCACCGTTAAGCAGAATACCAAGGATAAAGATCCCGGTGAAAACAATATGCAGTATTCTTAATGAGTTTTTCCAAGCTGAATATTCTTTTCATTTCGAGTGAAATTATTTTCATCATCCCGAACCCTGCCAGTACAGGGAAACTCATCTGAACCAGAACAAGGATCATCGATGGTACACGGAACTTATTAAAGAACGGCAGATACTTAAATAAAAAATCAAACACTATCGGGAAAGTTCTTCCAAAAGAAACCAACAGTGCAAAAACGGAAAGTATCGTAAGAAATTGTACGAAAGGTTCCTTCCATCGAGTAAATATCGCAAACAGGGCAAGGAAGAAAACAAGCACTCCCATGTACATAGCAACGTCCACAAAAGGCATCTGGCCGAAATAAGTATTTACCTCCACCGGCTGATTATTTGTAAGTGGACCCTGATATACTTGAATTGCCGAATCCGAAATACGAAGGAACGATGAATGTTAAGACTTCTCCCGGCGAAAACGACCAGTTGGTATGGTATTCATAATACTCCGAATTGTTCTCCTGCTGTTTCCCCGCCGCTTTATCAACAATGCTTTCAGTACCGCGGGTAGAAAATTGTGAATATTCATATATCTGTGTGATGCTATCGGATTGTATCAGAAGCGCTATAAAAAGTGCACCCGCAAATACCACCGCCGATTTAATAATTCCATTCCTTAGAACGTATCCTTTTTTATCAAGGGACCTGATAAAATAATAGAGAAAATATATGCCGATTGAAAGTACAGTATAATAGATAATCTGCACATGGAAGCCCAGGATAAAGAATTGCAGGGTTATTATAAGCAGATAGAAAATCAATTAGTCTTATCTTTTCTTTTAATCTTAGTAACAGCAAGAAAATCAAGCGGGTAGAATGCGAGTGAAGTTAATTTGGTTACATGACCGATGTAAAGGAAAACTATTATGCCCGTACTGAAGGCAGTAGTTAAAGCCGTAAAAAGGCTTGTCATAAAGTTCCTGGTTAAATATCTCATCAGCAGAAATGAGTTAACACCGATCAGGATGAGATAAAATACCCACTTTACGTAGTCGTTTGAAAACGGGGCAGAGAAAACTTCTCTTACGGAGATTATTCCAACATACATCATATTGAACCATTTGTCGGCTGTGCCTATAGCATAAGCAGGCATTCCGCAGAAAATATAAGGATCCCAGAGAGTAAATCCTTCTCCGTGATTCTTTATGTATTGGTGTATACTTTTGGTTGCTAATATATCACCCGATTGAAATGTCTTATCCCCGAAGAAAAGCGGATAAAGAAATGCAAGAAACAAAATTATTACTACCAGTATTGCAGCTAATGGATGAAACTTTGAAGGAAGAATTTCTTCAATATTGAACTTTGCAAAAAATCCTTCGGGTTTGCTTTTCTTCGACTGAATGGTCTTTTTTGTTTTAGTCATTAGAATTCCGGCTGAATAAAAATTTTACTGGTTATTTTTTTGCTATAAAAGTTATCCCGGATCCAACCTTATTCCTGATTGAATAATCCAGGTACATCATTATAAATGTAAACGGAAAAGTAATAAGGAAATAAAACGGGAGTAATATCAAAAAGAATTTTGAAATATTCACCAGCATAATGGGATATTTAATTCCCAGGCGCCAGGCTTTATCACCCCAGAAACCGTAAGTATAGCGCGACCTGTAAACTGAAAAGCCTATGGGCGTAAGTTTACCCTCCAGATCTTCCTGAGAATATCCGTCACGTGCATGCTCACTTACAAAGCTTTCGTCAGATTCATCGTGTACATCGCTGCCGCCGTAAACAGAAGGCGTATTTATCAGAAGGTACCCTCCCCTTTTCAGTGCTTTATAGAAGTTTTCAAATACCTTTACATCCTCTTCTATGTGCTCCATTACATCCACACACACGATGATGTCAAAACGGTTTTCATGGTCAATTTTCGTCAGGTCTTCCACGCCGAAAGTGACAGTATTTATTTTTTCCGACTGAAAGAACTCACGGCAGTCCTTAATCCATTCTTCTTTTACATCTACTGCATAAATCTTATTTGGTTTAAGTTGTTTCGTCATAAAGTATGTGTACTGCCCGTAACCTGTCCCGGCATCATAAATTTCCAGTTCCCTGTTATTAAAAATGCGACGCAGGTTCTTCAGCTCCCTGCGTACATACCAGGAACGCAGAAACATAATATCCAGAATACTGTAAAACAGTATTCTGAGTTTTGGGTACTTCCTTATCAAGGAAGCAAAAATATCTTTTACTGGATCGTAATACATGAGGCTAACTTATTTGGGGAGTAAAATCAGATTGAGTCGGATAAACAATATATAAATTCACACTTAAAGCTCTTTATCCTTTATTATATATTCTCTTTCACTCATAAAATTGTTCACCAGCATCTCGCCCAGGAGTCCCACTGAGAAAAACTGAACGCCTACTATAATCAGCAGCATACCAAGGAACAGCATAGGACGATTGCTCAGCGGCTCACCGATAATCCACAACACAGTAAGATAGCCGTTTACAATAAGTCCTATAAGGAAAGAGAGAGCACCAAGGAACCCGAAGAAATGCATCGGACGTTTAATATAGCGTGTCGCGAATATAACAGTAATAAGATCTATAAAACCCTTAAAGAAACGGGAAATACCAAACTTGGTTTTACCATACCTGCGGGGATGATGTTTTACAGGAATCTCAGATATTCTGAATCCCTGCCAGTCGGCAAGCACAGGTACATAACGATGAAGTTCTCCGTAAACCTTAATATTGTCGGTTACCTCTTTCCGGTAAGCCTTCAGTCCGCAGTTAAAATCATGAATTTTTATGCCGCTTATAATCCTTGTAACGAAATTAAAAAAGCGGGAAGAAGTTCTTTTAATAAAAGGATCATGCCTTACTTTCTTCCACCCGGATACAAGATCGTTTCCTTCTTCAAGCTTTTTAATCAGATTTGGAATCTCATTCGGGTCATCCTGAAGATCCGCATCCATTGTAACAATCACATCGCCGGATGCATTATTGAATCCAATTTGAAGAGCAGCCGATTTTCCGTAGTTCTTTCTGAAGCTTATAAATTTAAACCTTTTATCTGTCCTGCAGATGTCCTTCAGTATCTTCAACGACTTATCGTCGCTTCCATCGTCAATAAAAATTATTTCGTAACTGATGTTTACAGGTTTTAAAGCCTTCCTTATCTCGTTTGTAAGAGGATTTAAAGATTCTTCCTCATTATAAAGAGGTACTATAATAGAAAGTTTCTTGAATTCGCTTTTGTGGCTTTCCCCTTTCTGCTGATTGTACTTATTGTATCTTTTACGTCTTCCCCGATAATACCGGTTGTACCTTGGATTTTTTTTACCGCCGGAATCGTCGTTTCCACCTTGTTTGTTTGAATTCTGCCCTTCAGAAGGGATATTCTGATTTGTTTTCTGTTCTTCCAAATTCGTCAGATTATTGTAAAAATTAAGCCAAAGTTAATTTAATAATTGCATAAATACAATTTAGGAAGATGAGGATTGCCGTTGATTTCCTGTGGTACAGATAGTAAAGCATCTGAAAGATTTATGTGAAGCCTAATGGCGGGCGGAACGTAATAGTGAAATTTCTAATCGAAAAGAAGATTTATAAGCAGCTTAATGTAAAGGAATTTTTAAGATCTGGTGGTGTGGATCTGGTGGGGGACTGCCTGTAATCTCGGGGTTTGAGGCCGAACAATGGCCGAAGAGTGGCCGAACAAAGGCCGAAGAGAATTGGAATTATTGAGACTTGACTTCCTCATTGTAGGTCCCGGAATGGATCAATATGCCGGCCTGAATTTTTCAAACCAGGGATGTCGTGCTTCTAAAGAACTCTGGTTGCTTAAATTCCGGGCCAGGTTTTCGCTGTTACACTTCTCAATTCTGCTCTAACTATTATTTTGATATTAGTTCTGTTATATCTCATATATTTCGAAAATTAAGCAATTTTGTGGTGTGTGACAAGCCAGAGGACCCTCAGGCTAAATTATGAATATATAAGGGTTTTGCCGGGAACTTAAATCTTGACAAAAATGTATAGATTATGTAGTTTTGAATTAGTAAATATTAAGAATTCTGAAGTTCATATTCAGAATTATCAAATTCAGGAGTTTAAATGAGTAATACCGAAGTAGGAACAATAGAAGAATTAGCGAATAAAGAATATAAATACGGTTTTATATCGGATATTGAGGCTGATAGTCTTCCCCCGGGATTAAATGAGGACGTTATCAAACAGCTTTCGGCAATTAAAAAAGAACCCGAATGGATGCTTAAGTGGCGGTTGAAAGCCTACAAACAATGGATCCCGATGAAAGAGCCCCATTGGGCTAATCTTAAATATAATCCTGTTGATTACCAGGATATCACTTATTATTCGGCTCCCAAAAAGAAACCACAGCTTAATAGTCTTGACGAAGTTGATCCCGAATTACTCAAAACCTTTGAAAAACTGGGTATTTCCCTTGAGGAACAGAAAAGACTGAGTGGTGTTGCCGTTGATGCTGTATTTGACAGTGTTTCTGTTGCAACAACATTTAAGGATACACTAGCAGAACTTGGTATTATATTTTGCTCGATCTCAGAAGCTATTCAGAACCACCCCGATCTTGTAAAGAAATATATGGGAAGCGTTGTTCCTTATACCGATAATTTTTATGCTACCCTTAATTCAGCTGTATTCAGTGACGGAACTTTTGTATATGTTCCCAAAGGTGTTCGCTGCCCGATGGAGCTTTCTACTTATTTCAGAATTAATGCAGCAAAAACGGGACAGTTTGAACGAACTCTTATTGTTGCAGATGAAGGTTCTTATGTAAGCTACCTTGAAGGATGTACCGCACCGATGAGAGATGAGAACCAGCTTCACGCTGCTGTCGTCGAACTTGTTGCCCTCGATAATGCACAAATTAAATATTCAACAGTTCAGAACTGGTATGCAGGCGATAAAAACGGCAAAGGCGGTATCTATAATTTTGTTACGAAGAGAGGTGCTTGCCGCGGCGTTAATTCAAAGATCTCATGGACTCAGGTGGAAACAGGTTCTGCAATCACCTGGAAATATCCGGGATGTATCCTGCAGGGAGATAATTCTGTGGGTGAGTTTTATTCGGTTGCCGTTACTAACAACTACCAGCAGGCTGATACCGGAACCAAGATGATCCACCTCGGAAAGAATACTAAGAGTACGATCATCTCAAAAGGAATTTCAGCCGGTAAAAGCAATAACAGCTACAGAGGACTTGTTAAGATAAACCGGAAGGCTGAGAACGCCCGTAATTTCTCTCAGTGCGACTCTCTCCTGATAGGAGATAAATGCGGTGCCCATACTTTCCCTTATCTAGAAATAAATAATCCGTCGGCTCAGATTGAACACGAGGCAACTACCTCTAAGATCGGTGAAGATCAGATATTTTACCTTAACCAGAGAGGTATCTCAACCGAAGATGCTATCGGGTTAATCGTCAACGGATATTGTAAGGAAGTATTTAAGGAACTTCCGATGGAGTTTGCCGTTGAGGCAACCAAGCTGCTGAGTATTAGTCTTGAAGGCAGTGTAGGATAGGGGTTCAAAAATTTAAAGATTAAAATTGAAATCAGAAACAGGAAAGAAAATAATGTTAGAAATTAAAAATCTGCACGTGAATATCGGGAACAAAGAAATTCTGAAAGGAATTGATCTGAAGGTAAAAGCCGGTGAAATTCACGCTATAATGGGACCAAATGGTTCCGGTAAAAGCACCCTTGCTCAGGTTCTGGCCGGTAAGGAGGAATACGATATTACAAAAGGTGAGGTGATTTATAATGGTAAAAACATCCTCGAGCTTTCTCCGGAAGACCGCGCACGCGAGGGTCTCTTCCTCGCCTTCCAGTACCCTGTTGAACTGCCCGGTGTAAGCAACACCAACCTGCTCAAGACAGCCCTGAATGAAATCAGAAAATACCGCGGCGAGGAAGAACTTGATGCGATGGAATTTCTTTCTCTTATCAAAGAAAAAATGAAGCTCGTTGAACTCGATCAGAAATTGTTGTCACGCGCGGTAAACGAAGGTTTCTCCGGCGGTGAGAAAAAGAGAAATGAGATTTTTCAGATGGCTGTTCTTGAACCGAAACTAAGCATACTTGATGAAACAGATTCAGGACTGGATATCGATGCACTTAAGATCGTTGCAAACGGCGTGAATAAATTAAAAAATAAAGATAACGCTACTATCGTTGTCACCCACTACCAGCGTCTCCTTAATTATATTGTTCCTGATTTCGTACATGTACTTTATAACGGCAGGATCGTTAAATCAGGCGGAAAAGATCTCGCCTTTGAGCTTGAGGAAAAAGGATACGACTGGTTAAAGGACCATAAGAAACAGTTAGTCGAAGACTAATAAAAGCAGAACTAAAAACAGAAAATCAAAAATGACTGATACCTTAGAATTAAAAGATATTAAAAGCTTCTACATAGAAAACTTCGGAAAGTTTGAGAACAGTCTTAACGGAGGGGCTTCAACTCCCATTCATAAGATCCGTAAGGATGCTCTCTCAAATTTTTCAAAACTGGAATTCCCTACTACCAGGAATGAAGAATGGAAATACACCAGCATCGCTCCCCTTCTCAAACATACATTTATTCCTGCAAGGAAGAGCACATCAGTGGATGCCTCAAAGATCAAACAATTTTTATTTAATGCACTTGAGCATTCTCTGCTGGTTTTCGTCAATGGTTTCTATTCGGATGAATTGTCTGATATTAAGGATCTGCCGAAGGGCGTTATCACCGGGAGCATAGCCGATGCTATCGATAATCATCCTGAGATCGTTCAGAAACATTTCAGCCGGTACGCCGATTATAAAGAGCAGATCTTTACGGCTTTAAGCACCGCTTATACAAAGGATGGTGCTTTCGTTTATATACCCGATGGAAAGATAATTGAAGAACCGATTCATATTTTATATCTCGGTTTTGCAGGGAATGAGAAAATCCTGAGCCAGCCGAGGAACCTTTTCGTTGCCGGCAAAAACTCGCAGGCTACTATAATAGAGCATTATGCATCCCTGGATGAAGGAATTTATTTCACCAATACGGTGACAGAAGTATTTGCTGATGAAAATGCTGTGCTGGATCATATTAAACTTCAGGATGAGAACAAAAATGCTTTCCATATTGCCAGGATGGAAGTCGACCAGGAGCGTAACAGTAATTTCAGCTCTAATATGATCTCCTTTGGTGCCGGCCTGAGCAGAAATGATTTTAACACAAGATTTAATGATACCGGCGGCGAATGTATGTTGAACGGATTATTTATGATCGACGGCGAGCAGCTTTTCGATGTTCATACTATGATAGATCACGCTAAACCTTACTGCAACAGCCACGAGCATTACAAAGGTATACTAGACGGCAATTCGCGGGGAGTCTTCAACGGAAAAGTGATGGTTCGTCCTGATGCACAGAAAACAAATGCTTTCCAGGAAAATAATAATATTATTCTCTCAGACAGGGCGCTGGTAAACACCAAACCCCAGCTCGAAATTTTTGCCGATGATGTGAAATGTTCACACGGAGCAACAATAGGACAAATAGAAGATGAGGCACTTTTCTACCTTAAGTCAAGAGGTATCGGAGACAAAACAGCACGCGGAATGCTTATCCACGCATTTGCCAGTGATGTTGTCAATTCGATTAAAGTAGAAGCAATTAAAAATTATCTTGAAGAAATATTAACAAATAAATTTAACCCGGGACAATAAGTGAATACGAAAACAGAAATATTGTCGAAAGAGACTGATTTTGATATCAAAAAGATCAGAGCGGATTTCCCGATCCTCAAAACTATGATCAGAGGGAAACCTTTATGTTATCTTGATAATGCAGCAACTACCCAGAAACCACAGCAGGTTATAGATGTACTTAACGATTATTATACTTCGATGAATTCCAATATTCACCGCGGTGTACATACGTTAAGTGAGCGTGCCACCGCGGCTTTTGAAGAAGCAAGAGTAAAGGTTAAGAATTATATAAATGCAAAGAGTGAAAGAGAGATTATCTTCACCCGGGGCACTACGGAATCAATTAACCTCGTTGCGAACAGTTTCGGACGAAGCAATCTGGGTGAAGGCGATGAGATACTAATAACCGGAATGGAGCATCATTCGAATATAGTTCCATGGCAGCTCATTGCGGCAGAAAAGAACGCCGTACTGAAGGTTGCCCCGATTACAGATACCGGTGAATTAATTCCTGATGAGTTTGAAAAGCTGATAACAGAACGCACGAAGATAATATCGGTTGTTTATGTTTCCAACTCACTTGGAACTATCAACCCGGTTGATAAAATAGTAGAGATCGCCCATAAGCATGGAGTTCCGGTACTGCTGGACGCCGCCCAGGCTGTAAGTCATATTCAGGTGGATATGCAGAAACTGGATTGCGACTTCTTCGCTTTTTCGGGACATAAACTATACGGCCCCACCGGCATAGGGGTTCTTTACGGCAAAGAGAATTTACTGGAACAGATGCCTCCGTTTATGGGAGGCGGAGATATGATCTCCAAAGTAACTTTTACAAAAACTACTTATAATGAACTTCCCTTTAAGTTTGAAGCAGGAACATCGAATATTGCAGATGCTATCGGAATGGGTGCAGCGATAGATTATATCAAATCTGTCGGTCTTGACTCCATTTCAAAATACGAAAAGCATGTGCTGGATTATGCTACCGATGTATTATCGAACGTTGAGGGACTAAGAATAATCGGAACTGCTCCGGAGAAAAGCAGCGTTATTTCCTTTGTTCTGAAAAATGTGCATCCCCACGATGTAGGAACTTTTTTGGATTACGAAGGAATCGCAGTACGGACAGGACACCACTGCACCCAGCCTTTGATGGACAGGTTTAATATTCCCGCAACATCCCGTGCTTCTTTCGGTATGTATAATACCGTTGAAGAGGCAGATATTCTTGTTAAGGGAATTAGAAAAGTGATTGAGGCATTCAGCTGATGGATAATGATTTAAGAGAACTTTACCAGCAGGTAATACTGGACCATAATAAAAGTCCGAGAAATTTTAAGAAGCTCGAAACTGCAAACCACTACGCCGAGGGTTATAATCCCCTTTGCGGTGACAGGATTGACGTATACGTAAAACTGGATGATGATAAGATTGAGGATATTTCGTTTGTCGGCTCGGGATGTGCTATTTCCAAGGCTTCGGCATCATTGATGAGCACAATGGTAAAAGGAAAAACAATCGGTGAGGCTGAAGAAATATTTAAGAAGTTTCAACATCTGATCACGGGAAAGATGGATGAGGAAGTAAACACAGATGAAGTCGGCAAGCTGGCCGTGTTTGCAGGAGTGAGAGAATTTCCTTCACGAGTAAAATGTGCGAGTTTAGCATGGCATACTTTAATTTCGGCTTTGAAAGAAAAGAACAAAACCGTAACGACAGAATGAAAAAAGAAACAACAGAAGTGATCAACAAACAGGAACTTGAAGAAAAGATCATAGCAATGCTTAAAACCTGCTATGACCCCGAAATTCCTGTTAACATTTTTGAACTGGGATTAATATACGAGATTCAGATCGATAACGAGGGGAATGTTATAGTTAAGATGACTTTAACTTCACCGGCCTGCCCTGTTGCAGGGTCACTGCCGGGAGAAGTACAGGAAAAGGTATACTCAATACCCGAAGTAAGAAATGTTAGAGTAGAGCTGGTCTGGACTCCGCCATGGGATAAAGACATGATGTCGGATGCCGCAAAGCTTGAACTCGGAATGTTATAATAAATAAATAAAATAAATAGGAGTAGTAAAGTATGTTTAATATTATGTCGCGTCCCCCCCTTTACGATCAGGATGCTGTTCAGCCTATGAGAGATGCTCTAATCGCTGTAGGCTTCAAAGAAATGTTAACACCTCAGGATGTTGACGATGCAATAAACGTAAATGATGATCAGATAGTGCTTGTTATGATTAACTCAGTCTGCGGATGCGCTGCGGGCAGTGCAAGACCGGGAGTCTCGCTGGCACTTCAGCATAGTGTTATTCCCGACAAACTGATTACAGGTTTTGCAGGACAGGAAAGAGAGGCGGTCGACCGCATAAGACAATATATAAAAGGATATCCGCCATCGTCGCCAAGTATAGCAATTTTTAAGAACGGACAGCTGATGTACTTTATGCAGAGATACAATATTGAAGGACGTTCTGCAGATGAAATTGCTTCGGATCTCAGGGAAGCATTCGATGAACTCTGTTCAAAACAGGGACCCTCAATTCCCCCTGAAGTATTTGAAAAAGTAACTTATGCAGTACAGTGCGGATCGAAGATCCCGTTGTATAAAGGATAAGAATTTATATGGGGCTGCTCCTGAAATGTTGATGATATTGACATTCTTTGGACAGCCCCGGAACTAATAAAGAAAAAAAGATAAAATGAAATTCAGTACCCAGGAAGAATATGGTTTAAGATGTTTGATCAGGATAGCGAAATCCAAATCCCCTAACGGATTAACTATTCCCGAGATCAGTGAGCTGGAAGGCTTATCTACATCTCATGTCGGTAAACTTCTTCGTATTCTTCGGCTCGGTGAATTTATTGAAAGCAGTCGGGGACAAACTGGCGGCTACAAACTATCCCGTCTTCCTGATGAAATTGTTATCGGGGATGTACTTGAGGCTCTGGGCGGTAAGCTTTATGAATCTTCTTTCTGCGATATCCATTCAGGCATTCAGAATATCTGCACCAATTCAATCGATTGTTCTATTCGTTCACTGTGGAGTAAAGTACAGTCACTGCTCGACAGCGTTCTCGATAAACTTACACTAAAGGATCTTCTTGGAAACGAAGACGAGGTCTATTCTATTGTAACCAGTTTCACCCAGGAATTACCTCCCCTCACAAACGAAAATTAATCAGCAGTCATTACCCTGATAATCGGATAATATTCTTGCTTCCGTATCCAGTCTTTATACTCGTCATAAACGATTATACCTAGCATACTTTGGGGCTCAAGTCCGAGTACCAGTACGTTACTATTCAGTTGATTTATTGGCACAAAGAAATATTGATCTTTATCGATATCATCTGAAATCTCAGTTTTAATTATCGGATCGGGAAGCATAAGCTCTTCGAGAAAGACGGAGTCGATTCTTTCTACAAAATATTTCTGAAATTTATCCTGCGGTCTTTTATTGTAAGCTTCATAAGTTATTCCATGGTCATCGAGCATTCTGATCAGATTAATTGAATCCTTCGGGACCAGGTATCCAGCCGGCTTCTTAATTGTCATTACAGATTTAACCACTGAATGATATTCTTCCGCAATAACTGTAGTATCTTCACCTGTTTTTACCGATTTCAACCTCAGTTTTAAACTGCTGTCCGCTTTAACATGCTCCATCCTGATCGCAACGAGATCTCCTTCTTTCGAATTCCTGAGCTTTTCCCTTTCATTCTTAACCATCATCTTAATAACATCTTTGTTGTTGACAACAAAGCTAATAAGGGCCTCCATTGCTGTTTTCTGTCCATCTGCTCTGTGTTTTATATTATCAAGGAAAGCATCCTTTCCGTTGAGACCTTCAAGGATAAAAGAAAAAGAATTTAATATGCCAAAGCTTTGCCGGCCGTCGTTTATATCAACTGTGCTGTGTCTGAATCTGCTTACTCCCGGGGGACCTCCAAGAATATAATTATTAAATGTATAGCCTCTGTCTTTTAAATAATTTTCTGCAAATGGGAAGAATGCTTTATTTGAATATTCTCTGATCTGTGCCGATACATTTATATCAGTAGCTGCACCGAACTGCTCGTCAAAGTTTTTAACGTAACCGTATTCAAGCCAGTCATCTCCGTAAGGGTAATATTCGTGTACGTCAAGGGTTGCTTCAGGAAAGTATCTGTTAAATAGTTTATGAAGTCCGATCACTTCCGGCTGTGTTAAGATGAGGTGGTTCCTGTTAAGGTCTGCCCCGTTGCCGTTTCTTCTCTCATTTACAGCCGCTCCGTCGGGATTCATCTGCGGCACCAGCATCAGGTCGGCCGACTGCAGGAAGTCATCAAATTCGCCTGACATAATATCTTCCAGAAGAAGTAACGCACCTTCCTTACCAGACTGTTCGTTTCCATGCTGCTGTGCAAAGATTAAAATTTTGATCTTTGCTGTATCTTCGCCGAATTTACCGTCTGATATGAACAAAACAGGTACTTTCCTTCCCCTGATAGTTTCTGCGATGTAATCAAGTTTAATTCTTTTATCTTTTTGTATAGTCTGCTGAAGGTAAGAAATCATTTGTGAGTATGATGTCAGGCTGTCATAATTATTTTTTTCAAGTGGCGTCTGAAATTGCTGGGAAAATATCATTTCAGCACTCAGTAGAAGTGTTATCAGTATAAGTTTCATTGAAAGATTCCTTTTGCAGAAGTTTCGAATTTTCGATGAGTCACGGTCTGCCGTAGCTCTATTCGTTCAATTTTCATTTCAATAAAATAATTTTCTTTGTTGAAGCGAAACCTTCTGATTCCAGCCTGCAAAAATAAACTCCTGACGGAAGTGAACCGGCATCAAATGAAATGGAATATTCACCGGGCATTTTATATTCTTCAACAAGGGTCTTAATTTCATTTCCCAGTAAATCATAGACTTTAATTTTTATGCCGGCTGCGTGGTTCAATCTAAAAGTAATTTTTGCTGACGGGTTAAATGGATTTGGGAAAATATTTTTAAGATAAAATCCTGATTCTTTTTTTTCTTTTGGATTAATTGTTGATGACGGTTCGGTAAACTTTCTTTCAGTTAAAGAAAAGGAAAGCCCATCGTAAGTAGTAAGGGAAAAACGAAGATTATTCATGGCAACTACCTGGCGTGTCCCGCTGTTTTGAGAAGCATGATATGCAGAAGAATCGACATAGGTTGTTGATGAAGCATCAACAATGATTACGGGGACTGAACATATGCTGCTGATTGATTTTTCTGTGCTGTTAATTCTCGTGTATGCAAGGCCATCCGTGTATATCCCGATTTTATCCCTGTTTCGCATCATTCCCCATAACAATGCTGAGACCCGGTTCTCGTAATAGTCTTCCGAATCAAAAAGAAGCGGCTGATAAATCAGATCCCCAAACAGTCCTAATCCAGGGTTATTTGTCATCTCACCGTAGAAAGAGGCATAAATGTAATCGTCTGTTCCATCTATATAATTTTGTCCTGCCACTTTTCCACTATTACCAAACAAAAACACAGGTGTTTTATTATTTATTTTTTGATAAAAAGACTGCGGCACTATATAAGTTGTATCATTTAAAATACTTAAGACCTGTAGAGAATCTCCGGCAACAATGAAACAGCTGCAATTTTCTATTTGTTCTGCGACTGTGGTATTATTTAATTCTGATTCCTGCAGAAGTACGGTTGTAAATGAGAAATTATGCTGATCAAGGAAATCTGTTAATTCCGCCAAGTGCTGACCAAACCCTGGATGTGAAAGTACAACAATATCCTGTGAATTATTCTGAGTTAAAAATGATGTTAGTGCTTCATTTAAAGAACCGCTTATCGAATTGTCAGCAGTCATCCACAGATCGGTTTTTGGAAAATTGAGCTGGATTGTTGTGTCAACTTCAGATGCACCTGGCGGAATGAAATCTATTTCCCTGTTAATAAAATCATATTGCCATCCCTCTGTAAGCTGATCACATTTTAAGTTTTCAATAATATAATTTCCTGAACTATAGGAACTGAAATGACTTTTTTCATCTGCACTGAATATGGCTACAGCCCCGCTTCCCATAACTGTCCCGATCCCATTATTATCTATACATAATGCGGTCCGGTCATCAATGCCCGCTCCCATTAGATCGATACCTTCCTGGAAATGGTAATTATACAGGAAGGGAATCAGTCTTCCGAATCTTCCGCGTTCAATAAAATGAGTATCAAAAAGTACATCCGGGACAAGGTTAAGAAAATCATTTTCGAGAGTAATTGTATAGCCAAAGGGATTTATTAAAGCTGAACGTGGAACTGCACTATTATGTTCCGCAGAAAAATCAACGTTACCTAAAACGGCAGCACCGGCACTGGTACCAGCAATTACTCCGCCATGCTGATAAACGTATAGAATTGCATCTTCGGTTTTGGTGCCTCTCCATTTAGAAATATACTGCCATTGATCCCCGCCGCGTAGAAAGATTGCATCTGCTGTGATCAATTCATCATAGGTTGATTGTAAATTTGCCTGTTCTGTTGAAGTAATGGCCTTATTATAAACTGTATCTGCGCCAAGCCAGGTAAAATAGTTGGGAAGCCAGTTTGTTGCCCCTTCTGCGTATGAGAGAATAATAATTTTTCCGCTGTCGGATTTTTGAACTATCCAACCGTATGGTTCATCACTCCAATCGTTATAATCCTCGCCTCCTCCACCAACAGCACAAATAAATCCCTGGGCTAAAAGCCGTGAAGAAAGAAAAAATAAAACGATAATTAATAATCTCATTTAATTAAAAGCTGACACCTACTGTAACTCGATGAACACTTGGTAGAATATCATAAAGTGCATATGCATAATCAAAATAAACGCTGCTGCCAGAGAAAGGAACATTCGCTCCGGCTCCGAATGTGAAGTCCTCATCATCATAATTATACTTATAACCGGCGCGCAGGTAAAGCCGGTCGAAGAAAGAAAACTCAGTCCCGAAATGAAGTCTTTCACTGTTATCATTTGGGTGTATCGCATCGATCCCGCCGCGAACCTTTACAAAATCGGCAGTATATATATCGAAACCTATCCCAACCTGGAAATTAAGCGGAAGAGGATATGTGTCGGTTTTAAGTGAAGCCGGTGCAAGTCTGCTTGTCGGATAGCTATCATCTTTGTTATAAACGATATCAAGGTCGGGACCTTCAAACTGAAGCTCTCCCCCGAAATTAGCCATACTCATGGCAATAGTTAAATTCTGAAAATCGAGACGGTACTGCGTACCGATATCGAAAGCAAATCCTGATGCAGTTTCATTCCATATTCTCTGCGAAACATATTTAACCGTAACTCCTACACCGAATCTGTCTGTAAGATATTTTGCATAACTTAATCCCAGTGCAAGATCTCCCGCATCAAAAAATCTTCCGGTTCCGTTCGGTTCTTCTTCCGTGGTAATCTCCATTTCACCGGTTGTAAATGATATCAGACTCAGAGCAACGGCACCGGCATCCTGCATGTTATATACAACCGCCGCTGCATTAAGATCAAAAAGATCGAACCAGTTCATATATGAAAACTGCGCTTCAATATTATTTACCTTAACAATTCCGGCGGGATTCCAGAATACAGAAGAAGCATCTCCGGTTAAACCAACAACAGCTCCTCCCATTGCGGTTTCTCTTGCTCCTAAGGGTATCTGCAGGAACTGGGCACCGGAGGTTCCAAGGTTTGCATTTTGTGCAAACGAAAATCCTGTTATCAGTATAAATGATAAGATTGTAAATATTTTTTTCATATAAACTCCCATAGTATTACATGCTGTAATATTTATTATTTGATCACAGCAAACCGATCTTTAAATTCTGATCCTGCTGATTTTACGACATATATGTAAATTCCCGGTGCTATCTCTCTTCCGCTTTCGGTTCTCAGATCCCATACCTCGGTTCCGTTTGTAGAATTGTGATGGAGTGTTTTAACAAGGTCCGCGTTGACCGAGAAAATATAGATCGTACATTCAGCAGGCAGATTTATGAACTGCAGCTGTCTCAGCGGTTCTCTTCTTAATTCACCATATTCTCTCTCGTATAGGCTGGATACCATATAAGGATTCGGAACGACTTTTATTTTTTTGATATTATCTTCCACAACCGCCGGTTTGACCTCAGCTCCCTTAATTTTAAAGCTATAGCTGTCCCTTATGTCGGGAAGCACCGGGGCCACAGCCTTCACAGAGAAAATGTTTCCGGAACCCGGAGGATTACCGGAAGGGAAAGTTACCTTTCCTTCAATGCCGTCAAATTCGAATGTATCGAGGTCGTATAACGAATCAGCGGTGAATACAGTATCCATCGCAGAATTCTTTACTAAAATTGAAATGAATCCTTCAGCTCCGTTCTTTCCGTTTCCGGTAACAGATACAAGATAAAGGTCAGTTGTAATCAGCGTATCTGCAGACACAGAAAACTGAATGTCAATATCATCTGTTCCGCCAACTCTTGATACTTCCTGTATTAGTTCAGGCGGCACCAGACTGAAGAATACACCGTCGAGCGTTGACTGCTCCTGTCCGATGCTGAAGGGCCTGTTGTTTACAACCGTATCCTGACCGTTGCGGATAACATTTACAGAATAATTTATCGTAATCAGGTCACCCGACTCAGGCAGCTTTTCAGGAGGCGTCGATGGATCATCAGACAATATCGCCTTTACGCCATAACCCGGAAAATCTATTGGTCTTCCTCCCGGCGGATAATTATATCCTTCCCTGCCGATTAATTCTCCTGAAGTAAGATTAAGGATATTGTAAGCGGAGGGAGATATGAACTGAATACCTAATTTATAAGGGGTTGTCATCGCCGTGTCGGTTATCTGCAATGTTACGGAGGTTTCAAGATCACCTTTTTCTTTTTTAACAATGTATGAAAACCCCGTAGTGTAACTATTTCCCGACAGAGCAACCGAGTCAATTGGATCAACCTTAAAGACATAATTTGATTCGCCGGACATCTGCTGTATATCATACGAAGAAACCGGATCACGTCCTATCGCATCTGATCTTGGAGTAATTGAAATGGTATTTACCGATTCAAGTGTATTGCCAATGGGACTTTCAAGGCTTTCAATATTCGCATCACCCCTGTCATAAGATGTAATTGAATACCAGTATTCAAATCCGTTAATAACAGTAGTATCCGTATAAGTATACTGAAGGCCTGTATTATTTCCCTGGCCATTAATTATATCGAAATCAGCAATCTTGTTCCAGCTGGCTCCCTGGTCCTGGCTGCGGTAAATTCTGTATCCTTCAAAGTCATATTCCCCGGTGAATTTATCCTGCGAACTTTCTGCGGCATCATCCCAGAAAAGAATTGATTTGAAGTCTCCGGCAGTGCCGTACAAATTCGGGCGGGCAGGAGGCTTCGGCAGTTCGAAGTTCGCGTTTACTGTACTCTGGGCCTGGTCTGTGGCATCCAGTAATTCCTGCAGCGTTTCGCCAGCTACAAGAGCTGTAATAAATGTTAGGGTGTCCCCGGCATTCAGATCGTAAGGACCGGAAGAAACATTGGCAAGAATATCCATACCTGATGCAGGTATTGTTGCCGGATCATCTATATGGATGGAAGTGTTGTTTCCCGGGTGGAAAAATCTTGGACCAATAGATGAATTGTACAAGCTCTGTGTACTCGACATAATACCGTACTGAACCGTATCAATATCAAGATCATCATCATAAAGGTTATAATGCATATCCGTAATTCCCGGTTCCACACCGTCCACTTCCGGTGTCTTCAGAAATGCTACACCAAAGAACCCGGTTTTACCGTCAGGCCATTCATTTGAAAGGCCGTCATCAAAAAAGTAAACCACTTTCTTCTCAGCATTATAATCGAGCTTGTCATCGGCATACTCGGGATCGCCTCCGCTCACATTACCTACATCAATGTCAGTGTACATATCAAAATAAACACCTGAATAGTTATTCTGACTTACATTGATTATCTGAAACTTATAAAAGATTATATTTTTTGCGAAAGTTACTCCGAAGGCATAACCTGTCTGGGCTACAAGCAGTCCAAGTACACTTTTTGTATTATTACTGTCACTGTAGACACAGTAGCTGTCCTGGTCGGAAAGTATTATCGGATTACCCTGTGCATCCTTAACAGGCCAGCCAAGCTGCGGATCCCAGGTATCCGGGTTGTCGCTAAATGCTATCTGAGCAAGTGCTGTATTATGATAGCCACCCACTGCCTCCCATTCTTCATTCGTCGTATACCTGCCCTGTACCACGTTTCCTGGTATCCCCACCATGGGATTTATCCTGTATATATAATGCTTGGTACTGTTTATCGGAAACTCGCCGGATGGTCCTTCTGTAATACGCCTCGGATAAAGTTTCCCGCGGTTTTCAAAGAAGAGACCTATATTGCTTGCATTATGAGTACCTGCAGCACGATCATTTATGCCAAGCACTTTATCGAAAGCTGAACGGTAAGAGTCTTTATTTTTCTCCTGAGCGGGTGTGAAAGCAGAAAAGATAATGACGGCCAGTAAAATATTAAGAGTTGTTTTCATAGTTTTTTACTATTGCAAATTGTTCAAAATTTAAATGTGGCTCCAAGTCTTATTGATCTGGGCGGCCCGAAGTTCGAGGGATCACGCATATATTCCTGAGAAAGGTTCCCTTCGAACGTGAAATTCGGATCACCTGTATCACCGTATACATAAAGCACATTCCTGTGGTCAGTCAGGTTAAGAATCTCGGCAAATACCCTTATCGTGTAACTGCTTACTATCGGAAACTCTTTGCCAACCATCAGATCGATTGAATACGTTGCCGGCAAACGAAGTGAGTTCTTTTCAACAAAACCAATATCCCTGCCGCTGGGAGTATAAGGATAGCCGGAAGCTGCTCTGGCAATTACACTGATATCCATCCGCTCCATAAAATGACTTCCGAATAAGACGGGTCCTTCATCAGAGGGAATTGTATATGTTCCGGAGAGGTTAAATACATGTGTTTTATCAAAGTCCAGATAATAAAGCTGAGTTGATTCTGAAGTTCCGGGATACTGCTCTGTTTCAGATGAGGCACTTCCTTTTGACAATGAATAGGTATAAGTGAGCCCTCCCGAGAAATATCTGTCTGGACGAATATCAAGGTTTATTTCAAACCCTTTAACATTCGCATAGTCCTCATTTACATAAAGGGTATAGCCTGTGTATCTTCCGTCGACATAAGGGAAAAAGTAGCGTGTACCAATAAGTCCCGTTATATCTTTATAGTATGCTGTCAAATCAATTGCTATTCTGTCGCTGAACTGATGTGACACGCCCACCTCGTAAGCAATTGTTCTTTCAGCATCAAGGTTTGCCTGTCCGAACAGGGGTTCCCTCACATTCAGATCATACTGCCTGTTCTCAAAGAGATACTGGTATTCAGGGTTCTGAAAGAAATGACCATATGCAAAATGAAGCTTGGTTCTGTCTGATATGGGATGTGCTATACCAATTCGCGGGGAAAACTGGGACCTTGGTTTTACTGTTATTACAGAGGATGGGTCCAGCGGATTGTTCCTGAATTTTGCATTAGCGTTCAGGTAATCGTATCTCAGTCCTATATTTATTACAAGGTAGGGAAATTCAATCTTATCCTGTCCGTAAACTGCCATCTCATATGGCCGGGTGGAATAATCATTAATATAAGGATAGTTGCGGGTAGGATCATAAACATTAAAATATCTCAGCCAGTGCTGTTTAAAGGCTCCTCCGAATTTAACTTCGTTAAGTGATCCTATCTGCCATACTGCATCAAGCTTTGCATCTGCGGTAACAGTTCTGCTGTCGCGTACCTCAACAGGATCTGCAAGCGAATAAAATTCAAAGCCTGTTCCGATATCAAAATACTGCCATTCACTTGACGGTATGTAGTTGGCTGTATCCTTATCTATACCTGAGTAAAAACCCTGATTGAAATAAGACAGTTTGAGATCATAGAAAAAATTAGCAGCAATGGTATGAGTAAGAGTAAGAGCGCTCTGCCAGCTGTCCGATCTTCTTCTCAGGTACTGGTCCGGTATAAACTTGTAGCTTTGACTGTAGCCCTGACTCGCGCCGATACTGCCCCGGTTCAGGAGTGAAATCCGCACTCCGCGGAAGGGTGATGAAGTTATCTTTGCCAGTCCTGTTTTTTCCCGGTTATATCCAAAAGGAAGATAACTTCCCCGCCGGTCGCTTTCACCCGAAATAAAGAAGTTTATTTCTTTTGATATGATTGGTCCGCTAAGCGAGCCGTTTATTCTTGCTTCATGAAGGTCAGCATATCTCTGTACTCCAAACTCGCTAGTTCTGTATTCCAGTTTCCCGGAGAACTTATCCGTTCCGTCTCGTGTTACTATATTAACAACACCGCTAAGTGCATTTCCGTATTCAGCATTGAACGTTCCGGAAAGCAGACTCATTTCCTGGATGGCGTCATTATTTATCTGCGTTGCCAGTC
This sequence comes from uncultured Bacteroidota bacterium, assembly GCA_963832355.1. GTDB lineage: Bacteria > Bacteroidota > Ignavibacteria > Ignavibacteriales > Ignavibacteriaceae > DATFVA01. Next base: position 108,770 of record CAWHTX010000003.1, on the reverse strand, counting down.
CTCCAAGCAAAGGATCCTGCACGTACATGCCGTCTACCAGGTAGGCAACCTCATTAGATCTGCCTCCCCGTATATGAAGATTTGATCCGCTCCCGACGACTCCTGCCTGCAGACTTAAAAGTTCGGTGAAGGTTGAAACCGGCAGCGCTTCAATTTCTTCCCTGGTTAAAACAGAAATTGAACTTGTCAGGTCTTTCTGTATCATCGGAGTTTTGGCAGTTACAACCACCTCGCCTACTTCAATTGATTTAGGAGACAGCTGTACCGGAAGATTAGTTGTCTGATCAACTATTATCTTTACACCTTCAACCAGAACAGTCTCATAGCCAAGATAACTGACACGGACATCATAAGTACCGGGAGGAATGTTGAGAATAATAAAATTTCCATCGGGATCCGAAGCTCCTCCGAGATTGGTACCGTTTATCAGAACATTTGCACCGGGAAGAGGGTCTCCCGTCTGGGAATCAGTTACATTTCCGGTAAGCTTTCCGGTAGTTCCCGCAACCAGATAAATTTGAAGTACAACTATCAGCAGTATAATTTTTTTCATAATTACTCCCGGCCGATTATCCCATCCGTAAAATTCAGAAGAATAATCTACCTCACAATTAATTTTTGATTTTCGGTCAGTCTGTTGCTTTCCTGCAGCACTTTCTCGGCTTTCTGTTTATTTTTCATTGCGCATTCCGTTGCTATAGCATTTATCACCACAGAGATTGCTGCAAATGAATTTGTGTAGAGCATATTCTCGCTCTGCACAACAAGATTTATGTCTGAATAATGAGTTACAGGCGAAGCTTCTTTATTGGTAATAGTTATTATTTTTATTCCCTTACCCGCTGCATATTCACAGGCTTCAATAGTTTCCTTTGAATAAGGCGGAAATGAAAACGCAATTACCAGGTCCCTTTTGTTCAGGAACATTATCTGTTCATGAAAGATTGTATAATCGTGCTTAAACACCGAAGCATCGATTCCTACCTGTGTAAGCTGGTACGCAAGAATTTCTGCAAGGATGTATGAAATTCCGAGTCCCGCAGTAAACACCCGCTCAGCCTTTCCAATTTCTTTAACAGCTTTTTGGAAATTTTCCCTTTCGATTAAACTCAGGGTATCATTGATATTCTTTATATCCTGGTTCGCAACCGCTGTAAGCAGATCCTCCTCAATTTTCCTTTTATCAAAAAGAGGGAAGATCGTTTTACCGCTCAGCTGACTCTGAAGGGATTCAGCAATAGCTTCTCTTAATTCGCTGTATCCCGAAAAACCGGTACTCTGGGCAAACCTTACTACAGAAGCCACGCTGATACCTGTCTCTCCAGAGACTTCCTGTACACTTAAGAAAGGAATACTGTCGAAATTATCAATGAAATAATCTGCCATCTTTTTCTGGTTTTTCGGCAGATCATTATACTTGTCACGAATTTTTTCTTTTATCTCCTGGTATCGGGCCATAACTTTCAGATTTTATGTTCAAAATAGCTGACTTACAGTTAAGCAGTCCCGGCCGCCTTTAGACAGCCGGGATATAACACGATACTATTTCAGCAGCATCATTTTTTTAGTCGATGTAAAGGTGCCTGCTCTCAGAGTATAGAAATATATTCCGGCAGACAGATTCGATGCATCAAAATTGATATCATAACTTCCGCTGTCCATCTCCTTATTCAGGATTGATGTGACTTTTTGTCCAAGCAGGTTATAGACATCGAGAGTAACACCCGCTCTCTCAGGTATAGTGAAGGAAATTGTTGTCGATGGATTGAAAGGATTCGGGTAGTTCTGCGCGAGTTTGTAGGTCATACTTTTTGCGACAGGTTCACCAACGGCTGTAATGGTTCCATAATGCCCTTCAGCAAGCGCCATACTCGATAGCATTGAACCTTCGTCGGTTCCAATAGCTATTGCCATATAAACAGTTCTCATTTCCTGTGGCTGTAACATTTGTGAACCGGAACCCAAAATGCCAACTGCACCGTCTGCATCTGTAACAAGTGTATCAGTATCTATTCCTCCTGTTAACCAGTCATAATAGCCTGAATCGTTATCTCTGTATCCGTCATACCATGCGAATATCGCAGCTGCTTCTGTAGGTTCCGATAATATCTTAAAACCGACATAGGTGTTTTCATAATTATAGAGAATATTGTTATCCTGATTAAAGTATACAACATCATTCTCATAAGTATTATCAATGTCCTGAATGATATCAAGACCAACTATAGTAGGCAGCTCAGAGGATTCATTATTGGTAACGTCGAATCTGATAAGAAGGCAAGTTTCCCCATCCCATCCATAGACATTTTGACCAAGTATAATGTTCGGCGGCAGTCCGGAGTATTCGTTATTAAATGTACCCGCAGCTTCAAAATCACTCAGGGCAGGACTACCAACCTGCGTCAGCGGATCGATTATATCCAGATCATTATAGTAGTCATACACTTCATAAGGCTCTCCGGCAACAAGTATAGAAGCTCTGTCAATCTGGTATAATGTGTCCTGCCCGGAGATAGTGAACACGGTCAGCTTGCCATATTCATCGAAATCGAACAAAACATTTCCGGTGTTGTAAGTAACCTGTGCCATAATTGTACTGGTGTATGTGAACAAAACCATGAACAGTAAAAAAGTGAATAGTAGAATCTTTTTCATAACGAACCTCCTATTATTGGTTAAATATATTTACTCAATGCCAGCCGAACAGGAATGGCGGAATTAAAAGCAGCATTCCTGTTGCGAGAAAAATAAATTCTAATGGAAGTATCCAGCGTGCCCACTTTTCCCAGGGGATTTCGGCAAGTGACAGCACTCCCATTGTAACGGCAGATGTAGGTATGATCAGATTACTGAAGCCGTCTCCGAACTGGAAAGCAAGTACGGCCGTCTGCCTGGAAACATTCACGAGATCGGCAAGCGGGGCCATAATGGGCATAGTAAGAACTGCCTGTCCGCTTCCCGATGGTACGAAAAAGTTTAAGAGTGTCTGCACAAAGAACATTGCCTGAGAAGAAACCACAGGATGGAATGAGGAGATCGGTGACGAGAGCGCAAACAGTATTGAATCGATTATTTTTCCATCCTGTGATAAAATTAATATTCCGCGTGCGAGTCCGATGATTAATGCAGTACCGACAAGGTCTTTAGCGCCTTTGATGAAAGAATTGGTTATTTCATTGGCATTTAAGCCGCCAACAAGACCCACGATTATTCCGGTGATCAAAAATACTGCAGCAAGTTCCTCAATAAACCATTGATACCTGAGTACACCGAATATGAGCACTGCCAGTCCTGCCAGGAAAGTGATCAGCACAAGCTTATGTCTTCCTGAAATTCCTGAATGATTTTCAATTTCTGAATGATCTATATCTTTTGCTTCTTCTCATTATCGATCGAATACGTGATACTCTTCTGAGGATTCTTTTTTATTTTCCGGGCATAAAGCATTACAAAGGCGATTGCTACAGAGGTGGTTATCAGCCAGCAGATCCCGCGGTAAACTATACCGCTGAATAAAGGTAATCCCGCTATCTCCTGTGCAATACCAACAGTAAAAGGATTCAGGAAAGCTCCTGCAAATCCTGCCCCGGCACCCACAAAAGGTATTGCAACGCCGGTTACCGAGTCATAACCAAGGGTAAGAGCAAGGGGAACAAAGACAAGGATGAAAGGAATAACCTCTTCACTCATACCGAATATTGCACCGGCGAGAGAAAATATGATCATAAAAATAGGTATAAGTAATAACCGAACGAGCCTGGAATCTTTATGCAGTTTTGCTATTCCGAGTATAAGTGAATCGACGGCTTCCGTTTTCTGGAATACGGCAAAAGCTCCTCCGACGATAAATACCAGACCGATGATCAGGGAAGCATCCACAAATCCCCGAATGGGTGCCATAAGCAGATCGCCGATTCCCTGGGGATTCTCAGCTTCGTAGTGGAATGAACCATTTACTACTTCTTTTTTTCCGTCAACCAGTGTTCTCTGGTATTCACCCGCCGGAATTATCCAGGTCAGGACCGTCGTAATTATAAGGAGCGAAAATATTATTACGTAAGTATTCGGTATTTTAATTTTAGATAAATTCATTCAATAATTGCAGCTTTTTTCAAATCATATTTTTGTCCCGCTGTCAGAATATTCATTTCCATATTATTCACCGAGAACTTTCCGGCATCGTTTGTTTTTATGCCTACAGCTTTGAGAGGGTTATATATGATTACCTCGCTCTCCCCAAGCACTTCGAATGTATTATCCGGATTTACAAGGATAGCTGTCGATTCATCAATACCGATCCCAAGCAGATCGGGATGTTCGAGAATTACGGTTATTAATCTATTATTTCTTTTTCTTTTAATAAAGTGCTGGTCAATAACAGCCCTGGTTACAAATCCAAATCCTTCCGTTGTCTCGATATTCCCCTTTTCAATCATATTAAATCCGGATGTGCTGTCTTTATTAACAAGTTCATTACCGGTTATCATTACTTTGCTCATCACGGCGGCACCGGCACTTGTCCCTCCCACAACTCCGCCATTCGCATAAATGTCTCTTATCTTTTCAAGAAGACGGGTACCAAGCAGATCGGCTGTAAGAAGACTCTGATCACCACCGCAGAAATAAACTCCCGTTGTATGCTCCAGTTTATCAACAATCGAATCGTCATCGGCGCTAGATTTGTTGAAATATAAAGGTTCTGCGTTTTGTGCACCGAATGAGCGGAACTGGTTAACCTGGTCTACAGCTGACTCTACCGGCACGGAGCTTGCATTTGGAATTACAATGATATCAGCTTTTTCTCCCCCGGCAAGACTTATAAACTTCTCTATAACATTCGCCGGCTTATCACCTCCACCTATTATTATGAGGTGTCCTTTTGTCTGCGCATTAAGCGGGATGAAGGAAAGTGAAAGCAGTATGTGATACAGCATTGCAAATTTTTTCATTTTTTTACCAGCTCCATTGCTATTTCAGCACTTTTATTTAAATCCTCAATGAGGACAAACTCATCATTTGAATGCGGATTCTGAGCACCTATTCCCAGGTTAACGGCTGAAATGCCTAATTCATTCAGTGAATTGGCATCGCTTCCGCCAAGTGAAATTTTTGGTTCGGGGGTAAGTCCTGTTTTTTTCAGAACCTCAGTAATTTGTTTATGAACAAGGTTAGATGATTCAACTGTGTACGGCTTAAAGTCCCAGTTGCTCTCAAATTCAATTTCTGCTTTAAGTTTGTGCGCTTCCGCCAAAAAGATATTATTAACTTCGTTAATAAGATCCGCAACCCGTGAAGTATTGAAAGACCTCACTTCCCCTTCAAGGCATACCTCTTCGGGAACAACGTTTACCGCGGAGCCTCCGTTTATCTTACCGATATTAAGTGTGGTATCATCGTCAATCCTACCCTGTTTTATCCTGTGCAGCGCATTTGCGGCAGCGGCGATCGCATTGATCCCTTTTTCAGGAGCTATGCCTGAGTGCGATGCACGACCTCTGATTTTTACCTTAAATCCCTTCGAGCCGCATGCCGAATTTATAAAATTACCGGGGCGGAAAGAAGAATCGAATACAAAGCCCCGGTTTATGTGAGTACCAAGCTTTAAATTTTTTGAACCCAGGAGAGTTGTTTCTTCACAGGTAGTGAATGCAACCGTAAAATCTTTTACCGGTGTTTTTTCTTTATGTATTTTCTCCAGGGTATAGAGCAATAGGGCTATCCCGACCCTGTTGTCTACTCCCAGTACAGTATCTCCTGCAGAAGTTATCCTGCCGTCCTGAAAGACCGGTCTCATTTTCAATGTGGGTCTGGCAGTATCCATATGAGAAAGAAGAACAAAATTGCCTCCGTCGCCAACCCTTATTATTATGTTGCCGGTGTTGCTGCCTGAAAGTGTTTTTGAATCATCTTCCGAGATGTTAAATGAAGAGTCTGATAAAAAGTTCTTTATAAAATCTGCTACGGATTTTTCGTTCTGGGAGAGAGCATCTATTGATGCAGCCTGCAGGAAAATATCAATTAAACGTGAGTTCATTCGTAATATTAATTACATTTGAAAGTAATGTTGTAATATTTATTACAAATATTAAGATTTTTTTTCCTTTAAATCAAGCACCCACTGCCATATAACTTAATAATACGGGATCTTTAAAAGATTCTACACTTTACCCCGGCAGTGTTTCAGGAGTTATTTTTCTCTATAAAACTCACTCAGGCAGGAATTAAAGCGGTTACCACCTGAGACTATTTCAGGAGCATCATTTTTTTTGTGGACACAAAGGTGCCTGCTCTGAGACTATAGAAATATATTCCTGAAGGAAGGTTCGATGCGTCGAACTTGATATTGTGACTGCCGCCTTCCATTTCTCTGTTCAGGAGTGATACTACTTTTTGTCCCAGCAGATTGTAAACATCAAGAGTAACTCTTTCCCTTCCGGGCAATGCAAATGAAATAGTTGTAGTTGGATTGAAAGGATTCGGGTAATTCTGTTCAAGCTTATAGTTCTTAATAGTCGCGAGCGGTTCATTAACTGATGTTATAACTCCATAATGACCTTCGGCAAGTCCCATATTAGCAAGCATCGATGCCTCATCAGATCCCAGGGCTGCAGCCATATAGACTGTTCTCGTTTCCCCCGGCTGGAGCTGAACGGTATCTGTCCCCATTATGCCAACGCCGCCAATGGGACCTGTAACCAGTGTATCAGTATTTATACCGCCTGTCAGCCAGGAATAATAACTTGTATCATTGTCGGAATATTCCTCGTAATATGCGAATTCTGTGGCTGCATTGGTCGGGTCGGAAAGTATTTTAAATCCTACATACGTGTTTTCATAATTGTAAAATACATTGTTGTCAGTATTATAGAATATGACATCATTCTCCCAGGTGTTATCAATATCCTGGTTGATATCCAGTCCCACTATTGATGGAAGAGCTGATGTATCGTTATTTGTTACGTCAAATTTAATCAAAGCACATGCCTCATCATTCCATCCATAAACATTTTGTTTTACAATAACGTTAGGCGGCTTGTTTGAATAATGATTATTATATGTTCCCGTAACTTCAAAATCGCCAGTTTCCGGGGGATTCACCAGAGTTGTTGGTACCTGGATACCTGCATCATTCCAGTAGTCAAATACTTCATCGGGATTTCCGGCAACCAGAATTGATGCTCTGTCAATCTGATATAAAGTATCGGAACCTGAAATAGTAAATATTCTGATCCCTCCGAAATCATCTATACTAAATATTACATTAGATACATTGAACTCTGCCTGGGCATAAACCGACTGGTTTGCTGTGAATAATGAAATTAACAGAATTAAAAGTAGAAGATTCTTCATAGTAAACTTTCAATGAAAATTAGTATAGTAATACATGAATATATAGTATAATTACAATCGTAACCATACATTTAATCGGTATAGTTTTATAAAAGTTTCGAATTTCATTCAGACCCTGTACTGTCTGCAGGAAAAGGTTTTATGTAACCTTCCTTTACTAATCCCTCATTCGATCTGTAGATTGTAACAGATATTTCAGTGGTGTTGTGATAGCCCGTTGATATTATTTTTATACCTTCGTATTCCTTTTCAAGCTTCACCGTGGCATATAATTTCTCATCGGCTATCAGGTCGCTCTGCAGGCGTGATTTGCTTTCAGGAATATTTGCCAGCGCCCAGTATACTCCTTTTTTGGCATTCTGGTACGCACTATCAAGATTTTTCTCCATACCCTGCTGAGCATTCAATGAGAATGGAACCAGGAATAGTAAGAATAAAAGCGATTTCATCAGGATCCCCTCCAGTTTTTATTTCGAAAAATACAAAAATCTGATTAATTGACCATCTTGTGAGGGAGTAATTTTTAATAAAGAGAAGAACAGTAAAAACAGGCAGTTTTTACCAGGTATATTGCTGGTGTCTGTCTTTTTTTACACTCGGATTATAGACGGTTCAAGGATGGTTCATCGCGTGTTTTAGGGGGTAAATTGTTGAAAATGTTAACAATGCTGTTGAAAGGTTAAACAGTCATTTTTAGCTATTAACAAATGATTTGAGGTGAATACATTATATACTTTTTTAAAGTGAAGTTCAAATAATTGGAGCGGAATTATATGAAAGTCCCTGGCAGACGGAAACTATTTCTTGACATTTTAGTTTCCATTGATTAAGTTGGAAACTGTAATTAGTAAAAATAGTTTCCATAACGATGAACGAAGAAAAACAGAAAATACTCGATGAATCTACCAGGGTCTTTATGCAGGAAGGGTTTTATAAAACCCCGATGGATGAGATTGCCAGGCAGCTCAGGATAAGCAAGAAGACAATATATAAGTACTTCGATTCCAAGGAAATCCTCGTAAAAGAGGTTGTTCACAATTTTCTGCTTCATAATAAAAGCATTATCCAGGATATACTCGATTCAGATGATGACGCGGTCACCAAGGCTTTCAATTTATTTCAGCACCTGGGCAAAATGCTCCTGAGCATAAGCAACAGATGGCTGGAAGATATCCAGGGACATTACCAGGGTCTCTGGAAAGAGATTGATGAATTCAGAACGAAGATGATGCTTGCGAACATAACCAGACTTATTGACCAGGGGAAGAAAGAAGGATTTATAGTCGACTACCCTACCGACATCATTGTAATGATATTTGTTTCATCTGTTAGGGGCATAATAAACCCCGATTTCATTATACAGCGGAAACTGGAACGTGAATCGATCATGAAACCTACTATCAGTCTGCTGATGAATGCAATACTGACTGACAGCGGCAAAGAACTTTTTAATAAACTTCAACCTGGAGTTAACAAATGAATAAGATACTTTTGATTTTTATAACCGGATTCCTCATGTACGGCTGCGGCGGAAATAATAATCCGAATGAAATAGAAGCATCAGGAAATATTGAATCGACAAATGTCATCGTAAGCTCAAGGGTAAATGGTGAAATAAATAAGATACTCTACGATGAAGGTCAGTTTGTAACTGAGGGCGATACTGTAATGAAAATTGATCATGAAACTCTGCAGCTTCAGCTCGACCAGGCGGAGGCTGCTGTTGCAGGTGCCCGGGCACAGCTTCAACTCCTCAGGAACGGAGCCCGCAAAGAGGATATCAGCCAGGCGGAAGAGGGCGTGAAGCAGGCTCAGGTTAATTATGATCTGGCAAAGAAGGATAAGGAAAGGATGGATAATCTCTTTCAGACTACTTCTATCTCCCGGAATCAGTACGACAATGCAACCGCAAAGTTCGAGCTTGCACAGGCTCAGCTGAAGTCGGCCAAAGATAACCTCGCCAAGCTGAAAAATTTCGCCCGACCCGAGGAAATACAGCAGGCCGTAGCAAACCTCGACAGGCAGGCGGCGGCTGTAAAAATTTTGAAGAAGAGTATAAATGATTCATACGTACAGTCGCCCATAAACGGTGTTATAGTAGATAAGTTCTTTGAGAAGGGTGAAACCGTAACCCAGATGTCATCCCTGTTTAAGGTCTCCGATCTCAGAACAGTTGATCTGATCATCTATGTTTCGGAGGAGGAACTGGGGAAAGTTAAACTTGGACAGGAGGCTGATGTAAGTGTGGACGCCTTCCCCGATAAATCATACAGCGGCAAAGTAATTTATATATCTCCTGAGGCCGAGTTTACTCCGAAGAATATCCAGACGAAAGATGAGCGGACAAAGCTCGTCTTTGCGGTGAAGATAAGAATAGATAATCCAGAGTATGAACTTAAACCCGGTATGCCTGCAGATGCAGCAGTGCATATTTAACTTAGTATGAGTTTATGCCCGAAGCAATTAAAATAAATGACTTAAAAAAGTCTTACGGCGAGATCGAAGCCGTAAAAGGGATCTCTTTTTCTGTTCAGAAAGGAGAGATGTTCGGCCTGGTGGGTCCTGACGGCGCCGGCAAAACCACCACTATCAGGATACTGTGCGGTTTGCTTGTTCCTGATAACGGCAATGTTACTTTACTTAACGATGATATCATAAAGAATAAACGAAAAGTTCAGAAGAAGATCGGGTACCTGTCGCAGAAATTCAGTCTTTACGGCGATCTTACCGTTGATGAGAATATTGAGTTCTTTGCGGATATACACGGAGTAAAAAACTATGATGAAAGAAGAAATGAACTTCTTGAATTCACCCGTCTTACTCCTTTCAGAGAACGACTGGCAGACAACCTTTCAGGAGGAATGAAGCAGAAACTTGCGCTCGCCTGCAGTCTTATACATAAGCCTGAAATAATTTTCCTTGATGAACCTACAACAGGAGTCGACCCGGTATCAAGGAGGGACTTCTGGAAGATACTTTCCAGTCTTATTAAGGAAGGCATAACAATATTCATGTCAACTCCCTACCTCGATGAAGCTGAACGCTGCAACCGTGTTGCCCTGATGAATAAGGGTGAAATTATGAGTATTGATGACCCACGTAAAATAAAGGAATCCATAAATAAGGAAATTATCGAGATCGTCTCCCCGCAGGCAAGGAAAGCTTATAAACTTGTGCAGCAGAATATGGATAATGAAGTCCAGCTGTTCGGCGACAGAATCCATATAGTGGCTGACAGCTATGAACAAGAATATCAGAATGTTGCGAACCTCCTCAAAGAGAACAATGTGACAATTGAAAGCTCAAGAAGCATTCCGCCCTCACTTGAGAATGTGTTTATTCATTTGGTGAAGGAAGCAAGTTGATGAATACAATAGAAGTTAAAGAGCTGACTAAGCAGTTCGGAAAATTTACCGCAGTTGATCATGTTTCATTCAGTGTGGAGAAGGGCGAGGTTTTCGGTTTCCTGGGTGCTAACGGTGCGGGAAAGTCGACTACAATAAAGATGCTCTGCGGGATACTTGAACCTACATCCGGTGATGCTCTTGTTGCCGGGTATAGCGTTATGAATGAACCGGATAAGGTGAAGAGAAGCATAGGGTATATGTCGCAGCGCTTTTCATTGTATAATGATCTGACTGTTGAGGAGAATATTAACTTTTTCGGCGGTGTGTACGGACTCGAAGGTGATGAACTTCAGGAAAGAAAAAAATGGGTTCTGCAGATCGCAAACCTGGAAGGCAAACAGAAACTCCTTACCGGGTCGCTGCCGGGAGGAATAAAACAGCGTCTGGCTCTTGGCACCGCCGTTATCCATCGTCCCGGTATCGTATTTCTTGATGAACCCACCAGCGGCGTCGATCCTATTTCCCGCAGAAACTTCTGGGAGCTTATAAACGATCTTTCCGGAGAAGGAACGACTGTACTTGTAACAACCCACTACCTTGAGGAAGCTGAGTACTGCAACAATATAATTCTTATAAATGCGGGCAAACTTATTGCCGAAGGAACTTCGAAGGTTCTTAAAACCGAGTATATAAAGAATCCCATATTTGAAATAGAATGCGACCACGTGGTGGATGCACTCGAGCTGATGGAGAAACAGAATTTCGTAAGCGAGACCTCAATCTTCGGTAACCAGATCCACCTTATCGTTAATGATCAATTTGAGAATAAAGACCAGATTGCATCCCTGCTTAAAAGGAATGGAATAAATGTGAAACGTATTGATCAGATCGTCCCGACGCTTGAGGATGTGTTCATCCATCTTTTAGAGAGCGGGCAGTAATATGTTTACACGAATACTTGCAATATCGAAGAAGGAAGTGCGGCAGTTGATGCGCGATAAGCGAATGCTTTATGTGCTGTTCGTATTTCCGTTTGTCCTGCTTATACTTTTCGGGTATGCGATTAACTTCGATGTCCACCATATTAAGCTGGCCGTATACGACAGGGATAACTCGGAGATCACGAGAAATTACCTGAACCGGCTCACCAGCTCAAACTATTTTGATCTTGTTGATCACCTTAGTTCTGAAGGCCAGATAAGGACTGCACTCGACCGCGGCAATGCACAGGTGGTTATAGTCTTTCCGCAGGATTTTTCTCAGAATATTTATTCTCGGCAGCAGGTGAATGTTCAGATCCTTGTTGCAGGCGTCGATGCCAACACGGCATCCGTTATTATGAATTATATGAGAGCGGCTTCGGCAACTTTTTCGCAGGAACTGACTAATTCATTGCTTAGGGTAAGAGGCAGGCAGGCTTCCGTTCCGATTGATCTTGAACCGAGATTCCTCTACAACCCCGATCTCAACTCTACAAAGTATCTTATACCCGGACTTATATCGATGATCCTGATTATGACAGCAGTTATCTCCATCGCCCTTTCAATTGTAAGAGAAAAAGAAAGAGGCACCATGGAACAGATCAACGTCTCCCCTCTTTCGTCTGTTGAACTGCTGATAGGTAAAACCATCCCTTATACCATCATCGCACTGGCAGTGGCATCGATGATACTGTTTGCTGGTTACCTCTTGTTTGATGTTACCGTAAAAGGAAGCGTGCTGCTGCTGTTCCTTTCAACCTTCATCTTTTTATTTGCATCGCTTAACCTTGGTATACTTATATCGACTATTTCTGATTCACAGCAGGTTGCATTTCAGCTTGCAGCGCTTATTTCCCTGCTCCCCTCTTTCCTGCTGTCGGGTTTCGTCTTCCCTATCGAAAGTATGCCCCCTGTAATCCAGGTATTTACAAATATTACTCCCGTTAAGTTTTATATAGTTGTCCTGAGAGATATTCTGCTGAAAGGTGTGGGACTATATGCATTCTGGGATCAGCTGATCTACCTCATCATCTTTTCGGTTGTGTTCCTGGGACTCGCATCCATTATTAACCGTAAGAGTAAGACGATTTAGGTAAAGTATGAAGTTAATATTAGCCATAATAGTAAAAGAATTCCTTCAATTGAGGAGAGATCCAAGGTTGTTCGGAATTATTTTTATTGCCCCTGTAATTCAGCTTATTCTTCTCGGCTATGCCGCAAATCTTGATATCAATAATATCAACACAGTTGTTTATAACCAGGATAAGACAGCAGCAAGCAGGGACTTTATAGAGAAGTTCGAACGGTCGGGCTACTTTACAATGAACCACTACGCTGATAATTATGACCAGGTAATGAATTATATTAATAAGGGAGATGACCTCTGGGCGCTTGTTATCCCGAAAGATTTTGAAAAGAAACTGCAGCGAGGTGAACAGGTAAAAGTTCAGGCACTGTTCGATGGATCCGACGGCAATAAAGCTTCGATCGCATTCGGGTATGTTACGGGAGTGGTGTCAAGTTATTCGCAGAGTATACTTGTCGAGGCAAAGAACAGATCGGGAATGCAGTCGCTGGCCGCTGTTAATATAAATCCTGAGCTTAGAGTATGGTATAATCCCGACCTGAAAACAAGAGTCTTTATGCTTCCGGGCATTATGGGATTGCTGCTTACAATTATCACTACTTCCCTCATGGCAATGGCGATTGTTAAAGAACGGGAGATCGGTACTCTTGAGCAGATAATTGTAACTCCCATTAAACCTGCACAGCTTATTATCGGCAAGACTATTCCTTTCATCGCGTTTGGTTTTGTAGATGTTCTGATCGTAACCGTTGTTATGGTTTACTGGTTCGGAATTGCTATAAGAGGCGACTTCTTCTTCCTGATGCTCGCATCATTTATATATGTACTATCCTCACTGGGGCTGGGACTTTTCATCTCAACAGTTTCAAAGACACAGCAGCAGGCTATGATGGTAGCAATGTTCGGCGTTCTTCTTCCTATGAATTTCCTTTCCGGTTTTGCATTCCCAATTGAGAATATGCCGGGATGGATCCAGCCTATCACCTACCTGATCCCCCTGAGATATTATATAACAATTTTAAGGGGAGTTATTCTGAAAGGCGACGGGTTCTTCCAGCTAATCCCCGAAACCGCAGCTCTGCTGGGAATAGGTATATTAATTCTTGCCGCAAGTTCATTAAGATTCAGAAAGAGACTTGAATAAAAAAAGAGGCTGTCTTAACAGGCAGCCTCTTTGAGTGTGAGGATGTTATCTATCGTTTACTGCTGAACACTTAATAAAACACTGTCGCCGTTGTGCATCACGAACTTAAGATCTTTTGTATCGTGCTGTACATCGTTTTTATCCACCTGCGAAACCACGCATACCAGCCTCTCTGCACCTGTCCGGTTCACTAATTCCTGTATGGTAGAGGATGCTATGGTGTATGTGCCGGGATTATGATCTAAAAGTATGAAGATCGGCTGACCCATCGGCGGTATCTGCATCGGGGGATGCATTCCTTCTCCATGGCGCGGACCTCTTTCAGGTGGTTCCGGTCGACGACATGGCATCAGCCTGATGGCGATCGGATCCTCTGCTGTACCGCCCGACCATTCCAGCGTAAGATCATCAGCCGGGTTTATTACAGAATCTTCTTGTGGACTATTAACCTTAATAAGTTCCTGCGGGGCAGTTAATGTAAAAGTTAAAGGAGTGAAATTTTCTGAACCGGTTATTTCAAATTCGTAATCCGCACCCGGAACAAAGTCGAGATGTCCGTCATCAAAGAAACGCGGATATAAAGAGTAGAACACGCCGCCGTCCGGTCCCGTTCTTTTTTCAAGCTGTATCTGCTCATTGTTGTAATTTATATTAATAGTACCGATATCAATTCCGCTTCTTATAAAGGGCCGCTGATGGAGGGTGTCGCCGAAAACCACGGCCATTGCATGTCCGTTTACCTCATCATTCCACCTGATCGGTCCGAATAACTCATTCCATCCCAATGCAAAAACACCGTCGCAATCCCGCATAGGTACGCCTTCGGAATTAAGTACACCCATATCAGTTTCAACTACAGATGACTTACTTAATTGGTCTGTGGTCTGCTGGTTGTCGTTTGGGGAGGTGCTGTTGGAACATCCTGTCATCAAGAGCGGGAGGAAGATGCCGGTGATGATTAAAAATGCTTTCAGTGTTTTCATCATAAGATTCTCCTTCTGTTGGTATATAATTTACTCATTTTGTCTTTCAAAAAAATAGAACCCGGTTCCGTTGTTTTTTATATTTGAGTTAAAAGAAAGCGCAAAGGTTTAAAGTGAGCAGAATAAAACTGGAAATGCCCGAAAAATTCGAGTTTTCAACAAAAATTCCTGTCAGGATAACCGATATTAATTATGGCAATCATCTTGGAAACGATGCTCTTCTCGCTTTGATACATGAAGCGAGGGTACAATATTTTGCTGAAGTAAACCTTCGGGAACTGGATGATCAGGGATTCGGAATAATTATGGTAGATTCAGTGATCTTATATAAAGCGGAGATCCTTTACGGGGATGTCCTCACCTTTGATGTTGCTGTTGATGATATTACCAGTTCCGGCTGCGATTTCTACTACAGGATCACGAGTGAAAAAACCTCAAAGCCAGCCGCACTGGCAAAAACGGGCATCGTTTTTTATGACTACCAGGCGAGGAAGATTTCCCCCGTTCCTCCTGTTTTTTCTGAAGGTGTATTGAACCTTAAGTCTCGTTAGATCTTCTCCTCAACTGCTGTTTTTCATCAAATCACATATTTACTCAACCGGTTTTTTTACAAATACGGGAAGGATTCTTTGTCGGCCGATTCACGGGATCAAAGCGTAGGTGAAGCGCAGCTGGAGCGTAGTTGGAGCGCAGCTGGAGCGTAGTTGAAGCGCAGTTGGAATAGTTTAGAACAGGTCTAACGCCGGTTTTTTCAATTTTCCGCACAATCATCCTTTCAAACATTCCATATATTAAACTGCATATGTCCATTTTTATTTTCATCGCATCAGCACTCGTAATTGGATACGTAGGCTCCAAAATGGCAAGGTATGCCGATGAACTGGCTGACCGCACGGGCCTCGGGGAAGCCATTACAGGTGCCGTGCTTCTTGGGGCGAGTACCTCTATCCCGGGAATTACCGCCTCCGTAGTATCAGCCGTAGACGGGTTTCCTGCAATGGCTCTGTCAAATGCGTTTGGAGGGATTGCGGCACAAACTGCTTTCCTTGCAATTGCCGATATAGCCTACCGCAAAGTCAACCTTGAGCATGCGGCCGCGTCAGTGGAAAATATGATGCAGGGTTCTTTGCTGATTGCCCTGCTTGGGGTTCTTTTTCTTGCACTTTCAGGACCCCAGTTCAGCTTCTGGGGTATCCACCCTGCTACACCAATCCTGCTTCTGTCTTATATTGGCGGAACACGACTGATTTATAAGAACCGCGAAAATCCGATGTGGTTTCCCAGGAAAACAGAGGAAACACGGATGGATATACCTGATGAGAGAAATAAATTAAAATCTCTGCCCCGGATGTGGATCAGCTTTTTGATTTCAGCAGTCGTTATAATTGCAGCGGGCTGGTTCCTTACCAAAGCATCCGAGGATATAGCAAAACAGGCAGGACTGAATCATAGCTTTGTAGGTGCGGTAATGATTGCAATAACTACTTCCCTGCCTGAGCTTGTAACTTCTGTAGCAGCGGTCAGAAGGGGGGCTCTTACACTGGCAGTAGGCGGCGTGCTCGGAGGAAATGTTTTTGACACTCTGTTTGCAGCAATGGCAGATATAGCCTACCGTAAAGGGTCAATATATGGTGCGGCTACAAGCAAGGAATTCATAATAATAGGCGCGGCTGTTACGATGACCTCAGTGCTTCTCCTGGGACTCCTGCGAAGGGAAAAGAAGGGTTTTGCCAATATAGGTTTCGAAAGCTCACTGATAATCGTAATTTACCTGGTCTCTGTACTGCTTATTAGTTTTACTCACTAGACTTTTGAACTCCGTCAAAATGTTTTATGTTACAGTTATATCTATCAGTTTAACCAGGAATTTTAATGAAAATAACCAATCCCGAACCGCCGATTGAAAAACTCATACGCCCGTTCAAAGAGTTTACAAGGGCAGAAGCATCAAGCGGAATCCTTTTGATAATTTGTACTGTAATTGCACTAATCTGGGCAAATACCGGGTTTTCTGAATCATACTTCCACCTATGGCATACTAAAATATCCATAGGTGTGGAAAATTTTAAGCTCAATTACAGTCTGCATCATTGGATAAATGACGGGCTTATGGCCATTTTCTTTTTTGTAGTCGGGCTGGAAATAAAACGCGAATTTCTTGTGGGTGAGCTGTCAACAGCAAGACAGGCAATCCTGCCTGTGGCTGCTGCTCTTGGAGGGATGGTCGTCCCTGCCGCTATTTATATAATCTTTAATGCAGGCGGAAGCGGTGAATCAGGCTGGGGAATCCCGATGGCAACAGATATCGCTTTTGTTATAGGATTAATGGCCCTTCTCGGATCAAATGTTCCTACAAACCTTAAAATCTTTATTACAGCCCTGGCAATTGCAGATGATATCGGTGCAGTTTTGGTAATTGCTTTCTTCTATACTGCCCAGCTGTCCCTCACAGCTTTAGCGATAGCGGCGGGTGTATACCTAATTCTTTTTATTGCCAACAGGCTCGGGGTAAGAAATCTTCTGTTTTATATTGTGTTTGGTCTGGCTCTGTGGATGGCGTTCTTATTGTCAGGCATTCATGCTACAGTAGCAGGAGTTCTTCTTGCTTTTGTAGTTCCCGCAACCTCACGGTATAATACTAAAGATTTCCTTTTTAACGGGAAAGAACTGCTTGAAGAATTCGACCGCGAAGGCGTAGAAGGTCCCAATGTTCTTGCTAACGAAGAAAGACAAAGCATAGTGCAGACACTGGAAAGTACCTGTGTAAAAGTACTCACTCCCCTGCAGAGATTTGAGCACTCACTCAATCCCTGGGTTTCATTTTTCATTATGCCGGTATTTGCACTGGCGAATGCGGGTGTTCTGCTGCAGGAAGATTTCTTTGATTCATTAGTCAATGAGGTCAGCCTGGGTATTATAGCCGGCTTATTTATCGGCAAGCAGATCGGAATATTTTTCTTCTCATGGCTGGCTGTAAAAATGAACATTGCCAGTCTTCCCTCAAAAGTAAACTGGAGGCACATATACGGAGCGGGTATACTTGCAGGTATAGGTTTTACGATGTCGCTGTTCATAACAAATCTTGCCTTCACTTCAGAGGAACTAACTAATATTGCCAAAGTTGGAATACTAGTTGCATCGCTGCTTTCAGGAGTTATCGGGTACATCGTGCTGAGATTTACCCACGAAAAAAGAATATCCAAAGAAACGGTAGTTTGATATGAAGTATAAACTAAAGTTCCCTTATTTATTATTTTAGAGAATGTACTTATAAATTATTCTGAAAACATGGGAGCAGTAATGAGTAAATTAGTTTTATTACGTCACGGCGAAAGTACCTGGAACAAGGAAAACCGCTTTACCGGATGGACGGATGTAGATTTATCTGAACAGGGATTGTTTGAAGCTAAAAATTCGGGCGATGTTCTGAAAGAAGAAGGCTACACTTTCGATATGGCTTATACTTCGGTACTGAAAAGAGCCATAAGAACGTTATGGATAGCGCTGGATAAACTGGATCTTATGTGGATACCTGTAGAAAGATCATGGCGTCTTAACGAAAGACACTACGGCGCGCTGCAGGGATTGAACAAAGCCGAAATGGCGAAGAAGTTCGGTGAAGAGCAGGTTCATACCTGGAGAAGAAGCTACGATATCCAGCCGCCTGCACTTGATAAGGACGATGAACGTTATCCCGGAAAAGATCCGCGCTATAAAAACCTTACCGAGAAGGAACTTCCGCTTACCGAATGTCTTAAAGACACAGTGGCGAGATTTCTTCCCTACTGGAATGAGACGATCGCACCTTCTATTAAATCAGGAAAAAAGATAATCATTGCGGCGCACGGCAACAGTTTGAGGGCACTTGTGAAATACCTAGACAACGTACCTGATGAAGAGATAGTAGGATTAAATATCCCAACCGGCATCCCGCTTGTTTACGAGCTGGATGATAACCTGAAACCGCTGAAGCATTACTACCTCGGCAACCAGGAAGAGATAGCAAAGAAGACAAATGCTGTAGCCAACCAGGGTAAAGCGAAATGATAAGAAACCGGGGTATTTCCCCGGTTTCTCCCTAAATTAGCCTTGACTTTCAGACCCAAAATATCCATCTTTTGCCACGATTTTACATCAACTTAAAGGTTGCGACCTATCTTATGACTAAAAAAATCACTTTTGCAATTCTTTCTGTTCTCCTTTTCCTGCCCTTCGCTAATGCACAAGTTATAAGTAAATACGCCGGTGAATTCATGGCGATAGGGGTTGGAGGAAGACCGCTGGCAATGGGAGGAGCCTTTGCCGCTGTTGCTAATGATATTACTGCCGGGTATTATAATCCCGCAGGACTTGCACAGGTAAATTATCCCCAGGTATCTCTTATGCACGATGAAAGGTTCGGCAACCTGGTCAATTACGACTACGCAGCTGTTGCTATTCCCTGGAAAACAGATATGTCTTTTGCACTCAGTGTTATGCGTCTCGGTATCGACGGTATTCCAGATACCAGGCAGGCTCTTGAAGACGGCAGAAACCCGGGTGTAACCGTTACTGATCCCAACTTTATTTCAGACCAGTATGCAAGATTGAACTACGATAAAATTTCAGAGTTCAGCGACCAGGAATGGGCTTTTTACCTCAGCTTCGCAAAAATTCATTCGAAAAATTTCTACTACGGTGCCAGTGTAAAGTTCATATATAAAGATATTGCCGAGTTCAATGCTTACGGCGTTGGTTTTGATGTAGGCGCAATTTATCTCCCGTTCGAAAATTTTTCTGTCGGTGCAAACCTGCAGGATATTACCACAACGCTGGTTTCATGGAGCACAGGTTATAATGAACTGGTCTCCCCTACAGCTAAAATCGGTGCGGCATACGGACTTCACGTACTTAACGGCGTTCTTACTCCCGCCCTTGATTTCGATGTAAGATTTGAGAACAGGCAGTATGCTTCCACCTTCCACGTTGGTCCTGTTAGTTTCGATATGCACGCAGGACTGGAATTCAACTACAACAACCTGTTTTCAATACGCGGCGGGTATAATGATGTGAAGCAGTTCACTGTCGGTGCCGGTATAAAACTTCCAAAGCTTAATATCGATTACTCCTTTGCAAGATTTAATATGGCAGAGATCGACAGGCTCCCCGACACTCACAGAATTTCGATCATCCTTACCCTCGAAGAACCCCGGTTCTTAAGAGACGGAATGTAATATTTGTGGTTTGAGGGGTAAATTATTTAATTAATTACTTCACTATATGGGGGGGATAACATTGAAGTCAAATATAAGTTTCAAACCTGATTTTTCTTTTCAGATTTTTCGTCTTCCGGAGATATTGTAATCGAGGCTGTACTTTCCGGGGCCCATTAAGAATAATCCCAGCAAAGTAATTCCAAGTTCAAGCGGATGAGCAAATGAGCTTAGTGCACCGCCTGTAATGTAACCCCGGTTCGCAGCTACAAGCATTGTTATGATAATAAAAAATGCAGCGGGACGGAAAAATAATCCCAGCAGAATCAGGATACCTCCGAAAAACTCGGCGCAGCCTGCTAAGAAACCCCATATCGGGTAGGAGAAATTTATTCCAAGATAAGAAACCGCTGATCCGATTTTTGTCCAGGTTTCGGGACCTGCAAAAAGCTTTTTCCCTCCGTAAACAAAAATGTAAGCCAGTCCCAGAATTATCCTTATTATGAGGAGACCCAGGTCAGGATAAGTCTTAAGTTTCCATTTCATCATCACTCTCAGTTTTCTTAGCAGCGTTAAGAAGCGTACGCATCAGTACGTGATTATCAACCGGTTTAGTTAAGAAGATATCAACCCCGGCATTCAAAGCATTATCGATGTCGGTCTTGAATGCATGTGCAGTAAGGCAGACAATGGGAATATCCTTAAATTTCGGGTCGGCTTTTAATTCTTTTGTGAGTTCCAATCCGTTCTTTCCGCCTTTTAATGATATATCCATCAATATAACATCATATTCATTTTGACTAAGATTTTCATACAACGTGACATCTGAATCACATATATCTGTTATAAAGCTTTTGCCAAGGAACATACGGAGAAAACGCTGGTTTTCTGTATCATCTTCGGTTATAAGAATTCTGGGTTTATTTTCGTTTTCCATAGATTTTCATAATTCTGAAAAAATAAGATATAAATAATTTGACAAATTTGTACAAATAGTGATCTATATCTATATAGTTGAATTTTATTCGCAATTAAATAAATTTGAAGCAGAAAACATTAAAAATTGAATTATGGTTCCGGAATTTCACCAGATCGGCAGGGTAATGATTTACGCGGGTATTTTTATACTCGTGCTGGGTGTATTGTTCTTTTTCGGCGACAAGATCCCCTTCCTGGGAAAGCTGCCGGGGGATATTTATATAAAGAAGAAAAACTTTACATTCTATTTCCCTATTGTGACTTCGATCCTGCTAAGTTTGCTGATCAGTTTAATAATTTATTTGTTCAGGAAGTGAGGTGGGGGAATATAAAACCGGGTACATTTGATGATCCTCTACGAGGATCCGGAGATTATATCAGCGGGATATGGTTACAATAATATAACCTCTACGAGGTTGATCAATCCTGATTCACTAACCTTCGTAGAGGTTCTACTGATTCTCTCTATGATTTTTTGATCAGTTCTTTGATCTGGCTTTCATATTCACTTTTGGGGTAGAGACCTACCATCTTTTTGACAATGTTTCCATTCTGGTCGATTATGAAAGTAGTTGGAATTGCGTTCACACCACCAAAGTCGATTATAACTTTATCGTTGAAGTAGACTACAGGATAATTTATTCCCATTCTGTCTACAAATGACGGGACACTGCCTTTAGTGTTTTCCCTGTCCAGTGAGATTCCTATGACAGCGACATTATCTTTATACTCATTCTGAAGCGAGATCAGGTCGGGGATTCCTTTTCTGCACGGAGGACACCATGTTGCCCAGAAATCGACTATTACAACTTTACCTTTATAATCGGATAAGCTTACATCCTTACCGCTCACACTGCTTAATGTGAAATCAGGAGCTTTGCTGCTGTTATCCTGTACCGTAGTGTTCTTTTCAGGGACCGGGTTAGCTTTAGCCTCGTTACTCTTCTGACAACCGATCACTGTTACTGCAAAAAATAGTATGATTACTGATGCTAATATTCTTATCATAATTTTTTCCTTCTGACTTATTGATTCTCGTGTAAAACCTTCTCCGCTTGCTGCGGATTAAAACCTGGGGGATAAGGACCATGCTCCGGTACGCTCCTTGTATTATTTACTATAAAAAATATTACCAGGATAATAATGATTACGATAGTCCATACCGTATTCTTGTACCTCGGATCAATCAGGGGTTTCTTCTGATCGACCTGTGTTTTTCCTATCTTCCTCGGTTTTTGTTTATTTTTTTTCTGTGCCATATAAGTATAAGATGTAATTATTGAAAAAGTGTTTCAAAATTAAAACATTTCTAACTGGTTATTTGGTTTTTTGAACAAATCTTTCCTTAAAACTACTTTTTTTCTGTTCAGGCCGTATTTTTTGCAGCTTAATTCAAACAGTGAATGAATGGTTTCTGCCAGTTCTCCTTTAGCTGAGAACCTTGTACCAAACTCTGATTCATTAAGTTTCCCGTCCCGCATCTCCATTATTTTGTTGATGATTTTCCTCTCCCTATCGGGAAATTCAGTCTTCAGCCATCGAAGAAAAAGATCCTTGACTGCATATGGGAGACGAAGCATTATATGTCCTGCGAACACCGCACCCCTGGCAGAAGCTTCTTTAAGGATAGCAGGTATTTCCTCATCATTAAGGCCTGGAATGACCGGCGCTATGTTCACTCCCACAGGGATGTTTTCTTTTGCGAATTTTTCTATAACCTGCAGTCTTCTTTCGGGTGAAGAGGTTCTTGGTTCCATTTTGCGCGCAAGGTCTTTATCAAGGGTTGTAACAGAGAGGCACACAGAGACAAGGTTCAGCTCAGCCATCTCTTTGAGTATATCAATATCACGTTCAATTAAAGCGTTCTTGGTAATAATAGAAACAGGATTGCGATACTTCAGACAGACCTTCAGAGTTTCCCTGGTGATTTCCAGCTGTCGTTCAACCGGCTGGTAACAGTCGGTATTCCCGCTGAACATAATGAAGTCGGGTTTGTAGCTCTTCTTATTAAATTCTGCTTCAAGGAGTTCGGGCGCATCCTTCTTGATCATTATCTTCGATTCAAAATCGGTACCCGCAGAAAAACCGAGGAATTCATGGGAAGGACGTGCATAGCAGTAAACGCATCCGTGTTCGCATCCCCGGTAAGGATTGAATGAGTATTCGAATCCCACATCATAGCTGTCGTTTTTAGCTATTACAGATTTGGATTCATCACGGAAGAATTGCGTTTGTATTTTTTTCTCTTCTTCAGGTTCGGTAAAGTAATTCATTTCATCAGGGTTGAAATCTTCAATTGAGAGTCTTTCAAACCGGTTTCCGGGATTAAATTGCGCGCCTCTGCCTCGTATCCTTGTCTTGCTCATTAAACAAAGATAAGAAAAGATTTCTACCCGTTTTATAGAAAAAAACATCCTAAACATACCGAATAATATGCCCCGCTATGGGGCCTGTTATACACTGAAGCTGATTGAGAAGATATGGGATTGGTAACCTTTTAGCTCAATGAACAAGCCGGGTTCGCTGATCTCCTTGACTGAACGTTTATAAACAGCACCTGTCAGGAGATCTTTAAGAGCAATTTCATTCAGACTTGTAGGGAGGTCAATTTTCAGCCTGCACTGTGAAGTTGAATGTGAATAATTGATCACTATTACTCTCATCTCGTTTCCGAGGCTCCAGTGCCAGGCGAGGAAGTTATCGAAGGATAAATTCCCGGGACCTGCATTCAGGGGATTCAGAAGCTGCCACTCACCTTTCCTGAATATTTCTTTCTTAGTTATCTCCAGCAGCTTATCATAATACATTTGTACCATCGCTGATGGTTTTTCAACAGGCTCTCTGCCAAGCTGTACGGGGAGTTTTGTTTTCTTCCCTTCAAATTGTCCGTCAAAATAGAAACGCACTCCCTGAATGGTGCTCATAACTACTGCGGCGGCAAGTGCTTTGAATCTTCCAAGACTTGTAATCGATCTCTCCTCATCATGGTTCTCTATAAACCGCACGCTCTTCAACTGGTAATCTTTGTCGGCCTGCAGATGAGATCTGATACCCGGTATATCCCCTTCCAAAAGACGGTCTGACAGTCGTTTATCATATGTGTAATCAAAACCAAGCTGCTGAAGCTGCCACTCAAGGTCCCAGTATGTTTCGGCCATAAACATAAAATCATTATGTTTCTGCCTGATCTTCGCAATTGCTGTTTTCCAGAATTCCTCCTTCGGCTTTTTATAATCTGTTTTACTCAGCACTCCCATCCAGGTATTCTGGAAAACGTTGTTCAAAGGAAGCATTGCCATATCGCATCGTACACCGTCCGCAACGGATGCAAGGTAAGAAAGTTTTTCTGTCATTACCTCCCTCGCCTCAGGTGAAAAGTAATTAACCTGTACAGTATCCATCCAGGGCGGAAAGAACGGATCTCTTCCATGAACCAGGTATAATGGTTTGCCTGCATCATACTCGAAGAAAGCATACGGATCTTTTTTAAATGAATCTTTATCTGCCTGGAGAAACATTTCCGGGTGTGATCTGATAAGGGAAGAATCAGCACCGAAATGGTTCGGGATAAAATCGAGGAAGAGCTTAATACCCGCTTTATTGAGGCGTTCCTTAAATTTCAGAAGATCATCTTCTGTCCCCAGCGCCGGGTTCAGTACATAATCGTCAATAGCGAAAGGAGAACCGATCACGTCTTCCTTTTTCCAGTCGCTCAAAGCTTTCACATAACCGGGGATAAGGTCGATACCAAAGCCGCAGCGGGCAGCAAGGTTGGGACTGGTTTTCCACACACCCATCAGCCATAATATTTCAATCCCCTTTTCATTAAGGTCGTTTATAAACCGCTGATCTATATCAGTAATTCCGGCATCGTGTCCGAATCTTTTAATCCATACTCTGGTATTGACTTCAAGCAGTCCGGGATTTATTAGCATTAGTTCCTTTCAAAAGTGCTTTTAAATTTAACTAATTGCGGGCTAATTATACTCTTGAATTTTCGCACATGTTTTACTTTTTTCGGGGTTAGATAATTTATGTCAAGGGATACATTAGTAAATTTTACTTCGGCGAAGTAAAAATGAAACTGAAGCCGGATCGTGATTATGAAAGGAAAGCTGTAATTTTTTTGTCCCGTTCCTGTCATTAAATTCACAATTATTATTATATTTTCCCAAACTATTTCGAAACCTTATCATTTTAGTTGAGTTTTTAAGCTTTCCCGGCTAGTTGAGTTATTTTATTTCTTTATTATTAATAGCGGATATTCGCATAATTAAATACTTTAACCGCCCCGCATCCAGGGGTCAGGGTAATTTTATTTTAAGAATTTGGTACAATAATTGTCTTAAAGTAGTACATCTGAAAAATCCCGATACTGAATAATGTCAAAAAATAACTGTAATCGAATAAAATTAAATTTTTACGAATTAAGACATAGAGGTAATTGATGCTAAAAGCTGAAACCATTGAAAAGCCCTCCGAAAAGATCCTGACAGGCAGTCCTGATTTATATGCTAATAACGGTCTGGAAAACGAGCTCGATAGTTATAAGGAAAATGCGATTCGAAGAATCCATTTTTCGATAATTTTAAAGCCTGCCATCATCTCATTTGTTGCGCTGATTTTATCTTTTTTCCTGGATCTGTCGTATGTCCCGATCCTGGGAAACGTTTCTGTTGATTTGGGTAAAGCCCTTTTCCCAACGTGGCAGCCAGCAGAACAGATAGTAGAGCCTTTCAGTTTCTGGTGGTTGCCGGTAGTTGTTTATGCACTATTCATCTTTATGGCATACCTGGCATATAACAAGTTGAAGCTGGAGGTTTTAAGAAGTCCCGCATCAGAGACGATCGACAGGATCATCACTTCCTATCAGAGCGTTATCGATAGTATCTCAACTGCTCTGCCTTTGATAGGCGCCGCAATTCTGCTTATAAGCATCAAACTTGGTGAGGAAATATTCCTGGGCTTATCGGTTCCTTTTGAAATCAAAGCCCTGATCGTACTGGCACTCGGTAAATTATTTGAACCGGTACTCGATCAGCTTGGCGTTGAATTCCAGAATGTGGTTACGCATGTGCAGGATATGAAAGAAAGATATTTCTCACGTATCCAGATAGAGAATTCAAGGAATCTTGTCAAACAGTTGAGTCAGCCCGGTGCCGGTGGCAAAGGTATTGAGATCTCGGTTAAAGATCTTGAAGCCTATAAAACACTCCTTGAGAGAACCACCGAGTTAAGTGAAACGCTTGTTACCAACTTCAGTTCGGTTCACGAGATACTCGATAAGATTAACAACATCCAGGGTATTAGTCCGGAAAAAATTGAACACCTTAAATCCCTTGCCGCCTCAATACAGCAGGCCTCAATAACTCTCGGCGATGAGAAAACCCAGGCCGGTCTTAAACACCTTGAAGCAATAGTTGTAAAAAAGTGAGTGTATAATTATGGTTCAGAAAAACAGGGACAGTAAATTTATTATCTACCAGGTGCTTTACATTTTTGTAATCACTGTTCTGGCACTGAAAGGTGCCGATCTCGACTTAAACAGGGTTGTCTTAAAAGATAAGGTTGTCGATAAGAGCGTGCGCGACTCCCTTATGGTAATGCTCGATTCCCTCACTGCAATGGGAATTAAATTCGATGTAAAAGTTGAAGAAAATGCTCTCGAGGAGAATGCTGCACTGAAGGAGAAGCTTGCATCGCTTAACACAAAAATGAAAGAAGTTACCGAGAAACTTAAACTTCAGCCTCCTGAAGAGAAGCCGGAAGAGAAACCCGAAGTTAAGGAACAGGAGATACTTCAGTCGCCTATATCGCTTAAAAAGACATTTATTCAGTATACGTGGAATAAGGCAACTAACTCGGGAAGCGTGCCGACTTCATTATATGATCCTAATGATATGAGCAAACCGCTGGTTGTAATTCCTCCGGGACAGGAGAAGACATTCGACCTAACCAATCAAACTGAGGTTATAGCAAGGTACGGAAGCCAGGAGGATAGAATTAAGGTTGTTCCTAACAGACCTCCTGATATTAAGATTGCACGTGTTACTACAAAGATGAACAATTCTGATATTTATGTTCAGGACCTGCAGAGGATCACGGTCTTTACCGTTACCATTGTGGATGAACGTCCTGAACAATTGAAGGTATCCTGGAATGGTCCTATTTCTGTGTCGGGACCAATGAAAGATTCTAAGGGGAACCCGGTATATAATGTGTCATTGAGGATCGCATCTAACGAAAACAGATTTGACGAGTGGCTCGACAAATATGGAAACCTGAGGGAAGCTGACGGAAGGTATAAAGTAAATTTCTTCTTTACAGTTGTTGATGAAAGATCAAAGGATAGGGTACAGGTTGGAGACTCATTCTTTTTCACTGATTTTTCTAAATAAATTATTCGGAACTACTTTATGCACAAAATAAAACTACTACTACTTCTGTCCGCCCTTTTTGCGTTCTTTTATGTAAATAATACACCCGCACAGGAAGAGGAACCGATCCGTTACTTCCAGATGGAACCTCTCGATGACAGTCTTTTTATACATATTCAGGAAGAATTATTTATTGATCCTCCCGATCCGAAAGCAGAGATAATAGCTGATTTACGTGATCCGAACAACCAGACAATATCAATTAAAGGCAACCTTTATCCTTTCCTTGCTTTGAAACCTGAAACCAGGGCAAAGGTTGTTACCTATCCCTTCAAAATAGATCTTGAAGAAACTATTAATTACGGAAGTGTTTTTACAAGGGTATTCGAAAAAATTAAACTGAATAAGGTAGTGGACCCCCCGACCAAACTTCAGATCTCCTCTTCGTTGCACTACATAAATCCTTTCTTCCAGTTCTTCGGTGGGGAACGGTTCGGTATACCAATTAAAAATGATATAGGATTATCACTTGGCCTGGGAACAGAATATTCCGGTCCCGGAGAAACCAATTATTTAGAAGCCAGTTTCCACATACTCGGTGTAACGGGAGGAGTATTCGGACATGTTGATGCTCTGTCAAAACTGAGGTTCAGTAATAAATATAACAATATGTACGCGTCTACCGGTTTTAATATTTCCTATGTTATACCGTTCGGTAACTTTTTTGAATTTGGTTATTCAAAAGTAGTGGTTGATCCTACAGAGACGAACTTGAAAGAATGGACCGCAAATGATACCGCAAAGTATCACGCAAAGATCCTGGCAGGTCAGTACTACAATTTCGAGTTCAGGTACCCTATAAGTATTCTCGGATCAACCAGAGGAAAGGTCTATGGGGCCAGGTTATTTAATGAATGGCATGTAGGCTATGAAGGCCGGGAACTTTCACTTGCCGGAAGTACTTTTGATTTCAGGTTCGATGCCATGTTTAACAGCGATGTAAGGCAGGATCAGTACCTCTTAGAAGTACTTGTTCAGAAGATTGCGGAAAGCTGGGCGTTCAGTGCCCTGGCTCTTGGTCCGTCTGTCACCCTTTCGCGGCTCCCTGACGGAAGCTTCGGTGCGATCTCTGTGTTTGCGAACCTGCGGCTCAAGATCGGAACCTCATTCTGATATAATTGAAAATTTCACTTAGACCGGGGGAGAAATCTTTTATAGAGATTTCTCCCTTCCGGATTTAAGGCATTTTTAATTCAGAAGCCGCTTCCTCATCAAGATACCATTTGAGCATTTCAGATGCCTTTATCCGTGCAGCAGGATATTTTTTACCTGAATCTTTGCTGCTCATAATCTCATAAATTATATCTGCTTTTTTATCTCCTGTTACAAAAAATATATTCTGTTTTGAATTACTTATTACTTCTGAAGTAAGCGAAATCCTTTTTTGTCCCGATTCCGGATGAACAGCAACCCCGGCGATCTTTTTAGAAATATTTTTTAGTTTTTTGCCCGGGAACAATGATGCAGTATGCCCGTCTTCTCCCAGCCCCAGTATGTTCAGATCGAACTGAGGCAGATCGTTTGCTGCAGGAAGAAATGTTTTAATCTCTTCGGCGATCCTTACTACCTCCGCCGCAGGATCATCCTCCCCTCTTATCCTGTGTACATTCGCTTCGGGGATCGTAATATTGTTCAGTAGATATTCCTTCGTCATACCGTAATTGCTCTGTTCGTCATCAGGCGGTACGCACCTCTCATCCCCCCAGAATAGATGGACTCTTTTCCAATCAATTTTATCTGCGAATTCATCCGATATTTTATCAAATAACGTCTTTGGTGTGCTGCCGCCGGACAGCGAGATAAAAGTATCACTGTTCTTCAGCGAGTTTGCGGTGACCATCTCAGTTATCTCTTCCGTTATTTTCGAGGCAGCGTCTTCGGGTGATAAAAATATTTTAAGTTCCAGCTTCATCTTTATTTCTTCCTTTTAATCTACAATAATGGAGCATCCACTCGTTAATACGCCAAATTCTCCCTAAATTTGTAAATATTCTCAAACTAAAGATATGAAACAGAGCATAATTTTGTGGACGGCCGCTGTTGTTATTGCATTTGTGGCCGGTTTTCTGCAAAGCAGGTTAAGCAGCGAGTACCCCGTCTCCGGTTCTTTCGGTATCGAAGGGAAAGAAACCGGGTACAAGCTCGACAGGGTATATTATGGAAATGATGACTACAAATTTTTTCTGAGAACAGAATCAGATAGTAGTCTTACCGCCAGACTATACTGGAGAACGGAAGGATCATCTTCGTGGAACAGCTCGGAGCTCAGTAAAAAGGGAGGAATTATTTCCGGCAGTATCCCCCACCGTAAACCCGGATCGCGGGTTTCTTATTATGTTGCACTGAACTATAAGGGAAAAGAATACGTCATTCCCGGCAAAGATGAAAGCATAACGATGACCTTCTACGGCAATGTTCCGGGAACAATAAGTTTTTACTACTGGGCTACCCTGCTGGGAGCAGTGCTGCTTGCGGTAAGAACGGGACTTGAATACTTCCGCTTCCCGGGCAACTTAAAAAAGATAGAAGTGTTTACGCTTATCGCTGTTATATCAAACGTATTTGTTTTTAATCCCGTGAGG
This sequence comes from uncultured Bacteroidota bacterium, assembly GCA_963832355.1. GTDB lineage: Bacteria > Bacteroidota > Ignavibacteria > Ignavibacteriales > Ignavibacteriaceae > DATFVA01. Next base: position 78,690 of record CAWHTX010000003.1, on the reverse strand, counting down.
ATGACGTATAAATTCGGATCAGTTGGGAAATCAGTTGTCTCGCTGTCAGATATGTTCCCGGTATCATCCATCCTGCTGCTGGCTACCTGGATAATCGCAACTGTATTGATCTTCAATACTAAAAACTTCAGGATATGGGCTCCTGCTGCGGCGATTCTAACAATATTAATCTTTGAAACAGGAAAGTTCTAGGATTTTTTTTATGGCTCCATTCACTGATCTAATGCAGATTCTATTGACAATAATTATATATTACTTTATTTTCATTTTACTTAAAAAGTCTACAGAAACCAGGATGTAAACAACTCTTTAATAAACAAAATGAGTCTGTCGGTGGATCTTTTTTGTACCAAATCTGAAGAAAAAAAGGGAAACCTCTTCGGAAGAGATATATCAATATCTGATTTCAGAACAGCCCGACGGATAAAATTTGTTAAGACAAAAAGACATACCTTATTTAACCAAAAATTGAAATTACCAGTAACAGATTATTGATACAAATGTTTGTTGTTTGAAACTTTTCCTCCTTTAATAATTGTCTTGCCCTGCCGGTAAGGATGAAAATTTCAATATGGTGTTTCGATTCTGTAAGTCATGCGGCGAAGCTGTGCCATACTTCTTTATTTAAAAATAAATTTCTTTTGCTATGAAAATTACATTTACAATATCGAAAAAATCCGACCCGTCATTTTCATCGGTGCTGGATTTCAACAGGTTCCCTGTAACAATAGGCAGGGATGAAAAAAATGATGTCATACTACCGGATCCTTTTAAAGTTGTCTCGCGTAAACATGCTAAGATCCTTAATACAGAAGGAATACTGCAGCTGGTAGACCTGGAATCGGCAAACCTGACCTATCTTAATGATAATGCCATTCTTCCTAATGAGGAAAATGCATTAAAAACGGATGATCTGATAAGAATAGGAGAGTATGAACTCAGAGTTGAACTTGTGAAGGAGCAGGAACTTACAGAAGATGACGATCAGAAAACAATGGTATTTTCGAGTCCTTTTGCCGAAGAGGTTAACACCATTGCTGAAAGTTTGAACAAAATTGCAGATAAATTCAGGGAAGAAGACTCTCCAATGAAAATGGAAATGTTTAAGTTCTCGGTAATGCAGAGTTTTAATTTCCTGGATAAAAATGAGCCAAATACATTTATTGCCGAATATTTTACTGAACATTTTCTTGACAGAAAGTCAGCCGTTCCGTCAAATGCTGCACCCCCCGTAAAGAGACCTTCTGAAAATCAGCCACCCAGGAAAAATGTAAAAGATGAAGGAGGTTCATCCCTGCAGGATTATTCCCTGGGTTCGCATTTTACGGAGACAATCGATGTTCTGCTGGATACTTTTTCTAAGCTGATCCACGGATTCCTTCAATTCAGACAGGAATTTTTCGGAGTAACCATCTATCATACTATCCCTACCGGTTCCTTAAAAGAGTTCAAGGAATTCCTGTTCAATCCCGATATTTCTGCAGAGGATGAAAAAAAGAGACTCGGTCTGCTGAAAGAGGAGACGTCTAAATTACTATCTCACCAGGTAGGCCTTCTTGAAGGGTACCAGGAATCTATAAATGAGGGAAGCAAAGCTTTACTAAATTCGCTCGATCCTGATACTATCGAGAAAGAGCTTGATAGTAAAAACAAACAATCCGGACCTGATTTGGGGAAGATCCTTCCCTTCGCAAAAAAATCAAAGGTCCTGGACGCCCTGAAGGATCATTACCAGAGATTCGCTTCCGATCCATATCATATTGAAAAAAAATATTTCCGGCCTTCATTTCTAAAAGGATATCAAAAAAGAATTCTTTCGGGAAAATCACAGAACGAATATTAACTCGGGAAACTATATGCTAATAAAAAAAATATCATTCAGTTTATTTTTAACAGTTCTGCTTTTCGTCTGCGGCTGCGGAGGAGGAACAGAATCGATCAATGTTTTTGTTCATTGCGACCAGGACTGCAATGAAAATAACGCAGTTGTTGTGAAAATTTATCAATTAAAAAATGCTGATAAGTTCAGTCATGCCAGTTTCGAATCCTTACTAAGGAATCCCGATGAAACACTCGGTGACGATCTTATAGCTGACGGAAAATCGGAAAAACTCATGGCCCCTAACGAATCTTTCAGTATAACTGATTATGAAATTAAAAAGGATGCTGCCTATATAGGCATTGTAGGAGATTTTCACTCCCCTGCAACGGACGGCTGGCGTCAGATAATTCCTGCCAAAGATATCGGAGATATTACAGTGAGAATCCACTCAAATTCTCTAACAGTGCAGGAAGGAGATTAAAAAATATTTATTCACCAGGAGAGAATATAAAATAAAATGAAATTCCAAAAAGTTGTCTGGTACGAAGGGATGAAACTGGACCCGCATCATTTTCAGCAGGCTGATCGGTATAATCAATATGACCTTAATTCAAAACTGGCCTTCATAAACCCCGGTTTCTGGGGTATCAAGAAGATGTTGATCAATTCTGCCGTACTGTCGGGAGGTTCATTCGGATTCGTCCAATGTTCAGGAATTATGCCCGATGGTCTGGGATTTAATATGCCTGAAAATGATCCCCTTCCAAAGAGCAGAAATTTTGAAGATCTTTTTGATGCAACTGCCGAGAAACTGGATGTTTTTCTGGCTTTACCATCAGAAAATGCCGCAGGAAATAACTGCCAGCTGGAAGGAACAGCGGCGAATAATGCCCGGTATAGTCTTACTAATATAGAAATGTCCGATTACAACACCGGTTCGAATATCAGGTCTGTGGGACTGGCAAAGCCTAATTTTCAATACAAGTTCGGTGATGAATCGCTGGAAGATTTCAGTTCAATAAAAATCGGAGAGATTACCAGGAGTTCTGATGGGAAATATACGATGGATACAAATTATATTCCCCCTTCCCTGTCAGTTTCAAATTCTGAAATTCTTCAGGAGTCAATAGGAAATCTCCTGGGAGCACTCGTTTCAAAAAGCAAGGAACTCCGTAAACAATCCTCGGTTCAGAAACCCGAACTAACATTGACTCAGGTTGAAATATTATTAATGCTGCAAACCATAAATTCATTCATTCCCCTTCTCAATTATTATTACCAGTCGCAGAGCACGCATCCCGAGTCATTATATATCCTGCTTTTAAACCTTGCAGGCCAGCTTTCAACCTATTCCAATCTTGGAATTAAAACCTCCGAATTTCCGGCCTACGATCATAAACATCTGCAGGAAGTATTCAGCCAGGTAATATCAGATATAAACCAGATGCTTAATATTCAGAAAACCATTGAACGACGGGATGTTGTTATTCCGCTGAGAAAGCAGGCAGATACTCTTTTTGTAGGGCAGCTGTCGCCCAACCAGATGTCATCGCAGTTCTTCATCTCTGTTACAGGTGATATTCCCGAAAAGAAAATCATTACGGAACTGCCAAAAAATATTAAGATCTCTGCATATGAAGAAATATTCGCTGTTCACCAGGCCGGGATACAGGGAGTAACAGTGGAATATACGGCCCGTCCTCCGGTCGGGATCTCGGTAAATGAGAATGCTCATTACTTTAAGATAAATAAGGAGGGCAGGTTCTGGGACAAGATAATGGCAAAGAATAACATTGCATTTTTTATTGCTTCAGAGTTTAAGTCTCTGCAAATGGAACTTATTCTGCTTCTGCCCGGAAATTAGTCAAGGAAAAAGTCAAAAGGAAAAAGAGAAAGTATGGAAATACCTTCGCAAAAATCGGAAACCAAAAAACCAATCTCAGATATTGCATCAGAATGCCTAATGCTTATTCTGCAGCTGAGATCTACAAATGATTACGGAAATCCCGACTCTCTCTCTTCACACCTTGCCCAAATGTTTGAACGTTTTGAACGTGAGGCAAGAAGTGCCGGGATTGATAACGAGAAAATTCTTAAAGCAAAATTTGCTCTTGTTGCATTTCTCGACGAGACTATTATCAGTTCATCTTGGAATCAAAAAGAAATATGGCTCTCAGAACCGCTTCAGATCAAAATGTTCGACACCTTCAACGCCGGTGAAGAGTTCTTCACCTATCTTGAGGAACTGAGACAACGGAGCAGTGCGAATAAAGAGGTATTGGAAATCTATTATTTATGCCTTGCCCTGGGTTTTAAAGGCAGGTACCAGCTTCAGTCGCCCGAGCTTTTAAGACGGGTGATCGATGATCTTAACATGGAACTGCATCCTGAAATGTATCAGTCGATAGATGCAATTTCACCAAATGCAAAACCTTCAGATACCGTAGCAATTAATACGGGCGGAGGCCTTCCAATCTGGATTTACCCGGCCTCAGCCGTTGTTTTGTTTTTAATATTATACTTTATTTTATCGCTTTCAGCCACAGGTTCAGCCAACGATGTCATCGATTCGATAAAAGGACTTCTGGCCTGAATTTCATCATTTAAAAACTAACTTTTACTATGAATGCTTTTGTAAATTTTATTAAAAATCCTTCTTCACTAATGGCAATTGCAGGACTCCTGCTTGTGGTACTGATCCTTGTACTTGGTCCAGTTTTCGGAATATCTTTTATGGTACAGCTGGCAATCATAATCTTCATTATTCTGGTTGTAACTATCCTTATCCTGTACAAAAAAATGAAAGATGCTCAGAAGGCAAGCCAGATAGAGGAATCGATTGGCAGCCAGGCAGACGATCAGATGCAGAATCTGAGTCCTGAGAAAAAAGCCGAAATTGAACAGTTCAGGAAGCAGCTGGAAGCCGCGATCACTTCTCTTAAAAATTCAAAGATAGCGAACGGTAAATCGGGCAAGGCGGCTCTTTACGCTTTACCATGGTATATGATAATCGGACCTTCGGCCGCGGGTAAAACAACAGCGATACAGAATTCAGGTCTCGAATTTCCTTTCGGCAAAGAGGGATTCCGCGGTGTAGGAGGGACAAGGAACTGCGACTGGTTCTTTTCAACCAAAGCGATCTTCCTTGATACAGCAGGGAGATATGTATCGCAGACGGAAGACAGGCCCGAGTGGTCTGCATTCCTTGAGGTCCTTAAGAAGAACAGAAAAAAGAAACCCGTTAACGGGGTTATGATCGCCATAAATATTGATGAAGTAATCAATTCAGACAAAGATCAGCTCTTTGATCACGCCCGCAATATGAGGCAGAGAATAGATGAGCTTATTGAAACACTCGGCGTTAATTTTCCGGTTTACTTTATTTTTACTAAATGCGATCTGGTGCAGGGGTTTGTGGAATACTTCGGTGATTTCAGCGAAACAGAACGTTCCCAGATCTGGGGAGCAACATTCAATTCTCAACAGATGTTCTCACAGGATCCGAAAGGCATTTTTGAGAATGAATTCAAAAAACTTGCGAAGAAATTATTTGAAATCAGAACAATAAGGTTAAGCAGTCCTTTAAAAAGGGAACAGAGAAGAAAAGTTTTTCTCTTTCCTTTCCAGTTTAATAAACTACAGCAGAAACTCACATACCTCATAGGCGAGGTTTTTCAACACAATCCTTACCAGGATAATCCCCTGTTTCGTGGTTTTTATTTCACGAGCGGTACCCAGGAAGGAATGCCTCTTGACATAGCGATCAGAGAGATCGCAAAACAATTTAATCTTCCCGAACCGTCGGCAGACGAGCTGGAAGAATCAGTTGAAAAGAAAAATTATTTCATAAAAGACCTTCTCAATGAAATAGTTATCGGTGATCAGAATTTTTCTACAGGACAGACTAAAGGTGCGGTAAAAAAACAAGGTTCAGCCAGGGTTATAACAATAGCTGCATCGGCTGCTCTCTTAATCCTGTTCTCTGTTTTCACGCTGATAGGATTCAACGGAAACAGCAGTTTCCTTGACAGGGAAAATTCTGCGGCAGAATCATTTGCTAAAATTAACTGGGGCGGTAATTTACTAAGCAATTTCTCTAAAACCGACAGTTTGATAAACCTGATCAAAACTATAAAAGACGGCGGGGGGAATGATGCTTTTATAAGTTTCGGGATGGACAGGAGTAAAAAGACACTTCCCTGGCTGGAAGATCTGTTTGTTAAAAAAACATCGGGATTCTTCGATCAGAATATTTATAGTGAACTCACCCAAAACCTCAATAACTATGCTAACGGGAGGGACTTTTCCGGAGAACTGGTATATAATTATCTTAAATCTTATCTGCTTCTTGGAAATGAAAGAGCAAAACTCGATACAACAGAACAAAAATTCCTGGCAACAGTTTTTAAGGGAATGCTTGAGACGAAATATATTTCGTCAAATATGAGGGCTTCCACAAGCGAAAAAGATTCACTGCGCCGTTTATTCAGAAATTTTCTAGACTTTTATGTTGGTCTGCTTCCTGATAAAAATGTCTTTCCCGTGAAGAGTGATAACCTTCTTATCAGCATGGTAAGAGACCGCATCCAGTATAAGCCGAATGCGGAAAGTATCTATGCAAGACTAAAGCAGAATGGGATTAGCCGGTTTCCAAATGAACTTTCGCTTGAACAGGCAATAGGAGGAAGGTACCTGAGTGTAATGACGACCGACCGTAAAGTTCCTTATATTTTTACTGCCGATGGCTGGATAAATTATATCCGGCAGGCGATTATAGATGAAAGTATAAACCCCGGGAGGGAAGATTGGGTACTTGGAAAAACAAATCTCAAACCCGCCTCCAACAGCTTTGATAGTGAAGAAATTAAAAAAGGACTGCTTACCCTTTATCTTAATGATTATAAACAGAACTGGCTTCAGTTTCTGCAGAGCATAAGATATAACGGGTTTGATAATGTCCCGCTTGCAGCTAACAATATGAAAATATTAGGTGATCCGGTTAATTCCCCGCTTATTTCTGTATTAAAATTATTTGCCACCCAGCTCAGTATGATAGTTGATATTCAGTCGCCCTCCGATTCCCTGAAAAAGAACGACCAGTTTGCCGGCCTGGATGTCAACAAGGCAAGTCTGAACGAAACCCGGAGATATATAAAGTTCGTTCTTGGATCTGATGATGGCTCAGCGGCGGCGGATTTAAATGCGATCCTTGCCCAATATGGTATCATCGGAGGTGTTCTCGACCAGATCAAAGAAAGCCAGGATCTTGCAAAAGATTATGCCGTAAAAGTTTTGTCGCGCAGATCGGCTGAATTTCCCACGGCTCTGCAGGTGGTGCGGGGTTCTGCATTCAGTGCGCCGGCATTACAGGGTTTGTTCTCAGATCCGGTTAAGCTATCCTGGAAAGCAATTTTATCCGATGCAGGCCAGTATCTGAACCAGCAGTGGAAAACAAAAGTGGCTGATCCATTTAATAAATCCCTGGCATCGTCATTCCCATTTAAAGATTCACAGAGTGACGCCCCGATACAGGATTTCAAAGATTTCTTCAAACCCGGTACAGGTATATTATGGTCATTTTATAATGATGAATTAAATGAATTTATAAATAAGGATCGCTGGAAAGTAAACCAGTGGGAGGGTGAAGGGTTATCGGTATCTAATTCGTTCATCGAAGCATTAAAAAAGGCGGATGCTATAACAAGCACCTTATTCAAGAACGGCGACCTCGGAATAAACTTTCGCCTTAAACCCGAACTTCCGGAATCGAAAACAGTGGGCTCCGATAAACCTATTGTGGAACAGGTTTACTTATATCTCGACGGCGAGGAGAACTATTATAAAATGGGTGCTCCTTTCTGGACTGATTTTTCCTGGCCCGGCGTGAAAGGAACTCCCGGTGCAAGAATGAATATTTCTATACGGAATCTGGGAACTTCCGATTCAAAATCATATGAAGGTGAATGGGCTCTGTTCAGACTGCTGCATGAAGCTACTGTATCACGCGGTGCTTCATCATCCCAGTATAATTTTAACTGGTTCTTTCAGAAAGACGGAAGCTATGATGTAACGGTCTCATACCAGTTAAATTCCGGAAGTTCAAAGAATCCTTTTGCCAGAGATTTTTTCAACACATTTCATTTACCTGACAGAATTAACTAAAATAAGTTCCGGATACATTTGCTTAAGAAGAATAATAAAGAGTTTGAAGCGGGGTATTTCGGAAAGCTCCCCGCTTTCAGTGATTTCATCAAATTCAACTCGGGATTGCCGGAAGTACTGTTCATAGACAAATGGATCCAGGACGGTCTTGCAGAAGCCCGGTTGAAACTTAGAAACGACTGGAAGCAAAAATACGAAGCATTGCCCCCCACCAGATTTTATATCCCCTTTCAGTCGACCGGGAGGGCAGCTGCAGGATTAATATATTCCAGTTATGATAAAAGCGGAAGAGAATTTCCCCTGGTAGTTTTTTCAGTAACAGCATTAAAATATTTCACCGATATAGCTCTTGTTCCGGGTATGCTGGAAGAAATTCTGAATTCACTTGATTATCATATCCGCAAAGAAGAAAACCTTAATGAGCTTAACATAGTATTAAAAAGTTTAAATCCTGAATATATAAAAGAGGATTCCCTCAGCCGGAGTTTTCAGCAATTTCTTTCTTCCACAACTTTAAAAAGTTTCACCGGGAGAACGGGAATAAGTGCCAGGTATCTCCAAGAAATAAATCTTCCCGATTCCGACGCCTCCGGTATCAGGATTTTCTTTAATTCAGATGAGTCCAGTCTCAGATTCGATACTGCTGTATTTATAAAAATGTTGAATCACAAATTAAATCTCCCCGCAGTACAAACATCAATTTTCTGGAATAAAGACACTGATTCCATGTTCAATGTAATTATCTTTCCATTCAAACTCCGAATGGTTAATTTCATTGATCTGATCTCACCCGGTGCTGAGGATAAAAGAATAATAAATATTTCATCCGGGGAAGAAAACCAGCTTACAGAATCCGACTCTTCTCCTGAAAGCATTTTAAGTTTTCTTTAACTGTTAAAAGTAAGGCTGATTTTATGACGGAAATACTGACAGAACACGAAATATCAGAATATGTGAAAGAATTCCTTGAACCAATACCGGGAGATTCACCCGCAGGACAGGATGCGTCAAATGATGAGGAATATTTTAAACTGAATATGGAATTTCCCAAGACGGTTCCCGATTACAAAAACTGGATTGAACTCTCCGATCTTATCCTGAAAGAAAAGAGTAAGGATATTAAAGTGGCTTCATGGCTGTGCTTTGCTCTGTACAGAACGGAGCAGCTGAAAGGATTCAGGAACGGACTGGAACTGGTTTATCAGATGTTGAAAAAATTCGGGGATGACTTGTTCCCAAAAAACATCTCTCACAGGAGCAAAGCTATTCAATTCCTGAATACTTCCAGGGTCACGAAGTTGATAGAAAGAGACAAAGTAAATAAATCTAATGCTTCGGAGGTGCTCAGGATCAGTGAGTTAATAAACCTTATTGTTGCGGAATGCGAAAAATTGATGCCTGAAAATGTCCCGGTTATGCAAAACCTTCAGGATACTATTTCAGAACATGTCAAAACCGCCGGGAAGGCACTTAATTCTCCTACCGCTCAGGAAAACAAATCTTCTTCCCCGCCGCCAGCTGCGAAAAGGCCGTCATCTGCCCCTCCCCCTGTAAGAGAAGAACAGCCTGTTGTAAAAACAGCGAGGGCTGCATCAGAAGATGAGATCAGCATTCAGCTTAGAAGAACAATTTCTTACTTCTACGAGATAATACAGGACAGCGAAACTATTGAAAGGGTTCCTGAATCCTTTTTTGCCTTTGGTTTAGCAAGACAACTGATATGGAGCACGCTGGCAGTGCCGTCCTCAGAAGAAAAGATCACGAACATAGAACCGCCTAATGAAATAATCAGAAAACTTCTTATCAACTGGCACAATGAAAATAAAAGCGATGTTCTGATCCCCAGGGTTGAGCTTGAATTCCTGAAAGATAACAGTGAATTCCGCTATTGGTTTGATGCTCAGAGATACCTTGTTAACGCGCTTGAAAACAAGGGAGGCAGTTATGCCGGGGCGGCAAATGACATTAAATATCATCTGTCACGGCTGATAAAAAGACTTCCTGAACTGCCGAAGCTCAAATATTCGGGAGGTGAGATTCCCTTCGCAGATAAAGATACATTAACATGGCTGGATCAGATTTCCGTAAGCACGACGGCAGGTTCTGCAGGCGGAGATCAGGGAGCATCAGCAGCCCCGGTAATTGTGGATGAAACATACGAGGAAATTAATAAAGAATACGAAGATGCTGTAAAAGACCTGCCGAAAAAATTTGAGCCGAACCTTAAATCTATGCAGGATAGACTTAGTGCAGAGGAAAGGATGAAAGGTAAATTCCTGAGGCGTTTAAACATTGCGAAATTCTGCTATGAAGCGAAGCAATATAATGTGGCGAAAGTTAGTCTTGAGGAACTGAACAGAATGATTGAAGCATTAAAATTATCGGAATGGGAGCCGGCATTATGTACCGCGGTATGGCAGGCATTATATCTTACCAATGTTCAGATACTTTTTACCGCTGATAATGAAGCAGGAAAAATTAACCTGGAAAAACAACAGGAAGAATTGTACTATAAGATAGCAAAATACAATGCAGTTTTGGCAATAAATTTAGAACAACAAAAACATAAAAGGAGGAAGTAGAATATGGCAAGACCGGTTGCACCAAAGATCGCACAACGTGTAAAAGTCGCCATTCTCCCCAGCAGCGATGCCAAGGAAAGTGTCGAGCTTGATTACCGTATGCTCATTACCGGGAACTTTAGTAAAAGCGAACCCGGAAGTCAGCCCCCCGTTAAAGACCGCAGACTGCGGACTATAGGGAATAAGGGAGATTACAAGAGAGTGCTTAAGGATCTTAACCCGAAGCTGAAAATGACGGTTCCGAACAAACTTTCCGATGATCCCGAAGCCAAAATGGAAGTTAAACTTGACTTCCAGGACATCAAGGATTTTCACCCTGATGAGATAGTTAAAAAAGTTGAACCTCTGCAGAAGCTGCTTGAGGCAAGGGAGAGATTGAAAGAGCTCAAACTTGCTGTTCTGAAAGATGCCAACCTGAAAAAAGCTCTGGAAGGCGTCTTAAAAGACGGCGGTGCCAGCATCGACGACCTGATGGCTAAACTTGGCTCCCAGGATAAAAAGTAATAAATGAATTTTGAAATTTAACTTTTGTAAACGGAGGTTTAATTAAAATGGCTAAAGAAAAATCAGAAGAAACGGAACAGGGTCAGGTGACCGAACAAAGTTCTGTTGATAAGTTAATATCCTTGCTGGACGATTCAAAGAAATCGGCAGTGGCCGAATTTATAGGCAAGGTCGGAAAAGAATCTGAGGTTTTCAAAATCACCGGGGCCCTTGTGGATTCCTATATAGCAGATCTTGATACGGTACTCAGTGCCCAGATGGATGAGATTTTACATCATGATGACTTTCAGGAACTTGAGTCGACCTGGCGGGGACTTTTATTCCTTGTGCAAAATACCGAGTTCAGCAAACCGGTGAAATTTGAACTGCTTGATGTATCTAAAGAAGAGCTTTATGAAGATCTTAATGATGCTGCATTGGGTGAAGGATATGAAAAAGATTCAGGTTTGTGGCATCATATATACTGGGGTGCATACGACAAGGTCGGAGGTCATTCATACACAGCCATCGTAAGCGATTTCCAGTTTGAAAACAATCCCCAGGATATTTCACTGCTTCAGCATCTGTCAGTTCTCGGAGAATCTGCACAACTTCCAATTATAGGTAATGCATCTGCACAGTTCTTCGGTGAAAAAAATATGACGGACGTAATGAACAATCGTTTTCTTCCCGAGCAGCTTAAAGAAGGGGCGGCTTATGCTTCCTGGCGTGCTTTCAGGGATGACGACCGTTCAAAGTATATCGGGTTAACCCTTCCAAGGTTCCTGGGACGCCTGCCCTATAATGCAGAAGCAGAACCGACTAAAAACTTCAACTATTCAGAAAATGTGATGAGGGGGGGAACCGATAACAGCCTCTGGTGCAGCACTTCATTCGCGCTTGCTTCGAATATGGTAAAAAGCTTCGAGAAGTGGGGATGGAGCGTTAAAATTGTCGGTGTAGAATCAGGCGGAAAAGTAGAGAATCTTCCTGTTCCAACTTACGAAGAACATGGTCAGACAAAACTTAAAGTTCCGCTTGAAGCTTCTGTTGGTCAGGCAAAAGATTCGGAACTTTGCGATCTGGGATTTATTCCGCTGGCCCACTGGGACAGAACTGATTATGCCTGCTTCTTCGAGACGCCTTCAGCAAACAGACCCAAACAAATAAAGAATGATCCTGCGGCAACTGCGAATTTCTCGGTGGGATCCAGGCTTCAATACACAATGCTTGTTACCAGGATAGCCCATTACCTGAAGTATCGTCAGTTAGTCTTCGTAGGTAAAAATGCGGGAGCCGGTGAGATTAAGAAGGATATGTCAAGCTGGCTTGATACGCTTGTAGTTGATATGCCTAATCCGGCTGAAAAAATAGTGGCTGAAAAGCCCCTTAGATCATACAAACTGGATGTAACAGAACTTAAAGAAAGGCCCGGATTTTTCCAGATCAGTGCGGAATTCAGGCCACATGTAGCTATAACCGGTATGGATGTAAACCTGAAGCTTATAGCATACCATTCGGGTGAAGAAGCATAAACACCATAATTAAAGATCATAGTATTATTTAATAAACAAAACATAAACTTATTTGGAGGTACGTCATGGCCGTAAAAGGTGAGATACTATTCAAGGACGCTGAAGGAAATGATCTTGAAGGTCCACGTCCTAATGGATCCTGTACTGTTCTGGAATTTTCCCAAAAAATCAAATTACCTACTAATACAAACGGCGAGGTTACTGGCAGCAGAATTTATGAACCGTTCATGGTTCTTAAGGAGATAGATAAACTGACGCCTTTCATGTACCAGTACTGTGCCGAAGGCCAGGTATTTCAAAGCGTAGTTATTTCTCTATACGAAATAGCTGAAGCAACAGGTAAGGAGACTGTATACTTCAAATATACCCTTACCAATGCCAGAGTCATTGAGGTTGAGGATATGATGCCTTCATCCGCTGAAACTTCTAAAATGGATATTGCTCACCTGGAACGGATTCACCTCGTAGCTGAAAGCGCTGAATGGGAACACGTAAAAGCAAGCACTTTATTCTCCGATCAGGGATTCTTCTCATTTAAACTTCCTGGTTGAAAATCCTGATTTAACAGGGTGGATTATTTTAGTATACATAATTAGTCGTCTTATAATCCACCCTTTCAATTTTAAACTCTGAGCCTTGAAAAATCTAAGCCTATATAATATTCTCCTCGGACAATTTGTTGCTGAGACTGTCAATCCGGATGAGATCGGACCGCAGCAGTTTGAACACCTGACAGAAGATCAGAAGTTAAGTCTGAGCATCATTGAAAACCTGCGTATGATCTTAACAACCCGGAGAGGATCCGTAGTTCATCTTCCGGATTTCGGTATTTCAGATATCCTACAGATATATCTGGCTTCAGACAATCCGGTTGAGTCATTAAAAAATGAGATCAGGGAAGTTATTTTAAAATACGAACCCAGGATCAGCGAAGTACGCATACAGAATTCCGAATTTGACCAGAAAAGCCTGAGGGCTTCGTTAAAAATAATTATAAAGGTAAGGGATAGTTCAAATCAGGAAATTTTATTAACTGAGTTTTCAACTACCGGATGGACGAAAGTCGTCTTTGATAAGGATTCCCAATGAGCACAGACAGGTACTTCGAAAGAGAATATAATTTTCTACAGACTGCGGGAGAAGAATTCAGTAAAAAGCATCCCACTCTGGGATCCCGGCTCCATTTGAGTGAAAGAGAAAGAAAGGATCCTTTTGTTGAGAGGTTATATGAAGGATTTGCATTCCTTGCAGGAAGAATTCATGAGCGACTGGATGATGAATTTCCGGAGATTGCAGGCGGTATCCTCGAGATACTGTTCCCTCACCTGCTCAAGACTTTTCCCTCATGCGCAATCCTCCAGGCCAATATAAAATCCGGAGCTTTAACCGACCCTGTAGTTATTAAAAAAGGGAGCGAGATCCAGACCCAGACCGGAAAATATAGAGTGAAATATAAGGTTCAATCAGGTTCGGGAAATGGTTCGAGACTTACCGAGAAGGAGGAACCAGCGGAGTTTATTTTCAGAACCACGCAGGAGTTTACTGTAAGGCCCATCAGAATTACAGATCTCTCTGTTGAAGAATCTCCCCAGGGTAAATCATCTTTGATATTAAAGCTGCAGCTGGACAGGAATGTCGATTACAATTCACTAAAAATGGAAAAATTCAGAATTTACCTGCAGGGGGCATCTTCAACAAAGTATTATCTGCATTTATTCTTAACCAGGTACGCCGATGCTGTTTCAATCAGAGAAGTTATAAACGATAAATCCGAATTTAAAAAAATAGAGGATTTTAAGATACAGGTTCCGGAACTTTCGTTAGAGACGGAATACAAGGGAGATGATTATTCAATTCTTCCGTATGCAAAACAGTCATTTAAGGGCTTCAGGATACTTCAGGAGTACTTCGCTTTTCCTGAGAAATTCTTTTTTATAGATATACACGGGCTCGATAAGTTTAACGCATCGGGAGAATCGTCGAGTATTGAGATTAAGATAGATTTTACAAGAAAAATGCTGCGTGAGAGGCAGCCGGGTAAAAATAATATTAATATTAATTGCGTCCCTATTGTAAACCTGTTTTCGAGACCGGTCGAAGAAGTATCTGTTACACAGAGGCTTCCGGAATATTATATAATACCTGATCTGTACAGGAGGAAGAGCCGCGAAATTTATTCTGTTGACGATGTAAGCGGAATCAGCGAAAACAGGACGGAACAGTATAAATATATACCCATTACGGCACATGACATTCTCGATACTACCAGCCCGGAGTATAATTTCAAAAGATTTTATTCAGTTGTACGGAAGGTGCTTCAGAATGATATGTCGGAGACTTTTATACGGTTGTTTGGACCGAGTATGGAACAGGAAATATTTCCCAGGGAAACAATCAGTCTGGAAGCAACGCTGTCGAATGGCTTTCTTCCTTCAGCATATCTTGAATCGGGTTCAATAAAAGAACCCATCGACTTTCCTCCCGGTATAGAAGCGTATAACATTACAGTGCCTACAGAAACACAAAATTGTCCTGATAAACAGAATTACCTCTGGTCGTTGATTGCCCATTTATCCGTTAGTTTTTCAACTCTCGCAGAGCTGAATACATTTAAGAGTATCCTTAACTTATATAACTGGGCAAAGTCGCCCACCCATCCCAACAAAAAAAGGATTGAGAGTATAAAGAAGATCCACAAGCCGAAACTGGTAAATAAAATAATGAACCAGAGTTTGATCAGGGGAATTGAATTTCACCTGGAAGTGGATTCGAAGGAATTCGAGAACGGTGAGGGAGAAATAAATCTTTTTGGAATGGTTTTAAATTCGTTTCTTTCGCAGTACATAACTATTAATTCATATGTTTTTTTAAAAATTTCGGAATCAGGTACAACAACAAGCTACACATGGAACCCGGCAATAGGAGAAATACTTCCGGTATAATTGAAGATATCCTGCAGAAAGGACCTGAATATCATGTCTGGCAGGCTGTCTTAATGAGTGAAATTATCACGAGAAAAGATAATCCCGGCCGAAAGGACTATCTTTTCGATCAGAAAGGTCTGAAGTTCCGTCCATACCAGTATTATTCATATCCGCCATCAGATATTAAATCAGTAACCCTTGAAGATAATGAAATCAAATTTGTTCTTACTTTTCTTGGTCTCTACGGAATAAATTCCCCCCTGCCGAGATGCTATCATGAACAGATTGTCTTCCAGGAAAAGATACTCGGTGAAGGAAGCATTCCGCTTCAGAATTTTCTTGATATCTTCAACAACCGGTTCTACTGGCTGTATTATCAATCGTGGAAAAAGTATCGTTTTTATCTGCACTTAAACAACACAGATAATAAAATATCGGAAAGGATTAACTCCTTCATCGGAAGGGGTGCATTTTCCGGTAAGAAGACTTCCTACCTTTCAGATTTCACCCTGATAAAGTTTGCCGGTGTTTTTAGTCAGCGAGTAAGGAGCAAGGAAGGTTTAAGAATACTTCTATCGCATATCTTCCCCAATTTTACCTTTAAAATTATCGAGTTTATACCAAGGAGGGTTGAACTTGTAGATGTACCGTCGCTGGGAAGCAGCGAGTTCAGCCTCGGCAGAAACAGTTTTGTCGGAAAAACTACAACTGACTATATGAGCAGGATCCGGATAGAGATTGGTCCTGTTTCCTTTAAAGATTACCTTAACTTCCTCCCCCACACAGAAAATTCAAAAAGGCTTAATGAACTATTGAAACTATATCTCAACGATGGTTTGGAATATGATGTAAGGTTTAAAATCCAGGCAGACACCATTGAAACCATTTCATGGAATGATGACAGGTTAAAGCTTGGGACAACGTTTTGGCTCGGTAAACCTTCAATAGAAGAATTTGATGTAGACATCCCCAATGAAGAAATTAATTCTGAACTCGCGTAGACTGTTATATCCCTCTTTTTCTCTCAGCTAATAAAAATTATAAAAACCTAACAGGAGATTTAAATGCAAAGTAAGGACCTGAAGTCGCTGCTTTTAAAATTAAATAACTACCTGGTAAGAAACCTGGATACGGCTACCGGGCTGGGCATCAACCGGGGACATTATGAAATTACCTTCGATCATTTATTAAATGCTCTCCTGGAAGATGGACAGGGAGACATTCCTCTAATTCTCAAACATTATGCTATAGATTCGGGTGACGTTCAGGCACGATGTCTAAGAAACCTGGATGAAATGGAAAAAGGAAATTCCGGGAAACCGAAACTATCACCGCTTTTGACAGAATTACTTGAGCAGGCATGGATAACCAGCTCCGTTCATCATCATGAAACAAAAATAAGATCAGGAGCATTCTTCGAAGTTTTTGTCTCCTCAGAACAGGTAATCAGTACAAGATTGATGGATGTACTTTCACCTGTTAAACAGGAGGAACTCCGTACAGATTTTTACAATATTGTTCGGGGATCTGCAGAGGATGAAAATGTCTCTGCGGAAATGCTTTCCCAGGAGGAAGCAAAGGCTATTCCACCTGACGGAACTGTACTGGATCTTTATACAACTAACCTGGTTTCACAGGCGAAAGATGGAAAAATAGACCCTATCCTCGGCAGGGACGAAGAGATCATACAGGTGATTGAAGTTTTATGCAGAAGAAAGAAATCTAATCCCATTCTGCTTGGAGAACCAGGCGTAGGAAAAACAGCACTTGTTGAAGGTCTGGCAATAAAAATTGCTTCGGATGAGGTACCCGATATCCTGAAAAATAACCAGATCTATTCGCTTGATATGGGTTCGCTGCAGGCAGGAACAAAAATGAGAGGCGAGTTTGAGAAAAGACTGAAAGCAGTGATAAACGAAATAACCAATTCTCCCCTGCCGGCAATTCTTTTTATAGATGAGGCGCACACGCTGATAGGCGCGGGTGCTTCCGCAGGCGGCGGGGACGCTGCGAATCTATTAAAGCCGGCACTGGCAAGAGGAAGTTTTCGTGCGATTGCAGCAACCACCTACCTGGAGTATAATAAATATTTCGCAAAGGATGCAGCTCTGGAAAGAAGGTTTCAGCCCATACACGTAGGCGAACCTGACGATGATAAGGCTATGCTGATGTTAAGAGGTATAAAGACAAAATATGAAGGGTATCATGGAATTCACATTACAGACGCTGCAATAGAGGCTGCTGTTAAGTTATCAAGAAGGTACATTGCGGGAAGGCAGCTTCCTGATAAAGCAGTGGATCTGCTGGATACTTCAGCAACACGTGTCAAAATGTCATTAACCAGTAAACCTCCAAAACTTGAATTATTGATAAGCCAGTTAAAGTCCGTGAGTATGGCCATTGGAACTCAGAAAAAAGATTCTGATATGGATTTAATAATCGATAAAGCGATATTAAAAGACCTTGAAGACAGGAGATCCAGACTGGAAGCTGATATTAAAGTAGATGAAGACAGGTGGATAAAAGAAAGCGAGCTTACAAGAAAGTTAATGGAGCTCAGGATGAAGAAGTTCTCGGGTAACGGCAGCGGTAAAGGAAAAGAAGACTCATCGATTGTAGATCAGATAACTAAAGTTAGAAATGAATTGAGCTCACTCCAGGCAAGCAATCCCCAGGTTTTTGCCGAGGTTACGGCCAATACCGTAGCGGAAGTAATTGAAGCATGGACCGGAATTAAGGTTGGAAATATGACAAGGGATGAGATGACCACACTTTTGCATCTGGAGGAAGATCTGAAGAAAAGAGTTGTGGGACAGGATCATGCTATTAAACAGATAGCGGACGTTATTAGAGGTGCTAAAGTTGGTATCAAAAAAGAAGAAGGACCGAACGGGGTTTTTCTGCTGGTAGGACCCAGTGGAGTCGGAAAAACAGAACTTGCCCGCGCAGTTGCGGAAGTGCTTTTCGGCGATGAAAGATTTATGGTTACATTAAATATGACAGAGTATCAGAATGAGTATAATACATCCAGATTAATAGGTGCTGATCCCGGACTGGTAGGATACGGGGAAGGCGGAGCTCTGAGCGAACCTGTAAGAAGACGTCCCTACTGTGTTGTTCTGCTGGATGAAATAGAAAAGGCTAATACCTCGGTTACGGACCTTTTTATGCAGATCTTTGACAGGGGAATGCTGCAGGATGCCGACAGAAGAAATATCGATTTTTCAAATACGACAATATTTATGACCTCAAACCTTGCCTCGGAGATCCTGTTTGAAAAGTACAATTCGGGAATGACAAATCCTGAGGACCTCCTTGAAGAGCTTCGTCCTTATATGAATCAATACTTCAGACCGGAATTTCTGGGCAGACTGAAGCCAATAGTATTTTTACCGTTAAGTAAAGAGGTACTAAAACCTATTGTTGAAATGAAACTGGGAAAAATTAAAAAGAAGCTGCAGGAGAATCAGGGTCTTAATGTTGAATTCAATAAAGCCGTGATCGATGATATTGTGGAATCGTGTACAAGGGCGGAAACCGGCGCCAGAAATATCGATGCAATTGTAGATAAAAAACTGGCTCCTGAAATATCATCCCAGCTTCTGGGTTTTATGGCTGAAGGAAAAAGTCCATCCAAAGTAACCATTACAAGGTCAAAGGATGGTTCATTCAAATACAAATTTGTTTAAGTACAGTAATCATGCATTGTTAATTGTAAATTTTTAATTACTAAAGGTGTTCTAATGCCGGAGCAAAAGTTTAATCAACCCTATTACCGGATAAATTTCTCGGAAGTTGATGAAGATATATTCGGGGTGATATCATTTGAAGGAGAAGAAGAGATATCCGGTCTGTTTGAGTACAAAATAGTTCTTGCATCAGGTGATCCCAGGATTGATACGAGCAAAATTCTGAATAAATCCGCAGTTTTAACCATGATCCGGCCTGATCAGAGCACTCGTGAAATTCATGGTATAATCTCACAAATCGAACAGTTCGGACAATCCAAAGATCATGTATTTTACAAAGTTGTACTGGTTCCGCGCCTCTGGAAATCATGTCTTACATTTCAGAATGAGGTCTATCAGAATATTGAAATAAAGGACCTGATTAAAGAAATTCTTGAGAAGAACGAATTGAAGGGAAGCGACTATAAAATTGATCTGAAGAATAAATATCCGAAAAATGAGTTTGTAGTACAGTACAGGGAAACAGATTTTAACTTCCTTAACCGGAGACTTGAGCATTTCGGGATCTATTACTACTTCGATCAGAGCGGGGATAAAGAAGTGGTTTGTTTTACCGATGACAATAGTAAACTGCCGGACACCGGTTATTCCGAAGGTATAGGCTACAATGAAAACCAGGAACCGCTGGGAGATTCTGAATCGATACTTGATATTTCTTCATCTGAAAGAGTGGTCACCGGGAAGGTAATGCTGAAGGATTATAATTATCTTTTCCCTGAAAAGCAGTTGATGGCAGAAAGCAGGATAGTGTCTGATCTCCCGGGTACTTACTATGATTACGGTGATAATTTTGAAAATGAAAAAGAGGCTGAATTTCTTGCCAAAATCAGGAACCAGGAATTTCTTGCCGCCAGCGTTATATTCAACGGTAAAACAGACAGCAGGGTTTTTAGAGCAGGTTACCGGTTTAAACTTGACAAACATTACAGGGATGACTGGAATAAGGAATATATAATCACAAAATTATCTCTTGCAGGTTCTCAGCGCGGACAGTTTGTTGTTCCTCAGAAGCTTCAGGCTGTAGAATCGGTATTCGAATGCAGATTTAAGGCCATTCCATTCGAAATTGATTTCAGACCGGAGAGGAAAACCCCTATACCAAAGATCTCAGGCATTATGAGTGCAAAATTGGAATCTGGTACCGGTGACGAATATGCATATCTTGATGATCATGGCCGGTATAAAGCAAAAATGCTTTTTGACCTGAGCGACAAATCAAACGGCGAAGCTTCGCTTCCCATAAGGCTGACTCAGAGTTATTCAGGATCCGGGTATGGTATTCATTTTCCAAATCATAAAGGCACAGAACTGCTGTGGGCATGCGTTGACGGAAATGTTGACAGACCGATAGGACTCGGTACGGTACCTAATCCATCTCAGGCTTCCCCGGTAGCTGCTAAGAATAAATCGCATAACATTATTAGGACAGCCTCAGGCAACGAGATCCTAATAGATGACAAATCCAATGAAACTCAGATCGCGCTTACGACCTCAGATTTACATAAAATATTGCTGGATGATAAAGATGATAAGATCGAGGTTACCTCAAAGGATAAACATAAAATTACAATGGATGATAAAAACCAGAACATTACTATTGTAACCAAGGAAGGACATACGATACTCCTTGACGATAAGAATACAAAGATAACTGTCACCAGTAAAAAGGGACATTTTTTCCTGATTGATGATACGGACGGAGCAGAAAAAATCCAGTTATCTGATAAACCAAAAAACAATAATTTTATTGTAGATCTTAAGAACCAGAAACTGATAATAGAAACAAAAGATGGAAGTATTGACATACAGGCGCCGAAAGGAGAAATAAATGTGAAATCGAAATCGTTTAAACTGGAAACCGAGGGTGATACAGAAATAAAAGCGGCAAACATAAAGTCGGCAGCCAATTCAGATTATAACATTAATGCATCGGGGATAAGCATCGAAGCAAAACAGGATCTGAAGCAGAAAGGGATGAAAATATCTTCGGAAGCAAGTACTGATAACAAGATAAAAGGATTAAATACTACCGTTGAGGCAGGGGTAGATGTTAAAATAAAAGGTGCTCTTTCAACAGTAGAAGCTTCGGGTCTTAACACAATAAAAGGAGCGATGGTAAAAATAAACTGATGAATAAGGGAAATTTATTATGAGTTTTGCAGCGAGAATGGGCGACAGCTGTGCGCATGGAGGAGTCATTGTTGCCGGATGTCCGACAGTGTTGATTGAAAATATGCCTGCAGCCAGGGTCGGGGATATGCATGTTTGTCCAATGATGACACCTGGAACTCCACCGATACCTCACGTAGGCGGACCAATAATGCCGCCCGGCAGTCCTACCGTATTTATAGGTGGGCAGCCGGCAGCAAGGATGGGCGATATGGCTACTTGTGTCGGTCCACCGGACTCCATTATCAAAGGAAGCGCAACTGTAATGATCGGGATGGGGGGAAGCGGGAGCGGCAGCGGTGGAGGCGCGGGCTCAAGCGGAGCTGCTGCTGCAAAAGCAAGTGCACAGAATGCAGTGGCGGGTAGTCCGGAATCTTCAACAAAAGAAAAAAACTGGCTGGAGTATAAGCTTGTCGATAAAGCCGGAAACCCGGTGAGCGGCGTAGATTATAAATTAACTGATACAGATAAAAAAGAGTCATTCAGCAAAGTAAAAACTGATGGCAGAATTACCCGCGATGCCTTAAAAGAAGGAAATGCCGAGTTAATCCTTAAAAAATTGTTTAATGCGAAATGGTCCAAAGATCTGGTAAAACCCGGCGATAAAATTGAATTGAATGTTGAATCAGAAGGACTTGACGACGGTGAAAAAGTCACGTTTTCAATATGGAAAAAAGATATTAAGAAAGCAGACTCTCAATTAAAAACAGTTGAAGTTGAAATAAAGGGAAATAAAGCAAAAACTGAATGGGAAGTTCCTGCAAGTGAAGAATTAACCGGTGATACAAATTCTGAAAGCTTTTCCTCACCCCAATATTACTTTACAGTTTTATGTAATCCTGATTTAACATCAAGATCAGGAATCTTATATATCGAAGATACAATTGAAATAGAATTAAAAGATGAGGAAGGAAAAGCATTAGGTAATGAAGAATTTGTTCTCTATCTGCCGGATGGTAAAATTATTTCAGATAAGCTCGATTCAAGTGGTTATAAAAAAATAGAGAAAGTTCCTGCTGGAAAATATTCAATTAAGTTTCCGATTATTACTAAAAAAGAAAAAGACTGATTTGCCTTCAATAGAACTCAGTTTAAAAGAAGTAGAGAAAAAAATCACCACCCTCATTTCCGGGGGGGTGAACAAAATTATTGCAAAGAAGGTATCAACTGTTAAAATCATTGAAATGGAAGATACCAATTTTCACTTTGACAGTGCTGTATTGTTACCCTCGTCAGATGATGATGCAAAAGGAACTCCTGAACAGGAAAAGATTACGGGACTTACTGTTTTAGCTGCCTGTTACAGGGAATTTGAAAAAAATCCTGATCAGAAAATGCTTCTTGCCGGGCACACAGACACAAAAGGAGATAAATATTACAACGTTTTACTTTCTCAAAAGAGAGCTAATAATGTTCTTTATGCACTTCGCGGCGAACGCTCAAAATGGATCTCCAGTTCAGATTCAAAACATAAAACCGAAGATTATAAGCTGATTCTGAAATGGGCTGCTAAAGAATTCAAGTGGAAATGTGACCCGGGAGAATTGAATGATAAGCATGATGAAAAAACTGCAGAAGCATTAGAAGCATTTCAGAGAAGTTATAATACTGAATTTGATCAATCGATAGATGTTGATGGAAAAATGGGGCCCCAGACGTGGGGAGCTGTTTTTGATGTATATATGCTGAAACTTGAAAAAATTCTTAAAACAGATAGTGAAGGACTGAAAAGTCTTAGAAACAAGTTGGTCTTTCTTGAAAAACATAAAGCTGGTGTCGGATGCGGGGAATATTTTCCGATTGAAGAGGCAAAAAAAGATGAATACAGAAGTAGTACAAACCGACGTGTAGAAATATTGTTTTTTGAATCAGGAGAGGAACCACAGCTAAAATGTCATCCCACCCCGAGTGTCTGTACACATACAAAATGTGATTTATACGGAAGGAAAGGTTATAAGTTTGTTCATGTACCTGTAGATAAAATTGATCCGGAAAAGGATTATAAATATAAAGTCAAGATTTTTTATCCCGGACCTGACTTTGTCCAGAAAGACATTAATTACAAATGTCAGTTTGATCTTGAGGAAGTCCCAAAGAAAGAACTAAAAAAAAATAATGAACTTAAAGCCGGTGAATATAAAATATTGATTCATGATAATCATGCTTTAAAAGACTCCGATTCAAATTCAATGCTTGGATCAAAAGGAGATAAAGTCTCAAAACCGGCTAATTACAATGCAAACAACTGGATTCGGGACATCAGACCTGCGGTTCCATTTCGTATTGAAGTAAGAAGAATAAAAGATAATACCGAAGTTCCTATCCAGTCTGAAGAACTTTTAATTCAATTTGAATTAGCTGATCCGGAAGAGGATTATTCTGAAATAGATAAATCCATGAATCCTGCAAGACAAAAAGAATGGATAAAAAATTTTGTTAAAACATTTAAGCGGGTTCCTGATGATGAATCTTCCAAAGAGGATGATAATTGTAGTTCTTCCTTTGGTGGACATCGTGAGGCAGGGAAAAAGATTTCGCCATCGTCTGTACTTTTTCAGGTACCATTTAAGACAGCCAATCCCTCTCCTGCTGAAAAAATTGATGAGCATTTTTCAAAAACTAAAATTTTACCATCTACAGATTCAGCGGGCAAGCCTATTGGTATCTCCGAAGTTATTTTCTTTCCTCAACCTATAGGCGGAGATAATTATCAGTTTTCAATTAAAGTAACTGACAGAAATGGAAATGCACTTTCGCTGGAAGATGAAAACTCAAAAGAAATCAAAAAGATCAATACCGGGAAATTCACTATCTGGCGAAAAATATTTATTGATCTATTGGTTACGTTTGATAATGTTGACCTTTCCTACATAAACTGGGACATTGTTAATAAATCTTACAATTCAGCATTTATTGAGGTTGTACAGCCATTACCCGCAAAAATCAAAAAGTATAATCAAGGTGAATGGAAAAAAACTGTTAAGGATTATTTTAAAAATGATGTCGGAAGTCCTTCAGCTGCAATAAGAAATGACGACAGCAAGTACAATTATGATAAATTTTTTCTACCTGATTTTCCGGGGGCCAATGATGATTGGTCATGGACTCATGGCGAAGGATTATCAAAAAAGTTTTTTGCAAAAGCATACAAAGAAATGAATCTAAAGAACCCGAGAAAAAATGATCAGGCACAGAATGATACTCCAGGACTTTTCGTTTTTTTATGTAAAAAGCTCCACAAAACTTCAAATGCTCTCGGAATGTATGCAGGCGATCGTGAGTTTTTCATGGTCACTGTCGGAGATGCAACTGTCACATTTACACATGAAATGGGTCACGCTGTTTACCTGCGTCATTCAATAACTGATTTTGATTTTAAAAACTATGTGACTTCAGATATTTTAAATTCAAATTGGCTGGACCACGATCAGAACGATGCAATTGCCTGCACGATGTCTTATGATAATGATTATTTCGGTTCTGATGGAAAGACAGTGCGTAAATCAAATCCAACCGAATGGCATTTCTGTGCAGTATGTTTACTTACTTTAAGATTTTATGACCGGGTGAAATTATCTAATGATATTTCAGTTCAGAAAATTATTTACGAGAAGTTTAATCCTGTTGAAATTACAGATGATACTTTCACATCCATTCCATCGAAAACGATTTCTATGAAGAAGGACAAACACATTGATTTTAAAGCCCTCGCAAAAGACGAAGGAGTAAAAAATAATGATGGTAATTTCAAAAAAGATCTGACCTCAATGAGTAAAGGCAGGTGGGTTTCAGATGACCCAACAATTGCAGATTTTACAACGTTCACAAAAATAATAAATAAACAAGTCTTTACTTTTTCAGGAAGATTAAAGGGGAAAAATAATTCAGCCGGAAAAATAAAAATCCATTTCCAAATTGGTAATGAAAAGAGTGATCCGATAACTGTTGATGTTTCCTGATTGTTAAATGAAAAATGGCAATTTACTTTTCTTATTAAAAATTATCGTTTTATATCTGCTGCTTTTATTCGGAACCGGAGAAAAATACATGAATGATATCCGCTTATCACTTAAAATTGGAAATCAGGATTTTATTGAAGGTGAATCTATTCCAATTAAGATCACTCTTGAAAATACCGGGAACAAAACTCTCAGCCTTCACAGTTTTGAACCTGGCAATCAGTCTGTTACTCTTGCTGCAAACGGACGGAAACAATTGCAGATCCTTGGCACCCAATTGAGCTGGAAAGAAAGAAACGGATCACACATTGATGCACCAAGGCAATATGATAACTTTGATATTAAACCAGGTGAAACTAAAGTACTTGAAGGCGATGCTCTTAATTGGCTGGGAAGTCTTTCGCCGGGTGAATATAGTCTTATGGCTGCGTATAATTCAGGGGTAAATATTTATACAGAATCGGAACAGGTACAAATAATAATAAACCCTGCAAGACCTGTTTACCACCAGAATGTAAAGACAAACATAAAGCTTGCTTATGCATTGCAAAGATCTGCATGGATAAATCAGACTGATAACGGGTTTGATTTATATCTTTTAGAAGATAGTCCTGACTTCCCATCAAATTATTTCAGAGACCAGTTTGTAAAAAAATTAGCTGAACCATATCAGGTTTTTCCATCTGTAATTAATGTTGATCCTCCTGAAGCTATACATTTATGCTGGTTAGACAAAGACTCTGTGTTAAACGTAATAGAAATTTCAAAAAATGGTGAAATTGAAGAAACTTATAAATATTCTCCCGGTCTAAAAGATGCTGAAATATTACTCTCCCCATTCTCTGATTCGAAAGGAGAGCTGCACATTTTAATCATTAATAACTCCGGAAGAGAAATAGTCTATATTCATCTTGATCAAGATAAAAAATTTAGAAAGCAGATTTTAGTCTCCTCATCTCAGGGAATTTCTAATTACTCTATTCTATGGGACCGTGATGAAATACTCCATTTTATTTGGAATGATTTAAACAGACCTGTCATCAATTATCTGCAGTATAATCTGAATGACGGCCAAACATCGGAACAAAAAGAATCATGTAGGCTTCAGACGAATATCAGAGGACTTGAACTGTTTCAGACAATTGATGGTGAAAATTACAATGAGCATCTTTATGCATTAACCAGCGATACTGCAACCGGAAAATTTCAAAACTGGATTGTAGATTTATCTTCTGCAAAACCGGTACTGTACGAAACTCTTAACGGAATTAATTCAGGTGGTTTTACATTTTATAAATCAGAATTAACTGTAGAAAACGAACCTGTCTATTTATTCAAGGATAATTCAGAAAAATTTTATTTCTACAGTTCAATCACACATGATATTCAAATGCTCTCACATTCTGCCGGCAATCCCCTTGATATTAATTCTCAGCCGGAGTTGTTCACAACCGCAGTATTCAGTCATAAAGCGGGTGTGTATATTAGTTACATTACAGAAAACAGGTTTGAATACTTAAAAGTTGAATAATAAATAATAGATTTTTTTATAAGATATGACTACTCACAAAGGCGACACAAATAAAATAACAGAAGTTAAACTCACCTCAACCATTGAACAGGTGAGCTGGTCAAAACCAAGAGCTGTTGCCGGCAGTAAAATAGGGATTAATGTTTTCACAAAATATGTTGGAAATAATTCTGATATTAAAATTGAAATAAAGGATAAAAACGGAAAATCAGGCGGAACAGTAAAGGGTAAAATTTCAGGAAACAAGTTCTGGAAAACCATTGATATTCCTGATAATCTTAAAGATGAATTAACTGCAACTGCTAAGCTTTCAAAACATGGGCTTGAAAAGAAATCCAATACAATTCCGCTTCTACTCCCGGTTGAAATTACTAATCTTAAATGGGACAAGGATGAAGCAAAACGCGGAGACATCCTAAAAATAACTGCAGATGTCAAAGGGGCATATGACGGCGCCGAAGCAACAATAGAAATTTATGAAAACGATTCTGATGGAGCACATGATCTTGTTACTTCTTTTCCCGCTCTCGTAAAAAGTCAGAAAATAAAATCAGAATGGGAATTTCAATATGTTGAGGACACAGATGATATTCCTTCTAAAGAAGAAACTGAAAAAGGTTATAATCCACCGGAGTATTTTTTTAGAGTAGATATAGCTGGTGTTAGTGCTGATTCTGGATTATTAGAGTTTAAAGATTGGATTGAGATTTATTTATATGATGAAAATGATATGCCGATGAAAGATGAAAATTATGTGATATATCTGCCTGATGGAACAGAGAAGAAAGGTAAATTGGATGATAACGGCTACGCTAAAATTGAGAATATTCCACCAGGAAAAGTAACTGTTGGATTTCCACAAGTACAGGAAAAGGAACTTATTGGTCCAAAAGATAGAGATGCCGAAAATTTAATTGAAGAGTGGGTGTAATGGGAAACGATACTAAAGAAAAAAATAGCAAAATTTACGCACTTAAAGGTAGTACTGGCAAAAACCATAAATATAAAATTAAAACCTGGGGTAAATGCACCGTAATTAAAATAAAATCTCATGGAAAAGTAACAATATCACCTGAAAAAGATTGTCCGTTTGATAATTGGTTTAAGGATTGTAATGAATTTTCTAAAAAAATTAGTCCGCTTGTTAAGGCTCTTGCAAGTGTGGAAAGTTTGCATCAGGTATATATGTTCATTTTTATGACGGGTAGAAGAGCTGGATTAAAAGATAATGAACAAAAAGCCTGGGATGATGCAGTAGGTGGATGGGGAAATGAGTTTGACATTAAAGTCAAAAAAATGACTAAGCAGAAAGATTATTTATTAAAAAGAAGAGACGATTTATGTTTGGATTTTTATGATAATAAAATTACACCCTTAATTGAACATGCCCTTGATGCGAAAACACCTGCCCGACTTGATGGTTCAAGAAGACACGATGCTGAAAATTGTAACTGGGCATTAGCTGAAATACCAGCAATATTTTTTCATAGTACCATCGGAAGACAATTTGCACTTGAAATTGCCAAACTTCTACACATTGACGAATATAAAAAAAACAAAAATACCAGACTGGCTAAGTTACTTTTTTCAAATTATCAAAATGCATCTTCCGCCGATCTTATAGATAGCACAGTATTTGAAAGTACCCTTCACTTAATGGATCATTTCTTACCGGCACTGGCAGCTGATCCAGCAATTGCTAAAAATCCTGCTCTTAAAATTGAAGCAAAAGGATTTATTGAATTTCTTAAAGGAAAAAAATTAATTGTTGGGGTTAAAATTGATCTGAAGAAAGCTGATGCCTGGAAAATTATACCTAAAGGAAATAAAATTATTTCTTATCACCCCAATAAGTTCATAATTGAAATGAACACTATAGAAAGGGCAGATGAATTAAAATGTTTGGCGTTGACTAATGTACTTAATACGCTTGGATTTATGAGTGCAATGGATAACCTTGGAAAAGACAAAACATTTTATACAAAAGTAAAAGGAATGAAAGCTACTGCCGAATTTATGACTTCATTTGCAAATATATCCGAGCTTTCTAAAATACGGGCTATTAGTAAGGCAACAAACGTTATTGGGTTAGGACTTGAAGCTGGTTTAAGTATTTGGGATGCTACAAAGCAGTTTAAACTAAGTAGTTCTTATGATGATAGAACACTAATTGCCGGGTCGCATTTGCTTAAAGCAGTTGGTGCTGCTTTAATGATTGGTTCACTGCCAATTGGTGCCGCAGTTTATTTGTTGGGAACTGCTGGTGTTATCCAACTTGATAGGGATCCATTTGTAGAATGGGCAAAACACACTTTTTTTGGGGCTAAAAAATACAAAGACTATAAATTTATTAGTAGTAAATATGCACTGTTTAGATTGAATATGATGATTAATAATTTATAATGAACCATTTGGGATCTTTCCGAAGACTATTCATTATATTGAGTTTTTCTATAATATTAAATTAAAATGGATTTCCCAGAATACCATGAACAGTTTCGAAGCTAGGTCCTAAAAAAAGACATAGATAATAATAAACCGAAATTAAAAGGAAATACTTCGTATGAATTTGGAAATTTATAGTATCCAATGAAAATACCAGATTATTACAGGCAGTTTCAGAATCAGCCTCCTGAAGAAAAGAAAGAGGAAGAAAAATCTCCTGAAATGCCTGATGAGGAGATGACCAAAACCCCGCATCCAAAGCAGACCACGGAAAAGGAAGTGAAGCAGGCTGCACCGCAGGATAAAACCGTTGTATTCCGGGGAAATGGATTCACAGTCAACCAGCTTGAAGAGTGGGAAGACAAAACTATCTACACCATAACGGGACCTGTAACCGATGGAATTCAACACAACATAATAATTACGGTCGATCGTGAAAATACTTTTGAAAGCCTTTCTGAATATGCCGAATGGAATATTAAAACGCTTGAAGAAGAGTTGAAAGGCTGCACTCTTCTGAAGAAAGGTGAAACTCAGCTCACGAATGGATCTGAAGCTTACGAAGCAATTTTCGGCTGGTACCCTTTGGATGATTACAGGATTTATCAGCACCAGATCTATACATTTTACGAAAAAACAGCGTTTAAGCTCACGGCATCATTTACAAAAAAGACACGACAGACGATAGGACCGGCCATCCTGAGAATGATGCTTAGCTTTAACCCTGAAAATAATTCAAAATAGAATTATTTTTAAATATGAACAGTACACAAATCAGCGATTCGTCTCCCCTTTCAAATAAGGTGGTAAAGGTTAAGGTAGAAAAGGGTAACTCATCCCAAAAAGAATTCTATTTCGATAAGACTTTTACAATAGGAAGATCGGAAGAATGTTCAATTCAAATAGATGAAGGAGTTGTAAGCAGGGTTCACCTTGAAGTCCTTTTCGATGGAACCGGATGGTGGATTTCAGATAAGCATAGCAGTAACGGTACATTCCTTAACGGAAAAAAGATCGATAATATTGGACTAAAGACAACTACCACACTTGAACTCGGTAATAATGGCCCTATTCTTTTATTTTCCTTTGAGGAGAAAAAAGTCGCTCCACTTCAAAAAACCACTGAACCATCTGAAGATGATTCCGTTACAAGCTATATACAACACTACTTTGATGAATCGAAGGGTGATGACCAGGTGGGTGAACATACACGGCTGATGCGTGAAGCATTCAAGGTGGTTAAGAAAAAACATACATCTAAATATGTAAAGATTATTGCTGTTGTCGGGTTTCTGGCTCTTCTTGCTGCAGCTTATTCTATATACCAGAACATAAAAGAAAACAGACAAAAGGCTCTTGCTGAAAATATATTCTATGATATGAAATCACTGGAGCTTGAGGTTGAAAATCTTAAGCAGGATCTTGCTGAGTCTAATGACCCGAAAATCATCAAAGCTTTGAAGAAGTTTGATGAAAGGAGACATGAGTTAAAACGAAATTATGATAACCTGGTTGATCAGCTAGGTACTTACGATCTTGCACCTGATGAAAAACTTATAATAAAAACTGCCCGTGTCTTTGGGGAATGTGAATTAACTATGCCGGAAGATTTTATAAAGGAGGTAAAAAGTTATATTGGGAAATGGAGGTCCAGCAACCGGCTTCAGAAAGCACTGAATCGTGCGAAGCAAAATGGTTATGCACAGGTGGTGGTAAATTACCTTACAAGACAGGATCTCCCGCCGCAGTTCTTTTATCTTGCCCTCCAGGAAAGTGATTTCCGTAACCAAATAGTTGGACCTCAGACGCGGTACGGTTATGCCAAGGGAATCTGGCAGTTTATTCCTGCTACTGCTAAAAAGTATGGTTTAAATATCGGTCCTCTTGTAAATGAAAGAGTATATGATCCCGGGGATGACAGATATAACTTTCCTAAGGCAACAAGTGCTGCCGCTCGGTATATTAAAGATATTTATAATACGGATGCGCAGGCATCAGGATTGCTGGTAATGGCTTCCTATAACTGGGGGGAATATAATATTATAGATCTTATCCGTAGAATGCCCGCAAACCCGAAAGATCGAAATTTCTGGAATCTTCTTTTAAAGTACAGGGATAAACTTCCGAAAGAAACATATAATTATGTTTTTTATATATTTTCTGCTGCTGTTATCGGGGAAAATCCTGCCTTATTCGGATTTAACTTCGATAATCCATTGAAGAATGCACTGCAGAATCTGAATAACTGATTTTTTTGAGAAAATAAAGTAGGGACAATGTCTTCAACAGTAAAAAAATTTAATCTTTTCTTTTCGGCTAAAACCGATATCGGTCTGGTAAGAACTGAAAACCAGGACAATTTTGGAAAATTTCCGGAGAATAATCTGGATCTTGATTCTCCTAAAGGTCAGATGTTTATTGTAGCTGATGGTATGGGAGGACATAAAGGGGGTAAAGAAGCTAGTTCAATAGCAGTGAAAGTTGTAGGAACAGAATATTTTAATTCTGAATTTGATGAGTCCGTTGCTCTGAAAACCGCTATAGAAAAAGCAAATGCTGAGATATTCCATAAATCCGGGGATAAAACTGATTTCGGAAGAATGGGGACTACCTGCTCTGCATTAGTGCTTTTACCGGACAGAGTTATAGTCGGCCATGTGGGAGATTCAAGGATTTATAAAATTGAAAATAATACCATTGAGCAGATCACCAGGGACCATACAAAGGTTCAGGAAATGTTAAGGGAAGGTATCCTCACTCCTGAAGAGGCTCGCAACTATCCCTCTAAATCAGTACTTGCACGGGCTCTCGGTGTTGATGAAACTGTGAAGGTAGATCTAACCGAAGATATAACCTTGAAAAGGGGACAGAATTATGTCCTTTGCTCTGATGGGCTGGCAAAGGTTAGTAAAGGCGAAATCCTTAAAATTGTATCCGGGAATAGTCCTTCGGATGCCTGCGATATACTTATAAGTCTGGCAAATGAACGTGGGGGAAAAGATAATGTTACGGTTATTGTAATTAAAATTGATCCGGAAAATGTGACCCCCGTTCCTGCTGTAAAGCCTGGAAAACAAAAAAAGATCAAACAGCCGAAAAGAAGATCACACAAAACAAATAAAGGTTGGATAGCTGTCATCCTCCTTTTTATATTCATCCTGGTCTTACTGTATTTACAGTATGGTGAATCTGTCTTTGAACCGGATAAAGTCGAAACTGTTCTTAATCCCCCTCCTCCCCCGGCGGTACAATCTTCTCAAAATGTCCAATCATCAGACAATAATGAGGACTCTGACCAGCGTCTTCTTGATGAAGCTGACCTTCTTTTAAAAGAGAAGAACTATGATAAAGCATTCGCACTCTATAAAAGTATTCTGGATAACCAGCCGATGCACCAGGCTGCATTAAAAGGTGTCGGCGAAATTGCCTCTGCGTATATCGACATAGCAAAAAAGCTTATGGACGAGCAAAACTTTGAAGCTGCGGTGAAATACTTAAGAAAGGCTGCACAGGTTCAGCCTGGTGATAAAAATATCCAGAACATGATACGACTCTGTATGAGTCAGCTGGAATACAAAACCCCGTCAACAGATTCTTCGGGTGAAGCCTCTCCGCCTGCCGAGCCTGAGCAGCAGCCTGTAATTAATGCTGGAAATTTCAATTCAGCCGGTTGGAGTTATCCGGGTATCAATAAGAATGAATTTGTTATTAACGGAAACGAATTAAGCTTTTCAAATACCCTGAGTGAAAAGTTTGTTGTATACAACCAGGATATGTTTGATGTTACACTATCGGTAGATGTTCAGATATATAAACCAAATACTGTAGTGGGTCTTATTATCGGGTATGTTTCTCCTCTCGATTATTATATTTTTAAATATCGTGACGGAGGTACTTATACCCTGCAGAGGGTCAGGGGTAATGATATTGAGAAACTTCTTGTCATTAACCCGAAAGATTATACGAAGAAAAGAAAACTGAAGATCATTTATTCAGATAATCTTATAAGTATCTACGATCAAAAAGGTTTGATCAGTTCTTATAAGAGTGTATGGGGTATCTTTGGCAAGGCAGGCATCTATGTCGATAAAAATTCTTCAGCAGAATTTAGCGATGTCAGCTTAAACGGTAAAACAAGACTGGATTAGAACATATGGATCAGCTGATCGGAAAAGAGGTAGATAATTATAAAATTCTCGAGGTGATAGGAAGAGGGGGCATGGGAGTTGTTTTTAAAGCTATCGATATGAACCTTGAAAAAGTTGTGGCCTTAAAAATGATCGATCCCTTCCTCGCAAGGGATGATAATTTCCTGCAGAGGTTTAAAACTGAAGCAAGGGCGCTTGCCAGACTCGAAAACCAGAATATCGTCGGCGTCCATGCCCTGCGGGAAACTGAGTACGGTTTGTTCATGGTCATGGAATATGTCAGCGCACGTACTATTTCTGAATGGCTGCGTGAAAAAAGCAGGTTCAGAGTAAATGAAACTATTGCTATCGGCAGCCAGATTATTAATGCTATAGGACACGCACATAAAGTCGGGGTAATCCATCGCGATATCAAACCTAATAATGTCCTGCTGTGCGATGACGGAACTATAAAGGTGATGGACTTCGGGCTGGCTAAAGTCGTACAGGAACAGGGTTCCCAGATAACGGTAACTCATGCGGCAGCGGGTACACTTTATTATATGTCTCCCGAGCAGGTTAAGGGTTTAAAAAATGTAGATACAAGAAGTGATATTTATTCTCTCGGAATGACATTATATGAAATGCTTGCCGGTAGAACTCCCTTTGAAAAAAGTGAATCTGAATTCGTTATACAAAAGCAGATTGTTGAAGGCAGGATTCCTTCTCCCACGAAATTCAATCCCCTAATACCTAAAGAACTGGTAAAAGTAATACTGAAATCTATTGATAAAGATCCTGATAAAAGATATCAGAGTGCAGCTGAAATGTCTTCTGCCTTAAATAATATAAAATTGGAAGGAGATGACACAGAAGAAAAGACCAGGATTATAACAAGCTATGAAACGGAAAAAGAAACTGCCAAAGCCGGAAAACCGCCCGTCAGAAAAATGTATATTTATGGAGCGGGTATTCTGGCTATAGCCATTATTCTGGCGGCATTCTTCATAACCAGGAATAATGGTGTGGATCCGATCCCGCCGAAAATTGTAAAGTTCGTCCCGGTCAATCTGTCAATAAATTCAGTACCTGACGGAGCCCTTGTCTATCTTAATGGAATGGCTGAGGGAAAAACACCTTTTCAGAGAGACAGCCTTCCCCTGGCAAAATATTCAGTTGCGCTTAAACTGGAAGGGTATAAAGACTGGGAGAATCCCGGTGTTCAGCTTGATTCAGGAAATAACGAATTAAATGTTCAACTTGAACCGGTTGTTATCCCTAAAGCAAAAGCGACCCTGATATTAAACTCTATTCCTGCCTCAAGCATCTATATCGACGGCAGCCGGGTTTTGAATAATTCATCAGAAATTTTAAGGAATACCGTTACCGCAGGCAAACATACAGTAAAATTTGTGCACCCGGAATTCGGAACTAAACGGGTAAATGTTGATCTTGGTAAGAATCAGAATAAGAAAATAACCTGCTATTTTCAGCAGCAGGTAAACATACAATCATTAAGCAGCACAGGTGATCCCATCTGGGGCGTTATTTATGTTAATGGTAAAAACACTGACAAGACAACTCCCGGTGATCTCAAACTCGGACCCGGAACTTATCAGATCACCGTTAAAAAAACAGGCTATAAAACAGTTGAAGACGAGGTTCGGCTTACAGTCACTCCCACATTCGAACCCAGGTCTCACTCCCTGGTTTTCCATTTCAAATAGACACAAAATAATTCAGGTTTTTAATATTCAAAGCATAGGAGGATAATCATATGCAGTGCAGTAAATTATATTCCATTCTGGTTTCTTCATTCTTTTTGGTACTCGTCCTTCTGCTCATTGCCCCCTCGGTTAATGCACAGACAGATCCGGGAGCGAAGCTGGATCAGGCCAAACAGTATTACAAGTCAGCTCAGTTCGATAAAGCAATTGAATTACTGAACGGTCTGGCTGCAGATAACACCATTGATGTTGAAGTCCGTAAGGAGGCTCTTAGGTTTCTAGGCCGTGCATATTCTGCAAAAGGTCTTTACGATAAAGCTAAAGAGTCGATCGGACAGCTGCTTAAACTTGAACCGCCAATGGTGGTTTTCAATCCTGATTATGAACCGCCTGTATTTATGAAACTATATTATGAATCGCGAAAACAGTTTTCAGGTTCCTACAACGTTGAGCGTCCCGACCCGGGAATGAAAACGATGGCTATAATCGATTTCAAGAACCGCTCTGTTGATCACAAAGCACAGTACGACCCTATGGAGCAGGGTTTTGCTGACCTGATGATAAACAGGCTGAACAATTCCACTAATCTTAAAGTGATCGAAAGAGAAAGAATACAGTGGATACTAAGTGAGATAAAGCTGCAGGATCAGTACAATATGGAAGGAGCAGTACGACTCGGAAAACAGCTTGGCGTACAAACCGTTTTACTTGGCAGCTTCATTATTCTTGGAGATCAGATCTGGCTGGGTGCACGTCTGGTAAAAGTTGAAACAAGCGAAATATTATTAACTGATGAGGTCAAGGGTGACCTGGACGAATTTTTCGAGCTGGTGGATAAGCTGGGTAAAAAAATAGCGGATAATATTAATGTAACCCTGAAAGAGGAAACCCCGCAGGATGTATCGCAGGCTCCCTCTCTGGATGCCATAATGGCTTATTCTGTTGGTCTGAGTTATCTCGAAAAAGAAGATTATAAAAATGCATACGAGAAATTTGAGGAAGCCCTGAAGATCGATCCGGACTATGAGAAAGCAAAACTTAAAGCCCAGAGCATAGCACCGCTGCTTTAACAAAATTAAACGAGGTTGAAATTTGAAAAAGATAAAGTTCTTATTTCTTGCCGGTACATTTGCGTTGACCCTGTTAGGGCTTAATTCCTGTTCCTCGGGACCACTGATGGATAATCCTGAACTGTATAAACAACAGGTACAAAGCTGGATTGACAGAACACTGGCAGACCCAACGGATTTTGAGGCTGTGAAGAACCTGAGTATTTATTATATGCAGACGCATAATAATGACAAGGCCAGGTACTACCTTGGTGAAGCGATGGATATTCATCCTGACGATCCCGAGCTGATATTCTACAAGGGTTTAAATCTTGAATTCTACAATGAACAGGGAAAAGCCGAATCCTATTATGCCAGGTACAAAGATGTACCCGAAGATTCTCCTTTCAGGGAAATGCTGGAAGGAAGATATCTGTGGATAAAACGCCAGGAGAACTACTCTGACGTTAAGACGCTGATCAATAATGAAAAGGACCTCAGCTTTCAGAATGTATCCGATAGTACAATTGCGGTATTCCCTCTGATATATACCGGTACAAATAAAGATTATGCACCGCTAAGCAGAGGATTCAGTGAGATGGTGAGTATAGACCTTGCAAAGCTTAAAGATATAAAGGTTCTTGAAAGAGTAAGGATACAGGCTGTTCTGGATGAACTTAAACTGGCACAGTCGGCGGTAGTGGATCAATCTACAGCACCACGGGTTGGTAAAATACTGCAGGCCGGAACGATTGTCTCGGGAGATTATGATGTAACCGACAACGGCGACTTCAAAATTGATCTCGGGTCGTGGGAGGTAGAGACCAGTCAGCGAAAATCATGGGTTAATAAATCCGGTTCATTGAACGATCTCTTTGTACTTCAAAAGCAGGTGGTTTTTGCTTTCCTTGAACAGAACGGGTTCCAGCTTACCCAGGAGGAAAAAGAAAATATAGCGTATATACCAACCCAGAACCTCGAAGCTTTCATCGCTTACTCGAAAGGATTGCTTCAGGAGGATGCCGGAAATTATCAGCAGGCTGGTCAGTTCTTCAACCAGGCTACACAGCTCGACCCTAACTTCAAAGATGCCGGCGGTAAGCTGCAGTCATCTCAGAGTCTTGGCAAGAGCGGCGGCACAAAGGAGAAAGTTGTTACCGTATTAAGAAAAACAATACCCGTTGTGAAGAATGTAATGATAAACCTGGCAGCCAGCAGGCTCGAAAATCTCGGCAGCAATATAGTTACCAATTTTCTGCAGGGAATCGACAGCAGGAATCCGGCACAGGAACTTTCAGAGAAAGGCTTAACAGAGGAGCTGCCCTCACCCCCTCCACCACCGCCTCCTCCTCCGGCCGGCAAGTAAAATTCAGTATTTAACCACAGGAAAAATACTATGAAAAGAGTTTTAAGTTATTTATTTCCAGTCCTGATCCTTATAACAAATTGCTATTCCCAGGATATTTATAACCAGCGCCCTGCTGCCTCAATCAATATAATGCCAGTGTATGAGAGCTGGTCGGTAAATGACAGTACGGATTTTTCTGAATTCACCAACATAATTTCGGCTGGTTATAATCCACTCGATAATACCTCTGTTGGACTTGTAACAAGGTATGCCTCGGCAAGCACGAGACTGGGAGGGATTAACAGCGACCTGAGCGGATTATCTGATCTGCAGCTTATTGTTAAACAGAAACTGCCGGATGAGAACCTTTCTTTTGATGCCGGGGTTAATATCCCCAGCGGAAGAACAAAACTTACTGCAGCGGAATTTGCTGTTTCACAGGTCGTCAGCCAGGAACTTTTCGCGTTGAGAACACCCAATTTCGGACAAGGACTAAATGCATTCCTGGGCGCAACCTGGCTCCACCCTCTTTCCGAAGATGTGGTTATCGGCGCAGGTCTCTCATACCAGCTCAAATCTGAGTATCAGCCGCTTAAGGATGCAAACGATAAGTATACACCGTCAAATGAGATTTCGCTTACGGCAGGACTGGATGTAAAGCTCAGCGAAACACAAACTATCTCAGGTGATGTGATCGGGATCTTTTACGGCAGCGACCAGCTTAACGGCAAGGACATTTTTTCTTCGGGGAACAGGATTATCTTTAACTCGATGTACAAACAGTATTTCACATACGACTTCCTTGCAATCAACCTGTTATACAGGAACGTAGCACTGGATGAACTGAAAGGAGATTATGCGGTATTTGACAACGAGAAGATAACTCCCAACCAGCTTTATCTCGGCTTAACTTATAACCAGCGTTTTAATATGTCCTTTTCAATGGGATATGGGGTCTTCTCCAGTTTTTATGAGAAGACGGCCGGGTATTTCTCAGGATACACAAAATACGGCTTACAGGTTACTCCACAATTCCGGTTATCGTCCTCAGTTACTGTCCCGCTGCTGCTGAAGTATTCGGTTGCAAGTGCCGATGGGAAGACCGATTTGAGCAACTATGTTATCGGCGGCGGCATTAAATTCGATTTGTAGCAGGATTTTCAAATTTTGATTGGAACTAAGATGGATAAACAAAAAAAATTCATGGTAAGGATTTTAACAATAATAATTTTTATCGCATCCGCAGTTTTCCTGGATCTACAAGCACAGATACTACCCGGTCAGGCTCCTGATTTTCTGTGGGCAAGAAGCGCAGGAGGTAATGGATACGACGGGGCTAATGACCTGGCTGTCGACCCGGACGGCAATATCATCGTAACCGGGTATTTCGATAGTACTGCCACTTTCGGCGGTTACATATTAAATTCAGCAGGCTCGAGTGATATTTTTATAGCCAAGTACACGAGCACAGGTACAGTGCTTTGGGCTGTCAGCGCAGGCGGTCTTGATTATGACCAGGGAGAAAGCGTGACCACGGATAATTCCGGCAATGTCATTATTACAGGGATTTTCAACGGCAGCGCAACTTTTGGAACTATTACACTAACTTCCTTCGGCTCCTATGATATATTTACTGCCAAATATACAACAAACGGGGATTTTCTCTGGGTTCGCCAGGGCGGCGGCCAGAGCTTCGATTATGGATTGGAAGTAACAACCGATAATCAGGATAACGTTATAGTAACGGGCACATTCGAACAGTTTGCAACATTCGGTCAGTACACCGTCGAGTCAGGCAATCCTTACGGTGACATCTACGTTGTAAAATATAATTCGCTCGGAACCGAACAATGGGTGGAAGCAGCATACAATCCAACGGGAGGACAAAGTTTCTATAACAACGCATACGGAGTAAGAACCGATCAGAACGATAATGTTTTCATTACCGGGTCATTTAGTAACGTTATAGGGTTTGGTGACACTACCCTTGTAAGCAGTTGGGATGGAACCGATCAGGATATTTATCTTGCAAAATATGACCCCCTTGGAAATTTTATATGGGTACGCCAGGTATACAGTGATTCCAGCGGCTCCTATTCGTACGGAAATGATATAAGGATCGATAAAGATAACAACATTTTGTTCACAGGTTCTTTTTCGAAAATGGCAAACTTCGAAGGACTCGTTCTGTACAGTTTGTCTAATTCCGACATTTTCATTGCCAAATACGATCAGTCCGGAAATGCCTTGTGGGCCATGCAGGATAATCCAAGCCAGTCTTATAATAACGGGGGTGAAATAGATCTGGATGCTGCAGGAAACATTTGTCTCATCTCAAACATAGCACAGGATTTTTCGGGCGAACTTAATGACGTATATTTTGCCAGGTATTCTATGAATGGACGGAAACTCTGGGGGCAGAGAGCTGGAACCATAAACAGCAACGGTGCCGGAGGAATAGCGAATGATTCACGCGGTGACATTTACGGCTGCGGTTATTTTGATTTTTCAGCTGATTTCGGCAGCATAAATTTAAACGGTGTCAACGGAGAAGCATTCGTAGCAAAACTCCCCTCCCCTAAGTTTAATGTCAGTCCGAACCCTCTCGATTTCGGAAACGTTCAGGTTGTTACCGTCGATTCAGCGGCATTGTCAATTAACAATACCAGTACGGCAAATCTTCATATTTTCAGCCTGAACCTGGTTAACGATACTAGCAATTCATTCGGTATATACTCCGGTTTTCCGCTCGACAGTGTAACCGCTCTCCAATCTGATAGTCTCGGTTTCTACTTCGTTCCTCTTTACGAGGGATTAAAGACCTCATATATGGAAATCATCAGTGATGCATCAACGTCTCCGGATACTGTTACTATTTCCGGAACTGGGGTAATGGCTCAGCTTATGTTCACCGATTCAGTGTTAAACTTCGGTTCTATTGACGTAGGACTTGTATCGCCCCCAACCCTAACACTAACACTAATAAATTCGGGATTAGGAGATATAGTAATTAACGATGTGGTAATAACAGGAACGGATGCGTCCAGTTTCTCCTTTTCTCCCCCGGTAGCAGGAGATACCATAAGTGCATTGAATTATCTGAATCTGAATGTCAGCTTTTCACCTGATACATCAGGATTAAAAACGGCGTACCTGGTAATAAACAGTACTGCTTCCAGCAGTCCCGATTCCATTCTGTTAACAGGAACCGGACTCTCCGCAATTCAGGTGCAGATCCCTTCCAGTCCCGGAGTAGGACAAGCTACTCCTTTAAACATAACTCCCCCTTCCTCTTCAATATATACATTAAGCGATATATTCTACAGAAGGACAGGTGAACAAATATATCAGCAGGATACGCTTTCACGGCAGGGAACCCTATATACGTTCGACATCCCACCTGAATACTCTACAATTTCCGGGATCCAGTTCTACCTCATGTTCAGCGACGGTTTAAGTACAGTAACCTATCCCTCACTCAATCCCGAACTAAATCCTGCATCAATCGATGTAAGCATACCGCAGTTCCCTTATCCCAACCCGGTGAGGGTTAGCAAATACCAGATGTTTTCAGTGCCCCTTTCGATAAGCGCTCCGCAGATTGATTCAGTTTTCCGGGATGATTATGGTTCATACGATCCAAAGAACTGGCGTATATTCCGGTGGCAGCCTGAATTAAACGACTATGCCGAATATAATGCCATTAACGGCAATATTGTGCCGGGCAATGCTTTCTGGCTTATTAACCGGGAAGGGAAATCTTTTCTTATCGACAATGCCTCAAGCGTTCCTTCATTCAATAGCTATACAATCAGTGTGCAGCCCGGCTACAACCAGATCGGGGATCCGTTCGCTTTCCCGGTCGACTGGCTGTCAATTGAAAATTCTAATCTGCTGCTGCAGGCTCCCCTGCACTGGAATCCTGATACCCAGGAATATGAACTGGATCAGCTGGTCCTTGAACCCTGGGAAGGCTACTGGGTTTACAACCCGCTGTCAACCGTGATCAATCTGAACGTCAATCCTAACGTTTTACTCGGTAAGAAGCAGAGCAGAGATCTTTTGTCTTCCATTAAAGCCGATGAGTTTGTCGTTCAGCTTAAAGCATATCTTAGTTCAACGGCGAAAAAGGATCAGCAGAACTTCGTAGGTATGAAGCACGGTGCTGAGGACGGCCTTGATAAATATGATGTAATGAAGCCGCCGCCGATCACCGATGATATCGAACTGCTTATTGAATCAGGCAGAAATTATTATGCAAGGAATATGGTTCCTGTTTCCACAGAGGGGGCTTTCTGGGATTTCAAGGTAACTACCGGTGAGCCGGATAGAACATTCAGACTTGCAGTGGAAAGATTATCATCCTTACCGGATAATTTCAGTATATGGTTGATGGACAGGGACAGGGAGATACCGTTGAATACAGAGAACGGCGCTGCTGAAATAACCACAAACGAAAAAGGAGTAAGTAATTTCCGACTTATCATCGGCACCGAGCAATATGCAAAGATACACTCTGAGAACATCTCGCTTCTGCCGGGTGAATATGCTCTGTACCAGAACTACCCCAACCCGTTCAATCCTGCTACCACAATTACCTATCAGCTAAAAGAGAAAGGTGCGGTAACACTGGAAGTTTTCGATATACTCGGGCGCAGAGTAACAAGTATTGTGAACAACGTGGTACAAAGTTCCGGTATGCATACAGTCGCCTGGAACGGACTAAACTCACAGGGTGAAAAAGCAGCAAGCGGAATTTACATTTACCGGCTGCAGTCGAAAAGCTTTATATCCAGCCGCAAGATGATTCTGCTGAAGTAAGAATTCGTAACAGACAGGAAGAGGCTGTCTCTAAGATGGTTCCCGAATAAATCCCGTCGTGCGGGACAGGCTAGGAACCACAACTTAGAGGCATCCTCTTTTTTTTGTTGGAATAGTGTCCTCATTGATTGGCAATGACAATCTGGTTAGATTTATAAAGGCAAATCCGGAAGGAAATGATGAAAAAATATTTTCTCCTCTTACTGCTTGCACTTCTTTTTAATTCCTGTGCTCCAAAGCTTAGTACCGTTTACCCCACGCTAAACGACGGCAAGTACGACAGTGAATTCCCCTACAAGTCATCATCACCTGAACTTGCAAGCATTAGCGAGTGCGTTCAGCGGGTAAACTGCACGGTATTCTACAGGATCTATAGGTTTGCACCGGGGGATAACATAATATTCTCCAAACTTAATGATGAACTGCTCAAACAGAAGGTTGACTCGGTAGCATACGGCAATAATTCATTGTCGGGTACTGCTTTTACCATATCTTCCGAGAACGGGGCGATCGCCTTAGTAACCTGCGCACATATAGTTAGTTTTCCCGACACAGTAGTGGCATACAGGACTGATCAAAACGGAATGACCACACCCTACATAGAAACCATTTCCATAAAGGAAAGGGAAAGTATTTACGTAGCAGGCTTTCCGGAGGGAAGTGAGGTCGAGCTGCTTGCAAAAGATGACCAGGCAGATATAGCTCTGCTGGGAAGAAAATACAGCGCTCAAACCGGGTTCCGTATTCCAGTATTCCCCTACCCTGCGGGATATTCAAAGCAGC
Source organism: uncultured Bacteroidota bacterium (assembly GCA_963832355.1). Taxonomy (GTDB): domain Bacteria; phylum Bacteroidota; class Ignavibacteria; order Ignavibacteriales; family Ignavibacteriaceae; genus DATFVA01. The sequence continues at coordinate 35,474 of CAWHTX010000003.1, read as the reverse complement.
TCGAGTGGGGCACGTTCGTGTATTTGTTCGGGTACCCGATAAATTACCAGATGGTAACGAAGGCTATAGTCAGCAGTCCTAACCGCGACAGCCAGGGCTCCTTCCTCGTAGATGCGGTTGTTAACCCGGGATTCAGCGGGGGACTTGTGCTTGCGATAAGGGACGGTGTACCGCACTTCGAACTGGTCGGGATGGTGCAGTGGGTTCCTGAAGAAGACGAGGTTTTTCTGGCACCTCAGAAACTTGGCGGCGGCAGAAAATATAATACGCTGATTCCTTATGAGGGAGAAGTCTATCCCAAAATTCATAAAAACATAAAGTACGGGATAACCAAAATTATTCCTGTTGAGGCGATAAAAGATTTCCTTCAGAAGAACCGTGTTATGCTGAAAAGCGAGGGCTACGAGATCACTCTCAAATCGAGGGAGGAATGATATTTGAGATTGCAGATTGAATATTATCAATCCAATCTGCAATCTTTAATCTTAAAAGTTTTTACCAGATCTTTACGCGCTTATCCGGAGGCCTGTACATCGGATCGTCCGGTTTGATGTTGAATGCTTTATACCATGCATCAACATCTGTAAAAGGCCCGTTAACACGGATGAAATTAGGGGAGTGTACATCGGTTAATACCTGCTGTGCAAGAGCTTCGGGACGTGTATGTCCCAGCCACGAGTAGGCATATCCTATCCAGAACCTCTGCGCCGGCGTTAGTCCTGCGATCTTCTTCCCTTCCTTATACTGCTTCGTCTTTGTAAATGCATCCCAGCCAATCACATCACCACCAAGGTCCGCTAAATTCTCACCGAGAGTTGCCTGTCCATTTATATGCATACTGTCAAGCACCACGTATTCATTAAACTGATCGACCAGCTTCTGAGTTTTCTCCTTAAACTTCTCTTCGTCCTCTTTCGTCCACCAGTTATGGAGATTACCCTTCTCATCAAAGAGTCTTCCTTCATCATCGAAACCGTGAGTAAGTTCGTGACTAATGGTAGATGCACCCGCATATGCATATGCTACCGCATCGTCAACCAGAGAATCCGGAACGCCCGGAACAATAAATGCAGCTGCAGGCAGAACGATCTCATTGTTGGAAGGATTATAGTATGCGTTCCAGGTCTGTGGGGTCATATTCCACTCGAGCCTGTCGACCGGCTTACCCAGCTTATTGATATAATAGTTTGTCCAGAAAACATTAGCCTTAATAGTATTGCGTGTAAAAGAACTGCGGTCCACTTTCAGAGGAGAAAAGTCTTTCCACTTATCAGGGTAGCCTACCTTTTTAGTAACAGCATACAACTTAACCAGTGCTTTCTGTTTAGTTGAATCGCTCATCCAGTCGAGATTTCTTATCCTGTTCGCAAAAGCATCTATGCAGTTATCAACTATCTTCTCATATCTCTTCTTGGTTTTGGGAGAATAATATTTCTCAACGTAAATCTGTCCCAGCAGCTCGCCCATTGCACGCTCAGTAGCGTCCTGCATTCTCTTCCACCTCGGCTTCTGTTCCGTTACACCCGACATCACGGTACCGTAAAATTGAAAACGTCTGTTATCATATTTACTGCCGAGTGTTCCGGCAAATTCACTAAACAGATGAAATTTCAAGTACTTCTTCCAATCCGTGATGCTGAACTTATCGATTGCGGCATTCAGGGCGTTAATGAATTCCGGCTGTCCTACAATTATTGAATCGACATTATCAATGCCCATTTCCTTTAACATGACATTCCATTCAATGTTGGGAGCCGACTTTTCAAGGTCTGCAACCGACATCTTATTATAATTCGCATAAGGATCGCGAAGGTCCTCCAGCTTTCCTTGAAGAATCCGCAAGGAAATTCTCAATCTTATAGATTACACTCTCATCACTACTTGCGCTGCTTTGATCTTCGCCGAGAAGACCGAGAGCATCAGAGATATAAACCTTATACTCTTTGCGGATATTCTGAGTACGCGCATCATCGCGGAAGTAGTAGTCGCGGTTCGGTAGTCCCAGTCCCGCCTGCCATAAATACATAGCATACTGTTCGCTGTTTTTCATATCCTGGTCGATAAAGACACCGAACATTACATTCACTCCTTCATTCTGAAGCATAGCCACAGTTTCGAACAGGTCTTCCCTGGAATTTATAGAAGTGATCTTATCCAGTTCGGGTTTGAGGGGATCAAGTCCCGCCTTCTCGATAGAGACCGTGTCCATACCGGAAAAATAGAAGTCGCCTATCTTTTGTTTAGCCGTACCCTCGGGCGACTCTGTTGCTGCAGCCTCCTGAAGGATGCCCTTAAGCCGCGCATAAGTTTCCTCGTTCACCAGGTTTGCCAGTCCCCATCTACGTTCCGAGGCAGGAATAGGATTTTCCTTCATCCACGTGCCTGTAGCATACTTAAAAAAGTCGGTACCGGGATTAACAGTTGTATCCATTGCGTTAGTTAAAAAGTCTCCCTTTTCCTGGGGATAAATCATTGCGGCAGAAAGGAATGCCGTAGTAAAAATAAGCAGTAATAATTGAGCAGGTTTAATCATTTTTCTTCCAATATGTAGAGAAATAAATAATAGTTCCTTCAATTTTAAGAAAGTCTGACGGTAATTAAAAAGCAGAAAATTATGAATGGATGTAAAAGCGATGCGGACGGAAGCATCCTTATACGAAGTTCGAATTGCCCGACTTTATACCAGTCGATAAATCATTATTTATTATTAACTTTGGTATTGTTGGAAATGGTTCCCCAACTTTTTAATTTTGGTGGAAGTGATTTCCTCAAAAGGCTGATAATAAGGGTTTATGTTATTACCGAAAATAATAGTAATAGTGATCTTCCTTCTGCTGATCCTTGCACGTCCGAAATTCTTTTTCAATAGATATATCTTTGCAGGTTTTCTTTTCTTAACCGTACTCGGCGTGGTCTTTTCCGATTCCATATACTTTGCATTAAATCGCAAAATGATGACCTACGTCGCGGCTCCCGGCTCGAACGACCTGCCTTTTATTTCCGAGAAGTGGAAGAGTACGGGAATAAAAAACCCGGACGATAATACACGCGACAGAATGATAACCGAGCTTACGAGACACCGGAAACTTTTAGGTAAAAGTAAAGAGGAAATCATTCAGATGCTGGGTGAACCGGAAGCCGCACATGATTTTCCTCAGTGGAATATGGAATATTACCTGGGGCCTTCCCTTTACGGCAGCGGGACCAGGTGGCTTGTGATCAGTTTAAATGATAAGGACGAAGTAACCGACTACACCATCCAGGGAAAGTAATGACTCCTGCCTTCTTACTCCTTTCCCCTTCCCTTTCTCCTTTTTCCTTGTTAATTTTTACCCGTTAATTTTTTCCTTTTTACTTTTGTCTTGATATGAAAACATTACTTCTTACTCTCGCTCTTTCACTTACTTCATTAACCCTTTTAGCTCAGAACACATCTGAACCATATAAGATCAATAAAGAAGATCTGCTGAACTACGATAAGATACTATCGTCACCTGAATTCGGCGGAAGACTCCCCGGCAGTGAAGGCTACAACAAAGCCGCACAGTTTGCCGCGGATCAGTTTGCTGAGTTCGGACTAAAGCCTGCGGGAGACAAAAACTACTTCCAATACTTTAATGTAGAATATAACCAGGTAGATTCACCTGCCGTCTTTAAAGTGATAACCTTGACGGATACAACCAACTATCAGTTAGGCAATGACTTCGTACTTCGAGGTTTTACCGGCTCTAACAAATTCACTCTGCCTGTTGTTTTCTGCGGATACGGTATTTCGCGTCCCGATTTAGGCTACGACGACTATGCGCATGTAAACGTTAAGAACAAAATAGTAATGGCATTCAAGTATAATCCCGGATGGAAAATAAAAGACAGCAGCTGGGGCGAAAACTATCCCCGTGAGAAATCACTCACCGCAAAGAAGCACGGCGCCAAAGGAATTCTCTTCGTCTCACTTCCAAACGACAAAGAACCTCAGCCGCTCATCGGGAGCGTGCTGCACGGCGACGGAGAGCAGCCGCTTGATTTTCCGCAGCTTCATATCTCGCTTGATGCGGCCGACAAGCTGTTAAGCGGGAACGGGTTTACAATTAAAGGGTGCCAGACCAAGATCGATAAAGATAAGCAGCCGTTTTCAATGAACCTGGCAGCTAAGGCTATGGTGGAAGTTAATGCCCATTATGAAAAGAATGCCCGTACAATGAATGTGGTCGGAATGATTGAAGGCAGCGATTCTTTATTAAGGAAAGAATACCTGGTGATAGGCGGACACCTCGATCACGTTGGAACCCAGGCGGGGCTATTATTTCCGGGTGCGAACGACAACGCTTCCGGAGCATCGGGAGTAATGGAGATCGCAAAAGCATTCACTAAAAACAACATAAAGCCGAAGCGATCGGTTATCTTCGTATTATTTGCCAGCGAAGAGCAGGGCTTGAACGGTGCAAAGCATTTCGTTGAAAGCTGGAAAAAAGATTATGGAAAAATAACCGCGATGTTTAACCTCGACTGCATAGGCTACGGCGACAGCATCAAAGTCGGCAACGGCAAAAGCGCCCCCAAACTCTGGCAGATAGCGAAGAAGATCGATGAGAACGGCGATAAAATGATGGTTAATGCAACCTGGAAAGGCGGCGGAGCAGACGCATCCCCCTTCTATGATAAAGGTATCCCCTGCCTCTATTTCGTTACAACCAACAGCTACGATCACCTGCACCAGCCGTCGGATAAAACCGAAACCCTCAACGGCCCGTTATTCGAAAAGATCGTAAACCTTGCTTACAAAACAGCAGTAAAAGTTTCGGAAGGAAAATACAAAAGAGAACAATCCGCCTTTTAAAATCAGAACGAGACACTTCAAATTCCCCGCAGAATGCATGGCATTTAAGTTAGACCACCCTCCGGGAAGGTAATAAAAATCCATTTGTGTCAAGAATATGACAGTAATCTCTGTAAGCGAGATATATGTTTACCTCTGAAATTCAAATTAACACCAAAAGGAATTAAAAAATGAAAACACGTTTCTCGCTTCATTCTGCTCTTACAGCGGGTGCTGCTGCTGCTTCTGCAATGACCTTATTTACCTTAATAAACCATCCTACACCAGGTATCCTGATATAAATCAAACAAGGAGAAATTATGGCAACTAAAATCAAAATTAAAAATCTGCCGGAAGGCTATCAGAGCATAATTACGAACGGCAGACACTCTATTATAGGTGATGAACCTCTTAGCTCTAAAGGAACCGACCTCGGGTTAAGCCCTGCGGAGCTTGTATTATCGGGACTGGCAATGTGCAAGGTTACGACAGTAAGATATGTTGCACGAAAAAACGGCTGGGAGATAGGTAATGTTGAGGCTCAGCTGGTCCAGGAAGTCACCAGGGACACAAACGGGCTCAGGATAAACGTTAAAATAGAGATGATAATTGAAGGCAGCCTCAATGAGGATCAGAGAGCAGAACTGCTGAAACAAGCCGATAATTGTTATGTTCATCGCATGCTTAAAGGTGAATGGAATATTGAATTTTCCATGTCACAAGAGCCCGAGCTGATTATCAATTGAAGTAACTGTTTCCGCATAACTGTCAATTATGTGACAGAATTTTCTCAAAGCGTGCATTAGATTAATTATTAACAAATAACAATTCGGGCTGTTTTTTTATAACCCGGACATATTAAAAAATAAATAACGGAGTAAAATTATGAGAAAACTAAATCTGAAACTGGCCGCAATCGTGATGGCAATTTTGTTCACAGGCGCATTCACCCAGTACAGCAAGGTTTACGCGCAGACCGCAGAACCTGTAACGGTTCAGTCGAAAGAGTCGTTCGATAAAACTTTGAGTGATCTGAAACAAATGATATCACAAAACGGAATGATGGTTTTGTCTGAAATCGACCAGGGGAAAATTCTCTCAATGACCGGTTTATCAATAAAAGCGCATTCGCTGTTTGTAGGTAATCCTACTATAGGAAATAAACTTTTCAGTGCCGATCGCGGAGTCGGTATTGCAGTGCCGGTCAGGCTGAACATCTATGAGAATAAGGACGGCAAAACTTATGTCAGCTACGTAAAACCGTCGGCCCAGCTTTCATCCTTTAAGGAGGATGTGATTCAAAAGACGGCGCAAATGCTCGATCAGAAGTTAAAAAAATTAACGGGAATGATCTCGAAGTAAATGTAAATGGAAACGGCCGGCGTAACCCCGGCCGCTTACCGTAAAAAGATAAACCGGAAGAAGAAAATGAAAAAAGAATATAAAAAGATATTAATTAGTTTAGTAATTCTGGCAGCTGCGGGAGTCAGTCCCAATCTTTTTGTTATAGCACAGGCCGGTTACGCTCAAATGAACGATCTGGCAATAAATTATCTAATCCCCTCATTCATCATTATCATTGCGGGGTTAATTATGAGTAATTCGATCGGACTGGAAGATCTCGGGAGACAGATAAGAAATGGTATATTCGGTGGTTTGGCCGGAACCGTAGGTTTGGAAATAGTCCGCGAAATCGGATTTCATCTTGGCGGCATGCCCGGCGATATGCCGAAACTTCTGGGGGTACTTCTGCTTAATCAATTTGCTATGGGACCGGATACATTGTCAAACATAGCAGGATGGTCATATCATTTCTGGAACGGGGCTTCATTCGGAATTATTTACAGTATACTATTCGGCCGGGGTAAAAAATGGTCGGGAATTATATACGCATTGTTAATAGGGATCGGATTTATGGTAAGCCCGGCTGTTGTTGCCATGGGAGTCGGAAGATTCGGGGTTGAATTCGGCATTGGTTTCCCTGTTACTGTAATCCTCGCACACCTGGCTTTCGGAACGCTGATGGGACTGGTAATTTACAAACTGAACGATAAAGATATGAGTCTGCTTACAACTATAAAGAAAGCTTTCAAAAGGTAGAAGGATTACACATTTAAGGGGAAGATCATTTTAAGCGTGACAGTAGTTTTTCCTCATCGATATCGCCATAAGCAAATAATTCATCTTCAATCAGCAAAGCGGGCACAATTGCCACACCCCGCCGTTTGAACTCATTGATATCTGCTATCACCAGGTTAATTTCCTTGTGCAGAGCTGCAAATTGCAGGAGTTGAACTTCCACTCTTTTACAGGTGCTGCAGTTATTGGTTGTAATTAAAGTGAGATTCATTTTTTTATTTTAAAGTTAGAAATGAAATGGTGATAAAACTGTCATGCATCAGACAGTTCTTAATTTATATAGCTTTTTAATGATTTAAGATCGTTAACCACCAGTTTTTTACGGTCAAAATCGATTATGTTTTTGTCTCTCAACTCGGTCAGAATATAATTTACGGTCTGCCTTGAACAGGCAGTCAGCTCAGCAATATCCTGGTGTTTAAGGAATGGTTTAACAAATATCTGTCCGCCCACGGTTTTACCATTTTTATCGGCCATCCGCAGAAGGAAAGAGATAACCCTTTGATTGGCATCCTTAAAAACAAGATCCTCAATCCTTTCTGAAAAGCTTTTAAGTTTAATACCGATCAGTTTGGTCATTTTAATATTTAGTCTGGGATTTTTGCTGATAAATTCGTTCAGATCGTTTTTGTTAATGGCACATATCAAAGCCGGCTCAAGCGTCACAGCAAAATCAGTTCTCTCCGCTTCATCCAGGTAGGCCATCTCCCCGAATATTTCCCCGGGGTTAATAATAGTTATTATGCTCTCCTCACCCTCCGGAGTATACTTAACAATTTTAACACGACCAGTCTTCAGGAAGAAAATAGCATTGGAGGGTTCGCTTGCAAAATATATCGGTTCATTCCTGGCTAAGTCACGCATCGAGGTAATCCGCATTAGCTCCATCTTATTCTCTTCGTCCAGGTCTTTGAAGAGATTAAAATTTTCCAGGTACCAAAGTTTTGTTTTATCCGCCATTTCCTGCTCTTTATCAAATGAATATCATAAATATAAATACTTTTCAGGATCTTCAAACATATTTTTCATGATTTTGCGCAAACCGGAGAAACCATGCTAATCGTCCCGGGCAGCAGCAGCAGATTTACTCTGCCGTTCAACCTCAACTCCCCTCTCCTTATTTTCCGGATGTAGGCCATCACAATTAAAATCGAATATACCATGCTAATTTTTTGTAATGAATAATCTCTTCAACACAAGATATCTCTTATCCTTATTTTTAATAACCATTTCCGGTTTCACATTTGCCGGGCCTCCCTTCACAACAGATGATCCGGTGCCGGTAGACCTCCATCACTGGGAGTTTTACGCTGCATCGGATTATGAATTTATGAACCAGGATAAAGACGCAACCCTGCCCCACTTTGAAGTCAACTACGGACCCGTGCCGAATGTGATGCTGCATGTGATCGCAGGAATGGGTTACGTTAAAGAAAACTCGCAGCACAAATATGGTTTCAACACTGCCGAGCTCGGAGTTAAATACAGGTTCGTAAACATCAATGACGATTTCCAGGTCGGTATTTTTCCTTTGATTGAAGTTCCCACCACAAGCTCAGGTAAAAGCATTTTAGGAAACGATCATATGCAGACGTTCCTGCCCGTCTGGCTTCAAAAAAGTTTCGGAAAATTCACAACATACGGCGGTGCAGGCTACTGGATTAATCCCGGCACAGATAGCAGGAACTCGTATTTTATAGGATGGCAGGGACAGTATGACTTTTCACCAGTACTTTCTTTAGGAGGTGAACTATATTACGAATCGCCGGACACCAAAGACGGTTCAGACAACGTAGCTTTCAAAGTAGGTGGGTTCATTAATCTGAATGAAGAAAACCATATACTCTTTTCCATTGGACCCAGTTTAACACAGAGTGATGACATTTCCGGGTACCTGGGGTACCAGCTCACCATCTGAAAAGAAGTTTGCCCGGTCATTGCGGACTACCCTGTCCCGCTCTGCACGGGAAGTGAAGCAATCCATCCCCCCTCCCGACCGGTTTACCCCGCCTGTTATCCCGTCGTGTTCCCGCAGTAAAGACGGTTCAAGGACGGTTCAACACGTTTTTAGGGGATTTTTTGTAGAAATATTAAACAGAAAATGTAGAAGAATTTAACAGTGGTGTGGCGGGTTTTCGCATCATCTGCAGCTAACAACAAAAGATTTTCACTGATCATATTATATAGATTTTCACCCACAATCTCAACCTTTGAGCTGCAAACCAATCCCTTTATTCGCTGCCATCCCTTCACCGGTCCATACAAAAAATGAGGGCTGGAATTCCCCATTTTTACATTTTGCCAATACTCAAACAATCCTTATATTTGTAGCCCGAAATGATGAAATTTCAACCGGAGAGATGGCAGAGTGGTTGAATGCGGCGGTCTTGAAAACCGTTAAGGATGCAAGTCCTTCCGGGGTTCGAATCCCTGTCTCTCCGCAAAGTTAATAAAAAGCCCCTAAAACAAAACATTCTTGAGTTTTTGGGGCTTTTTCTCATTTTTAGTAACCAATAAATACAATTAAAACCACAGATAAAATAGTTCCTAGACACTTTTTAGAACAACTATTGAAAAAATAGTTGCTATTTATTAAGTAATCTTCCAATTGAGGGTCATATCTAACCACCCTTAAAATTTGCGCGAAATTTCATTTCCAAGACGGTCATAAATGTCCACCTTAGAATTATTAAACCTGTACTCAATTTCATTTAACTTAAGTAGCAAAGTCTTCTTGGCGGTACCCCGATATGAGTACAATCTCTTCCTGGCAAACCGAATGAATTTTAGTAAAAGGGTATCAATTTTAACTCGATTGGATAACTGGACTAATTGCTTAAATTCAAAATCATAGTATGCCTCAGCGCTTGCTAGTAGAAATATATCCTCATCGTCTTCTTACTTAAAGCTGATATTCCCCATCCACGTTAAAATTGTATCACGAAGATAAGTATTCTGATTTAGATTTTATTCTTTTTAATAAATATGCTATGGTCATTTCATTATTATAAGGGATTGTTTCATTGTTCTCTCGCACATAAAATTCAGTCCCGTCTATATAATATCCTTCTTCTTTTTCACTTTTTGTTACATTTATACGGTAAATATTTTTCCCCTTAATTGTATGTAATTCGATTAATATATATTGCATCACATCGGCTGCAATTCTTGTTCTCAATATTGATGAGATATGACGGATATGTTCATCTATGCTATTGTTATAGGATTCTATTTCTTTCTCGATTCCAACAATAATTCTATTTTTATAAATAACAGGGTTTAATTCGGACAAATATTTAAGTTTATCCATATTTGGGTATTTATCTAATTCAAGTATTCCAATATAAATTTCGCCTCCCGAACTATTTAGCATTCCCACAACAGTTTTTAAAACGATTTTCTTACTTTATCACTAAGTTCTACTTTCTTTGAATAAATATATTTATCAACATGAAACGCAATTGAACCTTTAAATTCAACCTTATAATTTTCCTCATTGAAAATTGGATTATAAGCATCTTGATCGAGTTCTTCTTCAAGAGCAGTTACATCTAATGGCAAAACAAATTCCCCAGCTCTTAAAAACTCTTGTATATTACTCCAAAATGGATATTGGGTATTTAATAAATCCTTGATTAAGTTATTTGCTAGTATTATACGAGCGAGCTTTTGAATACAAGGAAATCCTTGAGGTTCCTTTAGTGGTAATTTCGTTATACCTAAGAGGGTTTCGAATGAAGATTGATCATTATCCCCTATTAATTTAATTACACCATAAAAGAGATCTAAGTAATTAAGTATCGAATGTATTTCGGCAGACTTTAAATCTTCAATAATTTTTTGATGAATAACAGCTGTATTAGCAATTAATCTATCAATTCCATCAGGCGTAGTTTTATTAATTAGGACTATTATAGATAAATATTGGATATAGTATTCTAATAAGAAGCTCCTTCTTGACCTGGCACGTCTATAGTAATCCCTTGCTTCTAATAAATAATGAATTGAATCATCTTCATCCATTTTAAGCGCAAATAACAATTCGTAATTTCTTGCAATAGTATTATACAATGTAATAGACCATTCACGATAATAATCTGCATCATCAAAATCTTCTTTGGTAATATTTAAGCCGATTAATAAATCAAGCGAGTCCTTAATTAATTTCACTTTGATTTTTTCGTCAGAAATAAATAATGCCTTATAATATAATAATGATCCCTTTGCTATAAATGACTGCAAAATATCCCGAGTATAGACACAGTAGCGATAATCTATATTTTTTAAGAAAATAAAATGGGCCAAAAGCGGATGATGTTCAAAAATGGCCGGAGATTGAAAATTTAAAGTTGAAAAGAGTTGCTTTCTGATATACTTTCGTCGGTCTGCAAAAGCTCTTAATAAGTTAGAGAAAGGTGGTTCTTCGATAAGAAGTAAATTTTTCTTAAGTAATAAATTCCCTAATTTCTCCACAAGATCATACCTAATATTATCATTTTGAAATCTTATTAAAATAAAGTTTATCAAAAATATATTTTCACATAGCTCTTCTTGTGATTCAAGATTGGATTCAAGTATCTTTATTGTTTCTTCAAAAATCGAATCGATCCCTGAATCTTTAATTTTTATTAGATGATTAGTCCAATGTTCATATCTATTTATTTTTACTTCGATATTCTTTTTTGTTTCTTCTCGAAGTTTTTCACTTTGTGTTAAAAGAAAACCACTGCTCAATAATTTTCTATCAATAAAGATAATCGTTTTTAAAAGAGAGAATGAGTAGGAAAAATCCAATCTTTCAATAGAATCCTTTAGCTGGACTTCTAGAAGAAAGAGATAAGAAAATATATAATTTGCATTACAGTTACTATAATCATCTTTCAATTTTATTTTGATATCACTATCTGGATAATCAATCCATTCACGAAATGTTTTAGTAATGATCCCATCTTCTTGCACCCATTTTTCAATTAATTCAAAGTAAGGATTAGGTAATTTAACGCGATCAAAATACGAAATGCCCCACATTACCTTATGTGCCCTACAGATTACTTTATCCCCAATAATTTGACCAGGGTATTTTGGACCTCTTTCCCATAAGGTTTTTATCACTTTATATTCAAATTCTTCCTCATCCTTTAATATTATGTGTTTTTCGGTTTCTCCACATATAATTAATTCGGCTTCTTCTCCTTCAGAATAAAATTTTCTTTGTGTATATGATGCAATCTTTTCTTTTGAGGCTGGTTTGAATTGAAATCTTACGGGAATTTTCAACCCTACAATTTTATTTTGCTTAACTATATTTATATAATTCTTATTAAGATTACTAAAGTAAATAAATCCATCTGCTATATTTTTCTCATTATCAATTTTTAAAAATAAACCAAAATTATTTTTCCCAATTACTAAGGGCATCTTTAAATTTGTACTTATCTTCCCCGCGGGGTACTTCATGCCTTAACTCATTTATATTCATTCCATCCCGCCTTCAATTCATTAGAGGATATTAAGATTAAACCAGGGAGTTGGATTTTCAAATTAATAACCTTCTAAAATATTGATTTTGATTTTAAAAACTCTTTGAAGGGAATCGAGTATTTTTAACAAATCTTTAACTTTATGATTATCCTTATTATTCCCACTTATTTTCATTATTTCTAGCCCTAAGAAACCCAAATATATTGTACAAAATAATCAATGGGATTCCGAAACTCAACTTTTTTGCCTCTCACCTAAATCTCCATTAAATTTTTAACAAGAAATATTTTGATGTTCGGGGTTATAGCAAAACCAAGTTACAATAAAGGGAGTCCAAAGATACTTCGAGGAATAATTCTCAAAATTAATTATAATTATTGAAATTTGGATCATCTTGATTGAGCCCTTAAACCCTTAATTTCCTACTGAAATATAGCATATTTTATTGCCAATCTTTTAATATTATAGTAATTTTGAAAGATATGACTGGTTCCCAGGGTTATGATTAAGGAATGATTCGATAAAGGGACCGATACTTCAGGAATATAAATTCTAATAGCTAAATTTCTTAAATGATGTACACATTAGTCTAAACATCATTAGACTGATAGTATGACACTAAAATTATAGGCAAAGTTTTATTCAAATTAATCTAACGGAATTAAAACAAAAACATTATGTGAGAGCTCCAAGTATAACTAATGACTATTGGTTTGATCTCACACAAAATGTGGTTGAGAAATATCGAGGTAAATTTGGTGATAATTTTTGTCTGGATTTGCATGGTTCTCAAGATAATAAAGATGTATACATTTTTCCATACAAAGAAATAAAAGAGTATTTTTCTTCTGATTTCCGTGATGAGAGTGGGGGGGAATAGGTTCGATCTGTGGAAATATTATGCGCATTAATACAAGGAGTAAAGGGAAATCAATTTCTGTCTCTCGTTACTATAATGCAATTAGAAATATTATTACAAAATAATCTACCGAAGATTTAAGACAAATAATAAATTTATGTAGCAACTATTGTATATATTGAATTAACTATTTTGATTAAAATAAAAACTCCTAATAATTATGTTAAACACTGCAAGATCAAAGAAGCTTGAAACCTATATCAAAAACCATCCTAATCAGAAAGTAAAAGGCCGATTGATGGACATAGTCTATGGTGGATCGATACACGCGCATCATTTGTATAAGATTCCCATTAAAGAATATCTATTTCATAACATCCGAAATGGACGATTTAGAGCTGAGTTGTTAGAAAGGGAAGAACAACTTAAACGGAAACTTAATCCAATTAAGAAGGCCGATGCAAAAATTATTCGGGAGTTATTATTAGACCAAAATTGGTCTGAAACGGAAGCACTAAAGGAGGATCTCATCAAACATGGGCAATTAGATCCTGGCATTATTACGTTTGATGGTGCAGTTATTAACGGCAACCGAAGAATGGCTGTTCTGAACACACTTTATGAGGATACCAAAGAGGATAGATATAGGTATCTACTTGTTGGGAAACTGCCCTCTGGTGTTGACGAACTTGATTTGTGGAAGATTGAGGCTGGACTTCAGTTTGGAAGGGATTTCAAGGTGACGTATGCGGGTATGAATGAACTTTTGAAACTAAGAGAGGGTGAAAAGCAGGGCTTATCACCAAAGGAAATTTCTGTTGCCTTAATTGGAAGATTTACTGAAAAACAAATAAAAGAAAAACTAAGTATACTTAAATTGATTGATAGCTATTTGAGCTTTATTAATAAAAAGGGCGAATACCATCGGATAACTGAAGAGCGGGACTTGGAGAAGTTCAAAAGCCTGTGGAATAGTGTGATAAGCCCAATGAATAACAAACATAGCAAAAGTAAAAAAGAAATAGCTGAACTTACAGCGGTTGCTTTTACTTTAATCAACAAAACTGATGTCACTCATTGGAATATTCGAGAGTTAAAGAACATTTCTAATAATTCTAGAGCAAATACTGAACTCCTTACTCCATTCAAAGGTAATATTCCATCGAGTATTACCGAGGTTAAGTTGAGTAATGACGAATTGAAGGAAGCTTATGCATCAGCACAAGAGGAAGTAGAGAACAAAAAGAAAAGCGAAAAACCTGAACGATTACTTAAGCGTGCAAAATCGGCACTTGATGGTATAAATGAAAAAAATAAAAAACTCAAGGAAAGGCACATAATGAATTTGCTCAATGACATACAGAAGCGACTTGATGTATTAATTAAAGCTTCCAAGAAATGAACAATGAAGTTAAAATACATATTGATAATGACCTACTTAAGGTAAGTATGCCTGAGAACTCAAAATTTCTGGAAGGAATGCATAGAATATTTCTATCAAATGTTATAGGGCTTGATGAAATTGAAGGAGAAGATGAGTTTGGATACACTATAGAAAAATCACAAGGAACTATTTCCGATGTAGTTATAGAATTACTTGAATACTTTAAGGAAGAGGGTGGTGAGGTCGAACTTGATATTGAAGCTGAGAAGATTATTACGGCTTATGCTGAAGGGAGTAGTAATTTCATAGAAGCTTGCAGGGTAGGTAAAAAATTAAAAAAGAAAGCTCATAAAAATATTACTGTTCCCAACTTTAAGAGAACTCTTAAACAATATCAAGTTGCCCCTGTAGAGCATATGGTTGCTGTTGGAAATGCTGCGAATTTCTCAGTACCTGGTAGTGGTAAGACTACAATAGCACTTGCGGGTTACTCCATTTTGAAGCAACAAGGGAGTGTGGATAAGATGGTGGTTATAGGACCAAGAGCTGCATTTATGTCTTGGGAGGATGAATTTGAAGCATGTTTTGGGGTAAAGCCAAGGGTGGTAAGGATAACAGGCCCAGTTGCAAAACGCAGAAGTTTGTATAGGAAAGCTGCTGCTGCTGAATTGATTTTATTGAGCTATCAGATGGCGAGCCTTGACGTTAACAGGCTTTCTGCATTTATGACAGATCATAAAGTTATGCTAATTCTGGATGAATCACATTACATTAAAAGAATGGAAGGTGGTAAATGGGCTAATACTGTCTTGTCTCTTGCTCCACTTGCAACACGGAGAGTTATTTTAACAGGAACACCAGTGCCGAATTCTCTTGAAGATTTATGGTCACAAATGACATTTTTATGGCCAAATCCTAAAATACTAGGCACAACTGATGAATACCGAGACCGAATCACTACCTTAGGAACCAAAGCAGCAAATGATATAAAAAAGGATCTGCGTCCCTTTTATTGGCGCATCCATAAAAGCCAACTAAAATTAAAGCAGCCTAAATACCATAGAATTGAAGTCAAGATGCGACCATATCAACAAGCAATCTATGATGCTTTGGCAGTTAAAGTCCTAGGAGAAATAATTAAAGCACCTGAAGAAAGAATAAAATTACGGGCTTGGAGAAGAGCAAAATTGATCCGCCTATTACAGGTTGCTTCGAATCCAACATTATTAAGAACCTATTCCGATGAGTTTGAGATACCACCAATGGACGCTACAGGTCTTTCAGTTAGTGCGCTGATAGAAGATTATCCAAAATTTGAAATTCCTCCCAAAATTGAAGCTGTTATAGAACTCACTGCACAACTTATTAAAAATAATGAAAAAGTACTTATATGGACCTCATTTATACATAATATAAAAACACTCGAGAAACTGTTGGGTGAATACGAACCCAGGATTGTTTATGGAAACGTGCCAAAGGACGAAAACGAAAATGAACAGTTTAATCGTGAAAAAATGATTCGAGAGTTCAAGGAAACAGCCAGGTATAATGTCCTAATTGCAAATCCAAGCGCTTGTGCTGAATCTGTTTCTTTACATAAAGTATGCCATCATTCAATTTACGTTGATCGAACTTTGAATTGCGCCCAATACATGCAATCTTTAGATAGAATTCACCGAATAGGTTTGGATCCAAATGAACAGGTACATTACCAGATTTTTAAAAGCAAGGATTCAATTGATGAAATAATTGATGTCCGTCTAAACGAAAAACAAAAGCGAATGCTTAAACTATTAGAAGATGATTTTGCCGTTCTCGATCTGGAATCGTCATTCGATGAAATAACTGAGGAATCTGAGGAGGAAGCCGATTTTCAAGCCATTATAAAACAACTCAAAACCAAATATGCATAATTATCATGATAGACCAGATTGCAGAGTTAAATAGGGTACTACTCATTACAAATTCTTTAGGGGATGGACAACAGGCCATTGAGAGAAAAATGGTTATTGAGGAATGCCAGAGTATATCAATTGAAGGAAGAATGCCTGAACACTCTGATAGTATTGATTTTGCAATTGAAATTGGTTTATTGGAAGCAAAGGGAAAGAAAAAAGTGTTGTTGAATCGTCATGGATTAGCCTTTATCAATCTTAATCCCGAAGAACTTTTTGACTTAACCAGCCTACAAAAAAAATTCCTTTTACGTTGGTGCTTTTTTGATGGTATATTTAAGGAGCAAACTAAAGAATGTCTCAAGTGCTTTGAAAAATCGGAAACAAAAAATACATTTACATGGTCCGCAACTGATGGACAACCCTTTGGGAGCATCATTGGGTAGTTCCCCACTTGGAACAGCTTGGTTTGTTATGGCGAAGAAAAGAAAACCTTACTGTAAGAAGAGAATATGCAACGACTGTGGCAGAGTTCATTAGTGAGCCAAAGGGGTGGACTGAAGAAAAATACATTGAATATATGATGGAAAAGAAAGAACTCGGTGATTTGGCTGAGGAACTTGTTAAAGAGTGGGAAGTTAAACGACTAGAAAAAGCAGGACATTCAGTTGAATCGCATTGTGTTAAGCGAATCAGTAAATTGAATGTTAGTGCAGGATTTGATATTAAATCATTTAATGGTAAATCTAAAAGTATGCAATTTGATCGTTTTATTGAAGTTAAAGGTTCAAAAGGCCCTGGTATGAGATTCTTTTGGTCTGAAAATGAAATGAAGGTGGCCAAAAAATTGGGAGAGAAATATTGGATATACTACCAAGGTGGGGTAAAAGTCGAAACAAAATCGGCATTATATGAACCTATTCTTTATCAGAATCCTTTGGAATCTATAGAATCTGATAGTAGATTAACCATACTAAAAAATGGTGTGGTTGTAGAGGGCAAACTTCCAACTAAGTTAAAGAACCATTGATATAAGCTTTTAAATTAAGGTATTATTTTAATGAATGACTACGGCATAGCAACTTATCGAGAGATTCAGATTTCAAATACACATAAAAAATTGAAAAAAGTAAAAAAGATTAACACTCCTTTTGGATATTTCGGTTCTAAAAACAAGTTAGCTTTTCAGCTTTGCAGCAATTTACCTCCTCATACTTGTTGGGTTGAGGCATTTTGTGGATCAGCTGCTCTTACTCTTTCTAAACATAAATCTCCTATTGAGGTGATAAATGATATTGATGGGGAAATTATTAATGTATTTAAGCAGTTAAGAGATAAACAAGATGAGTTATGTCGACTAATATCTCTTACCCCTTATGCAAAAGATGAACTTGAAAATGCCAGAAAGAAAAGCGATTTAGACACTGAGTTAGAACGAGCAAGAAAATTTTTAGTTCAAGCGATGATGGCGGTAAACGGAGTATTTGGTAAGGAAAAAGGTGGCTTTTCTTATTCCCAATCATATTCAAGAAATGGTCGAGACGCTAGGGTAAATAGGTGGTACAATCTACCCAACCGTTTAACTGAAGTTATAGAGAGGCTTCGTGATGTGCGCATTGATAATCGAAATGCGATTGAATTGGTGAAAATGTTTATAAATCGACCTGCAACTCTAATTTACTTGGATCCTCCATACTTAGCCAACCGAACCAAAGGTTATAATAATGACGCGTTTGATGAGGGATTTCATAAAGAACTACTCAAGGTTGCTACGAAGGCAAGATGCATGATCTTTATTAGTGGATATGAAAATTCACTTTACGAAAAGATGCTTACCTCAAGTGAGGGTTGGCACAAAAGAACCATTGATACGATTACTAAAGACATTAAAGGTAATGGCCATACGCGCAAGGAAGTGGTTTGGACCAACAAGTATTTTCAACAGGCAATGAATACTGATAAACTACTTCTGCGCCTAACCAAAAAAGAACTTAAAGAAAATAAAATAAATCCAGAACGGAAGCGGTAATTGTTTCTTCATTAATCCACCTCATATTAGTATTCTGAGGTGCCTCAATTCTGTGCTTAATTAGATAAAATGTTTTGAATATTTTCACTGATTTTTAATTTATGAACTCTTTTACAGTTGTTATCTCTGCCTTGTAATGGCAAAAGATGGTAATCGGAGAACATTGTTACAACAAGCCTGCTGATGAAATTAAGCTTTGGTCAAGCTAAAATTGTTGGTCATTTTTTGGACACAACAAGCTGAAATCCTTCAAAATTTGACTAAAAATGTAGTATGCAACGAATCCCTGTCTCTCCGCAAGACTTCTAAAAAACCTTTAAAGATGAACAGTTTTTGAAGGTTTTTTGTTTTATGTAATCAAATGGGAAATATGTTATCGATTTAGCTGTTCTGCAAAATGTTTCAGTGATGGGACAGCTTCTTCCGGGGAATACACATAAACGGAATCTACTGAAACCTGAGTACGGGAATCATCCCCTATAATGGTTCTTTTATCTTTATATTGAAGAACGAGAATAAAGTAAGATGAATCTGCTAACAGGTATTTATCATCTGCACACTGGATCAGATCAGGTAATCCTTCCGCTGACGGAGCTAAATTAGCCCTGAGATAGTTAATGTAAAAATCATAACTGAGAGTATCCAGGTTACTATTGAAAACATCCAGATACAATTCACTGCTGATTCTATTATCTTCAGAAGCCAGATCATTATAAAAATCATCACTCAATTTTACATCAACACAATCTTTCGAACAGCAGCCATTAAACAGGGAAAGAATTAAAGCGATTGGAATTATAAGTCTTATCATACTAACTCCAATAAGAAGGTATTAAATCGAGGTTATTATTCTTCGCAAGAGCTCTGCCTGTATCAAGGTCAATCGGCAGGATATCTGCCTCAGTAATATCAGCCCCGTCTTCAAAAATGTAATTATAGAGTTTTTGTGCAATGGGAATGAAAGTATTATTGAATCTTGGAATACAATCATCAAAGAAATGTACTTTCTCCTGATGAAGAAAATTTTCTGATCGGTCGATAGGAACGGTCAGGGTAAGTATATCAGAATATTTAGAACTAAGCTCATCATAGTTACTGAATAGAAATTCGCCGATGAAGCTTATTTCCTTATAGATTGCTGGGTGATTTCCTTCCGCAACTCCCCACATACGGTGAAGCCCTGTAATCCAATCATAAATTTGATTCCTGCTATAATTAGCAGAGTACACTTCCCTGATTTTTTTGACAAATAGATCTATTACTTTGTCGGCTTCCGGGTAAAAACTATTATTAAAGTTTTTAAGTTCATCGTGAATATTTGTGAAATTAAGTTCGACCGGCTTTCCACTGTATTCTGTTAGGTAATGAAACAGCAGGACGTCCAACCGCATTTCAAGTATACGATGCTGGGATTGGTGTTCTTTATAATCTCCTACCTTATCCCTGATAAAAGGATGAGTTATACCATCGGCAACTATATGAGAAATAAAGCCGACGAAAAAATTGAACATATACCTGAGTTCTCTCCTGGTATAGCTATCCCTATTTGCCTTAATTTCCTCCAAGGCTTTAAGAGGTACCTGGTTGGTTTTTTCATAATGGAATTTATCAGCCAGATCACTCTCCGTGCTAAAAAAGAGATCGCTGTCAGCTATACTCGCGTAAGGTAAATCAGGACCAACAGCTCCCACCTGTAAAAAATCTCTGCCGGCGGCTAATTGATGTTTAAGGGGAGAATCCGGGAGGATAGATTGAAGGTTCTTCATAAGAAGTATATGAGTTATTCCACTTGCCATAAAGTCCCCAAATATTGTTTGATACGACCTTTGTATGCGAACTTAATGAATAGAATGATTTGAGACAAAATTCTCAATAATAATCCTTCCAGCAAGGAATCAACTTGAATATTAACATCACTCAGAGGTTAGTTCGAAATTGTTGCTTTTCATATATATATTATATATTAAAATTACTAAAAATAAACCGAATCGAGTTTATTTATACAAATAAATGCCTAAGATTATAAGTTTAGAAATAAAAAATTCTAAGAAGGAATTATGCCTGAACAACACAATATAGAATACAAGCAAAGTTGGCACGCTGATAATTTGAAAACTATTTGTGCTTTTGCTAACAGCAATGGTGGCAAACTATTTATCGGTAAGGATGACAACGGTATAACAACTGGTCTTGCTGATTCAAAAACTTTAATGGTTGAGTTACCAGGGCATATAAGAAATAATCTGGGGATTACAGCAGAGATAAACCTGGTACAAGAGAATACATCAGAATACATTGAGATTATTGTGATTCCTTATACCGTTGCGATTTCATTAAGAGGCAAATATTATATACGTAGTGGAAGCACAACGGTTGAAATAACAGGCAATTCATTAAATGATTTTTTGCTTCGTAAATCTGGCCAAACGTGGGATGGAGTAATAGAGGAACGAGCAACTATAGATGATTTAGATAAAGTTTCAATTGATAAATTTAGAAGTGCTGTTAAAAAAGCAGGCCGAATAACACTGGAAAATGAATTAAAAGATTTAGCCTTACTTGAAAAACTTCGCTTAGCTGATGGCACAAAAATTAAACGTGGATCTGTCATTCTATTTGCAAAAGATCCGGGCAGGTTTTATCCAAATGTTTCGGTAAAGATTGGTCGTTTTGGTAAATCGGATGATGATTTAATTTCTCAGGAAGTTGTAGAAGGCAACATCCTCAAAATGCTTTTTGATGTTCCTGAAATTCTGAATAATAAATTTCTGAGAAAGAAAATAGATTTTGAAGGACTTCAAAGAGTTGAAAAAGGAGAATATCCTGTAGCAGCTATCCGTGAAATGCTGTTGAATGCTCTTGTCCATAAAAATTATTCTGGGGCTACTATTCAAATAAGAGTTTATGATGACAAAATAAGTTTTTGGAATGAAGGAACATTACCGGAAGGACTTTCCTTTGAAGCATTAAAACGGCAGCATCCTTCTCGTCCTCGTAATCCTATTATTGCAGATGTTTGTTTCAAGGGTGGATATATCGATGCATGGGGCAGAGGTACGATTAAAATAATGAATTCCTGTAAGGAAGCCGAACTCCCTGAGCCTGAGATGAAAGAATCTGACGGTGGTTTTCTCGTCACTATATTCAAAGACATCTTTACAAAGGAACAATTAATAAATCTTGGTCTTAATGAACGTCAAATAAACGCGGTCCTATACATTAAAGAATTTGGTAACCTATCCAACCAAAAATATCAAGAGCTCAATAAAGTGTCGAAAGCTACTGCAACTCGGGATCTGACAGAATTATTGGACGATTTTAAGATTTTAGTAAAAGAAGGTACAACCGGTGCTGGTACTACTTATTTATTAAAGGGCTCATAATGGGCTCAATGGGCTCATAATGGGCTCATAATGGGCTCATTTCTGTAAAACAATCTATAGATCAAAGAAGCTATTTGTCTGAAGATTTTGGCGAATACTTGGCGATAAATTTTGGTAAACCTCTTGGACACAAAATGGGCACTATACCTTAAAAATCTGGAAATTTTAACTGTAAAAGCATAGTGCGGAGAATCCCTGTCTCTCCGCTCAGTATATAAAACCTCGAAAACAAGCTTTTTTCGAGGTTTTT
The DNA here is from genome assembly GCA_963832355.1 of uncultured Bacteroidota bacterium. Lineage (GTDB taxonomy): Bacteria > Bacteroidota > Ignavibacteria > Ignavibacteriales > Ignavibacteriaceae > DATFVA01. The sequence continues at coordinate 13,238 of CAWHTX010000003.1, read as the reverse complement.
TCGTTTTAAAGACATATCGAATTAGGCTCATTTAGGGTCTCCTGGGATGCTCTTGGTCATTTTTTGGACACTTTTATTAAGTGTTTTCACCAAAAATCTGTTGGGGTGAGTAGTTTCGACCACCCTTTAAAAATGGAGCATTTTCACAACATATTCATAGTAATCCGAACCTTCTAAATTGAATTTTATTATTAGCTCAAGTAAGTATTGATGAACATATTTAGCTTCGATTTCTTCTGCCAAATAATAATCATCCTCACGCTGAAGGAGTGTTTTCTTCTGGATTCTTTCGAGTCTGATATGATCAAAAGGATTAAGAGTCAGCTCATTTCTGAGCACATACTCTCTGAATAAACTCTTTGCAGCATTCAAATAGAAGTTGATGTTTTCGGAGAAGCGTCTGATGACATCAGAACCCTTTTATATTCATCAGCATTTTGAATCGTAAATTCATTCGGTGTAATTAATTTCTTTTGTACGGTAAAATTCTCAAATATCTGGTATACATTTTTGCCGCTGCGGTAAAAATGTTAGATTCAATAAAATGACATCCCAGTTTTAAAAAATATAAAATATTATGATTATCATTGCGTTTGAAAATAAAGAACACTTTATTAATGGTAACTACTGCGTTAATTTTTTATGATATAATTCTTTTGATATTTTTTTAAATATCCAGATGACAGTGAACATCATTAACAATATTTTTCTCATTACAGGCATTTCGGTAATATTATTCGATATCTCATTTGCACAACCCACAGATCCAACCACCGGAAATGCAGGTTTAAAATTCGATCAGATAGGTCTTGAGCAGGGACTTTCGCAATCTAATGTGAATGCAATTGTCCAGGATGCACAAGGATTTTTGTGGTTTGGTACACAGGACGGACTTAATAGGTATGATGGTTACTCAATTAAAGTTTTCAAACACAATCCGGAAGATTCAAATTCTATCTCGGACAGCAGAATTAATTGTTTACTAAACGACTCGAAAGGTGATTTGTGGATAGGAACTGCAGGCGGAGGTGTTGACAGATATGTAATTGCGGAAAATAAGTTTTATCATTATAAAAATAATAAGAATGATTCTCTTTCATTAAGCAATAATTCTATTACCACTGTTCTCGAAGATTCGGATGAGAATATCTGGATAGGCACAAATTACGGATTAAACCTTTACAACCGAAAGCGTAATTCTTTTATACATTTCTTCTTTGATTTGAAAAATAACTCAATTCGAAATGGAAATTCGATAACAGCGTTATGTGAAGATAAAGAAGACAATATATGGGTTGGCACATATAAGGGATTATTAAAATCTAATTTGAAAAACAGTTCCGGTTTTATAAGAATCACTAATCTCAATACTAATCCTACGACCTTATATGGTGATAATGTCACATCCTTGTACACAGATCGAACCGGCTCATTATGGATCGGAACGTACGATCAATTTTTGAAACGATACGATAAAAACACAAATTCTTTTTATCGTTATACAAATACCATTAAGAATGTTAAGACAATCTTTGAAGTAACAGAAAAATATCTGTGGTTCGGATCAGTCAATGCGGGTTTGAGAATACTAGATTTGAGGACAAATAATATTTCACAGATTCAAGCTATTCAAAATAATCCTGTCAATACTCTATATGAAGATAGATTCGGACTGCTATGGGTAGGAACGAGTTTCCATGGTATTTTTGTTTATAACCGGAATAAAAACCGATTCAAACACTATCTTGAAGATCCTTATAATCCCAATGTAGTTATGTCGATTCTTGAAGACCAGGATGGCGGGCTTTGGATTGGAACTTACGGTAACGGTTTAAAACATTTTAATGAAAAAAAAGACAAAGTAATAAACTTACAGACATAATCCAGAGAATCCGAAAAGTATTAGTAGTGATAAAATATTTGCTCTCTGTATAACATCAGATGGAATACTCTGGGTAGGAACAATTGGAGGGGGTCTTAATTATTTTGATAAATCAGCAGGTATATTCAAACGATACACACAACATTTTCCAATTGATTCAAAAGGATTGAGTAATAATGATATAACAGCTTTGTATAAAACGACTGATGGAAATTTATTGATTGGCAATGCAACAGGTGGGATTGACATTTTAAATAGAAAGACAAAAACATTCAAGCATTACTATTCCGAAGAACAAATCCCTAATACTATTGGGGCTGGAAGATCGGTAACGGTGATCCGTGAAGATGAAAATGGTACGATATGGGCAGGAACTCTCAATGGATTAAGACAATTCGATACAGAATTAAATTCATTTGTAAGTTATAACCTGAAACAAAATTCTGGAAAACAAAACACGGAAAAAGAAAGTGTTATTAGTCTGCTGTTTACCGGAAGTACCATTTGGGTTGGAACATCACGGGACGGATTATTAAAATTTAACCCTGAATCTAATTCGTTAATCTCTTATACTGTTAATGATGGATTACCCGATAATGTAGTCCTGGGTATTTTGTCAGACAATTCAGGCAATTTATGGTTAAGCACTAACAAAGGTCTGTCTAAATTTAATCCCAAAACTGAAATATTTAAAAATTATGATGTAAGTGACGGTTTGCAGGCGAAGGAATTTAATCAAGGATCCTATTTTGAAAGTTTAACCGGAGAAATGTATTTTGGAGGAGTGAATGGATTTAATTCATTTTACCCTGAATGAAATTGAGGATAACAAGGTATATACCTCCAGTTTATCTTACAACATTTACAGTTTTTAATGAAACCTTGCCTTTGCCCAATCCAATTCCGGATAATTATACTATAGAACTTTCTTATTCTCAAAATTTCTTTTCATTTGAATTCGTTGCTTTAAGCTTCACGTCGCCTGAAAAAAATCAATACGCATATTATTTAGAAAAATTTGATAATGATTGGCATATTACCTCGGCACAGCAACGTTATGCAAGCTACACAAATCTTGACCCTGGTGAGTATGTTCTTTATGTAAAAGGTTCTAATAATGATGGTCTCTGGAATAAAACGGGAACCTCAATTAATATTATTGTTGTTCCTCCTTTTTGGATGACCTGGTGGTTCCGCAGTTTAGGTATTTTTTTAGTATTATCCATAATACTGTCACTTTACAAACGAAGGATTAAGACTTTGAAAAGAGAAAAGATTTTACAGCAGGAAATATCACGCCGTTTAATTGAGAAGCAGGAAGAAGAAAGGAGCCGTATCGCACTTGAAATGCATGACAGTCTTGGTCCTAACCTGATTCTTATTAAAAACCGAGCAAATTCAACGATGAAAAAAAACTTTGAAGATCAAACAGTTCACCTCTGGCGGGAAAGTTTCAGCCAGATTTCCTCCGCTGCTTCCTCGGTTTTAAATACAATGCGTGAAATTTCGCATAACCTTCGTCCCCCTGAACTAGATCAGCTTGGTTTGACAGAAACACTTCGTTCTATCCTACTGACAGCAAGGGAATCTTCAACCACTGAAATAAATGGGGAAGTAGATAATATTGATGGATTGATTCCGCATGAACTTGAGATCAATTTTGTTCGCATCCTTCAGGAAGCACTAAGTAATATTTTTAAACATTCAGAAGCAGCAAAGTGTGAAATAATTGTGCAAATTAGGAATAATAGTATAGTTCTTTGTGTAACTGATGATGGGAAAGGATTTAAGCGGAACAATTCTGAAGATGTAAAAACGAAATCTGGGCTCGGATTAACCGGAATGACAGAGCGTGTAAGAATGCTTAACGGAACTTTTGATATAGATTCAAATGAAGGGGAAGGCACACGAATAGAAATTCAGATACCTATAAATCGAAAAACATAACACAGTTTTCAATCAGCGATTGAAGATTTTGAAAAAGATGGAAGAAAATATCCAAATAATTATTGCCGATGATCACCCACTTTTGAGGAGGGGTGTTAAGGAATTTATCGAGGAAAAGGAAGGATGGCAAGTTGTTGGAGAAGCAAGCGATGGTGAGAAGGCACTTGAATTAGTAAGAAAATTTAAAGAGGCTATTCTTATTATTGATATAATGATGCCAAAGATGAATGGATTTGAAGTTGCTAAAGCAATGCGGGAAAACAAGCTTCCAAATAATATTATTATCCTGTCTATGCACAATAAAGAAAGTTTCTTTGATCGTGCTATGGATTTGGGAATTCTGGGTTATGTGATAAAAGACTCTACAGATACAGAAATAATTGATGCAGTAAAAAATGTATCAGCAGGAAAATATTATCTTAGCCCTTCTGTTTCTGGCTTTGCGGTTAGACGTGGTCAATATATTAATTCCGGCATAGAAGAAACATTAGGTATTTCCCGGTTAACAGTAACTGAAAGGAAAATATTAAAAATGATATCTGAGGATATGTCCACTAAGGAAATTGCCAATAAATTATTCATAAGCATTCACACTGTTGAAAGGCACAGGGCAAACATTTGCCAAAGACTAGATCTGCATGGTACAAATGTACTTCTTCGTTTCGCTTTAGAGCATAAAGATATTTTATAGTCCATTTCTTCTACATACTACTATGTAGGAAAATACACACCTGCTATTATTCCTACTATCTTCATTAATAAGTATTTTCCAAGTAAAAGAATCGAATTTATAATTTTTCATTTTTAATCAATGCCGATGAAATACCTGATTATTGATGACAATCCTGATATGCAGAAGCTTATCAGGCAGGAAGTGTGTTCCGAAGAAGATTGTGTCGTGGAATGTTCGGATGGAGAAGGTGCGCTCGACTTTTACTCCAAACATTTACCTGATTATGTATTGATGGATATTAAAATGAATAAAGTAAATGGGATTGCAGCAACTAAAATGATCATAGATAAATTTCCGTTTGCCAGAATTATTATAATAACGGATTATGATAAACGCTCATTCCGGCAGGCCGCAAAGAGAGTAGGAGCGATTGCCTTTTTTTCAAAGGAAAATCTTTTTGAAGTGAAAAATTATATAAACAATAAATTTTTAGTTATGCCTAATAACTAAAATAAAGGAGACATTTATGAAAAACTTTCTTGTACTTTTTTGTTTGGTTCTTTGTACATTTTTCTTCAAACAAAATGAGACTTTTTCGCAATGGATTCACACGGGACCAGAAGGCGGTGAAATGTGGGGGCTTTGTGTGCACGGGTCTGATCTTTTCGCTTCTCCTTGGAGTGGTGGTATTTACCGTTCCACAAATAATGGTTCAAGCTGGGAATCAGTAAACAATGGCTTGCCATATCCGAGGGTCACAGCTTTAGTTAGTGTTGGAACTAATATCTTTGCAGGCACACGTCAACATGGAGTATATCTTTCTACAGATAATGGAGGGAGCTGGGTAGAGGCTAATGATGGTGGAACTGCAGGAGCGACGGTTAATACTTTTGCTAATATTGGAACGACCGTATTCATGGCTGGTAACGGAGATGGTATTTTTCGTACAACGAACAATGGTGTGAGTTGGGAACTAGTCTTTCAAAACCTCAATATAATGTATATTGGTGTCTATGGCGATACTCTTTTCGCAGCAAGCTGGCCAAATGGTGGAGTTTATCGATCTGTCGACAACGGTAATAACTGGATACAAATTGTGACAACCCAAGTTGAACAAGCTTATGGTTTTGCGTTTATTGGGAATGATATATTTTTAGGAACTTATGCTCATGGGCTTTACCATTCAACTGATAATGGTGATAGCTGGACGCAGGTCACTGGATTACCATCAAATGCAAATATCAGAGGACTTACTGTTAGTAATTCATATATATTCGCAGCAACCAGGGGGCAAGGGATATTTGTGACAACAGATCTTGGTGCCAATTGGAACTCAGTTAATACCGGTCTGCCGGATAACAGGATTGAGCGGATAATTGTTCATCCCAATCAAGATTTATATGTTGGTCTTTATTTTAACGGTATCTATCGATCCTCTGATAACGGTACAAACTGGTTTGAAGCAAATTCCGGCTTTAATGCTATGCACACGTATCGATATAACAAGTTTCCTAATGGTAGCGGGGGATACAACTTATTAGCAGGCACGACGGCGGGGATATATCGATCAACTGATGACGGAACAGAGTGGAGTTATCTGGGATTGTCTGATCGAAGAATTAATGCTATTGAAGTAATGGATTCGATTATTTTTGTAGGTGGTCTGGGAGCGACAGGAGGTGTTCTACGTTCTTCTGATGGAGGGATGACATGGTCACCAAGCGGTTTACCGGGTGTAAATATTCAGAGTTTTTTTACAAGTAGCTCTGGTGATCTATATGCTGGTACTGCTCTTTTTGCAGGAGGTTATCGATCGACAGATGGAGGCAATACCTGGTCGCAGATAATTGGAATAAATTATCAGTGGATATTTGATTTTGCTGAAAACGACCAATTCCTATTTGTTTGTTCTGTTGGTGGTGGGGTTTCTCGTTCTAGTGATAATGGTATTTCATTTGCACCAGTAAATAATGGATTAGATACTAAAGTAGCTTCCCTCGCAATCATGGACACTAGTATTTTTGCGGGGATAGGAAGTTCGAACACGCTAGGAGCTACTGGTGTTTATCGTTCGGATAACAATGGAGATAATTGGACACAAGTCAATAATGGCTTACCTCCTGATTTAAATGTTTGGGCATTGACTGTCATAGATAACAATTTATTTGCAGCATCTTCTACAACTGACCCCGAAGGTACTCCTGCTGACGTGTATCTTTCAACTGATAGGGGTGAAAGTTGGTCGTCAGTTGGCACTGGCTTTATTAGTAATTATTTTCAAACTTTGTTCATAGATAGTACAAAAATTTTTTTAGGTACAATCGGTAGCAGTACCTGGTGGAGACCACTATCAGAGATGATTCCCGAGACACTTCCAATTGCACCGACCAACCTTATTGCAGTTGCAGATACTTTTTCCGTAGACCTCAGCTGGGATGATAATTCCGATAATGAACTTGGATTTAAGATTGAGAGAAAAGATGATTCATTGCATATTCCCGGACCGTGGACATTAGTAGATTCGGTCGGAGCAAACGTGAATACATTTACGGATACAGGATTAGTTCCGAACACAGTGTATTCTTATCGTGTTTATGCATATAATACAGCCGGAAATTCCGCAAGTGACTCAGTTGAAACGGTTACAGTTGTTCCTGTTGAACTTACATCGTTTACGGCGATTGTTAATGGGAACGGAGTTAACTTAAGCTGGTCAACAGCAACTGAAACTAACAACAAAGGATTTGAAGTGGAGAAGCAAATCTCCAATCCTCAGTCTTCAGTCAACAAATGGGAGAGCATAGCATTTATTGAGGGCAATGGTACAACAACTTTAAATCATACATACACATTCACCGATAAAAATACATTAACAGGAAAATATTTGTATAGGTTAAAACAATTAGATTTTAATGGAAGCTATATGTACTCAAAGGGAGTGGAAGTTGAAATCTCACAACCAAAAGAATTTTCACTTTCACAGAATTATCCTAATCCTTTTAATCCGGCAACTACAATTGAGTACACGATACCCGAAGACGGATTTGTAATGCTCAAAGTATATAATGCACTTGGCCAGGAGGTTACCAGGCTTGTAAATGGAAACGCTAAAGCTGGTATTCACCATGTAACATTTGATGCATCCAATCTAACAAGCGGGGTATATTTTTATAGCGTGCAATCCAATAATGAAACAATAGTTAAGAAGATGATGGTTCTGAAGTAATCTTCGGGTTAAAATAGCGAAACTTCACTGAGGGAAAGCAGAAATGTTTTCCCTTTTTTAATTAGTAGAAAGAACAGCATAAATGATGTCGGGGTACTATACGTTAGGTTGTGTCTGCCAGCTAAGGGTTTATAGAACACGACAATACGGATGAAGTTGATTCTTATCCAGCGTGTCTAAGAAAGGGAGATTAAAAAACTCTACCGAGGAATTAAGTTCGTTAATAAAAAGAATTACTTTTATTTCAAACTCAATCTTAAGGATTTAGGTTCCAGACCCTACCCCCGGGTTGAATATCAGATTGACTGCCCAAGGTTTTTCTGATTTGCTATATAAAATCAGGTTTCTAAAATTTTTTTGTTTTGAAATTTTCAAGCTAAAGAGGGCAATTAACCCTCCTTATTATTCCAAATCCAAATCAGTATAAACTGAAATATCAGTAAACTTCCCAAACGTATTTTTAATCTGAAATTTTCCTTCCTCATCAGGCTTGCCAAGTTTAATAGCTATTTTACTTCCTGATTCCAGAGTAATTTCAGCATAGTACATATCTATATTCGGATTTACTTTATCAATCTGAATTATAACTTCATCATTAACTCCTTTCCATTGAACATCATACTCGGTACTGCATCCGATTATAAAAAGCGTAAAAAATACTAAAGGAATTATTTTTCTCATTGTGTTTCCTTTTTAATAATTAAAAACAAAGCCAGACAATTCATCTGGCTTTTAGATAAGTCTTTTTTCTACAAAGGATGTGAATTGGTCCCCAGCAAAGATTATATGGTCGAAGACAGGTATTGCGAGTATCTTCCCGCATTCAACCAGTTTCCTGGTTATGGTGATATCCTCCGATGACGGTTCCGGATTGTAACTCGGGTGGTTGTGAGCAACAATGATACTTACAGCATTAGACACAATTGCCCCTTTGAATACAGATCTCGGATCAACTACTGATGAATTCAATGTTCCCTGAGTTATTTTCTCAAAGCTAATTATTCTGTTCGAACTGCTTAACCAGGCAACGAGAAATATCTCACAAGGCTGCTCAAGGAATAATGGTCTGAATAATTCAAAGAATTCCTTTGGAGAAGTTATTTTTTTCTTCGGCATTTCATCAAGAACAGGGTATTTAATCGAGGTATCTCTGAACTTCCATTCAAGCGTTCGAAATCGAACTGCATCATTCATACTAGTACCCGTTTATTTTTGTCCGGGCTATAAAGATTGTAACTGCCAGTGACTTTGCATCGAACATACCACCTAGCTCATTCTGTATCTTGATAGCATCCTTGCAGGAGTTAAGCATAAGGTGGCTTTAAATGAGTTGATTAGTTTGAATGGTAAAATTAGACTGTTAAAAACTTTTACAACAAAAAGTTGTAAGAGGTTGTTTTTATAAATAAAATTTGATAATTTATAACAACTCATAGTTGTAATAAAAAATTAACTAAATGAACGATATTAAAGAAAAATTAGTAGAAGCAGGGTTTACCGAATATGAAGCAAAAGCATACAGTATTCTATTAAAAAGGAAATATCTAACCGCAACGGAAATTTCCAAGTTGGGTGGAATCCCACAGGGTAGGATTTATAATATTATCAGCTTGCTTGAAAGGAAAGGATTTTGTGTTACTATCCCAGGGGCAGTAAAGAAATTTAAAGCTGTAAACCCTAAAACAGCTTTCACAGGAATTATTGAAAAACAAGTAAAAACAATAGAAAAAATAAAATTATTAACAGATACTTTGGAACAAGAATTTAATAATGGAGAAGAAAATGCATCGCCGCTAGATTATATACAAGTGCTTACAAGTAAACAAAGCCAGATAAATAAGTTTCAGGAATTACTAGAAAACGCTAAAGAATATACTTTGGTATTCAATAAAAAACCTTATGCAATAAATACAGCAAATATTGAGGATATTAAAAAATTTAGTGTAAAAGAAAAAGAGTTGATACAAAGAGGCACAAAAGTTAAAGGTATATACGAAGCAGATAATGATAATGCTGAAAATTTTAGCAAAGTTGTAAGTTACTTTGAAAGCATTGGCGAAGAGCTACGAATCTGTGACGAACTTCCTATGAAAATATTAATAAGCGATAATAGCACTGTGATGATCTCCCTACGGAATGAAGGCGAGGATGGAAGGTTTAATTTATCTTCTATGGTAGTAGAGCATACTGATCTAACTAAAGCACTAAAAAAATTATTTGAATTCTATTGGAATGCTTCTATGACATTAGATGAATATTTAAAATCAAGAAATTTAAAAAGGCAGGGTAGTGATAATCAATTTTAAGAAGGAGTTTCAAATACTAAATAATATTTCTTCAACAAAAAACGCGGAGTTATAATGAGAACAGTTTACATTATTGCTTTTGCAATGTTATGGTATATAAACTTAACGGCGCAAACTAATCAAAGCGAAAAATTAGTGACCACCACACAGTATGAGGCACATCATAATTTTCAGAATATCACTGATAGTGTAGAAGAAGGGTGGGTAAATATTTACAATGGGCCAACTAATGGCACTGATCAAGGCACGGGCATTGCTATCGACGCATTAGGAAATGTATACGTAGCAGGAGGTAGCGGAAACGATTTTATTACAATAAAGTACAAGCCAACAACGGGTGATACTCTTTGGACGAAAAGTTACGACGGACCCGCAAATGGAACCGATGGTGCAGCTGCAATTGCGATAGACAACACGGGCAATGTTTATGTGACGGGGCAGAGTCAAGGAACAGGCACCAATTATGATTACGCAACTATTAAGTATAGCGCAACAGGTAATGAGGAATGGGTTGCCAGGTATAACGGCCCAGGGAATGGAGTAGATCGGGCCTGGGCAATTACTACAGATGATTCCGGATATATATATATAACAGGACAGAGCAGAGGTTCGGGTACCCTTAATGACTATTGCACTATAAAGTACAATACAAACGGCGATACAATGTGGGTTGCACGCTATAATGGACCTGGGAATGGCGCCGATGTTGCGTATGGAGTCGCCGTTGACGGAGCGGGCAATGTTTATGTGACGGGGAAAAGTACCGGTACAGGAACTGATTTCGATTATGCCACTTTAAAGTATAATGTTTCAGGAGAGCTACAATGGGTAGCACGAAACAACGGACCAGGTAACAGTTCAGATGCTGCACAAGCTATTGTAGTCGACAATACAGGAAATTCTTATGTTACCGGAGCAAATGTTGGTGCAGGTACTGATTCAGATTTTGTTACGATTAAGTATAATACTTCAGGAACAGAAGAATGGATTTCGCGTTACAATGGACCAGGTAACGGCGATGACAATGGATATGCTATTGCCATCGATGATATAGGTAATGTTTATGCCACGGGGACGAGTATCAACCTGAATGGTTTTCAGGCTTATACTACTATTAAGTATAATGCAGTAACGGGTGATACAATGTGGGTTGCACGGCACGAGTCACCATATTCTGGGTACAATTATACTTCTGCCATTTCAATTGATAAGGCAGAAAATGTCTATGTGACGGGGATCAGCCCTGATGTAGCAGAGGCAACTTATGCAATGACCACCATCAAGTACAACACATCTGGAACACAAGAATGGTTAGCATATTTTAGTGGCACGGGAGGGGGGTTATTGGATCAAGGTTTAGGTGTTGTCGTTGATGGAACAGGCAATGTTTATGTAACAGGATGGGCCTATAACGCAGGAACTAGCTGGGATTTGGTTACTATTAAATATAGACAGCTTGCAATACCGAATAGCCCAACAAACCTTTTTGCAGTTGCAGATACTTTTTTCGTAGACCTCAGCTGGGATGATAATTCAGATAATGAACTTGGATTTAAGATTGAGAGGAAGGATGATTCATTACACACTCCCGGTCCGTGGACATTAGTAGATTCGGTTGGAGAAAACGTAAATACATTTACTGATACAGGATTAGTTCCGAACACAGTGTATTCTTATCGTGTTTATGCGTATAATACAGCCGGAAATTCCGCAAGTGACTCAGTTGAAACGGTTACAGTTGTTCCTGTTGAACTTACATCGTTTACGGCGATTGTTAATGGGAACGGAGTTAACTTAAGCTGGTCAACAGCAACTGAAACTAACAACAAAGGATTTGAAGTGGAGAAGCAAATCTCCAATCCTCAGTCTTCAGTCAACAAATGGGAGAGCATAGCATTTATTGAGGGCAATGGTACAACAACTTTAAATCATACATACACATTCACCGATAAAAATACATTAACAGGAAAATATTTGTATAGGTTAAAACAATTAGATTTTAATGGAAGCTATATGTACTCAAAGGGAGTGGAAGTTGAAATCTCACAACCAAAAGAATTTTCACTTTCACAGAATTATCCTAATCCTTTTAATCCGGCAACTACAATTGAGTACACGATACCCGAAGACGGATTTGTAATGCTCAAAGTATATAATGCACTTGGCCAGGAGGTTACCAGGCTTGTAAATGGAAACGCTAAAGCTGGTATTCACCATGTAACATTTGATGCATCCAATCTAACAAGCGGGGTATATTTTTATAGCGTGCAATCCAATAATGAAACAATAGTTAAGAAGATGATGGTTCTGAAGTAATCTTCGGGTTAAAATAGCGAAACTTCACTGAGGGAAAGCAGAAATGTTTTCCCTTTTTTAATTAGTAGAAAGAAAAGCATAAATGATGTCGGGGTACTATACGTTAGGTTGTGTCTGCCAGCTAAGGGTTTAAAGAACACGACAATACGGATGAAGTTGATTCTTATCCAGCGTGTCTAAGAAAGGGAGATTAAAAAACTCTACCGAGGAATTAAGTTCGTTAATAAAAAGAATTACTTTTATTTCAAACTCAATCTTAAGGATTTAGGTTCCAGACCCTACCCCCGGATTGACTACCAGGATAACTTAAAACTCGTTCTTAGGTTTTTCTGATTTCCTATATAAAAATGAGTTTCATAATTTTTTTAGTTTAAAAAATTATATGTCTTTACGGCGAATAAAAAGCCCTATGTCGGGACAGATATTACTTATATGATAAACTGTATAAATATAGAATAATAAGGTTAAATGGAAAATCAACATATTATAAACTACTGTACAGTTTTTAGGGAGAGAAATATGCTGGTTAATATATTTTGACAGGTTATACAAAAAAATAGATTCGACCAAATAAAACACTACAGCATAGCGTAGGTTATGGGGTGATTTTTTGTTGCTACGCTAGGATTTTTTCCTGCTTCGATGTATTTGACTCTGAATAGAATATTTCTTCTTCCTGGTTGAATTTTACTTTATTCCCGGATAATGTTTTTAAAGCTTTTTTTGCTATATCAGGGCGTGTGAAGGTTGCCCGGAATATCCAGAGATTTGTGTTGAATCCTGATCCCACCAATTTGAATTTGTTTCTTCTTTTCATTTTGTCTGCTGTTTTTTTATCATCCGTTTGAAAACGGTAATATTATTTGCCTCTTTCTTCTTTCCACATAT
>CAWHTX010000002.1:0-78023 GCA_963832355.1 uncultured Bacteroidota bacterium | reverse complement strand
AGATGCCGGAGTGGTTGAACGGGGCGGTCTCGAAAACCGTTGTGGGGCGTTTGCCCTACCCAGGGTTCGAATCCCTGTCTCTCCGCACGTAAAAAGGCTGTCTTAAACGCTCTGTTTGAGATGGCCTTTTTTAATATAAAAATTCCCGCTGGTTGTATTTCATTTATATAACTTTATATTAAACAGGTGCGATAATTAAAAAATTTAGGGGTGACTCAGATGAAATTTCTTTATTTCTTTTGATCTCTGCTCGGCCTGTATTCGGCCTTTGCTCGGCCTGTAACTCCGGGATAACCACCAGATAACTCCGTGATCAATAAGCTATGGCTACGATTCTTAAAGGATAATTGCATTGAAAGATTACTTTCAACTCTCTTTCCGCTTTAATAAATTTGTAATCATCATTAACAAGAAAAATCTATATGAAAACTCTCATACTTTTAGCCTTCTCCGCATCTCTTATCTGCGCTCAGACATTTAGTGATTATTTCAGTGATAAAACGATGCGGATCGATTATTATCATACAGGTAATTCTTCAAAAGAACTTGTATCCCTCGACCAAATATACAGGTATGGCATCTGGGCTGGAAACCCCGATAATCTAATTGATAACTTTAATAACGGTGCCTACTATTATAAAGTTTACGATGAACAGACAGGAAAACTAATTTACTCCAAAGGATTCGACAGCTATTTCAAAGAATATCAGACCAGCAATGAGGCACTTAACGGCGTACAGAAGACTTTCCAGGAGAGTGCAATTGTACCAGCACCAAAGAACAAGATAAGATTTGCTCTCGATAAAAGAGATAGTTTGAATAATCTTCACGAAATTTATTCGACTGTAATCGATCCGGCCGACATATATATATCAGATGAACCGGTTGACAGTACCGGAGTTACAGTTTATAAAGAATATTATTCAGGTGATCCTCACAATAAGGTTGATGTAGTAATATTGGGTGAAGGCTACACTAAAAACGAGAGATCGAAATTTGAAAAGGACCTGAAACATTTTTCAGATCTTTTTATGAGTCAGGAACCTTACGAATCTCTAAAAGACAAATTTAATATCTACGGCGTCTTCAAGGCTTCGCTTGACAGCGGCTGCGACAATCCCGGTGCAGGTATATATAAAAATACAATTCTCAGCACGACATATTATTCTCTTGGCTCAGAAAGGTATATACTTACCGAAGATAATAAGTCAATGAGAGATTTAGCGGCGAACGTACCTTATGATGCTATTTACATAATGATAAATGAATCTCGTTACGGAGGAGGGGGAATTTATAACTTCTACTGCACTTTTATCTCCGATAACCAGTTCAGCGATTATATATTCCTCCATGAGTTTGGTCATTCATTCTCGGGACTCGCAGATGAGTATTATACTTCTGATGTAGCTTACAATGATTTTTATCCAAAAGGGGTGGAACCTGTTGAACCTAACATTACACGTCTGCTTGATAAAGACAACCTGAAATGGAAATACCTTGTTACCCCCGGCATCGAGATCCCAACACCCTGGGAAAAAGAAGAATATGATAAGTTCGATCTCGCCTGGCAGAAAGTCAGAAGGGAACTAAACACAAAAATAGCTGCCCTTCAGAGACAAAAAGCCGATGAGACAGTAATTGATTCACTTAAAGAAAAATATAATGAGCTGGATAAAAAACATAGTGATGAAGTTGATCAATTTCTCCGTAGCAGTAAATACTGGGGTATGACAGGAGCATTTGAAGGAGCCGGTTATTCCTCTAAGGGGATGTACAGACCAATGATCGACTGTATAATGTTCTCTAAAGGTGCCAAGCCGTTCTGCACCGTCTGTACAGAAAGCATAAAAAAGGTGATAAATCACTATACAGACTAACACCACTGGGCAGGTTGGGAAATTTTGGATGGGAGGTCCGGAATGAATAAACTTTACATATTTTTGATATTAGTCAATATTTCCTTCGCACAGTATGTTCCGCATTCACCTTATCTGCAGGATCCTTCGAAGGCAATTCCTTATGTAGACAGCTGTGCGCAATTCTGGACACAGGTCTATGACACCTCTTTCGGAGGTTTCTTTACAAACGTTGATCGTTTCGGTAACGTGATAGAAAACTGGGGAACAAATAAAGATCTTATTACCCAGTCAAGAGATGCTTACGGGTTTGTTAGGGCATATATGCTTACGGGAAACCAGGAATACCTGACGATGGCCCGTTACGCTCTCGATTTTATGTACGATTATGCCTGGGATAATTCTCACGACGGATGGTATCATAGTATGGATAGATATGGTAACCCTATAAACCCTAATGATGTAAAAACTGCATTTGATCAGCATTATGCACTCCTGGGTATAGCGGCAAGTTATGAAGCAACAAGAGATACAAATGACTGGAACCAGCTTATGGCTGGATATAACAGCAGCGAAAATCATTTGTGGGATGATGACCCCCAGGATTTGGGATACTATGATTATGGGACTTATGACTGGTCTTCAGTATACGATAAGAGCTTTAATGCGACTGTGGATGCCATTACTACCAACGTTCTCACTCTCTATCTGCTGACGGGAGAAAATGTATATAGGACACGTCTGCTTCAGCTGGCGGATAATATTCTGACACATCTCTACGGGAGTATGCCGCAGCAGGCAATTGGTTTCGTGGAGCAGTATTACTCCGACTGGGCCTGGAATAATAATGAAACCATGACGATTATGGGGCATGTTCTTAAATCAGGCTGGTGTCTCGGAAGGATAAACCAGCTTATACCGGATACAAATTATATCAATGCTGCACATGATTTAATCCGGGACGTCTGGAACAACGGTTATGATCACGAGCTGGGAGGTCCCTATAAAGACTATAACCGTGTTACAGGTGAAATGCTTATGTGGGGACAGGTTGATACGGCTAAGGCCTGGTGGCAGATGGAGCAGGCTGTAACTGCCGGACTTATGATGTATAATCTTACCGGGGAATCCGAATACCTTCAGATGGCAGATGAAACTCTCAATTTCTTTATGACTTATTTTGTCGACCATGAATACGGAGAGGTTTATTCTGACCGGACCAGATACGGCGGTCAGATATGGGGACTTGAGAAGGGAAGCAGCGGTAAAGCAGGTTATCATTCCATAGAACTTGGTTATTATACTTATCTTTATGGAAATCTGTTCTTTAAAGGAGTTCCGGTGTCGTTATATTATGATTTCCAGCCGATTGATTCTGCCCGAGTGCTAAAAATGAATCCTATAGCATTTGATGATTCAAAGTACAGGATCAAAGAAATAGAAAAAGATGGTATATCTTATAACGACTTCAATGCTGAAGAAAGGCTCCTCAATCTTCCATCCGGTACCGGCGGTGAATTTAAGGTTACCTACGAATTAACTAATCCTGTTTACGCACGGGGTGAGAAAGCAGCTAAGCCGGAATTTCAATTATTCCAGAATTATCCCAACCCATTTAATCCTGTTACAACAATCAGCTTCTCGATTCCTGTAAGAAGTAAAGTTTCTCTCAGTGTATACGATATTCTGGGAAAGGAAGTTGCAATATTGACCGATGAAGAAAAAAATCCGGGAAATTACAACTTTGAATTTAACGGAAATAAACTTGCAAGTGGAGTTTATATTTACAGACTTGAGAGTTATTCAGGTCAATCCGGGACATCTGTTCAGTCTAAAAAGCTTATTCTCCTGAAGTAGTCTCATTCCTTCACCATTATTTGCTAAACGAAACATGCATTATCTGCATTGATATATTTCGTTAATCACTATTGCATCGATCCCAATCCTTAATACTATCCTTCTATCCGAAATCAGTT
Organism: uncultured Bacteroidota bacterium; assembly: GCA_963832355.1. Classification (GTDB taxonomy): domain Bacteria; phylum Bacteroidota; class Ignavibacteria; order Ignavibacteriales; family Ignavibacteriaceae; genus DATFVA01. Next base: position 74,191 of record CAWHTX010000002.1, on the reverse strand, counting down.
TACAAGCCCAACTTATAAACTTACCTTTGGAAAAGTTAAAATTTAATAAGAAGCGGAGGGCCATATGTTTCGATTATTAACGACTCTTCCGGGTTTAATCCTCTTTCTGCTGGTAGCAACTTCATACGGACTTAATAAAGAATCAATTAAAAATCCCGAAACAAGAAAATCTGCTATCGTAAATCTCTTAATCGGCATTCAAAGTGATAATTACGAACTCAGAACCAGTTCTGCTTTTATGCTGGGTGAGATCAGGGCAGAAGAAGCCGTTATTCCTTTGATGAGAATGCTGAAAAATGAAGAATACGACAATGCAAGAATAGTTGCCGCGCTTGCACTTTACAAGATTGATAATCCCAGGGGCATTTTTGCGGTGAAGCAGGCCATTCGGTTCGATGGCAGTGAACGGGTAAAAAAAATGTGTAGTAACTTTTACCAGGAGACTTTAAAAGAAAGGGTTAGCACAATAAATTTTGATAATGTAGACAATGAAGTAGCAATCCGGTAAATTGTTTCTTCATAAGAGAACCTCCTCCAAACCGGGATTGCCCATCCCGGTTTTTTTATGCTCATTGTGAAATACCCCAAAAGAATTATTTATATTTCCTTTTGCTGGAATCTTTTTATGAATCTTTATAAAAAAGAAATAAAGAAAACTCTGGAACTGGCATACCCCGTAATTATTGGTCAGCTGGGCTTTATAATGATGGGTGTGGTAGACAGTATTATGGTCGGCAGCGTGGGTGCGGTTCCGCTTGCAGCTGCCTCGGTGGGCAACAGCCTCTTTATCCTTATATCGATTGTAGGATTGGGTATCTCTATTGCCGTAACACCGCTGGTGGCTATTGCGGTAGGAGGGAAGAGGTACGAAGAATGCGGGATCCTGTTCCGCCAATCCCTCTTAATAAATGTAATAACGGGCTTTATTATCGCCATGGCCATTTGGGGTGCATCCTTTCTCCTGGTTTATATAGACCAGCCTCCTGAAGTGGTTGCACAGGCACAGTCCTATACCAGGATTCTCGGATTCTCAGGTATTCCATATATGGTATTTGCCTCATACAAGCAGTTTATTGAAGGATTTTCTGTGATGCGTCCTTCTATGTTTGTTGTACTGCTGGCAAATATTGTGAATATCTTCAGTAATTGGCTGCTGATCTTCGGAAAGGCAGGTTTACCACAGCTCGGACTCGATGGAGCCGGTTGGGCTACTTTTATCTCAAGAGTATTTATGGCTGTAATTATGATGATATATGTAATGCAGGCAGAATATTTTAAGCGATATGATGTAACATTTCACTTTAAGAGCATAAATACTAAAATCATAAAAAAAATACTTGCCTTAGGACTACCGAGCGGAATCCAGTATTTCTTCGAAATTGGTGCTTTTTCATTCGCCGTTGTAATGGTCGGGTGGCTTGGCACTTATCAGCTTGCAGCCCACCAGATAGCAATTAACCTGGCGTCAATATCATTTATGTGTGCACTCGGAGTATCGGCTGCCGGGAGCATACGGGTCGGGAATGCTGTCGGACGCAAAAATATTGAGGAAACAAGAAGAGCCGGATTCACGGCAATTATTATTTCGGGATCGATAATGGGAACTTTCGGAATAATATTTATAATATTCCGGAACATACTGCCGGCATTTTATATTGATAATCCGGAAGTAATTTCCATCGCATCAACTATTCTTATAATCGCTGCATTGTTCCAGATGTTTGATGGTGTACAGGCTGTTGGTATCGGCGTACTTCGAGGAATGACAGATGTTAAAGGACCTACGCTGATAACATTTATTGCTTACTGGGTGGTTGCTTTGCCTGCCGGATATTTACTTGGATTCACATATGATTACGGAATTGTAGGCGTATGGGTAGGACTTCTACTGGGTCTGGCTGCATCTGCAGCACTGCTGACTGTGCGATTCAATGTAAAAAGTAAACATATTATTGATGTTTAATATGAAGTTTTAGCTTCTTTAATTTCGCCTTGAGTTAACATAGCTTAACTGCAAATTCTTACTGAAGTAAACAAAAAGGATGATTTACCATGAACAAACAATCTTTACTTAGTGATGCTTTTCAGACATTTTTAACTGAAGCCCCCCGTCAGTCCGGGTACATGGATGGAAATGGTGCAGGGATTGGACAAAGCTGGTGCTCTTGATAAGAAAACCGGGGAATTGGCTTATCTGGCTGTACTGGCCGCATTGAGGCTGGAAAGCGGGATACGTTTTCATGTACAATCGGCAAAAAAAGCGGGAGCTTCACGGGATGAAGTGATCAGTGCCATCCTTGTGGGTCTTCCGGCTGCAGGACACAGTGTTATCCAGGTCCTTCCGGAAGCCATCAGTGCTTACGATACTCAATGATTGCCTGGTTATAAAATCAACTGCTCTAATTAATGTCAAGTTTTTTTAATTTTCTCCACAGTGTGGACGGATTAATATTAAGTTCTTTTGCAGTTGCTTTTTTATTCCATTTATTCTTTTCAAGAGTATACAAAATAATTTCTTTCTCCGTATCCCTGAGGTTCTTCCTTATATGAGTTGAATTTATATCAGCACTTTGAATTTTTCTTTCACGAATACTTTTCGGAAGGTGTTCTGTTTGGATGATACTGCCCGGGCATAGAATAAAACAGTGTTCTATAATATTTTCGAGTTCTCTTATGTTTCCCGGCCATTCGTAGTCAGTTAATAATTCATAAGCCGCTGAAGAAAATTGTCTTACTGATTTACCGAATTTCTCATTGAAATGATCGATAAAGTGACTGACAAGTAATGGAAGATCATCCTTTCTTTCCCTCAGTGATGGAAGATGGATATTAATAATATTTATCCTGTAAAAAAGATCTTTCCTGAATCTCCCTTCCATTATTTCTTTATTGAGATCTTTATTTGTTGCAGCGATGATCCTGGCTTCCATATTAATACTTTTCGTGCCACCGACCCGTTCAAATTCCCGTGTCTCGAGTACACGCAGAAACTTTGTCTGTACAGCTAATGAAAGATCCCCGATCTCGTCCAGGAACAGAGTACCGCCTTTAGCTAATTCAAATCTGCCGACCTTGGTTTTAATTGCTCCGGTAAAAGCACCTTTTTCATGTCCGAATAGTTCGCTTTCAATCAACGACTCGACGAATGCACTGCAGTTTACCGCGATAAAGGCTTCGGCTCGTCTGGGACTGCGAAGGTGGATGGCACGCGCGGCCAGTTCTTTTCCGGTTCCGCTTTCACCGGTCAATAGTACTGAACTATCAGTCTGTGCTACATTCTCCAGTACTGAGATAATTTTTTTCAGCTCCTTATTTTTTCCAATAATATTTTCATAGCTGTAACGTTCATCCAGATGGGCTGATAAATTCCTTATTTCGGATATATCAATAAAGGTCTCTATCGCACCTATTTTTTCATTTTTATTATTCAGAAGAATAGCGGAGTTAATTCGAATAGGAACTTTATTACCGTTTTTCTGAACGATTTCAAGCTCATTCCCGATGGTCGATTTACCTTTATTCATGGTTTGTTCCATATGGCAGCCGTTCCTGCAGAGGTTTGAAGCAAAAATATTCCAGCATTTATTTCCTATTGCCTCTTCTTTCTTATATCCGGTTATCTTTTCGGCAGAATTGTTAAATGCAGTAATAGTCCAGTCTTTGTCAATAGTAAACGTTCCTTCAATATTACTATTGAAAATAGCTTCAAATTTATTTCGCTGATCTATCAGTTCCTGTGTCTTTGCTGCAAGTATCTCAGAAAGAGGTGATATCGTATTCTTTGCTTCATTCATAAGGCCTCCTCAAAATGAAATTATCAATACTTTAATATTGCAATACCATTGCAATAATTCAATACCTTGTGAAATATTATTGCATAAGTGCAATAGAGCCCATCCAAAGACTTAAAATAGTAAATAATTATGGCCATTTAATGCTGGCACTTGCATTGAGATTGTCAGATAACAATTCTAATAAAAAAGGTTAGAAAATGGCTTTAATGATTACAGAAGACTGCATTGTATGCGGGGCCTGTGAACCTGAATGTCCTAATAATGCGATAAAACAAGGCGATGAAGTGTATGAAATAAATCCGGAGATATGTACTGAATGTGTTGGTTATTTCGATGAACCTCAATGCAGAACAGTTTGTCCTGTCCCTGAAGTTCTTATTGTGAATCCGGATTATGAGGAGACAAGGGAGGAGTTACTAAAGAAAAAAGATTCCATAGATAAACCCTGATTAAAAACCTATTCAGCTGTTAATAAGATGAAAACTGAGGTATAAGTGAAAGTCAGCCCATTACATTGGTTAAACGTTAAATTTGAATTCCTAGGTCAAAAATTACAGAACAGTCTTTTATCAGATAAACTTCTTAAGTGTCGGGTTGTGTACGGACCAGCCTACTCAAGAAGGCTGGGAATGATTCTGGGAATTAATAATGTAAAGCCGGGGACGTGTTCTTATAACTGTATCTATTGTCCTTCCGGGCAAACTTCCTTCAGCACCGTCTGCAGAGGAAATTGTATAACTCCTTATACACTTTATGCAGCAGTAAAAAATAAGTTGTGGGAACTAGAGAAGGCTGGACGAAAAATAGACTATATCCTTTTTTATGGCAGCGGAGACTGCTGTCTTGATTCTCTTCTTTCAAAAGAGATTTTACTGCTGAGAGAGTTTGGCTATAAGATTGCTGTATTTACAAACTCTGCCTTGTTATGGAATAAATCTGTACAGGAGAATTTAACATTTGCTGATCTTGTATCTGTAAAGATCGATACGGTAAATGAAAATACCTGGTTGAAAATAAATCGTCCGCACGTAAGATTAAAATATGAACATATACTGGAAGGAATAAAAGAGTTTGCTGATAGTTTTAAAGGTACCTTTACCACTGAAACCACATTCATAAAAAATGTCAACGATAATGCAGATGAGGTTATAGAACTAGGAAAATACATGAAAACCCTCAGGCGTGATGTTTCATTCTTCATGACACCAGTTTATCCGCCATTGGAGAGCTATGCGGTAAGTCCTGATGAGAAAAGACTTAATATGTTATCAGAAACGATCAGAAATAAGGTACCGAAATCTGTTTTGCTGTGCTGTCCTGAAAAGGATGAATTTATTTGTTCCACTGATTTTGAGAACGAACTGCTTGGTCTGCTCGCCCTCCATCCTGTAAGCGAGCAGGCGGTCAACCATTTTGCTAAGGTAAACAATAAAAAGGATAGATTGACTGAGATGCTGCAAAACGGGATAATAAAGGCTGTCGAATTTAACGGGAAAAGTTTTTTGACACTTCATGGAATTGTTTAGATGGAAACTTTTGGAGAGTTAACCGAAATAACTTTTATAATTAAACCGTATGATATTGACGCAGCGGGACATGTGAATAACGCGGTATATATAAACTGGCTGGAAGATCTGCGGGTAAAGTTATTCAATAAGATGATTTCGTTGGAGTCGCTTACCAAAAGGAATATTTTCCTCGTTGTAGCCTCAACCAGCATAAGATACAAAGCACCTTTATTCCTTTATCATAAACCCAAAGGCATTCTGAAGATTGATAATTATTCAAAAGGTATATGGTATCTCTCCGGAAGGATCGTGTTAGAAGACAGGGTGATTGCGGAAGCTGAACAAAAATGTGTGCTGATCGACAGAAAGAATAATAAGATGCTGCGGAAAATTGTTTCTACATACATGGAAAGAGAGTATGAAATTAATAGATATTAGCTAATTAAGGAACCACAATGCAAGAAAAAGTTAAAATTGGAATTATCACCTGTGAAAGATATGCCTCCTGTACCGGAGGAAAATGCCTACGGGCATTGAGTAAACGAGAAGGAGCATTCGATATTTATAAGGATAAAGATATTGAATTGGTAGGGTATACTACCTGCGGTGGTTGTCCTGGTGGTAATATAGAATATGCTCCGGATGAGATGAAGAAGAACGGAGCTGAAGTTATCCACTTCGCAACCGGAATGCTTGTCGGCTTCCCGCCCTGTATCTACATAGAGTATTTCAGAAAATATATCCAGACCAGGTTTCAGATGAAGGTAGTAGTCGGCACTCACCCTGTTCCCGAGAGTTATTATCTGGCACATATGAAATGTAATACAGGAAATATTCCCTGCTGGAATGAACTTATGAAGCCCGTTCTTAAAAATAAGAACTTACGTGTCGCCTATAACTAGATGAATTTGAAAGTGAAGCTGAGATGATTGTATTTGGACCTATACCGTCACGGAGATTGGGTAGAAGCCTTGGGATCAATAATATTCCGCCCAAGACCTGTACTTATTCCTGTATTTATTGCCAGGTTGGCAGAACTAATTCGCTTACCATAAACAGAAAATCATTCTTCAGTCCGGATGATATATACAATGAAACGGCTTTAAAAATAAAGCAGCTGAAAATTAAAAATGAAAATATAGACTATTTAACCTTTGTACCTGACGGAGAGCCCACACTTGATATCAATTTGGGCACTTCTATTAAAATGCTGAAGGAATTAGGTATCAGAGTGGCCGTTATTACGAACGGTTCAATGTTATGGGATGAGTCAGTAAAAGAGGACCTGATGAACGCTGACCTGATATCGATTAAAACTGATACAGTATTCCGGGAAACATGGAAGCAGATAAACCGGCCGCATGGGGAACTCAAATTAAATAATATTACCAGGGGAATCCTGGAATTTTCCTCTGTCTTCAAAGGAACCTTATATACCGAAACAATGCTTGCAGCAGGAATTAATGACTCAATTGAATCTGTCTTTATAACAGCAGAATTTATTCAAACTCTAAATCCTGCAAAGGCTTTTTTACTTATTCCGACAAGACCGCCGGCAGAAGCAAAGGTAGATGCGCCCGATATGAAAATCAGGAGTACGGCGCTCTACATATTCAGGAGTAAAATAGAAAATTCCTTTTTGGTGGACTACGATGAAGGAAATAATTTCAGTTTTGCATCTGAAGCAAAGAAGGAACTGCTCGATATTCTTTCTGTTCATCCAATGAAAAAAAAGGCTGTTGAAGATTTTCTGACTAAGGCGGATATATCATGGGATATGATTAAAACACTAATTGTTGAAGATGTTATTAAGACTGAGGAATATTCGGGAGAAACATTTTTCCTAAAACAAAATTAGGAGGCTATCATGCCTGATTTTAATGGAACAGGTCCGGAAGGAAAAGGACCGCTAACAGGAAGAAAAAGAGGTAAATGCCGAAAATCATCAAATGAGTCCGATAAAAAGGAAGAAGTTAAAAGTTTCGGCTTTCGCAGAGGAAGAGGAAATAACGGAAGAGGCAGAAGAAGGAGAGGCGAAGGTCCTGAACAAAGATCTGGTGATTAAATGTTAATAACAGTAACTACAGATACGCCTGTTCTCAATTCTTTGATTTCCCAAAACTTTGGGAGATGTGCATTTTTTATTCTTTTTGATGAGGACAAAAACAGCACTGAAATAGTACAGAACCCGTTTGCAAACAGTATGGGAGTAGGGGCTGGTATTCAGCTTGCCCGGCTTCTAATTGATAAGGGAGCGGATTTTGTAATAACTAACCGGATGGGTGCCGGACCGTTCAGACTTTTGTCATCGGCAAACGTTGAGGTGTATCAATGTACAGGCTTAACAGCGATAAAAGCCGCGGAACTCCTGGTAAAAAATGAATTACCGGCTCTGAATATGCCTTCCGTTGAGAATGGATTAAAGTTCAGGAAACGATTTAGAAACAATATTAAAGATTAATTTGAAATAACCTAGAAGAAGTAAATGAGAATAGCAGTACCGTCGACGGGCGAAGACAGAGAATCTCCACTCAGCAGTACGCTGGGCCGATGCAGTTTCATAATGATATATGATTCTGATAGCAAAAAATACTCTGTTATTCCTAATCCTGGTAATATCATAATGGATGGACTGGGGATAAGAGCCGTGGATGCAATCATTAACGCTGGCGGGGAAATAGTACTTACTAAGGGGATAGGAGTGAAGGCATATTCTATATTAGCTAAAGAACGTATTCCGGTACTTCTGATTAATGCAGTTTCGTCAGTGGACGAAGCAGTGAAGCATTACCTGAAAAAATAAGAGGAGAAACATTGTACGTACCTTCAAAAATATTTTTCACAAAGGGGGTTGGGAGGCATAAAGACTACCTGAGTTCATTTGAGCTTGCACTCAGAAACGGCGGGATAGAGATCTGCAACCTTGTATCTGTCAGCAGTATTTTCCCCCCGGGATGCAGAAGGATCAGTAAAGAAGAGGGCCTTAAGAATATACTTCCCGGACAGGTTACATTTGCAGTAATGGCTAGAAATTCCACTAATGAGCCTAACCGGCTGATTGCTGCTTCTATAGGTGTTGCCATCCCTGCAGACGAATCACAATATGGTTATTTGTCTGAATATCACCCTTTTGGTATAAAAGAAAAAATTGCCGGGGATTATTCAGAAGATCTTGCAGCCCAGATGCTGGCAACAACCCTGGGGATCGATTTCGATGCCGAGACAAACTGGAATGAGAGAGAACAGGTATTCAAATTATCCGGAAAGATTGTGAAGACCTTTAACATTACGCAAACTGCCGAAGGCGACCGTACTGGTTTGTGGACCACCGTTATTGCGGCTGCAGTTCTACTTCCATAATTGCTGTAAATCATGTAAAGTCACGGAGGATAAAATGGATACTACATGCAAAAAAGCTTTCATAATAATTTTTGGCCTGACTTCCTTTATTTTTCTTGTTTTTGCATGGGTCATATTAGGAAGTGAAAAAATCAGGGGAGGGTGGTTTAATGGGATATTTGATGATCTTAGTATAATGTGGCTTCCAACAATTCTTTATATAGCAGTCGGAGGAATTCTTGATATATACTTATTCAAAGGTTCGCTGTTTAATTGCAGGGATAAAAAATAGAAGGTTAACTGAAATATCAATTAATAATTTCAATACAATATTTGTGGAACAGAGATAAAAAATGGAAGAGAAACAAAAAAAAGCTTTAGCAGAAGAAGAACAACGGATTACAGAGACAATTTCGAAAATAAAACACAGAATTGCAGTTTTCAGCGGGAAGGGAGGTGTTGGAAAGACAACCGTAAGCGTTAACCTCGCATACGCACTTCAGTCTGAAGGCTTTTCAACGGGTATACTTGATGCTGATATTACCGGTCCGAATGTTGCAAAGATGTTTGGAGTTGATAGTGAGGCAATTATCCTTGAATCCAGAATTATCCCGTTTGAAAAATACGGAGTAAAAATGATTTCTATAGCCTCTCTTATTGGAAGCGGACAACCGGTCATATGGAGGGGTCCTTTACGTTCTAAAATTATTAACCAGTTCCTTGCCGATGTTGAATGGGGAGAACTGGACTATATGATAGCAGACCTGCCTCCGGGAACCGGGGATGAGATACTGACTATCTGTCAGCAAATGAAACCGGATTTTGCTGTTATTGTAACCACTCCACAGGAAGTATCTTTAATAGATGCAGAACGTGCCGTCAATATGGCTAAGCAAATAAAGATTCCCGGTATCGGTGTTGTTGAAAATATGGCAGGATTCACCTGCCCTTACTGTGAAAAGGAAATTGAATTATTCGGCAAAGGCGGCGGTAAAAAATTAGCGGAAACCCTAAATGTATCTTTCCTGGGCTCCATACCTGTAGATATTGAAGCCAGAGTTCTCAGCGATGAAGGAAGACCTGTTGTTTTGGAAAAGAAGAATAGCGAAATTGCATATGCATTTAAAAATATTTCCGATTTAATTTTAGAATTGGTTCATAAATCTCACGCGGAAATACTGAATAATTAAGGTCCCTGCACCGATGAATAAGGAGAGAAACAGAAGTGGAGCTGATCCGCCGGAGACTAATATTATCTGTTTTTTTAATTTCAGTTTATTCTGTTGCTTTTGCACAGGAAGCCTCTCTAAGAGGCGAGGTAAGCGACTCTAAAACAGGGGAGCCGCTTGAAGGAGCCTCAGTTTCTGTATCCCATACCATAACAACTTATACAAATGCTGAGGGCCTGTTTAAAATTAATGGACTCGATAAAGGAAATTACAGGATAAGAATTAGCCGCCTGGGTTACAAACCTTTGACAGATACCGTGGATATCAAAGACTCTGTTCATAAGAATTTCAGCCTGGAATATACTCCCATTGAATTTGATGAAGTAATTGTCAGCACACCCAGGTTCGACAGATATCTGCGCGACTCCCCGTATACGGAATTACTTTTAAGCAGCGAGAAGATAGAAAGAAAGCCGTTTGAATCACTCGCCGATGTACTTAAATCAGAGCCCGGGATCTCTTTGATAAGTGAAGGAGCCTGGGGAACCGAATTAAATATCAGGGGACTTAGCCGTGAAAACGTTGTAGCTCTTATTGATGGGAACAGGATCGTAACATCAACAGATGTTGCTGCCAGGTTTTCGCTGGTTGATCTTAATGATATTGAAAATGTTGAGATAATTAAAGGAGCCTCTTCTTCAATTTACGGCTCCGGCGCAACCGGGGGAATCGTAAATATTATTACAAGATCATCCGGGTTCAGGGAAAACCCATCTTTGAACATGTATGTATCTTCCGGTTACAACTCTGTGAACGGTTCTTCTGCAAATTCAGTTTCGCTTTACGGAGGCGGTCCTGTATGGTCATCAAAAATTGCTGCATCATACAGAAAAGCCGGGAACACCAAAACACCCGTCGGTGAAATACGGAACAGCCAGTTTGAGGATTACAGTCTTTCTGCAGATCTGAACATAGCACCATTAAATAATCATAAAATAAACCTGAACTACCAGCTGTTCAAAGCACTTAATGTTGGTATTCCCGGATCCTACGTCTTTCCGTCAAATGCCAATATCAGGTATCCCGATGAGAAAAGAGAATTTATTTCTGCAGGCTATGAAATAAGGAATCTCACCTCATTTTTTTATAAGCTGTCCTTGAAATATTCTTACCAGATGATAAACAGAAATGTTGAGAATATACCTCATATTGTTCAGGAAATTCCTGCAACTTCCACGACTCCTGCGCGTAGAGTTTCTGTACTAAAAATTACTCCTCAAGCAGATCATAAAAATAATAACATTCAACTCCAGGCAAATTTCCTCCCGCTTGCAAATAATATTCTGGCTGCAGGTCTCGATTACTGGGACAGAAGTTATAATGGATTCAGAAAGAAATATCAGAAGATTGAAATACTCAATGATCAGAATGAGGTTGTAAATACAATTAATAAGGTCATCGGAGAAATGCCTCTGCCGGATTCGAAATACAGGGATTTCGGTATTTATCTGCAGGATGAGTATGAGCTTCTGAAGGATAGATTGTCTCTTTCGATGGGAACCCGTTTTGATCTGATTAACATACAGGGGGGGAACACTCTAAATCCTGTTTATGAGATTGTAAACGGAACGATTAACTATGCTCCTGCAGGACAGCAGGCAATCTGGAAAGAACAGAATTTGAATGACAAGGCTTACAGTGCAAATCTGGGGATGAAATATTCCTTTGATAATAACCTCGATTTGACCCTGAGTCTCGGCTATTCCTTCCGCTCACCGTCGCTGGAAGAAAGATTTCAATACATTGACCAGGGCAGTTATGTGCTTCTGGGTAATCCCGCTCTTAAATCTGAAAAGGGCAGATCAGCTGATCTGGGGATAAGGTATTACCAGTCTGATTTCAACCTGGTATCGAGCTTCTTCTTCAATTATTTCACCGATCTCGTCTCAGAAAAATCCGGTGTATTCGAAGACAGACCGGCATTTATAAAAACTAATGTAGGCAGGGCGAGATTATATGGCTTTGATCTGCGGACAGATTATAACTGTTTCCAGGATATTACACTACGTGCGGTTTTATCATACGTGAAGGGAGACGACATTACCACGGGCGGTAATCTGCCCGAAATTCCTCCATTAAATGGAAGGATCGGAATAGAGTACAATCTATTTGAAAAACTCTCAGCAGAGTTGTCAGCAGAGATTTTTGCTGCACAGAATGATACTGCCTCCTATGAACTTACAACGCCAGGCTATGCATTGTTTAATGTTTCAGTGAATACTGAAGTTATTCATAATGCAGACTACAGCCTTAAAATCTACGGAGGCGTCGAAAACATATTAAATAAAAATTACCGTGATCATCTGTCAACACTCAGAGGGAATATAACTGCCGGGCCCGGAAGGAATTTTTATGTTAAATTAGCAGCAGGTTTTTAATCTAATCTAAAAGTTCCTGTCGAGGATTTACAATATATGGATTGGTTCTGGTTAGCTTTTATCTCAGCAGTTTTTTCAGCCCTATCTGCTGTCTATGAGAAAAAAGCATTATTCTCACTAGACGCACTGAATTTCACCTTTCTGATTTCATTCATAACCTTCCTGTTCTCATTGCCGTTTTTCGGACTGATAGATTATGGAAACCTTTTTACATTCAGTATGCTGGTACTGCTGATTAAGACAGTATTAGGTGCCGCGGCTTTCCTTTTTGTAATGTACTCTATCAAAAACCTGGAAATCAGCGAGGCTCTTCCTCTGCTCGCTTTAACGCCGGGATTAGTGGCGGTTCTCGGTGTATTTCTGATTAACGATTATCTTACTGTGCTTGAATGGCTGGGGGTATTCCTGATGCTTGCAGGCACGGTTATACTTGAAGCCCGCCAGCGCCTGAACAAGCAGGGGATAAAGAGAAAAAGCTTTGCGGACTTATTTAGATTTTCAAAATATTATTATGTGATCATTGCTCTCGTTCTTTTTACTGTTACATCACTTCTTGACAGGGTCCTTCTTACTGATATGAGACTTTCTCCCTATAAATTTATGGCATTCCAGCAGTTATTCTATGTCATCATTTTTACAATTATTATTCTGGTCAGGTATAAAGGGACGATAACCCGGCCGATGAAGGAAGTCCCGAAAGAAATGATTTATATATTGATCATCATTTCAATATCAACCGTCATTTACCGTTTTACACAGATTGAAGCTACGAAATTAGTGCCCGTTGCACTTGTTCTTTCTGTAAAACGTTTATCAGTTTTAATGGCAGTCATTTTCGGGGGGAGAATATTCAAAGAGAAACACCTGGCAAGAAGGATTATTGCCGTAATAATAATTTTAGCCGGCGCAGCAATTCTGCTGAATATGTGAAATAGTCCGGCTCAAATATTGAGCTGAAGTTCCTTCATCTTCCTCCATAATGTTGACCTGTGAATCCCAAGTTCAGATGCTGCTTTCTGCCTGTTGCCCTGGTGTCTTCTAAGAGAATCTATTATAAGTTCCTTTTCACTTTTTATGTCATACGATTCTCCTTCAGAAAGGTAATATTCATCAAGCATTGATTCAGGTAAATGTTCCGGGAAAATTATACCATTTCTGCACATTACAAAGGTGTGCTGAATTGCGTTTTCCAGCTCTCTGACGTTTCCGGGAAAACTGTATTTCCTTAATATCCTGAGCGCTTCGGGAGAAACACTTTCAATTGAATTCCTGTTTTTTTTCTTGAACACTTCTAAAAAATGATGCACAAGAAGAGGAATATCCTCCGGTCTTTCTCTCAGCGGAGGAACTTTTATATTCATAACGTTTATTCTGAAATACAGATCTTCCCGGAAACGGTTCTCTTCAATTTCACGTTTTAAGTCTGAATTTGTGGCGGCAATAATTCTTGCATCTGAATAAAATGTCTTAGATGAACCAAGAGGTCTGTATTCACCATTATTCAGCACACGCAGAAGCTTCACCTGGAGTGAAATATCCATTTCGCTAATTTCATCGAGCAATAATGTGCCGCCGTTTGCAAGACAGAATTGTCCCGGCTTATCTCTTTTTGCATCGGTGAATGCACCCTTTTCATACCCGAATAATTCCGACTCAAGCAACTGGGCCGGCAATGCGGCACAGTTTATTTTAATGTAGGGACCATATTTCCTGGCACTGAGGTTATGGATTATCTGTGCAAATAGTTCCTTCCCCGAGCCACTTGGACCCTGTATAAGAACATTGCAGTCAGATTCAGCTATGCTGGGCAGAAGTCCGATTATTTTCTGCATATTAGGATTAACGCTTACAATCTGATCAAGATTTTTTTTCTTATTAATCCTTTCTCTCAGGTTTTCCAGTTCTGAAATATCCTTAAATAATTCCACTGCCCCTATTATAGTATTTTGCTTATCTCTCAGTAGAGTAGTCGTTACGCTGATGGGGATTTCTCTTCCGTTTCTTGATATAATGGTTACACGAATATTTTCAATTGGCTGTTCGGTTTTAAGCGTGTCTTTCAGAGCACATCGTTTGTTGCAGATGTCGGTACGGAATATATCAAAGCAGTGTTTGTGTATTGCTTCAGAGGCACTGAAACCCGTGATCTCTTCCGCTGACCGGTTAAAGGAGGTGATTTTACAGTTTTTATCAACAGTAAAGATACCATCGCTTATACTGTTAAATATAAATTGACCTAATTCCTCATCCATAGTTAATAAACTCCTGGAATAATATTATAAGTTTTTAACAGATGCCAGCGGATCATATATATACGATTTTAGCATTATGCAGTTTCTCTTCAGTTAGTCTGAGATTCCGGGACAACAAAGTAGCTCTGCTGTTGAAGAACAGTTGTTCAGGACTATCGGGACCGACAAGTATAACCGGTGAAATAAAACTGTCGGCAAACTCCTCAATCGGTTTCCCCGCAAAGACAGCACCTTTTTTTGTGTACCCAAGAACCAGCAGTTGAAATTCTCTAATGATCAAACAGCGGTGAAGTTCAACCCAGCTGCTGTCATAGCATACTCTGAACCCTACATCCAGGTATTCGCCGGCAAGTTCATCGTAATATAACCGTAGTTTTTTTTCTTCAGCCACAGCAAGCTTTTTTAATTCTGAAGAAGATAAATCCATTGCCTTTGTATCTTTGGGGTCAAACGGGTCCGTTAAAAAATGAAAAACATTTAATTTTATATTGTGTGCCTTTGACAGTTCAAGTGCCAGATCAAAGGCCCAGTCACCCTGCTTCGAGTAGTGAGCGCAAAAACCTACTGCATTAAATGTAGGTATAGCCATTAGTGCCTCCATTATTCAAATTCTTAAAACCAGATTATGTAACAAACGCATTAGATACTTCCTTCAGATAATAATCAGAATAGACTGCTCCGATGGGGTTGTTCGCCAGTGATTTATCTTTTACAAACAATGTTGAAACAGGAGCCTCACTCAGTTTGGTAAAAACACTATCAATACCCATACACAATCCAATAATTATATTGAAATCAACCTTAACCGAATTGAGCAATTCTGCCTGACCTGTTGGATTACATTCAACTTTACTGCTTCCTGTCAGTGTAGAATCCGATAACTGCCTGCCGCCGATCTTACAGCAGACAGGGTAAACATTAAAAAACCGCTTCAAAACCTTCGCAACAATTGAAGCTGGTTCAGCCAGATCTATACAATAAGCGATACCTAACTTCCGGTAGTCCATCTCCAGGGCAAAATATATCAGTTCAGAAAGCCTGCATAGAATTCTCTCATTTTCAAAACAAATATCCGCGGCGGATGACAGAATTTCTTTAAGCTTAATGTTGTTTACTTCCTCTTTCAGATTTAAGGACAGTTCGCATTGTTTGCCTTCCAGGCACTTATACTGCCTGCAATTTGCACAATCGATCTTTATAGGAAATTCAGAAATAATATCTGCAGATAAGTTACCCGAAAGCTCAACTTCAATCTCCGTATCTTTAATAATTCCATATCCCGGTTTTAACATATTATTCTGAATCGCTTTGATAACTTCCTCACCGTAACAAACAACATTGTCGATGACAGATATTTCCTGCTCCTCAAGTAATATCCTGCTTTCATTTTCTATCCCGCCGCAAACAAGTGTATCAACTTTGTTATCATGAAAAATGTTTATTAATTCATTCCACGAATTTATCCCCTGACTCAAAGTCGTTTCTGACATGAGCCGGTTTAATGAAAATTTCGCAATCAAAATAGAATCTGCAATTGTACAGCGGGGAGCGACTCTTTTCCTGAATAATGGGATTCCATATATCATAGCGTTTTGGCTTTTTTATACATTACCCAATATATATGCCAGCAGCGATAATGAGATCAACAGGTGAGGAAATGTAGAATTTGTGAAACAGGTGCTGATTTTGGCCTAATTTTGTTTTTTCACCAAATAGCTATAATTGTTGCACTATTGTTTTTATGCAACATAATGTTGCAACATCTGCAACACTTTTAAGGTAATTTGTCGGACTAATTTTATCTGTAATAAAAGCCAGATGATCCCTGAGAAATAAGATCTTACAACCTGGTATAACCTGAGTTTTAATATCATAATACAATTATCCTGCCCTGGAAATATTAATTATAATTACTCCAGATTGGCTGCACCATTGAAGCAAAACCGCAACTGGTATACAACTTGCTTTTTCAGATGAAATATTTGATTACTTAAAGAGAATGCAATGGATGCAACTTTAATGCGACAAACTGAAAATGCGACAGTACTGAATAAAACAAAATACCCTTATTATATTGAAAATCCCGTTGTGGAAAACAGGGTTGCACTGTTTCTTGAAGCATTTGCAACTGTACTGAATTTTACCGACTATAAATCATTATTAGATTCATATTGTATAACCAATACAAAATGCAACCGATGTGCTGTTGCATGTCCTATCTACTCCAGAACGCTTGATAAGCGGGATATTCCCTGTTATAAAACAAATTTATTACTTGATGTCTATAAACGGTACTTTACCCTCAGCGGCTGGTTTAAATCCCGATTCTCCACAAAATCATTTGAACTTACTGATGATATAATAGATGAGATGCTTGATCTTTTTTACAGGTGTACAGCCTGCAGACGATGTACTAATGAATGTCCTCTTGGTGTAGATCATGGCCTGATCACAAGACTTGGTCGTTATGTTCTAAGCCTGATAGGTATTGTTCCGAAGGCTCTGCAGGTAAGTGTGAGAGAACAACTTGAAGGAACCACTCATAACACATCTAAAGTACCTAAAGCTGCTTTACTGAATACCCTGGAGTTCCTTTCCGAGGAGATGGCTGAAACTTTGGGGATTGAAGTGGAATTTCCCTGCGATAAAATGAACAGAGATTATGTCTTTTTCTGTGCAGTAAGCGATTACCTGCTGGAACCTGATACACTGATGGGAAATGCTGCAGTCCTTTATGCCTCGGGCGAATGGGATAAATGGACAATAGGTACCTGTAATTATGATGGAATTAACTATGGTCTTTTTTACAGTGACTGGCATCTTGAAAATATTATTAAACAAATGGTGAACGAAGTCAAACGGTTGAACGGCAGAAATATTCTTATAGGTGAATGCGGTCATGCATCCAGATCGGCTCACGATTTTGTGCCCGTGTTCAGCGGAAAAAAATCGTACCCGGTCTTTAATTTTATGGAATATACACTCGATTGCCTCAAAAAAGGAAAAATAAAACTGGATCCCGATATTATCACAGAGAAAGTTACTTACCATGACCCCTGCAATATCGCCAGATCAGGATGGATTGTAGATCAGCCCAGGGAAATTCTCAAATCATTCGTGAAAAATTTTGTAGAAATGGAGCCGAACGGAAAAGAAAATTATTGCTGCGGCGGAGGCGGGGGACTGGTATCCATAGATGAGATACATACTTTCAGAATGGAAGTTGGGGGATATGTTAAAGCTAAACAGATTGAAGAAACAGGAGCCGAAATTATTGTATCGCCCTGCGCTAACTGCAAAAAACAACTCAGAGAACTTGTTGATCATTACAATCTCCCCTGCAGGGTAGTCGGGCTGCATGACCTGATCCTTGAAGCAATTGAAATACCGGGCGGAAGATCCCCACGGGAACGGAAACTGATGAAGGCTGAAACCGAATTAATAAAATAATATTTATAATAAACTGAGATACTATTATGCAGGAGTGGATTGACTTTGCAAAAGGTCCCTTATTTGCTTTTTCCTTTTTGCTGATGCTGCTGGGCCTGGGAAGGCATTTTCTGCTTCAGTTTCACTCAATTTTTATTTCAAAGGGGAAACAGTTGAAAAATGTTTCCTGGAAAAAAATATTCTCGGATGTAGGGACATGGATAGTGCCCGTAAAACATATGATAAAAGGAACTGTTGTATTTTCAACCGTCTCTTTTGTTTTTCACGTTGCAGCTATTGTTGTTGCTCTCCTCTTCATCGATCATATAGTTTTGTGGGAAGATTTCTTTAGGGTTGATCTCCCTTCAATCGGGAGGACTTTTGCAGATATACTTACACTGATAACAATGGGATGCATTCTGATTCTCTTTGCCTGCAGAATGCTGGTGAAACGCCAGAGGGAGATGAGCAGGAAATCAGATTATATACTGCTCATAATGGTATTGCTTCCTTTCTTATTCGGATTTTTAGCGGGACATCCGGCTTATAATCCCTTTCCCTGGCAGACTGCAATGCTGCTTCACCTGTTAAGTGCTGAAGCTCTTTTTATCGTTATTCCCTTTACCAAGCTTGCCCATATTATTCTTTATTTCTTCGAACGATTATCGGCAGTACACTGGCAGCTTAAACCCGGAGCAGGAGATAAAGTGGCTGAAGCTTTGTTCGGAAAGGAGGCTAAGGTATAATGTATTCTATACTCGTCGATGTTACTAAGTGTACGGGCTGTGCGGAATGTGCAGATGCGTGTATAGATAAGAATAATTTAGATGCAGAGAAATCATATTATGACTTTGCTTCTTCTATAAACGGATTATCTGCTGATCGGCTGCTTACGGTAAAAAAAATAAAGGGGGGGCGGTTTGCCCGACTATCCTGTATGCATTGCGTTGAGCCGGCTTGTGTATCAGCCTGCCTTGTAGGAGGAATAACTAAATCAGGAGAAGGTCCTGTTATTTATGATCCTGATAAATGTATCGGGTGCCGGTATTGTATGCTCGCCTGTCCTTTTCATATACCTCAGTACGAATGGGACGCAGTAAGACCCTATATGAAAAAATGCAATATGTGTTACGACAGGGTCAAAGAAAATAAGCTTCCGGCCTGCGTTGAAGCATGTCCCCAAAAAGCCATCATATTTGGGGAAAGAAAGAAACTGCTTAACCAGGCGCATTCAATAATCAATAAAAACAAAAACAGGTACATTGACCATGTATGGGGTGAAAGAGAATTTGGGGGAACATCCGTACTATATATATCGGATATTTCTTTAGAAACCATGGGATGGCAGGCTGAATCTTTGAAGTCAATCCCGGAATTAACAGAACCGCTTATTGAGAAAACACCGGTAATCGCCTTAACGGTGGGAAGTTTTCTCCTGGGAATTAACTGGATCATAAAAAGAAAAAAAGAATTATCGGCTGAGAATGCTGAGATTGATAATGATAAAGAAGAAACAAGGGAAAAAGCAGAATGATTAACCGGACAAGATTTATTAAAGATATTCTCTGGATCCTGGTGTTTTTGGGTCTAACTGCTGCAGTCCTTCGTCTGTGGTTCGGACTGGGTGCAACAACAAATCTCACCGATGCTGTGCCCTGGGGATTGTGGAAAGTCCTGAATATGATTGCAGGAGTGGCGTTATCAACTTGCGGATTTACAATCGGTTTTCTCGTTTATGTTTTGAAACTTGAAAAGTTCAAACCACTGGTAAAACCAGCTATTCTCATTGCTTTCCTGGGATATGGAAGTTCATGTTTTGCGCTGCTATTTGATATAGGTCTGCCTGACCGGTTCTGGCATCCCCTCTTTATGTGGAATGAACATTCGTTTTTATTCGAGGTTTTCTGGTGTGTAATGCTCTACTTTTCAGTGACGTTCATAGAATTAATACCCAATATTCTGGAAAAATATAAGCTTAAGAGATTAGTCCATATTTTACACAAGGTTGCAGCTGTTGTAGTTTTCATCGGAATTATTCTTTCCTGCCTTCATCATTCCTCACTGGGTTCTTTATTCCTGGTAACGCCTTATCGCCTTCATCCGCTATGGTACTCATCGTGGCTGCCTGCATACTTTTTTATATCTGCTGCCGGCAGCGGTATCATGTTTTTGATTATGGTTAAACTATTTTATGCCAGGTTCTACGATCCTCCCTCTATATTTGCTGAGAAGAATAACGGCAGGGCAGCAGGGATATGTCTGCGGGACGACAGTGCCGCAGAGAAGGCAAAATCAGCATATGGTAAGGATATACCAATGCTGAGTTCTTTGAGTTGTATCGCCGCTTCTTTATTAACGATTTATTTACTGCTTAAAGTTATTGATCTTTTCAGGCTTAATCTGATAAATGTTTTATTTGCCGGAACCTGGGAAAGCTGGCTTTATGTAATAGAACTAATGTTCACTTCTGCATTGCCGGCCGCACTTGTCATATTCAGGAAAAGCAGGAAATCACCTTATGGCCTGGGGGCCGCATCATTTCTTTCTGCTGCAGGTCTGGTTTTAAATCGAATGGATGTTGGAATCTTCGGGTATTTCAGAGATGCTGCAACAATTTATTTCCCTTCGTTTGAAGAATGGGTATTAAGTATAGGTGTTGTGGCGGCAGCTACGCTCGTATTTCTCTTTATCTCTGAGAATTTCTCTATTTTTGACGATAAGTGGAAGCAGTATAAAATAGATAAAGGAATATTTAAAGCTGCATTCGATTCTATTTCACGTGTGTGGCAGACTGTCCTTCAGAGCAGTCTGAACAGGATATCCCTTATAGGTGTTTTTGTACTGCCATTAGCTTTTGTTCTTATGTACCCGCCGTATAAAGGTGATACGAAATCGGATATTAAGCCTGCTACAGGAATGGATATAACCCGTTCTGTTTTGTTCATTGACGGAGATAAGAACGGGATGAGTACTGAATTTCCTCATTTAAAACATCAGGAAACGCTGGGGAAGCAGCATTCATGTATAAAATGCCATCATATCTCATTACCAAATGATCGATCGACCCCGTGTTCCCGGTGTCATCGATCAATGTTTCAAAAAACGTCCATATTCGATCATGAAAAACATATTGCTGAAGTTACTAAAAAAGAACGGCTGAAGGGCCTGCACCCTCAAAATAAATCCTGCACCATCTGTCATCTGTACGGTTCTCCTAAAACTGCAGGCACTGCGAAAGGATGTATGGAGTGTCATAAAGAGGATATGAAAGTCGAAGAAAATTCAGTCCTGCCCGAGCATTTTATCTATGCTGTAAGTTACCTTAAAGCAATGCATACAAAATGCATTAATTGTCACAAAAAGAAAAAAGATATAAAAAATAAACCTGATCTGGATAAATGCTGGAATTGTCATAAAAGCTATTACAATAAGTCTGTAGACAGAGAGTTGATTACTTCATCAGCAAAAGATCTTTAAGTCAGATACTTTCCCTGGTTTCGTGGGTCATAAATTCTTTTATGTCGTAGTAAATTTCGGGGGAGGGGGCGGATTTGAAATTGGCTGATGATATTTTTGTGTAGAGCTCTTCCTTACTGCTGTATTCTTTTAGATAAAAAACGCGTACCAGGTCCCTGTTCTTAATAAGCCAGTTCAGAGTGATTTTCATTTTTTCAAGATCTTCTTCACCGGGCAGGACAGACAAATTTATAGCCCCGCTGAAATAATCCTCCAGTGCTTCTTCGAAATGATCTTCACCATTCACCGTGTATTTCTTTATAAATATCTTCCCGGCAAGAAGCAGCATATAATCGTTTTCAAAACTGCCTCTGACTTCAAAAAGTACATTAGCCTTGTTCACAGGCTCAGCCAGTACCGATGATTTGTATGTCTGGTTAAGGATCATATCTATTACTTCCTTAACCTCGGCAGCTTTTTCATATTTCTGTTTGTCGGAGTACTCCTTCATCTTGTTAAGAAGTCGGTTCAAGCGCAAACTGATTCCTCCCGTAGAGGAATTCATAAACTTTTTGCAGCTCCTCATCATACTCTTCTCTGGATTTTTTTATACAGGGGGCAAGACATCTTTCAATATCGGCAAGGAAACAGACTTTTTCTTTACTAAATTCCAGATCATTGCATTCTCTTAAAGCAAATGTTTTATGGAGCATTTCAAGCAGGGCATTTGCTTTCTTTTTAGTGATGAAGAGTCCGAAGTAATCTCTTCCGTCAAAATCGAAATAATTGCATATCTCGATGCCCGGGAAATGATCAGCCTCATCTATCCTCAGGAAGTATTTATTCCCGTACTCCTTAAGCTGGGTATTGTGGCGGGGATTAACAAGCTTTATTGACTCAGCCTCCATCAGCAGGGCAGTAAGTTCCGTATTCGTTATCTCTATTTTGATACGTGAAGCCTGCTGCACAATCTTTTTAGCTTTGCGGGGAGCGGTTGGGGAAAAATATGATTTTATCCTGTCACGCAGAGATTTTGCTTTCCCGATATAAATTATTTTTCCCTTTGAGTTAAGGAAATAATATATGCCGGGTGCCTGCGGAAGTCCTGCTGCATATTCTCTCAGCGGTTCCTTTATGCTTTTAACTTTCTCCTTTACGGCGGGTTTTTTATGATAGCTGAGAAGTTCATCAACTGTATTAATATTTTGTTTGTCTCTCAGTTCTTCAATCATCCGGATCAATAATTGCGCCGTCACTTTAGCGTCTGATAATGCACGATGAGAATTTTCGTTATGAAGCTTAAAATGTCTGCACATATTTGATAATGATTTGCTTCGAAGATCAGGGTACATTCTTCTCGCCAGTTTAAGCGTGCAGATATCCCTGTTATAGAGCATTCCCTTGCCGGAATAGAGGAATTCCCTTTTAAGGAAGCTTTTATCGAAAGAGAAATTGTGTCCCCCGATGATATCTTCAGATATGAAATCCAGTATCTCATCGGCAGCATCTTCGAAGAAGGGTGCATCGTAAACATCATCATCATTTATCCCCGTGAATTGAGAAATATAGTAGGGGATCGGCCTTCCGGGATTTATCATCGAATGGTAAGTTTCCCTGATCTTAAGATCTGAAACCTTTACAATACCAATCTCAATTATATGATTATGCCGGGCAGATAATCCTGTCGTCTCAACATCAATTATAGAGAAAGAGGCCTGTTCGAGGGGTATTTCAAGAGAGTCTTTTTGCATTTTTCCAATCGGTTTCCCAAAGATAATATTTTCTGAGAAAATTGTTTCAACCAATTACTTTCTCAGCAGGTCTGAATGTTAATTCATTTATCGGGGGCGGTAGAGAGTGCAGCTATAAAGAATTAGTTTCAACGTGTATCTGATTACAATACTGCTCCATTAAGCACAGCTGAATCCGGTCTTTCCTGCCGGGGTATACCCGCATCATTTTTTTAATTCTGTCACGTTTTCAATATATTTATAAATTACTTTATGGTGATTATGAATCAACTTAATATTCTGTTTATCGGGGATATTGTTGGAAAACCCGGTATGGAAATGGTGCAGACATGGCTGCCGGGACTTATCCAGAAATATAAACCCGATCTTGTTATAGCAAATGGTGAAAATGCTTCAGACGGTAAAGGATGTACTACTAAAGAGGGAGAGGTTCTTTTTAATCTCGGGGTGCATGTAATTACCGGAGGTAATCATACATGGGACAAACATCAGTCGCAGGATTACCTCAAAAATGAACCCCGCGCATTACGACCTCTGAATTATCCCCGTGGAACTTACGGAAACGGTTACTATTTTGCCGAAACAAAGAAAGGTAAAGTGGCTGTAATGAACCTTCAGGGCAGAACTTTTATGGCAACCATAGATGATCCTTTCCGCACTTGTGACTGGATAATTCCAAAACTCAGAGAAGAAACAAACATAATTTTTATTGATTTTCACGCAGAGGCTACTGCTGAAAAACTTGCCCTTGTTAATTACCTGGACGGAAAAGTCAGTGTGATGGTCGGAACCCATACCCACATCCAGACAAATGATGAAAGGATCTTCCCTATGGGTACCGGGTACATTACCGATGTTGGAATGACGGGTCCTTATGACTCCGTTATAGGTATGAAAACCGTTGCGGCAATAAACAGGTTCCTTTATCAGACACCTCAGAAATACGAAACTGCCCAGAACGATGTGCATATATGCGGTATGCTGTTTAAGATCGATACAGAAACAGGGAAAACCGTTGAGATTGAAAAGATACTTTTCCCGGAGTTTGTTAAAAAAGCAGAATAAGATTGTATGATAAATTTTCCGCTTCCAAGGATCGATCTCGATGAAAAACTCCATAAGTTACTGCTGCCTTATTCACGATTTAAGTATGGTGATATCTACGAAGACAGCATATCTGGACATAAAATAGCCTGTCTCGACAGCGCAGATGCACAGTCAGTGAAATCTCTTAAAGGCAAAAAAAAAGCAGTACTTGCAGTTCACGATCCCCCTTATAATTTTGTTGCATTCAAAGAAACGGATGTTGAGGAGTTCATTGAATGGAGCAGATTGTGGATTAAAAATACCTACGATTTTCTTGCCGGAGATGCTTCACTTTACGTGTGGCTCGGCGCAGACCAGAATAAACATTTTCAGCCTCTTGCTGATTTCATAATTATGATGCGTGATTCCGGATTTTCATCCAGAAGTTTTATAACGATGAGAAACCAGAGAGGATACGGTACCCAGAAAAACTGGATGGCGGTGCGCCAGGAACTTCTGTATTACACAAAGGGAAAGCCGCTTTATAATACTGAAGCCGAATACACAGATATCCCTAAAATAATGAACGGTTATTACAAGAAAGTTAACGGTAAAACCACGCAGAATTTTGAAAGGAGTAAATCTGAATTTATCCGGGCCGGCAATGTCTGGGTGGATGTTCAGCAGATCTTTTACCGTATGAATGAAAATATCAATGGCTGCTACGCTCAGAAACCTTTGAAGGCGATACAAAGGATAATTAATTCGGGCAGCAGACCTAAAGACCTGGTAATAGATTTCTTTTCACATTCGGGCACAACTCTGCTGGCAGCAGAAATTGGTGAGCGGACCTGTTATACTATTGATATTGATCCCGTCTTTTGTGAAATAACACTGAGAAGACTCGAAAATTACAGGCAGAATAAACTGACCGGGTGGCAGAATTCAAATCCCTTTGCGGAAGAGATACTTGCCGACAAAAAGATAAAAAGATATTTAACCCGGAATTATAATTATGATTTTTCAAAGCTGAATCAATTAAATGAAATTAAATGAGGAAAGAAAAAAAGCGCAATGACTATAATTGACGGAAAAAAGACAGCTGCAGATATAAGAGAAGAACTGAAACAGAAGATTGACAAACTCAAAGCTGAAGGGAAAAATGAACCGGGACTTGTCACTATCCTCGTTGGTGAAGATCCTGCCTCACAGGTATATGTCAGAAGCAAAATTAAGGATTGTGAAGAAATCGGGATGAGAACCAAAGCCGAATTTCATTCTGCGGATATATCTGAAAACGATCTGCTGGCACTTGTTAAGAAATATAACGACGATCCTGATTTTCACGGGATTCTTGTTCAGCTTCCTCTCCCTAAACATATAGATGAGAATAAGATAATTGAGGCGATCTCACCTAAAAAGGATGTCGATGGCTTTAGTCCCACAAGCCTTGGTAACCTTGTTATCGGGAAAGATACATTTGCTTCCTGCACACCTGCGGGTATACAGGAACTGCTGATTCGATATAATATCGAAACAAAAGGAAAGCACGTTGTTGTACTTGGCAGAAGCAATATCGTGGGCAAACCCATAGCCAATATAATGCTCCAGAAAAAAGACCATGCCAATTCGGTTGTTACTATATGCCATTCAGCTGCAAAGAATCTTCAGGATTATACGAAACAGGCCGACATCCTGATTGCCGCTATAGGGAGAGCTGATTTTGTGAAGGCTGATATGGTGAAGGATGGAGTTGTTGTTATCGATGTCGGAATTAACCGGGTAGATGACCCTTCAAAATCAAAAGGATACAGACTGACGGGTGATGTAGATTTTGAAAATGTTTCAAAAAAAAGTTCATATATTACGCCTGTCCCCGGCGGCGTGGGTCCTATGACACGTGCCATGCTGCTTCAGAATACATTCAAAGCTTATCAAAAATACGGTGGATGATATGAAATATGATATTTCAACAGAGGAAGTTTCACAGGAATTTCTTGAAAAAACGCTGCGCGACTTTTACTGCAAAACAGAATCCTGCAAGGGATGGGAAACTAATGTGGTTACCCAGCCGAAAGCTGTAAATAATATAGTTAATGTCGGTGCCGAAAGGATCTCTGCAGGGATAGGTGTAGGGCAGGTACTTCAGGATAAGAAAATTGCGGGAATGATTGACCATACAGTGCTGAAGCCTGAAGCTACTACCGAAGATATAACCAAACTATGCGGTGAAGCAAGGAAATATAATTTTGCCTCTGTGTGTGTTAATCCGTCATTCGTTCCATTGTGCAGTGAACAGCTTAAAGGCAGTGACGTAAAGGTATGTACCGTAATCGGATTTCCTCTCGGGGCTACTACAACCGAGGTTAAGAAGTTTGAAGCGGAACAGGCTATTGAGAACGGAGCCGCTGAAGTAGATATGGTTATAAATATCGGAAGATTGAAAGCAGGTGATTATGATTATGTATATAATGATATATACCAGGTAGCGCAGACTGCCAGAAAACGCCATGTCATTTCAAAAGTAATTCTCGAAACTGTGTTACTGACCGATGAAGAGAAAATAAAAGCCTGTGTGCTGGTAAAGAAGGCAGGCGCCGATTTTGTTAAGACATCTACGGGATTTTCAAAAGGAGGAGCAACGGTTGGTGATGTTGCGCTTATGAAATATGTTGTCGGTGCGGGAGTTGGCGTTAAAGCTTCCGGAGGAATACGGTCACGCGAGGATGCGGAAGCAATGGTTGCCAGCGGAGCAGACCGGATCGGTGCAAGCGCGAGCGTAAAAATCGTTCTCGGCGAATCGTAGTTAAAGGACCATAGGTATCGTCCGCAGAGATCTCAAAAAGGAGATGGGCTGAAGGACAATACGGAGAAGATATAATTATGATACTGGATATAATTGTGAGGAAAACCGATGACGGGTATACGGCTGAGATACCCGGAATAAGAGGATGTGAGTCGTGGGCTCATGATGAGGATACCGTTATGGATAAAATAACCGATCTTGCGGCGTATTACCTCAAAATAAGCTCAAAAGAAAAATTTAAAATAGACAGAGCACGTACAGGTAAAAATAAAATTGTCTACAAATTAGTATTTAATAAAAGCAGTTAGTGAAAAGTATCAGAACTGAGAAGAGAACGGCAAAAATTAACAGGGTCCTTGGCGCACGTCAGGATTCGTTAAGAGTTGTTATCGAAAACATTCACGATCCTCATAACGTTAGCGCTATATTCAGAACCTGCGATGCCGTGGGAGTACCAAAGGTTTCACTCGTTTATAATGTCGATCAGTTTCCAAAGATCGGGAAAAAATCTTCGGCTTCTGCTTTCAAATGGGTTGAGAAAGAAAAGTATAAAACCATAGATGAATGCTATTCTCAATTACGCGCAGGCGGCTTTAAGATCTATGCTTCGGCTCTTAATGAGAATTCCCGGAGTCTGTTCGACCTGGACCTGACAGAAAAGTCTGCTGTTGTTCTGGGCAATGAACACAGGGGAGTATCTGAGGAAGCTGCTGAAGCAGCCGATGCAACATTTATGATACCTATGTTCGGAATGGTTCAGAGTCTGAATGTCTCGGTGGCCTCGGCTGTAATTCTATATGAAGCTCTGCGGCAAAGACTTGAAAAAGGAATGTATAATACCGGGGAATTAAATGAGGAATTACTTGAAAAAGCAGAGGACTGGCTTAAAAAATGAAAAACACACATGTCTTCAACAGGATTTCACAGGTTAAGGGTGAACTAATACTGCCGGGAGATAAATCAATCTCTCACAGGGCAGTCATGCTTTCCAGTCTTGCTGAAGGTACCTCTAAAATTAAAAATCTTTCCCGGGGCGAGGATGTCGTTTCCTGTATTAAGTGTTTTAAGCAGCTCGGTGTATCCATTGAGGAAAAAGGTGGTACTTTTTTAATTGACGGCAAAGGATATAAAGGTTTTACAAAATCCTCTGACCCCCTTGATGCCGGCAACTCGGGCACTCTTGCCAGGTTGATCACCGGGATATTGGCCGCACAGAATTTCGAAACGAAATTAATAGGCGACAGATCACTATCTTCAAGACCGATGAAAAGAATTATAGTACCTTTAACTTCAATGGGAGCTAAGGTTTCTGCCACACCGGATTCTACTCTTCCGCTGAATATATTGCCATCGGATCGACTTAATCCGATAACCTACGAACTTCCTGTTGCGAGTGCTCATGTTAAGAGTGCTGTATTACTGGCGGGACTCCACATTGAAGATACAACTACTGTAATTGAACAGTGGCCTTCAAGAAATCATACTGAAAGAATGCTCGATCTTAAAACTGAAGTGAAGGATGGGAAATATTATTCGTATGTATCAAAGGAGAATTACCCCGAACCCAAAGAGTTTTTTGTTCCTGGTGATATCTCGTCTGCGGTATATTTTATAATACTGACTTTGTTGTCTGAAAGATCGGAATTGTTGGTAAAAGACGTTTCACTTAATACTTCCCGAACCGGAATTCTTGAAATATTAATAGAAAATGGGAGCTGATATCCGGATGGTTAACCAGAAAGAGAATGCGGGTGAAATATATGGTGATGTACTTGTGAAAAGCAGCAGCTTAAAGAATATAGATCTTGAGGATTACCCTATAGTAAACTTTATTGATGAAATTCCCGTCCTTGCTGTTGCCGGTATTTTTGCTGATGGCGAATTTAAAATAGAGAATGCAAAGGAACTCAGGTTTAAAGAAAGCGACAGAATAAAAGCTGTCTGTGAGAATCTGAGACTAACAGGTCTCGATATAGAAGAGTACGAGGATGGTTTTTCAATCTCAGGTCATATTACGAAGCATAACCCTTCATTCGCCAGCTATGATGATCACAGGATTGCTATGGCTTTTGGAATTTTATCTTCCATATTGAAAGACGGCGGGAAAGTCAATAATTTTGATTGTGTCAAAATATCAAACCCCGGATTTCTTCAACAATTAAACCAGGTAAGCAATGGCTGAAGTAGTATTAAAAAACGTCACAAAAGTTTATGAGGGCGGGCAGCTTGCTGCAAAGGACATAAACATTGAAGTAAAAGATAAAGAATTTGTTGTTCTTGTCGGTCCCTCCGGCTGCGGTAAGTCTACTACTCTGCGGATGATTGCCGGTCTTGAGGAAATAACTGAAGGGGAACTGTTCATAGACGGTAAAAAGGTAAATGATGTATCGCCTAAAGACAGGGATATAGCAATGGTATTTCAGAATTATGCTCTTTATCCTCATATGAGTGTATATGAGAATATGGCTTTTGGTCTTAAGCTCAGGAAATTCGACAAGAAAGAGATTAAAGAAAGAGTTACTGATGCGGCTAAAATATTAGGACTTGAAGAATATCTCGACAGGAAACCAAAGGCACTGTCCGGAGGGCAGAGGCAGAGAGTTGCAGTCGGCAGAGCCATAGTACGCAAGCCGAAAGTCTTTCTATTTGATGAGCCTCTAAGCAATCTTGATGCAAAACTAAGGGTGCAGATGCGTACCGAGATATCAAAACTGCATCAGAGTCTGGGCGCTACAATGATTTATGTAACACACGACCAGACAGAAGCTATGACTATGGGCGAAAGAATTGTAATTATGAAAGACGGTATTGTTAACCAGGTAGATACTCCATTAAACCTTTATAATAAACCCACAAACAGGTTTGTAGCAGGATTTATAGGCAGTCCTTCTATGAATTTTATAAAGGGAAAACTGGAAAACGGCAGTGCTTTGTCATTTAACAGCACCGGTAACGACCTGAAAATAAACCTTCCCGCGAATAAATCAGATAACCTCCGGAAATACGTGAATAAGGAATTATGGATGGGAATAAGACCCGAGGATATATATGATGCGGCAACATCTGACCGAAACGATCCTATGACCCTTGATGTTACACTTGATGTAGTTGAACCAATGGGCAATGAAATTTTTCTTTACTTCCAGCTGGACAATATGCAGTTTGTTGCGAGGATCCCCGCGCGTGAAGTGCCTTCAGCCGGGTCGAGGCGTAAGATTATCCTGGACAGCGAAAAGCTCCACTTCTTCGATGCAGAAACTGAGGAGACGATCGCTTAAAGTTTTATGCCCTGATGCTCAAACTTATTTATTAAAAGCTCATTGAATATCGTCTTAATAAAGTCCGTTCCGTATCGGTAAGCAAAATATAAAAAGTTTAACTCTCTTTCCTGCAGGTTTGAAGCAGGGAAGAGGGCAGTATTTAATTTGTCAACCTGCCTCAATGTAACTTCGTGTTTCTTCTTCTGGGCATCAAGAGCTTTCCCTTTTAATTCATCAAGGTAATGAATGCTTTTCTGCCGGTATTTTGTGCTGGCATCAGCAATGGTTTTATCGAATTCGAAAAGCCTTTCTTTCAGCCTGTCATATGTCAGATCGATCTCATTTGAGATCTGGCTGAAGACGTCATCCAGTGAATTGGGAGAGATCTTAGCCAGGACTTTATTTTTTAGTTCTTCAGGATCAATAAAAACTTCTTCCGGACTTAATTCATATTTCTCAAGAAGCGAACTAATATTTTTCTCAAGAATAGTTGCCGAAGATCTCGGGTAGACTATAGGAGGTTCTACCTGGTAAAGGCTGTAAAGCGGTGTTACCTGTGCGAAGTATGCTATTTCACTTGGTCCGCCGATATAAAAGGCAGTGGGCAGAAGATAATCCTGACATACGGGCCGAAGCAGAACATTGGGGGAAAATCTTTCCGGCTGCTTTTCAATTATTGACTGAAGTTCATCATAGGTAAACTTTTTACGTTTCCTCTTAAGCCGGAAATCATTTTCAACAGGCTCAATAAGATACCGGCCTTCATCTGTATGATAAAAAAGGTTGATGGGCCTGACTTTAACCTGTGCATGATATTCTTCCTCAAGCCTGGCACTTATATTTACCAGTTTTTCAGAATGGGCTCTGAAACCGGAGATCTCTTTCTTAAAGATCGGAGTTAAGAGTCTTTTGACCTCAATATCCTGGGGATCAAATAAAATTAAGTCCGTATTCATCGAAGATCCAGAAAATCAAATCACGGAAAGCATCCTTAAAAGTTCTCCCTTCGGAGTAAAAAGATTTAAGTTTACTTAGTATATCGGCTTTAAATTCGGTATCTCTCAGTTCTGTATTGAGTTCATCAAAGAATCTGTTTATGTCGGGATTAAGTTTAAGGAAACCGACACTGCCTTTGTTTTCCTCTTCAGGCACCTCATCTTCATACGATATTTTCTTCAGGTTATTATCTTCATCGATAAGATTTATTGACTTCACTTCTTCAAAATCGTGATCATCACCTTCAAGCCAGAAGACAGGGACGAAATGAAAATCATCGTATCTCTCGTTCAGATTGGTGCAGAGCTTAATTGCTGTAATTATTTTGTAGAAAGTGTAAAGTGGTCCGCCCAAGGATTCCCAGCTGCTGTCCCGTTACAACAGCAAGGGTAGTCTTTTCCTTCAAAAGGGAGAGATTTTGAGCGGTTCTTTCTGAAGTCTGCTGATTACTGTATTGGTTCTGCAGAATATTGTGAAGAGCAGTTCTGTTTTCATCCTGCGTTTCGGCTCTCTTCTTAAAGAGTTTTATGTATTCTTCCTTATCCCGGAAGTTATACTTATAATAACCCTTTACTTTGTCGAAGTTATAGAGGTAATCAATAAATAACTGATGTTGATCCGGAAGATCAGCATAATTTATAAACATCCTGCACCACTCTTTGTTAATTTTGAAAGGAAAAGTAAGAAAAACTCGTTTTCCTAACAAATCTTAAAGTTCGGTATTAATTAAGGGTGTGCAATTTCCTATTCCTTTTGTAAACTTCACGCAATTATTTATTTTCTGGTTAAAGATTAAACGGGTTAAATGGAAATAAATCTGCTTAAATACTTCACCCTGAAACGGCTGCTCAATTCGTTTAAAATATTGTTATCATATAATATCTCTGTGCTTTCAAAAAGAGCAAAGGTGTGGGGAATGCCGGTAAGTTATTCCATTGAGCCTACTAATCACTGCAACCTAAAATGTCCCGAATGTCCCTCAGGACTCGGGATCCTTACCCGTCCGTTAGGATTGATGAAAACTGATCGGTTCGAAAAGCTTGTGGATGAGATAAGCAGAGAAGGATTTTACCTCCAGCTGTTCTTCCAGGGTGAACCTTATATCAACAAAAATCTGCCTCATATGATCAGATATGCACAGGAAAAAAAGATGTACGTATCTGTCAGTACAAACGGACATTTCATAAACAAAGATAACGCGGATGAGATACTTGATACTGCCCCTGATAAATTAATTTATTCGATGGACGGACTTGATGAAGAAACTTATCAGAATTACAGGGTGGGGGGTACTTTCGCACAGGCAGATGAGGGTCTGCGTTCCCTGGTTGAAAGGAAAAAACAGCGGCGACTCAAAAAACCCTTTGTGGAACTTCAGTTCATCGTGATGAAACAGAATGAGCACCTGCTTAACCAGGTATATGAGTACGGTAAGGAAACCGGGGTTGATAAAGTGGTTTTTAAGACGATGCAGGTCTCATCTTATGAAAATGCTCTTCATTTTTTACCTGGTAATCAAAAATACAGAAGGTATGAGGTGGGCGAAGGAACATTCAGAGTGAAGGGGAAACTTAAAAATAAATGCTTCGCTTTATGGCGCACTTCTGTAATCACCTGGGACGGAAGGGTTGTACCCTGCTGCTTTGATAAGGATGCAGATTTTGAGCTGGGTAAATTAAACGGGAATGGATTTAAGAGTGTCTGGAATTCTAATGAATACAGGTCATTCAGGCAGCAGTTATTAGATAACAGAAAAGGAATAGATATGTGCTCAAACTGCACCGAGGGTATGAATATGAATATCTTTGAAGTGGAGCAGTAATGGCGGAAGCAGTACTTGCAGTAAAGAATGTGTACCTGAAACACCGCAGCCTGTTCCTGCTGATAATCAAGCTGTTAACAGCCGTATGCCTCATAGGATTTATAATTTACTCCGTAAATATTAACCGAATAGTTTCAGTATTTACTAATGCGGATAAGCAGCTTCTGTCTGCCGCTTTTATGCTGAGCTTTTTTAATATATACCTGCAGTACATAAAGTGGAAACTTGTATGCGGCAGTTTAATGGGAGAATATGAAAAAGGGAAAATTGTAAAGTCCCTGTTTTACGGTTTTACTGCGGGCGCATTTACTCCCGCAAGAATTGGTGAATACGTAGGCAGAGCAGTCCCTTTCACCGATAAACCGCTCCTTAAAGTATCTTCTGCAGTTTTTATCGATAAACTTTTCAGTCTCCTCATTGTTTTTCTTATCGGTTCAATCGCTTTTCTGTTTTTTATTGACCCGGGAATTCTGTACACAGTATTAATATTAATGATGGTTGGAGTGTCTGCCTATTTCCTGGTAAAAGGTGAACTGGTGACGCCGGCTATGAAAAAGATAATAAACCGCAGAAACTGGAGCAGGGACCTGTTCTCCGGGATTGCTCTTCTTAAACAGAGCAGCAATGAGTTCAGACTAAAACTGTTATTAACATCCCTGCTTTTCTACATTTGTTTTATCATTCAGTTTGCACTGCTGACAGCGGCATTTTCGCATCAGTATGATTTTATGAATTATATCCGGAGTGCTAACCTTGTAATGTTTGCAAAGACTATTATTCCGCCTGTTTCTTTCGGTGAACTGGGGATCAGGGAAGGAGCATCAGTTTATTTCTTAAAACGGGTTGGTGTAAGTGCTGCAGCGGGATTCAACGCCGCTATATTCCTGTTCATCATTAATGTACTTTTGCCCGCTCTTACCGGTTTGATATTTTTTCTGAAAAGAAAATCATGATATACCTGTATATAATATTTACGCTGCTTGCCGTTCACTATTTCCTGTTTCTTTTGAAGATTTATAATGGGCTTGGTAAGATCTCAGGGCCATCCTTTAACGGAACAGGGGAGTATTTCATCTCAATCATTGTTCCTTTCAGGAATGAGGCGCAGAACATCAGCAAAAGTATTTCGAGCATTGAACAGCTTGATTTCCCCACAGATAAACTTGAAGTAATTTATGTTGACGATAATTCGGATGATAATTCCTTTCAACTTGCTGAATCGGTAAAGAAAGCTTCGAACATAAGAGTATTAAAGCTGCCGGGTGACGGATCCGGTAATGGAAATAAAAAGAAAGCTTTACGGTACGGGATAGAAAACTCGAAGGGCGATATAATTGTTACTACTGATGCCGATTGTATCCATCATAAAAATTGGCTGCAGCATATTATTAACTGTTTTGATAAAGAGACAGCGTTTGTTTCGGGACCTGTAGAATTTAACGAGGCCCCGGGGATTTTCTCCAGAATTCAGAGCACAGAATTCGGGGGACTAATTCTTGCGGGGGCAGGTTTGATAGGAGCGGGATCCCCATTGATCTGCAACGGGGCAAATATTGCCTACCGGAAGAAAGTATTCGATGAACTTGGTGGTTTTAACGATAATCTGCATCTTGCCTCCGGTGATGATGAATTCCTGATGCAGAAAATAGCACGGAAGACAAATTATAAGATCAGATTTTGTCCTGAAAGAGAAGCTGTTGTACTTACTGATCCCAGTCATTCTATAAGTAGTTTCCTTAACCAGAGAAAACGATGGGCCAGCAAAAGTTTGTTTTATAACGATATCAGACTTACAGCCCGACTGGTGCTGATTTTTCTCTTTTATGCCGGTTTGATAATACAGACAGTTCTGATACTCTCAGGTTCCTTATATTTTGCCTACACTCTTGCAGTCAGTCTTTTAGTAAAGGTCCTGATGGAACTGATGATAATCAGGCGGGGGATGAACCTTTTCCTATCAAAAAAGAAAATATCCGTATTTTTAATGACCGAACTATTCCAGGTGCCTTATATTATTGTTTCCGCAATCGGGGGTCTTGCGGGGGGATTTGCCTGGAAAGGGAGGAACCTCAGACGGTAAATGATTGTATACATAATCATCTGATCTGTCTACTAAATTATACGGCCAATCCTTCAAATTCCTTCTGTTTTCGCAGAAAATGAACATTTCCGACTGGTATGATCATTGGATATTCAGCAGTGATCTAAACAAGTGAGGTCTAAAATGAAAAAGATACTTTTAATAGCAGCAATAATCATTACAGGTTTGAGTTTTCAAACCAGAGCCCAGGAATATTATGACCGGGGTTATGATGATAGTTATAATTACGGCGGCTACCAGAATAATGATGGATTCGGGTATTTCTATACCCAGTTATCACCGTACGGGTCATGGATTGAATTCGGAGACGGAGTTTACGGATGGAAACCAGTTAATATGAGAATGGGATGGGCTCCGTATGCTAACGGTCGCTGGATATGGACCTCAGACGGATGGTACTGGGATTCATACGAACCATACGGTTACATCGTTTATCACTACGGCAGATGGTATTATGATAATTACTACGGCTGGGTCTGGATTCCTGACTACCAGTGGGCACCTGCGTGGGTAGAGTGGAGATATGATAACAACTATATAGGATGGGCACCACTGCCTCCTTATGCGGTATTTTCAATATCAGTCGGAATACACTTTACACATACATATGTTACTCCTTATTCACACTGGCATTTTGTAAAATACCACAACTTCTGCGATCCTTATGTGTATAAGTATTACGCGGGTCCTAAATATAAATACAGAATATATTCACACACTAAGATCAGAAATAATTATGGATTCAGGAACGGTAGAGTGGTTAATCGCGGTGTTGACGTAGGATTGATAAGAGAACGCGGTAAAATAAATATACGTGAAAGAAAGATAAGGACAGTATCAGGATTACGCGACATAAACGACAGAAACCGTGTTACCGATAATGAAGTAAGAACTTATATTCCTGATAGAAAAAACTTTACGAACTCCAGGGTTAAAGATGTTAAGATAGAGAGAACAAACAGGAAAACAGCCCTTGAGACTTCGAAGCTTGAATTCGGAAGAAATATACAGAGACCTGAGACTTCTGTTCAGAAAAGGACTGATACCAGGACTAAACAGGAAGTAAACAGAACACCGGATATCAGAAAGCAGAAGACTCCTGAAAAGAGAACCGTACCCAATACACAGGTAAGACCAAATGAAAGAAAAGATGTAAGAACACAGGTAAGAAAAGAACCTGTTAAGAAAGAAACCAGAACAGTTACGCCGAACAGAACAGTAACTCCTAATAAAACTGTTACACCTAACAGGACGGTTACTCCGAACAGGACTGAACAAAAGATAGAGAGACGAGTACAGGAAAAAGTTCAGCAGAATACACGGCAGAAGAAAGAAACAAGAACTTATTCAGCTCCTGTTCAGAAAAGAACTGAAGTGAACCGGACACAAAATACTAATCGCTCATCCGAAAGGAAAACATCGGTTCAGAGACAAAGTAATAACAGAACGAAATCAGAACAAAAAAGAGAAACCAACAACGGAAGGGGACGTAGATAACCCTCCCGTTTCTCTGGTCCTCTCCTCCATAAGTACCGGCTTAACCACCGGTACTTTTTTTTATCCTGCATCCTGGCAGAAACAGGTCGTTGACCCGTATCGGGCAGGCTGCCCTGTCTTAAAAATCTAAACCCATTCCCTGATGTTTCATTAATTTATCTCTTTGGTTGAGACGTGCCGGTACCCGCTTCAGGGTCGTTAACCGGGCCCCTTCGCAGAGACGGGCGTTGAGCCATCTCTATTAGATGAGTCGACCGATCATCTCTGCCGTCCATCGATAATGGAATCACTTCATACCAGTTTTGTGAATATTTTTATCACAAGTGAGAATCATTTAAATAATTAAACATTTAATAGTGGAAAATCCACGAATTCGCCAGGTATTTATAGGTTATTACCCATTTAAGAGGTATTCTTAGTGGCACATTATGTGGGTATTTAATACGTTTGTAATAGAATTCTAATTCAAAAAGGTGAATGGAGAAAATATAAAATGAAAATCAGTAAAGAAGAAGCTCTTGAGTACCATAGTCAGGACAGGCGGGGCAAGATTGAGGTCGTTGCCACAAAACCCTGCCTTACTTCAAGAGATCTGTCATTAGCCTATACTCCCGGGGTAGCCGAACCTTGCAGAGAAATAGCGAAAAACGATGACGACGTTTATAAGTATACAGCGAAGGGAAACCTTGTAGCTGTAGTTTCAAATGGAACAGCCGTACTTGGACTTGGTGATATTGGTCCCCATGCAGGTAAACCGGTTATGGAGGGTAAAGGTGTTTTATTTAAAAGGTTTGCTGACATAGATGTATTTGATATTGAACTGAAGAGCAAGGACCCCAAAGAGATCATCCGTGCGGTTCAGCTGCTTGAACCCACTTTCGGCGGGATAAACCTTGAAGATATTAAAGCACCCGAGTGCTTTGAGATTGAGGAGACCCTTAAGGAAACAATGAACATTCCTGTGTTTCACGACGATCAGCATGGAACGGCGATAATTTCATGCGCTGCGTTACTTAACGCTGCCGAGCTTGCAAATAAAAAACTCGAAGATCTGAAGATCGTTGTAAACGGTGCCGGCGCTGCAGCAATATCCTGCTGTAAATTATACATGATGGCCGGTGCGAAGAGAGAAAATATCTATATGTACGACTCAAAGGGTCTTATCCATAAAGGCAGGAAAGATCTCAACAAGTACAAAGAGATATTTGCACAGGAGAAAGATGGCGGTTCACTTGCCGATGGTATGGTAGAAGCGGATGTATTTATTGGTCTTTCGATCGGCGGAGTTGTTTCACAGGATATGGTTAAAGTGATGGCTAAGAACCCGATCGTATTTGCGATGGCTAATCCCGATCCTGAAATAAATTATGAAGATGCCGTTGCCGTACGCGACGATTTGATTATGGCTACCGGCAGAAGCGATTACCCCAACCAGGTAAATAACGTACTTGGTTTCCCCTTCATATTCAGAGGAGCGCTTGATGTTAAAGCCTCTGCGATAAATGATGAAATGAAGATGGCTGCTACAAGGGCGCTTGCAGAACTTGCAAAGCAAAAAGTCCCTGAGATGGTTATAAATGCTTATGGCGGACTCGACTTCGAATTCGGCCGTGACTATATAATTCCAAAACCTTTTGATCCCCGCGTATTATGGCACGTTGCCCCTGCTGTTGCAAAAGCAGCGATTGAGACAGGTGTTGCACGGCAGCCTATAGAGGACTGGGAAAAATACGAAGAGGAACTGAAAGAGAGACTCGGCTTATCCAAGGAAGTGATCAGGGTAATGATCCATAAGGCAAAAGAGGATCCGAGAAAGGTTGTTTATCCTGAAGGCGAAGAAGAGAAGATAATAAGATCTGCTCATGCTTCGTATAATGATGGTATCGCATTCCCGATTCTGCTTGGCGATGAAGTTAATATCAGAAAAGCAATTGAGGGACTTGGTTTTGACCAGGATGAATTCAAGATAATTGATCCTGCTACCAGCACCAAGCGTGAAGTTTACGCAACCGCATTCTACAAGAAACGTCAAAGAAAAGGTGCAACCCTGAAGGAGGCCAAAGACCTCATGATGGATGTCAATTACTTCGGTTCTATGATGGTTGAAATGGGCGATGCAGATGCATTAATAAGCGGACTTACTTCCCATTATCCTGCTACTATAAGGCCGGCACTCCAGTGTATCGGTGTAAAAGAAGGATTTAAAGTTGTATCGGGTATGTATATAGTTGTAACAACTAAGCGTGCTTATTTCTTTGCTGATACAACAGTTAACGTAAATCCAACTTCTGACCAGCTTGCTGAAATCGCTATAACCGCTGCTGATACTGTTAAGGCATTTGATCTCACTCCGAGAGTTTCAATGCTATCATTCAGTAACTTCGGCAGTTCAACCTATCCCGAATCGGTTAAAGTTAAAAAAGCAGTTGAAATAGTTAAAAACCTTCGTCCTGACATAATGATTGATGGAGAAATGCAGGCTGATACAGCAGTGGTACCTCAGATTATTGAGAAAGATTTCCCGTTCAGCACCCTGAAGGGCGGGGCGAATGTACTGATATTCCCTGACCTTAATTCCGGCAACATAGCTTACAAACTGATGGCCAGGATCGGGGGAGCTACAGTAATCGGTCCTGTTCTGCGCGGAATGAAGAAACCGGTTCACGTTCTTCAGAGAGGTGCAACGGTTGATGATATAATCAATATGACGGCTATCGCTGTTGTCGATTCTATCCATCTCGTAAAACCTGTTAAGAAGACGCACGAAGAAGTATTAGCATAAGATAAATACCTATTATAATGAAGCGGGCCCGGTGAAGTTGATTTGTCGGGCCGCTATTAACAACAAATCATTGTTTAACATTTCAACAATTATCGTTTAAAATTTCATCAATTTACCCCCCAAAATGGCGTTGAACCGTCTTTGAACCGTCTATAATACTAGTATACAAAAAGCCAAATAAAGGCACTGAACTGATCACCTGCCTTCCCCGAATTGAGAATGGATGGGTATTTCTGCCGGCAGGGATGAACCGCCGGATAACATGGTGGAGGAGGGTTGACGCTCCGGAGATGGGTGACTACCCTGGAATTGGGTAACCATTCCGGAGATGAGTTACACCCCCGTCTTTGCAAATGGGGCTTGTAAACTCATATCGATAAATAGCAGGGGTGTATTATGATTCACAGAGATGAGACGCCGCTTAATCTGACTGAATCCGGGTAACTGCCGCCCGGGAGGGATCACCGGTCTGCTTACCGGCGGGCAGAGCTGTTTCTGCTGCTCCGGGATTTTCTGTATATGAAAGTATGAAGGGCGTATTCTGGGAAATGAAAAACGGGCAGATTGTTAAGTCTTAAGACTATTATCTGCCCGCTTATAATTTATGGGTTATTGTGCTTTTACTTTAGCATTTGAAAGAAGAACGGGGTATGCGTAGCCGGCACCGAAATCCTGGTTGATCTCAACTGTACCTTCAACAACAACCAGTTCGCCTGCTCTGGCAGAATCGGCACTGGTAACCATCAGATCAAAATTATTATCTTTTCCGGTTCCGTCCTGAATATGTATCCAGTTCCTTCCCATAATATGGGGATTATATTTTACAACTTTACCCTTAACCTTTACTATCTGTCCGTTCAGCTGATCCTTCTGCTCATAGATCTGGGCAACGGTTTTACCGTCTTTTAAGGGCTGAACATTTACATCCTGCTTTGTTTGGTTATACACCTGGGGATGACCTACCGGCTGTCCCGCTGAAGGGGGAGTCGGCGATACATCCTGTACAAAAAGAACGGATTCAAAAGTTCTGTTAAGAGCATCGCTTTTGAAGTTTTTCATTTCCATACTTTTTGAGAAGTAGAGAGTCTGACCTTTTTCAGGCTGCATCCTGGTTACAGCAATCCAGAACTCATTACCGTTTTCATCAGCCTTTATGTAGGTATAATTTGGAGTCTGAATGAAATCAGCTACTGTTATCTTATGTGTACCGGCCGGAAGGTTTTCATTTGCTTCTTCATTCTTATTTTCACAGGCAGTGAACGTAACCATTATAGCTAAAAGAATAAGGGGGAGGATTTTTTTCATTTTTATCACCTTTTGATTCATATGTTTTGTTATAGCTTATTTAGAAATATCCATTAAATATACACAAACAATTAGATATTCATAAGTTCAAAAAAAAGACACATCCGGATCATATCTAAGGGTACTTATTAATCCCCATCACAATCCGTTTGGTTATTCTTCCATAATTTTGCTTGCAAATAAGGCAGGAATGTTATTTTCAAAACACTAAACCTCCGGGAGAAAGAATATTGTCCTTAGCTTTAACTTCTCAGTTTGAATTATGGCCTCTCCTAGTGTATGCAGGGCTGGTTGTCCTTATCGTTGGAGGAATGGTCGCTGCGTCATATTTCCTGGGACAACACCACAGAGAGAAACAAACCGACACAATTTATGAATCAGGTATAAAGAGTACAGGCGATGCAAGAGTTCGTTTCCCTGTACATTTTTATATAGTCGCAATGTTCTTTGTGATATTTGACCTG
Source organism: uncultured Bacteroidota bacterium (assembly GCA_963832355.1). GTDB lineage: Bacteria > Bacteroidota > Ignavibacteria > Ignavibacteriales > Ignavibacteriaceae > DATFVA01. Next base: position 32,996 of record CAWHTX010000002.1, on the reverse strand, counting down.
GAGACGGCTTTTATCATCTCCTGGGCAATTGCATTCCGTGAGTTAGGATGGGGCGGATACATAGCTGCTGCAATTTTTATCGGGATACTACTGGTAGTTCTTCTTTATGAATTAAGGATTGGAGCGCTCGATTTTGGTCCCAAGGGGAAAGAGATACTCAAGGTTTATCACGAGCGGCTGAAAGGAAAGTCGTTGAAGATCAAAGATTAAGAATTTGAATTTGAGCATAAAAGATAATTAAGGTTACAATACAATAGAAGTTATTAATTTAATGAAAATCAGGACTATGCAAACCAGGATGAACAGATGAGGTGGTGGCTGACAAATCCCATGGACCCCGTTAAAACAATAGCGGGCAATGGTTCATTTGAACAGGCTGTACAGCAGTCGGTTGTACTGAGCAAGCTCGATGAGCTCATTGCGTGGGGGAGGAAGAACTCAATGTGGCCTTTCAATTTCGGATTATCCTGCTGTTACGTCGAGATGGCCACAAGTATTACCAGCAAGTATGATATCTCAAGATTTGGTGCGGAGGTAATCCGGGGAACCCCCAGAGAGGCAGATGTAATGATCATCGCAGGGACAGTCTTCATAAAGATGGCTCCCGTCATAAAAAGACTATACGAACAAATGATGGAACCGCGCTGGGTGATTTCTATGGGATCCTGTGCAAACTCCGGTGGAATGTACGACATATACAGCGTTGTACAGGGAGTAGACAAATTTATGCCGGTTGATATGTATGTACCCGGTTGTCCGCCCCGTCCTGATGCATTTCTGGAAGGACTGGTACTTCTGAGGGAAGCAGCCGGTAAAGAAAAAAGACCTTTAAGCTGGGCGATTGGTCCCCAGGGAGTTCAGAAAGCTCCTAAAATTTCTATGAGAGAAAAGAAAAGGAGTGAAAGAATGAAGGTGAAGACATTACGTCCTCCTGACGAAGTATAAAACTACATCTTCAGTCAACTTTATGGAAAATTCACTTTATAATGAACTGAAAAATAATTTTTCCGATTACGAATTCCGGTTCGAGGAAACCAGGGATGACGTACCCACAATCTGGATCCAGAGAGAACATCTCCCTGAAGTTCTGGCCTACCTTAAGAATGATATTCCAAAACCTTATAAAATGCTCTACGATCTTACGGCAATAGATGAACGAACAAGGTCGAGACGAAATGAATCACAGGCTAATGATTTTACAGTAGTATACCATCTACTTTCTTTCGACCGGAATGAAGACGCCAGGATAAAAGTGCCTCTGATGGATACGGATGCTGAGGTGCCGTCGTTAACAGGTCTCTGGCAGAATTCTGATTGGTACGAGCGCGAGGTTTACGATATGTTCGGGATAAAGTTTGACGGGCATCCGAACCTGCGGCGTATTCTTATGCCGGACACGTGGGAAGGCCACCCGCTTAGGAAAGAACATCCTGCGCGCGCAACGGAAATGGGACCTTTTCAAATGCCCGAAGACAGGGCTTTGTATGAGCAGGATGTACTGGAGTTTAAGCCGGAAGAATGGGGACTTGAACGTGAAGATGAAAATGATCAGTTTATGTTTCTTAACCTTGGTCCCCAGCATCCCGGTACACATGGTGTCCTTCGCCTGGTACTTCAGCTTGACGGCGAGGAGATCCTCCACGTGGTTCCGGAAATTGGTTATCATCACCGCGGCGCCGAGAAGATGGGTGAAAGACAATCGTGGCATACGTTTATACCATATACAGACCGTGTTGATTACCTGGGAGGCGTACTTAACAACCTTGCCTATGTTCTTACGGTAGAAAAGCTGGCCGGTATTGATGTCCCGCCCCGTGCACAGGTTATTCGTGTGATGATGAGTGAGTTTTTCAGGATAGCCTCCCACCTTGTGTGGTATGGTACTTTTGCACAGGATCTCGGTATGATGTCGCCTGTGTTCTATATGTTCAGTGATCGCGAGAAGATATTTGATATCGTCGGCGCGGTTACCGGCGACAGGATGCATCCCAACTGGTTCAGGATAGGAGGCGTGGCACAGGATCTGCCTAAGGGATGGGATAAACTTGTTAAGGAGTTTATCGATTATTTCCCCCCGCGTTTGAAAAATTATGATAATATGATAATGAAAAACCGGATCTTCAAAGCAAGAACCATAGGGATTGGAGTATACGATACTGAAGAAGCTGTTGAGTGGGGGATTACCGGACCCGGACTTCGTGCTACAGGATTTGAGTGGGACTTCCGTAAAACGCGTCCGTATTCCGGCTATGATCAGTTCGATTTTGATATACCAACCGCAATTAACGGTGATTGTTACGACAGAGCGCTTGTGCGGATTGAGGAGATGCGGCAGAGTCTGAGGATAATTGAACAATGTATGAAGAATATGCCTGAAGGAAATTATAAATCGGAACATCATCTTACAACACCTCCGGTAAAAGAGCATACTATGCACGATATTGAAACGCTCATTACTCATTTTCTGAATGTGAGCTGGGGACCGGTTATTCCTCCCGGTGAGGCATTTATAGGAGTTGAAGCTTCGAAAGGAAATAACGGTTATTATCTTATAAGCAACGGAGATACAATTCCTTACCGGGTGAGAATAAGAACTCCTTCGTTTCCGCATATTCAGATGGTCTCATATATAAGTCGCGGCTACACTGTGGCTGACCTGTTGTCGATTCTGGGGAGTATTGATTTTGTACTGGCGGATGTGGACAGATAGATGAATATGGATGATGTGAAATTGCCTGCCGGAAGCAGGTAAAGATGATATAAGATAAGGGATGGATAACGAATGATAGTTGATGTGCGTGAATGTGAAATCAGGTATTATGTTTTTTTTAAGAATTAATAATAACACTGAAGTTTAATGCTGACGGAAGATGAAAAAAAGGAAATTGACGAGCACCTGAAGGACTATCCGACAAAGAGAGCCGGGTGCATCGAGGCGCTTAAAATTGTGCAGCGAAACAAGCGATGGGTATCCGATGAGAGTTTAAAGGATATTGCTGATTACCTGGATATGACCGTCGATGAACTCGACAGTGTGGCGACGTTCTACAGCCTGGTATTCAGGAAGCCTGTGGGCCGGCATGTAATTCTTGTCTGCGACAGCATAAGCTGCTGGATAGTGGGTTACCTTAAAATATATGAGTATCTGCAGCAAAGACTTGGAATATCGTTTGGTGAAACGACAGAGGATGATCGTTTTACTTTACTTCCGATTCCTTGTCTTGGTACCTGCGATCATGCACCTGCTTTAATGATAGATGATGATCTGCATAGAGATCTGAGTCCTGATAAACTGGACGCGATTTTGGAAAAGTATGAATGATGAAAATGTTGATTGACAAATACCGAATCTTGAATTGAAGAGAAATATGGATAAACCTTTAACCCGAAATATGGAAGCGTTTGAGACGCCTGTAAGTCTTAAGGACTACGAAAAGAATGGTGGATACCAGGCCGTCAAAAAGGTACTTAAGATGAAGCCCCAGGACGTGCAGAAATTGGTGAAGGATGCGAATCTTATGGGACGAGGGGGAGCAGGATTTTCAACAGGAATGAAGTGGAGCTTCGTCCCGATGGGAGAGGATTTCCCCCATAAGTATATGTTATGTAATGCCGATGAAATGGAACCCGGCACGTTTAAAGACAGGCTTATTCTGGAGAATGATCCCCATCTTCTTATTGAAGGAATGATCCTCAGTTCTTATGCAATACAGGCAGACAAAGCTTTTATCTTCCTGCGCTGGGCATACAAGACTTCAGCTAAAACTGTTACAAAAGCTATCAGCGAGGCTTACAATGCCGGCTACCTTGGAAAGAATATTCTTGGTAGTGATTATTCGCTGGATATGGCACTGCATACAAGCGTCGGCCGCTATATGTGCGGTGAGGAAACCGGGTTGCTGAATGCGCTTGAAGGGAAGAGAGCAACACCAAGAGCAAAGCCTCCATATCCTCAGACCAGTGGTCTTTTTGGTAAGCCTTCAATAGTAAATAACGTAGAGACGATCAGTTGTGTGCCCGGGATAATTAATAACGGGGCCGAATGGTTTCAGAAACTATCCCTGTCTGATGAAAAAGGCGGGGGCGGAACGAAATTGTACGGTGTAAGCGGAAGGGTTAAGAAGCCGGGACTATGGGAACTTCCGATGGGCACTCCTATGCGCGAAATCATAGAAGATCTTGCCGGTGGAATGCTTGACGGCTATAAGTTAAGAGCGGCTCTCCCGGGTGGTGCATCCACGGATTTTGTTATTGAGAAGGATATGGATGTAGCAATGGATTTTACAAGCCTTCAGAAGTACGGCAGTCGTATGGGTACAGGTACCATGATAGTCCTTGATGATAAAACCTGTCCCGTTGCAATGGTTCATAACCTTGAACATTTCTTTGCCCAGGAATCCTGCGGCTGGTGTACACCCTGCAGGGAAGGTCTGCCGTGGGTAGAAAAAATATTGAAAGCAATTGATGACGGTAACGGAAAGATGGAAGACCTGGATCTGCTTGAAATGCATGCAAAAAGATTAGGTCCCGGGAATACATTCTGCGCCCTGGCTCCCGGCGCGGCTGAGCCTCTGCAGAGTGCTCTTAAATATTTCCGGAAAGATTTTGAAGAACATATTAATAATAAAAGTTGTCCCTGGAGATAAATTGGCTGTTATAACAATAGATGGAGTTAAACACGAAGTAGACGAAAAGCAGAATTTGCTGCATGTGTGCCTTTCTCTCGGCTACAACCTGCCGTATTTCTGCTGGCACCCGGCGATGGGATCGGTAGGAGCCTGCAGACAATGTGCTATCATCAAATACAAAGACGAGAACGATGACAAAGGCAAGCTTGTAATGGCATGTATGGAACCGGCATCCGACGGTACGATCATTTCACTTAAGAACCCGGAAGCTGTGGGTTTCCGTGCAGAGATAATCGAATGGCTGATGACAAACCACCCGCACGATTGTCCTGTCTGCGATGAAGGAGGCGAATGTCATCTTCAGGATATGACTGTTATGTCCGGCCACGATTACAGAAGGTTCAGGTTTGAGAAAAGAACATACAGGAACCAGTATCTCGGTCCCTTTGTCAATCATGAAATGAACAGGTGCATTCAGTGTTACCGCTGTGTAAGATTCTACAGGAATTATGCTGATGGACGCGATCTTGATGCTTTTGCGGCTCATAATAATGTTTTCTTTGGGCGACATAAAGACGGAGTTCTGGAAAATGAGTTCAGCGGCAACCTTGTTGAAGTTTGTCCGACCGGTGTCTTTACAGATAAAACTCTTAAACAGCATTACACCCGTAAGTGGGATTTAACAACCGCACCTTCCATCTGTGTGCACTGCAGTGTTGGCTGCAATACCATTGCGGGTGAAAGATACGGGAGTCTCAGAAGAATTCTCAGCCGATACAACGATCAGGTTAACGGGTATTTCCTTTGCGACCGGGGACGGTTCGGTTATGAATTTGTGAACAGCCAAAAAAGAATAACACAGGCACAGATGAAAAATGATGGCGGTAAAGAGAGTCTTGATCTTGAAACCGCAATAACGAATGTAAACGAATATATTTCAGATAGTGATTCTGTGATCGGCATCGGATCGCCCCGTGCTTCACTGGAAGCAAATTACCTGCTGAAAAAGCTTGTAGGCGATGATAATTATTTCCTTGGAATCACTCCTGAGCAGTACCGGCTTCAGAAGCTCCAGCTCGAGGTAATGAGAAGCGGTGCATTCCATTCACCATCTCTTCAGGATATTGAACAGGCGGATGCAGTACTTATCCTTGGCGAAGATATTACTAATACCGCACCGATGCTGGCGTTGTCTGTAAGACAGGCGATTAAGAAGCCTCGTCCCGGTCTCCTGGAAAAGATGAAAGTCCCTGCCTGGCAGGAAGCTGCTGTGCGTGAAGCTATACAGGAAGAGAAGCTTCCGCTGTACGTAGCATCTTCATATACAACAAAGCTGGAGGAGGTATCAGCATTAACAATATCTCTTGCGCCTGATGATATCTCAAGGATCGGTAATGCCATTGCCTCACGTTTTGATAATAAGGTTAAGGCGCCGGATAGTCTTACAGAAGATGAGAAAAAATTTGTTGATCGTGTGTATGACGACTTCTCCAATGCAGAGAAGCCGCTGATTATAACCGGCACAGGATGTTTGTCTGAGCAGGTCATCAGTTCTGCCGTAAATGCCGCAAATGCATTGCAAAAGAGCGGGAAAGACCTGTCGCTCAGCTTTGTCTTTCCAAAAGCCAACAGTGTGGGACTCATGCTGCTTGACGGCAAACCTCTTGATTCTCTTCAGAACGTTAAAGAGAAAGTTGTGATAAACCTGAAGAACGATTTATCTGAACTTGATGAGGAATTGTCGAAGAGATTATCAGAGAATTCAAAACTGGTCACGATCGAGTGCCTTGAGAATGAGACAACTGAAATATCGGATATTATTATCCCGGCAGGAACATTCGCGGAATCTGACGGCACCTTTGTGAATAACGAGGGACGGGCTCAAAGGTATTACCAGGTTTATAAGCCTGACAATAAAGAGATTATGGAAAGCTGGCGGTTAATGGCAAGGCTCTTATCTGTTGTCTCACCCGATGCGGAGACATCCAATTCTGCTTCCGGTTCCGGGAATGAACTAGAAAACGACGCATCAGGAAAAGCACCTGGTGAGGCCGGTGAACAGGGAAAGAAAAGTACTGCTGAAAACCTTGTTTCCCAAACTGCTGAAATAAGTTATGAAGATCTTTTGGAAGAAATAGCAGCAGCAGTCCCGGTTCTAAAGGATATTACTACAATTACTCCTCCTCCCGGTTTCAGGATAGCCGGTCAAAAGATCCCGCGTGAACCTCACCGGTTCAGCGGCAGGACTGCAATGCGTGCAGATGTAAATGTTAGTGAACCAAAGCCTCCGGACGATCCGGATTCACCGCTGACTTTCACCATGGAAGGCTACAGAGGAGAACCGCCTTCATCGATGATCCCATATTTCTGGTCACCCGGATGGAATTCGGTTCAATCAATAAATAAATACCAGATCGAAGTGGGGGGACCGCTGCATGGCGGCGACCCGGGAAGAAGATTATTCGAAAGAAATGTATCTGCCGGTTTAAGCTATTATGACCTGCAGCTGAAAAGGTTTGAGAGCCGGAAAGATGAATACCTGGCAGTGCCCGTTTACCACATCTTTGGTTCAGAGGAATTAAGTGCAGAAGCACCTGCCGTTAACGAAGTGATCCCTGAACTCTGCCTGTGGATGAATCCCGATGATGTTGCCGCCTCCGGTATTAAACAGGATGAACAGGCGGAGATCATTGCTGGTGAAAAAGTATTCAGACTGCCTGTTAAAATAAAGAAAGGAATTCCGCGCGGTATAGTCGGCATCCCTGTCCTTCCGGGCAAAACTGTTCTATACAGTAAGCCGGTCAGGAGGAGGAGGCTTAATGTTAATTATAATGATTGGATAGTCGTAAAGAAAAATGATAGTTGATGTAATACTTAAAGTCGTAATTATACTGGGTGTACTGATAGTGATGCTGTCGATTGCGGCAGGACTAATATATGTTGAACGCAGGATGCTGGCCCTTTACCAGGACAGGTACGGACCTAACAGGGTGGGACCGTTCGGACTTCTGCAGGTGCTGGCGGATACTCTTAAGATTTTGATGAAAGAGGACTGGGTCCCGTCGTTTGTTGATAAGCCCGTCTTTATAGGTGCTCCCACTATTGTTATGGTAGCTGTGCTGATGACCTTTTCGGTAGTGCCATTTTCTCCCACTCTCTTCGTAAGTGATATGAATGTGGGAGTTCTTTTCTTCCTGGCGATGTCATCAATCGGTGCATACAGTATTGTCCTAGCCGGCTGGGCCTCGAACAATAAATACTCTTTATTAGGTGCTCTAAGAGGATCAGCGCAAATGATTTCATATGAAGTGTTTATGGGACTATCGTTAATGGGAATTGTACTGCTTAACGGGACGTTTAGTCTTCGTGGAATTGTTGAAGCTCAGACGGGTATATGGAATTTTATCCCCCAGTTTGTGGGCTTTGTAGTGTTCTTCCTGGCGGGTATTGCCGAAACCCACCGTCTTCCGTTTGATATCCCCGAAGCTGAGAGTGAGCTTATTGCCGGCTATCATTCAGAGTATTCCAGTATGAAATTCGGGATGTTCTTTGTTGGTGAATACCTGGGAATAACGCTTATTTCGGCGCTTATTGTCACTTTTTATTTTGGCGGATGGCTGGGATTCAGCTTTCTTCCGCCGTATGTTTGGTTCCTGATAAAGATGTTCGTTTTCATCGCGATATTTATCCTGCTCCGGGCATCTATGCCGAGACCCAGGTACGATCAGTTAATGGAATATGGATGGAAATTCCTGCTCCCGCTGGTACTTTTGAATTTACTGATTACCGGTGCAATTGCGCTGGCGTGAAGGATATGATGAAAGATTGAAGATTGAAAGTAAAATTAAAATAATGATTATGGTTGAATATGTTTAGCAATTTGAGAACGATATGGGCTGCCTTCAAGCATGCTTTTAGTCCGAGGGACACTATCCAGTATCCTGAAGAGAAGTCTTATCTGCCTCCCAGGTGGCGTGGAAGAATAATATTATCGCGTGATCCCGACGGAGGTGAAAGATGCGTTGCCTGCTACCTCTGCGCAGTAGCCTGTCCTGTTGACTGCATTTCGCTTCAGGCTACTGAGGATGAAAACAACAGGAGATATCCTGAATTCTTCAGAATAAATTTTTCGAGATGCATCTTCTGCGGATACTGCGAAGACGCCTGTCCTACTTACGCAATTCAGCTTACACCCGATTTCGAAATGGCCGAATATGACAGGCAGAACCTGGTTTATGAAAAAGAAGATCTTCTCATTGATGGAGAAGGAAAGTATCACGGATATAATTATTACAAGGTGGCAGGATTAAAGATCGGCGGGAAAGATAAAGGTGAGGCAGAGAACGAGGCGAAACCAATTGATATAAGGAGACTTATTCCCTGATGGATGTACTGTTTTACATATCGGCTGCAGTAGCAATAGGCTCATCAGTAATGGCAATAACGAGAACAAATGCCGTGCATGGATTACTTTACCTGGTAGTCTCTCTTCTCTCGGCAGCGTTTATTTTCTATTTATTCGGTGCCCCTTACGTTGCCGCCCTCGAGGTCATTATTTACGCGGGAGCCATTATGGTTCTCTTCATTTTCGTGGTAATGATGCTAAATCTCGGAAAAGAATCTGAAGAGCAGGAGAGTAAATGGATGAGCCCGGGAGTCTGGAAAGGTCCTTCTCTGCTGATCGTTATACTCCTTGTTGAATTCATTATTATGCTGTCGACCTCGGGCAGTTCATATTTCCAGTTCATCAAGGTGAATCCTAAAGAAGTAGGCACCTCACTGTTTACCACGTATGTACTTGGTGTGGAACTGACGGCAATGCTCCTTATGTCGGGTATTGTGGGTGCGTATCATATAGGTCATCAGAAGAAGAGAAAGAGACACAGGTACCTGGAGGAAAAGGATGAATAGTGTACCTGTAATGGCGGGACTCCTGTTAACCGGGATCTTATTTATGATAGGCCTAACGGGACTGCTTGTACGCCGGAACCTGGTATTTATGTTAATGTCAATCGAGATAATGCTCAACGCTGCAGGGATGGCATTCATTGTTGCCGGTTCAAAATGGCTTCAGCCTGACGGACAGGTTATGTTCATTTTTATACTTGCGATGGCCGCCGCTGAAGTTGCCGTTGGCCTTGCCCTTATCCTGCGGATACATAATAGAAATAAATCACTTGACGCGGATGAACTAAACAAGATGAAAGACTAGGGAAAGAATAAATGCTTAGTTTGTTATGGGTTATAATAGCTCTACCACTACTTGGATTTCTGCTGCTTGCCGTATTCGGTAAAAGAATGGGTAAAACAGCAGCGGGAATTATCGGGGTCGGCTCCGTCGGTTTATCTGCCGTGCTAACAATCCTTATAGGTATTTTTTATACATCTGCCGCCGGGCCTGCGCCGGTTTATGTACAGACTCTCTGGCAGTGGTTTGATGTTGCGGGATTCAATCCTTCGATTTCATTCCATCTCGATTCTCTCTCGATGGTATTCATTTTTGTAATCACCTTCGTAGGCTTCCTTATCCATCTTTATTCCGCAGAATTTATGATAGATGACGACGGCTATTCAAGGTTCTTTGCTTATATGAACCTCTTCATCGCATCTATGCTGATACTCGTGCTGGCAGATAACCTGCTTCTGCTTTATCTTGGATGGGAGGGAGTCGGGTTATGCAGCTACCTGCTTATAGGTTTCTGGTATAAAGATCCTTCCAACGGAGCGGCAGCAAGAAAGGCATTTATAGTAACGAGGGTAGGGGATACCGCGATGGCGATAGGACTCTTTTACCTGGTGATGCATTTTAATACGCTTAATATAAGTGATATACTGTCAGCTGCTCAGCAGCAATGGCCGGTCGGTTCAACTATGGCTTTTACGGCATCTATACTTCTGCTGGGAGGCGCACTGGGAAAATCGGCACAGCTTCCCCTGCAAACGTGGCTCCCGGATGCGATGGCAGGCCCTTCTCCCGTTAGTGCTTTAATCCATGCAGCAACAATGGTTACCGCTGGCGTCTATCTTATCGCAAGGACCAATGTACTTTTTATTCTGTCCCCGCCTGTGCAGACAATCGTTGCCGTAATAGGTACACTAACGCTACTGTTAGCAGGGTTCAGCGCGCTTAACCAGTACGACATAAAGAGAGTACTCGCATATTCAACTATCAGTCAGATTGGATATATGTTCCTTGCATTAGGTGTAGGCGCCTGGTCGGCTGCGGTATTTCATTTTATGATCCATGCTTTCTTTAAAGCTCTGCTCTTCCTCGGAGCCGGCGCTGTCATTATCTCCCTGCATCACGAGCATAATATGTTTAAGATGGGAGGACTTCGTAAAGCAATGCCGGTTACGTTCTACACGTTCCTGATAGCCTCGTCATCGCTTGCTGCTCTCCCGATCGTAACAGCAGGCTTTTACAGCAAAGATGCTATTATCTGGTACAGCTGGTCTGCCTCGGGCGGCAGTCCCTGGCTGTGGATAGGTGCTATACTCGGTGCCTTTATAACTGCCATTTACACATTCAGGATGGTCTTTATAACCTTCTACGGAGAAATGCAGATGAAGCCCGAGAAGAAACTTAGCGGATTTATTAAGATACCATTGATCGTGCTTGCCGTACTTTCTATCATCGGGGGATTTGTAGAGACTCCGTCAACACTGGGTCACGTAACAATATTCTCAGGCTTCTTAACAAAGACGCTTCCCGAAGTTGTAACTCATTCTTCGGAAGGTCTGGAGATCCTGTTCCAGGTTATAACCGCTCTGCTGGCCCTTTCGGGATTATTCATTGCCTACATCCTTTACGTTAAAAGACGTCCCGCGGAACCGAATAAATCCTTCATCGCTCAGTTCCTTTTCTCGGGATGGGAGTTTGACAAAATATACGACCGTGTTTTCGTTCGTCCTGTTGTATGGATGGCTGAGATCGACAAGCACGACTTTATCGATTACTTCTATACCTTTATTGCATGGCTTACCGGTCTCGGTTATAAGATTTTAAAAATTACGCAGACGGGTAATCTGCGCTGGTATGCTGCAGGATTAGTAATAGGTGCAATCTTAACAATTTCAATAGTGTTATTATCGTGATACTTGTTTATATCATAGTGATTTTATTCGTAGGCGGACTCCTTGCCTGGCTGCTGTCCAATATAAGCGAAGCGGCTGCGCGCTGGACTTCCCTGGTATTTTTAATTGCCGCATTCCTGCTTGCAATCTACCTGTGGCTGGCAGGCGGAGCATCAACAGCTATCAGTACAGGAAGTCAGTGGATAACGGAAGTCCAGTGGGATTGGATCCCGCAGTTCGGCATTAGTCTGCATTTTGCGGCTGACGGACTAAGCATACTTCTGATACTCCTTACAATGTTCCTCGGCATTATGTCGGTGCTTGTTTCATGGAAAAGCATAAAGAAGAGCGTGGGCTTCTATCACTTCAACCTGCTCTGGATACTTGCGGGTATAACAGGCGTGTTCACATCGCTCGATCTTTTCCTTTTTTATTCGTTCTGGGAAGTGATGCTCATCCCGATGTACTTCCTGATCGGGATATGGGGACACGAAAACAGGATCTACGCATCATTCAAGTTCTTTATCTTCACGCAGGCAAGCGGACTCTTAATGTTCATTGCCATACTCGCACTCTACTTTATTCACGGCCATAATACCGGCGTATATACTTTCGATTACACTGCGCTGCTAGGTACAAAGTTATCGCCCGCAGCGGGTATGTGGATTATGCTTGGTTTCCTGATCGCATTTGTAGTAAAACTCCCGGCAGTTCCATTCCACAACTGGCTGCCCGATGCTCATACGGAAGCCCCAACGGCAGGCAGCGTTATACTTGCGGGTCTCCTTCTGAAGACGGGCGCATACGGAATACTCCGTTTTGTCCTCCCGCTCTTTCCCGATGCAAGCAGAGCCTTCGCTCCTGTGGCAATGATACTTGGAGTTGCAGGAATCCTTTACGGGGCAAAGCTGGCGTTTGCGCAGACGGATTTTAAACGTCTCGTTGCCTATACCAGCGTTAGTCATATGGGCTTTATACTGCTCGGCGTATTTTCATTTAACCAGCTGGCTATGCAGGGCGTTGTGCTCCAGATGCTTACTCACGGAATAAGCACGGGGGCCTTATTTATTCTCGTCGGCTCTATCCAGGACAGAATTCATACGCGCGATCTTAACAGGCTGGGAGGATTGTGGGACCAGGTCCCTGCAATGGGAGGAGTGAGCATGGTATTCGCCATGGCTTCCCTCGGGCTGCCCGCGCTAGGCAATTTCGTTGCGGAATTTTTAATACTTGCCGGCGCATTCCAGGCCAGCGTGTTCTGGACGATTATAGCGGCACTGGGACTGGTAGCCTCAACCCTCTACTCGCTTAGAATTATGCAGAAGGTCTTCTTCGGAAAAAAAGAAGAAGAATGGAAGATATCCGATTTTGACGGGCGGGAGATCGTCATTATGGCGGGACTAATTCTCGCAATAGTCTGGATCGGAATTTACCCCGGGTCATTTCTGAATACTTCAAAAGCATCAATCGAAAGAATACTTACTCATACACGTGTACCCGAAACATACGAGGTGATCAAAAACGATATCAATCAAAACGGCAAAAAGCAGATGGACATATTCATAAGTAATAAACAGGCAGTAAAACGATGAACGCACAGGACTTTTATGTGCTTATACCGCTGATAATAATAGCGCTCGCTCCTATTACTATAATGCTTATCATAGTAATTAAGCGATACCATGCTGTGGTTAATGTATTTTCGCTGATGGCCCTGGCTGCTGCGTTTATTGGACTCTTTTATATAAAAATATATATGCCGCGGCAGGTTACCCCGCTGCTGATGGTTGATAACTACACATTATTCTACTGGGGATTGATATTCGCGGCCTCCTTCTTCGTGGTGCTCCTTTCTTATAAGTATATGAAGGACCAGGAAATAAACAGCGAGGAATATTATATCCTCATCTTTAATGCTGTGCTCGGCGCCTCTGTAATAGCCGCCAGCAACCATTTTATTTCTTTCTTCCTGGGACTCGAATTATTAAGCGTTTCTCTTTACGTATTAATCGCCTACCCGAAGTTCAAACAGAAGCCCGTAGAAGCCGGCATCAAATATTTAATACTTGCGGCTGCATCATCTGCATTCCTTCTTTATGGTATGGCACTGGTCTATTCTGATACGGGCTCGATGTTCTTCCCTGATATCGTTAAAGCACTGCTATCGGGAGTAGAAATATCGCCCTTCGCGGTTTTCGGTTTTTCGCTGATGATTGTGGGTATCGGCTTCAAGCTGGCAATTGTACCTTTCCATCTATGGACCCCTGATGTATACCAGGGAGCCCCGGCACCCGTAACTGCTTTCATTGCAACAGTGTCTAAGGGCGCCGTGTTTGCGTTCCTGTTAAGACTATTTTACGAGCTCAACCTTTACAGTTTCTACCCTCTTGTAACAATATTTGTAGTGATCTCAATTGCCTCAATGTTTACCGGGAACCTGCTTGCACTGAGGCAGCAGAATGTAAAAAGAATACTGGCTTACTCATCAATCGCTCATCTGGGCTACCTGCTTATAGCATTCCTTGCAGCAGGTGAGATGGGAGTAAATGCGGCTACATTTTACCTGGTAGCCTACTTTATTACTACCCTGGGAGCGTTTGGAGTGGTTACCATATTATCCTCCAAAGGTAAGGAGGCTGAAGACATAGAAGACTACCGGGGACTCTATAAACGCAGGCCGCTTACATCTGCCATATTTACTGCTATGCTCTTTTCGCTGGCAGGCATTCCTCTAACTGCAGGATTTATCGGGAAATATTATTTGCTGCTGTCGGGAGTAAATACCGGGATGTGGCTGCTTGTTATCAGTCTTGTTATTAACAGTGTAATAGGACTTTATTATTACCTCCGAATCATCGTAGCGATGTACTCTAATCCCGATTCTACCGAAGAACCGATCATTCCCGGGATTTTCCCTGGGAAGCGGATTTGCTCTTGGAATTTTAACAATTTTGCTTGTCTGGTTCGGGGTAGCCCCGGCCGGGATACTCAATCTTATTAAGACACTTGTTGCCAGTTTAAGTTGATTAAAATTTAGAATAATTTTGAGTATGCAAAAATTTTACGTTTGTACAGGTATATCGGTTACATTATCATAATTGTCTTGTTTTCAACAATAAAAACTTTTCCTCAACAGGAAAAGGGGGAACATAATATGGAAATAGAAATTCAATCGCGTTCGTTCGGTGAGGGAGAAAGTATTCCCGCGAAGTTTACCTGCGACGGTGAAAATGTTTCTCCGCAATTAAGCTGGGAATGTAAAGTTGAGGGAGTTAAAACATTCGTACTTATTGTTGAAGATCCCGATGCTTCCAGCGGGAACTTCACTCACTGGGTAGTTTATAATATACCCGCAGGTGCAAGCTCTTTAATGGAAAATTCTACACCTACAAAAAACGTGAGGGATGAAGTCCTGATGGGCACAAACGACTTCGGCAGGATAGGCTACAGTGGCCCCTGTCCGCCTTCCGGAACTCATCACTACTACTTCAGGATGTATGGACTTAATACCGCCGTGCACCTCGATTCCGGGGCAACAAAAAGAGAGGTATTAAAGAAGATGGAAGGACACATTATTGCCCGGGGTGAACTAATGGGTACCTACCAGAGAAACAAATAGAATTAAAACTGCTGCTTAAACGGATTCCGTTTTACCTGTATCCTCAACTATCTCGGGAGTACTTTTGATGTACTGAACAAGCTGACTTATTACGAATTCTTTTTCATCGATTACGGCTTTAACAACATCCCCGATGGAGATCATTCCCGCTAATTTATTTTGTTCAAACACAGGGAGGTGCCTGATCCGCTTTTCAATCATCAGGGCCATACACTCCTCAACCATCCGGTCTATATCAACATAGATTACTTTATGCGACATAATTTCACGTACTGAAGCGTCCTTTGACGATTTCCCTTCAAGAACAACTTTCCTGGCATAATCTCTCTCTGACATTATCCCTGCAATTTCCCCGTTTTCAATTACCAGTACTGCCCCTATTTTTTTCTCCGCCATAAGCTTTAAGGCATTAAATATGGTATCATCAGGAGAAACAGAATAAACATCATTACCTTTGCCGGATATAATTTCTCTAACAGTCCTCATAAGATAGTCCTTTCTCGTTTTTTTAATGACGGGAGGCTTAACAGATAATAGATAAAATTATTCAAAGAAGCACTATTAATTTAATGCGGGGTAAAAATTTACCCGTGTGTATGATACGGCTCAAAATGCATAGTATTAGGTCAGTTGCATCCGTGCGGAAATAGTGACATTACGTCATTTCCGCGGAGATGGGGTCGGTGAATTGATTTACAGGGTGAAGTTCCGGTTTATTGGCAGAGGTTTGTTGGCGGGCTGAGATGCCTGGGGATTCCGTCCCACTTCATAGCGATGGAAAGTTGACCCGCCGGTTCAGATCAATCACCGGCTGCGATGGGGGAATGGCCGCAGTGTCCCGGTAGTTAGGACGGTTTAGAGACGTTTGTGAGACGTATGTGGAAAGGTTTAGAGACGGTTCAAGGACGGTTCATCCCGCTTTTTCGACGTTTTTTGATGAAATATTCAACAGAGATTGGCGGGAATTTCAACAGTGAAAACAAAGCACGGATCCTCTCTATTGAACTCAGGAAAGATAATAAAAAAAGAAGAATATTGTACACATTGATGGATTTTCTTTTTGTAATAATCCCGCCGATACAATTATTCACGCATTTTCTTTATTTTTCAAACGAAATACTTCCAATTTATCTCAACGGAAGAAAAATGTTCAGAAAATTATTTTTAATCGTTTTTATGGCAGCACTAATTAATAATACTTATGCCGATTTTCAATATGCCGGGGATGTTGTTTCGGCCGATAAAAATGAAACCGGCGTGGAGTTTAAGCTCACCAATGCATTGTTCAACCTTTATGTGGTTAATGATGACATTGTTCGTTTCAGATTCACTAATAAAGATGAATTCTCAAAGGCTCCTTCTTATGCTGTTGTAGATAATTCAGCGGGACCCTTCTCTTATAAGGAAAACCCTGGTTACTACGAGGTCTCTACCAGCGCTCTCATTGTGAGGGTTTCAAAATCTCCCTGCAGGGTGAGTATTTACGATAAGGATATGAACCTGCTGAATGAGGATGAAAAAAGTTTCGGTGTTGCGTTTGACGCCGATGAGGTACGCTGCTTCAAAACATTGTTTAACGATGAAATGTTTTACGGACTCGGAGAAAAAACAGGGAACCTCAGGAAGAACGGTGAACAGTGGACAATGTGGAATTCAGACACTCCCGATTATACCGAGAAGCAGGACCCTCTCTACCAGTCGATCCCTTTCTTCATAGGTATCCGTAACCATAAAGCTTACGGAATATTTTTCGATAACACTTACCGTTCATACTTTAACATGGGTGCAAGCAATAACCGTTTTTACTGGTTCGGTGCAGAGAAGGGAGAACTTGATTACTACTTTATAAACGGTCCCGAAATTAAAAAAGTAATTTCGCTTTACACTCTGCTCACCGGCAGGATGGAAATGCCGCCGATGTGGTCGCTCGGCTACCAGCAGAGCAAGTGGAGCTATTATCCGGAATCAACGGTGATGAACCTGGCGCAGAACTTCCGGAACAGGCATATACCCTGCGATGTTATCTACCTCGACATCCACTACATGAACGGCTACAGGGTATTTACCTGGGATGATAAAAGATTCCCAAATCCTTATAAGATGGCTAATGAACTTAACGACGAGGGCTTTAAAATAATTACCATAATCGATCCCGGCGTTAAGGCCGATACGAATGGTTATGAGGTCGCCGCCGAAGGATTAAAACAGGATCTCTTCGCAAAGTATCCCGACGGCGTTGTTTACCAGGGCGAAGTGTGGCCGGGTTGGGCGTATTTTCCCGACTTCACAAAGAAGGAAACCCGCGAGTGGTGGGGTAAGAAGAATGCAGAGCTTATGGAGAAAGGTGTTGCCGGTATATGGAATGATATGAATGAGCCGTCCGCGTGGGGACAGGCAATACCTGATATAATTCAGTTCGATGATAACGGCTTTGGCGCAAACTACAAGAAGATCCACAATGTTTATGCTCTCGAGATGGCGAAAGCTACATTTGAAGGGATTAAAAATCATCTTCCGGGCAGGCGTCCTTTTATATTAACTCGCGCAGGATTTTCGGGCATACAAAGGTACGCCGCAGTATGGACGGGCGATAATGCCGCAAGCGAAACGCACCTGAAACTTGCCTGTACGATGGTGCAGGGCTTAAGTCTAAGCGGTGTGGCTTTCTGCGGAAGCGATGTGGGCGGGTTCTTCGGATCGCCCTCGCAGCGGCTTTATACCCGGTGGATGGAGCTTGGTGCGTTTACTCCTTTTTACAGGGGACATACAATTATAAATACACGCGACCAGGAGCCGTGGGCATTCGGTGAGGAAGTTGAAAGATGGGTAAAGGATGTTATGGACCTCCGTTATGAACTGCTGCCTTTCTTCTACACTGAGTTTTATACTGCGCATAAAACAGGCGTGCCGATCGTAAGATCAATGTTCCTGAATTACCAAAACGATGACCAGTGTTATTCACACGATGCACAGTACCAGTTTATGGTGGGTGATAATCTGCTTGTCGCTCCTGTGGTTTCAGAATATGAAAACTCAAAGAAGCTTTACCTGCCCGAAGGTAAATGGATCGGATGGTGGGACAATAAAGTGTACGAAGGTGGTCAGTGGATACTGGTAGACGCCCCCATCTACAGGATCCCGCTGTTTATAAAGGAAGGCGGGGTAATTCCGATGCGTGAAAAACAGGAATACACAACCCAGATCGGACCGGATGTTCATTTCCTGAAGCTAAAGATTTTCCCCGGAACAAATTCCAACTACGAGTTATACCAGGATGACGGGAACACTCTGAAGTACCAGGATGGCGATTACCTGGTGACGGACATTTCCGTTAAAAATGAACAAGGACTTTATATAAAACTTGAGAAGAAGGAAGGGGACTACACACCCCGGTTGATTACTTACACTCTGGAGATCTACAGAACGGAACCGGTCAAGAGTATAACTGTCAATGGAACCAGGCTCGGTCATTTTTCTCAGAAAGACTACGAGAAAATCAGAGAAGCCGGGTATTTATTCGATCCTGAAAAAAAGCTGCTTGTAATCAAATACGTCTCCGAAGCAAACGGAGCCGGTGGAGACCCGATCGTCATCGATTATAAGTACAACCCGAAGATCGAAATAAAAGTTAATTGATCAGCCGACCGTTACAGGTTTTTTCATCCACTGGTCGCAGTAGCCGTTAGGGTTAATGGGACCCTTAACCAGCTCGCAGGTACCGCAGGGTCCGCTTCCTGTCGGCGGCCTCCAGTGAAGGCAGTTACTGCAGAACTCATCAGATTTCGGCGTTTGTCCCCTGTAATTATACTGCTTCCGTGTTGCCAGATCGGCATCCGACATATTGCTTGTGTCACTGCAGGGATCGTTTACATTAGACTGTTCACCCGCTTCGTTACCGGCCGGTTTCTTCTCGCCGCCTCCGCAGGCTGCAAGCAGTGTACTTCCTCCCAGCAGCAAAGTACCCGAGAAGAAAATGTTTTTCAGGAAGTTTTTTCGTGAAAGTTTTTTCATGGTGGCCTCGGTTTGTTGACTCACAAAATTATTGATCCGGAATTTAGAGAATGTTGCGATATTTCACACGAGGCAAAGCGGGGAAGGGAATACGAAAGCGAACGGTGCAGCGGCGCGATGCACGCACGATCGGTGCGGTTAAGTAAGAACCACGATGTGTAGACCAGGCAAAGCGGGACTAAGATGAAAGTGTAAAAGATTTCTCCGCAATAAGGTTATTGTTGAAGTAGACCCTGCATTTGTATGTGCCCGGCTTTCTCTTCTTCGTCACTGATATCGAATTATTCAGAACTGTCGACTTCTTTTTCCCGGAGATCTTAAATGTCTTCGAGTAAAATGATTCGTTATCCGGTGAGACCCATTCAATTTTGATTGACGACTTCCCGGGCTTTACCCGCGTGTCGGCTATGGTTACTAAAGAATGTACACGTCCTTTTTTCTTTATCGCGAAATTATCGGATATCCCGTAAGCCTTACCCGACTTTCGGCCAACTTTACTGCAGAAAATAATTCCCGCATCTATTCCTTTAACCTTTGTAAGCTTTATTTCCTTCTTAACTTCCGGGATAAGTCTGAAAGTTCTTTCGCCGATAAGCCTGTTGTAGAGATATATCCCGAGCTTATAAGTGCCCGGTTCGCGTGAGCTGTTGTTTGCCGATACGGCACTGCTCAGCTCAGCAGAGCGATCAAAAGGAGATATTGTGAAGCTCTTACTATAGAACGGGTTACCGTCTTCTCCGCACCATCTTATCTCGCCGGAAAACTCTTTGCCCTTATAGTGCTCCTTATTTTCCAGCACAATCCCTGCATAAACTTTTGCTTTGCTTCCCAGTTCAAAAACTGTCCCCGTGTCTTTCGGCATAGTACTGTTGCGGTCATAAGTGCTGCCCAGCTTAATAGCATGCTTTAACCGGGTATGCAGAGTTACCTGTAAATACTGCCGCGGAGTCGGCATTGTAATTAACAAGTGAAAAGTTCTTTTCTACGGCAAGCTCCCTGTATAAGTAAACCCTGAATTTATAGCTGCCGGGATCTCTTTTATCGGCCGGTATCGATATTGCGCTTTTAATTTCCGAAGTCGTATCGTCTTTTGCTATGTCTTCTCTTTTCATAAAGAATGAATTCCCGTCGGGATCTATCCAGTCGACGTGCACCATTATATCGCGACCCCGGTTAAACTCCCGGTTCAGTAATTTTACCGAAGCATAAACTTTCGATCTTTCATCGATGGTATAAATATCAGTGGTGAGAGGACGACCCTCATCGTCGGTTCCCTTATAAAGCAGAACCTCAGTATCAAGATCTGAACTGTCTTTCGGAGAAAATAAAACGGCGCCATCCTCATTAGTTACGGGATCGAGACGCGAGGAGCAGCCGGCAGAAGAGAAGATGTATATCCCCGCTGCAATTCCTGTAACTATAATACCGGTAAATAAGTTTCTCTTCATAATTTCTCAGATCATCTTAATTATTACGTTTGAGCTCGCCTGCTTTACCTTCCAGAACCAGGCTGACAGCAGCAGCATTACCGTAAGCAGTATGGCAGCACCGATCAGGGTTTCAGTGAGACCCCCGATGCGGTAAAAGAGGTCGATGCGCTTTGAAAAGATGCCCAGCAGCGCTATATGCATACAGTAGAAGAACAGGGGCACCTTGCCCACAATCCCGATCACGTCAAAGACCTTCGGAATGTATTTGTACAATGCGATGAAGAACGCAACTCCTGTAACCACGCTTGCAAAGAACCATATGTTGAAATACAAACTCGGCGGGTATTTCTGATCATAGAAAAATGAATACGAACCAAAATCAGAGAAGGGAAAGATATTGCCGTAGCCGCGGAACATCCGGATCGCGATCGCGATAATAAACGCACCAAGGGCAATACCCAGACTGTATAAGATCTTCTCCTTATCGGTCTTCCATGCCCTCAGCCACCCGGGCGCCATTACTGAACCAAGCACCGCAACGGCAAACCATGGAATAACGGGATACTTGTTGAACTTGCCGGCATCTACAAAGGTCTGCATTATCGCCATCTGCCATGTATTATTGGGATCGTAATGTATCTGAAGCAGGAACGGGTGAATGAGCAGTATAGCGATCGCGATGGCAAGCCGGATCTGCCACTTAAACTGCATTATAAAAGTAAGAAGGATCATCGACATCCCGATGGAAGATATTATCCCGAGATGAAAGGGATCGAATCGTTCAAACCCGCTCCACGATGAGTTTACCCAGGTCATCTGAAGGAGAACCAAAAAGAGACTTCTCTTTATCAGATACCACCTCGTCTCGCTTACGGGTACGCCTTTACTCTTCCTTTTCTGGAAGGTATACCATACCATCGCGCCGTTCATCATAAGGAAACCCGGGGCGCAGAGGTAAGATGAATAACGTAAAATAAACTGTCCCCACGACGAGAAGAGGGGATCGAGAGGGTCGAGGTATTTCCAGATCGAATTCAGATAATAAGAGCTGTGATCCAGGAGCATGAGGATTACAATGAATCCCCTGAACTGGTCGATGAATTCGAACCGTTTCGTCCTTGTACCGGGAGCAGTTTTTTCACTCACTCCCGCCGGTTCTCCGGCTTGCTGCGGCTCCGCATCTATGAGGTTTGTCGGCATAAATAAGACCTGTTTTCTTACGGGATTGAGATAATAATTAGTCCTTCTTCCTCATCGGCTACATATATGTAATTATCGTCGGCCGTTACGCCTTTTGCAAATGATGTCTGCACGGTTCCAATCCTGTATGGGTCGGAAGGATTTGATACATCGATGATCTGCAGTCCCCGCAGCTCTGTGGCCGCGAATACCTTCCCGGCGCTGTAGTAAACCTCTTTTACGTAGCCGCCCGTATCGAATTTACCGACAAGCCTTATGTTAGTTGAATCCGAGTAATCGATTATCGCAAGTCCTCCTGTACCCGAAGCAACGTAAGCCAGAGGCTGATCAGGATTTATACAAATATTTTCCGCATAGCCGTCGGTATCAACCAGTTTAACAAGGGGGTAAATGCCCCAGCCGGTCTGAAGCTGAGAAATATCATAAAAGGCAATGCCCATCTCACCGATGGCCACCAGTGCGTAATTGCTGTCTGACGAGCATGCCACGCCCTGCGCGTAACCGGGAGTGATCAATGTGCCGCGCGGATCGGGCTGCGATGGAAAGCTGATCTCCGCAATGTTAACACCTTCTTCACTTATTGCGGTAAACAGGAAATTCTTATATATGCAGAAATCCTTGCCGGGTTTTATATTCCTGTTATTTATTGTGGTGCATGGCTGGAAAGGATCCGATACATCAACCACGGTTATCCCGAAGATCCCCGATGCGATGTAAACGATGGTATCGGCCATAGCTATTTTGGAAGAATACCCGCGGCAGCCTTCCGTAAGATTTGTAATCAGCATTGGTACCGTATGGTCGGCCACACTGATTATTTCAAGGCCTCCTTCACCCTGGGCAACATACACAAGAGTATCCTTCACAACAACATCCTGCGCGTACGCGGAGGTTTTTAGTTTGCCCACAATCTGATATCCGCCGTCGCCGCCAAGTATAGATTCGGGATCGTTCGGTGTGCCGCATCCGGAGATCAGCAGGAAGGCTAGTACGATCGATGTAAATATGTATTTGATCATTTTTATATCCTCGGTATTTAAAATTTAAAACTGTAACTGATTTTTAATCCCGTCTGGTATTGATTGTAGCTCTTCTCATCAGAAATATATTCTGAGTTAACCGCGGCGGGAGTCCCGGTTTTCCTTGTTGTAAGTGAATAGAAAGCAGATACATCCGTGCCCCCGGGAAGTGTGATGCGGTATTCGAAGTTAAGGTCGAATACTTTATCGTGCCTTCCGGCGTGGATAGGATCTACCTCATAAAAGTTGTTCGTAGTAAAGAAAGTCCTCTCATAGTTTACATCGGCGCTTATTGAATTCCTCATATTAAGTACTTTCGGCAGCTTGTATGTAATTCCTGCAAAGTAGTCGTGACTATAATTATCCGCGTCCACATCATCCGACGTTGCTTTCGTTTCCCCCGGTCCGTCATATCCCCTTGCAATGGACTTATAGTATTTGTACCCCGCATCTACGGTTATGTTTTTGGTAAGAGTCTGGAACAGCCTTATCCCAAGCATATAATCATCACTGTCGTACTCGGTATTATTCTTATCAAGGAAGTACTTGTAGTATGAAGCGTAAAGACGGATCCTTGTTTTCTTAAAAATGTAATGCTGTATCCAGAAACTAATGTCGTCCTTTGAAAATTCGTAGGGCTGGAACGTAATGGGGATATAGCCGTAAACATTGATCCAGTCCTCATCCCTGAAATGTCTTACATAGAAATGGGGGATGTAGGAATATGTCAGCGAGAAATATGATTTCTTATAAAAATACTGACGCCAGCCTACCCTGAACCGCGTCCAGTCCTTTACATTATTGAAAGAATACCTGTTATACCAGGCATCAACAGAAAAGATGGTCTTAAGTTTTTTAATAAACCTGTTTTCATACGAGACCCCGCCCGCGAACTGCAAAACCATGTCGTCATACCGGTTGATTTGAAAACGACCTTCGTCCTCGCGGTTAAGGAAACGCTGAATGTATTTGTCGGAATACTTAAGGATATTGCTGTCATAGTAGGGACTGATTGACAGGTCCACCTGCCAGCGTTTAACTTTCTTCTTCGGACTACCTTCGCCAAAGCTTGCGGCAGCAGGAAGGAATACTATGATCATCAGCAATATTATTACTCTGCCGTTAAGCAGTCTGCCGGTAAATTTCTCTCTCATTTATCACTCTTCCAGTTTTACATCTTTTTTAGGGAACAGAACCCTTGCAAGGATTGAATTCTTATCCTTATCAAGAGGAATAATTGTGTAGTTATGCCGTCCCGGCGGCACCTCTATGTAGAACTCGCGCGCCTTACCCGGCACCAGTCCGCCGTTCTTTTTGTAATTGGTTACTTCCGAATAAACGCTGCTCAGCAAATAGGTGTGGATCACTTTACCGTTCTCATTAACCTGCACACGATAGTTGATCCTGCCCTTCATATCAAAGTGATTTTCAAAACGGGTAAGAATACGCATCACAGTCGGGCCGTTTATCCTGAGTTTCAAAGGCTTTTTCTTTGAGAAACGATAGTAATGAACCACGTTCTCGCGTGTTACCAGGTCAACTGGTTCATTAGGCCGCAGGGGGGAAAGCATCACCCATTTAGTCCTCTTTCTTTTAATTTTTTTGAACATATACTTTACCGCTACCGGATTACTGCTGCTGCGGGTAAATTCAAGCGAGTGTTCTCCCGGGCCAAGCTCTATCTCAAGAGTTTTAACCAGGGCGGGCTTACCGGAGATACCATTTTTTATAAATGCTTTTTCGGATATATAAGAATTGTAGTCCTTCTTTATTATGTCGCTGCCGTCAACGCGGTAGAGAACAGAATACCCGGCCCGGCTGCCGGCCTGATGTATAATAGCTCTTGTAAGTACCTTCAGCATACCGGGTCCTTTTACAAGGAGGTAGGAAGGACTATCTTTTGAAAGAAGGTAATATGCGCCTGTATGTCCCGATTCGCTTACCAGTATCTTCTTTTCGGGATACAAAGGTTTAAGCGACCTTGTCTGTGATAAACCCGCAGGGCCGGCCAGCATAAATGCAAGAAGAAATAATCCGGTGACGTAAATAGATCTCATATTAAAGTTCAGTTAATTCGTGTTGTTTGGGTTCAATAATATCAGGCCTGTCAGTGCCTGTAATAAACTCGGTTCCCAGCTTATGCCGTTTCTTTTCGAGCACCAGTATACTGATGATGCATGCGGCAAGTATCATTGTAACGGCTGCGGTAAGCGGAACATTGTACCGCCTCTGCACATAGATCTCGCCCTCACCGGGAAGGGGAAGGGGAGCAGGACTAACAGGCAGTCCGTATTTGGCCGCAAGTCTTGTAATGTTCAGAAGATGGACGAAAGGGATCCTCTGTTCCGACATACGGATAAGCACTCCCTTAATAGGGAAGTTTCTCATAGAGAGCGGGGAAGAATAGCCTTCAGGAATAAACTGGTAGTTTTCTGTGGAGCCGATGCTTGCTATGCCGCCTCCTACGTTGATATACAGCTTTATAGGTCCTGCCGCCTTCTCCTTATATATATCCATTCTTTTTTCGATGCTGTTCTCCAGGTATTCCTCATTTATCTGTTCAACATTGTTCCTTTCAATTGCGGAACGGATAAGATCACGGCCATCGGGACTAAGTCCACGGCCCCTGTCAAGTCCGCCGCCGAAAGATGCAGCAGACGACCTGTTCTTAAAAATACCAGCATCATACAGGGCTGACTCCATATCAAGCCAGGTGAAATAAGGATCGTTAGCACCCCAGTTCGAGGCTCCCACCGAGGTTATGATTACGGGTCTGAGTCCAAGGGTCTGAACTGCCGCGTGAACCGCTATATTTAGAGCAGGGAAGGATCCGGTAAAAGCCGCCGCTATCACGTCTCCTTTTTTAAGTCCCGCTTCCTTCAGCATTTCAACAACAACGGCAGCGAAGTTAGGATTAAGGGATGTAAGCTTTGCTTCAATATAACCCCGGTCGGTCGTAATGGGAGTAATATCCTGTCCTATTAACGTCGTCCTGTTAGGATCATTTACGGCATCGATGAACACGCCCTTCTGCAGTCGTTTTTCTTTAAGGAAATCCTGCGCGGTCTTTGCGAGCTTCGATGCCTCGATCTTCTCACGGTAATACTCGCGCTTATAGTCGACCTTATCGTTTTCAATTATGAACAGTCCTATAAAAGATATAAGTGAGAGCAGAACAAGCACCCACACCGAACCTGCCGAAAAGTTCTTTATATTGATATTTGCAGGATGAAACGTCATGCCGGGAAAAGCTCTCCGTTAAAAATTATTATTACAATCAGTCTAACAAGCACCGAGGTTATAAAAAGTACGCTGAGGGTCTTAAAGATGCCCTGTTTGCCGAACCAGTGTGCTATCAGTCCCGGCACCACCCATCCCACGGCCTCCAGCTGCACCAGGTTTCCCGCGATATCGAACGTAAGGAACTGGCGCGAGATATTAGCCAGTAGGCAGCCCACAAGCAGGCAGAGCACCATCTGTCTCCTCCCGTAAAGAAATGCGTAGTTCCCGATAATTTTTATAACAAGGAATGTTGAAAAACTGACGAGAATAATGCCCGCAAGGCGGTCGGGCTGTGAAAGATGGAGCGCGATATATCCCGGTACAACAATACCGCCGGCCGCTAGTCCGAATACCTCGTAAGAAAGCAGGCTGAATATTAACCCGAGAGTAATTGCAAGCTCAACCATAAACCTGGCTCCTCTGCTCAAAGATCTGGGCAACAGGAGCACCCATACCTCCCATATTACCTATAGCCAGTACCGTTGATAGATCCCCCGACATAGTAACAATTGCTTTATAGACGTTCTCCGGGTCGGTCCATCCGAGGTTAATTATCCTGTTCCGCGGGATACCCGAAGAAACGCAGAGGCTTTCAACCAGTGCAGTCGACTGTCCTATCAGCACCAGGTAATCAAGAGTTTTACCAAGTTTCTCACCGATCATTGCGGAAAGCTGTCTTGCGCGGTCCAGCCTGTCCTGCCTCGTATTAAGCATAACCATCTTCGTCCCTGCCAGCTTCTTTTCTTTTATCAGGTTTTCTGCTATCACCATTGTCGACTGAGGGTCATTAGCCGCAAAAGCATTATAGAAACGGATTACCTTTCCCTGGACATTCACCGTATGTACCTTAAGTACACCCTCATCAGGCAGTGCTTTGTACATTCCCCGCAGAGCGGTATTCCTGTCAATTCCGAGGTGCCGGCATACCGCAAGGGCAAGCGACACGTTCTCCTTATGCTCCATATACTTAAAGTTCTTCATATCCTCATCAGTTACGTCTGAAGGATCTGCGTAATGCAGACTGCATTTCTTTTTACCGGCAATTGATTTCAGCACGGGAAAGACCGCATTTTCAGAAGTGAAACAATGCTGCTTAGCCGGAATTGTCCGGCCCAGCACTACGGCTATCTCCGGAAGAGTATACCCCATAATTTCAACATGGTCGAGACGCACATTAGTAATAACGCCGATGGTAGCGTGGATCATCTTCTTTTCTGTGATCTCCTGGTACTGGGCCTGAAGGGCCATGCATTCCACCACAAGGGCCTGCGCTTTTCGTTCGGAAGCAAGTTTAACTACTGATAACTGCTCAATAATATTAGCGCCGGTTTTCCTGTATATAACCGTCTCCGTACCGTCTTCCAGGATAAGTCGCGGATACGTTCCGGTAACTTTGGTAATAGTACGGATCCCCGCTTCAGAAAGGGCAGCCCCGATCAGGCGCGTTACGCTCGATTTACCGCGGGTACCATTTACATGGATCCGTACCGGTATTGAAAAGATCCTCCTCTGGTGAAGAAAGAATTCAACAATCCCGTAAACAGATGCAATCACGAACAATGCGGAGAGGAGAATAATAACATACACCGGTTATAATCCTCCCCGAAAATCTATGATCTTCATTCCAATCTCCCCGCGATATACTCCCCGCATATATAAAGGATCCTCCTACCTTATAAACAACATTTTCTTAACCTGTGTAAAATTCCCTGAAGTAAGCCGGTAGAAATACACTCCGGAGCTTACCTGTATTCCATGATCGTTCTTGCCGTCCCATACGGTCTCATAAGTGCCGGCAGGGAGGTACTGGCTGCACAGGTTCTTCACCAGCTGGCCGTCAATGCGGTAGATCATTATGGATGTTTGTCCCGCCTCCGGAATAGCATAACGGATATGAGTTGACGGATTGAACGGGTTGGGATAGTTCTGTTCGAGCATGTACCGGTCGGGTACCAGGCCTTTGGTTACCTCAGGTTCCTTTACAGATACAACCACGGCAGGATTCGTTGTGAATTTTATTGCCATATCTGCCTGCAGCGTTGATGCGGTTTCCTCATAATTGTCGTCATACACATAATTCAGCGCACCGGTTTCAGTTGGGTTCTCAATACCGATTGTGCAGCTGCCGGGTATATCAACAACCTTGTACTGCATAACAATCTCGCCGTCTCCGGTAAGAGTAGGATAGTACGCGGGATCATACAGTATCACCTGGAACGTCTCCCGGTTCTGATAGTTATCAGCGTGTCCCACATTAACCCAGCTCACTATGAACCGGTGGTTTGCGGCATCGGAATAGTAATAGATCTTGCCTGTCTCCCCGGAACTGGTAGAGAACAGGTCATCCCAGAACACTGCTGTCATATTAGGTATCTCATCGGGGTTCGGCAGAGCAAAGTTATTGGGATTGGCCAGTGTACCGCTGCCGAAGCCGATCCATCCGTCGCTGCTTACTCCTGCCTGCGTAAAATTATTGCCGTAATATTTAAATGTGAACGGAAGGTTAACCGTTACCGTAAAATTACTGGAAGTACCGGGACGCTGGATCTGGGTACCGGTGGAAGTAATATCTACCCAGCTATATTCAGGGGCCTGCTGCCATAGAATATCGTCTGACGAATAGGCATAGTAGCCGTATGCATCGGGACCCGTAGGATCAGAGTGCGATGGTTCCGCAACAGGAATAGTAAAAGTCTTAGCAACAGAATATGGGTAAATCCCGCCTTGCGACATTAAGATAAGAGTATATGTGGCTTCATGCTGAAGCGGACAATTTTCGGCAACCTTCACCGTAAACTGATCTGCAAGATTCCTGCGCGAACTATCCGGAAGAAGCGAACCGAAAGTGCCCAGCGAATCCAGTATTGTAATGTACTGATCGCTGCACCTCAGGATGCCTATAACATCGGGGGCGTTATCGTCACCGGTATTACGTACCTTAAGGCTTACGTCAACCGTCTCCCCGGGATCCATCCTGTAATTATGAAGGGGATTACCGGAATCGTCTACCAGGTATTCAGAAGAGTTCAGCTGGCATCCATGAACGGGCTGCATTGAATAATAGTCCCAGGTATTGGTAGTACTCTCAATATGAAGTTTAAATGGAATCGTATAACCAACGGGACACTCGGGATGCAGGAACACCTGGAACGGAGCTCCCTGCACAGAATCACCAACGGGGATATCTCCGAAGCTGATCGATCCGGCAGTTGTGACCTCCACAAAATCTATGCTGTCAGGAACCACGAGTGTAGCATTAACATCGTGAGCGGTAACATTGCCCCAGTTCTTTAGCGTAAAAGTTATGGAGCAGTTCTCATTCGGGTTCATGAGCCCATCATTGTTGCCGTCGAGATCAGTAACAACAGGATTTACCAGCGGTGCTATGTTCTCGTCGGGCGGTATTGTCTGTATTGTACCCTCATACGGGGACACATTTGGTCCTGTAACCGTAATGTCCAGCTGCGTCAGCTCATTCACATTCACATCAATAAGCGCAGTGCCGGTAAAATCCGTATATGCCATTCCGAAATAATTATCCCCGGTAATACTAACGCGGGCGTTCATTACGGGACCCGTTAAATTAGACACCTGAACCGCCACCTGGCTGTATCCGGTCGGTATAGAATCGGGATGTGTAACAGTGGTTTCCAGGGGAGCACTCCGCCAGACGTGAAGGCTGGGATCTCCCAGGACGACGTATATTTCAAAATGATGATAGACCTTCGGATCAGTACCGCCGAAAACATCATACATCTCCAGTCTCCCGCGAAGCAGGGCTTCACCGGGCGATTCCATGTTTTCCTGGAACATGCCTATATATATTCCTCTGTCAATTACATTATTATAATCGGCCCACGTGTTGGACCCTGGTCCCACAAATGCGCATGCGCCGCGAGGTGCAAGAGGAGTGCCGAGTTCAATCCATTCCTCCCCGAAACACTGGCCGTTATTAAACGATGCCACGCCGCATCCTATACTTGTTACGAAAGGCATCATCCTGCCGTTATTCAACTGGGAAACACTGGAAGTATTAAAATAGTAGCAGTGCGCATGCCACCCATCGTACCATCCCTCTCCGCGGTAATTAAGCATGCCGATACCGTTATTTATCGTAGTAATAACATCTGACAGGTCCATTGAACACCCGCCCGAATAATTGCCGTCGCTCATAAGCGTATCAACGGTGTAACCATAATCCCGCAGTCTTGCAGCAGCAAAGCGCTTGGTTTCCACCTGCGACTCGAGGTAATTATTTGAGCAGACGGTTGCCCGCTTATACCAGCCGATATCGTCAATGTACGGATTCCGTTCATACATCATAGCTTTGCTTGTAAGTACCTGCAGAGTATAATCATTCTGGTTGGTGAACCTGCCGATAAACATTTCGGGAAAGAAATCTCCTCCGTCAAGTTCAACAAAGAAATTCTCTGCAGCAAAGCTCCAGCCGAGAGAAGAAATTTGCTGGATCGGTGCAATCTGATAATCACCTACGAGAAGGATATGGGTAGGGGGGATCATCCAGGTTTCGTAAGCAGAAAGGATATGATTCTTTATAATATTAGGATCACTCTGGTTAGCTCCGATATCGCTGAATTTGGTAATAGTAACACGGATCCCGCTTCTGCGCTTCCACTCGGCGTACGCCTGGAAAGTAGCGGCATAAGTATCCGGCATTATGGCAAGGAGATGTTCTTCGCCCGTTTCCATCCCGTTATAATCGCGCTGCAGCACCTGGTCGTAATTAAAAATAAAGCTGCGGTAGAGCTTGCCGAAAGATTGAGGGATAGGGTGATGCGGGCTTGTCCGCGGATTAACACTCATTCCTGCCGTATATCTCACGCGTACCGTAATGGAGGAAGTAACCTCAAGCTCATTACGTGCAGGCGAATAGCGGATAGGGAAAACAGAAACACGTGCTATCCTGAAATCGCGGAACACCGCAGGGTCCTCAGCGCTGACCGTAACAGAGGGGAAATAATTTCCCGAAGAGTAGATAGAAGCATCCTCCTGGTACGGCAGCTCGGGCTGACCCTCATAGTCGGTTTCACGCACGGCGCGGATATGAACATTAGAGAACTTCTGTACAGTGCTGTGCTCAATCACCTCAACCTGGACAGAACCATTATCAGGTATGGCAAGAACCTTTGCTATATACGGAAGCAAGGGAGCGCCGGGCTGAGAGATTACCGCCTCATCTCCGATACTTATATCCTGGAAGACGCGGTCGCCGTCGGTGACGTCATTAATATTAAACCCCGGAAGGGTGATCTTGAAAACTGTTTCAGAAGGACTATCGGAAATCAGGTGGATATCCGGATCTGTACCGGGCAGGGACGTATTATCCAGCGGTACCCATTGTGCGTAACTGAAAAAATTGAATGAAAGGACTAATAAGACGAAAAAGAACCAATTATTTTTAGCCATAATTCTCCCCAGAATCTTAGATAAACGACAGGTGTGGTTTATTTGGTAATACAATTAAAAGAACTAATAAAAAAATATACGAATTATTTGAGAGAGACAACAATAATCTTTATTGAATTTCTCAAAAAAATGGGGAGAGCCTGAAACAGAGTTTCGGGCAGAGCAGTAAAACATTATAATAAAGGCAGGATAAGCGGCCCAATAATTTAATTTTTAATTATTGATTAAAATATTATCTTTGAGACCTAAAATTTGTTAATAATTCAGCTATGGAGAGGTGGGTGAGTGGCTGAAACCAACGGTTTGCTAAACCGTCATACTGGGAAACTGGTATCGCGGGTTCGAATCCCGCCCTCTCCGCTCTTTCCTTATAATTCCTTATAATCAAATTAGTTCAGCTGCAGCTTCACTAGCTGTTTATTTCAGGTTTCACTTCAAGCTTGTTGAATACGCCGTTAACTCCGCCGACACTTGAAAATTCATTCTCTATGCTGTGCTTTTCCCAGAGATTTGAGACAGTACCTGTTATCGTCACAAATCCATTATCCACCATAATATTTATATCCTTACTGTTTACAAGAGGAAATTCATCGTGGAGAACCGATTCAAGCGAAGTTTTAATATCGGCATCAGAGAATGCATTATTTATAGGAGTTACCTTAATATCATTCTGAATGGCATCTACACCAAGCACCTGTGAAGCTAAAGTTTCCGCAACCATCTTTTCTCTTAAAAAGTCAACACTGCCGGAAAGAATAGCCAGGTGATTATCTACAGTAACCTTAATGTCCTGAGGCTGTTCAATCAGTGCGCTCAGTTTAAATGAATAGGCAATATTTTGTGCGATCTCATCATCCGGCAGTATGCCGGCATCCGTATTTCCGGGAGTAGTACTGGCTGTTACGTCTATATCATTCGTAATCCTTTTAACGCCGGGAACATGCGCGGCGATCTCAAATACTCTGTCTTTATCATACAACAATTTTACCTGGCCGGTCAGTGTGATCCAGCCGTCATCCTTTAACGACACATTCACATTATCAGCATAATATCTGCTTGAAATTACCTCCGTAACCTTGTCCAGCAGCTTATTGTTTGTACCCTGTGCAGCTGTACTCTGGGTAAAAGGGAAAACCATTGCTAATAAAAGTGCTAAAGCCATTGCCTGATAAATATTCATAAATCCTTTCATTTTCTCACACCTTCTTTCTTAATAATTAACAACATTTTACACTTCTAAAATATTCACCCTTAATTATACAATTATGACGGCAAGCATAAGCAAAGGGATGCAGACCGCTAGTGT
>CAWHTX010000001.1:0-106632 GCA_963832355.1 uncultured Bacteroidota bacterium | reverse complement strand
CCACGGTATCGGCAGGATTGATCTGTACTGCATCGAAAGGTATTCTGAGAAGATTTCCGTGAGTTGTTGAATTTTGAGCAAACAGAACTGTTGAAGAGAGAAGCAACCCGAAAATGATCCTGGTTATCATAAAGCCCCCGTATATTTTAATTTAATAAGGCACCTATTTCCTGTTCCGCCTTTAGGTAATATTACAAATATTTCTAATAACTCTCCAGCAAAGGAGATCCTGAAACAAGTTCAGGATGACGCCGTAAATTTAATAACGCTCCATCGGGAAGTCGTATATCATATCTTCCATCGGCAGCATATAGAGCGGGAGGCCGTTGAATTTCAGCCTGAACATCAAATGGTCTACTACCGGGTCAGACTGTACGCTGTTGATGCCGAGAATATTCGGAACCAGCGAACCGAAGTTGAACCAGGGCGCTTCCGGGTATTCTTTAATATCATATTCGCAGCCCGTTAATCCGGCTTTATATACTGTTTCATTTATTGCATCGTATAACCCGCCGAGCTTGTCAACAAGATTTATCTTCTTGCCGTCTATTCCCGACCATACTCTTCCCTGCGCAATCGCCGCGACCTGGTCATATGTCATCGTCCTTCCTTCCGCTACTTTTTCTACAAATTCGCGGTAAGTTTCTTTGATCATATTCTCTGCTTTGTTCAGCTCATCCTTTGAAAGGTCCCTGTTGGGCAGCGATACGCCGATAAAGGGCACTCTCATTCCAAAGGGGAGGTCGGCATGCTTTCCTATCTGTACAAGGTCCGTGGATACACCGATATCCTGCTTAAGGGATTTGTTGTAGTACCATCCGCCGATTACCCCGATTGAACCTGTTATGGTAGTGGGAGCAGCGTAGATCTCATCACCGTACATCGACAGCCAGTATCCTCCCGATCCGGCTACGTATCCCTGTGAAACGATAACCGGCTTAATCTTTCTTACATTCCTTAATTGCTTCTGCAACTATATCCGAAGCCATCCCGTCGCCGCCGGGTGAATCAACTCTGAATACAACACCTTTAACGTTGGGATCGTCGGTAACTGATTCGATTACTTTAACAAGACTCCTGGCTTTTATTCCTTCATCCATTGCACAGGCGCCAATTGCATATACAACCGCAATCTCCGGTTTCTTACCCCAGTAATTATCATTTGGAAGCTGATACTTTGCCAGTGACCCGGGGGATACCATTTTTTTGTCTTTCCCCTCATAAGCTGTTAGTATTTCTCTTATATCCTCCCACCGGCCCAGTGTATCGACCAGGTTGTTCTTTATGGCAGATGAGGGGAGGAACATTGCGGTTTCGTTTACAAGGTTGTCGAATTCGTCAGGCGCGATATTTCTGCTGCTGCAGATGCCCTTTTTGGTTACGTCGTAATATGCATCGATGATCGCCTTCCACTGGATACTGTCGGCTTCGCTCATATTGGTGCGCGAGAAAGTTTCCATTGCCGACTTAAATTTGAAGTACCTCAGTTCGGTAAATCCTACCCCGATCTTCTCAAGCAGGTTTTTGTAATACTGCCGTCCCCAGATGTATCCTTCCAGGGTAATTGTGCCCTGGGGATTCATAATAATTTTATCGGCAGCAGAGGCAAGATAGTATCCGTCGATATTTACACGGTCGAGGTAAACGATAACTTTCTTACCGCGGCTCCTGAGTTTTTCAAGTTTATCCCTCAGTTCCCAGATCATCTCCCGGTTGATATTCATTCCTGAAAGATTGATAACTATCCCCGCAGTTGTATTATCATTTGATGCGGCATCAATTTCATCCAGGGTGCTGTAGAGTGTGTTTGAGTTATCGAAAAGTCTGTATCTCTGGTATTTCATACCGCCGAGAAGATCAAGATTTACATAATCTTTTTTTGTTTCGAGTGTCCGGATTATATTCCTGTCGTACGAGCCTACCCTTATACCGTATATGTTATAGCCATAAGTACCATCTTTTGAAAAGCGGCTTTCAGTTGAAAGTCCGATTCTGCCTAAGCTGAATGCCACCCCGATATTAAAATAGTGATTGGAGAAATATCTGCCCGCGATCCTTATGCCGGGAAGTATTTCTGCGACCGCCCCGGTGCTCCATTTAAGATCGCTCTCCAGCTTCCCGTTGCCAAAGACATAATCCGCAAAAAGAGTAAGCTTTTCATCTCCCATAGGCCTTACCGCAAGATCGAGAGCGCCTTCGTTATTGCTGGATGTAGAAAGGTTTCCTATAATTCCCAGGGAAGCATATTTGATGGGCCTGTATATCGACCCGATAGTAAAGAAATCGGAATGATTAAATTCAGCCAGGTCGCCGGATGACCAGCTGTAGCCGAATCCGAGACTGAATGCATCGGAACCGAAGCCTGTGGAGATTTTATAATCGGTTACGGAAAAGGAATTCAGTTTTGTATTAACGAAACCAAACCCCAGGTGAGGAAAAGCAGTGAATATCCCGTAGTGGTTGAAATCGTTCCACCTCCCTCTTTCGTCGCTGAAAGTAAAATAAAGATCGGGCTGATCAACCATCGAGAGAAGCGCGGGATTGACATACCCGTATAGTCCGTATTTATAAGCCCCGGGTGAAGCTATCCCGAATTCGTCCTGGGTATAATATGATGGTGAAGACGACTGGCATAATCCGCTTTGAAAAAATGCAGCAAGGAACAGGATAAAAAGTATACTCTTTTTCATTCTCAACCTCTCTTATTTTCCTCTCTTAAAACTATGAAGAATTTGCATTACATAAAATCGGGAAGGTTAAAAGCAAGACGGTGCACAATATTAATTCTGATATAAATTTTCGGTATTTTTATGCTTAATTTGATTTTACATTATGATTGAAATTCACGATCTGCATAAAAGTTTTTCCGGCAAGGAGGTACTTACCGGGGTAAACCTGGAAATTGATAAAGGACAGACCACTGTTGTGATAGGCAGAAGCGGATGCGGGAAGAGTGTGCTGATTAAGCATATAGTGGGACTGCTTCAGCCGGATGCCGGGTGGGTAAAGGTGGAAGGCCAGGTGGTTTCCGAACTTTCAGTTTCAGAACTTTATGAATTAAGGAAAATGTTCGGGTTCCTTTTCCAGGGCGCCGCCTTGTTTGATTCACTTACGGTTGAGGAGAATGTAGGACTTCCGCTTGAGGAATCTAAGAACGGATTTCAGAAATCGGAGATTGAACGGATCGTTAAAGAGAAGCTGGAGCTTGTAGGACTGAAGGACATAAATAAGCTTAAGCCGGCTGAGCTATCCGGGGGTATGAAAAAGAGGGTGGGACTTGCGAGGGCGCTTGTTACCAATCCCGAATACATTCTTTATGATGAGCCCACAACCGGACTGGATCCCATTATGTCGGATTCAATCGACAGTATGATAAAGGAACTTAGCAGTAAAATAAGCGTAACTTCGGTGGTTGTTACTCACGATCTGTACAGCGTTAAAAACGTTGCCGACAAAGTAGCGATGATGCACAACGGGAAAATACATTTCGTAGGAACTCCCGCAGAATTACTGAATTCCAGGGATCCCGACATCGTTGCATTTATAAAAAGAGGGGGCGGATAATCCCCTCCCGGCCTCATAATTTAAATCACAGAATCCGTCCTTCCTTTTAATTACATTCCTCCCTGTAATCATTCGGGCTTTGAATATGAAATATATGATAATAAGGAACTCCCGTTCCATTACTTCTCCCGGAGAAATGATCGGGACGATCCTGAAGCGAGAGGTGCTTAAAAACTACAGCGGACCAGGAGCAGCGGATTTAATAAAAAGCGAGCGCCCCTTATTTGTATCGTTGAAATTAAAAGAACCCGTAAACGGTGATGAAGACATGATGAATATGCTTAGTTCAATAGATGTGAATACCCGTTTACGGGTTTCTATTATTGATACTGAAACAATAAAAAATTATTTCGGTTCAGTATTCCAGAGGAAGAATTATAATATACCTGGTACAAAATCATAATAAATAGAGACACCCCCTCTATATGATCGAAATAAAGCTGACGTTCTTTTGAATTGTCAGCTTTTTTCATTTTATTTTATCGATATTCATTTCAGATTTTTAGCGGCTGCTTATGTCCGACTTAAATTCCATTATCCAGGTAATACAGCTGATGCTGGCCCCGGGACTCATGATCTCGGCCTGCGGTCTTCTCCTGCTCGGTATGAATAACAAATATTCCCTTGTTGTTAACAGGATAAGACTGCTTAACGAAGAAAGACGGCGCGTGCTGGGGAAAGCGGGCGACCGGGAGTTCAGGTACGAAGAGAATGTACGTCTTGAAAGCATTTCTTTACAGATCGACAAACTGACCTTCAGGGTAAAGCTTGTGCGCAACGCGGTGCTTGCATATACGATTGCCGTCGCTTTGTTTGTTATTACCTCCCTGCTGATAGGTATTCAGTATTTTGCAACCGGTAATATAAATGTATTTATCACTATCATCTTTCTTCTCGGGATGGTAAGTGTGCTTGCCGGGGTTTTATATGCGGCGTACGAAACCAAAGAAGGATACAGCATTATTCAGCTGGAAGTTAAAATTGACGAATAAGATCTTACTGCATAATGAGTGAAGAAAAAGTATATAACCAGGACGAGCTTCTGCGGCCGGGGAATATGATACGGCTTTACGCAAGCGGTGCCTTTCCAATGGCTGATGAAAACTCCGATAAGATCAACTGGTATATGCCCGAGGTAAGGACGATTATTCCGATAGATAATTTCAACGTTCCGCGGTCATTAAGAAAATTCCTTGAGAAAAGTAATTTTGAAACGAGATATGATACCGATTTTATGAACGTGGTTAAAGGATGCGCCGACAGGGAATCTACCTGGATATCAGATAAACTGATAAAGGCATATCTCAGACTTAAGAAAATGGGATACATCCATACCGTTGAGACCTGGGAAAACGGCAGGCTTGTGGGCGGACTGTACGGGGTTACTTTCAGAGGTGCTTTCTTCGGTGAATCGATGTTCTCAAGGAAGCCTCAGGCTTCAAAGTCGGCGTTGATAAATCTTTTACACCGCCTGAAAGAGAAAGACTTCGCCCTGCTCGACGTTCAGTTTATGACTCCCCATCTTAAAATGTTCGGTGCCGTTGAAATAGATATGGACCGCTACAACGAACTCCTCCATTCTTCTTACATCCGCGGCTGCGAATTCTGACCTTTATGGCCGTTGCCGTTGGCTTTAGCCAAAGGATCAAGCTTCAGCCATTACTGCTAAAATCTCAAACAAGGGTTCAATACTTCAATCTAAAAAAATTATTTGAATCCCGATATTAATATCATAAATTTTATATGGGAAAAAACATTAATGGGAACTCACGGATTATTCGAATATAATCACGTAATAACATATGTCAATAGAATTGGTAAAATCATTATTAAAAAAGCGGGAACGAATAAGA
Organism: uncultured Bacteroidota bacterium; assembly: GCA_963832355.1. Classification (GTDB taxonomy): domain Bacteria; phylum Bacteroidota; class Ignavibacteria; order Ignavibacteriales; family Ignavibacteriaceae; genus DATFVA01. Next base: position 101,215 of record CAWHTX010000001.1, on the reverse strand, counting down.
ATAGAATTTAAAGAAGCAAGAACTGCAGTCCCTAAAAATTTGTTTGAGACAGTATGTGCTTTTCTTAATCGTGAGGGTGGGTCTATCCTTCTTGGGGTAGATAATGAAGGTAATATTACAGGTGTTGATCCTTCTTTTATTTTTCAAATGAAAGCTGATATTTCAACTCTGTCGAATAATCCGAACAAATTAAATCCAACATTTTTATTGTTTCCATCTGAGATTGAAATTAAAGGGAAAAGAGTTATTCACTTACAGGTACCAGCCAGTTCTCAGGTTCATAAATGCAACGATGTAATATTCGACAGAAGTTCGGACGGTGATTTTAGGGTTTCAAATCCAGAAGGTATTGCGGAAATTTATAACAGGAAAAGGGCTCATTATACAGAAGGAACAATTTATACTCAGGTAACAAGTGAAGATTTTAAACCAGGACTGTTATCAAAAGTCAGAACTTTAATAGCTTCAAACAATTCTCATCACCCCTGGTTACAGTTATCAGACCAGAACTTTCTCAAAACCTCGGGCTTGTACAGAAAAGATTTTCATAATGGGAATGAGGGCTTTACCCTTGCTGCTGTTCTTTTATTAGGAAAAGATGAGGTTATTAAAAATATATTGCCGCATTATAAAATCGATGCTCTTGTAAGAATAAATGATCCGGACAGATACGATGACAGGTTAACAATTGAAACAAATCTTATTGAGGCTTATAATTTATTGATGGAATTTGTTGAGAAACACCTTCCGGATAAATTTTTTATGGAGAATGACAAACGCGTAAGTTTAAGAACAAGAATATTTAGAGAAATAGTAGCAAATATGCTTATACACCGTGAGTACACAAATGCACATGCGGCCTCATTTGCTATTTATTCTGATAGAGTAGAAGTTCAAAACGCCAATAATCCTAATGGCAGCGGACCCATTTTTTTAAGCAATTTTATACCCTTTCCGAAGAACCCTATCATATCCAAATTTTTTGTCCAGATAGGAAGAGTTGAAGAACTTGGTTCAGGGATAATAAATGTTAATAAGTATTTAAAATATTACACACCTGGTTCCAGGCCTGAGTTTATAGAAGATTCCCTCTTCAAAACTATTCTTCCTCTTAAAAAATCAGTTTCTGGTTTTGATACCAGTGTTGGAAAGGATATAGTATTTGTTGAAATAGAAGATGCTTTATCTGAAGCTATCAATAGTTCTTTCAATGAGGGAATAAATGAGGGAATAAATGAGGGAATAAATGAGGGGATAAAGAAGAGAATTGTTAAAATAATAGCTGTAATAAAAGAAAATGAAAGGATAAAGGTTAAAGCCATAGTTAATAGAATCGGTGTTTCTCACCAAACGATCGAAAGAGATATTAGTCTGATGAAGAAGCTGAATATTATAATTTATAAAGGTTCAAAAAGGACAGGTGGTTATTATTTAACCGAGGAATTTAAAGGGAAGCTTTCTCCTTAAATTGCGTTCTCCCTTCAAAAAGATTTTTCTACTACTTTAGCAGCAGCATCTTCTTCGAGCTTAAATATTCATTAACCCGAAGCTGGTATATGTATACCCCGCTTGCCAGCTTAGATGCATCAAAGTCAACAGAATACTTCCCGGGATTCTTCTGCTCGTTAACAAGCGAGGCAGCTTCATTCCCCAATACATCATATACCTTCAAAGTAACAAATCCCGACTGGGGCAGCTGGTAGTTAATCGTCGTCACCGGGTTGAAGGGATTCGGGTAGTTCTGCTCAAGTGCAAATTTTGCCGGAGCAGCAACTTCGACTTCAATTTCCTGGCTGTACTCATAACTTCCGTCGAAGTCTATCTGTTTTAATCTGTAGCTGTATTTTCCCGGATTTATCTCAATATCTTTGTACATATAAGTATTTTTTTGCGTTGTAGTCCCGTTCCCGTCAACAAATCCAATTGAGCTCCATCCTGCCCCTTCCTCACCCGCCTGATCACTGGTCTTTGACCGCTGTATCTCGAATCCTCTGTTATTGGTTTCAGTTGCTGTTATCCAGTTTAAGCTGACACCATTTTCCGTGATATCAGCATTGAAAGAAACCAGTTCAACAGGTAAAGGCAGCACAGTAATGGAAGCAAGATTACTTGTATCAGAGTTACCATAGATATTATATGCCATCACGCCGTATGTATAAGTTGAGTCAACCATTACAAGTGAATCTGTAAACTGGTTTACATTCCAGACAGAAGTACCTATCTGGGTATAGGAACCGGGATCTTCCGGCAGACCACTTTTTCTAAGGATCTTAAAGCCGGGAGCCATATAGTTAAACTCCCAATTCAGCTGCAAAACGGGTTCTGTATCAAATATTTCCTGGACCGCAAGGTTCTCCGGAGCCGATGGAGGAGTACAGTATAAGCAGTTACTGTTTAAGAGATAATCATCTATATAAAATTCGCTGAGAGATGAATTTCCGTAGAAATTATTTGCCGCAAGCTGCCCGCTTACAGTGCCGTTCTGCGACCACTGCCATGTATATTTTTGAAGTCCGTCAAACCAAAATTCTGCTTCATCCTGGTCCAGATCCACAGCAACCTGAACATAATGCCATTCGCCCGGAGTATATATAAATGTAACGGGGGCATCAGGAACAGACATTAAACGACCAGTACCATCAGCGTCAAAATAACATTCCACACCTAATTCCTGAACAGAGCTGTTAAAATCGGATAGGATACTGAAATAGCCTGCTTTACCGGTAGGTATATAGATTCTAAAATTAACATAGTTTCTGTTGGAGGATATGTATTCCAATGATTTTATGAGATCATTTCCTTCTATAATTTTCACGGAATTTGGATAACTGTAAAATAAGGCTGAATTAATGTAGGGATCTTCGACAGAACATGGTGCAAGATTCCAGGTAGTCCAGTCATCCGGATTCTGACAGGCTAATTGCTGCCCTGCTGTATATTCATCAAAGTTGTCGCTGAAATCCAGTCCGTATGGAGATCCGCCATTCTCGGTGTGCAGTATTGTACCATGGTTGCCCGCAGCCCAGCCGGTTAAGCTGTCGATAAAGAAGATATCATTTAAGTCGTAATATGATGTGGAATTCTGAAGTACCCAGTTATCGCCGCCGTCATTTGTATGATAAATATCTGCACCGTTTACCAGCCATCCGTTAATAGTATCAATAAAGAAAACTTTCTGTGACTGAATTGTTTTCTGAAGAAACCAGGTGCTGCCGCTGTCAACTGTTTTATAGATACTTGTGTGTGTTGCTGCCCAGCCGGTCATAGCATCAACAAAATATATTGATGTAAAAGCTGAGGGTTCGATATTAAGCTGCTCCACCCACGATGTTCCGCCGTCTGTCGTCTTTAATATATTTCCTCCGGCAGCCCAGCCGGTATCACTATTGATGAAAGCCAGGGAGGAAGTGAGGAAAGATGCACCTGGATTTATCAGCGAGGTCCAGTTATCTCCTCCGTCCGTTGTTTTATAAATGAAACCCGTACCTAGTCCACCGTTTGCTGCCATATATCCTGTCATTCCATCTGCGAACCAAATATCTTTAATAATTATGTAAGAATAACTGCCTGGCTGAAGGAACCAATTCAAGCCTCCATCGGTAGTTTTATAAATATGTGCGCTGTCGCCAATCAGTTTGTATGTAGATAACCAGCCTATTGAGGTATTCAGAAAATAAACTGACGTTATTAAATCCTCTTCAGGTAAAATAACACCCATATCAACCCAATCGCTGCCGCCGTTGGTTGTTTTGAATAATTTATGATCGTCTCCGATGGCCCAGCCATTATCATAGTCCACAAACTGCAGGTACTGAAAATTTGAACTTACAAATGTTGGTATTTGAGAATACCATTGAGCGTAAGATTGAGAGAAAAAGAGGATAAAGACCAAAAAAGAAAAAATGAAATGTTTCATTTATGTCCCCGTTCAGTTAATTACCTGGTAAACTGTAATGTTATTCTGATATCAGATCCTGAAACAATTTCAGGATGACAATTGTATTGATCCTGCAATGAGTTCAGAATAAAGGTCAGGATGACAACCGGAGAGAAATCTAACAAAATTCCTGAAGACAATCTATTATTATTATATAAAAGTTAACCCCGCCGGATGACGGGGTTAAAGAGTTAATAAGTATCAGTGAATCTTAAAGAGAGCAAGATCTATTTCATCAGGATCATTTTCTTCATCTGGATAAAACTGCCTGCCTGGATCCTGTAGAAATATACGCCGCTCGCAAACCGCGAGGCATCAAAATCTACTGTATAATTCCCGGCAGCCTGTTCGTTATTTACGAGTGTGGCTACCTCTTTACCGAGTTCATCATATACCTTCAGAGAAACTTTCTGAGAAGATGGAATAGAGTAATTAATCTGTGTTGTGGGATTGAACGGGTTCGGATAATTCTGCTCAAGCTGGAAATTCTGAGGAACATTGTTGTCTGCCTGCCTAACTCCCGTTACACCTGCGTTAATGTAAGTGATTCCCTGGACGGGGATCACTCCTGAACTGGATGAGTTAGTATCAGCAGCCTCAACCGAAAACTGAGTCCCTGTATTTGTAATAAATAAATAAGAAATATTTCGTGTGTAACTGGAACCGGATGAGGTCAGGTCAGATCTTACGCGGAGTGCCTCAACTGTTATGTCCCCGGGGAGAGTCATTGTTCCATAGGCATCTACCGTATTCTCCACGTGTGTGTTATATATACTTACTGTTGTAAATCCTAACGCGGTGATGGAGTCGGTTTCGACATAGTCCTCCGTCCAGTTTGTTCCCATTGTTAAAGGCACAACAACTGTCTGTTCGGCAGGATTATTATGCATTATAACTGTGGCCTGAAACCCCCCGATCTCAGGCTGCGCTCCTGCTCCATAGTTCTGCAGCGCACCGTTAGAACCCAGGTATGTCCAGGTCTCCGCCGTATAACCCATTATAGAAGTAGTGCCGTGCAGGCATACCGTGGCTTCAGGAAAGCTACTGCCGAACTGTGACCCGGAAGGGTTTTCAGCCGTAAGATCAAATTGCATATCCTGTGAAATATTTCTAAAATCCCACGTGGTTGCGCCGGTCGATCCAATATCAAACATTGAAGTTGTGGTGTCCAGGGTAGTAGTCACGCTGTTCCCGGTAGTCAAAAATCCCTGGAGATCGCTTTGTGTAATAGTGATCTGGGCTGAGATCTTCACCCCCGCGAACAAAACAAAGCAAAACAGTAAATAACTGATTTTTCTCATATATCATTCTCCTGAATTATTTATAAATGCACATGATTCTCCCTCAATAAAAGAGAATTACTTTTAATTATTGCCAACAAAGGTTTGAGCGGAAGTTATAAATAATCGGGATAATTGTCAGATATTTTTTTTTAAAAGTGACGCAGGTCTGAAAGAGGGGTTCAACCGGTAAAAAGAGGCTGTCTCATAAGTGTCATTCATCAGATCCTGAAACAATTTCAGGATAACAGTTGCTGACTTATGTGACAGCCTCTTCCCGGAAGAATTTATTTAATGAGTGTTAGTTCTTTTTGAGGCGGTGAGATAAACTCGCAACCGTTCTTTGTAAGGACTACCATCTCTTCAAGAGTTGATGTGCCGTAATCTTTTACCGGAAGCCTGGGCTCAATTGTAAATACCTGGCCTGCTTCAACTTCCATAAAAGGAGTGTCGCCGTAGCGTTCCCAGCGTGGAAATAGTCCTGCCCCTCCGTCGTGGACATTACGTCCAACCTGGTGACCCAGTCCATGCGGATATTCCTCGTAGCCTTTGCCGGTTATATAATTACGTGCAATGTCATCCATATCACAGCCTTTAACGCCGGGTTTAAGCTGATCGGCAACCTTCTGGATAGCATCTCTTATTATTTCAAATCCCTTCTGAACTTCAGCAGGAGCCTTATCTTCATCATCCTTCAGCACATACCACATCCTTTGAAGATCGGAACAGTAGCCTTTATACTCTATCCCGAAATCGATGTTTACTATGTGTCCCTTCTTTACTTTGGTATCAGTGGGACCGGAGTGAGCACCACCGGCTTCAGGACCGGTAAACACGGCAGGACAATGGTCATCCTCCCAGGCTAGTCCGTATCCTCTTTCTTTAACTTTGCTCTTCATAAAATCAGCTATCTCAATCTCGGTAACGCCGGGCTTTATAAATTTTCCAGTTTCATCGAAAATTTTGATGGTCTCTTTAATGGCTTCTTTCATTATCGACAGCTCGGTAGCAGATTTTCTGCCCCTGAGCGCTGAGATAATATCCTCGGAACTCACCAGTTTATTTTCAAAACCGGTGCCCTCAAGATGTTCCCTGAGAATATTGTACATCCCGTGAGTCATCCCGTCTGCAAGCACAGAGTTCTTTGAATAATTGATTGCAATTTTGGAAGGGTTCTTCTTCTTAAGGTATTCGTTAAGGGGTTCCCTGACAGACTGCACATAAGTTATAATATTCTTATAGGTTCCAATGCGTTTAATATTTTCCTCTTCAAGGGAACCGACGATTGCGGCAGTTTCGCCGTCGCGGCTGATTATAAAAGCCGACTGCCAGGTCCAGTTTCCACCTACAACCATATCGAGACTCGGATCGTGAACAGTTGAGCTCTCCCTCACAAAGATCATCCACATATCAATCTCTTTTTCCTTTAGAATATTAACCGCCTGATCGATTTTTTCTTTTAATATTTCTTTGTTCATAGTAATACCTTAATATTTTTACTCTAAAAAAGACACTTCTTAAACTTATTAACATATGTGCAACCAAGCAAGAAAATAAGATTTCCTGATAATTACTGAGTTTTTGATCAAAAGAATTGCTAATTTTTCTTGTGTTAATTTTAAAATTATGCACGCTTTTATAGAAAAATGCTTGTACAACATATCCCCTTACGGGAGCAAATCTTAAATTTTAATCTAAAGGAAAGTCATGACTGAATATGCACAAAATGTGCTGTCTAAAGTAAAAGCACTTAATCCCAGTGAGCCTGAATTTCATCAGGCAGTTGAGGAAGTATTTGATTCCCTGGACCTGGTACTGGAAAGACACCCGGAGTATCGCTCCGCCAGGATCCTTGAAAGAATGACAGAACCGGAAAGAGTTATCATGTTCCGTGTACCCTGGATGGACGACCAGGGCGATATTCACATAAACCGTGGTTTCAGAATTGAAATGAACAGCGCGATCGGTCCTTACAAGGGCGGTCTTCGTTTTCACCCTTCTGTAAACATGGGTATTCTTAAATTTTTAGCGTTCGAACAGGTATTTAAGAACAGCCTTACCACCCTGCCTATGGGCGGCGGAAAAGGCGGATCCGACTTTGACCCCAAAGGAAAAAGCGACAATGAAGTAATGAGATTCTGCCAGAGCTTTATGACAGAACTGCACCGCCATATCGGACCTAATACAGATGTACCTGCAGGCGATATCGGTGTGGGAGGAAGAGAGATCGGCTACCTGTTCGGTCAGTATAAAAGACTGAGAAATGAATTCACCGGCGTACTTACCGGGAAAGGCCTGAACTGGGGCGGTTCTCTTATTCGCCCTGAAGCAACAGGATACGGCGCGGTGTATTTCGCAAAGGAAATGTTGAAGACGATTGATATGGATATAGAAGGAAAGGTTTTTGCTGTATCAGGTTTCGGAAATGTTGCGTGGGGTGCCGTTCAGAAGATAGATCAGCTGGGCGGAAAAGTTGTTACACTTTCCGGTCCTGATGGATTTGTTTATGATAAAGACGGCATCAAAGGTGAAAAGATCGATTATATGCTTGAGCTTCGTGCAAGCGCTAACGACAGGGTTAAGGACTATGCCGATAAATTCAAAGTTGAATTCTTTGAAGGAAAAAGACCCTGGGGCGTAAAGGTAGATGTGGCTATGCCCTGTGCAACTCAGAATGAGATCTTTGAGGACGATGCGAAAGAACTGCTGAAGAACGGCTGCGTGTGTATTTGCGAAGGTGCTAATATGCCTACAACTATCGAGGCATATAAAGTATTTAAAGATGCGAAGGTATTGTTCTCACCCGGTAAGGCTTCGAATGCAGGCGGTGTGGCAACTTCAGGACTTGAGATGTCGCAGAACAGTATGCGCCTTCCCTGGCCCAGAGAGGAAGTTGACTCACGCTTACATATGATAATGAGGAATATCCACGATACCTGTGTGCAGACTGCGGAAAGATTCGGAACAAAAGGAAACTATGTTAACGGTGCTAACATTGCAGGCTTCCTGAAGGTTGCCGATGCGATGCTTGACCAGGGACTGGTTTAAGTATTAGTGTAATTATTTTTAACCGGAGGCCGTCTTATAAGTGTCATTCCGAATTTATTTCGGAATCTCGCAATTAGTCAGATCCTGAAACAAGTTCAGGATGACAATTTCAAACTTTTATGACGGTCTCCAGAATTATTCAATGAGTAAAATACAGGCCTTTCATTTAGAAGATATATTCTCAAACCGCATCAAACGGTTCCAGAAGCTGATGCGGTACAAGATCCGTGAAATTTTACTCGTCTCAAGTTTCTACGACTTTTACCTGTTTGAAGAGGACGGAAGATTATACGAACTGATCAGGCAGGAATACCAGAACCTTAACCTCAGCCAGGCACCCGAAATAACCCACGTTACAACCGGAGAGGAAGCTCTCGAGCTGATTACAGCGGAAAATCAGTTCGATCTTATTATTACAACCCTCCATATTGAAGATATGCACGTTGTTACCTTCTCGGAAAAGGTTAAAGCCCTGGGGGTGAAAGCCCCGATTATCCTGCTGGCCTATGATAATAAAGAGAGAAAAGAACTGATATCAAGACATGATATTTCTGTATTCGACAGAATTTTTATCTGGCAGGGCGATTACAGGCTGCTGCTGGGTATTATCAAATATGCCGAAGACAGGATGAATGTTGAGAGCGACGTGGCAGCTGTAGGTGTTCAGGTTATCATCCTGGTGGAGGATAACGTTAAGTTTTATTCCTCATACCTTCCCTTAATATATACCGAGATTTTTAACCAGTCGCAGCGGCTGATTACAGAGGGGGTAAACCTTACTCACAAGTTCTTAAGGATGCGGGCCCGCCCGAAGATCCTTCTCAGCACCACGTATGAGGAAGCCTGGGAATATTTTGAGAAATATGAAGAATCCATCCTCGGAATAATTACAGACAGTAATTTCAAACACCACGGTACACGTGATTCTGAGGCAGGAATTAAATTCACAAGGGAAGTCAAAAGCCGCCAGAAGGATATTCCGATTCTGCTTCAGTCGAGCAATTCCGACTTTGCTGTGAAAGCCTATTCAGCAGGTGCAAATTTTATACAGAAAGGATCCCCCCGCCTGCTGCACGAACTGCGTGATTTTATGATGAACAACTTTGGCTTCGGTGATTTTATTTTTCAGCTTCCTGACGGTTCCGAAGTAGGCAGAGCCACTAACATGAAAGCACTCGAGGATTTTATAAGGAAGATACCCGATGAAAGCCTGATGTTCCATGCTGAAAGAAACCACTTCTCCAAATGGCTGAAAGCAAGGACTGAATTCTGGCTGGCTCATAAGCTTCGGCCGCGTAAGGTTTCTGATTTCAGATCGGTGGATGATTTACGCCATCACCTGCTGAAATCTGTCCGTGATTACCAGGAATACCGTCTGAAGGGAATCATCACCGAATTTAATAAAGAGTCATTCGATATCAAGAACAGTTTTGCCAGGATAGGTACAGGCTCCCTCGGAGGCAAAGCAAGAGGTCTGGGCTTCATCAACATACTCATTAACCATAATAAAATAAGAGACAGGTTCGGAGATGTTGAGCTTAATGTTCCGTCTGCCGTGGTTATTGCCACAGATTATTTCGATGAGTTCCTGATTGAGAACCAGCTGGATGTTTTCGCTTTAAATTCAACTGATGACGCCGAGATTACAAAAAGATTTATAGAAGCTGATAAATTCCCCCAGGAACTCCAGGATAAACTAATGGAATTCCTCGAGGTGGTAAAAGAACCGCTTGCGATCAGATCGTCCAGTCTGCTTGAAGATTCACAGTTCCAGCCCTTTGCAGGCGTCTACGAAACCTATATGATCCCGAACAATCACCCTGATCCTGCCATTCGCCTTGCTGAGCTGCTGAATTGCATAAAGTGTGTATATGCTTCAACCTTTTACCAGAAGGCAAAGGACTATATGAAGGCCACAGATTACCGCCTGGAGGAAGAAAAGATGGCGGTAATTATACAGCGGCTGGTCGGGGCCAGAAGAGACGGCAGGTTCTACCCTGATTTTGCCGGTGTTGCGAAATCGTATAATTTTTATCCTGTTCCTCCCCAGAAATCTTCCGATGGTATTGCTATGGTAGCCCTGGGACTGGGGAAGACAGTTGTTGACGGAGGAAACGTGGTAAGGTTCTGTCCCAAGTATCCCCGTCATATGCTTCAGTTTTTCTCGACAAAAGAAACACTGAGAAACGCCCAGCAGGATTTCTACTCTTTGCTCTACAGCGGGGGTTCATCACCAACTGAAAAGTGGTCGCCGGATCAGTTTGTTAAGAAGTTTGATCTTTCTATTGCAGAGCAGGATCAGACACTTTACTTTGTGGGGTCAACCTATTCACCCGAAAATGATGCGGTATATGACGGCATATCCAGGCTGGGAAAAAGAGTGGTAACATTTGCACCCATACTGAAACATAAAGCATTTCCACTGGCTGAAATACTTGATCTGATTCTGGATATCGGAACCTGGGGAATGGGTGTACCTATTGAAATAGAATTCGCAGTAAACCTTAAAGTTGACGCTGATCAAAAGAAGGAATTCGCATTACTCCAGATGCGGCCCCTGGTAATCAGTCACGAAATCGAAGAACTTGATGTTGACCATGACACCCAGGACAAAATACTTTGTCAGAGCAATCAGGTACTGGGCAATGGTGCAATGACAGACATATACGATATCATTTATGTGGATATCAATAAATACGACAGGGCCAAGAGCAGAAACGTTGCTTACGAAGTCAGCCAGCTGAATTCAAAACTACTCAACAGCAAAACACCATACCTGCTGATTGGTGTTGGAAGATGGGGAAGTCTTGATCACTGGCTCGGGATCCCTGTAACGTGGGATCAGATAGCCGGAGCTTCGACTATAGTCGAGTCAGGTTTCAAAGATATTAATGTCACTCCTTCACAGGGTTCGCATTTCTTCCAGAATATTACTTCTTTTAAGGTGGGTTATTTTACTGTTAACAATACTGACAACTCTGACTCTGCCTTTATTGACTGGGAGTGGCTCGCAAAACAGAAACCTTTTGAAGAAATGGAATATGTAAAGCATTTGAAATTTAATAAACCTGTAATTGTAAAAATTAATGGGAGTAAGAATAAAGGAATTATCTTAAAGCCGGAGATCTGATATCCCCGGGGGAGAGTTTATACTCACCTGAAAAAATGCGTAAAACTCAAACTCCTGATTTACGCTGGTGTAATTACAATATACAACCACACAGGAGGCATAAATGTCAGAGTACGTCAAAAACCTAATGGCTGAGGTTAAAGCCAAAAATCCTGCCGAACCGGAATTCCACCAGGCTGTTGAAGAAGTTGCTGATTCTTTGGCGCTTGTATTGGACAGACATCCAGAGTACCGGGCTGCGAAAATCCTCGAAAGAATCATTGAGCCGGAAAGAGTCATCACCTTCAGAGTGCCATGGGTTGATGAACAGGGAGAGGTGCATATTAACCGTGGTTTCAGGATCGAGATGAACAGTGCTATCGGTCCTTATAAAGGAGGATTAAGATTTCACCCTTCAGTTAACCAGGGTATACTTAAGTTCCTGGCTTTTGAACAGGTATTTAAGAATAGCCTTACCACCCTGCCTATGGGCGGAGGAAAAGGAGGTTCGGATTTTGATCCAAAAGGCAAGAGCGATATGAAAATTATGAGATTCTGCCAGGCATTTATGAGCGAGCTTTTCCGTCATATAGGACCCAATACCGACGTACCTGCCGGGGACATTGGAGTAGGCGGCAGAGAAATAGGATTCCTGTTCGGACAGTACAAGAAATTACGCAACGAGTTTACCGGCGTTCTGACCGGTAAAGGATTGAACTGGGGCGGATCGCTTATTCGTCCCGAAGCAACCGGTTATGGTGCAGTTTATTTTGCAGCCGAGATGCTGGCCTCACGCGGGGAATCACTGGAAGGTAAAACCTGCCTGGTTTCCGGAAGCGGTAACGTTGCACAGTATACTGTAGAAAAACTTCTTGATCTAGGAGCCAAAGCGGTAACCCTGTCCGATTCAAACGGTTTTATCTACGATGAAGCAGGTATTGATCGTAAGAAACTTGAATTCGTAATGGAACTAAAGAATGTAAGACGCGGAAGGATCAAAGAATATGTTGAAAAGTACAAGAGTGCTGTTTATACCGATATTGATCCGAATGCCGATCATAACCCGATGTGGGATATTAAAGCACAATGTGCCTTCCCCAGCGCCACTCAAAATGAAATCAATGGAAAAGATGCTCAGAACCTTATAAAGAATGGTGTCTACGTTATATCAGAAGGCGCAAATATGCCTACCACTCTTGACGGCGTTAAATTATTCCTCGATAAAAAAGTCCTTTACGGTCCTGCAAAAGCTGCAAACGCAGGAGGAGTAGCTGTATCAGGTCTTGAAATGGCTCAGAACAGTATGAGACTTCCATGGACAAGAGAAGAAGTCGATCAGCGTCTGCAGATGATAATGAAGAGTATCCATCAGACCTGCGTTGATATGTCAGATAGATTTGGTACCCCCGGAAACCTTGTCAATGGCGCGAATATAGGCGGCTTCCTTAAAGTTGCCGACGCCATGATGGACCAGGGAGTAGTATAGTGAATAAGTAGATCAATTTGCTTATAATATAAGGAGACTGTCTCAAAAGTTTGGAATTCACAGCAGAGTGTGACAACCACTTTTGAGCAGTTTCCTGTATATCGGGGAGGAATCAGATGAGAGTTTACAAAAATTTATTATTTGCTTATTCCTTCGAAATAATAGTTGGATTAACCACCGTTCTGCTGATTATTTTCTTTGGTCCTTATGCGCTTGCATTCCTGGCTTTTTTTGCTTTGCGTCCCCTGGTTATAGAAACAAAAGAGGTTTCAGCTGATGATCATTTCTGGTTTATTTCATATCAACTGATGAAATATTCGATTTTTGTAATCTCATTCATTATTATCCTGTTTTACATTATATACAAATTCTTTCTTGATAACACTTTTTTATGGCAGCATCGGGACAGGATTATTATACTTTTTCCGTTTTTATTATTAGTACATGGTATTTTAGGTTTATTTTCCCTGAAAGGAAACTGATACATTGAAGGCCAATTTTGAACAAATAAGGACAACATTTGACGACCTTTGGGTAGAGCATGGATATGGCAACAGGTTCCAGGGATTTCAAAACCTGATGCGTCTTCGTATAAGGGATATCCTCCTTGTTTCAAGTCTTTACGATCTTTATCTCTTTGAAGAGGACGGCAGGCTCTATGAATTGATACGTAATGAATACCAGGGATTGAACCTTAGTCACTCACCCGAACTGACCAGGGTTTCCAGCGGCCACGAAGCAATTAAACTGGCGAAAGAGGAGAACCGGTTCGATCTTATTATTACAACCCTGCATATTGAAGATATGCACGCAATTAACTTTGCGAATCTGGCCAGAGAGTCAGGATTAAAGATACCAATCATTCTGCTTGCCCATGACAATCTCGAACTTAATACTCTTATTCTCAACGAAGATACTTCGGTTTTCGATAAGATATTTGTGTGGCAGGGAGATTTCAGGATAATAATTGCCATCATAAAGTATCTTGAAGACAGGATGAATATTGAACACGATACGAAAATGGTTGGCGTACAGGTTGTAATAGCTATTGAGGATAACCTGCGGTACTATTCCTCATTTCTGCCGCTTATATATACAGAGATACTGAAACAATCACAGCGTCTTATCTCAGAGGGGATAAACCTTTCCCACAAATTCCTCAGGATGCGTGCACGTCCAAAAATACTTCTCTGCTCAACTTACGAGGAAGCATGGGAATACTATGAGAAGTATAAAGAGTATACCCTGGGAATAATTTCCGATATAGATTTCCCGCACAAAGGACAGAATGACCCTCAAGCCGGAATTGAGTTTGCAAAGAACGTTAAAAAAGAACATAATGATATTCCTATCCTCCTCCTCTCAAATAATCCGCAAAATGAGGGAAGTGCAAAATATACCGGAGCTACGTTTGTAATGAAGGATTCACCTGTTTTATTTAACGAGGTAAGGAATTTCCTGAATCATTATTTCAGCTTCGGGGATTTTGTTTTCCGCACAGCCGAGGGAATAGAAGTTGGGAGAGCTAACGATTTACGAAGTCTTGAAGACCAATTAAAAATTATTCCTGAAGACAGCATTAAATATCACGCTGAAAGGAATCACTTTTCCAACTGGCTTAAAGCCAGAACCGAATTCTGGCTTGCCCATAAACTCCGTCCCAGGAAAGTTTCCGATTATCCGAACATAGAAGCTCTCAGAGATTACCTTATCAACACTTTAAGAAACTACCGTCATAACAGACAGAGAGGATTAATTACAGATTTCCACAAGGAGATCTTCGATCCCAACAGTACTTTTGCAAGGATCGGCGGAGGTTCTCTTGGCGGTAAAGCAAGGGGACTTGGATTTGTTAATACCCTTATCAACAACTATAACGTTCGGAACCAGTTCCAGGATATAAAAATATTTGTACCTGCAGGCGTTGTACTTGGAACGGAAGTTTTCGATCAGTTTCTTGATGAAAACGATCTCAGGACTTTTGCTCTTAGCTGTACTGATGATGATGAGATAACCCGCAGGTTTGTGGAAGCAGAAAGTTTCCCCGAAGATATACTTGGTGAACTTGCGGCCTTTCTTGACCTGATGCATACGCCTCTTGCTGTCCGTTCATCAAGTCTCCTTGAAGATTCACAGTACCATCCCTTTGCCGGAGTTTACAGAACCTTTATGCTGCCGAATAACCAGCATAATAGTCTTGCGCGACTTAATGATCTGCTCAACACCATAAAGAAAGTTTATGCCTCCACTTTTTTTCAGAGTGCCAAAAACTACATCAGGTTCACCTCTTACCGCCTTGAAGAAGAAAAGATGGCTGTGATAATACAGAAGATGGTGGGAGAAGCATACGGAGATAGATTTTACCCGGATTTTTCAGGTGTTGCTAAATCATATAATTTCTATCCGCTGCCTCCTCAGAATCCGCAGGACGGTATCGTCTCGGTAGCACTCGGGTTGGGCAAAACCGTAGTTGACGGGGGGAATACGGTACGTTTCTGTCCGAAGTACCCGACAGACCTGATACAGTTCTACTCTGTAGAAGAGTCGCTGAATACAAGCCAGCGGGATTTTTTTGCACTTCAGATGAATGGCGCCCATAGTTTTGAATATTCAACTCAGGATACTTTGCTGAAACAGCATCCGATTGAATCTGCAGAATCCGACGGGACTCTGGGCTACGTAGGATCAACACATTCTCCCGATAATGATGCAATTACAGATGGAATATCAAGGCCGGGGGTACGAGTAGTTACCTTTGCGCCTCTGTTAAAATACAAACTCTTCCCTCTCCCGGAGATCCTTGAACTTCTCCTCGATATGGGAACATGGGGAATGGGAACACCTATTGAGATCGAGTTTGCGGTTAATATGGCCACCGGAAAGAACAAACCGAAAGAATTCGGATTGCTGCAGATGAGACCCCTTGTAATAAACCGCGAATCGGATAATTTTAAAATTGAGGATCTTGATAAAGACAGCCTGATCTGCATGAGTAAACAGGTCCTTGGCAATGGAATTATGAACGACATATATGACATTGTGCTTGTCGATCCAGATACCTTTGACAGGTCAAAGTCAAGAGAGGTTGCAAAGGAAGTCAGCCTCTTTAATGCGACGCTTATGGAGGCAAACAGACCATACATCCTGATAGGAATGGGCCGTTGGGGTACGCTGGATCCATGGCTGGGAATACCAGTTAAGTGGGAACAGATTGCCGGCGCGAAAACAATAGTCGAATCAGGATTCAAGGAATTTTCTGTGGCACCATCACAAGGCTCGCATTTCTTCCAGAACATAACCTCGTTTATGATAGGATATTTTACTATCGACAGCCACAAACACGAGGGTTTTATAAACTGGGATTGGCTTCTGGAGCAGAAACCCGCAGAAAAGAAGTTATATACAAGGCTTCTGCGGTTTGAAAAACCTTTAACCGTTAAAATGAACAGGCATAAGAATAAAGGAATTATTCTTAAACCTGAAACTTAATTATCAAAAAGAATGATTATGGAAGATCTATCAAAAATACCGGATAGCTGCCCGCACTGCGGACATAAGCTCAGTCCCTGGCAGCAGGTATTATTAAAAGTTGACAGGGCAATAACCTGCAAAAACTGCTGGTACCGGATTATACTTGAGCCTGATCTTAAAAAGGACAGCTCAAAGGATCAGGATAAATCATCAAAGTTTGAGGAAGATTAAAATGGAATCTTACAATTCATTTCATGTAGCACAGCAGCAGATACTCGAAGCTGCAAAAATGTTAAACCTGGATGAGCCTACAACCACCCTGCTCAGTTTACCCCAGAGAGAATTTAATTTCACGCTCCATGTAAAAATGGATTCAGGTAAAGTTAAGATATTCCAGGGTTACAGGGTTCAGTACAACTATGCCAGAGGTCCCGCCAAAGGAGGGATTCGTTTTCATCCTGAGGAGACCATCGACACGATCAGGGCCCTCGGCTGCTGGATGACCTGGAAAACTGCAGTGCTGGATCTGCCTTTGGGAGGAGCAAAGGGAGGTATATGCTGCAACCCCAAGGAACTTTCGGAGAGGGAACTGGAATATCTTTCCCGTGAGTATGTCAGGGCCATAGCTCCAATGATAGGCGTGGACAAGGACGTTCCGGCACCTGATGTATACACAAATCCTCAAACGATGGCATGGATGATGGACGAGTATGAAACTATAATCAACCAGCACCATCCCGGTTCTTTTACAGATAAACCTACTCAAATAGGCGGAACGGAAGGCAGGAGGGATGCTACAGCACGCGGAGGTGTGATAACCGTAAGGGAAGCCTGCAGACAGCGCAATGTTGATCCAGCGGGAACTTATGCAATCCAGGGTTTTGGAAACGCTGGTCAGCGCGCGGCGCTGCTTCACCAGGAAATCCTCGGAGGCGGAAAACTTGTTGCGGCAAGTGATTCAAAAGCTGCCATTTATAATGCGGACGGTTTCGATACAAAGGAACTTGTTATGTATAAACTCAAGAAAGGTTCTGTTAAAGGTTTCCCGGGATCAAAGGAAATAGGACATGATGAGCTGCTTGAACTGGACGTCAATGTATTGTATCCCGCAGCTCTGGAAAATTCAATACATAATGATAATGCTGAAAGGATTAAAGCAAAGATAATCTGTGAACTGGCAAACGGACCTACTACACCGGAAGCAGATAAAATTCTTCATAAAAAAGGTATACACATTATTCCCGATATACTCGCCAGTGCAGGCGGCGTTACTGTTTCATACCTTGAGATGGTACAGGATAAATATGCTTTCTTCTGGGATGAGGAAACAATACACAAACTTGTGGATGAAAAGCTGACCAAGGCTTATTACCGCGTTGATGAAGCAATAAAAGAAAAGAAAGTTCATCCAAGGCTGGGCGCAATGGTAGTTGGAGTGGCACGGGTTGCTGAAGCCTGCAAACTCCGCGGATGGGTATAACCCTGGCATCGGTGCGGCCTGCATATTTTGGGCATTGTATTAAGCGTTTGTTTCCTTCCCCGCCAGCTGTCGTTGCGAGTCCCGCTCTGCGGGAAGCGACGCAATCTCCGGGTTAATCTAAGGAAATATTCCCAGCGCCATATAAGAGGTAGCTATCTTATCTATTGCATTCACGAAAGCAGCTGTTCTCAAATCGCGTATTTTGGGATTTTCTTTCCAGGTTTCCCTGATCTCATTGAAGGCAATGATCATGGTTTCTTCGAGTCCCGAA
Source organism: uncultured Bacteroidota bacterium (assembly GCA_963832355.1). Classification (GTDB taxonomy): domain Bacteria; phylum Bacteroidota; class Ignavibacteria; order Ignavibacteriales; family Ignavibacteriaceae; genus DATFVA01. The sequence goes on along the minus strand of CAWHTX010000001.1, from coordinate 83,133 downwards.
TTAACAAGATCCTCTTCATCAGCACCGTGAATAATTATTCTTTTCGAGGAATCGTTAAGCTTCTTGCCGATTGCTGACTCAATTGAGTCAACGAGCGTCCTGTTAAGTTTCTCTTCATACCTTTTCCCCATTCTACCGAATCGTATGTGGGATAAATTTTTCAGCCATTCAAAGTAAGAAACAGTCACACCCCCCGCATTAAGGAACAGATCCGGTATGATCATAATTTTCTTTTTAAGGAGAATTTCCTCGGCTTCGGGAGTAACAGGACCATTAGCAGCTTCGGCAACGATTTTAGCTTTTATCCTATCGGCATTTTCACTGTTTATCTGGTTCTCAAGTGCAGCGGGGATCAGTATATCGCATTCAACCTCAAGAGCTTTGGTAGTATCTTTTATGTTTTCTGCATTCTTAAAATTCAGTATAGACCCGGTTTCATTCCTGTGCTGCCTGACCTTTTCTACGTCAAGTCCTTTTTCACTATGAATAGCACCCTCATACTCGGCAATAGTAGTTATGACCGCACCGCCTTCCTGGAAACACCTGGCAGTATGGTAACCAACATTACCAAGACCCTGAACAACTACGCGCTTTCCTTCAATTCCTGTTTCCAGTCCTAACTCCTTCATATCATCCTGCTGACACACAGCTTCCCTCACACCGTAATAAACACCTCTTCCGGTTGCTGCTTCCCTTCCGTGTACACCCCCCTGGCTTATAGGCTTCCCTGTAACGCATGCATATGCATCAATTTGTCCGGGATTGAAGGCTGCATAAGTATCAGATATCCATGCCATCTCCCTGCCGCTCGTACCGTAATCAGGAGCGGGAACATCGATGCCGGGACCTATAAAATTCTTTTTAATTAGTTCTGAAGTATATCTCCTCGTTATGCTTTCCAGTTCAACCTCGGTATAAATCTTAGGATTGATTTTTACTCCTCCCTTAGCTCCGCCGAAAGGAACCTCAACAACGGCGCACTTGTACGTCATCAGTGCGGCAAGGGCCATTACTTCATCCTGGTTTACTGAAAGACTGAACCTGATCCCCCCTTTTACCGGAAGCTTATGCTGGCTGTGCTCTACCCGGTATGCAGTAAATACCTCAATGCTGTCTTTTATCCTTACCGGGAATCTCATTCTGTACACGCTGTTGCAGTACTTGATCTGGTCAAGCAGACCTGAAGGATATTTTGTATAGGAAGCCGCATTTTCGAAATACCGCATAACATCATCAAAAAAACTATGCTGACGTTTTCCGCTGACATCGTTAGCCATAAATAACTCCGTTTAATTGTGGTTTTTCTGAAGTTACTTATTAAATAAAACTTCACAAAACGGCTGGGTCAATTATTATCTGTTGCCTTACTCAATATTTTTTATTGCTTATTTTATAAAATTATATTATTGTCTTTATGCTTTGTTTACAAATATCAGCTAACTAACCATGAGGTTCTGAAATGAGAGCTATATGGAAAGGCCATATCCGGTTTTCCCTTGTGACCATACCGGTCAGGATTTACGGGGCGATCGAATCCAAAAGTACTATAAGCTTCAACCAGCTTCACAAAGAAGATAACGGAAGGGTAGGCTATGATAAGAAGTGTAAAAAATGCGGTAAATCCCTCTCTCAGAATGAAATTACCAAAGGTTATGAATACGAGCCGGATCAGTATGTAATTGTTGAGCAGGACGATATAGATAAAATAAAAATCAAGAGTACAAAGATCATTGAGATTGAGGGATTCGTTGAAGATAAAGAAGTCGATCCCACATTATTCGATACTCCTTATTATTTAGGACCTGATGGTGAAGTTGCGGCCGGCGCATATTCATTACTGATGCAGACCCTGAAACAGACCGGTAAGATGGCAGTAGGCCGCGTTGTTATAAGAGACAGGGAGGATATCGTTATGTTATCACCGAAGGAAAATGGAATGGTTATGTATAAGCTGAGATATCCCGATGAGATCAGAAATATAAAAGAAGTGCCTTTGCTAAATGGATTGAAATCCAACAAAGAACAGCTTAAACTTGCAAAGACTCTTGTCGATTCTATGTCGACAAAACTATCCGAGATAAATATGGAAGACCACTACCAGGCGGCATTGAAAGATCTTATACAGGCAAAGATTGAAGGTAAAGAGATCGTATCAACAGAAGAAGAAGTTAAACCTGTAGTTGATATGATGCAGGCCCTGAAGGAAAGTCTTGAGCAGGCGAAAAAACAGAAGATGCCGATGGAAAAGGCTAAAGGAAAAAAGAAAGCTGCAAAACCGGCAAAGAAACAAAGCAAGCAAAGAAAACAGGCTTAAAAGCATAGAAAGATGGCAAAAGTAATACAATTAGATACCACACGTCCTTCTAAACTCGGATATAAACGGGCAAGGAAACGAAAATCGAAAGACCTTGAAAAGGAAGGACAATTGAATTTATTTACTTCTGCTGAAGCAAAAGTGATACCGCTTCCTTCGAGGTTTACTCCTTTTGAAGAAGCACTCTGGCTTGACGAAAGAGGAGACCCCGGTGCGCAGGAAGCCTACCTGAAAGCAATAATCTCCGGAGATTGTACTGCTGATGCAAACTGCAACCTGGGAATACTGGAGACACAATCCGGAAATACCCTGAAGGCATTCGATTACTTTACCGAGTGTCTGAAATATGAACCGCGGCATCTTGAAGCCCATTACAACCTTGGAAATCTCTATTTTGAACAGAATGATTTCAGACTGGCAAAGCTCCATTATGAGATAGCAGCTGAAATAGAGCCTGAATTTGCTAATATTTATTATAATCTTGGACTGGTTTACGCTCTGAACGAAGAGTACGAGGATGCCTTTAATGCGCTTATTAAGTATAAAAGTCTCACCCTTCCCGAAGAAGGCAGCAAGGCTGATCCACTCCTTGTTAGCCTGAAGAGATCTCTTACCGAGCAGCCCAATTAATAAACTACTTTAAGTAAATACAATAATCCTATTGTTTTTATAACTTTAATTCCTTAGTTTTCCTCCCGAGAAATCTTTCCCATAAATGATGGTGCTGTTTGTTCCTTAAGGATTTAAAAGTACGACAGTTCATTAGAAAGAAGAATTCTAAAAATTCTCAGAATTTTATTTCTGAATTTCTATCATTTAATTCCCCCAATATCCTAAACTAATTCCCAAACAATAAGTGAGGTGAAATATGATACGTTCATTTTCAGTCTTTTGCAGCATCCTTCTTCTGGCTTCGATGACATATGCTCAAACCGCTCCAGAGGCTCCGGCCGGATATCGCGCTGAACTTCAAAAAGGGACATCCTTTACGGGATTTCAATGGACACCAGGTGTTGACAATTTTAACGGTAAACTCGCGGCTATCATTCCTACGTATTCAAATCAGAACGAACTTGGGGAAATGTCACTATACGGCATCAAATATGGTTATTTCATTACTACAGGCTGGGCTGTTGGCGGAGTACTCGATTTCGGTTCTCAGTCGTCCTCTGTAGACAATAATCAGGGCGGTCAGGATAAAACGAGTATGACACAATTCGGTATTACAGCTTTCGGAAAATACTTCCTGCAGCCTAAATTCCAGGATGTAAATGTATGGCTTGGAGTAGGGTTATCATTCGGCTCTTACTCTACAACAGACGAATCTACAGGTAACGCTCCAAGCAAGACAGAATATTCTGCAACATCATTTGGTATTGCAGCTGATTTCGGTGCCCAATATTTCTTCGCGGAAGGTTTTTCACTCTCTGCTGATTATATGCTTGGATTCGTTAGCTTCGGTGAACCTGAAGTTACAACAACCGCAGGTAATGTCAGCACAACTGTAAAAGGTCCGAGTGCTTCCTTCTTCGGAACAATGACAGGTAGTCTCGGCATTAACTTCTATTTCTAAAAACTTTTTGAAAGGCTGTAATAAAAAGGCGGTATTCGCACAATAGAATACCGCCTTTTTTTGTGTGTATGATGGAGATGATCAATTAGTTATTCGTAAACTGTTGTCGTCAGAAAGTTTTTTATCAAAATGATCTTCGTACATCTTCTTATATTTTTCAAACAATTCGTGCGGAACCTCTTTACCGTTAACTTTCATTCCGTTCTCATTCAGATCAAGGTTTAGCTCATCGTCCTCATTCTTCAACAGATTATCTTTTACCATTTCTGCTTTTATTTTATCGATAAATTCGTTCAGCTTTCTGAGCTTAACATCGAGGCCTTTGAGATCTATTTTAACATTTGCCAGGTTATCATGGAGATTAGCCATAGCTTCATCGAGCCCTGAGAGATCAATAGTAATATGATTCATTTCATAACTGTGCTTATCCATTTCCTCGTTCATCTTCTCAAGGTTTTTATCAATTTCGTCTGTGTTGATGTCTATATGTATATCCAGGTCTTTTTTAAGCTGCTTCATCTCTTCACGGAACTTATCGGAATCGAATTCAATTCTTATTTTCTTATCCTTTAATTTCGAAAGCTCTTTTGAAAGTTCTTTCATTCCTTCACGGAATTCATCATTATCAAAGGTAATTTCAAACTTTTTATGTTTCATCTCCTTTTTCAGCTTATGCATATCCTCCTTAAACTTTCCCATATCTGATTTGAAGTCACTCAAATCGATGGAGATATGGTGAGACTTATACTGCAGCTTTCCAAGCTTATTATAAATCATATCTTTATAATCGTCTATTTCGCTGTCGGGGATACGCTGTCCGTCTTTGTACAGGGAACTAATTTCCCCATCCTCAAAGTTTACTTCCCAGCGGACGTTCTTCCCATCTTCATCTTTATAAAAGGAAAATGTCTGATCCGCCCTGGTATTCATATCCGACTGCAGGGATGTCCCCCGGTTTGAGGTACTGCAGCCCGCTGCTGTTATCAATACTGCCGCCGGAATAAGCAGCATTGTAAGTATTTTAACCGTAAAAACTCTCCGTTTCATAATCCTCTCCTCAAAAAAAGTTTGCGAATACCGTTTTCTGATAATTATGACGGATGGGGACGTATTATGTTTCGCAGAAAGCAGCTTTATAGGAAAAGCGTACGAAAACAAGGATAAGCGGCAGAATTGCCCGGAAAAAACAGGGAGCGGATATGATTTACCGGCGTTTTACGGGGCTGGACTGATTTTATGTGAATCCACTTAACAATAACTTAATAGTTTATTAATATCCGCTTAATATATATTCTGAACATTACCATTTAGATTTAGAGCGATAAACCAGATAACTAAAGGTGAACACAATGTTAGAGATCTTGATAGTGGTAGTTCTGATGGGAATAGCCACATATGATACCGTGCAGAGCAGAAGAAAAAATTCAAGGGAAACACGGGCAGATAACCAGGTATTTGATATATTCGGTTAACCGGTTTCCTCCGGTAATTTTCTACTGACCCATTTCCTCTTTAACCAGCAATTTCGCACCGATGATATCTTCATGCCCCATATTAATCAATCCCCCTATTTTCTTGATAAGGTGATCTTCATACATATTAAGTTTCTTATCAAGATAAATTAATCGCCAGAGATTCTTTAAAAGCTCAAATTTTTGATTATTATCAAAATTCCGGTTGATAAGCTTGGTGAAATCATAAATGCTGTCGTCGGTATTAAGTCTTTTCTCGGCTAGTTCCATCAGATCGTTAACGCACTCATCTTCCAGGTTAAAGGTTGATTTCATAATTGAAATTATTTTATTTCTCTCTTCTTCTGTAAAGCTATCATCAGCCTTTGCCATTTCAATAAACAGAGTGCAGGTGGCGACGTGCAGTTTCTTCTGCTCATCGGATTCATCATTTACATTTTCTTCATATTTGATTTCTGCTGTTTCCGGAGGAACACTAAAAATTCTTCTTAAATATTCAAACATTTCCTTCTACCATTTATTTAATTTACTTCAATTTCTGCTTCACTTACCGGTTTGGGCGGACGCTCATACAGTTCACTTAAATATTTATAGTGACCCGCCAGTTCCGGATGAACCTGCTCCCAGGTAAATCTCCACTGCCAGTTGCCAGACGGCTTCCCGGGAAAATTCATTCTTGCCTCGCCGCCCAGCTTCAGTACATCCTGCATAGGGATAATCACAAGATCAGCAACAGATGAGTAAGCCGTTCTTATCAGGGCGCCGGTAATGTCTTCCCCATAATAATCAAGATACTGCTGAGCATGCTGGTAAATATCATTGTCGTTGTTTTTTTCTTTTTCAAAATAAGCTGTCGTAGTATCATTATCATGAGAGCCGGTATATACCAGGCAGTTGGAATTATAATTATGAGGGAGAAACTTCCTTTCCATACCTGTACCAAATGCAAACTGCAGTATCTTCATACCGGGAAAATTAAAAGCATCTCTCAGTTTTTCAACAGATTTCGTAATGACACCAAGATCTTCGGCAATGATTGGCAGGGGACCCAGGTATTCTCTTAAAGTTTTGAAGAATTTTTCTCCCGGCGCTTTTACCCACCTGCCTTTTTCAGCTGTTTCAGCTCCGCCCGGTATTTCCCAGTAGGCATCAAATCCTCTGAAGTGATCGATCCTTATCATATCAACAAGGTTGAATATCTGCTTCATTCTAAGTCTCCACCAGAGGAAATCATCCTTTTCCATGGCATCCCATTTATACAACGGATTACCCCAGAGCTGACCTGTAGCGCTGAAATAGTCGGGCGGTACGCCGGCAACAAATGTGAGATCTCCTTTTTCATCGACAGAAAAAAGCTCTTTATGAGCCCATAGATCAGAACTGTCATAGGCGATGAAAATGGGCATATCACCGATAATATTTATTTTTTTACTGTTAGCATAACGCTTAAGATCCGTCCACTGCTTAAAAAAGATGTACTGTACAAAGCGGTGATAGTTTATGCCGTCCTCCAGTTTCTTTTTCCATTCCTTAAGCGCTTTTTCTTCTCTTTTAACAAGACCTTTGTCCCATTCCGTCCATAACCCGCCTCCGTGATGATCCTTTGCGGCCATAAAGAAGGTATAATCTTCCAGCCATTCTTTGTTTTCCCCACAGAACTCCAGGAATTTTTTACCCGATAATGATTTATTCGCTTTAAACCTCTCAAAAGCCATATGCAGAATTTCCTTTTTATAATTTATGACTCCCCCGAAATCTATCCTGTGAGGATCAGAACCGGGAGGATTCGCAATGTCATCTTCTGTGAGCAGCTTTTCTTCTTTTAGCAGTTCAGGACTAATAAGATTAGGATTTCCGGCAAATGCAGAAAAACACTGGTAAGGTGAATCGCCATAGCCTGTGGGACCCAGGGGAAATACCTGCCATAATGTTTGTCCCGCCGATTCAAGGAAATTAACGAAATTATAAGCTTCTTTTCCCAGGTCACCTATACCGAACCTGCCCGGGAGAGAAGACGGATGTAAAAGTATTCCTGCCGCTCTTTCAAATCTCATTGAACACCTGATAATTTTTAAAGGATTAAAATAAAGAAAGCTGTATAAAGATGAAAAACCGTATTGATGTAGAACATCGTGTTTAAAATGGAAAGAGGCTGCCGCTGACAGCCTCTAAAACCCGCTGAGGATCAGATTACAGCTGCGTATCAGCTTCTATAACCATATCAACGGCTCCGTCAATTGTGTAAGGGGCCTGACCGGTTATGTTAATGACAGTAATCGTTGCAGTAAAACATGCACCCTCGTTAAGCAGGCTGTTAAGGTATGTATTTATGAAATCTATCTGCGACTGATCGAGCTGGAAAATATATGGTGATTTTGGACTCATATGATCCGCGGGTGCAGCTCCAGGAATATCATGTGAGAAAAGAACATTGTCGTTACCATCCTTCAGTGTTACATTTATATTGCCTGAAAGGTTTTCAGGACTAACAGAGGTTGTTCTGTATGCGGCCTCAACAAAGTGAAGACTGTTTATTTTGTCCCTGTAGTCATTATAAGTCGGGGAATCCGTACTCAGGCAGTACGATGTACTGTCTGTTAACGTTGAAGCCGAACCCTCTACATGCACCGGGAGGGTGAACGGGATGTTAAGCGGCAGTGAATTAAAATCATCACATCCGTTCCAGGCCAGCATCAGGAATAACAGAACGGCAGAGGTACTAAACCGTATTAAATATTTTTTCATTTTCTCTCCTTATTAAAATGCTAATGTTATACCGCCTGAAACAACAGGCTGGGCGCTGATACTGAAATCAGCATTAAGAACAATTACTGCAAGTTTCAATGCTGCTCCAACTGTCGCCCTGAAATTATTATCCCCTTCAACCGAAACGGAAATTGTCTGGTCGGTTGCAAGACCGGGAGACACTCCTTTAATCGTATAATTCAGATCGAGTGTTGATTTTTCGTACTGAATTCCCACATAAGGTGTAAGCGGTCCCAGCGTTTTACTTGCATGAACATTGAATGCGACATTGTTAAGCTTCATAATGTCAGAGACTTCCACCTTGTTATACAGGAACTGAACAGCGAGGTCGATCGGGAAAAGAGGAATATACTGACTGATACTATGTGCTATGCCAAATCCGAAAATGCTCAGATCATTATTATCAGCGATCTGTGTCGGAGGAAGATATCTCAATATCACCTGCGTGCCCAGGATACTGGCACTAACCTGCGGATATGCAACAGGAACAAATGACCGGTTGATACCGGGAGGCATTACTATATAGCCAAGGGGACCTGCGTAGGCTGCCCCTTTATCACCGTACACGGTAGCAGTCTGTTTAGTGGCATCATAGCCGGCTTCGTTTAATTTTGGTGTAAAATTCTTCTGATCCGAAGGAATTAAAATATACATTCCTCTGAAGCTCAAAGAAAGAGACAACATTGAAGAAATATCAGCAGTATAATATCCATTTGAGTTCATAGCTGTACCGAGGGAAGTAACAAATGGTCTGATGTAATCAGAGACATTATCCTCCCCCAATTGTGCAAGTCGGTCCTCAATCTGTGAAAAAGCAGGCTTCACAGAAAGGAAAATGAATAATATTAAAAGTATAGTCTTTTTCATCTACACGTCCTTATTGATATTTTTTTTATAAATGGTTAAATCCGAAAACAAAACGGATATTATTTTGCACAATTAAAGGATAATAACAAAAATAATACCCGTAATTATAGTCTGTTTTAAGAGTAAATGTCAGTTTTATGGAATAAAATGCAGTTCAAGTTGATATTTTTTACCGATTAATTCAACCCCATCAACTCGCGGGCGCCTTTAAGGCTGGCCTCAGTAATATTCTCACCGCTCATAAGCTTGGCCACCTCTTTTATTTTTTCTTCTTCATTCAGCTTTCTTATTGAGCTCGCCACTCTCTTATCGGAAGCACCTTTTTCGACAATATAATTCAGATTGCCCTGTCCGGCTATCTGAGGAAGGTGAGTAATTGCGATTACCTGGTGAGCCGAGGCAAGTGACTTAAGCGAGTTCCCTACTTTCTGAGCGATCCTTCCGCTCACACCTGTATCAATCTCATCAAAGATCAGCAAAGGCAGTTTATCATTTTTAGCGAGAATAGTTTTAAGTGAAAGCATAATTCTCGATATCTCACCGCCGGAGGCAACCTTTATCAAAGGCTTTACATCTTCACCGGGATTAGTTGAGATATAGAATTCGACAGCATCAATTCCCTTGTTGTCTGCCTTAATTTTTTTGCCGGCAGCAAGTACAAAATCGTCAGAAGCTGCAGCCTGCGACTGCTCTATTTTTACTTTGAAAACAGAGTCGACAATTCCAAGTCCCGCCAGCACCTTTACTACTTCTTTCTCAACTTTCCTGGCCGACTCTTTCCTCTTAAGCGAAAGTTTCTCAGCAAGCTTACCGGCAGCATTTCGGGCAGCTGTAATTTCTTTTTCTAGTGACTCAATATTATGACTGTAATTTTCAGCAGCATCAAATTCCCGTCCTATTTTCTCCCGGTAAGCAAGAACCGCCTCAACCGAACCGCCGAATTTTTTCTTCAGCATGGCAAGCGCCCCGAGTCTCTCACGCAGGCTCTCAAGGTTCTCCGGATCAAGGTCGATCTTAGAATTGTATTTCCTTAAAAACTCTGCTGCATCCCGAACCTGGGCCAGTATCGATTCAAACTCTTTTTCTATTTCGCCGAAACTGCCGTCAATATCAACCAGTTCATCGATCCGGTTTTTTATCTGCGTAAGCTGATCGTGAACAGAATTCTCTGAATCAAAAAGACTTTCATAAACCGAACCTGTAATACCCAATAGTTTTTCGGCATTCTCCAGTATATTAAGATCATTAGTGATCTGTTCCTCTTCCCCTTCTATCGGGGAAACAGCATCAATCTCCTTCATCTGGAAAGCATAAAAATCTTTCTTCTCTTTCAGAGATGATTCTTTGGTCTTCAGTTCATTCAGTTTTGATGATAATGATCTGACCTGTTTAAATGCCGACCCATATTCGTCAAGAAGTGATTCTGTTCCTGCAAACTCATCAAGAAAATCTATATGGGTTTCTGTACGAAGAAGCGACTGATGCTCATGCTGTCCATGGAGATCCACAAGCAGATCACCGATATCTTTTATGACGGACAAAGGAACGGGAGTATCATTAACGAAACAGCGGTTAGCTCCTTTAAGAGAAATTTCCCTTCGAAGGATCAGTTCGGGGAAAAATTCAATATCATTTTCCTGCAGCAGATGTTTGACTTTCTTATTAGACTCAACATCGAAGAATCCTTCAACGATCGACTTATTGGCATCCTTACGCACAACCTCAGTCGAAGCCCTTTCACCAAGCAGCAGTCCCATTGCATCGATTAAGATTGATTTACCCGCACCCGTTTCACCGGTAATGATATTAAGTCCCTTACCGAACTCAACATCAATCCTGTCGATCAGAGCATAGTCTTTTATGTGAAGAGATTTAAGCATTTTCTAACTTTAAAGTCGAGCTGAAAATTAATTTATTTTGGATGGAATTTCAAAGTTTATAAACTGAGTTACCTCTTATTTAAAAGCAGCTTTGAAGCCATATAGAATGCGCAAATTGATTTTGAATCTATTATTTCGCCCTTATAAATTTTATCCTCTATTTCGCCGAATGTAAATTCTTTCACTTCCATACCAAACTCCCCTTCCTCACGGTTATGTTCTCCGGGAGTAAGATCCTGCGCCAGATAAAGATGAAGTATTTCCGTACAGAATCCCGGAGTTGTAGAGATCGCACCGAGCTTTTGGAGATTATCTGTCTTATAACCTGTTTCCTCCTGCAGTTCCCTGAAAGCACAAACCTCCGGTTCTTCATTATCATCCAGCTTACCCGCCGGAAATTCAAGCATGAATTTTTCAAAAGGGTATCGAAACTGTGAGACCATTATCAGCTTACCATCAGCCTTAACAGGTAGAACAACAGCGCCGCCGGGATGTACAGCAATCTCTCTTATCCCGTCATTCCCGCTGTCGTATTTTATCTTATCAACCCTCAGATCGAACACTTTCCCTCTAAATAAAATATCCGATTCAACTATTTTATAGTTCATCTTATCTCCGTTGTTTTGTCTCATAAATTACAAAATTTCCAATATTTAACCCGTGAATTTAGAAACTATGTTAATATGAAAAGATAAAAAAAATTCCTGCCGTAATGACAGGAATTTCTTATAAATAGTAAGTTAATACTCAGCTGCGGTAAGAGGAGTCGTAATATGGGATTAGTTCGTGCCCCAGGAATTTCAGAACGGCAGTAATTACACCAAGATCATCTAAATAACCTACCAGCGGAGCGATATCGGGAATGGCATCAACGGGACTGATAAAATATATAAGCGCGGCAACTACAATGGCCTTGCGGTGCCATGAAACAAGCGGATCTCTCATATATCTTACGAGCGCAAGTATATCTTTTGCAAATGAAATTTTCTTTCCGACGCGTTCGAGTTTTTCCCAGAGATTCTCTTCAACATAATTCATTTTCTCACTGGTTTCTTCTTCGCTTTCTCCTCCGAAATCAAGGGCGTCAAACTCTTCAAGTTCGGTCATTTCATTTCCGTCCTGAAAATCTGTTTCTTTCATTGCTACTCCTTTTTATGTTTTTCAAACCAGTCAAAAATAGTGTTCCACCAAAGTTCAGCATTTTGCGGCTTAGTTACAAAATGGTATTCGTCCGGAAAATACAATAATTCACTTTCAATTCCCTGCCTCTGCAGTGCGGTGAAGAGTTGAAATGCCTGTCCTTCAGGAACCCTGAAGTCATTTGCACCTTCTACTATCAGCATCGGGGTTTTTGCATTCTGAATGTAGCTGCTGGGTGACCATTTTTCGTACATTTCAGGATTATTCCAGGGTGTTCCTTTGAACTCCCACTCTGGGAACCATAATTCTTCTGTGGTTCCGTACATACTTTTCAGATCATATACACCGTCATGAGAAACCAGGGCGTTAAACCTGTCTGTATGCCCTTCTATCCAGTCAATCATATAACCGCCGTATGAAGCACCTGCAGCGAAAGTATTTTTCTTATCAATATAATTAAAATTATTGAGTGCGTAATCTGTCGCATTCATTATATCTTTATAAGGAGCACCTCCCCAGTCGCCTCTGATAGCATCAGTTAGTTCCTGACCGTACCCGGTGCTTCCGGTCGGGTTCGGGGCAATCACAACATAACCTTTTGATGCAAATAATTGTGTGTTCCATCTGTAATGGAAATCGTCGCTCCAGTGACCTTCAGGACCACCGTGAATAAGCAGTATCATCGGGTATTTTTTTGTTGAATCGAAGAACGGAGGTTTAACAAGGATCGCCTGCTGTTTTTCACCCTGCGCTCCCTTATACCAGAATGTTTCGATCGGTATCATCTCGATATTTGCCAGGCGGTCTTTATTAAGAGCCGTAAGCTGTTTTATGTTGCTGCCTTCGGTATTCATTGAGAATATTTCAGTTGGAAGGTTGTTCCTCTGCTGTTCGAAATACAGCGTGTTGCCGTTAGGGGAAACAGTAACAGAAGCATTGTCGTGCTTTTTAAGCAGCATATCAACTTTCTCAGAGGCTATATCAATCCTGTAAACCGAACTGTATATCTCATTTTCTGCTATGAAGTAAATACTTTTTGAATCGGGAGACCAGGTAAACTGTCCTACTGATCTGTCGAAATCACCGGTAATCATCTTCCGGTCTCCTGCTGCACGGTTGTATAAAATAAGATTCTGCTGGCCCGACTCATGTCCCGCTTCACTCATAGAAACATAAGCTATATACTTCCCGTCTGGCGAATAAACCGGCTGATTATCGTTTCCGGGACTATCGGATATTTTTTTAAGGGGAGCTGCCGCATTATCTCTGACATCACTCAGCTTAATCGTATAGATCTCATTATTTGTGCTTATCGCGACCATCGTATCGGGATTCATAGTGACAGCGATTTCTTTTCCGTCAGGAGAGAATGAATAATCATTGCTGCTGCCAAGTGCAATCGGCGGAACATCTTTTTCCTTATGCAGGAACAAATCAGTATACTTCTTCGTTTTTGTATCCAGTAAAAAGAGGTGACTGAACTTCCCGCCTCTCCATTCATTCCAGTGCCTGAAGAGAAGATGCTTGAAAAGACTGGCCTTAACCTTGCTCTTCTCTTTTTCCTCTTCCTTCTGCTTGTTGCATGCATCGGTTGCGCATTCGGGGTATACAGAAGATGCGAATAATATTTTTGAACCGTCGGGCGACCAGACTATCCCGGAAGCTCCCGTGGAAATATCACCAATGAGTTCTTCATTTGAACCATCATAATTGCATGTCCATATTTTACCATCTCTTATGAACGCGATTTTTTTGCCATCGGGTGAGAATACGGATCCAGATTCATTTTTATCCGAATTTTTCAATGGCCGCAGATCGCTGCCGTCTGAATTAACCAGGTAAATATCTGTATTTCCCTTGTTTGCTTTCACATTATATTCAGTTACAGAAAATGCGATTGTGTTGCCGTCGGGAGAGAGTGAATAGGTGCCGACTCTCTTCATTGCCCAGAGATCATCTACTGTTAAAGGATGTTTTGATTGAGAATGAACTATAAAAGGGACTAAAACCATTAAAAAGAGTAATATTTTCATTAAAAGCCTCGATTTGAATTTGTGCCTGCAGGGAATTTGAATATGATGCATTTTGTTTCCCCGATCGCCTTCCAAAAATAGCCCAACTTGTTTATAAAGGCAACGATAAGCCATTTGCATCACATAATATTCGGGGTTTGAAAAAGATTGAGTAAATTGCACCCCTAAAAATTAAATCACCATCAATTTCCCCGGAAAATCAAAGATGATATTTCTCCCCGGCAGCGGCAACCAGGTCAGTTTTTTCTTCAGCAGCACTGAGGTCAATTCAAAAAAAGTGCTCATTTTAGGACCCGGAACTATCGAAATCGCTCAAAAAATCAACCTAGGGGAACCATCAAAGATCATAATTATAGTTGATGATTATGATTCGCTTATTACCATGAGATACAGGCTGGAGAATTCGGGAGAAAAGAATATTGAGATTCGTATGATGGAGTATGACAATACCGACTTCCGCAATGAATCAATAGATATCATTTATGCCCAGGCTTCAGTGTCGGTGCCTGCAAGAAATAAGATAACCAAAGAGATTAAAAAAATTCTGAAGCCGGACGGTATATACTGCACGGGTGAAATTGTAATGCTTAAGGATAACCCCCCGGAGTTTGTACAGGATATCTGGCAGTCATCTGATATACTGCCTCTTCATATCAGCAGTGCCGATAAGTATTATGAGGAAAGAGGATTCGAGGTAATCGACAAAAAGGATCTCTCATTTACATTGAAGGATTTTTACAGGGAAAGCGAAAAGCTGCTTGCAAATGAGACTAAAGATATGAGTGAGCAGGAAAAAAGCTACTATAAAAAATTACTTAAGAAAATAAGTCACGAATCCAACGCATATTTAAAGCTTGGAGGGGATGCATATATGGGATTTATGACGTTAATAATGAGGAAAAATTAATTGAAGCGCGGCGATATATTAGAATTTCAGATTGAAAAATATGCATTTGAAGGTAAGGGTATTTCCAGGGTTAAGAAGGAAGATTCCGATGAGAATAAATCCGGTTATGTTGTTTTTGTAAACGGGTCATATCCCGGCGACAGGGTTGAAGCAAGAATTACCAAAACGAAGAAGTCGTACGCCGAAGCGGTTACCGAAAGAATTTTAACTCCATCTCCCTTCAGGGTTGAAGCCAGGTGCAGGTATTTCGGAGTATGCGGAGGCTGCAAGCAGCAGGATCTTAATTACCCCGTTCAGCTAAGCTACAAACACGACCAGGTGAAGGAAATCTTCGAAAGAATGGGCGGACTTGCAGACTTCGATATGGATGACATCATCTCTTCGGAAAAAGAATTCTATTACCGGAATAAAATGGAGTACTCGTTCGCGGATAAACGCTGGCTGACTAAAAAGGAAATTGAATCCGGAGAAGTTCTTGATAAGGATTTTGCACTTGGACTTCATGTACCCGGCGTTTATGATAAAGTGCTGGATATCGAAGAGTGTTTCCTTCAGTCGCCTTTAAGCAACGACATTCTGAACTTCACCAGGAAATTTTTCAAGGACAGGAATATTTCAATCTATTCGACGAAAACTCACAAAGGGTACCTCCGCAACCTTGTTATAAAGCAGTCGCACCGCGCCTCGGATCAGGCAGGTCATAAAAAAGATCTGATGGTTAACCTCGTTACAGCCGAAGAAAATGATGAGCTGATGAAAGCTTATTCAGAGCAGCTTGTACAAAAGTTTCCCGGGATCACTACAATCATAAACAACATTAACCTGAAAAAGGCCTCGGTTGCAACCGGAGATTATGAAAAGGTTTATTATGGCGATGGGTTTATATACGATTACATAGGGAAGTATAAATTCAGGATAAGTGCAAATTCATTTTTCCAGACGAATACGCTTCAGGCTAAGAACCTTTATAATACAGCTCTTGAATTTGCTGAACTGCAGGGAGATGAAATTGTTTACGATCTTTATTCAGGAGCGGGAACAATAGCAATTTATATTTCGGATAAGGTAAAAGAAGTCTATGCGTTCGAGTCTGTTGAATCAGCGGTAAAGGATGCTGAAGAGAATGCTGTAATAAATGATATTAAGAATGTAAATTTTATTACCGCTGATCTCTATAAATCATTTCTGCCAATTGTTGAAGAAAAGAAACTGCCGAAGCCCGATGTAATAATTGCAGATCCGCCAAGAAGCGGAATGCATAAGAACACTGTCGCAGATATTGTAAATCTTAATCCCGGGAAAATAGTGTACGTAAGCTGTAATCCCACGACTCAGGTAAGAGACATAAAGATGCTGATCGAGGCCGGTTACAAATTATTAAAAACACGCCCCGTCGATATGTTCCCACACACCTACCATATTGAAAATGTAGCTGTGCTGATAAAATAAAAAACCTGCCTTTATTCAGGCAGGTTTCAAATAAAATAAGGTTATAAGACCAGGGCTATTAGTATTTATCCTCTTTCTTTTCATTTGCCTCTTTGCTCTCCATTTTCTTACGGAGAGGATTACCGTCCTTATCGAACATTACGTCCTTTGAACCCTTGGCATTCTTTAATTCAGCTTCATATTTAACATTGCCTTTACTATCCACTATCTTTGCGGCACCCGAAAGAGTATATCCTTTATAGTTATTATTTATATAGCTGACCACTCCCGAAGGCAAAGCAGACACATCAACTTCGCTTTCTGTTTCAAGAATATTTCCTTCGTTATTAATGACTACCGAAAAATTGTTATCATTTTCTTTATAGTTTGCCTCGTAGTTCATTCCTTCTTTATCCCAGGAAACGTCCGTTGCCTTAGGATGAGCTTTCTGAAATGCCATAGTTACATTGTCGGGAACCTTAATATCATTCTTCTGCTGTGCCAGAACCGAAACACTGAAAATCAGCAGAAAAGCCGCTATCGTTAATTTGTACATCTTTCTTCTCCTTTTGTTTTATTTACGAATATAATATCTAAATAAAATCTGTATTTAATCTGGAAGATACGGGTGATAAATGTCAATCTTCATATAACTCAGATAAAGATTACTTATTTACTCTTTTTTTAGAAATTGACAGCAAGACAGGAAGAATAAAGAGCAGAAGTAAGCTGGATAATGTAAAACCACCTATAACTGCTAATGCTAACGGCTGCTGCATCTGAGAACCGGCTCCAATACCGAGTGCGAGCGGCATGAGGGCGAGAATAGCAGCAAGTGCAGTCATAATAATTGGGCGCGAACGGACCACACTTGCATTAATTACGGCTTCCTGTCTTTCCATTCCCCTCTTACTGAAAATGAAAAAGTAATGAGTGAGAAAGATGCTGTTCTCGGCCACAATTCCTACCATCATTATTGCCCCCATAAAACTTGATATGTTAAAATTAACATTTGTAACCCATAGTGCTAAAACAACACCGAACAGAGAGAGAATGGCAACGAAGTAAATGTAAAACGCGACTAAAAATCTTTCAAACTCAATCACCAGAACGAGCAGTACCAAAAGTGAAGCCGCAATCAGAACTTTCAGCAATCCGCTGAAAGATTCCTGCTGGGTCTTAAAAGTCCCGCCGTATTCCAGGGTAACACCGGACGGCAGACTTAATTTCCTGTTTAATAAATTTTTAATATCACTTACAGTACTTCCAAGGTCTCTTCCTGAAATTCTTGAAGTTACGGCAACCATCTGCTTTAAATTTTCCCGGTCTATTTCAGACTGACCCGGATCGATACTGAAATCGGCTAACGATCCGAGAAGGTAAGTATTGCCGTCAGGAGACATAATTCGAATTGATTTCAGCAGATCAATGTTATTCCGGTACTTGTCAGGCAGCCGTATCCTTACTCCTATCAGTTTTTCTCCTCTCTGAATTTCAGTTGTAACATCACCCTGGATATCATTGTTAATTATATTGCTTAATCCATCGACCGTAAAGCCGGCTCTTGTGATTGCAGGTAAATTAAAGTGGATTATGTAAGCAGGACCGCTTATTACTATTCCATCAAAAACATCCACTACACCTCTTACATTTGAGATAAGGGACGCAATTTCTTTCGCCTTTTTTTCTATTAAAGATTTATCGTCCCCGAAAACCTTTATTTCAACAGGAGAAGGAACACTTGTAAGATCACCGATTAAATCCTGCATTGCCTGTCCGAAATCTATCTGCAGGGCAGGTTCGGAGTTTTCTACTTTAGTCCTCAACTCATCTATGATAGCATTTACTCCCCTGCTGCGGTTACTTTTTAATTTAATCAGGTAATCACCATTGTTAGGTTCGGTAATAAAAAACCCCAGTTGAGTACCTGTTCTCCTCGAGTAAGATTCAACCTCGGGAATGCTCATTATTATTTTCTCCACATGCATCAGCATCCTGTTTGTTTCTGTCAGTGAAGTACCGGGCGGTGATGTATAATCAAGAATAAAAGCTCCTTCATCCATTTCAGGCATAAAACCGCTGCCGATTGACGAGTAAAGTATGTAACCGACAAAAACCAGGGCCAGTATAACGGGAATAACGAGATATTTCCTTCTGATCAAAAATCCGAGGACTTTCTTATAATAATGCTCGATGAAGCCTTCTTTCTTCTCTTTATTTTCTTTTTCAAAATCTCTTGGATGAACAAATTTTGAAGCCAGAAGAGGACCGAAAAACAGGGAGAGAAATAAAGAAACAATTAAGGAGAGAGCCATCGTTAAGGAAAGAGATTTGAAGAATGCTCCTGTTACACCCGACAAAAACGCGAAAGGAAGAAATATAATGATGGTGCTTGTGCTTGAACCTATAACAGCTGTAAATAATTCTTTTATTGAACCGCCTATTGCGTCAGCTAGTTTTTCGTGTCCTTCTTTAAAATGACGAAATATATTTTCTATAATAACTATGTTGTCATCTATAATGAGTCCGATTGCCGCCGCAATACCGCCCAGGGTCATCATATTCAGATCTTCACCTGCCGCCATTAACAGAAGCACCGTAATTGCAACGGTTATGGGAATTACGATCGCGGCAACAAATGTAATCCGCCAGTTGCGAAGGAAAATCAGCAGGACAATAACCGCAAGAATAACACCGACTCCGATACTGTCCCTGACACTCTTGAAAGATTCATTTACAAGATATGCCTGGTTGTAAAAATTTGATACGGTGACGCCTTCCGGTATCAGGGATTTATCCTTAAATATTTTTTCTACTTCCGAAGCAATCTGAGTAG
The DNA here is from genome assembly GCA_963832355.1 of uncultured Bacteroidota bacterium. Lineage (GTDB taxonomy): Bacteria > Bacteroidota > Ignavibacteria > Ignavibacteriales > Ignavibacteriaceae > DATFVA01. The sequence continues at coordinate 63,917 of CAWHTX010000001.1, read as the reverse complement.
TTTTTCCGTTCGGCTGTCTTAAAATATTTATAAGCACAGCAGGTTTACCGTTAGCGGTAACTCTTATATAATTTTCCTCTACCGAGGAGCTGACAGAAGCGATATCTTTTAAGAAAACAGGTGAGACACCGGTTGATGTTATGACTGTATTGCGTATATCATCCATCGACTTGTAGGTATTATCTGCCAGTGTTAAATACAGATGATAATTTGCATCCATCAGACCGACAGAACTGACAAGATTTGTATTGGCAACGGCATCTGAAACCTGCTGAATGTTTATCCCGTAGGATTGTAATTTTGCGGGATCGACGCTTACCAGATATTCTTTTGTATCTTCCCCGCCCACTATGCGAACCTGTTTTACTCCTTTGATCCTGCTTATTAAAGGCCGGAGTGTATATAGCGCCAGGTCCCGCATTTGAACGAGACTAACCGAATCTGATGTCAACGCATAACCAATTATAGGGAAGAATGTAGCATTCATCCTTTCAACCTGGATGCTTGCAGAGGGGGGAAGCTGATTTCTTACCTGGGAAATTTTTCCCTCAAGAAGCTGCTGCGACTGGATTATATCTGTTCCCCATTCGAAGTTGACAGATATTTCCGCAGAGCCTCTGGAAGTTGTTGAACGGACATCTGTTACTCCGGGTAATGAATTGATTGTTTCCTCAAGAGGCTTTGTAACCTGTACCATCATTTTTTCCGGCGGCTGTTCGCCGTTGTCAGCAAGTACAACTATTCTTGGAAAGGTAATGTCGGGGAAAATAGAAACAGGCAGGTTTAAAACCGTGAAAACTCCCGCAAGTACTAACAGACTTACAACAAATATAATGGCCCTGGTGTGCCTCTGAATAAAAGGAAATATATTCATCTTTTAACGCTTACTTTTGTGGAATCGGGCAGGCCATAATTTCCCTCAACTATTACAGGCATTCCCTCTTTTAGCTTTGGTGAATAAATTTCTGTAACTGAATCTTTCGTTATCCCTGTTGATACGTTTAAATTATATGCGATGCTGTCTGAATTTATAAGAGTAACAGAATAAGTATCATTTTCTTCGTTATGAATTACAGCTTTTGAGGGAACCACAAAAACATCATTATGTTTGCCTGTAACTATTGAAGCTTCACCAAACAGGGAATCCGCTAAAAGTTCAGTATTATTATTAATTTCTATCTGGACGGGATAAGTCTGACTCAGCATATTTACGCGGGGCTCAATTCTTCTTACGGTGCCGTCAAATTTCTTCCCGTGTATCACCGGAAAAGTTATAAGAACCTGTTGTCCGTTTTTTATTCTGTAAATCGAATCTGCGGGAACCTGTGCAACAAAGTAGATAGAATTTTTATTTATCAAGGAGGATATAAGCTCACCCTCGTTTACAACTTCATTTTCATTTTTTGTCCTGTCTATAAGTACCCCGGCAAAGGGGGCTGATAATTTAACCTGGTTAGAACTTTGTTCAGCCAGTTCAAGTACTCTCTTAGCCTCTTTCTTCTGCTCGTCGGTAACAGCATTGTTCAGAATCGCCCGGGCCCCTTTAATTGCGGCGTAAGATTCTTTAGGCACAACAGAGACGATAGTTTCACCTTTAGAAACATTATCCCCGTCATAAAAACTGAATTTAGAAATAACCCCTGTAACAGGAGAAATAACCTTATAAATCTGCCGGGCAGAGGTAACTCCGTAGGCATCAACAATAACATCGAGGGTTTCCTTTTTTATTGTATCCACTTTAACATTTACCACTGTCTGAGCTGAATCCTGTGAAGCATTATTATCTCCGCTGTCAGTATTCGAACAGCCGCTGATTAAAAGGAAATACAGCGGCATAAAGAGCAGGTAAAAAAAGAGAATCTTTAATTTCATATCTTATTCACCGTACAGTTTAAGCAGTTCAGCTTTTGCCTGCTGCAGTGTTAATATTGAATTATTGTAATTTGTCCTGGCATCATTAAGCAGACGATATGCGTCGAGCACTTCAAGCGTTGATCCGCCGCCGCCCATATACAATGCTTTTGAATAATAAAAATTATCTTCTGCTGTTTTAACATTACTTTTATATGCTTCCATTTTCCTCTTTGCATACTGAAATTCTGCGGCCAGTGAATCCCTCGTAACTTTAATATTTTGTTTAACAAGTGCTGTCTTAAGTTTTGATTGTTCATGCGCCACGGCAGCCTGTTCAATTTTTGCATTTACCGCACCCCAAGAAAAAATCGGGATATTAATATTAACATTGGCTGAGTAGCCGACATCATCCTTATAGTTATCTGGTTTTACTCCCAAAACCCCTGCGTCACCCGAAAGATCAATAACCGGCAGTCGTTCAGCCTGTGCCGATCTGACATCAAATTGACTTATTACCGCTTCCGTTTCGGCAATTTTTACATCGATAAAATCGTCTATGGATTTCTCCGGCGGCAGAGTTGTATCTATTTCAGTAATATTTTCAATAACGATGCTGGTATCAGCCGGCATAAATAACAAACTGAATAATTCATTCTTTAATTTTTTAAGGTTCAGAATTTCATCCTCAAAATCTATTTTCGCATTATTCAGATCAACTTCCGTTTTCAGCAAGTCGCTCTCTGACGCATTCCCTCCGGCATGCTGCTCTTTGAGATAGTTGTAATAATCTTCCAGACTTTTCAGGGTTTCTGCCTGGTATCCGATTCCTCTCTTAGCATGATCTATTTCATAAAAAACTGAACGGACATTTGAGGTTAACTCAGATTTTGCCCTGTCAAGATTTAATTCCGAGAGATTTACATTTTTATCTGCTTTGCTGACAGCCAGATGATTTAATCCGCCATCATACAAAGTGTAATCGGCAGATAGCTGAAGACCATATTCCCCGCCATTTGTGACAGCAGGATCATATCCCGATTCAGGTGCATATAAATAATGAGATTTTCCTGATAGAGACGGCAGAAGTGCGGCTTTTGATTCATTAACAGTATAATTATTTTTTTTTATTTCTTTATCGGCTATCTGAATATTCAGATTGTTTTGAAGAGCAATGTTTATGGCTTGCTGCAGAGTCAGCGTATCGACGGAACCGGCATTCTGCGGGCAGGAGATATTCGGAAATAAAAAACAAACGGTTATTATTATTAAAAAGCTTTTCATTTTTAATTGCTGATTAAAAACTGAAAATAATTCTTAATTCTGTAGAAATTCTGAAATGATTACTGCGGGAAAGTGATCACGATTATATGGTAGGAATCCTCGATTTTATATTCGATCTCAAAATTATTTATCGAACAGATTTGCCTGACTATTGTCAATCCAAGTCCTGTGGACTCGCCGGACTGCTCGCCTTTTTCAAATCGCTCAAACATCTTTTCCGGGGTTTTCATTAAAGGATGTCCTGTATTTCTGAAAATCAGTTTATCCTCTGTTAACTTTATATTAATTGAGCCGTTTTCAATATTATATTTAACTGCATTTGAAAAAAGATTTGAAAAAAGTATTTCAAGCAGATCTGCATTAATTATTATTTTTTTGTCCTGTTCGAATCCGGTAGTAACAGAGATATTTTTCTCAACTGCTATTTCCTTAAAGTCTTCAATCCTTTTTATTATAAATTCTCTTAAACTGATTTCTTCTTTTTTTTCATATTCTATGCTGCTGATCTTTGAAAGAAGTGTGAGTGATTTATTCAGCCTTGAAAGCCGGTTGATCATCTTATAAACCGATTGGATTTTTTCAAGCTGTTTTTCATTGAGTTCTTCATCCTGCATAAGGGATTCTATTTTAATTTTAATTATGCTTAAGGGTGTCTGAAGCTCGTGAGAAGCATTTTCAGAAAATTCCTTTAATTCCCTGTAGTCTTTTCTTATTCTGTTAGTCAGCTCAGCAAGGGAGCTGTTCAGATCTTTAAACTCATCTATATCAGACGAAATTAGTTTGAGTTCTTCATTATCTGCTGCTGTGAACTTTTTCAAAATATTGAGATTGCTGTAAAAAGGTTTCCATATTCTGAAGTTTATTCTGTTGACTATTATATTTGAAATGATCAGTACAACCAGTACCAGAAGGAAAAGAGGAAGTCCCAAGGACAGCATTATATCAAGAGTTTCAATGTTGTCTGTCCTTATGATTACACGGAATGTTTTGTTGTTCGCTTTGTGAAAAAATCTTAACTGTTTATAAGAATCAGGTTCTTTTTCAACAGGATTAAATAATATAGTATCTTTAACCGATTCAGTGTTATTCAGCTGCAACTCTCCATCAACTTCGGCAATATCAATAAGCGGATGGAACTCAACATTTTTTCCCTCATCAAGACTATTAATAACATATTGTTTAGTGTCCTGAAGCTTTTCAATGGTTTCGGAGTTTATGAAATACTGAAGGAAAAAATAGATTAATATAAGTCCCGATATTAATACCAGCACTGAAAAGAGCGCATATCTTTTATTTATTATATTAAGAAGTTTCATCTCGTAGAGAATTTATATCCGATTCCGTAAGAAGTTTTGATATAATCGCGGCTGCCGGCTTCAAGTATCTTTTTTCTGAGATTTTTAATCTGCGAGTAAACAAAATCAAGATTACCGAAAGTATCGGCCTGATCTCCCCAGATATGTTCGGCAATAGATTCTTTAGTTACAACTCTTTCTTTATTATTCACCAGATAAAGCAGAAGGTCAAATTCTTTTCTGGTCAGATCCAGGGCTGTATTATTTACGAGCACTTCCCTTTTGTCAGGAACTATTGTCAATTCTTCTATTTTGATCTGTTTTTCACCTTCATATTTTCTTCTCCTTAAAACTGACTTTATTCTGGCATTAAGTTCAGCGAGGTGAAAAGGCTTGGTTATATAATCGTCTGCACCGAGTTCCAGACCTGTTAATTTATCAGTTAAGGAATTTTTGGCGGATATAATAATTATCCCCGTTTCACCCGATAATTTTTTAAGCTCTTCTATTATTTTTAAACCGCTGCCTCCGGGGAGCGTTATATCAATTACCGCGCAGTCATATTCGTGAAGATTTATCTTTTCCAGCCCTTCTTCAAAAGAGTATACAGTTTCGCATATAAATCCTTCTTCCGTTATATATGATTTTATATCGGAAGCCAGTTCCTTCTCATCTTCAACCAGTAGTAATTTCATAATACTGTAAAATAAACTTAATTCTGGAAAGATTTTGGAAGGCTTGATGAGGTCTGAATTACAAGCAGCAAAACAGGGGATAAAAGGCATATGAAAACGCTTTGAATACGTAGTGAATACGCTCTGGATACGCAGTGAATACGTTATATCCCTATATAAACAGGCAAATAAGGGGGATTTATGATAGAACCTAAACGAAATGACGTGGTGGTAATGTTGAATTATCAACAAGCAGGACGAATTCACCCTTCATATTCTTCTGCTCCGCGATCTGAAGAATTCTTTCGGCAGTACCCCGGTAAAAACGTTCGCCTTTTTTTGTCAGTTCGAAGGCAAGGACAACGGGGATATTCTTCCCCAGCATCTTCACCACATCGGCAAGGAGGGATCTCAGCCGGTAGGGAGTATCGAGAATAACAATTACATAGCGCATATGCTTCAGCTTGAATAATTCCTGACGACGGATATTTTTTTTAGGGGAAAGCCAGCCGTAGTAGAAGAACTTCTCGAAATCGAGTCCTGATCCTGTAAGAGCCGGTAAAAGAGAATTTGCACCGGGAACGGGAACCACCTCAATTTTCTGTGAAATGCATACATCGACCAGAAGATGACCCGGATCAGAAAACAGCGGCGTACCGCAGTCGGAGATGAGTGCTGCACTCTCACCGTTCACGATCCTGAGGAGAATATCATTAACAACTTCTTTTTCATTATGCTCATTAAGTGCAAAGAGCTCTTTTTCAATTTTATAATGAGCCAGCAGCCGTCTCGCCTCCTTAAATTCCTCGCATATAATAAAATCGGCTTCGCGAAGAGTATTCAGTCCTCTCAGCGTTATATCATCATAATTACCAATTGGTGTGGAAACAAGAGAAAGTTTTCCGTTCATATCATAAATAATTTGTATAAAATACTAATAATTGATTGTCACTGTATGCAAATGTACGTAATTTTAGGGTGCCACTTAAAATGTAATTTTGGATTAATGGCTATTATTATCATATCGTTAATATCAGACTTTCCAACCACCGAAATTCAATCAATTTATTTAATTCCATTTAATTTACTAACAAACAAAGTATCCGGGGATATTTATGTGTTCTAAAAAAATAATAATGATGTTATTTCTGTTTGTTTCTGCTCTTGTTTACGGGCAGGATTCAGCACAGACGTTTCTCGACTTAAATCCAACGGGAGTTTCAGAATTCCTCAGTCTTCATCCTGACTATGACGGCAGGGGAACGATTATTTTCATCCTTGATACCGGCGTTGATATGGGGATTCCGGGATTGCAGAAAACCTCTACAGGCGAAACAAAAGTAATCGATGTACGCGATTTTACGGGGGAAGGCGATATACCTATATATGAAGCGGAAGAGGATGACGGGAATTTTGTAAACGAAGATATGGGATATTCTGTGAAAGGAGCCGATAAAATCAAAGCTCCCGATACAGACTACTACATAGGAGTGCTTACCGAAAAGCAGCTTATAAATTCGAATTCCGGTGCCGCGGATCTTAACGGCGACGGCGATACGAACGATAAGTATTATATGGTTACCTTTAAGGATAAATCGGGCGACTGGGAGACATATTTTGATACAAACGGAAACGGCGATCTCTCTGATGAACAGCCTATTAAGGATTATGATAAAGAACAGCAGTATTTCCATATTAAAACATCAGCTTCTTTACCTCCTCTTACATTCGCAATAAACGTGTATCCCGATGAGAGAAGAATATCTCTCTTCTTCGATGACGGATTTCATGGAACTCACGTTGCAGGTATTGCTGCCGGTTATATGATTGACGGATCGACTATAAACGGTGTGGCTCCGGGAGCTAAGGTAATAGGACTGAAGCTGGGCAACAACCTGTTTACAGGCGGAGCAACGGTTACTGAAAGTATGAAGAAAGCTTACCTGTATGCCGACAGGATCTCCAAAGAAAGAAAAGAACCCTGCATAGTGAATATGAGTTTCGGTATAGGCGCAGAGATTGAAGGCAAGGCTGAAATGGAAGAGTTTATCGACAAACTTATGAAAGAAAATCACTACCTCTATATCTGTGTTGCTAACGGAAACGAGGGACCGGGAATTTCATCACAGGGACTGCCTTCTTCAGCTGAATATGTGCTCTCTTCTGGCGCCGTTTTAACGCAGAGTGTGGGAAGAGATCTGTATGGAGCAGAACTGCCTCATGATATTATTCTTTACTTTTCTTCAAGAGGCGGTGAAGTTGATAAACCGGATATCGTATCTCCCGGTGCAGCTTTTTCTACAGTTCCCAACTATATGCCGGCCGACAGGTTCTGGGGAACAAGTATGGCATCTCCTTACACTACCGGCGTTGTATCGCTTCTGATGAGCGCAGCTGTGAAGGAGTATCCCGATAAAAAGATCCCAGCCGAACTTGTGTTTGAGGCAGTAAGACAGAGCGCGACACATATGGAAAACTATACCTGGTTAGACCAGGGACATGGATACATAAATGCTGCAAGAGCCTGGGAACTGCTGAAGAAATATATTGATCAGGGTGAGGTTAAAAATTATGAACATTATACCACCACCTCGCTGGCGCCCAATATGCCCGATAATAAAGCTCCGAACCTGTACTTAAGGGACGGTTCCTTTATTACAGGGAAGGAAACTTTCGGCTATATAATAAGAAGAGATAATTATCAGGATGAAACTAAGTTCTTCAGGGGATTTGATATTAAAACTGATGCCGACTGGATTAAACCTGTTCAGAAGAAAACTTATATCCGGAATGACCAGCCAACGGTTATAAATGTGCAGTTTGATAAATCCAAACTTACCAAACCCGGTTTGTACTGCGGAAGGATCTCTGCGGTACGGGATGATTATACCCGGATGCCCGAGTTCGATATGCTTGCTACTGTAATTATTCCGTATGAGTTCAACTCCACTAATAATTACCGTATGGAATGGAAGAATGAAAAAGTCGGTGTAGGAATGGTGAACCGGTACTTTGTTGATATGCCGGCGGGCCAGACAACCATGCACATAAAGCTAAGCAAAGACGGTAAGGAATATACAAGAGCACGCTACCGCATTGCTTCACCCAGCGGAGCAGGAATAGAAATGTCATCTCTTTTGTATTCTCTCAATGATAATGAATCCATCGAAGGCAATTATTATAATCTTAAGCCCGGTGTTTATGAAGTTATGGTAGAAGGCTATTTCCTGGCTGATACGACTTCAGCATATAACCTCGAGGTTGAGTTTAACAGCATAAAAAGAGTAGATGATCACGAGCTTACAGGAACTGATAATACAATAAACCTCATCAATTACTTTAATGATCACAGATCATACTCGGTTTCAGGACAGCTGAAGGGATATGTTCAGACCCATACATTTAAGCTGAACGGAAAAGAGATCTTTAAATACCCGTTTAGTTTCAAAGAAGGCGAGACTTCAAAAACTTTTGAACTAACCTTAAGCAAGGAAGATTATAATAAAGTAACTGATTTCGCATTTGAAGTTCTTGACGACAGCGGCGTAGCACTGGCCAAGGACGGACTAAGCTACAGAACCGGAAGCATGACGATAACCCCACAGGATGCTGAGGGAAATACAAACCTGACTTACATGCTGGCACCTGCGTTTACAAATGCTACAGACAGTATGACCGTCACTGTTAAAGAAAAAACGGAAATGAGCTCCCAGCCGAATTTCTCCGTTACGGGCAGTTCAAGAGGAGGATTATCAATGTATCCTTCCATTGAACAGTTAGTGTATCTGAATTATTCACAGCCCTCGTATGATATGCCTGAAGGATCGAAGGTTTACGGTACCGTTACTTTTACTTCTTCAGCCTCTAAAGAGACAGAATACGAATTACCAATAACAATTAACTTTAAATAAGGTAATATCTTATGAGTGAACAAATGGAAAAAGTTAAAGGTCTCCCGGAAAACGCATATACCGAGCTTAAGCCGGGAGAAGAGTACGTCCCCATAATGAAAGCCAATCAGAAACCAAAGGAGGTTACGCTATACTCTGTTATAATTGGTTTACTGATGGCAGTACTGTTTTCTGCTGCGGCCGCATACCTGGGACTAAAAATCGGACAGGTTTTTGAGGCGGCAATACCGATTGCGATTATTGCTGTCGGACTTTCTGCTGCATCCAAGAAGAAAGGCGCTCTCGGACAGAATGTGATCATTCAGTCGATAGGCCAGAACTCAGGTCTGATTGTAGCAGGTGCAATTTTCACAATTCCCGCACTCTACATCCTGAATCTTCAGGCTCAATTCTTCCAGATCTTCCTGGCTTCAGTATTCGGGGGTATCCTTGGTATACTCTTCCTTATTCCCTTCAGAAAATATTTCGTTGCTGAAATGCATGGAAAGTTCCCCTTCCCTGAAGCAACAGCAACCACCGAAGTTCTGGTGGCGGGTGAAAAAGGAGGAAAGCAGGCAGTAGTACTTGTCGTGTCAGGACTTATAGGCGGAGCTTATGATTTCATTGTAGCAACTTTCGGCTGGTGGAGCGAGACCTTTACTACCAGGGTAGTAGGTTTCGGCGAAGTACTGGCGGATAAATTCAAACTGGTATTCAGACTGAATATCGGAGCGGCAGTAATGGGACTCGGTTACATAGTCGGTTTAAAATACGCCGCTATTATCTGCGCGGGATCATTCGTATCCTGGTACCTGCTGGTTCCCCTGGTATCTTATATCGGGGCTGACCTTGCTGTTCCGCTCGGCTCAAATATTACAAAACTTGTAAGCCAGATGAGCGCAGAAGAAATATTCAGGAACTACATCCGCCACGTAGGTATCGGCGGTATTGCAATGGCGGGAATTATAGGCATCATCCGATCCTCGAAGATCATTAAAGGCGCTGTCGGGATGGGTATAAAAGAACTCTTTGCGAAGAAAAAAGCAGATGACGAACATATAAGAACACATCGCGATATGTCGATGAAGATAATTGTGTTCGGCGTTATAGCAACTGCAATTCTTCTGCTTGTTTTCTTCCATTTCGGAGTTGTTCACAATATAGGATGGGCACTGGCAGGATTATTTATTGTAATGCTGATAGCCTTCCTGTTTACAACAGTAGCTGCCAATGCAATTGCAATTGTAGGTACAAACCCTGTTAGCGGTATGACATTGATGACCCTCATTCTTTCTTCAATCATTCTTACTTCAGTTGGCCTGAAAGGTGATTCGGGAATGGTAGCAGCCCTTATTATCGGCGGTGTTGTTTGTACAGCCCTTTCTATGGCAGGCGGTTTCATTACTGACCTTAAGATCGGATACTGGCTGGGAACTTCACCTTACAAACAGGAAAGATGGAAATTCCTCGGAGTCTTAGTATCAGCTTTGACGGTCGGTTACGTTATAATGATATTAAACGATACATACGGATTTACGGGAGAAGGCGCACTGGTTGCACCGCAGGCAAATGCAATGGCAGCAGTAATTCAGCCTTTAATGGCTCAGCAGCCTGCACCATGGATGCTTTACATTGTCGGCGCAATCCTTGCACTCGTACTCACAATGATCGGTGTCCCTGCGCTGGCATTCGCTCTTGGTATGTACATTCCTCTTGAACTCAATACCCCGCTGCTTGTAGGAGGATTGATCGCTCACTTCGTATCGACCAGAAGCAAAGATGAAAAGATTAATAATGCAAGACGTGAACGAGGTACACTTATCGCTTCAGGCTTTATCGCCGGCGGTGCTTTGATGGGTGTTATCAGCGCATTCCTGAGATACCTCGGATACAACTGGGTTAACCTTGAATGGGCGGAATCCCATTCTGCAGAGCTGCTTGCGTTAATTATGTTCGCATTGCTTTGTGTTTATATGATCTGGGATTCTATGAGAGGAAAACCGGAAGCAGAATAAAATTAGCTCAGTTTATTTAAGTTAAGGCCCGTTATTGCGACGGGCCTTTTTTATTTACTCCAATTTGTTTAAATAATAGTTATTTTTTGACGGAACAAATACCAGTTATAATGAATATTCATCCAACAGCGATAATAGATAAGGAAGTTACTCTCGGGAATAATATTGAAATCGGGGCTTACTGTGTAGTCCGCGGTAAAGTTGAGATAGGCGACGGCTGTATTCTGAAAGATCATGCGGTGCTCTATGGACCGCTTAAGCTTGGACGCGGAAATGTGATTCACCCGGGGGCAGTGGTAGGCAACATTAACCAGGATCTTAAATATAAAGGCGAACCTTCGGAAGTTATTATTGGTGATAATAATTCGATCAGAGAATGCGTTACAATTCAGCAGGGTACGATTGCCAATGAAGGTAAAACCATTGTTGGCAACAATAACCTGATAATGGCTTACACACATATTGCTCACGATTGTGTACTTGGCAATAATATAATTATCGCCAACGGAACTCAGCTTGCGGGTCATATAGTCATTAAAGATTTTGCTTATATAGGAGGATTGGTCGGGGTCCACCAGTTCGTGACTATTGGAAGAAACTGCTTTATCGGTTTTATGAGCAGGGTAAACCGGGACGTGCCTCCATTTATAATACTGGAAGGGAATCCCTCCAGGGAGAGAAGCATAAACACCGAAGGATTAAAGCGGAAGAATTTCAGTCCTGAGGATATTGCCCTGTTAAGAAAAGCTTTCATAATTCTGTTTGTTGATGAGGAAATACCACGGCAGGAAAAAATTAAATTGCTTACTCAGGGTGAGTTTGAAGGAAATGTACATATCGGTGAGTTAATTGAGTCGATCAAATCCAGCGCTGCCGGGAAAAACGGCAGAGCGCTGGAAGCATTAAGAAAAGATCTAAAACCAACTTAATTTAGAGTAACCTCGAGCGTTAAATCGATCGGTTCGAAAGGACCTCTTTCTTCACCTCCTGGCCGCATACCTCTGCCGCCGCCCGGAAATCCTCCGCCCATTTCACCTTCCGGAGATCTCATTCCGCCCCCCCTTCCGCCGAAGTTTCCTCTGTCGGGTTCAGAAGTTTCAAGCTTTACAAGCAGCTTATCACCGGGTTTCGCGTTAATCCCGTATTTATTCTGATTATTAACTTTCAGCGGGACTCTCAGTTCATAAACAAACTGATCATTGCTGTAACCTATTGCCGCCTTCAGTCCGCTGCTGTCTGATGTCGAAATTACCGTTACCGGGTAATTATCCTTATTTAATATCCTTATCTCGTCCTGGTTTTTGATCATTTTTGAGATCAGCATTCCTCTTCCCTTTTCTCTGAATTCTTCAGGATTGATCATCACACGAGATTCATTTACAATATTATGCAGCGGATACTTTATCCCGATTTCTTCATCACCATTATCTTCATTTTCCAGCCAGACAGTAAATCCGCCGGCGAACATAGGCATCACTTTGGTCATATCGCTGGTAGTCAGGCATAAGTAGAAATAATTATTATCATTAGAAATACCGACAGCCGCTTTTTGATCGGGAATATATTTCAGATTTGTTCCCCAGTCTGTTGCATCGCCGTTAATATTTATACTGCCCGGCACAGGCATACTTGTCAGTTCAACTGTACTGCTGCATCCTGTAAATAGCAGCGTAGAAATAAAAAAAACACCTATTAATATCCTGCTCATCTTTTCTCCGTATTTAAACTTATTATAATTAGACAACGAAAAGGGCCTTAAGTTTAACTTTAAATCAAATTGTATCGAATGATATTTTTAATCCGGCACACCATTGTTTCTGGAATGAAGGAACATCACGCGAAATTTCAAACCCGCTGAAATCAGTAAAATACCTTACAAGGTGAAGTTCAAAATATGGGTAGAAATTCCTGACAACCGCTAAACGTATACCTGCAAATCCTTCAGCGAAGAACGGATTCTTCTTAACCCTGCTGTACATTAAATCTTCTGCCGAACTCTGTCTTTGCTCAAATGTAAATGAGCTTATGCCAATTCCTATTCCAGCATAAGGCTGTATATATCTATAATAAAAAGTTGCGGTTAAACCGAGATTTAAATCCGACTGACTGCTCTGTATTACAACAGGATTATTCCCGGCAGTCAAATCAGAATTTTCTGAAAAGAACCTTCCGCCTGCATTCACCATAAAGCCGACCAGCGGCCACTGAAACGGAAGGTTCCTGCCAACAACTATGCTGAATCCATCTTCGGGAATACTGTTCTTAAAACTATATGCAGCACCTGCTTCCCATTGAGAATAGGTTAATCCTGTAAGGGTTAATAAAATTATTACAGCTCTGATTAACATAATGACATATTGTTATTAGCAACTGCACGCAGAAGAAGACTCAGATAAAAGAAGTTATTTCTGAATAATCTTTTTTACTAATATCGGGAACTTTCACTCCCTCTGCCGGATATCCGGTCACAAGTATTAGAAATGGTTTCTCATTTGCAGGCCGGTTTAATATTTTGTTCAGGAATTTCATAGGACTGGGAGTATGTGTAAGTGAAGCAAGACCACTATGATGCAGTGCCGTAATTAATATTCCTGCAGCAATGCCTGTTGATTCGAGCGGGTAATATTGCTTCACTCTCGTTCCGTCATCGCGCAGATCATAACTTTTCGAAAAGATTACGATGAGGCAGGGTGCAGTATCGAGGAATGGCTTATCCGAATCGGTACCTAAAGGGGCAAGGGCTTCAAGCCATTCGGCGGGGGCACGATTTGCATAAAATTCCTTTTCTTCCTCCTCGGCAGCAATCCTTATCTTATGTTTTATTTCTTTATCAGTTACAATAACAAAATGCCATGGCTGGAGGTTGGCTCCGCTCGGTGCTGTACCGGCAGCCTTGATACAGTTGTTAATAACTTCCGAAGGGATTGGTTCAGGAGAAAATTCGCGGACTGTTCTTCTTTTGCCGAGTTCGGCATAAAAAGCCCGGGACCTTTCAATCATTTCATTTTCCGGGAGCTTTGTATAACCTGCAAGGGGAATGAATTTACTTCTCATTTTTCTTTCCGGTTAATTTTATTAAGTCTTTCCAACCCAGTTGTCATCATTTTCAGCGAAGGCTTTCCTGATCCCGGAATAAATTTCCTCCGGCAGCCCGCCTTTATTAACAGCCTCAATCGCTTCCTTTAAATGATCAATGCTTGATGTGCCGATTATTGCAGTATCCACCCCCGGTGTGAAAGCTGAAAACCTCATAAATAATTCACCGGGCTTCATATCAAAATGAAGATTCATCTTATTCCATCTTACCCAGTATTCTTCAGCATAACTTCCAACAGGCCGGTTATTATATTTCCAGAGTGCATTAGCGATGGGGCGTTTAGCAATGACTCCCATCCCCTCTTCTTTTGCTTTTGGAATAAGGTCACCTATATCTCTCTGGTCTGTCGGATTTACAGAGGTTTGAATACTTCCGAACCTCCCGCAGTGAATGGCATATGCAAGATCTTCGTTTTCTCCCGAATAAGCAGCCACTTTTATTTTTCCTTCTCTTTTTGCTTTTTCGAGGGCATCAATAACCTCACCCTTTAATAATACATCTTTACTGCAGGAATGGAGATGAACAATATCGATATAATCAGTCCTGAGCTTTTTCAAAGCCGCCTCAATGCCTGCCGGAATAATGTCATAAGTCCAGTTCTCGTACCCTGGAATATCATAACCCACCTTCGTGGAAAGAATAAACTCATCCCTTCTGTAGGAAAGAAACTTACCTATTCTTTCTTCAGACTGTCCGTATCCCCTGGCTGTATCGAATAGATTAATTCCGTTGTCGAGGGCATAGTTTAATAGTTTACCCGCTTCATTATCGGATAAGCTATTTCCGCCTATATGTCCCGCACCAAATCCAAGCGCAGAAACTTCATAACCTGTATTTCCAAATTTCCTTTTACTCATAATCCTTCCCCATACTGATATTTACTAAGTTTTTGCTAATCCAATATATAATAACTAAGGAAGAGATGAATCGATCCGGAGCAAAGTACCGGCAAATTTAACAGCTGGCTAAGTATATATCGGAATCAAAATAACCACTTTTCACAACCTGCATAAAAAAAGTATGGCTCAATATTTGCGACTATAGGGTGAGATAGATTAAAAATGGGAATAAGGTGGAAATATCTTATAAAATCAAAGTAATTCTTACCAATAGGCTGCAATAATAGGATTAATATTCCTGTAATTCCTCAATAAAAGGGCAATCCAGGGATTATTGGCAAGCAGTCGAAATGTATATGAATTAAGGATGAAATAAGTATATCCTGCATTAATTCTCCTTTTAGTTACAGATAGAGAACAGTTATCAGATAAAATTCAAAAATAAAAAAGGGAACCGGTTATGAATATCACATCATATATTCTTTTAATAATGACTATTGGCGGAGCTATAATTTTCTCATTAAGTAAAGGCTCTCCCGCCGGAGCAATGATACCCGCCCCGGATGCACTCCAGAGTAATCAACAGGTTAACTGGGTAGCCGCGACAGAAAAGAACAATACTGATCTCCTTTTGACCACGAAAATCATCCCACGGGAAAATGTTAGAGGTTATTACGCCGAATATACATTACTTAGCGGAAGGAAAATTTGCGGTCAATTGGGAATGCCCGGACCTGGCGGAACATTTCAAACACACGTTACTTTTTCTGACAGTATTCGAAGCATCATTATATACTCAGATGCGGAGTACTATGTACAAATGAGCTTATAAAAAATGAATGAGGCTGTCTTAAAAGCCATTCAAGATTAAAAAAGAATTGAACGAATCCGGGGATAAGCATAGGGCTCGTTCCTGGATAGATGAATACAGGCAGCTCACAATTAACGCAGGATTCTTTTTGATGTGCCGGACTCGCTGATTTGTTTCCTGAGTTCCTCGAGACTCTTCGGATCGCCTATTACGGTAAGGTTATCGCCGTCCATAAATTTTGTGTTCCCATCCGGGACAATAGTTTCTCCTTCTCTCCTGAGGAAAGCAATCAGGCAGCCTTTCGGAATATGAATGTCGCGCAGTGCTTTATCAATCATAAATGAGGAGGGTCCATGCCGGTCGATATGAACCTGAAGAAGTCTTTCATCATGCAGCAGTGCCTCTTTAAGCTCCTGGTCGTTGCGTGCTTTCTCCCATTCTTCAGCAAAATTATCATCGTCGACCCGGCCTGCAATCTGGGCAAGTATTCTTAAGTGCTGTGTGGGATCTTTTTCAGGACTAACAAGAAAGAACAGAGCCTTAACAACAGCTTCATCATCCTGCTTACCCGTTATCGGGTTATTAAACTTAATATGGACACCATTAAGTGCCCGGACCAGCACCATCTCCGCCTGGTCTATGTTTTCGAGTCTGAAATGAGGCAATGCTATACCGTGTGTTACGGGAGTTAACCCGATCCTGGTTCCCTCATTAAATTTGTTCGACAATACATCAGCGTCAACATAAACGGCCTGCGAAAACAAGAGAGCCGCTCTTTTTGCTACCTCACTAAATTCCGTTCTTTCTTTAATATCGAGGACAAAACTCCTTGTGACAATCTCATCAAAAGGATCGGCTTCCCTTAATCCTTTTTCTTTAAGTATACCTCTTAATTCGCTGTCGAGTCCCGTATACCTTGACCTGCCGAGCCTCTCGAAGATATGATAGACCGCTCCCTGCCGCTGGACTTTTCCATATGCAAAATATCTGTACCATATTATTGCGATAACAATAAGTCCCGATGAAAAAGAAATCGCCAGCCATCCCATTTTGAAAATAAGAAAAACAGCGGCACCGATACCGACCAGCTGCATCCATGGATAAAAAGGCGATTTAAATCCCGGATCGTAAGATTCTATCCTGCTCTCTCGCATTACAATTACCCCGAGACAGACAAATGCAAACATCAGAAGCTGGAATGCGCTGGCCAGCTTAGCGATCTTTGTTGGATCGAAGGAAATTATAATTACAACAATTATAGCTATAGTTAAAAGGATTGATATATAAGGTATACCATGTGGAGAAAGACGTTGAAAAACATGCGGCATAATATGATCGCGGCTCATGGCAAACGGATAGCGTGATGCACTGAGTGTACCGGCATTTGCTACCGAAATGAATGCGATAATTGCACCTATTGAAGTTATAATTATACCCGTTCTTCCGAGGAATTTCCCCGCGGCAGTGGCAGCAGGTGTAAGGTCACCGACAAGTTCATTTATCGGAACAACCCCGACCATTATAGCCGTGCCTAAACCATAAACGAGGACTGAAGTGCCAATCGAAAGGAAAATACCCAGGGGAAGGTTTCTTTCGGGATTCTTAACCTCTTCAGATAAACTTGCAACTTTCGTGATGCCAACGTAGCTGATATAAACCAGTCCTGTTGCAGAAAATATTGCGTCAAAGCCGGGATTAAAGAACCCCCTGAAATGTGAAATATTTATCTGTGGTGTTCCGCCGGCAAGAAATAAAGCAAGTATTGCCAGCAGAATGACGACTAAAAATACCTGCAGCTTACCGCTTCCTTTTACACTGAATAAGTTAAGTATTCCTATTAACACAGCCAGGGCAACTGCTATCGGTATGATGGGGACGGAGGGTATAAATAGGGCGATGTACGCTCCCATTCCTATCAGTGCGAAGCATACTTTTAATATAAGGGCAAACCAGGTTCCAAGACCTCCCACAGTTCCGAACATCGGGCCAAGTGTTCTGTCCAGGAAAAAATAAACCCCGCCCGCTCTCGGCATAGCGGTAGCGAGTTCCACAACGCTGAACATAGCAGGGATGAGCGGAACTATTGCAAGCAGGTACGCCAGAACAATCGCAGGTCCGGCAACAGCAGCCGCAAGTCCCGGCAGCAGAAAAAAGCCGCTGCTTAATGTTGTACCGGTTGCGATCGCATACACATCAAGCAGTCTGAGTTCTTTTTTAAGCTTCCGGTTTTTTATTGCTTCAAACATAGGAGAATTTAACTAAAAGGATGAAGATGTTCCACTGTTATGTAATCCGGTTAAACTATCTCCAGTTGCCCAGCATCTTCCTTATCATTGCTATCTGGGCAATATGATAAGAGTTATGCTGTGCCGCTATAAGCATTTCCCTGAGATAAGTATGCACTTTTGCATGGGGAATGCTGTCTGTAATATCAGCACCTTTTTCTTTAATAATTTTCACCAGCTCATCTCTGTCGGTAATACATTGTTTAACAGATTTATTCCATTCCTCATCAGTGACTTGATTCGTATCAGCCGGCCAGTGTCCGTCGGGCCACGAAGGAGATTTCCAGTCGGGATTAATCATATATTGCAATATATCTTCCTGGGTGATCCTGATATGTTCAAGTTCATCCCATACGGAATGCAATCCATTCTGCGGCTTCTTTGCACGGTTCTCAGGGTTCAAACCTTCCAGTGAATGCTCAAGCGATACATGTGCCTGTTCCTTGCTCAATAAATTTATTAGTTCACTGGTTAATACTTTTGCATCCATTCTACACCTCCATTAATTTCCGGTTCAAAATAAAATTATTTACCGTTGTCTATGTGTGCATTACCGCAAAGCAGATACTTAGGGGACTAACTGGTTTCCATCAGCATCGATCGCAGTTAAGGCGTTAACAGGACAGACAGAACAGGCTTCAACCAGGGTTCTTTGATCCGGTTCCTTTAAGTCCTGTTTGAAAGTCACAATTTTCTGGTTGTCAAGCTCAAATACTTCTCCTGCTACCCTGATGCAGTTTGCAGTTCCAATACACATATCCTTGTCAATTATAATTTTGAATCCGCTGATGGTTTTTTCCATAAAGAATACTCTCCTTGAAAAGATTTGTTGGATTGACAGGAATATAGTATTTGCCGGTAAAAAAAAGAAATCAGATAAGATTATATTCTTTCAGGATAAAAAGTCCGATAGTAATTGTGATAAGAGATGCCAGGGTGGTCATCAGGAGGATGTTTGCAGCGAGCTTGCTGTTTGAGCCCATTGCCTCAGCCATTATGAAACTGGCGATTGCAGTGGGACAGGCAAAAAGGATAAATAAAATACCCAGGTCGTATCCCCGGAATCCGAAAAGAAAAGCTCCGTAAGTCATGATTGTCGGAAATATGATCAATTTCAGAGTAGTTGAAAATAATGACAAAGAAAAACCCTTCTTTATCTCATGAAAATTCATAAATCCACCAATTCCAAGCAGTGCCAGAGGAAGAGCCAGCGCAGCCAGGTAATTTATGGTCCTGTCAACAATGAACGGAAGTTCTATTTTGAAAATAGAAAAGGGTAATGAAAAAACTACCGCAAGGACAAGAGGATTCCTGAGTATTTCTATTACTGTGTGACTGATGTTCATCTCACGCTCTTTTCTCAGCGGGACGGTAAGTGCGATAACAGAAAGAGTGTTGTAAATTGGGATGGTAAAAGCCAGCAGCAATGAAGCCTTTCCGAGATTATCTATACCATATACATTCGCTATTAAAGCAAGTCCAACTACTGCAAAATTGCCTCTGAAGCTGCCCTGAATAAAAACGGTTCTGTCTGTTGCGATCTTTACGAAAGGGATGGAAAGAAACCACACGGTAAAAAATATAACAAGTGTTCCTGCATATGCGAAGCCGATAAGTTCGAGGTTTAATATTCTGCTGAGGTCTGTCTTCGAGATTTCTGTGAATATCAAAGCGGGAAGAGAAACTGAAAAAACAATTCTGGATGAGAGTTTGACAAAGCTGTCATTTATCATCCCAAGTCTTTTCAGGAAATATCCGAGAGCAACGATTAAAAAAACAGGTGCAACTAAGCCCGCAACTACAATTAAATTCTGCACTTAATACCAGACTATATTTTTTGATGTACGATTTTTTTTCTTAACGACGAAAATTTTTCATCCTTTTTGTGTTATTAATATTTTTAGTTGGTCTAAAGTGACTGACGGCTTTGACTTACATAAATTTATATCCGTTTATACTCAACTTGTTTATCTCTTTTTCCTCTCAACCTGAGACATCATTTGCATCAGAACAAATCATTATTGTTATTATCGTGATATAAAACATTATTTCTAAATATGGGTATATAATTATAAACCAAAAAAGGTTTCTGGTATACTTTCTGAATTACCTATGTGATTCAATTAATTTTATAAAAGCATTGCAAAATATCGTGAGCGGGAACATTAACCCAGCACAATATTAATAATAAAATAATTACCTCTTAAAATACATCAATAAAATGAATGGTGCGATAATGAAAAAACTAATCTATATAATTCCTGTACTTCTTCTATTTTTATATGCAGGATGTTCTGAAGATAATTCCACTAACTCTCCGACCGGACAGGGCCAGCTTAAAATATCGATGGTCGATTCGCCGGCTCAGTACGATGAAGTTAATATAGTCGTAAACCGTGTTGAAGTTCATATGGCCGACAGTTCAGAAGGAAGCTGGATGGTTGTAAATCCTGTTCCTCATACTTACGATCTGCTTGAACTGGCTAACGGTGCAAGCGTAGTACTGGGAGATACATTTCTTACCGCCGGTCATTACACCCAGATAAGACTTATACTAGGTGACGGAAGCAATGTAGTAGTGAACGGTACATCATACCCGCTGACCATCCCCAGCGGAATGCAGACGGGCGTAAAGCTTAACCATGAATTTGATATCGAGCCGGATAATCTTTATGAGCTTATGCTTGATTTCAATGCCGATGCTTCTATACATGTAACCGGAAACGGCCGGTATATGATGAGTCCTGTAATAAGAGTAATGCCGGTGGTTACATCGGGCAGGATTTCAGGTCAGGTTATCCCGGTAGATGCTGATGCAAGGGTATGGACTTTAGTTGCAGCGGATACAGTTACAACATTTCCCGATCCTGAAGGATACTTCACCCTGATGGCACTACCTGAAGGAACTTACGATGTACACATAGATCCAGATAACACTGCATATTCCGATACGGTGGTAACCAATGTTGGTGTTACTGCACGCAATAATACTGATATCGGCGTTATCGACCTGAGTCATTAGTTAAACTTTTGGATATGAAAATTAAACCCCGGCAGCCTTCCGGTTTCCGGGGTTTTTTATTGGTTAAAACAGACTTTCAATATTTGAAAAATAAAAAGCAAGCCCGCTCATTTTAGTTTCAAACGGATGTCCTGCGAAGAAAGCAGTGTAGTAATAAACTATATCAATATGATCTCTGAGGAAATCAGTAATAGGATCCTTCGCCCAGCGAGCATATAGCTTAAACAGTCCTTTCGTCCTGAGTTCATATCCATTTGTTTTCCTGACATCCCAGTATCCCCGGCCTGAGAAATGGCCGGCACTGAGAGATATGGTTTCAAACAAGTCAAGTTTAACTCCGGTATGGGAAACAATATTTTCATCACCTTCGATGTTAATTAGATTTTTCCATAAACGAAGATCGCTGAATGTTGACTGATATGACCACTGAACTGTGGAGTTATCCCAGGATACCAAAATATCATCGGCTTCGGCGGTGAATGAAAGAGTAAAATAGTTTATGAGAAAATCACCTGACTTATAATCCAGGCCGGTATTAATTCCGTACCCCAGTCTGTCTGTTCGCGGCAAGGGACCAGCCTGTGCAGGATATACATAGTATATCTTATCACCAATATTCGATTTGGAGTAGCCGGTTGAGAAGTTAAAGAATGGGATAAGCCTATTGCTAGCTTTAGAACCGATATGTAAATCGGGAGCTATAAGCTTTATTACCGGTACATTTATAAGCAGACCGAAATCAGTGACGGTTCTTCTGGCTTCAGCACTAGTCTGCTCTTCTCCATAAATATAATCGACTAATTTTGATGTTATATTTTTTACAGTGAAACCGGCATTAAACTGAACGAAGTAATCAATACCAAATCCCAGGGAATAAGCGTTATAATAATCCTTTGATCCATCACTTTGAAAAAAACCTCTATGGTTAAATTCATTTCTTGAATATCCGAAACCCACGTTTAGTGGAAAATTTATTACATCCTTAAGGTTATATCCCGCATTAAAAGCCATTGCTTTAAATTCTACTCCCGGAATAATTCCTCCAAGCCAGTCAATTTTAGACGGATAAAAAATATAAGAAAGATTAGTAGTCCGGCTGGAATAGCCGAGCTGAGCGGGATTCCAGATAAATCCGAAGGGATCGTTTGTAGGAAGTGCTGTTCCTGTTTGTCCCATTGCCGCCAAAGAAGGGGAAGGCTGCAGCAATAAAAACGGAACATCAGCTTCACCCTGAGCGAAGTTATTTTTGCATATTGAAAAAAAGAAAAGGAAGGTGAGAAAGAAGACCGGATATCTCATAGAATATTTCTCCCATATTATTGTACCCTGAACTCATGCCGAAGATTTCAAACGGCATATTGAACTTACTCTGATTTTATCTTTCAATCAATCCCCTAAGTTTCCGCCTGCCGGTTACCGCCGCGTTGTAAAATCATCAGATGACAATTCGTAATATATTTATTATTTTTATTCTGATTGTTTTGTATTAAAAAGGGTGTGCACATACGGGCAGTAGAAATCTGAACCCTGAAGCCGCCTGGTACTACATTTTCCAACCGTCTCATTTTGAGTCCACAAACGTTCCACAAACGTTCTTTCCCCGGCATAAAAGGCGCATAAAAGGCAGTCTGCCATAATGTCATACCTGTTGAATTATTCAATAAAAAAGGGACTGTGTAAAAACAGTCCCTTCGTAAGGCTGAATATTTCTATCCAATTTTATTTAGCGAGCACCATTTTCTTAACTTCATTAAACTTCCCTGCTTCAAGTTTGTAAAAGTATACGCCCGAAGAGAGTCTGGATGCGTCAAAAGTTAATGAGTAATTTCCCTGGTTATAAACTTCATTCGCAAGAGTTGCTACTTCCTGGCCTATAACATTATAAACCTTTAACTGTACCAACTGCTGCTCCGGAACGCTGAAGTTTATAACTGTACTTGGGTTAAAGGGATTAGGATAATTCTGCTGCAATCCGTATCTAACCGGAGCTGACACTTCTTCATCCTTATTGGATGTAACCGCACCGAACCCGACTACAGTACCATCACTAAGTGCAGCGTAGATTCCGAAAGGCTCACCATTCTGATTTGAAGAAGGATCCAGGAAGCCGGAAGCAAAGACAACAGCGCTGCCGCCTTCAAGTCCTGAAAGATCCGCAGTAAATGAGGCAACGATTGTATTATTATCATCTCCCGGAGTTATATCCAGTATGTAGCTTCCTGCAGGTACATTTATATAATCTGTAATGTCACCGTATGCTGCATTATCAACAAGTGTTGCTACATTGCGCGCTATTACATCGACAGTCGGGGCGTCAGTTGCTCCGTGTACTACGAAGAAGTCTACTCCGCTTCCGTTTGCACTTTCACGTGCCATCGGTTTAACAAAAAGTGTAAATGCTGTGCTTCTGCCGTCAGGATTCGGAGCATAGGAACCCGGATCAAGAACACCGTTTGCCATTACTACATATGTCTCGCCGTTCTCAAGTGTAGCCTGGAAATTTGCCAGTGTATCATCTGCAGATGTGCTGCTGCCGGGTGCTACTCCAATGTTCAGGACTACACCGGCTGGTGCATCTATAAACGGTGTGGCCGCTCTGAATCCGAAATCATCAAGCAGTAGACTCCCGTTAAGATAAATATCAACCGGATCGGCTGCTACATCTGCGGCATTATGAATAACCTGTAACCTGGCGGTTTGTACCGCATTGAATTCAACTACAGTTCCGTCACCAAGAGCTGCAAATAATCCGAATGCTTCACCATTCTGATTTGAAGAAGGATCCAGGAAGCCGGAAGCAAAGACAACAGCGCTGCCGCCTTCAAGTCCCGAAAGATTTACATCAAACGAGGCAACTATCGTATTATTATCTTCGCCCGGAGTTATATCAATTGTATAATCTGCGGCAGGCACATTTATATAATCAGTGATATCGCCGTATGCGGCATTATCAACAAGTGTTGCTACATTTCGGGCAATTATATCGACAGTCGGAGCATCAGTTGCCCCATGAACCGCAAAGAAGTCTACTCCGCCGCCGTTTGCACTCTCACGGGCCATCGGCTTAACAAAAAGCGTAAATGCGGTGCTTCTGCCGTCAGGATTCGGGGCATAAGATCCCGGATCAAGAACTCCGTTTGCCATTACTACATATGTCTCTCCGTTTTCTAGTGTAGCCTGGAAGTTAGCCAGCGTATCATCTACCGAAGTACTATTCCCGGGTGCTACTCCTATATTAAGAGTCACTCCTGCCGGTGCGTCTATAAACGGCGTTGCCGCTCTGAATCCGAAATCATTAAGTAATAATGAACCGTTCAGATATATATCAACCGGATCTGCTGCCACATCTGCGGCATTATGGATAACCTGCAGCCTGGCTGTCTGAGCAGATAATTGGGCTCCAGATAATAGAAAAACAATGGCTGCTGCAAATGAAATAATTCTAAGTTTCATATTTTCTCCTGTTATTAAAGGTTAAAAGGGCATTCCATACCACCCGGATTACAAAATCCATATCCTCATTTATATTAACTTTTTCGATTTCTGAGTGGCTTACAGGAGATAACAGAAATATTTCCAAATGAGTTCCCGTAACCAAAAACTTTTGAAAAGTCGCTTAAATATTGGTTGAATGTGATATATTGATAAACTAGATTATATAATATGATCCTAAATGGAGTTTTCCTGTTTCTTATTAATTCATAATGAAGAATATTTTATTACTACTACTAATTTTATTATTTGCCCAGATTTTCCCGCTTAGCGAATTATATTCAATGGAACCGGCTGACTCAACCGAGGCCGACAAACTGTATAAAAAAGCTGACGATTATTGGAGGGATTTTCAGTATGACAGTTCTAACTTCTATTATGAAAAGGCTGCTTCCTTATATAAACAAGAAAAAAGCTGGAAAAATTTTATTGATTGCCAGAAAAACATTGGCACCAATTACAGGTACCTTGGGAATTATGCGCAGGCTTTTAATCACCTTAATAACGGGCTGGATGCTGTAAGCTATTTAAAAGAGAACCAGGACTCGCTCCGGGCAGAACTTTATAACAGCATCGGAACTATCTACTATGAAAAGGGGAACTACGACAAGGCTTACAAATATTACAAAGATATGCTGGACCTGAATGAAAAGACATTCGGGGAAGAACATGTAAATACGGGAAAAGGATACCAGAATGTCGGATTGATTTACTATAAAAAAGGTGATTATGAGAAAGCGATTAAATATCTTAAAAAAGCTCTTTCAATATGGGATAGCACACTGACAGATGATAATCCCCTTTTTGCCAACTGCTATACTAACATCTCCAGGGTTTATTTCCTTAAAAATAATTACAAAAAGTCGATTGAGTATGATGAAAAAGCTATTAAGATCTGGATAGATAAACTGGGAGAAGGCCATCCTTACATTGCATTGAGCTATAATAATCTGGCAAATACCTATAGTTATGCGGGTGACTATGATAAGGCTCTTGAATATAATTATAAAGCTATGCAGATAAGAAGAGACTTTGCCGGAGAGGAATCGCGCGATGTGGCTTACAGTTACGCAGGTATCGGGAATGTATTTATTGAAATGGGGAATTTAAGTAACGCTGCTTATTTTCTTAACAAAGCGGTTTCTATATACAGGAAAATCGATCCTACAAATCCAGGACTGGCTAAGGCTTATATATTCACGGGTGATCTTTATAGAAATAAAAAAGACTTTCCAGCTGCGGAAGCTTATTACGACTCGGCACTCAAAATAATCCGGCCCGGATACAACACTGCAGTCTCTGATCCTGATAATTCTGAGGAAATACCCGCAGATGAGGTACTACTAACGGCACTAACAGGAAAAGGAAACGCTTATCTTGACGATGCTGAAAATACAGGAGAGGCTCAGACTTTTCAAAAGGCTCTGGATGCATTCAACCTGGCATCAGGGGCAATCGAGAAACTGGATGAAGTTATCAACAGTGAAGAATCCAGGGTAATGCTTAACAAAAGCGCTTATGAAGTTAATCAGAAAGGCATTTCTGCAGCACTAAAGCTATACAGTATTAAAAATGATCCCGATTATGTTGAATCTGCATTCAGGTTTTCTGAACGCAACAAAGCCAGGATCCTGTCTGGGTCAATTAATAAATCAGATGTCCGACAGTTTGCAGGACTTCCCGACAGTCTGCTTATGGAAGAAAAAGATCTGAGATCAGATCTGGCATTATACCAGACAAAACAGAAAGAGGCCGGGGAAACAAATAATCTCAAAGCAATAGGCGATAACAGAAGTTTATTATTTAAAACTCAGCGTAAATATGATACCCTGATGACTTACCTGCAACAGAACTTCCCGGCTTATCACAAATTAAAGTATCCTGATGAACTCAGTTCATCAAATGAGATAAGAAATATTCTTCCTTCTGAGGCAGCTGTTCTGGAATACTTTAAAGGCGACAGCAGTATAACAATATTTGTTCTGACCAAAAGTTCAATGAATGCAGTAACAGTTAAATACGACTCCGGTTTCTTTGACCTTGTAAGAAGTTTCAGAAAATCTCTCCCCACAAAGAATTATCTGGAATACCTTTCTTCAGCTTCAGAACTTTACTCAAAGCTTATAAAGCCTGTGAAAACATTTCTGCAAGACAAAACGAAGCTCTATATTATTCCCGATTATATTTTAGCGTATCTTCCTTTTGAAGCTCTGCTTTCTACCCCCCAGTCACGCCGCTTTAACGGAGATTTTTCTAATCTGCCATATCTGATGAATGATTATGATATCAGCTATTCATACTCAGGATTATTATTGAAGCAGAACCTTCAGCATAAGGATAATAATCAGGCGATCTCTTTTGCAGGTTTTGCCCCGTTATTTCCGGACCTTCCGGAAACAGGAACTGAGGTTAAGTCAATAGGCGATCTGTTTAACGATTATGATTATCATTACGATATTTATTTGAACGAGACTTCTACTGAAAGCGTGCTAAAATCGGACAAGATTTACGGATATAAATTCATTCAATTCGCAACGCATGGAGTTATAGATGATGGGCACCCCGGACTTTCAGGACTGGTATTTAACAAAGCTGAAAGTGATTCCGGGAATGACAGTCTTCTTTATGTCGGAGACGTGTATAATCTTAAATTAAATGCTGACCTGCTCGTATTAAGTGGTTGTGAAAGCGCTCCCGGGGAAGTTGTTAATGGTGAAGGAATATATGCACTTACCAGGAGCTTCCTTTATGCCGGAACCCGAAACATTGTTGTTTCTTTGTGGCGGGCGCCCGATAAATCCACATCTGTACTAATGAACCTGTTTTACAAAAATATTCTTGACAGGATGGATTATTCATCTGCATTAAGGAAAGCAAAGCTTGAACTTATAAAAGGCGGGGTTTATTCTTATCCGCTCGAATGGAGTCCTTTTATACTCATCGGGAATTAACTCAACCTGATCCATCCGATATTGCATTTCTTCTTCCGGGCATTACTGCCCCGGAAGGGGCAGCAGACAAAATACTTACATTACTCCGTTGAAGTAGTAATCTCTAAAGACTATTGAACTGATTATTGCTCCAATTATGAAATAGAGAACCACGGCAGCGATAATAGT
Organism: uncultured Bacteroidota bacterium; assembly: GCA_963832355.1. GTDB lineage: Bacteria > Bacteroidota > Ignavibacteria > Ignavibacteriales > Ignavibacteriaceae > DATFVA01. The sequence continues at coordinate 36,243 of CAWHTX010000001.1, read as the reverse complement.
TACAACAAAATAACCAACAATTTTATCAGGTGGGGCCGTCTTAACCTGTTTCAATCCCATATATAAAAGCACCAGACTGTATATACCTGCCAGACTAGTGATAAAAGATAATGAAGGAATGATATAAAATATTCCGGCCACCCATACTGCAGTATATGCATATACAGCTACTTTGAGAGAAGAAATGAAATCTTTCGCGGATCCGAATGATGGAGCCAGGGCATCGATTATCCAGGCCAGAACATATACACTTAAAAGAGAAAGAATAAAAGTAAGTATAGCCCAGGTTAAGGATGTGCCGATTTCGAGTCGGATGGAACCGAATGCACCAAGAGAAATCCCGATAAGGTAATACCCGATGAATCCTGCAATCGCAGGTATGGCAGCAAGGAAAACGGCATAACCGGAAAATAATTCCGAAGTGGTCGAAGATTCAGAGCGGATAACTTCCCATTCGGAACCGGGACTCAACAGAATGTTTTTAGCACGGTCAATAAGGTTCATAGCTTAACTCCTATACTTATTAATAATTTTGATAGAGTTCATAATCAGAACCTTTTCCGCATTTTTGCGGAACATTTCCGCATAACTTAAAACAAACTGACCAAATACTCAAAGAAATTTTAGGGATACAGCTGTTTAATACAGAATAAACGTTTATCATTTCTCAATTATTTAGTTTTGTATTCTCTTCATGAGCAGTAACATAAAAAGGATATACCGCCTCCTTTCCCCTTATACCCGGTAAAGCTGCGCATTCAGGATGGGGATGCAAAAAACAACCTGATCAAAATTAGATTTATAAAAAAAATTACCGCCGTCCATCAATATTTAGTTTATCTTAAAAATTATTCTGTATATTTTTCTTCCAATAGCATCAAATATTTTAATCATTCCCTTTTTTATAAGATGAGCGGGAGCATTGTAAATGACAAATAAAAAAAATTTAGTCACCCTCTGTATTTACGTCCTGATGACTCTTGTTTTCTTCTGCAATCAGGTACCGGCACAAAAACTCGATATGGAAAAACTAAAAGGTTTAAAACCGCGCAGCATAGGCCCTGCCGGAATGAGCGGAAGAGTTACTGCCTTTGATGTAGTTATGCGTAATACCGATATAATTTATGCGGGTACTGCTTCAGGAGGATTATGGCGGTCGACCAGTGCGGGAGTTAATTGGGAACCTGTATTTGATGATCAGCCCGTACTTTCGATAGGTGCGGTCGCTGTAGATCAAAGAGTACCTGATGTAATCTGGGTAGGTACGGGAGAGGCTAACCCGAGAAACAGCCAGTCCAGCGGAAATGGCATTTATAAAAGTATAGACGGCGGAAAATCGTGGGAGCACCTGGGACTGGATGAGACAAGGAATATTAGTAAAATTCTTATAGACCCCCTGAACTCAAATATTGTTTATGCAGCTGCTATTGGTTCAGCCTGGGACTCAACGGCTGAAAGGGGTGTATATAAAACTACAGACGGCGGTGCATCCTGGGATAAAGTTTTATATGTTGATAAAAAAACAGGAGCAGCGGATTTAATAATGGATCCTGTGAACCCGAATAAATTATTTGCTGCGATGTGGGAATACAGACGGTGGCCCTGGTTCTTTGAATCGGGCGGGCCGGGATCAGGACTCTATATAACATTTGACGGAGGTAAGAACTGGACAGAAAGAACAGATAAGGATGGACTGCCGAAAGGTGAGCTTGGTAGAATAGGTGTTGCCCTGTGCAATAATTATCCGAATATAGTCTACGCTGTTGTTGAAGCAAAAAAGAATGCCTTATACAGATCTGATGACGGAGGATTTAAGTGGAAAATGGTTAACAATAAGGATGTCGGCGACCGGCCTTTTTATTATGCTCAGATAGCTGTCGATCCTGAAAATGAGAACAGAATTTATGATATCCATTCAGAAGTTACCGTGAGTGAGGACGGGGGAAAATCATTCGAAACATTAATATCGTGGAAAAAAATACATCCGGATCATCATGCATTCTGGATAAGTCCTGAAGATCCGGCATTTATTATTGACGGTAATGACGGCGGTATGGCAATTTCTCATGACAAAGGGAAAACATGGAGATTTGTTGAGAATCTTCCTCTTGCGCAATATTATCATATAAACTACGATATGGATACTCCTTATAATGTTTACGGGGGTATGCAGGATAATGGTTCCTGGAAAGGACCGTCGAGGGTTCTGAGTCAGAGCGGAATTACGAATGTTTACTGGCAGATGGTCAGCTTTGGTGATGGGTTTGATGTTGTGCCCGACCCGGCAAATTCAAGATACGGCTACTCAATGTCGCAGGGCGGAAACCTGGTACGGTACGATGTGCTTACCGGGCAAAATAAATTCATACGTCCTCCTGACCCGGATACGGTTAAATTAAGATTTAACTGGAACGCCGGTATAGCGCAGGATCCTTTTGATAAAAGAACCGTGTACTATGGAAGTCAGTTCCTGCTTAAAAGCACCGACAGAGGTGACAGCTGGTCGATTATTTCACCGGACCTGACTACAAATGACACGTCAAAACAGAATCAGTATAACAGCGGGGGACTAACTCATGACGTAACAGACGCAGAAAACTTTACCACAATTATAGCCATCGATCCAAGTCCCATAAATAAAGATATAATATGGGTAGGTACCGACGACGGAAACCTTCAAGTGACAAAAGATGGCGGCAGATCCTGGGTAAATGTTTCGGGTAATCTGGAAGGCGTACCTGAAGGTACATGGATCCCGCAGGTGAGGGCATCAGCATATAATGAATCAGAAGCATGGGTTGTACTGGATAATCATCGCAGAAATGACTGGAATGCTTATGCATATTACACAAAAGATTTCGGGAAACACTGGGAAAGGATAGCCAGCCAGGATTCAATATTCGGCTACGCTCTATCAATTATCCAGGATCCGGTGCAGCCTGACCTGGTATTTCTTGGTACCGAGTTCGGTTTATATGTCAGCTTTGATAAGGCAAAAACATGGAATAAATGGACGGAAGGATATCCTAATGTTTCAACAATGGATATGCAGATTCAACCGAGAGAAAATGATTTAATTATAGGCACATTCGGACGTGCTGCATATATTTTTGATAATATCCAGCCTTTACGCGAAATAGCAGCAAAGAAAAGTATTATTAATGATGATCTTTATTTGTTCCCCGTTACTGAATCGGCGGATGAAGTATATCGCTGGAAAGGACCGGGACCAGTGTTCTCGGGAGCCAGTGATTTCAAGGGAGATAACCGTCCCTTCGGCTGTATGATATCGTTTATTGTTAATCCGGATACAACCGCCGGCAAAAATATGAACGAGACTGAAGATACATTAAAAAGTCACGGGTCTGAAGGTGACAGTGTTAAAGTAGAAATTATTAACAGCAGACGGGAAAACCATCAGGACGCTTGAAGAAAAAGTTGAACCCGGATTAAACCGGATCTTCTGGAATTATGACAGAAAGGGAGTAAGATGGCCTAATACTGCTAAACCTGAAAAAAAGAAGGAGTACAGCGGTCCTTCTGTTCTTCCGGGAAAATATATGGTAAAAATAATTAGCGGTACACATTCAGATTCAGCAACGACCGTTGTGAAGTCTGACCCCCGAATAGATGTGTCAATAGAAGCCCTTAAAGCCAAAAGCGATTATCTTGACAAAATATTATCTAAAGTGGAAATTGCCACGAAAGCCGCTGACAGAATCCGGGCGGCAGAGAAAACTGTCCGTCTCATTGAAGAAAAGGCTAAGGAAAAAGAGGGTGCATTAACAGATAGTCTTAAGAAAGAGTCAAAAACTGTAAAAGATTCGCTTAAAAGTCTGATGGCCCTGATAATCGAGCCTGAAATCCAGGGACTAATAGATAACCCCAACAATGTCAATTCCCGGTTGTCAACTGTATATGAATATGTAAATTCGTCGTTCGAAGCTCCCGGTAAAACTGCCGATGCAGCTATGCTTCTTGCGAATGAAAAGCTGGAGGAAACGCTGAGGAAGATTAATGACTTCTTTGAAAACAGCTGGAAGCAGTACCAGGAAGAGGTTAGTAAAGCGGGAATAACTTTCTTTGACGAATATAAACCGCTGGAGTTCTAAGCGGGCAAATTGATGGATGAGGCTGTCGAAGACTTAGTCTATCAAACGGCAGTCTCTTTTTTTAATCTTTCTTCTTTATCACTATAAATAACGTTGCCACCAGTGCGCTTACTACAGCAGAAAGCATAAAAGGAACAATAGAACCGAATGCATCCCAGAGAACCCCTGCAATGAAAGATCCAAGCATAATGGACAGACTCGTACACATTGTTAATAGTCCTATAGCCGATCCTCGATCTTCATCGGGGATTAAATCTGAAACCCAGGCTTTTACCACCCCCTCAGTGGAAGCCGCATAAATTCCGTATAAGGCAAATAAGAACCAGATAAAATAAATATCCGGGTAAAGAGCAAAACCAAAATACACCCCCGCGAAGATATATAACCCGGCAATGTATACTTTCTTTTTACCCGCCTTATCAGCGTACTTACCTATAGGATAAGAAACAGAAGCGTAGATAAGATTGTAAAATATATAACCCCATATAGCCAGCGAAGCAGAATTAGAAATATCCTTCGACTTCAATATCAGAAAAACATCGCTGCTGTTTACAAGAGAGAACAGAGTAATTAATAAGAGAATAATTTTGTACTGATGAGGTGCGGCTTTCCAGAACTCAGCATAATTCCTTTTCGTAACCTTTTTAAAAGACGCCGGATTATCTTTAACGAAAAGAGTAAATGTTACTGCTATTACAGAAGGAGCAAAAGCAACAAGAAAAATCAGTGTATATTCTCCCGGGTAGAAATGAAGCAGAATCAGGGCACCGACAGGTCCCAGCGCTGCACCCAGAGTATCCATTCCCCTGTGAAACCCGAATACTGCTCCTGTCTGGCCTTCCGCGTAAGTTGCAAGGAGTGCATCCCTTGGAGCAGTGCGCGCTCCCTTTCCAACTCTGTCGCTAATCCTTGATGCGATCACCGCAGATAGAGCCGGAAATAAGCCGGGAAGAGGTTTTGAAATTGCCGAAAGAGCGTAGCCCAAAACTACAAAAACCGACCGCTTTTTTAATTTATCTGATAATCTTCCGAAATACCCTTTTAAAAGACCCGCTGTAACTTCTGCTGCACCCTCTATAATTCCAACTACTGCCATGGACGATCCGAGAACAGCGGTAAGGAAAATAGGCGTGACAGGATACAGCATTTCACTAGCAATATCCGTGAACAAACTGATAATACTTAAGACTAAAACCTGACGGGGAATATTTTTCAGCTTCATTCTCTAAAAATATAATTATTCAAAGTATTAAAAAACAAAAGCTATCTCACAATTCCGGTGGAAGGTTTGAAGTAATTCATACTCTTTACTACTTTTACAGACACGTCAAAAATGATTGAGGAAAAAATGCGCAAAAAAGTTATTGCCGGCAACTGGAAGATGCATAATGATCTTTCAGAATCACAGAACCTTATTACTAAACTTACATCCGGTCTGAGCGGAAAGAAATATAATTGTGATATAATTATCTGTCCGCCTTTTACTTCTCTCAGTGAAGCCTCATCATTAATCAAAGATACCCCGGTAAAACTTGGTGCACAGAACATGTATTTTCAGGAAAGCGGAGCATATACAGGGGAAATCTCAGCTAAAATGCTGAAGAGTGTAGGCTGCGAATATGTCATTATTGGTCATTCTGAAAGAAGAACTATCTTCAAAGAATCTAACGGCCTGATCAACGAAAAAATCAAAGCTGCTCTGAAGGCAGGATTAAAACCTATTTTCTGCATCGGAGAAACCCTGGAAGAAAGAGAGAAAGGAAAAGAAAAAGAGGTACTTAAAACCCAGCTTTCGGGCGGACTTGATGAAATCTCTCTGGATGAAATGAAGCAGATCATGGTTGCTTATGAACCTGTCTGGGCGATAGGAACGGGCAGAACAGCTACCCCTGCGCAGGCGGAAGAAATGCATGAGTATATCCGCAACTATATTCAGGATGATTTTACGCCGGAAGTTGCTGAAAATCTAATTATTCAGTATGGTGGAAGTGTTAAGCCGGATAATGCAAGTGACCTGCTTTCTCAGAAGAATATAGATGGTGCACTGGTCGGCGGCGCATGCCTCAAAGCTGATTCATTCATAGGTATAATTGAATCGGCATAAGTGCTTATAAAGCAAATCATTAAGAATTCAAAATTTCTTTGGTTTTAGTCCATAAACCCAAGATTTACATTGCTTTACCCTCGTTTCTAACGTATATTTGTAAGTTTAATTGAATATATAAATAGGATAACAGATTCGGATGGGATTCCCCAAATATATTTTCCTCACATCTATTATTTTCACTCTTTTTCTTCCATTTACCCGGGGACAGATTGTATTTAAGGAACTCCCCGGATACAGGGCAGCCGATAATGATTCCCTGTTTTTTGATATATCTTCAAAACGAAAAATCATTACACTGGACGGAACATGGAAAGTTCATCCCGCAGATGATGAAAAAGCCGAGGAAGGTTTCTGTTTCTGTCCCTTCAGTATTTCACGGTGATGGCGAACTAATTTTTGAAAAGAATTTTACGATACCTGCAGAAGATCTTACTAATTACCAGATGAAGCTTGTTTTCTTCGGTATAAATTACTCTGCGGATATTTCGGTCAACAAAAACATTATATACAGGCATCCCGGGGGAGAATTCCCTTTCCAGATTGATCTTCCGAAGGATTTACTATACATTGACAAAAGCAATATATTGTCAGTAAAACTCTACTACAATCTTGATTCCGAAAATACTATCCCGGTCATGCAGCGGTTTTTATTCCCGCACAATTACGGGGGAATAATACGGGATGTTTACATTCATCTGATCCCGAATATCTCTCTGAGAGATATTAATATATCGTATAAATATTTCCCCGGTTCTAAAAGTACTTCAGTACAGGTAAATTGCAGAGCGGAAAACAGAGAATTTTCAACGCTGGCTGACAGTCTTGATGTTGATCATGAACTGACTTACAGAATAAACGTTACAGCTCCTGACGGCACTATTTTGAAAAATCAGGTTGAAACCAAATTCAATCTTGTACCTAATAAAGACAAAACCCTCAACAATAATTTTACATTAAGTAAACCTGCACTATGGTCGGCTTCCACTCCTGTCTCCTATATAATATCTCTCGAGCTGTGGAAGGGAGATATTCTGCTAGATGAATCCCGCAGGACAGAATCCATTTATTCATTAACTACCGGAAAAGACTCACTTGTTTTTAATGGAGATGGTATTGAACTGAAGGGAGTAACCTATTTACCCTCTAACGGTGAGTATGGAAACCTTGAATCATATGCTGAAATGGAAAAAGATATAAGCTTGATCAAGGGAACCGGGTTTAATGCCGTAAGATTTGCTAAGGTCGTCCCGCACCCATACCTGCTGAAATTGTGTGAACGTTACGGACTTCTTGCATTAATTGAACTGCCGATTAATTCGATTCCGGAAGCACTGGCACAAAGCAGTAATTTTATCGAAAGAAGTAAAAACTTCCTGCTTAATTTTATACGGGGTTACAGACAATACAGTGCGGTTGCCGCAGTGGGACTTGGGAGCGGATATCTCCCCCAATTAGGGGCTCATCTTCAGCTGATCAACCGGCTCGATAATGATCTGAAAAACAACTGGGATATTTTATCCTACGCTTCCTTTGCATCCCTGGATATTGAGCCTGTAGACAGTCTTGATTTATATGGCGTTGAGCTGCTAAATACTCCGACAGCTGATGTATCGGAAATAATTGATACATTAAAATCGCGTATAGGCGGAGGTAACGTTTTTATCAGCTCCGCAACGTATACAGTCAATGCAGGTAATACTGACGGGTATATAAATAAATATTCTTACGAAGCGCAGGCAAAGTATTTCGAAGATATAATTAATTACTCTCTTAGTACCAACCTGGCCGGCTTTTTCATTAATTCAATGTTTGATTATGAAGGAGACTACCCTTCGCTGATAAACGGATACAGCAAAGAAAATTTATATAATGTCGGCATAGCTGCTTCTAACAGCAACACAAACAGGCTGGCTTACAAAGTTGTTTATGCAAAACTCCATAATATTGAAGCAGTAACCATCCCTATTGGCAGTAAGAAAGATAATGCCCCTATGGTGTTCATTATATTCGGACTGTTCCTCGCACTGATCATGGGAGTACTGGTAAATTCAGGAAGGAAATTCCGTGAGGATTCATCGCGCGCTTTGCTGCGACCATATAATTTTTATGCTGATGTACGCGACCAGAGGATTATGTCGGGTTATCATTCAACGATACTGGGATTTGTAATCGCAGCAATAATGGCGTTGTTGATCAGCAATATACTCTTCTACCTGAGAGACAGTATCTTGTTTGAACGAATTCTGATTGCTTTCGGCAGCCCCAAGCTGCTTTCTATTTTCAGTTACCTCGCATGGCATCCCGTGCTTTCCGTTATCTGGCTTACACTGATTTTTATAGTTTTTGTGCCTCTGCTGGCGATAATCATTAAGGCTGCGTCATTTTTCGTAAGAACAAAAGTTTACGTTTCAAGTATATATTATACCACCATCTGGTCCCTTCTCCCAATGGTTCTGCTCATCCCCGTAGGAATAATCCTTTACCGCATGCTTTCCGCGGATGTGGCAAATGCATATATATATGCAGGACTGATCCTGTTTATATTGTGGTCTTTTTACAGACTGATTAAAGGTATTTATGTGATCTTTGATGTGAACCCCGGAACGGTTTATTTTTACGGTATATTACTCGTCATTTTAATCGTCGGAGGCTTCATACTTTATTACCAGGTAACAAATTCAGTAATTGATTATATGAAAATAGTTTTTTCACAATTTAATGGTCAGGCATAAGATTGTATTTATCCAAACTTGAAATACTTGGTTTTAAATCGTTTGCCCAGAAAACAAATGTTAACTTTAACGAGGGGGTAACTTCCATCGTAGGACCCAACGGGTGTGGTAAAACGAACATTGTAGACTCAATAAGATGGGTGCTTGGTGAGCAGCGAAGCGGTGCTCTTAGAAGCGATAAGATGGAAAACGTTATTTTTAACGGGACTTCCGCAAAAAAACCGATGGGTATGGCAGAAGTTTCGCTCACAATTCATAATAATAAAGGCGTCCTGCCTACTGAATATACCGACGTCACAATCACCAGAAGAATTTTTCGTTCGGGCGAAAGCGAGTACCTGCTCAACAAAAACATTTGCCGGCTTAAGGATATAACTAACCTTTTTATGGATACAGGGATTGGGTCGAATGCTTACTCTGTGATCGAACTTAAAATGGTCGAGACTATCCTGAGCAATAAAGCTGACGAGAGACGGACCATGTTTGAAGAAGCGGCGGGGGTAAATAAATATAAGCTGAGAAGAAGACTTGCATTAAGAAAACTTGATGAGGTGAAAGCAGACCTTACGAGAGTAAATGATATAGTTACAGAGGTCCAGAAGAAAGTTAATTCGCTTGAAAGACAGGCTAAAAGGGCCGATAAATATAACAGGATCTCATCATCACTGAGAGAACTGGAGCTTGATTTAGCTGAACGCGAATATGCATTATACCTTTTACAGAAAGAGGAGGCAAAAAGTTCAAAGGAAGAAAACCTGAAGAAGAAAATATCTTTTGAATCTGAATTAGCTAAACTTAATGACGAACTGAAAGATGTGAAGCTCAATCTTGCGGCAGCCGAAAATGCGCTTAAGAATAAAAGAGCTGAATTAACATCCAAAACAGAATCAATTTTCAAAGCAGAGAATCAGCTTTCGGTTTCTCAGGAACGAAAAACTTCCCTGGAAAAAAATATTGAAAGGTATAGAGAAGAGCTTGTTGAATTAGACAGCCGCCTCCTGGAGGCAGGGCAACTTATCGATGAAAGCACCAAACTGATAACAGATTTTGAAAATGAACTTAGAAATAAAGAAAATGAGAAAGTCGGAATTGAGGATAGGGTTGTAAGTTTAAGAAAGCAGATTGAAGAAAAACGTGAAAAACTCAGGGAACAGGCTGAAATACAGCTTGAAAAATTCAAGGAACTTACCGGCCGGGAAAATGAACTCTCGAATCTTGAAAAGTCACTCGATGCAAAAAACCAGGCGATAAACAAACTTAATCAGCGGATTCAGTCTCTTACAGGAAACATCGCCAAAACAGTAGGCTTTATAGAAGAGCTGGGAGATGAGAAAACCGGACTTGAACGAAAACTGGCAGAATCCGAGCAGGTCTACTCGAGCAAGCAGCGGGATAAAGAGAACCTGGAAAAGGAATTATCATCGCTTAAAACAAAAGAGCTTGAAGGTAAGGGTTACATAAGCACGCTCAGGGAGAAGATAAATTTTATCCAGACGCTTATTGAGAATCTCGAAGGTGTTTCCAAAGGTTCGAAGGCTCTGCTGGAAAACGATGAATGGGCCAAAGGAGATAAAAACCTCCTTGCCCATATAGGTAATACTTCAGATGAATATCGTTTTGCCGTCGAAGCATCCCTTCGAGGCGACATTAATAATATCCTTGTCGAGTCGATAGATGACCTCATGAACGGTATCAGTTATCTCAGAGAAAACGAGATAGGTAAAGCTGCTTTTTATGTAAAGGATACGGGAGATGCGAAAAAGAAGGACCTGATCAATAAACTCCTGGAATTCTTTCTTAACAGGAAGAGAAAACAACTTGCTAAAGAACCAGGATTTAAAAACTGGACATACGAACTGATCCAGACGGATCCGAAATGGGAATCTTTCTTTCGGAATCTTCTCTATTTTACAGTAATAGTGGATGACTTCGACACGGCATTTACACTTTCAAAAAAATACTCTGATTTTAATTTTGTAACTCTCAAGGGCGACTTTATATCCAGCAAAGGTTTAATTGAAGCCGGTTCAGCTCCACGGCTTGATGATTCACTTTTCGGAAGGATGAAGCTCCTAGAGAACCTGAAGGATGAACTTCCCCTAAAAGAAAAAGAATTATACGCCCTTCAGGATAAGATCTCTGAGACTGAAGGACTGATAGAAAAAATCGACCTAAAGGTTCTCTCAGAACAGGGACGGATGATTGTTAACGATTTATCTAATGTTGAAAAACAAATTGCACAGTTCGAATTCGAAAAACAAAAAGCTGCAGATGAGATTGAAAAAGCAAGGACAGAAATACAGGAGCTGGCGGCTGACTCAAACAGGCTCGATAACGAGAAAAACCTACTCCAGCAGCTAATCGAAAAACAGCAGAAAGAAAAATTGGAAGCGGATCAGGCCAGGGAGAGTCTTGAAACCGATTTCCGGTCATCAAGAGAAGAGTTCGAAGAACTAATAAAAAATCAGAACCTGCTTAACCTTGAACTGGAAAGATTGATTGGAGAGAAAAAGAATACCTTGAATGCCATTGACCGGGCAAAAGAATCTATAGATACCATAAAGAAAACAATTGTTAAAAGAGAAACCGATATCTCCGCTTTTGAAGAAGAAATACTCACCTTAAACGCTCTACTTGAAGAGAAAACAGCTGAAACTGACAATCTCAAAGGTGAAAAAGCCGTTCTGATCAGAGAAGAAGAAGAACTTGACTCAGCTTACGGCGAAATACAGAAGCAGATAAATGATCTGGAAGAAAAACAGAACTCCTGCAGGAAAGAACGCGAATTGCTCTCGGATGCTATACATACCAGCGAGATTAAAATAAATGAACTCGGGATAAAAATCGGTAATCTTGAAGAACACATCCAGGAAAATTATTCTGTTAAAATTGAACGAAAATCTTTTGATGACCTGGCAGAATTCGATTTTAAGTCGCGAACCGAAGAAGTACATTCACTAAAACAGCAGGTTAAAAACCTGGGACCTATCAACCTGCTCGCCTATTCTGAATTTGAAGAGGAGAAGCAGCGGCTTGAATTTTTATCAAAACAACGAGACGACTTAACCGAATCTGAAAAAGATGTTATTAAAACCATTGAGGAAATAAACATCACTGCTCAGCAGCTGTTCAAAGATACCTTTGATAAGATCAGGGAAAACTTTATAAATATTTTCCGGGGACTGTTTAATCCGGGTGATGAGGCTGATCTCAGGATAGAAGAGAATGCAGATCCGCTTGAAGCTAAAATAGAAATAATAGCTAAGCCTAAAGGCAAACGTCCAACGTCAATTGATCTGCTATCTGGAGGTGAGAAAACCCTGACGGCAATTGCACTATTATTTGCAATCTACCTGGTTAAACCCAGCCCATTCTGTATTCTGGATGAAATTGATGCTCCTCTTGATGATGCGAATATTGACAGGTTTACAAAAATAATACACGATTTCAGTAAGGACACCCAGTTTATCGTCGTCACCCACAATAAGCGCACTATGGAAGCCGCGGATACGATGTACGGTGTAACGATGCAGGAGGAAGGAATTTCAAAACTTGTTAGTGTAAGATTCAATGAGGATCTGAATTTTGCAAGTGCATGACATTCATTCTACCTATCCTGTTTATTCCTGGTCAGACAGCATCAAGAGTTTGCACCTGTTTGTTATTCTGTACCTGATCTCAATTCCTCTTAATACAGCCACGGCTCAGTGGGCAAATAATCCTGCTGAAAATACACAGATTGCATTCGATCTGGCCGATCCCATAAATATTTCGGCTGTGGGTGATCATAGCGGTGGAGCTTTCATTTTCTGGGAGGATAATGTAACAGGATTACAGAATGAAGTCAGGTTTATGCATATAGAACAGAACGGTGATATTAGTTTCAGGGCAGACGGGAAAAGAATTTCAGAAAAGATCGGGGACCAGGATAATCCTGCTGCCATTTCTTCGGGCAGGAATACTGCGGTAGTCGCCTGGAAAGATTTTTCAGGCTCGAAAACAGGAGATCTTTTTGTTCAGAAAGTAAATTCCGGAGGTTCTAATCTCTGGAATGAGGAAGGAATAAAAATAAACAGACTGGGAAAAGAAATAAGCGATTACTCGCTGTGCGCAGATCCAAAAAATGAAGTGTTTATAACTTATCTGGCGAAAGAACCCGGAAGTGTTTTAAATGCACATGTAATGCTGCAGAAGTTATCGCCGGAAGGCAGATTATTGTTGGATTCAACCGGTCTTACCGTTTCGTCTTCTCCCAATAGTAAGCTCACACCATCTGTTCTGCCTGATGATTCGGGAGGCGTGTATGTTTTCTGGCTTGAGAGTTCCGGAAACCGGGAAGTAATATTGTCACAGCATTATGATAAAACCGGTAAAGCGTTGTGGGGCAAAAAACCGCTCCCTGTTACAGATAATAATCTTAATGTTATAACTTTTTCTGCAATAAACTCGGGCAATGAAATTTATATTGCATACCAGGTTCTGAAAAAAAATAAAGCTATTTATCATCAGCTCCTGAATTACAAAGGTAAATTACTCTGGGGTAAAAACGGCCGATTATGTTCTGTTGTGGAGAGCATAAAGTCGATGCCCCAAATGATAAACTCCGGCAGCTCACTTATTCTATCCTGGACTGATGAAAGAAATAATGACCGGAATATCTATATACAGAAATATGACAGAGAAGGTAAACCTCAATGGGTAACCGGGGGAGTACCTGTAGTCAGGATGAACGGAGATCAGTTCGGGCAAAGGTTAATTCCCGATGATCAGAATGGCGCTATTATAGCCTGGCTTGACCGCAGAGCAGTTTCCATAACAGGCAATATATATTCACAGAGAGTAAATGCGGAAGGCAGCTTAATGTGGGATAGTTCCGGTATCGCAATTGGTTCATATTTTAATACTCCCAAAAGCTACCTTAATATGCTATCCGACGGTAACGGGGGAGCAATTGCAGTTTTTAAGGAGAAAAGAAACAGCAGGAACGGAATATTCGTACAGAAGATATTCAGTACGGGTACTTTCGTTTCTCAAATCATCGGTTTTAATGCTGGAATAGTCTCCGATTCTATAAAGGTTTCGTGGTATTCTGCAAACGAAATACCTCAAAGTTCCTATGAAATAGAAAGGTGCATGCAGACTGATACCGGAAATACCGACTGGCAGAAACTTGCTGTAATTGGCTCTAACAGCAGCATGTCGGCTAATTATTATGAATATTATGACAAGCCTGATACCTCAGGAACCCTTTATTACCGTGTTGTCCTAGGTGATAATTCAGGCAACAAACAGTCATCTGATATTTCGAGAGTCACTTATCTTGAATCAGCTAATTATATAATCGTTACCCAGAATAATCCAAACCCTTTCTCCGATTCCACTGTTATAAAGTTTTACCTGCCGGAAGAATCGAATGTAAAGATTGAGTTCTTTAATAACCATATTGAAAAAATAGATGAGATCCGGAACAGGTTTCCGGCCGGGGAAAACAGCGTTACTTTCCTTGCAAGCAGCAGACAGCCCGGTATTTATTTTTACAAGTTTGAGAGCGGCAGTTTCGTTGAAGTTAAAAAAATGGTTTTGACCAGGATGGTGAAGAATGGATAAAGTATTCAAGATATTTGTCGATTTCGACGGCACCATAACCCAAAAAGATACCGGAGAAGCGGTATTTTCACAGTTCGGCGATACCCTCATCGTGGAAAAGATTATTGACGATCTGCTGAATGACAGAATTTCCGCGAAAGACTGCTGGCTGAAACTCTGCAAATCTGTCACCAATATAAACAAGCAGGAACTTGATGAATTTATCCTGGGAATAGATATAGACAATACCTTCCATTCGTTCGTGGATTATTGTAATAACCATAAATATGAGCTATTCATTCTGAGCGACGGATTCGATTATTATATCGATCTGATTCTTAAAAGGGAAAAACTGGATCATTTAAAAGTGTATTCAAATAAGCTGAGCCTGAACAAGGATAATACGCTGACCCCGCAGTTTCCCTATTACGATTCGGGATGCACAACTTCAGCCAACTGTAAAAGAAACCATATTATAAATAACAGCTCGGATGATGAATTCACTGTCTTTATAGGCGACGGTAATTCAGATAAATACACTGTGCATTTTTGTGATTTCATTTTTGCCAAGGACGATTTGTTAAAGTATTGTGAAAAAGGAAGGATTACCTATTTCCCTTTCAAAGATTTTGAGGATGTTATCGACAGGATGGAAACACTGAGACAGAAAAAACGGCTTAAGAAAAGACACCAGGCCGAACTGAAAAGACGTGAAATTTATATACAGGAATAAGGATTTTTAATGTCACTCGCTTCTAACTTTTTCAAATACCGCAGCTATACACCAATCCCGTTCGTAGTGGTTATGCTGATCTTTGCATATCCAAATATCTGGAGCCTGATCGCCGGATTCCTGATTACTCTTATCGGTGAATTGATAAGACTCTGGGGGGTAAGCTGGGCCGGTAGTGAAACAAGGACAACCGGAAATGTCGGCGGGACGTACCTGATTGTCAGCGGACCTTTTGCACACCTGCGGAATCCCTTATACCTGGGAAATATTTTAATGTATACGGGTCTCGGTATCATGTCATTCGCCTTATTCCCCTGGCTACAGATCGCAGGTTTTATTTTTTTCTCCCTTCAATATTATATGATCGTGCAGGAGGAGGAAAAATATCTTGAGCAGACCTTTAAGCAGGAATATGAAGATTATAAGAAAAATGTGCCGCGATTTATTCCGAGATTAACGAAATACAGAAAAGGAAGTGTGGAGCAGCCCGAATACGATATAAAAAAAGGTCTGAAATCTGAAAGAAGAAGTCTTCAGGCATTTTCCTTAGTAACAATTACCATTCTGCTGTTATGGTTTTTGAGAAGACTTTAGTATGAGCAGATCAGTGCAAAAAAATATAATGATGATTGCAGGTGAAGTTTCGGGAGATTACATAGGTGCCGCATTAATCGAGGAATTAAAAAAACTTGATGATGGCATAAATGTATTCGGACTGGGCGGCGACAGGATGAAAGATGCAGGTATGAATATTTTGTACCATATAAAAAGAATGGCTTTCCTGGGATTTGCAGAAGTTGTCAGGCACCTTCCATTCATCAGGCGGGTACAGAGTGACCTTCTGGATGTCATCAGAAAAGAAAATATTAAATCAGTTATTCTAATTGATTATCCGGGCTTTAATCTCAATTTTGCTAAAAAACTCAAAAAAATTGACGCAAAGGTTATTTACTACATTTCTCCCCAGATCTGGGCCTGGGGAGGAGGAAGAATTAAGAAAATAAAGAAATTCGTTGATAAGATGATCGTCGTTTTTCCTTTTGAAGAGGATTTATATAAGAATCATGATGTTAATGTGGAGCTTGTCTCCCATCCGCTGATTCAAAGGATCGATGAATACAAATTCTTAAGCAGGCAGGAATTATTAAATAAATTTGATCTCCCTGATAAGGACATTCTTCTTGTTATGCCCGGAAGCCGCGAACATGAAGTCGAAAAGATATTCCCTGAAGTCATTCCTGCTGCTAAAAAACTCGCTGAAGAATTCAACCTTCAGGTAGTAGTTGCGTGTTCATCAAATATCGACGAAAATGCTTTGTACGGTATGACGACTTCAAATGAGTTCAGGGTTGTTAAAGGCTTCACATACGATTTGATGAAGTATGCAAAGCTTGGTATTATAAAATCAGGTACATCGACTCTTGAAGCGGGAATATTCGGCCTGCCAATGGTAATTGTTTACAAGACGAGTTTTCTTACTTATATCATCGGTAAAAACCTGGTGCGCGTAGATAACATTGGTATGGCAAATATCATTTCGGGAGAGAAAGTTGTACCGGAATTGATCCAAAAAAATGTAAACAAAGAAACCATATATTCTGAATGCAGAAAAATTCTAGCGGACAAAACCCTTTATAATAATATTAAGTCAAAACTGGAACTATTGAAGGCAAAGCTAAACCCGGCCGGAGCTTCCAGTAAAGCTGCCGATATAATTTACTCATTACTGAATGAAGCTTAAAAAAGCTAAACAGGAAACACTGCGTTTTGCAGGAAATTATGTTCTTTTTCAACTTGTTGATATTCTTTGCAGAACTCTGAGAATTAAAATTATCAACCGTGACGCAGTCGATAAATTCGAAAGAGAGAATGTAAATTATGTGCTTGCGTTCTGGCATGGAACGATGCTGCTGCCCTGGTTCCTGAACAGGAATAATAACTTTGCCGGATTGACGAGTAAGAGTAAAGACGGAGATCTGCTTGCAAAAATATTAAAGAAATGGAAATATAAAGTTTTACGAGGTTCAAGCAGTAAGGGCGGTGATGTTGCCCTCGGGTTAATGGTCGACTTTGCAAAGAATGGATACTCGATAGCCATAACTCCTGACGGACCGAAAGGTCCTCCTTTTAAGCTTAAAGCAGGTGCCGTAGTGTCAGCAAAGAAAGCCGGACTGCCCCTCGTGCTTCTTGGAATAGGATTCAAAAAGAAATGGATCCTCAAAAGCTGGGACAGTTTTAAGGTCCCTAAATTCTTTACCAGGGTTAATGCGATTTACTCCGATCCCATATTCATACGACCGGAGATGAGCAGAGACGAAATTTCAAGGTTGATTGAAAAGTGTGAAGAAAAGCTTAATGAGCTTCAGCTTCAGGCAGAAATATTCTAAAAGAGAACTATTGTGAAATTATTAAAACTGATATTATACCCTTTTATACCATTTTATGCGCTGGTTATAAATGTCAGGAACTGGTTCTTTGATAATAATGTTTTTAAAACACAGGCAGTAAATGCCCGGGTAATTTCGGTGGGAAATATTTCGGTAGGCGGATCAGGCAAAACCCCGCTGGTTATTTCACTTACCAATCTCCTTAAAAAGTCCGGGAAGAATGTCGGAGTATTAAGCCGTGGCTACGGACGCAGCACAAGAGGATATCTCCTTGTTTCCGACGGAAAAAATATACTTTCACCTGTAAGCGACTGCGGGGACGAGATATATATAACAGCAATGGAATGTAAAGTGCCCGCCGCAGTTTCAGAGAACAGGGTGAATGGTGCAGAGAATTTTATAAATAAAACAGGTGTTGAAGTTATCGTGCTTGACGATGCCTATCAGCACAGATGGATAAAGAGAGATATCAATCTTTTAATATTTGAACAGAGATTTCTTACTGAGTATGACTTTTTTAAGCAGCAGCTTCTGCCTACAGGAATGATGCGTGAACCTTTCAGCTCAATTAAAAGAGCTGATGCGGTTGTTATTAACCGGAAATTCACAACTGAAGAGGAAATTCCGGCGAAATACAAAAAATATCTCAAAGGTAAAAAGACATTTACGGCATATTATAAAGCAATTGAATTCGGTGACGTTAAACATGGTACCAGGTACGGACTGGAGGAATTCAAAGGTCAGAAGAGCCTCGTGGTTTCGGGAGTAGCTAACCCGTTTTCATTTATTAATATTCTGAAGCAGACAAGCGTCGATACATCCAACCAGATGATTTTCAGAGATCATAAAAATTATTCAAATAAGGAGGTTCAGGAGATAAGAAAGAAATTTTATTCGACAAATTCACATTCGGTAGTCACTACCGAGAAGGATGCTGTCAAGCTCACAAAGTTCGCAAAAGAATTTGACGATATTGATATATTTTTCTTGAAAATTGAATTACAGATGGACAACGAAAGTGAATTCAGAGATTTTATTCTTTCAGGTATTAATTAACAAATTTTTATTATGATACAATTAAAGCGATAAAATAGAATGGAGGAAAAGTAATGCCCAAACAACAGAAATACGTATACTTTTTTGGCGGAAAGAAAGCCGATGGAAAAGCAGAAATGAAAGCACTTCTCGGGGGCAAAGGTGCAAACCTGGCTGAAATGGTTAATATAGGTATGCCGGTCCCGGCAGGTTTCACAATTACAACGGAAGTATGTACTTATTTTTATGATCATAAAAATAAATATCCAAAAGAACTCACCGCAAAGGTAAAAACAGCTCTCCAGAAAATTGAAAAGGAAATGGGAGCTAAATTCGGAGATCCGGTTAATCCCCTCCTTGTGTCTGTCAGAAGCGGGGCCCGTGCTTCAATGCCGGGTATGATGGATACAATCCTTAACCTCGGACTGAACGACCATACAGTAGAAGGAATCATTAAGAAGACAAATAATGCCAGGTTCGCATATGATTCTTACAGAAGATTTGTCCAGATGTACGGCGATGTGGTGCTTGGATTAAAGCCGCAGGATAAGAAAGCTGAAGATCCTTTTGAAGTCATCCTCGATAGAAAAAAAGAACAGCATGGTTTTAAGCTTGATACAGAACTCTCAACTGAGCACCTGAAGGAACTGGTTGAGGAGTTTAAGGCTGCAATTAAAAAAGAAACCGGACATGAATTCCCAACTGATCCTATGGAACAGCTCTGGGGAGCTATCGGAGCCGTATTCGGAAGCTGGATGAACGATCGTGCGATAGTATACAGGAAACTGAATAATATACCTGCAGATTGGGGAACAGCGGTTAACGTACAGTCGATGGTATTCGGAAACATGGGAGAAGACTCAGGAACCGGAGTTGCATTTACTCGAGATCCTGCTTCGGGAAGCAATGTGTTTTACGGAGAATATCTTTTCAATGCGCAGGGAGAAGATGTTGTTGCAGGTACCCGTACCCCGCTTCCAATTGCAAAGCTGAAAGATGATGATGCAAAAATCTACAAACAGCTCGATGATATAAGGCACAACCTTGAAAAGCATTATAAAGACATGATGGATATCGAGTTCACAATCCAGCAGGGAAAATTGTGGATGCTTCAGTGTCGTGTCGGCAAGCGTACAGGATTTGCCGCAATAAAGATGGCAGTAGATATGGTTAAAGAGAAACTGATCTCCAAAGAGGAAGCTATTTCAAGGATTGAACCAAACCAGCTGAACCAGCTCCTTCGCCCAATTTTCGATCTCGATGAAAAACGCAAAGCCATTGATGAAGGAAATCTTATAGCAAAAGGTCTGAATGCAGGTCCCGGTGCCGCTTCCGGAAGAATAGCTCTTAATGCACAGGACGCAGAAGATATGGCCGCAAGAGGAGAGAATGTTATCCTCGTTAGAATAGAAACTTCTCCTGAAGACATTAAAGGTATGAATGCCTCCGAAGGTATACTTACCGCACGCGGAGGTATGACTTCACACGCAGCATTAGTAGCAAGACAGATGGGTAAAGTCTGCGTTGCAGGCTGCGGTACACTGAGAATAAATTATAAAGAAGGTAAGATCAGTGTTGAAGGCAAAGACCTTGAATTAAAAGAAGGTGATTTCATCTCTATAGACGGAACAACAGGTGAAGTGATAGCCGGAAAAATCGAAACGAAACCTTCTGAAGTACTGCAGGTACTTTTAAACAAAACTCTCGATCCGAAAGATTCCCCGGTTTACCAGACTTATGCAAGCCTGATGAAATGGGCCGATAACCTGAGAAGATTAAATATCAGGACCAACGCAGATCAGCCTGATCAGGCAGCTAATGCAATTGCATTTGGTGCAGAAGGCATTGGTCTTTGCCGTACAGAGCATATGTTCTTCGGCGGCGACCGGATTATGAGTGTCAGGAAGATGATCGTTTCCGAAACTACTGAAGAAAGAAAAAAAGCTCTAAATGAGCTACTTCCTCTTCAGAGAGAAGACTTCCTGGGTATTTTCAAAGAAATGAAGGGTTATCCGGTTACAATCAGAACCCTTGATCCCCCTCTGCATGAATTCCTGCCTCACGAGGAAAAGGAGATAAAGGAACTCGCAGATCAGCTGGGCATTACGATTGAAAAACTTACTGAGAAAATAAACAGTCTTGCAGAATTTAATCCCATGCTTGGTTTCAGAGGCTGCCGTCTTGGAGTCGTTTTCCCTGAAATCACGGAAATGCAGGCAAGAGCAATATTTGAAGCTGCCTATGAAGCGAAAGAGCAGGGTTATAAGGTAAAACCCGAAATAATGATCCCTCTTGTAGGTGATTTAAACGAATTCAAGCTGCAGGAAAAGATCATAAGAAAAGTAGCTGATGAAGTTGCTGAGGAACGCGGTAAAAAGATCAACTACCTTGTTGGAACAATGATCGAATTGCCTCGTGCATGCGTTACGGCTGATGAAATTGCTAAAGGCGCTGAATTCTTCAGCTTCGGAACCAATGATTTAACACAGACAACATTCGGACTCTCAAGAGATGATGCCGGTAAATTCCTGCCGCTTTATGTCCAGAACGATATCCTGCCGAATGATCCTTTTGAAGTTCTTGACCTGAACGGCGTAGGCCAGCTGGTTAAAATGGGAACCGAAAAAGGAAGATCAACAAGAAAAGATCTTAAAGTAGGAATCTGCGGAGAACATGGCGGCGAACCCGGTTCAGTGGAATTCTGCCACAGGGTAGGATTAAACTATGTAAGCTGTTCCCCGTTCCGTGTACCTATAGCCAGGTTAGCTGCAGCAAGAGCAGTTGTAAATGAGATGTCCACTAAAACAAAAAAAAGCGGAAAGTCTAAGAAATCAACGACAAAGAAGAAAAAATAAAAAATATTAAGGAGGGAGCTCCAATGCTCCCTCTCATTTATCAATTCATAAAAGGTAACGAAGAATGAAATTATCAGATTTCAAGTACAATCTGCCGAAGACAGCAATTGCAAAGTTTCCTACTTCTCCGAGGGATAAAGCTAAACTTATGGTGCTTAACAGAGAAACCGGAGAAATTGAGAATAAGGTCTTTACGGATATTACAGATTACATGCAGAAGGGCGATGTTCTTGCTGTCAATGAAACCCGTGTATTCCAGGCAAGGTTGTATGGAAAGAAAGAAAAAACTAATGCTAAGATTGAGGTTTTCCTTCTCAGAGAACTAAATGCAGACGAATGCATCTGGGATGTAATAGTAGATCCTGCAAGAAAAGTGAGAATAGGAAATAAAATTTATTTTAATGATAAGCTCTGGTGTGAAGTAATTGATAATACAACTTCCCGCGGAAGAACTGTCCGTTTTAATCAGCCCGGTAATGTATTTAGTGCCGTAGAGAAAATTGGACTGACTCCCCTTCCCCCTTATATTAAAAGGGAACCGGTGCCAGAAGACAAAGAAAATTATCAAACGGTTTATGCACGCGTGGATGGTGCCGTTGCTGCCCCTACTGCAGGTCTGCACTTTACCGATAAGCTGCTTAACAAATTGAAGAAAAAAGGTGTGGAAGTTGTTCCCGTCATATTGCATATCGGACTGGGAACTTTCAGACCGGTTGAAGTTGAAGATCTCACAAAACATAAGATGGATTCGGAATATTATGAAATCACTGCACAGTCATCCGAAAAAATTAATAAAGCGATCAATGGAAAACATAATGTCTTCGTTGTAGGTACAAGTACCTGCCGTGCGCTTGAAACAAGTATAACAGCAGACGGAATGGTTAAGCCCGGAAGAGGCTGGACCGATAAATTTATTTATCCGCCTTATGACTTTAAGATAACCGACAGACTCATTACCAATTTCCACCAGCCTGAATCTACTCTGCTTATGCTGGTATGTGCTTTCGCCGAAACCGATTTCGTGATGAAAGCATATAAAAAAGCACTGAAAGATGGCTATAAATTCCTCAGTTACGGTGATGCAATGCTATTAGTATGAGAAAGATCGTCTTAATACCTGCCGGCGGTAAAGGTTCGCGCAGCGGATTTTCAAAGCCGAAACAATTTATAAAGGTTAATGGGAAAGAATTAATCGTTTTTTCCCTGGAAACCTTTCAGAAAAGCAGGCTTATAAATGAGATCATAATATCAGCCGATAAAAGTTTTTTTCCTCTGCTGGAAAAACTTAAACTCAAGTACCGGCTGACGAAAATTAAACAAATTGTAGAAGGAGGAAAGGAAAGACAGGATTCTGTCTACAATGCTCTTTCCTCAGCTTCTGCAGAGCCGGATGATCTTATAATCGTTCATGATGCTGCCCGGCCCCTCCTCCCCTTAGGGGTACTTAAAGAAGCAATTAAAACAGCTGAGCTAAAAGGAAATTCAGTGGTCTGTGTACGGGGAAGCAATACCCTTATCCGGGGCAGAAATTATGTTAATGAATATATTTCCAGGGAGAACGTTCTCTACGTTCAGACACCTCAGATCTTCATGTATCGCGATTTAATGAAAGCAATGAAGAAAGCTTATAATGAGAATTTTTACGGAACTGATGAATCAATGCTCATTAAACGGATCGGAAGAAAAGTAAATATTACCGAAGGTTCTAATTTTAACTTCAAAGTAACAACCAAAGAAGATTTCAAATTATTTGAATCCCTGGTTCGATAATTGAATCAAATAGCCTTAAACTCAAATTTCATTGATAATTAGGGCTTTTATACTTAGTTTAGTTTTCACTCTTTTTTAATGGTAACTCAATGTATTTACTCGCAACAATAGTCATCCTTTCATATCTGATTGGATCTATTCCAACCAGTATTATCGTCAGCAAAGCGGTCAGAGGAATAGATATAAGGGAACATGGCAGCGGCAATGCCGGCGGAACGAACGTTATGCGCGTTCTGGGCTGGAAGCATGGTCTGCTTGTTATACTCCTCGATGCTTTTAAGGGTGTGCTTGCTGTTGTTGTTGTGGCAAGGCTGCATTATGGTTCGATGCCTTTTGAGAATATTACTCCTTTTGATGATTTTACTCTTGTCCAGATAATCGCCGGTATCTCAGCTGTTATAGGACATATCTGGACAATCTTTGCAGGCTTTAAAGGTGGCAAAGGTATAGCAACTGCACTCGGTGTACTATTGATGATAGTTACCGTTGATATGTTAATTGCTGTAGGTGTATTTGTCCTGGTAGTTACCATTTCACGTTATGTTTCACTCGGCTCCATACTGGGAGCGATTTCGGTTCCCCTCGCACTTGTAATCAGGGAAAACATTTTTAACGTAAACATTCCCGGTTATAATACACTTTTACCTTTTGTTATATTTCTGGCACTGCTTGTTATTTTCACTCACAGGAAGAACGTAGTCCGTTTACTAAACGGAAATGAAAGTAAAGTAAGCTTTAAGAAAAAAAGTAAATCCCTCTGATGAAAATTTCTGTTCTCGGAGCCGGCGGCTGGGGAACAACCCTTGCCATTCTGCTTCATTTCAACGGACATAAGGTCACTCTCTGGGAATACGTCAAGAGTTATGCAAAGGTACTTGAAAAGACCAGGGAGAACACCAGCTACCTGCCGGGGATCTCAATTCCTGACGATATAAAGATAACTCACGATCTTGACGAGGCTGTACATCAGCAGAATATGATCGTTCTTGCCGTCCCTTCCCAGTATCTGCGCGGAGTGATTAAAAATGCGGACCCATCATCACTAAACAATTCAATTCTTGTCAGCGTTGCAAAAGGAATAGAAAACAGAAGTCTTATGACAATGTCGCAGATGCTGATTGATGAGGTACCTTCTCTCGATATTAACCAGGTAGGTGTACTTTCAGGACCCAGTCATGCTGAAGAAGTTGCGCGGCGAATCCCGACTGCAGTTGTTGCAGCTTCCGTTGATGCCGAAACTTCCAAATCTATTCAGGCTGCCTTTATTACTTCATATTTCCGGGTGTATGGTTCCACGGATATTCTCGGCGTAGAAATGGGCGGTGCATTTAAAAATGTTATCGCGATCGGTGCGGGAATTATTGACGGAGTTAAATTCGGAGATAATACCAAGGCTGCTATAATGACAAGGGGAATAGCCGAGATATCAAGACTGGGTATCGCAATGGGGGCGCAGCCGGAAACCTTTGCCGGGTTATCGGGTATGGGAGATCTTATCGTTACATGTATGAGCCGCCACAGTCGTAACCGTTATGTGGGTGAACAGATAGGCTCCGGGAAAACCCTGAAGCAGGTATTAAAATCAATGAAAATGGTTGCCGAGGGAGTTGAAACAAGCCGGTCAGCTTCAATGCTGGCAAAGAAGAACAGTGTAGAAACCCCCATTACTACAGAAGTATTTAAGATATTGTTTGAAGATAAGGATCCGGTAAAAGCGACGACTGATCTGATGACACGCGATATGAAAATGGAATAGTTTAATTAATCGGAAGACCTTCAAGTTTCATTATTTTCAGTGCATTGGTTGTGGGACACGGACCATTATTTAATTTATAATCGAAAATCATTTTCCCCTCCTTTATTTCCTCCCTGAAGTGATAATTCCTTACCTTTGAAATTTCTTCCGATAATTTTACCAGCTCCAGATCGTGTGTTGCTACTGCACCGATCGCAGCGGTATGTAGCAAGTTTTTTTATAAAAGCACTGCTCCCCTGCAACCGCTCAATATTATTTGTCCCCCTGAATATTTCATCAATTAAAAAAAGTACGGGGTACCCCGATCCTTCTATCTCATCAAGAAGCGCTTTCAGTCTTTTAACTTCCGCATAGAAGTAAGAAATCCCGTCTATTACAGAATCACTCACTTTTATACAGGTAAACAATCGGAATAACGATATACTCAATTCCTGTGCATTAACCACACTGCCCGCATAAGCAAGAGATAGATTTACGCCTATAGTTCTAATGAAAGTACTTTTGCCCGACATATTGGATCCGGTAATTATCGCTATTTCTCCCCCCGGGTTAAACGAAAAATCATTCCGTATTTTCTTCTCCTTCTTTATTAAAGGATGTCCCATTTGCTTACCGCTGAATATAGTCTGCGTCTTATTATTATTTACTATTTCCGGAAAGCTATAATCAGGGTTCAGGAAAGCAAAGTTAGCCAGTGAAGAGAGGGCTTCCAGGTTATACCAGGTTTCCAGCCACTTTTCGTACCTATCAGATACGATTTGTTTATACCTGCTCAGTTTAATTCTGAAATAAAAATCTGCAGGAAAAGCAACAAGTATAACGTTCCAGACAAAAGGATTCCCTTTCCTGATTCTTAAGAAACCGACAATGCTTTTGATCTTGTTGATCAAGACGGAAGGGCGCTGATCTTTAACACGGAAATCTGTGCATAATTCTGCCAACCCGGAGTTCGCTTTATAGGGATAATTTTCCAGGTATTCAAATACACTTCCCATTTTTTCAAGTTCATCGGAGATATATTCGGCTTCATCCCGGATCTTATCTTTTTCTTTATTATTAAAATGAAATAGAATGATATAGAGTAATGTTGTTATCACCCAATAAGCGGGAATTGTTTTATCAATGAATAAAAAGAAAAGTATAATATTAATTGGTGCAAGAAAGATCATGACTCCGAAGATAAATCTGAAAGAGCTGGTAATAACTGTTTTTTTACTCAGCAGTTTCTGCAGCATAATGCCGTCAAATTCACGTTTTGAGGAAAACGT
The DNA here is from genome assembly GCA_963832355.1 of uncultured Bacteroidota bacterium. Lineage (GTDB taxonomy): Bacteria > Bacteroidota > Ignavibacteria > Ignavibacteriales > Ignavibacteriaceae > DATFVA01. Next base: position 9,902 of record CAWHTX010000001.1, on the reverse strand, counting down.
AGAATAAAGCACCAGCTTATCTCTGAGCCTGGTAAGCGGAATCAGCTCTTTTACAAGGCTCTGTCTTTTCTTAATATCCTCAGCAGAGGGGTTCTTTATGTTCAGCCACCCTCTTAAGAGAGACCTGCCCTGCCTTGATGTTCCGGTATTTATCAGCTGATGAAGTGATTCATCTCCCGCCAGGTTTAAGTCAGTTTCAACCGGCCCCGGTCTGTCATCAAAATTTTCTTCATGGCCATAGAGGATACGGGGTATGTTCTTCCAGTCGAGATTCATCCTCGCAAGGTTGGTGGATTTAATTTTTGTCCAGAGTTCCAGCTTTTTAATTCCATTATCCAGCCTGTTATGCAGATGAGCCAGAACTGCAAACGCTATCAGAAAAACACCGACAGAAATTAAAGCCGACGTGTCGGATAACATGAAAAAAAGAATAAAAAATATTAATACTTCAGCAAGAAGCAGAGATAGCCTGTATTTAGAATAACTCCAGCTTAATTTCTTCAGCTTTTCCTTTCTTTCAAGCAGTTTCGTTATTAAACCGGACAAATCATTTTTTACATTCTCCCTGCTCATATGAATATGACCGTCCTGTTGTAGTAGACAAGTATTTTTCGCCGGAGATATTTCCAAACCGCTTTGGAGAGAACAAGTTTTTCAATCGCTGAGACCGGAATAACACTTTTCGTTTTCATCTTTTTATCAGATCCATGACTGAAGTATTTCCTTTCTTGGCTGGGGGATTACTACTTTCTGAACCAGGAGTCCTTTTTTTGCAATAGCAGCAGCTCCTGTATCCACAGCAGTCTGCACTGAAGCAACGTCCCCGGTAAGCATTACATAGCCTTTTCCTCCTATCGCCATTGCAAGGTAAACAGTAATCAGATCGACTGTAGCGGATTTTACAGCAGCATCTGCAGCTTCAATTATAGATGCTACCGAGAATGATTCAATTACACCAAGAGCCTGAAGGTCTGTAACCGGGTTAATTCCGCTAATTGCGGGAAATATGGAAGGGTGAACATTAGGTATTATAAAATTATCGACCAGTTCATCAGAACTAATTTCAATACCCGTTTCTATACTGGCATTAACGGCATCAACATCACCTCCGATCAAAATCATATATTTACCGGGACAAATTGTCCTGTTAACAATTATTTCGATATCCGCACGTTTCAGCATTGCATCCGATACTTCGATACCTTTAGCAATGCTCGATAATTCAATTAATCCAATAGCTGCTTTCATAAGAAAAATCCTCTGTTAATTAGCTGCAGATATTACTATACTTTCCGGCCCTATATATTTAACAATACCATCAATGCTTGAATGGACAGGAACACCCAGATCATTTTCATCGGTTGAAGCAATCACATCGCCGGCTTTCACCTGCGTACCGGTTCTGACAATTGGTTCTGCTGCATTTCCGAAATTATATTTCAGCGGAATACTCACCTGTGCAACTTCGCTGTTGAAGTCGGCATATTCAGCTTTCCTGTCGTAAGGTTTCAATCCCAGTCGCTGATATAAATTTGATATAGGGATTTCCCTTCCCTCCCGCGCAGGATGGACGTCCCTGAAAGCTTCCTCCATCTGAGCCTTTGTGAATCCTTTTTTCTCATCACGGAGTCTGACTTTATTGTCAACACACACATTTTTAGGATCAAGTTTTTCGGGACAAGCAAATAACGTACAAACATTACATTCACAGCAGGCAGATGCCCACATATTAAGCATTTCTTTTGCGTCACCTGTCATCTGAAGTCCGCGCATTACAAGATGAGGCTGTATAGGATAACCGAGTATATACCTGGGACATAACTGTGTACAGAAAGAACACTGATCGCAGGTGCTGTGTCCTGTTTTATTATAAACTTTCTGCGGCGCGGATTTCCTGACAACCAGTGTATGATCCGAAGGCAGAATTATCAGTCCGCCAAGAGTTTTGGTAACCGGCTGTGAATAATCTGTTTCAACTCCCCCCATCATCACGCCGCCCGTAAGGGCAGCAGGAGAATCGGTTGTAAATCCACCGGCAAACTTTATACATTCACTAAAACTGGTTCCTACCGGTACTTTTACAGTTAAAGGATTTTTAACTGCCCCGGCAACCGTTATATATTTTTCTGTAACAGGCAGCTCCTCAGCCGCATAAGAAATATTCACCAGGGTCTCAACATTGCTGACAAGGCATCCGACCATCAGCGGAATTCCGTTCGGCGGGATCCTTTTTCCCGGTTATATCATAAACCAGGATAAATTCATCGCCGGCAGGATAAACATTTTTTGTAATAAAAATATTGTACCCTTTTTTTTCAGCAAGCGGTTTTATGATCTCCGCAGCATCTTTATTTTTGTTTTTAATTGCAATTGTTACCCGGGATGCGCCTGTGAGTTCACGGACAATCTCTGAGACCATGCATCATCCTCTCTGTTTCCCTCAACATTACTTCGCGGTCCTTATAAAGAAGCGGTTCACACTCCACTCCGTTTGCGATAATATGCTCAATTCCATTCGGTGAGTTTTCTATGCGCCGGGAACCCTCCGCCTCCGGCACCAACCACCCCGGCTTCCCGTATTTTATTCAACAATGTTTCTTTCGTCATTCCAATTCCGGATAATATTGAATTACAATATCATAAAATTAGTGAAAAATTGCAGGGGTATTACAATTATTTATAAATGTTAAACTTCGACAGAGTTTTTGTCGTTCATCCCCCACAAGGATGGAGGTTAAGAAGGCAGGGATCTTACAGATATTGAACTCTTCGGAGTTTTATCGCTTCCAGTTGTGAGGCGGGCCGCGATAGAGGTTGAATCTGCGGAGACGGGCCGGCTCACCATAAGCAGATAAACCTTCCGGAGGTATGGATGATTACACTTTGCTGAAATTTCAGCCTTCAGGATAGGGGTTTGTATGGGGTTGGACCGGTTTTATGCCGTACCTGGAGGCCGGTTGTAGGCCGATTGTTGGCCGACAGATGGCCGACAGAGTATTTAAGATGATATTTATTTAATATTAAAGAGCGTCGTCAGTTTTAATTGACTGAGTACGTTCATAACCTGCGAATTAACACCTTTCAGGCTGAACTGAACATTCTTGTTATGACAGCTGGTATATGCGTGTACAAGAAGACCAATTCCCCAGCTGGATATATACTCTACATTGGTTAAATCAATCGAAACCTCTTTACTTCCTTTATCGAGGGCACCCTGAACCTCCTGCTGGAAGGATTCATTCTCTACACCGATTAATTTATGCTTATCTATAATTATAACGGATTTATCATGATCCTGTTCGGAATGAATATCCATAATTTTCTCCTTTTGTATATTTCTAAAACACTAAAATAGCTGTTATTTTCTGATTTTCAAGGAGCTTACCACAACAATTCATATTTCAAATCAGTCTGATCTTATTCCGCGTTTCGGATCATTATTTTTTTTGCTGCTGATCTTTAGAACGATCCGATAAATCTTTCAGGATTGACTGCAGCCTCTCCAGAGCATTAGCAGCTTTTTGAAATTCCTTCTGTCCCTGGTATTTCAGATAATTATTAAACGCCTCGTTTGCCTGGTTTATTTTTTCATCTACTGATGTTTCAACTCTCGCGGGAGTTGCTTCCTCTTTTACAGCAGCCTGTTTTACGGGATTCTCACCGTACAGCTCCTGCAGAGCTTCCTGGAATGTTTCGGCATAACTCAGGTTATCATTATGCATCACCGCTACAAGTCTTAATTCAGGATAAGCAGCCGTTTCTGCCTGAAGATAAATGGGCTCAACATAAATTATTGTCTCGTCCACAGGAATTGCCAGAACATTTCCCCGGATCACATTAGAGCCGCGCTGGTTCCAGAGCGACAGCTGACCCGACAGAAAACTGTCCTGATCAATCTTTGTCTCAACCTGCTGCGGTCCAAGCACACTCTTATCCTTTGGGAACTTATATGCGATGAACCGGCCGTAGTTATCCCCGTCGCACATACCCGCAACCCAGCCGATTGACACCTGCCTGTTCTTGGGGGTAAAGGGAAGTATCAGAACAAATTCTGCCTTATGCGTTTTAGGGAGCTGCCACATTATATAATAAGGATTAACAGGCTGAACCTGATCATAATATTTCTCGGTAGCTCTTATCCAGAGATCCTCCTGGTTATAAAAAACGGTAGGGTCAGTCATATGGTATTTAGCATACATTAGTCCCTGCACCATCATATAATCAATGGGATAGCGCGCATGATTAACTAAATCAGCCGGCATCTCTGATTTCTTTTAAAGAGACCCGGGAAAATATTATCCCAGACCTTTATAAGCGGATCGCTCTCATCAAAAATATAAAAATCAGTTTTACCGTTGAAAGCATTTATCACAACCTTAACGGAATTTCTTATATAGTTAAGACCATTAAGCTCGGGTGCAGTATTCGTGGTGAGGGTTCTTGTTGTTTCACCTTCCTTATACCCGATTTTTTCCGTTGAATGAAAAACTTCGCTGTAAGGGAAATAACTGCTGGTTGTATAAGCATCGATCATCCAGTAAAGTTTGCCGTCTTTTCCGAGCACTATATAAGGATCTTTGTCATACTCCAGGAACGGGGCGAGGGTTCTTGCCCTGTCCATTATCTGCCTGTGAAACATTATTCTGCTCTGGGAATTAGGATATCCGGAAAAGAAAAACTTTGTACCGTCAAACTGCCAGCCGAACAGGAACTTTCTCCAGATATTCGAGATCTGAACACCACCTGTACCGGGATATTTAATATTGACATTCTGTTCCCCGCTGGGATAATCAAATTCAGGCTCATCAGTGTTAACAATGACGTAGGAATCTGTAAGCTCACCGTAGTATATCTGCGGTTGTTTAACTTCAAGTGCAGGGTACTTGCTCACCGGAGGAATATCTTTAATCAGAAGGTTAGGCAGTCCTTCAGGGGTAAAATCGCTCACAGTAGTTAAAGTAATGCCGTAGCCATGCGTATACTTAAACCTCGTATTAACGAATGTCTGACTCTGCGGAGGAAGATTTGAGGCTTCCATCTCCCTTGCTGAAACCATAACCTGCCTGTACTCATTATTAAAGTGATACCGGTCGATATCGACATCTTTAAACTCATAATAAAGACGTATTTCCTGGAACTGTTTATAGACGTCATCAAGCGCCCGCCAGTCCCACAACCTGATATTCTCAAAAGTCGCCTGGTTCTCCTGAACAATCTGCTTATTGAAAACATCCGTGGCAGGATATTCTTTTTCTTCAATATTCTGAAGGCCGAAACCATAGCGGGTCAGTTTTATATTATTCTCAATATATGGACGTTCATAGGTAATCTCATTCGGTTCAACCCGCAGCCACTGGAACAATCCCGGTATCGCTGTTAAACCGATAAACCAGACAACAAAAAGAGAAATCAATACCGAAAAAATAAGTATGGGTTCGGAACTGACATTTCTGACCCTGAGTTTAGAATAAAAGGTCTGAAGGTAATTCCTTGCCGGTTTAATCAAAAGAGCGGCAGCCACGAGAATCATCAGCACGATAATAATATCATAAGCAGGAAGGAGAATGTTAACGTCGGTCCATCCTGGTCCTCTTACCACACCCACATTAGAAAACATCAAGTCGTAGCGGCTCAGATATTTATCATACGCAAGAACTAATATCAATACTGCACCGATGATCAATATATTAGTATACGGTTTGGAAGAAATATAGCGGTCGAAGCCGGAGAAGTTCGCTGTCAGATTTCCTTTCTCATCAAATTTCAGAAAAGATGTGAAAAGTACGGCGATAAGAGATATTATAGTAATGATTATCAGCAGGGCATAAATACTGTCGAGGAACGGAAGCGTGAAGATGTAAAAACCTGCATCCTTATTCAGGACCGGCTCAGATATACCCATCGGTACGCGGAACCAGAACTTAAGAATAACCTCCCAGTTTGAATATCCCCAGACCGCACCGGCAATAAAAGAAATGCCCTTGCTGATTTTACCGAGATAACTTTTAGAAGAAGGAATTGAGTAGGTAAGCAGCGAAACAATACCCAGGGAAACAAAAGCCCCGACAGCTGCAGAGGCAGTCTGTGCAATAATATAAAACCAGAACCGGTCACCGTAGCCAAGGTTTTCAAACCAGAGCATCTCTATCCAGAAATCCAATGACCAGAAAAAAATGATTGATGCCGCACCTATGATGATCCCGGCAATTGTTCTCCCTTTTTTATTGCCCTTAATACCGCTGTAGACCAGGTATATTGCAAGAGCAAACAATATTACTATAATTGCTGTATACATTTTTTACTTTATTATGATTAAGAACCTTTCTATATATACGCATTATTCAGGAACTATGAAACAACTAACCGGGGTGAACGTGGAATAGATACCGGGTGCGGCATTTTATACCCGGCAAAATTAAAGGGAGGACAATAATCTCTTTATGTGCGGAACCTGTTTACGCGTTGCTTCAGCTCCCTTTTCTACAATACCCGGGATCTTGTGGATATCGAACATTGAGAGAGGCTCATCAAATTCGGGAATGATCGCAAAGATCTCGGAATGATGGGCCAGATTGTTAAAGGCAAACGATGCCTTTAAGATATTATTCATATATATGGCAGTCATCTGCTCCTGTACAGCGGTGAGCGACTTAAACTTTTTCCTGTAATCTATCATAAATCCCATTGCCACAATTATACCTGCACCGTTTTTAATTGCTGTATCTACAGGGAGGGGATCCGAGGCGGCACCATCAACCATCAGGTTACCATTCACTTCCCAAGGAGGAAAGATTAAAGGAAGAGCTATGCTTGCCCGTATCGCATCAAACATTTTACCTTTTGAAATAGCAACTTTCTCACCGGTCATCATATCAGTAGCCACAACTATCAGAGGAATTTTAAGATCTTTGAATGTCCTGTCGCCGAAAATATCCTTGAGTCTCCTGTTCAATACCTCGTCATTCACCATCCCGCTTTTCTCATTAAATTTCAGGCTGCCGTCCTTTGATGCTTTCAGATTAATGATATAGTCCTGCATCAGTTCCGTTGTCCATGTCCTTTCCGACCACATTTTAATTTCGTCTAAACTCATGCCCATGGCAATCCCGGCGCCGTAAATACTTCCCGCGCTGCAGCCAACGATCATATCAACGTTTATATTTTCTTCGGTCAAAACCTGCCACATACCGATTGAAGCAGCGCATTTAATTGCTCCTGATCCGATTACGAGCGTAACTCCTTTTTTACTTTTTTCCAGGGAACCCATGTAATATTTCTTCCTTATTAAAATTTATTATTGTTTTAAGCGAAGCTCTCCACTGCGGCCTCAACATCCGGAAATATTTTAAGGATATTATTAAAGCCGGTAAGGGTAAGTACCTTCAGCACATCAGGCTGGATATTAGCAAGGCGCATGTCCCCGTTCAAACTGCGGGTTTCCTTCACAGCGGCAAGCATCATCCGCAGTCCGGCACTGCTGGTATACTCAACATCCTTCAGGTCGGTTACAAGTTTAATATTTCCTTTGGTTATATGTCCTCTTATATGCTCGGTAATTTTTGGTGCGGTCAGGGCGTCGATATCGCCCGAAAGTTTGATTATAACAAGATTGTCTGTATAACTGTCCGTTATATCCATCTACCATCCTTCTTTTGAATTATTTGAGGTTTAATATTTTTTTTCAAGTATGACACAATTGCCGCCGTCAGGGGCGTCGATGTAATCAACTACATCCATGTACTCCCTGACCAGCTGAATTCCCAATCCCCCGATCTTCCGGTCTTTAAAATCAAGTCCGGTATCTATGGCCGCTGCCTCCGCAGGTATAAATCTTTTTCCAAAATCATAAATTCTGAGCACCGCTTTATGCGGATGCACTTCAAAAGATATATTAATTTTTCCGGGTTTATCTTGTTCGTAAGCATATTTAATAATATTAGTACAGATTTCCTCGGAAGCGAGCTTAAGAGCAAAAACAGCGTCCTTCGGAAGTCCGTTATAAACAGAAGCTTTTTCCACGAACCCGCGAAGCTCCTCCAGGTTATCGAGCACAGCTGCTCTCGAAATTGCATGTTTGTTTTCCGCAGGTGAAGTTTTCCTTCTCAACACAAGCTGGGTAATATCGTCATACTGGGGATTTTCTCCGGCAAACTTATCCAATTTAGAATTAAGTTCATAAAGCAGACTGAATCCCGACTTCCATTCTTCCGACAACAAATTCAGCAGCGCCTTCTCACCGAAAAGCTCTCCCCTGGTATTCTTCGCATCAGTAGTACCGTCCGTATATATAAACAGAGTATCACCCGGATTCAACGCAACGCTTCTTACGGCCATATCAATATCCGGGAACATCCCGATCACGGCGGAAGTGGGCTGAAGCCTGTTTATAATTTTTCCCGAACCATCCAGAAGAACAGGAGCTTCTAGTCCCGCATTAATATAATAAAGAGTATTTCCTTCCGGGTCCAGAATACCGAAGAACAACGCAGCAAACATGTTAGAGGTGCCATGATTTTCAGCTATATAATTATTTGTATTCAGCACCACGCGGTGGAGGAAAGAACTTACCTCATCATACCCTTTATCCTCAAGACTGTAAGCGCGGAGCAGACTTCTGAAAAGCACCATGAAAAGTGCCGCGCCGACGCCCTTATCGCAGACATCGCCCACAACCAGAGCAGTCAGCCTGGTTTCACCGATATTAAAAACGTCATAAAAATCACCCGAAACCTGTCTTGCGGCCTTAAAATGAGCAAGTATCTCCCAGCCCTCCACCTGCTCTATCCGGCGGGGGAAAAAATCAGACTGGATCTGTCTGCCTATCTCAAGTTCACTCTCCACAGCATTCAGCGCTTTTTCCTTCTGCGAAAAACGGCGGGCATTTTCAACAGAACCGGCCACCTGGACGGCGATAGTTTTAGCAAGATCAATTTCAGATTTACTGAACCTGTAACCGGTATCCTCCGGTACCAGGCAGATAACACCGATCACCTTTCTTAAAACAATAACTGGTACAACAAGGAGATTATTTATTTCAGTTATTTCGTTTCCATCAGCAGAATTGAGTGAGAACTTATCTATAGCGATTTCCTTTCCAGACTCGACTACTTCTTTGAAAGGCTTATTATCCCCGAGGACAATCTCATTCAAAGGGCTGTTTTTGCCCCCGGTGGAAACAGAGAAAAATCCGACAGATATGAGTTTCTCGTTATCACTGCTGAGCATTGCTATCCCGGCGCTTTCAAGGGGAAAGATCTTAACCAGCTCTTCACAGGCACCGGCTATAACCTCGTCCATATTAAGTGAAGAATTAACCTTTTCCGAAATCTGGTTTATGCTGCCCAATTCAATTGCCCTATCCATCAGCATAATATTTATCTTATTTATTTCCTCAGTTCTTTCATAAACCATTTCCCTCAAAGACTTTTCAGAATGTTTCAGATCTTCGATAGCAGGTTTCTCTTTGCTTTCTTTCTTAAGGCGGAAATACAAATAAAAATTATAAGCTGCAGAGATCAGAATTATTACGATGATTATCGCTAATAAAACCGGGTTATTTGATAAGTCAGATGTCATAAATTTCCTGAAAAGTCATTAGCTGACCATTCAGTTATTCCTCAAGTCTATAAAACCAAAAGTTAAATTTTAATATCCTGATGGGTTGCTTTAATTTAGGGTATTCAGGCAAATATTCCAATAATGATGTTTTTTAGGAAAATGCGTCACCTGTTTCAACTGAAATTCATTAAAAATGTTGATAAATCACGGGTAGAGAAGCTAATTTGGAAAGGCGTCATCTTATGGTTATATTTGTCGTCTAAAATTTATATCGCGGGGTGGAGCAATTGGTAGCTCGTCGGGCTCATAACCCGAAGGTTGTAGGTTCAAGTCCTGCCCCCGCT